>JBIIJP010000036.1:0-103576 GCA_044233645.1 Methylocystis sp. | reverse complement strand
TTTGCATGCTGAGCTCCGCAAACATCTTCTTCAATCGGCGGTTCTCATCGTCCATCGCCTTCATTTGGGAAATCATCGAGGCGTCGAGGCCTCCATACTTCGCCCGCCATTTGTAAAACGAGGCGCTGCTCATGCCGTGTTCCCGGCAAAGTTCTGAAACCGGAACGCCGCTTTCAGCCTGCTTTAAAATCCCAAGTATCTGGTGTTCGTTGAAACGACCAATCTTCATCTCAAATCTCCCCGTCTACATTGCCGAGAAAATTCTACTTTTATACCCCGTTAATTTCCGGGGGGATTACCATATCAGTCAACGAACTCTGCGAGATAGCGCTCTTGCCGTGGCGGAAACAAATGCCTGTGATTTTGGTCTCAAGTAATGGTCGCTGACGACAATCAAGGAAAAGCTGATCAAAATCGTCACAAAGGTCGTCAGTCATGCCCGGCACGCCGTCTTTCAGATGGCTAAGTTCACGGATCTGAAAACCCTGTTCGAAGACATCTTAGAGAGTATCACTCGAGGATTTCATATTGAAAAAGGACAACAGAAAGACACCTCGGTATGAGGCGCTGAGGCCCGTCGAAACCGACGGGCGCTACTAGACAAGACTTGCTTCGGGAATTCGAGTCGGCGTCGGCAGCGAGATTTTGACCACTTGTTTTGCGTGTCGATCTGGGCAGACGACGCCTTCACCGCGTCGCAAAAAATAAAGCAGGATGAATTGAGTTTTATTCCTCGTCTTCCACGCATGACGCCTGCTTACCCGTTTGACTCTCGGTCACAACTCCGGTGACAGCTGTTCCGGCGTTGATTTTCAGACCTACAATCTGATTAGTAAATCCCATCCTATGATCCGCTCTCATCAAGGTCGATTGTTCCCCGGACACATAGAAACATCTGGATGTGAATTGGGGATTGGGCATCAGTGAAATCGAACAATCGAAAACATATGGCAAGGGGGAGCAGGTCAGCCTGACTTCTTTCGGCGGGAAAAAGGGCTGGGCCTGCGCAGGCGCCATTAAGCAGAAGATTAGATTTAAGAAGATTACTGTTTGTCTCATTGCTCTCACCCTGGTCTAATGATGTAAGCCGACATTCTCCGTATGAAGCCAACCCACGACACACACTGCTCTCATTTCAAGTATTCTTAAATCGAATCGCTGCCGCGGTCTATGCGAGCAGGGCTGCAGATCGGCTCATGCCGCGCAAGTCGGCAATAAATGGCCCGTTTTCCGAATTGACGACGAAATTCGCCCGCTGTTTTCAATCGGCAGCCCAACACCCAGACGCTTCATGCCGTTGACTGGCGGCGGCAGACCTCTGTTTCCAGAGTTGATTGACCAACTTGTTATCTATCGCAAACCGTTGCCGATATCAGTCAACGATCTCTGCGAGATAGCGCACTTGCCGTGGAGAAAATAAATGTTAGCGATTTTCGGTTCGCATGAGATTGCATCTGTCAATATTACGACTTCTCCATTCATATGAATGGGTATAGCAAGTTCGTTAATCTCACTCATGACGGCTGATTTGGAGCTTCCTCTATCAATCTCCGTAATACACGAAGTAAATGAACAATCTCCATCTCGAGCCATTGCATATTGTTTTTTCCAGGAGAACTGGATGAGCTATACAATGAGTCGCTAATCCTCTGAACCCAAATATCAACTGGCTTTTGTTTATAAATTGGCTTTTCAGAACCATTGTGTGCCAGCTTATTAGCGATCAATCGAATTTCATGAAGTTTGTCTGTTGTAATGCCAGCTGGGAGGTTTGTTGTATTATCTATAAGTTGCTCTAGATCGGCGCCTTTCGTGCAATAATGATCTCTTAAGACTGCTTCCATATGTGATCGCATCATTACTATCGCTGCCAGGGTTGCGCCAAAAACAAATGCCCGTTGAGCGTCTTCAAGATTTTTGAGAAGTTTTCTTGTTTTTACGTTATCTCCATCACGTCGTCTTGGAGCGATAACGAATGGTAACAACTGGCGCCTACGCAGTGTAAGGATAGGGTCTAATCCGCATTGCTCGGTAAGAGCATCCCAAGCCTCGGCTGCGCTAACTGTTGTTTCATTTTTTAAAATACCGTGACTTTGTGATATTTCTTTAATTGTATCGGGGGAAGACGCCGCCACAAAAAATAGTTCATGAATAGGTAGCGAGTAATTTTGAGAAACTACTTCAGCATGCAGCCATCGTAAATTTGGATTCATGCAGTTTGTTGGAACATTTATATATTCCTTCTGTGATCGTAGAAGAGTCCAGAAAATCTCCTCTTCATAATCCTCTTCATAAATTCTCCACTTCTTCTTAAATTCAGGGTTTGAGGGAAATGAGAAAGCATAGGGAGCAGATAATTCAGCCTCGCGCATAGCAACGACGATTGAATACAATTTTTCACATAACTCCAGTATGGATTGATTGGTTGATGAGATATTGATGATATCTTTGGGCGCGTTGTTACATAAATTTTCGAGCTCAGCGAAGTTTGTCAAAAACATTGCAACTTCTGCTGATACTACGCCTTCCCTTGTCATTGTAAACGTCCTTGGAACAGTAATCGGCGGATGCTAGATTTTAGCAAATGAATTCTAGCATTTTGAAAAGAACAGCAATAGTGAATATTTTTAATGCTCCAAACCACGTTTTTTGTGTCATTATTGTTTGTGTCTGTTTAGAGGGAGAGTAACGTATTCCGCGCGGCATGAAAATCCAGCAGTGAACGAGAAACTCGTCAGGAAGATGCTGGATCGATATGCGTGCCCACTGACTTATCATGAAATACGCACACGTTTTCTCGGTAGTCTGTCGACGCCAGACATTAAAGTGTCGCCCATGGGCGTCATTCAAAGTCTCTGGGGAGGTGAGCTGCCGCCCAGCGACTCGATAGATGATCTCAACGAACTGCTCGAAGCTCTCGTGAAT
This sequence comes from Methylocystis sp., assembly GCA_044233645.1. Lineage (GTDB taxonomy): Bacteria > Pseudomonadota > Alphaproteobacteria > Rhizobiales > Beijerinckiaceae > Methylocystis. The sequence continues at coordinate 100,651 of JBIIJP010000036.1, read as the reverse complement.
GGCCCATGGAATCCGCTAATACGCCACCAGAAGCGCACTGAACCATTTCGTCTTGTGAAAATGACGGTCGAGCCGACGCCTGAGGGACTCGCAGTTTACGCCGTTACCCGGATGCAGGAGCTTGATGGATTTCTTGAAGGACTTCTCAACGGTTAAGACGAAGTCGATCTTCCTGAAAAGGCGGCCCGTTCTATGGACGTGCTGGCGGAGCTTCGAAGTTTCTTCGCTGGCGCATTCGACTTGGTTCAAAAAACCAAAGACGGTCCGGATCGGCCAGATAAGGGAGAGGTCGAGAGAACCTTAAGTAATCTCCAAAGGCTCACGCCAATCATGGAGAAAGAAATTCATACCGTGGTTCTGGATTGCACTCGCGCCCGACGGGAGGCGATAAAGAATGGACCGTTCGAAGCGCCAACATTTCACTGAGCGAAAGTTCATCTTTGCATGACCCTACTGCGGGTTTTCAACCAATATGGTCGGGCGCAAAAATTACGAAAGGTTGGGATCAAAAAGTAGCGTAACTTATTGAAGTTATTAATCCCAACCTGAAAGCGCGAGGTTGGGGCCTCCTGAGACGAAAGCCGTTTAGAGACCGAAAATCGGCGCTATCGCAGTCTCTGAGGTTGGGATGTCTGTCGCAAACCCTTCGGAAATAACAGGGTTTTCTGGCGCTTTGAGAGGCGTATTTCTATTTAGAAACAATAACTTGGCGGAGACGGTGGGATTCGAACCCACGATAGGGTTTCCCCTATAACGATTTAGCAAACCGTCGCCTTCAGCCTCTCGGCCACGTCTCCACGCACGGTTCGCAAACCGTCCTCCGCCATATGCCAAAGCCATGGGGTCTTGGCAACCACTCCGGGATGGTTGGCCCCGATTGGGAGTAAACCTGGACGCCATTACGGGGCGACCGGAACGGATAATCCTATCTCAATCCTCCCATCTCGATCGTCCCGCCTCGTTTTTCCCCTCGATCGTCGCATATTCATAATCCGCCTCGATGGACGCCGATCGGTCAAGTCCCGTTCGCCGGTCAAGGCGGGGCGAGCGTCTGGCGAGCATGCCCGTTGCAGTTGTTGCGACAGACGAAATGGACCGCGCGCGGTCTCTCCGGATCTCGTAGGCGAGGGCACGGAGCATCGAACTCGCGCGCCAGCAGCCCATGCCCAAATTTCTTTATAAATAATTGTAATTATTATATATTCAGGGCATGGCAGACAGACTGCTGAATTTTTGCCATTGTAAACGAATTGTCAACATAGTTTCTTCTAACTGATCGCAACAAGCCGCAAGTCGGAGTCAGAGATGCACAAGGACGATTTTTTCGATCTGATCGATCAACTTTCACGTGCGAACCGCATCGAAACTGCGTCCCTGACCATTCAGCGGCTTCTCGATGAGTGGGGATTGCATAATTCTGCTTATATTGGGTTCAACTTGCCAACGCCGCGCGCTGAGCGTCCGCTACTGGCCACTTCTTACTCTGCAGAATGGCAAAAGCATTATGCCCAGAGCAGTTTTATAGATATCGATCCGATCGTACGGTCCGGGTTTGGCGGCTTTTTACCGGTTGACTGGTCAGAGATCGATCGCGGCGACCCAATCGTGCGAAAATTTTTCGGAGAGGCGCTGGAGCTGGATGTCGGTTCGCAGGGTCTGTCCTTGCCTATGCGCGGGCGTTATGGCGAATTCGCCCTCTTCACCGTGACATGGAACGGCTCCCATCCCGAGTGGCTAAAAATCAAGGAGGCCCTGTTGCGGGATTTAATGGTGCTGGCCTGGAATTTTCACGCGGCGGCGTTGCGTTCCTGCGGCGTTGAACTTGACGAAAAGAAAATTCGTTTGCCGCCGCGCGAGGCGAGTTGCCTGCGCTGGAAAGCCCTGGGCAAAACCGACGAGGATATCGCCCGTATCCTCTCGATCAGTCCGCACACCGTTCGTTTTCATCTTGAAGCGTCACGATCGCGTCTGAATACGACGAACACGACGCACACCGTCGCAAAAGCTTTGGCGCTGGGTTTGATCAATCTCTCTTATGAACCAACCCATCTGCTTCAGGTTGTCCCCGATTAAGGCCTGCGCCATCCTCTGAATTTCCGGAGGTTAACGAAAACTTAAGACGTAATAAATCTCTCCCGCCATTGTACACGACAATGCAGGAGAGGCCAAAATGATAAAAATAATCCCCGGCGAATGGCGCGATCGCTATCCGCGACTGATCGATGAAATGCACAAACTACGCCGAAATGTATTTCACGACCGGTTGAGATGGCAGGTAACGGTAATCAACCGATGGGAGATCGACGGCTATGATGCGCTTAATCCCCTCTATGTCGTTGCGCTTGATGAAGACGAGCGCGTGATCGGTGGATTGCGGCTTTTGCCGACCACAGGTTTCAACATGTTGAACGACACTTTCTCCGAGCTGTTGCCCGACGGCGAACGTTTCGTCAGTCCGTTGATCTGGGAGTCCAGCAGATTTACGGTTCGGATCACCGGCGATTTGCGCACGGACGCGAAAGTCGTCAGCCGCACCACCGCTGAGTTGCTGATGGCGCTCAATGAAATCGGTCGGGCGGCGGCGTTAACGCATCTTGTAACTGTGTGTGATCAGGCGATGTATCGCTTGATGTCGCGTTGCGGTTTGGCTGGCGATTTGCTGAGCGAACCAAGATTAATCGGCGGTGTTAAGACTTACGCTCTGGTCTACGAGTATGGCGATGCGCTGGATGCGCGGATCGCAAACCTTGCCTGCCAGACAGGACTTGTGATTGACCCCACAATCATGAACGCCATGAAAATGCGTCTGGCGTCATAAAGAGCAAGACCGGAGCCAGCGGGCGGCCATGGCTCCGGTCGCTAGTTTTTAAGCCATAGGCTGATGGGTTCCAATGGCGCCGGGGAGCGTCGAGTTCATTGTTGCGACCGGCTGGCGCATCAGGCGCGGCAGGGCGATGTGAGGCAGAATGCCCTCACGAATGATCGCGCGTCTTAACGGTCCGAGCGCTGCAACGGCGATGAAACTGGCCCCACGGAACAAATCGACAGGCAGATAGGGAATGATCAGCGAACGATTGAGAATATCGACCCCATGCGTTCTGAAGCCGATATCGGCGCGTCGGTGGCGATCATATCGGGTGAGGGCGCGCGAGAGTTCCTTTTCGTTCGCCAGATCCACGCTGGCGAGACAATCTTCCAGATCAGCGACGTCGCGCAGACTGAGGTTCAAACCCTGAGCGCCGATGGGCGGAAAGACATGGCAAGTTTCCCCCACCAGCGCCAGCCGCCCCTTTCCATGTTGCGACACCTGCATGCCGCCCATGCGGAATTGACCGATGTCGCTCTCGATCTTCATCACCCCGAATTCGGATTTGGCGTAGTCCTCGATCTCGAACTCCAGATCCTCGCGAGGTTTGGCGAGCCGCCGGCGGGCGTCGTCCACACTCATCAGCCAGACCAGACTGGAACGGTTCGCCGCCGTGTCGGAGCCCGGCAAGGGCACAAGCGTGAACGGACCCGAACGCGTGTGGTATTCGGTCGACAGACAATTATGCGGAAATTCGTGCCGCAGCATCATCGTCAGCGCGATTTGCGGATAGGTCCATTCCTTGACGTCGATGCCGGCGACCGCGCGGGCGCGGCTGTTACGACCGTCGGCCGCGACGATGAATCTCGCCGCAAGGCGCCGACCATCGCCAAGAATGGCGATCGCCCCTTCGCTGAAGTCATAGTCCACGATCTCGGCGTCGATAAAATCGATCGACTCGCTTGATCGCGCCAGGTCGAGCAGCACCCCCACAAGTTCGTCGTTGGAGATGTTCACGCCCAGCGCCGGGAGCCCGACTTCGTCGGCGCGCAGAGTCAGTTCCGGAACTGGTAGAAGCTGATCGGTGTCGTCGATCATACGGATCGCCTCGATCCGGCAACCACGCGCCTTGATGCGATCGAGCGCGCCGAGTTGATCGAGGAAACGCAAAGAGGCTTCGAACAGCGCCACTGTCCGGCCGGGCAGGGGCGGAGGAATGCGCCCGACCAGCGCGACGCGCATGCCGGTCTTAGCGAAGGCGAGGGCTGCGGCAAGACCGGTCGATCCAACTCCGGCGACGAGAATATCCGTTGATTTTCCTTCAACAGGCGTGACTGATGCGTCCAAATACATGGGGCAGTTTTCTCCTTGGTTTGTTTTATACCCTCCCCGGGGCCATTCTAGAAGCGCGCAATGTCGCAGGGCGTGACTTTATGTTTTGGTGATTATTGCCTATGGATGCGTTCGGCGAACGCAGGCGGTGCGGAGGGCGTGATGGTCAAGGCGATGTGTGTTCATGAGCCGGGCAGCGCCGAGGTTTTGCGCTATGAAGATGTTGAACTGCCTGCCCCGGGGGAAGGCGAGGTTCAGATCCGCCATCGCGCCATCGGCGTGAATTTCATCGACATCTATCGCCGTACCGGCGCCTACCCGGCCGACTATCCATTCATTCCTGGCCATGAGGGCTCTGGAGAGGTCATCGCCGTCGGGGCGGGGGTAAAGAATTTCGCCAAAGGCGACCGCGTGGCCTATGTAGGGCCGCTGGGCGGTTACGCCGCCGCGCGCAATATAGCCGCCGGCGCCCTACTCCGGTTGCCAAAATCCCTGACTTTCACGCAGGGCGCTGTGGCGATGCTCAAGGGCCTCACAGCGCAATATCTTTTGCGCCGCACCTTCCGGGTTAACGAGGGCCATCGGGTTCTGATCCATGCCGGCGCCGGGGGCACAGGCCAGTTGCTTTGCCAATGGGCAAGCGCGCTTGGCGCGAAAGTGATCGCCACGGTAGGATCGCCTGAAAAAATTGAGATTGCCAGAAAAGCCGGCGCGAGGGACGTAATCCTTTACACCGAGGAGAATTTTGTTGAGCGCGTCCGCGACCTCACGCATGGCAAGCTTTGCGACGTGGTTTACGATGGCGTTGGTCGGGCGACCTTTCCTGCATCGCTCGATTGTCTCCGACCCATGGGCATGTTCGTGAGTTTTGGTTCCGCCTCGGGATCCATCGAGTCCTTCGATATCGGACTATTGACGCTGAGAGGGTCTCTCTACGCCACGCGCCCTTCGCTCTTTGACTATATCGCCAGACGTAAAGACTATGAGGCGATGGCCGAGGACCTTTTCCGGGCTATCAAGCGTGGTCATGTCGTTATAGAGGAGCCACATGCGTTCCCGCTTGCGCAAGCCCGGTCCGTGCATGAGGCGCTCGAATCACGACGCACGACAGGAGCCATCGTTTTGATTCCCTAGTCCCGTCGCGCCGGACTTGGGTCTGATAGTCTCGAAAATCTCGCATAGGAGCATTACGGTCGGCAGAGTCGGCGCCTCCTGTTTGGCAGGAGTTGAACCTGTTGATCTTAATGTTAAAAAAGAAATTTGTAGAGTTTCTTGTTTCTCGATCTGTCTCTATCAAATTGGCTAGGATCGTTTCTGAAGATCTTCAAAATAATCATCGGAGAATTCCCCCGGATAAGTTATGATGCCTTTTGTTCGGACTTCGAGGTTCCTCCCGCCTCCCGATGAGCCCGAGCCGCCTCCAAAACCCGGCCGTATCCGCCGGGTTTTTTTCATCCGAAGAAATTGCCCTATTTTTCAATTTTGTTGCATTTGGCCACATTTCCCCTCATCCTCCCTCAGCGGTTATGGCTCTGTGAGTATCTCGACCGCCCAGCATGAGGGATGCAACGCTGACTACAGGCGCTCTTCCGGAGACTTTACCGCTCCCGCAGCCGGCCATCGGCTCCAGTGTATCGACCAGCAACGTGATCGTGCGCACCATCCTCGCCAGCCTGGATGACTCGAAGGCCGAGGACATCATTACCATCGACCTGCGCGGCAAGACGGCCCTTGCAGATCAGATGATGATTGCGACCGGACGGTCGACGACCCATGTCGGCGCCATCGCCGATAAGGTAATCAGGGCATGCAAATCGGCAGGGTTATCCTCGCCGCGCGTCGAGGGGTTGCCCCAATGCGATTGGGTGCTCATCGACGCAAGCGATGTCATAGTTCATATATTCCGTCCCGAGGTGCGGGCGTTTTATAACCTCGAAAAAATGTGGGGTGGGGATCGGCCGCTGGAGATGAAGCTGGTCTAACCGTTCGGCGGCGCCATGAGGCTCGGACTTGTGTGCGTGGGCCGTCTGAAGTCCGGCCCCGAACGCGAAATTTACATGCGCTATGCTTCCCGGATCGCGACGCTTCGGCGACTCGGCTTCGAGGGCCTTGATCTGCGCGAAATCGATGAAAGCAAGGCAAAAAGCCCAGCTGAACGGTTAGCGCGCGAGGCTCGGGAGCTACTTGCCGAGGTTCCCGCTGAATCGGCGCTGATCGCCTTTGACGAGAGGGGCCAGACGATCGACAGCTTTGGCTTCGCCAGTTTGCTTGGTCATGAGCGCGATGTCGGGCGCAAATCAATCTGGTTTGCGGTCGGCGGTTCGGAGGGGCTTGACGCAACTGTTCGTCAGCGGGCGGCGGCGATCTGTTCATTCGGCTCGATGACCCTGCCGCATCAACTTGTCCGGATCTTGGTAGCGGAACAGATTTATCGGTCGATGACGATCCTGTCAGGCCATCCCTATCATCGCGCCTGAGCGGATAGTGCTGTCGGCGAGAGCCTTTTTGCGAAAACAAGCCGCGCCTTTTCAAGCTTGCGTAAATCTTCGGCGGTTCGGCTCGCTGCTTGCGCGTTGAACTCCGGAGGGTTACATATCTATCGCGCGTTGAAATCAGTGTGCGCAATATTTCCGCGTTCCGGTCCATGTTCTTGATAATTATCAAGTGAAGAAATGGTTCGCGGCGCAGGCATGTAAAGCTTTGAAATTGCTTTCAGTTTGCGAAAAATATTCGCGCCGGCTCAGTGCGTCGCAGGAGGTTTTCAGTCGATATCATGGTTATCGCCATGCAAAGCCAGACAATATTCGCGTGTGTCGTCCGGTCTTTCCAGGCGACAATTTGCGTTTTGGTCAGGCTGTTAGATCGACTTTCTGTCCGGTTTAGCCACCGGGTGACGCCTACCTGTGTTTCCGCTGTTCCCCGACTGCGGCCCAGCAGCCGCTCCCTCTGGGCGGCCCAACGAAATTTGTTCGCCGATTCTCTGGTCGGCTCGCGTGCTCCGGGCGTTTCGCCCACTTACTCTCCTCTGACAAAAAGCGCTCCCTCTGCCGGGGTTCCAGGGCTTGCAACCTCCGCGTCCCGTTCGGGATGGCCGGTCGCGCCGCCATCGGCCAGCGCAGCGCTGAAACGAGTTTTACATGGCAAACAAGATGCTGATCGACGCATCCCATCCGGAAGAAACCCGGGTAGTGGTGGTGCGCGGAAACCGGGTTCAGGAATTCGACTTCGAAGCTGCTGACAAGAAACCGCTTCGGGGCAATATCTATCTCGCCAAGGTAACCCGGGTCGAACCCTCTCTGCAGGCAGCTTTCGTCGATTATGGCGGCAACCGTCACGGCTTCCTGGCCTTCGCGGAAATCCACCCGGACTATTATCAAATCCCGGTCGCTGACCGTCAGGCGCTTCTTGAGGAGGAGAGCCGCGCGCACAGCCAGGAGGATGAGGAAGAACCGCGGCATCACAGCCGAGGTCGTCGCTCCCGTCGCCGTCAATTTGAGGGAGCGGATAAACGCGCCGCTCCCGACGAAACGATATCCGAAGAAGTTGTTGATCATGAAGGTTTTTTCGAATCCTCCGGATTGCCGGTTACGCGTGGCGACGTCGCGTCCGGAATGACGGATATCGATGTCGAGACGGAAGTATCGGATGCCGCCGCCGCCGTCTTCGCCGAGACCGGTCAGGAGGCTGCGGAGCCGACCCATACATTGTCGATTGATCCATCTGGCTTTGGATTGGTAGAGGCTGGTTTAGCTGTCGAATACGCGCCGTGGTCCTCCGAGCCGGATCACGAGACAAAGGCGCGCGTGCAGGATGAGCGCGATGCGGCCCGTGAAGCGGCCGAGGCCGGATTCGGCGTCGAGAATGATCAGCCCGAATCTGAGAGAGAGGCCGCGGCCCCCGAAACGCACGCCCGTAATCCCGTCCAAGACGAGCATGAGGACGAGGATCACGATGAAGAAGACCACGTTGAGCACATTGGCGGCGACGCCATGGACGAGACGCCCTATCGTGTCCCGCGCGCGCGGCGTCAATACAAAATTCAGGAAGTGATCAAGCGCCGTCAGGTGCTGCTGGTGCAGGTAGTCAAGGAAGAGCGCGGTAACAAGGGCGCCGCGCTTACCACCTACCTCTCGCTTGCCGGTCGCTATTCCGTGTTGATGCCCAATACGGCGCGTGGCGGCGGCATTTCCCGCAAGATTACCGATGGCGCCGATCGCAAGCGATTAAAGGAAATCGTTCACGACCTCGATGTGCCAGAGGGCATGGGAGTAATCCTTCGCACCGCCGGCGCAAGCCGGACCAAGGCTGAAGTCAAGCGCGATTTCGAATATCTGCTCCGCTTGTGGGAAAGTGTTCGCGAACTCACGCTGCGCTCCAGCGCGCCGATGCTGGTCTATGAGGAAGGATCGCTGATCAAGCGCGCCATACGCGATTTATACGGCCGTGAGGTCGAGGAAATCGTTGTTTCCGGCGACGACGCGTATCGTGAAGCGAAAGACTTCATGCGCATGCTCATGCCGAGCCATGTGAAAAACGTGAAGCAACACCGCGACGCTTGGCCAATCTTTGCGGAAAGCGGCGTCGAGGCGCAACTCGATTCCATGTTCTCCAATCAGGTGACGCTGAAATCCGGCGGTTATCTGGTCATCAACCAGACCGAGGCGTTAGTCGCCATCGACGTTAACTCGGGTCGCTCGACGCGTGAGCATAATATCGAGGATACGGCGCTGCGCACCAATCTGGAGGCGGCGGACGAAGTTGCGCGTCAATTGCGTCTGCGCGATCTTGCAGGTCTAATCGTCGTCGACTTCATCGACATGGAGGAAGGGCGCAACAATCGCGCTGTCGAACGGCGCATCAAGGAGGCGCTCAAGAACGACCGCGCCCGTATCCAGGTTGGTCGTATTTCACATTTTGGTCTGCTGGAGATGTCGCGACAGCGCATTCGCGCCGGCGTGATTGAAGGATCGACGGTTCCGTGTCCGCATTGCGCCGGCGCCGGTCATGTGCGCTCGACTGCGTCGATCGCCCTGCATGTTCTGCGTGTGCTTGAGGAAACGCTGGTCAAGAGCGCGTCGCATAATGTGACCTTGCGGACGCGCGCAGTTGTCGCCCTTTATATCCTCAACCAGAAACGCGCGCATTTGCATGAGCTTGAGCGCCGCTTCGGCGTGCATATCACGGTTGCGGCCGACGATACGCTGACGGGAGCCATCTATCACGCGCTGGAGCGCGGCGAACTTGCGTCCGGTCCCCGGTTGCCGGTGACGCCCGCGCCGCTTCGCGTTGACTCAATCGCCGTTGCGCCGCTCGACGAGGAGGAATTCACCGAAACGGAGACTCTCGAAGAGGACGCACAGGAGGCGATTGAAGATTACGCTTCCCTTGCAACTGGTCGCCCGCGCCGTGATGAAAATGGACAGCGGTCGCGTTTTGGAGCCGATGAGAGCGAGGACGAGGCTTCGCGCGGCCGTCGTCGTCGGCGGCGGCGCGGACGAGGCGGCGGAAGCGCCTCTGGCGTCGAGCAAATGCCGCTCAATGCCGATCAGCCATCCGATGAAGGACTGGCGGCGATGATCGCCATCGAAAGCTCCCCGGCGCCCCGCGAGCCACGCCCGGAGCGTGGCGGGCGTCGCGAGCGCGGACTCGGACGTTGGCGGCGTTCGCCCCCAATGCCCGAGGAGTTTCTCAATCCGGCGGCGGATTTTCCGCGTGATCCCGGGATCGAGGATGCGGCCGATTTCACATCGCCGCAGGAGGCTCATCTGCCTGCTTTCGCGCCAGAACCTCCGCCCGCCAGTGCGCCAGTTCTCCCCCCTGAGCCAGTTGACGTCCCCGCCGCTCCTCCGGCCGCCGAGATTGTTGTCGAACCCCCGGCGCCTCTGGCCCCCCGTGAGCCGACAGAGGTGATCATCACCGAGGCCGATCCGGATCGTCCAAAAAAAGGGGGCTGGTGGCAGCGTGTGCGAACGCCGTTTGGCGGATAGGCGGAAATAGCTAGCCGTTTTTCTGCAGCCATACCCTCAAACGCTCGACCCCTTCCGCAACGTCTGCCGGTGCGCCCGCGTAGGAAAATCTCACTTTAGGTCCGCCGCCCTCGGGATCGAAATCGACTCCCGGGGTTGCGGCGACGCCAGCTTCGAGAAGCATGCGCCGGCAGAAATCCAGAGAGTCGTCGCTAAATCTCGACACATCCGCGTAAATATAGAAAGCCCCGTCTGGCGGCGCGAAGTCGTCAAGACCGATCTGTGGCAGGCGTCGCATCAACATTTCACGGTTGCGTGCATATAACGCCCGGTTGCTCTCAAGCTCCTTGCCGGCGTCGAAAGCAGCCAGAGCGGCCATTTGAGAGATGGTCGGGGCGCATATGGCGAGCGATTGTTGCAGACGCTCCAATGGCCGGATCAGGGTAGTGGGGGCGATCAGCCAGCCCAGACGCCAACCGGTCATGGCGTAATATTTCGAAAAGGAATTAACGATGATGGCGCTCGATGTGAAACGCAGGGCCGTCTGTGCGGGCGTTTCGTAGTCGAGGCCATGATAGATTTCGTCTGAAATAAGGACGACTCCGGCGTCCTCGCAGAACTGGCAAATCCGCTCCAGTTCCGCTTCGGAGATTAAAACGCCTGTTGGATTTGCCGGACTCATGAACAAGGCGCCTTGAAACGGTTTTTCACGATGCGCCGCAGCAAGCGCCGCAACCGTCGGGGCGAAGCGCGTTTCCGGCCCCACCTGCAGAGCAACGGCCTCCAGTCCAAGTGTTCGGAGAATATTCGCGTAGGCGGGGTAGCCGGGCGCGGTGATGGCGATCCGTGCGCCAGGATCGAAAGCGGCAGTCAAGGCCAGCACAAAACCGCCGGAAGAGCCTGTCGTAACGATCACACGATCCGGCGTAACCGAGGCGCCGTATTTGTTCCCGTAATGGGCGGCAATCCGTTGTCTCAAGACATGATCGCCCAGCGCCTCGCCGTAACCGATGCGTCCGCCGCGCAAAGCCGCCTCGGCGGCGGCGCGCACGGCCTGAGGGACTGGAGCGCCCGGTTCGCCCAGCTCCATGTGAACAATGCTCCGGCCGGCGCGTTCAAGTTCGGTCGATTGGCGCAGAACATCCATCGCCAAAAAGGGCGCGACATTGGATCGGCGGGATGGACGCGGCGCATTAGTCATAACTCAAGCTCTTCGTGATCAAGCCGCCGGTAATTTTTAATGCGCAAAGGCTAGTCGCGCGGCTCGCATAGTTTATCGAAGACTCTGGCGTAGTAAGCGGGGGCGAAGCTCCATCCAGCTCTTTGATCGAAATGCTTCAACACAGTTCCTCTGCCCATATTCTCACGATACAAATCCGCGCTTTCGGTCTTGTAGCGACGAGTTTTGCAATCGACCGTTACACGTTCGATTTTCGATGCGGCGCCATCCGGCAGACCGATCAGACTTCTGATCGGCGTGCGGGGATCGGTATCAACCAGCACATCGTCGCTTACATAGCCAGAGGCGGGGTCAACGATGGAATTGGCATTGATGAAATATCGCATCACGCCGATTTGCTCGACAGTGCGCCAATCGAATGTTTGTGCGCCGCGCGATGGTTTGACAGGTTTGGGCGTTTCCGGCGTCCGGGGAGATGACATTGGCGCTGGGGTGGGTTGTGGTTCAGGCGCAAGCGCACCCGGATAGAGCATAATACTCAGTGGGTCGAATAAAGACTTATTGGCCGGCAGCGAAATGAACAAATATTTTGTTTTGTCTTCATCGGGATGGAAAGAGAAGTATCGGCTATTATCAGGTTTGAAACCATAATCGCCGCACACGGAATAAGCATCGCCCTTGCCGGTTAGTTCGGACGGGTAGCCATATTGACCGATGGGAAAAATATCGAGCGTGATCTGTTCGCGTCCCAGAAATAGAAGATCACGGATGTCTCTGACCTCGCACCCGGCGTTTCGGTAAGCTGTTGACGGGATAACAAAACGTTGGTGAATGGCGTTTTGGATCGGCACATCCAGAGGCTTGGTGAAGACTTCAATGATTTTTTCCTCGCGAACAGTCCGATCGCCGCCTTTCGGACGGAAGTAAATCGCATTGCCCTGTGCGCGGAGGGTGTACTGACGCTCGGGCATGGCGCATTCCTGAACCAGCATTTTAAGTCCCAGCGTCGGACTTTCGAAGGGTTTCCATATGCAATCGACGCCGGCGGGAGTCGAAGGCAGCAGCTCCATTTTTTGCGCCTGCGCCGTTGTCACGCCAAGGGAGGTTACGAAAACTATCACAATGCCTATCAGCGAGTTGATGGCAAGCCGAGCACATATGTTTGCTGTGATGACAGGGAGCGTGTTTGCGCACATCAACGCACTGACTCCGTGGGCGTTTGTCGCCCGCCCGTCGTCCGAAAAGACACGACAGCCGGGCGGGAAACGCAACTTATCGAGTAAACTTTTTGTATTTAAGCCGATGGGGAATGACGCTGTCGACGCCCAGACGGTGTTTTTTATCTTCCTCGTAATCGGCGAAATTGCCCTCGAACCATTCGACATGGCTATCGCCTTCATAAGCGAGAATATGTGTCGCGATGCGATCAAGAAAAAAGCGATCATGCGAGATGATGACGGCGCAGCCGGCAAAATCAACAAGCGCTTCCTCAAGCGCGCGCAACGTCTCGACGTCGAGATCGTTTGTCGGTTCGTCAAGCAGTAAAACATTTGCGCCGCTTTTCAGCATTTTCGCCAGATGAACCCGGTTGCGTTCGCCGCCCGAGAGCTGGCCAACCTTCTTTTGCTGATCGGAGCCCTTGAAGTTGAATGCTGAGCAATAGGCCCGGGAGTTGATCTCTCGCTTGCCGAGATAGATCACCTCGTTGCCTTCAGAGATTTCCTCCCAGACAGTTTTGTTGGCGTGCAGAGCGTCACGGGATTGATCGACATAGCCGAGCTGCACGCTCTCCCCGATGGTGATATTGCCGTTGTCGGGTTTTTCCTGGCCGGTGATCATGCGAAAGAGCGTTGTTTTACCGGCTCCGTTCGGGCCGATCACGCCGACAATTCCGCCCGGGGGAAGCTTGAAGGACAGATCGTCGATCAGGAGCTTGTCGCCAAAGGCTTTCGAAATGTGCTCGAAATCGATCACATTGGCGCCAAGACGTTCGGCCACCGGTATGATGATCTGCGCTGTGGTGGGCGCTTTGTCGTTCTGTTTGGCGACTAGCTCCTCATAACGCTGGATACGAGCCTTGCTCTTGGCCTGTCGCGCCTTCGGGCTTGAGGCGATCCACTCGCTTTCGGCCTCGAGCGCCCGCTGGCGCGCCTTGTCCTCGCTCGATTCTTGCGCAAGACGCTTTTGTTTCTGCTTTAACCAGCTCGTATAATTTCCCTCGTAGGGAATCCCGCGACCGCGATCAAGTTCGAGAATCCATCCCGTGACATTGTCGAGGAAATAGCGGTCATGGGTGACAATTAAAATGGCGCCCGGATAATTACGCAAATGACCTTCCAGCCAGTTCACCGTTTCGGCGTCGAGATGGTTGGTTGGTTCGTCGAGCAGAAGCATTTCTGGTTGCTCCAGCAGCAATTTACACAGTGCGACTCGGCGGCGCTCGCCTCCTGAAAGCTTGGTCACATCGGCGTCGTCCGGCGGACAACCCAGCGCATCCATCGCCTGATCTACCTGGCTGTCAAGATCCCATAGGCCTTTGGCTTCGATCTCGTCCTGCAGTTTTGTCATCTCCTCGGCGGTCTCGTCCGAATAGTTCATCGCCAGATCGTTGTAGCGGTCAAGGATCGCTTTCTTGTCGGCGACGCCGAGCATGACATTGCCGCGCACGTCGAGCGCCGGATCGAGTTGCGGTTCCTGCGGCAAATAGCCAACACGCGCACCCTCAGCGACGAAACCCTCGCCGGTGAACTCTTTGTCGATGCCGGCCATGATGCGCAGCAGTGTCGATTTACCGGCTCCATTGACGCCGAGAACGCCGATCTTGGCGTCTGGGTAGAAGGAAAGATGAATGTTATCGAGGACCTTTTTGCCGCCCGGATAGGTCTTGGTGAGGCCCTGCATATGATAGATGAACTGGCGCGCCATGTGTCTGCGTCTCGCGGTTAGACCGATTTGGCCACGTATCTATAAGGTTTCGGTCCCGAACGGAAGCGGCGACTTACTCCACCGTCGCAGCGCGCAAGGTCCCGCGCCGCATGGCGACGGAAGCCGTCCCGATTGTCGTCAGTTGGTCATGGTCGAGTTTGTCCAGCTTCACAGACCAATCAGGATAAACACGCCAGCCGATTGTGTAATGGCCTATGCTGGCGAGATAAACTTCGCCCTGATGCAGAAGAGGCGCAAGGAGCGGGTTCTGGTCGAGATAGCCTGCAGGATTGGCTGGCTGATCTGGCGCAGGGATGTCGCCAATTTTTTCCCGCGCCAGTTTTTCCATTGCTGCGAACGTTGTCCGCTGTATCGGCGAGAGACGCTCAATGGCGTCCTTGCGCGCGGCAAGCGGATCTTTCTGGATTGCCTCAACCATGGTTTTTGCTTCCGGCCTCAGCGCGATGCAGGCGGCGTTATCGCATTTTCGATCCGGCTCCTGCGCCATGTCGTCCGTAATATCCGCAAATGTCGGATTGTAATCGAATGAGACGCTGCAGGCGGGTCCAAAAGCGTCATGGCTCCACGCTTTGATCGACAGGCGAGCGGCTAGCGAGGCTTCATAGGGGCTCTCATTATCTTGCACAGCGACCGTGCGGCCGTCGATAACGCCAAAGAACTGATCGACGCCGCAGGAATCGCCCGGTTGGTCCGGCCACAGGGGTTTTGCGACGCGTTCTGCGACCCCGTTGCGGATTACGAAGGCCACTGCGTAAATACAATGCGCCGTACCTTGTACCTGACTCGCAACGTAGAAATTGGTCTGAGGCGCATGCTCGAAATTTAAAATCGCAGTAGAGCCGAGGCCGAGAATCTCCCGCCTGAGTTTCTTCGATAAACGAACAGGCGGTTTCTGGCTTTGCCCCCACTGGTCGATTTGTCGCGCATTTGTTTCTGGCAGACTGGTCGCCTCAGGCGCGCGCACGACCCCGGAGTTTGGCCTGCTCGCCAGAAAGGCGAAAGGCGACTGGTTTAGAAGCGTATTGAGTTTTCCGGAGTCGTTGGCCTGTGCGGACAGAGCGTTGCGATAGGTTTCCACAAACCGATGGCAGAGCGTTTTGTCGACGCCGACAGTCGTTTTCTCCAAGGTCGATCCCGCCAGGGCGTCAAGTCGCGCGCGATAGGCTTTAGCGAGGCAGGAGACCGCCGCCGCGCGACGTTCGGTTGAGAGGGGACCGGCCGGAGTGGCGCAGGTTTGATCGCGCATCGAGAGCCAGCGCCGAGAATCGACAAGAAAATCAGTCCGTTCCTGCGGTGTCGCGATCAGTCTCTCCTGAACAGCTACGTTTAGCGCTCTGTCCAGCGCACCAAGCTCCGGCGTCGTGCAGATCAGATTTTCGATCGGGGTTTGCGCCTTGCCGCAATCGAACCCCTGCGCCGCGAGCGGCGAGGGCGTAAGGCATAGACAAAACAGAAAGGCCCTGCGGCTCATGTTCATCATGCGACGGTCCCCTAGGCATTGTGTCGACGGCTCGGCTATTGCGGTCGTGCGCCCAGCTCATCCAGAGTTTGTTCCACGAGCGGCGCAAGGCGTCCAACGATGGCGCGCACGCCCGCGGCGTTGGGGTGCAGGCTGCCCTCCTGCGTCAGGGCGGGATCATTGGCGACGCCTTCGAGAAAATACGGGTAGAGCGGCAGGGCGTATTTAGCCGCCAGCGCCGGATAAATCCCGTCGAAGCCCGCCCGATAGGCGGCGCCGCGACGATCGTCGGCGACCATGCCGGCGAGGATGACCCGCGCCCCAGCCGTCTGAAAGCGGCGGATCAGCCGCACGAGATTGCGCCGTGTCGCATACAACGGCGCATCATTGAGCAGGTCGTTGATCCCGAGTTCGAGAATGACGAGATCGGGCTTTCCGGCGACCGCCTGCGCGACCCGGGCGACGCCCATGGCGGTGGTGTTCCCCGGCACGCCGGCGTTGGCGACGACAACATCATAGCCGTCAGCCCCAAGTCGTTGACCGAGAATGCTCGGAAAGGCTTCGCTGTCCCGAAGGCCGTAGCCAGAAACAAGACTATCGCCGAAGACAAGAATCTTCCTCGGCTCGGCAAGCGCTGGCGCGCCAAACAGGGACAGGATCAGGCCGAGAATACGAAATTTCCCCATCAACGAGACTCCGGGCCGAATACGCAGCCGTCGTTCCACACAAATCGGACCCCGACAAGACCATTCGGCTTTGTCCGTCGCCCCCGCTCGGCTATACGAAGACCGATGGACAGGCTCAAGATTCTCCTCATCGGCTCTGGCGGCCGCGAACATGCCCTGGCCAATGCGCTGGCGAGAAGCCGACAATGTGCGCAACTATTCATCGCACCGGGTAACCTCGGCACAGCTCGGGTTGGAAGCAATGTCGCGCTTGATCCAGCAAATCATGCGGCCGTTCTGCGCTTTTGTCGCGACCAGGGTGTTGGTCTTGTCGTCGTTGGACCGGAACAGCCGCTGATCGGCGGCCTTGTCGATGCCCTGACGGCAGCGGGAGTGCCGGCGTTCGGCCCGACACAGGCGGCGGCAAGGCTGGAAGGCTCGAAAGGCTTTACCAAGGATATCTGTCGAACTCATCATATCCCAACGGCAAGCTATGAACGGTTTTCTGATCGCGAACGGGCGCTGGCTCATGTCCGCGCGCAAGGCGCGCCAATCGTCATCAAGGCGGACGGGCTCGCCGCAGGCAAGGGCGTGGTTGTCGCCATGACGCTGGCCGAAGCGGAAGCCGCCATCGACTTGATGTTCGACGGCGCTTTTGGCGCCTCTGGCGCTGAAGTGGTAATCGAAGCGTTTCTTGAAGGCGAAGAAGCCTCTTTTTTTGCGATTTGCGATGGCTTGAGCGCCTTACCTTTCGCAACGGCGCAGGATCACAAGCGCGTCGGCGACGGGGATGTCGGCCCGAATACAGGCGGCATGGGCGCTTATTCGCCGGCTTCCGTCGTCACGCCGGAAATCGCACAGCGGGTTATGGAAGAGATTATCACCCCGACACTGACGGCAATGCGCGATCTCGGCGCGCCGTTCCGGGGCGTGCTCTACGCTGGCTTGATGCTGACGAAAGAGGGACCCAAGCTCATCGAATACAACGTACGTTTCGGAGATCCCGAAGCACAGGCGATCCTGCCGCGTTTCGAAGGCGATCTCGTCGGGCTCATGTTAGCCGCCGCCAACGGCGCGCTGCCAGATATAAGGTTGACGTTCACGCCTCAGTCAGCGCTGACCGTAGTGCTGGCGGCGAGGGGTTATCCCGGAACGCCGCAAACCGGCACGGAAATTTCAGGACTCGACCGTGTCGAAAGCCGGCCGGGCGTTGTCGTCACCCATGCCGGCACACGGCTGGAGGGTGGACGGTTGCTCGCGGCGGGCGGGCGCGTAATAAATGTAACGGCGCTAGCCGACAGCGTGCAACAGGCGCGCGACAAAGCCTACGCGGCGGTCGACGCCATCAATTGGCCGGGGGGCTTCTGCCGTCGCGACATCGGCTGGCGGGAAGTGGAGAGGGAAAGATAAACCGGCCGCCAAATCTCGGCGCACAGTCTCGGCGCCCAGTTTTTCAGCGAAGAAAGCCATATTCCGCCAAGAGAGAAATCAGTTGGGGCGACGCTCTCAATTGTGTGCGCGCACGTGGGTTTGAAAGGCACGCGTTGGATAAGGAGTGATATTTTGAGTGTAAGTAATTTCTCTCAGTCTCGGAGACACGTCTGCCCATTACAGACAAACCAATATGGACCTGAGTGTGTCCTAATTTATCGATTTGTTGACAATTCACAATAAAAGAACTGGCGAAAGCCTCAGGCGCGATTATCAGGGTGAATATTACGATCAGCAAGCTCGCCAATCTTTTTTCTATCGGATGAAAAATAAACCATTTCACGGCTTTGCTATGCATAGAGATGGAATGCTCTGGAGATTTCAGGGAAATTCTCATCAGCGCCATCCTTGATGTTAAAATGGATGAATGCATCAGTTGTTTTTCCGATGGTTGTGGGGATTTTTACGAACTGTTTGTCGATATCAATTATTTTTATGAGGAAAATTTATGATTTCAAGAGTTGCTGTCAACTCGCTTATACAAAAACGGGCGCCCAAAGCGCCCGTTATCCCAAGCGAAAAATGTGATCGTTTACCTCTTCGCCCCTCTGGCCGCCCTTTTCGCCAGCGTGCGCAGACGCAGGGCGTTGAGTTTGATGAACCCTTCTGCGTCGCGCTGATCGTAGGCCCCGCCTTCCTCGAAGCTGACCAACTCCTGATCGTAGAGCGACCACGGGCTTTCTCTACCGACGAGAATAGCGTTGCCTTTGTAGAGCTTGAGACGCACGCGTCCCTCGACATGCTCCTGACTTTTGTCGATAGCTGCTTGCAGCATCTCTCGTTCGGGAGAAAACCAGAAACCATTATAGATCAATTCAGCGTAACGCGGCATCAACTCGTCCTTGAGATGCGCGGCGCCGCGATCAAGGGTCAGGCTTTCGATCCCGCGATGCGCGATGAGTAGGATCGTGCCGCCGGGGGTCTCGTACATGCCGCGAGATTTCATGCCGACAAAGCGGTTTTCGACGAGATCAAGCCGGCCAATGCCGTGCAGATGGCCAAGTTCGTTGAGTTTGGCGAGCAGCGCCGCCGGCGAGAGCCGGACGCCATCGACGGCGACGGGGTCGCCCTTCACGAAATCGATGGTGACATACTGCGGCGCTTCGGGGCCTTCCTCAGGATCGCCAGTGCGTGAGTAAACATAATCCGGGGTTTCCTGCGCCGGGTCTTCGAGCACCTTGCCTTCGGAGGATGTGTGCAGAAGATTGGCGTCAGTCGAGAACGGCGCTTCGCCACGCTTATCCTTGGCGATGGGGATCTGATGCGCTTCAGCGAATTTGATGAGATCCGTGCGCGAGACGAAATCCCATTCGCGCCACGGCGCGATCACCGTGATATCGGGCTCAAGCGCATAATAGCCCAGTTCGAAGCGCACCTGATCGTTGCCCTTGCCGGTGGCGCCGTGACAGACTGCGTCAGCCTTCATCTTGCGAGCGATCTCGATCTGTTTTTTGGCGATTAGCGGGCGAGCGATAGAGGTCCCGAGTAAATAGAGCCCTTCATATTGAGCGTTGGCGCGAAACATCGGGAAGACGTAGTCGCGCACGAACTCCTCGCGCAGATCCTCAATGAAGATGTTTTCCGGCCTCACACCGAGCAAAAGCGCCTTGTCTCGAGCTGGCGCAAGCTCCTCGCCCTGGCCTAGGTCTGCGGTGAAGGTGATAACCTCCGCGCCATAGGTCGTCTGAAGCCACTTCAGGATAATGGAGGTGTCGAGACCTCCGGAGTAGGCGAGGACAACGCGTTTGATCTCTTTCCTGGGACGGGTCATATCTGGCTCTGCGGGAAAAATGTGTCGGCGCGCGGGACTATAGGCGCCGGGCGCGTCAGCGCAAGCCGGACGCTCCAGCGCACACAAATGGACAGGGCGGTCGATGCGCGCGAACAGGAAGCCTCTTTTGCGGCTAATCCTTGTAATGTTAACGGTGTCGGTGCTCCCTCACAGGGCCGTTTTGCTGCCATCGGCGCGTGAGTGGACTCTCGAAGCAGCTAACGCCACGGCCGATGGACACGTGCGCTTGGGCTTCGGCTTGGCGGAGACGGACGATACGTCGATCCGATTTTCCTGCGCGCCAGAGAGCAATGTTCTGGACATGATCATCTTTCACACCCAGCAACGCATGAAACGCGGGTCGCCGGCGACCGCGCGCCTGCTGGCTGGCCGGACCCGCTGGCCGATCCGCGGCACAATCCGGGCCAATGATGAAAGCCTTGATGAGAGTTTCACCGCAAGCGTCGCATTCGACGCAGCCCGGTTTATGAGGCTGGCGGAGGCGGACCAGCTACAGTTCTCTGTGGGGCGGGGAACGACGCAAACGGCGCAGCTCGCAGGATCCGGCGAAAAATTTCGCCAGTTCAGCCTTTTGTGCGCGAAACCGCGACGCAACTCCCGCCACCTCGTTTTTCTGCCTCATAATCGCTAGACTGTCGTCCATGAGCGACCATCATCAAGACCGTCACGACACCGATTTAGCCAGAGTGCCCGGGCTAACGCCGGCTCGTCGGCGAGCCCTTGAGGTTTTGACCCAGGCCAACCGGCCGGTCGGAGCCTATGAAATGATTGATCTGATCGCCGTCGCCGACGGCAAGCGGCCTGCGCCGGTCTCGGTCTACCGGGCGCTGGCCTTTCTGCTCGACAATGGCCTGGCGCACCGGCTCGAATCAAAAAACGCCTTTGTTGTCTGCGGTCATGCTCATGCGGCGGGCGAGCCGGTGGTGTTTCTCATTTGTGAACAATGCGGAGAGGTGAAGGAGGCGACTTCCCCCGGCCTCAGCCGAGAATTGACGGCGTTATGCGGGGGGGCGGGTTTTCGCGCCCGAACGCGGGTCGTCGAGATCGCTGGCTGCTGCGCACAATGCGGCGGGGATTAAGTCCTTTTATTCCTTGCCCCGATTTTGGTTCCAAATTCGTTCCGCCTGGGCTATAGCGCTGCATCGCAACATAAGCTGTCGCCAGCCGCCCTCCTCCCGGAGGAGACGTCGCCGCGACCGAGAAGCCCTTTCCCATGAAGCTCCGCAATATCGCTATCATCGCCCACGTCGACCATGGCAAGACGACGCTTGTCGACCGTCTGCTCCAGCAATCGGGGGCTTTTCGTGAAAACCAGCGCGTTGCGGAACGCGTGATGGACTCCAACGATCTCGAAAAAGAGCGCGGCATCACTATTATGGCTAAGGCCACATCCATCACCTGGAAGGATGTGCGCATTAATATCGTCGACACCCCCGGTCATGCCGATTTCGGCGGCGAGGTAGAACGCATCCTGTCGATGGTCGACGGCGCTATCGTATTGGTCGACGCCGCCGAAGGTCCGATGCCGCAGACCAAATTTGTTGTTGGCAAGGCGCTCAAGATCGGCCTCAAGCCCATCGTCTGCGTCAACAAGGTGGATAAACCCGACGCGCGCATTTCGGAGGTCGTCAACGAGGTTTTCGACCTCTTCGCTGCGCTCGACGCCACCGACGAACAGCTCGACTTCCCGATCATTTATGGCTCCGCAAAACAGGGTTGGATGGCAGAGGAGCCGACCGGCCCGCAAGACGGCATGGCGCCGCTCTTCGACCTAGTGCTCAAACATGTGCCCGAGCCCAGGTTAGAAGACGGCGGTTTCCGGATGCTTGGCACGCTTCTGGAGGCGAACCCCTATCTCGGCCGGATCATCACCGGCCGCGTCTTCTCCGGCTCGGTGAAACCCAATCAGCCGGTCAAGGTTCTCGATCGCAACGGCAAGGTCGTCGAGCAGGGCCGGGTCTCCAAAATTCTCGCCTTCCGCGGCATCGAGCGTCAGCCGATCGAAGAAGCCGAGGCGGGCGACATCGTCGCGATTGCGGGCCTTGAGAAATTCAACGTCGCCGACACGCTTTGCGCTCTTGATGTGAACGAGCCACTGCAGGCGCAACCGATTGATCCGCCGACTCTGTCCATGACTTTCCTTGTCAACGACAGTCCGCTCGCCGGCACCGAAGGCGACAAGGTGACAAGCCGTATGATCCGCGCCCGCCTGTTCAAGGAGGCTGAGGGCAATGTCGCGTTGCGGGTCGAGGACGCTCCGATGGGCGACGCCTTCATCGTCTCTGGCCGCGGTGAATTGCAGCTCGGCATTCTGATCGAGACGATGCGCCGCGAGGGTTTCGAACTCGGCGTGTCACGTCCCAAGGTTGTCTTCAAAAAGGACGAAAACGGCGACATGCTCGAGCCGATCGAGGAAGTCGTGATCGACGTCGATGAAGAGCATTCCGGCGTGGTGGTACAGAAAATGTCGGAGCGTAAGGCCGAGATGATCGAAATGCGACCCTCGGGCGGCAACCGATTGCGCCTGGTTTTTCATGCGCCGACGCGCGGCTTGATCGGTTATCAGGGCGAATTGCTCACCGACACGCGCGGCACGGCGATCATGAATCGCCTTTTCCACGAATATGCGCCCTACAAGGGCGAGATTCAGGGCCGTCGTAACGGCGTGTTGATTTCCAACGATCAGGGCGAGGCCGTCGCCTACGCCATGTGGAAGCTGGAAGATCGCGGCCCAATGATGATCGAGCCCGGCTGGAAGGTATACAAGGGCATGATCGTCGGCGAGCACACGCGCGACAATGATCTTGAGATCAACGTGCTCAAGGGCAAGCAGCTCACCAACATCCGCACACAGTCGAAGGACGAGGCGGTGCGCCTGACGCCGCCAATCCAGATGACGCTGGAAAAGGCGCTCGCCTATATCGAGGACGACGAACGCGTCGAGGTGACGCCGAAATCCATCCGCCTGCGCAAGGTCTGGCTCGATCCCAACGACCGCAAGAAATTCGGAAAGGCGAAAGCTGGTGCGCTGGTGGAGTGAGGACCCTCGGCTAGCGGTCCGGCCTTGCCTCAGACCGCGCCGAACAGTATCTGCGCCGACTCGAGAGCGAAGAAGGCAAACACGCAAATAATCAGCGCATTTTCAATGTCACTTGCTTTGCCGTTGCCGGTTATTGCCCGTTTGAAATTCTTGAGATGCCGGATCATGGCGCGTCTCGCGTGATGGAGATGGTTGCGTGCGCCTCTTGGGGCGCGGCAAAGTGAATAGTGAATAAAAAAAGAAGGTTAAAATTTTATTGTCGACGCTGCCGTCGCGGGCTCACGCTTTTGGGAGTGTGAGCACGCCTGCGGAGCCATCGTCGGCGCCGTAGATCAGTCGCGCCCCTTTGGCGTCCCATGCCAGCGCGCCAATGCGCGCGTTCATAGCGCTTTCCGACGGACGCTGGACTAAAATCTCCGAACCATCGGAAATGCGCGCCAGCAGGACCATTCCGTCGTCATAGCCAATGGCGACGACCGGCGCCACCGGATGAAAGGCCACGCGCGTCACCGCGATCTCGGCGCGTACGCCGCATTCGCGCGGCGTTGCCCCCATCGGTCCATCCTTGCCCGCGAAGGGCCAGATAATGCAAGCGTCGGCCCCCGAGGTCGCGAGCCATTTGCCGTCGGAAGACCATGAGAAACTGCGCGTCTTGCCGGGGTAGCCCGCCATGCGCATGTGTTTGCCATCAGAAAGCCGCCAGCCGTGCAGCGTGTTCTCCTGCATCGAGGTGACAAGAAATCGTCCATCCGGCGAAATCGTCGCGTCGAGATGAGCGCCTTTCCACTCCAGCGTTTCGGGCGTGCCGGCATTGGGAAACCATAGCGTAGCGCCATTGTAATGCGCGGCGGCGAGGCGATAGCCTTTCGGGAAAAAGGCGAGGCCGCGCGAGGTCGAGGGAAGGTCGAGAGTTTTCACCTCGCCTTTTGCCGATCTCGCTTGAATTCTGCGTCCTGCCGACCATGCGGTGGCGCCGTCGCGCAACGCCAGCGCGTCGATCCATTTGCCGTTCTCGTCTCCAAGCGGGACAACGACGCCGTCAAGTCGAGTCTCGATCACGCGACCATCGTCTCCACCGCTAACGACCCTGTCCCCCTCGAATGCAGCTATAAGGATTGCCGCATCAGGATGCGCAGTTACACGGCGATTGTCCTCCGACAATCCAAGCAGAATATCGCCGCCGGCGAGCGCAAGGACCGGGGCGCCGTCGAGAAAACCGGCGGCGACGACGGCGTCGTTCGGTGCGAGCGGCGCAACAGCTTCTGTCAGCGAGGGATAATCTACCACGATGTGTCCTGCAGAAAGGTTTTCACGACCGGTGTCATAATGCAGTTGGAGACTGCTGCCTACCATTCGCGATCCGCGCCCATTCGTTCCGCACATCGGCATCTGTTTCCGACGCCAGCGCTCGCGCTACCCATGCTTTCGCTTGCTCCGGGGCGAGACGGCCAAGGGCCCACACTGCCGCGCCACGGATCAACGGCGCAGGATCGTCGAGGAGACGTTCGACGTCCGTCGTCAGCGCCGGCGAGCCTGAATTACCGATAGCGATCAGAACATTACGTAGAAAACGCGCCCGGCCGATACGTTTGATCGGCGAACCGGCAAAAAAAGTCCGGAACGCCGCATCGTCTAGCTTTGCTAGCATGGCGAGCGAGGGGGAATTCAGATCGTCCCGCGCTACAAGCTTCGCTTCTCGTGTGACTTGCGCGAATTTGTTCCATGGACACACAGCGAGACAATCGTCGCAGCCATAGATACGATTGCCGATGGCCTCGCGATATTCATGCGGGACCGGACCCTTGTGCTCAATGGTGAGGTAGGAAATGCACCGTCGCGCATCCAGCCGATACGGCGCCGGAAACGCACGAGTTGGACAAATGTCCAGACAGGCGCAGCACTGGCCGCAATGATCGGTTTCCGGCGTATCGGGAGCCAGATGGAGCGTTGTGAAGATTGCTCCAAGGAATAACCACGAACCAAAATCGCGTGAAACGAGATTAGTGTGTTTGCCCTGCCAGCCCAATCCGGCAAGTTGCGCCAGCGGCTTTTCCATCACCGGCGCCGTATCGACGAACACCTTCACATCGCCGTCGCCGCCCCGCTTCAACAAAAAGGCAGCCAGTTCTTTCAGTCGCCCTTTAATGATTTCATGATAATCGCGATGGCGGGCGTAGACGGAAATCGCCCCGCTGTTGCTTTGCGCGAGAAACGTACGCGGGTCGCTGCCCGGTCCGTAGTTGACGCCGAGCATGACAATGCTGCGCGCTTCCGGCCACAGTATGCGCGGATCGGTGCGCAACTCGACTTTTTCCGCCATCCAGTTCATCTCGCCATGCGCGCCATCGTCAAGCCACATGCGAAGTCGCTCTCCCGTTTCTGGCTGCAAATGAACGGGGGCGACGCGACAAAGATCGAACCCGAGGGTCAACGCCTTGGCGCGTAGGGCTTCCGCCAACGACAGATTAGTTTTGTCGGTTGGAGTCGAGCAGTGTCTGGGAGAAGGGAGCTTTGTCATCTCGGTATTTTATCAACCAGCATCATCTCTGGTCGTCAGAAAAGCAACAAGAACCATGACCGCGTGAAAAGGCGGAGTCAGGGACCTCACGGATTTGGAATTGTCGAGTTGCCAAATGGATTGTCGCCAATGAACCCCGGCGGGTTTACATCGACATTGCCTCGGGGATTAACGCCAGCATTCGTACTGCCACGATCCGCCATGTTGCTTTGTTGGGAAACAAAAAAGTCTCTACCCCTGGCCCTCGGCAGGGCGCCCGGACCGATCATGGCGCCGTAAGCGTCGGTAAATGCAGTATTTGACTGAGCCTGAGCATAATCTGCCTGTGAATAAACTGCCAGAGCAATACAGAGTGACAGGACGTTTAATCGCGTCCAATCAGTTAGATAGTTTAAGGAAAACTTCAAACCCGCTCTGTGTTCGCACATCTGAGACATTCCCGATATTCCAAGCTCCACGATTATGCGCAGCGACACGCTTGAACTCAAGACTAGCAGCTAAATACAACACACAGAAGCAAAGGGTATAGTTTTAGACGATCTTAGGGCGAGTACCCTTGGGCCTGATTTAGTCTCGACACGGCGGCGCCAACTGAGATGGAAGCTGTCGCCTGCATGCGCTGAGCTTCAAGTTGAATTTGTCGAACGCGATAGAGATCGAAAGCGCTTGTCTCGCCAAGAGCATATGATTTACGGGATAATTCGAATTGTTCGTTTGCTGCGGCAAGCCGTTGATCGGCGGTTTTGATGGCTTTTTGCGCGGCGGCGAGGGCAATACGCGCCGCCTTGATCTCGGCGACGACAAAACGTTTTGTTCGTTCGTAATCGGCCCGTGCTCTCGTGATCTCTGCGGCGGCTTCGGCTGCGCGCGGTTCATTGCGCCCGGGTGTTGGCAAGGGCACACGAAAACGTACGCCAATCGTTCCGGAGTCTGTACGCTGATTGACCCGCGGTGCAAGGGGATTGAGCGGCTCGCTGAACAGATCCGAATATTGATTGTTATGTTCGCTACGGCCAAAGAGACCAAAATCCGGGTTATCGATTGGGGTCGCTTCGATCAGCTTGGCCTGCGACTCAGCCCTCGCAAGAGCTGCTTTCGGCGCCCGCAGCGCCGGATGATCTTCGATATCGCCCATAGGATGGACCACTTCCAGCACCCCATCGGGAGTCGTACCTCCGGTTAAGGCTGCGTAATGCACCCGCGCAACTTTTTCGGCGCCCTCTGCTTGCGCCAATTCTGTCTCTGCGGCCAGAGTCTCGTTTTTTGCCAGTAGGGCGTCGGATTGAGCCGCATCTCCCAGCTCGACGCGTCGGGTCATGTCATTGCCGATTTCATGCGCCATAGATACCCGCGTTCGAGCGACAGTTGCATCGCGCGCAGCACGCTGGGCGTTCCACCAGGCTTCGCGCAACAAGCCGGCGACCTCCAGCCGGCGTAGCGCCAGCCTTTCATCGATTTCCCTAACTCCGGTCGTTACTGTCGCTTCATAGGCGTCGCGTTGACCCGGCAGCCATATGGGCATGCCGACTTCTACCTCTGTTTCATTAAAGTTGCGCAGATTTCCGGATACGTTGTTCAACTGAGCGCCGCTGAAATAAGGCGATCCGGGGGTAAGCGAATTCGCCGTGGCGTAGCGCGATGAAACGGCTCCGCTTTGAGAGATCAGGGCCCGGCTTTGGGCATCCAGTGCGACCGCCATGTCCAGGTGCCGGACGAGCTGATGGCCAAAAGCCCGTTTCGGCCGCGTATCTACATCCTGGTTCTCTCGCGATATTTTGGATGTGGCGGTCCCCTGCGATCCAGCCGCGTTGCGCGTTCGTGTGGGTTTTGCAGGTTTGGGCGTTGGCTGGCGAACAGTCACTTCGCCATGCGGATCGATCGACTGAGGCGCCGACATTTCCTGCGCTTGCGCCAGATCGATGAAAAAGATGGCCATAAAACCAGATAAAGCCAGGAGAGTTCGATGATCAATCATGTTGCGCTTTTCCAGCGCGGGATACTCAGACGCTTTAACCCCCAGCCTACCGTGCGATCATAAAGGATAGGTAGCAAAACCAATGTCAGCACCGTCGCGGAGATCAAACCGCCGATAACGACAATCGCCAGGGGGCGTTGGATCTCGGCGCCGGGACCTGTTGCGAACAGGAAAGGAATGAGGCCAAACGCTGCGATCGTGGCCGTAAGCATAACAGGCCGCATCCGGCGACGCGCCCCTTCGATGACGGCGTCACGAGTCGTTCGTCCGCCTTCTGCGACGAGCTTGTTGATATAGGAGATCAGGACTACGCCGTTGAGAACGGCAATGCCAATCAAAGCGATAAAACCAACCGAGGCGGGCACCGATAAAAATTCACCAGAAAGCCATAATCCCAGAATGCCGCCGATGGCGGCAAAAGGCACATTACAGAAAACCAGCGTCGCCTGCAGCGCAGAGTTAAATGTGAAGTAAAGAAGCAGGAAAATCATGGCCAGGGCGATGGGTACGACAATCGCCAGGCGCGTCGACGCCCGTTGCTGGTTCTCGAACTGACCGCCCCATTGATAGCTATAGCCCGGCGGCGTCTTCACGGATTTTGCGACAGCTTTCTTGGCTTCATCGACAAAGCCAACTAAATCTCGCCCGCTCACATTGGACAATACAGTCGCGAACCGTCGGCCGTCCTCACGAATGACTTGGAGCGGTCCATTCTCGGCCTGAACTTCGGCAAGTTGTGATAATTCGACAACCTTTCCATCCTTCGAGACCATTGGCAGACGCGCGAAATCAACCGAGGATCGACGCGAGGTCTCCGATCCACGAACAACAAGAGGAGTACGGATAGGTCCCTCCAGCACCAGGCCAACCTGATGTCCGTCAACCCATACCCGTAGAGCGTCCTGAATTTCACTGGCGTTGAGTCCAAAACGACCGGCGGCAAGACGATCGACTTTTGCGGTCAAGTAGCGCATGCCATCGTTTTGCAAGGCGAATACGTCCCGAGCGCCGGGCAATTTCTTCACCACACCGGCGACTTCGCGCGTTAGACGGTTAAGTTCGCCGATGTCGTCGCCAAAAATCTTGATCACAACGTCGCCACGGGCGCCAATGATCATTTCCTGCACACGCATGTCGATAGGCTGAGAAAAGGAATATGAGATGCCCGGTATAGTATCGAGTACGTTGCGAATTTCATTCATCAACCAGTTGGTGCTATGTCCACGCCATTCTTTCTGGGGCGCAAGGGTGAGGAAATTGTCGGTCTCGTTAAGTCCAACAGGATCGATTCCCAGTTCGTCGACCCCGGCCCGAGCCATCATGCCCCTTACCTCTGGAATATGCTCCATGATTTCGCGCTGAATGCGTTTATCGGTTTCTGTCGCAATATCGACGCTGATGGTTGGATGTTTACGAATTGTGATTACCGGCGTTCCTTCGTCCATTACCGGCATGAAGGTTTGACCGATTCTCGTGTAGGCCAGCGCCGCAATTATCAGACCAATGAGAGCGAAGGAGCCTATAACAAGGGGGCGTCGAAGCGCCAAAGACAACAACGGTTCATAATATCCCGCAATCTTTCGCACAAGCCAGGGTTCGTCCGCATGTCCGGATTGCAACAATGTCACGCTCAGGGCGGGGACGACTGTCAGGGACAAGAGCAGGGCCGAGGCGAGCGCAAAGGCGATCGTCAGAGCTACCGGCGCGAAAAGACGTCCCTCAAGCCCTTCCAAAGAGAGCAGGGGCAGGAAGACCGTGATGATAATGATAACTCCGGAGACCAGCGGAGTGGCGACTTCCCGTGTCGCTTCCAGCGTCATGTACATCCGATCCGATAGACTGGCGTTGTGCGCATGCGCCATTCTATGCTCGACATTTTCAACAACGACAACTGCGCAATCGACAAGCAATCCGATTGCGATGGCGAGGCCGCCCAGAGACATGATATTTGCAGATAGGCCCCACCATCTCATTACGCCAAATGTAGAGAGCGCCGCCAGCGGCAGGATGATGGAAACAACCAGAGCTGCGCGTAAATTTCCCAAAAATAAGGCAAGCAAAATAACAACCAGAATGATTGCTTCGATAAGCACCTTTTGCACTGTCCAGACAGCTTTGCCGATTAGCTCGCTTCGATCATAGAAAATCTCGATCTTTACTCCCCTCGGGAGAGAGGGAGCGATTTCATCCAGCTTCGCTTTAACGCCGCTCACGACGGCGCGCGCATCGGCGCCTCTCAGGCCCAGCACAAGTCCCCATACAGCCTCGTTCTCGCCGTTTCGTGTGACAACACCGTTGCGTGGTAGCGAACCAACCCGCACCTCGGCGACATCACCGACGCGCACTACGCCCTTGGCGCGCGCATCGATAACGACAGATCGGATATCATCGAGGTTGCGCAATCTTCCTTCGGCCCGAACAAGCAAAACTTCCTCGCCATCGCGCACACGACCAGCGCCGTCGTTGCGATTATTCGAGGATAAGGCGCTCTCGAGCATTTCAACGGTGACGCCACGTGACGCCATGGCGGACGGAGATGGCGTGACCTCGAAAGTTCGTACAAAACCACCAAGGACATTCAGATCGGCCACGCCTGGTACGCCTCTAATCGCCGGGCGGATCGTCCAGTCGATCAGGCTACGTTGCTCCATTGGACTCAGCTCGCCGCCGACGAGAGTGAACATAAGCATCTCACCGAGGGGCGTCACGATGGGGGCCAGGCCGCCCGTTACGCCATCGGGCAATTGATCCTGCACCTGCGCCAGACGTTCATTAACCTGCGCGCGCGCCCAATAGATGTCCGTTCCCTCTGCGAATTCGAAGGTCAGCAATGTCACCGAGTAACGCGTCGTTGATCGCATGCGCACCAGCGAAGGAATGCCTCGCGCCGCGATTTCAATCGGAGCCGTCACGCGACTTTCGAGTTCTTCAGGGGTCAGCCCCGGCGCACGCATGGCCACCAGCACCTGCACGGGCGCCACGTCGGGAAATGCGTCAATCGGCAATTTAAAATAACTGACAGCTCCCCAGCCCGCGATGAACAGGGCGCCAAGCAAGGTGAGCAAACGCTGACGAAGCGAGAAGTGGATCAGAGCTTCAAGCATCTGCTCTACTGCCGCTCTATTTCTGCAAGTTCGGCAAGTAATGTCAGGAGACCGCGCACGGCCACCCGCTCGCCATTGGCCAGATTGCCCTGGACAGAGGCGAAGTGCGGCGTCTCAGAAACGAGCGTAATTTGAGTTGCGCGGAATCCAGCAGCAGTGCGCACGAACACCCAGCTTTTGTTTTGATGGCTCACAACTGCGTCGGCAGGGACTCGCCATTGGGCGCCGCTATCGCTGAGAACGAACAATTTGGCTTGTACCGCCTGACCCGGTCGCAAGAGCGTTTTGCCAGGCCGAAACTCTGCGACGGCCGTCACCGATTGAGTTTCGGCGTCGACTGTCCGTCCGACACGGATGAGACGTCCATCCAGACCCGTCGCAGCAAGGTGGACCCGCTCAACGCTCTCCAGGGCGCCAACTCTTGTAAGGGGCACTTGCAAATTGACCCAGATCGGATCAAGTCGTGCGATCGTAACAAGCGGCGCGGAAGCCTGAACGCGCTCGCCAGTTGTGCCATGTCGTTGTAGGATTGTCCCGGTCATTGGCGCGCGAACAGTCAAAGAACTAACTAGACGACGGTCATTCTGTAGCGCAGATACATCCTGAGAAGTCATCCCAGCAAGAGTAAGGATCTGGCCCCGCTCATCAAGGGCCGATCGCGCTTGTGTCGCTTCCGCCCGCGTGACAATCAGCCTTCTTTCGGCGATGATGCGTTCCTTGAACAATTGTTCATCCCGGCGGAGTTTTTCGGCGGCAAGATTTGCTTCCGAGAGCGCGTGCAGGAAAGCGCGCTGTTGCTCGATAAGTTCGGATGATTTGAGGGTCGCGAGCGGGGCGCCCTCCTTGATATCCTCATCCGGCGCAACTAGCAGCGTTTCGACCAAACCTGCTGCGGGCGCGGCTACGATCCGCAATTGTTGTGGTGGAACCGTCACAACGCCCGGCACAACGATCTCCCCGACACCCGCCTCAGGTTCAATCGGTTCGGTCTCGACCCCTGCCGCCCGCACCTGCTCGTCGGTCAAAGGCACATTGATGTCTCTAGATGTGGGTGGCGTCGCCGCCTCGGCGACATAAGCCAGGAGCAACAGGAAAAAAAAGCTAAGGATGCGCATGAGGCTCGATTCTGGGGATGCGAACTGGTCACTTTTAATCTAGCCCGCCATCGGTACATATTTGTGGCGTATTAGTCTCATTGGAGATAGACGGGAGTTTCTCCCTGCCGCATTTATTCATAAGTTCGATAATGGACACGGAAATATAATTATAAAAAATCATCTGGCGCCGCTGGATGAGCGGCAACACCATGATCTTCGTGCTTTGCAAATGCTCATCTTGGGTGATTAGAACCGGCTTTCAAGGCCAATATATGGCCGTAACTACAATCTCTCAAACTGTTCCTTGGTTGGCTTGACCGGGTATAGGTTTCGAGCGACGGAACATACTGGCAATTATTGCAATCTTTGGGCGTTGAAAACTCATGATCCGGATGCTCGTGCCCGGCTCGTGAGGCGGGATAAAACCCAGCGCGACTAATAATCGACGCATTGGCTCAATGTTCAGGATAAACTTGCTCGGCGCGACTGTCCGCAACCCCTAGTAGGCGACGCTAATAAGATTGGAATAGCCGTAAATCGGGTCGAACTCGGCCGTGACTGATGATGACGGCGCGTCTTTCTTACTCGGAAGGCTATCGTGGACGATGTGGCGGTCTTTGGTTCGAGCCGACCTTGCGGCGGCTTTGATCGCCGAAAGCGTCTGCGCCTTTTTTGTAGCGAGAGCATGTCCGGGAGCAAATGTTAGCTTCTGTTCCGGCCCGGAGGCATATGATGCCTCGGGGAGTGTCGAGTGAGCTTTAACGTCACGGTGTGAAGTCCTATGAATGACCGTTTGCTCCGACCGTTGGTGATCAACCTTACTCATGGGCTCTCCGCGGGAAATCGACGAGGAGCGAGCGCTTATCGCCGCCTTTTTAGGCGCCGAAACGGACACTGGCTGCGTCGCAGCGCCCGTGGATGTTGACGATGTCGCGGCAGGCGGTGTGTTTTTATTCTGATTCTGCATCGCGGCTTGAGTTTGAGCCTTCTCTAACGCACCCGGATCGGCCCATTTTTGTGCGGTCGGAGACGCGGGATGGCTTTGGCAATAGGTTTTAGAAGGCGTCAGGAGGCATAAAAAGACCAGCGCCATCTTGTCAAAGGAACGATAGAGTGTCTTGCACTTATTCATGCCCATAACAGCTTCCTCGCCGTCAATATTATCAGCTCTCTCAAGCGCTGCTTGTTTAAATTTGATAACAGCTAGGGATTAAAGAAAAGATAAATATAAAATCCGTTCAAAAAAATAAGCAAAAGATTTGTTACACGACACGTAAGTGTGCAAATATCAATACTTTTAGTTGAAAAATATAGCTCAAGCTTTGTAAAAAAAGCTGACGCTCAACGTCAGGGCGACATCAATCACGAAATTCTGGACTCAGCCGATGGTCTCTATTGTGATGAATAGATTGCCGGAGAAGTTCTCGAGCAACCTTATAATTTCTGTGATTTCTGACTGAATAGCTTCCCGGCTTTTGTTAATATAATTTCAATGCCCTGCAAAAGTAAAGAAGCTTGGACTTTGCCACTAAAATCCATTCACTTATTAGCTTTGGATAAATTTGTCAGATTTACCTCGCCATGATCGTGGTCTGGATTGACTGAAAGAAAAAAAGATCATTACTCATAGGTTGTAGCATTATAAATCAAGGCGTTGGGCTTTTAAGTATCGGTAAGCCTATGATTTCGAGATTGGCCCGAAAATCGATGCCAAACGACGTATTGGTCGAAAAGCGTCGGTTTCTGTTTGTTACCCATCATTGTGGTTTGCTGAGATGCTATTGAGTCCAGTTCCAATGGCGGAGAGTGTCCGGGTGGAGCTTATGGCTTTAAGAATGGAGCTTAGATGAGCCATTGGCGGTGAACGCGGTTGAGGGCGTTTGCCCTCATCCGAACGATTTTTTGTGAAGTAAGCGTAGTTGCCGAAGTCTGGCGAATTTTGTGCGTCTTGCACCGGGAATTAGACTTAAGCTGTCAGAGGCTGGTGGATTTGCGCGTTTTTTTCCCAGGGCGCGGGGTTTTGCCAGCACAACTTCCGTCGCCAGCCCAGAGCTGGCGACTTTTTATTTTCAGCAATATAAAATCTACTCACCGCCCGCTTCTGTTAGCCATAGAAATAGACTGTTGAGCTAGTCGGAGTGGGTCCACGTCTCTGATAAGGAAAACGGTCCTAGAAATCGTTCGTCCCTCTGATGCAATTCGGGTAGAAACCGATGAATTATCAATCATCAATCAGGATTGCCTCGATTTTGTTATTGGGGATGGCGGCTGCATCGGCGGCGTTTCTTGGCGGCCGATATTTTCAACATCTGACCCCGCAGCTTGCCAATAAATCGCAAGGCATAGATTTAACGCGGGATGCGACTGAACTCAACAAAACTCTTCCAGAGATGGTTAGCGAGGGCGTCCGGCTAGATCGTACTAGTTCAGGGCCTGGAAAATTGTTCAATTATTTCTACACCATTCTTGACGATGAACTCGCGCATACTCTCATAGACAATCCCTCCCGCCTTGGAGAGATTATTGCTCAACTGAACGTGCGCGTTTGTGAAATGATGCCGAATTATGTGCAAAACGGCATTGTCGTGAAATATCACATGAAAACTCGAATTGACGCAATCATGCCGACGATCACTGTAAATCCAAGGGACTGTGCAACAAGCAAAATCGTAAACCAATAAAATTGCCCAATTTTCCACAGGCAGAAACGTTTAGGCATGATCCGTCGGGCAAACAGGATGCGCTCCACGGCAATTGGGTCAAGTATGGTTGGTAACCGCAAATTCCCCGCGACCGGGCAGAAGAGGTTTAGGCCCTCTGGCGGGAGCATGCGCTGGGAACCGCATTTTTCAGAGACCGCCCCAATATCCGCGTCAGAATCATTACCCGTTTTGACGGCTCAAAACCATATCCATGGATGGCCGTTGTCCAGTGACTTCTTCTTAAGATTCTGAGTTTAATGAATAAAAACAATCCATGCGCTCTCCTGCGTCCAGTCAGGCCTCCGGGTTGATCATCGCCATTTCCAGTCGGATAAATAGCTGGCGCCATAGCCATTTATCCTGCGTCGGCTGAGCGCTGCGACGCCGCGCCGCGCCCCTTTTATCCTGAAAAACCATTCCCATATCGGATCAGAAGGCCGCCGTCAGGGGCCGGAAATTATTGACGCGGGACGCACCGCTTCAGGGGGGCGTTCCAAGGTCGAGAGGGGTTAAGATGGATTTTGATAAATACACCGAGCGTGCGCGCGGGTTTGTACAGTCGGCTCAGTCCCTCGCCATGCGCGAGGGCAACCCGCAGTTTTTGCCCGAACATCTGCTGAAAGTGCTCCTGGACGACGATCAGGGGCTTGTTGCCGGTCTCATTGATCGATCTAAAGGCCGTTCTCGCGAGGCGCTGGCGAATACCGAAGCTGCGCTGGCCAAACTGCCGAAAGTCAGCGGCTCCGGAGCTGGTCAAATTTACATGTCGCCGGGTCTGGCCCGCATATTCGACAACGCTGGCAAGATCGCACAAAAAGCGGGGGACTCCTACGTCACAGTTGAGCGTCTGCTGCTCGCCATTGCCCTTGAAAAAGAAACGGAAGCAGCCAGGATCCTGCAGACTGCCGGCGTGACGCCACAGGCGCTAAACGCGGCCATCGAGGAGTTACGGAAGGGTCGCACGGCAGACTCAGCTTCGGCGGAAAACGCCTACGATGCGCTGAAAAAATACGGGCGCGATCTCACCGAGGCGGCGCGTGATGGCAAGCTTGACCCTGTGATTGGCCGCGACGAGGAAATCCGCCGCACCATCCAGGTGCTGTCGCGCCGGACCAAAAATAACCCTGTGCTGATTGGCGAGCCGGGCGTTGGCAAGACCGCTATTGTCGAGGGATTGGCGTTGCGCATCGTCAATGGCGACGTGCCGGAGTCGCTCGAGAACAAGAAGCTTGTGGCGCTCGACATGGGTGCGCTCATCGCGGGCGCGAAATATCGCGGCGAGTTCGAGGAACGGTTGAAGGCTGTGCTCGGTGAGGTGATGGCGGCGGAAGGCGACATCATTCTGTTCATCGACGAGATGCACACCCTTGTTGGCGCCGGTAAAACCGACGGAGCAATGGACGCCTCCAATTTGCTGAAGCCGGCGCTGGCGCGCGGGGAACTGCATTGCGTCGGCGCGACCACACTCGACGAATATCGCAAGCATGTCGAAAAAGACGCAGCTTTGGCGCGGCGTTTCCAGCCTGTTTTTGTGGATGAGCCGACGGTTGAGGACACGATCTCGATCCTACGCGGATTAAAGGAAAAATACGAACTACATCATGGCGTGCGCATTTCCGACTCCGCCATTGTTGCGGCTGCGACGCTGTCTAACCGCTATATCGCCGATCGTTTTCTGCCCGACAAGGCCATCGACCTTGTCGATGAGGCGTCGTCTCGCTTGCGTATGCAGATCGACTCGAAGCCAGAAGAGTTGGATGAACTGGATCGTCGCATCATCCAGCTAAAGATCGAGCAGGAAGCATTAAAAAAAGAGAACGATCCGGCGTCGAAAGACCGTTTGAAGAAGCTCGAAGTCGAACTTGCAGATCTGGAGGAGAAATCCGCCGCGCTCACGGCGCGCTGGCGCGCCGAGAAAGACAAGCTAGGCAGCGCCCAGAAGATTAAGGAGCAACTGGAAGCAGCGCGAAACGAACTGGCGCAGGCGCAGCGGCGCGGTGAATTCCAGCGCGCCGGCGAGCTGACCTACGGCGTGATCCCGGATCTCGAAAAGCAACTGGGCGCAACAGAGGCCAAAGAAGGCGCACTGGTCGAGGAGGCCGTCACCGCCGATCATATCGCACAGGTCATCTCGCGATGGACGGGCGTTCCTGTCGACAAGATGCTCGAGGGCGAACGCGAAAAACTGCTTCATATGGAGGACGAACTCGGCAAAAGGGTCGTCGGCCAGTATGAGGCGGTGGCGGCAGTATCTACGGCGGTGCGGCGCGCCCGCGCCGGCCTGCAAGACCCCAACCGGCCGATTGGCAGCTTCATCTTCCTTGGGCCTACGGGAGTCGGCAAAACAGAGCTGACAAAGGCGCTGGCGAGCTTCCTCTTTGACGATGAAACCGCGATGGTGCGGCTAGATATGTCGGAGTATATGGAGAAGCATTCTGTTGCCCGTCTTATCGGCGCGCCCCCCGGCTACGTCGGCTATGAGGAAGGCGGCGCGCTCACCGAGGCGGTGCGACGACGGCCCTATCAGGTTGTGCTGTTCGACGAGATCGAGAAAGCGCATCCAGACGTGTTCAATGTGCTGTTACAGGTGCTCGACGATGGCCGTCTGACCGATGGGCAGGGCCGCACGGTCGATTTTAAGAACACGCTGATCATTATGACCTCCAATCTCGGCGCCGATTTGCTGGTGATGCAGAATGAGGGCGAGGACTCAACCGCCGTACGCGACGAGGTCATGCATGTCGTGCGCGGACATTTCCGGCCGGAGTTCCTAAACCGTATCGACGAAATCATCCTGTTCCATCGCCTGCGACGTCAGGACATGGGCGCGATCGTCGATATCCAGTTCCGGCGACTGTCGAAGCTGCTGGAGGATCGCAAGATTACCCTGAACCCGGACTCAAAAGCGCGCGACTGGCTTGCCGACAAGGGCTACGATCCCGCCTACGGCGCGAGGCCATTGAAACGCGTGATGCAGAAGGAGCTTCAGGACGCGCTGGCCGAACGGCTCTTGGCTGGCGAGATCATCGACGGGGCGTCTGTCGACGTCTCGGCCGATGCGCGTGGCCTGACCATTGATGGTAAACCGGCGCACAGCAAAGAACCGGCGGCGCCTTTGTTCAAAACGGCGGGTAATGCGTAAGATCTGAGTTCGCAGAAGAAATTAATCCCTCTTTCACTTGCTGGAGGAGGGATTATTACAGCTTCCGCAGCGCCACTTCTTCAATCCTGTGATCGGCGCCCTTGGTGAGAATGAGGCTCGCGCGAGGTCGAGTTGGCGCAATGTTATTGCGCAGATTTTCGAGATTGATCGTCGTCCAGATATCCTTCGCAACTCTAACGGCCGCACTGTCGTCGAGTTCGGCGTATTTGCGAAAATAGGAGCGTGGATCCCGGAATGCGGTCTGGCGCAGCGTCAGAAAGCGATCTATATACCAGCGTTCGAGCATCTCTTCAGAGGCGTCGAGATAGATCGAAAAATCAAAGAAGTCCGAGACGAAGGGAATATCGCGCGGTTGACGCGAAGGGCGCGCCGCAAGGACATTGACGCCCTCGACGATGAGGATGTCCGGATGATCGACGCTTTCTCTCTCGTCCTCGACGACATCGTAGACGAGGTGCGAATAAACTGGCGCCGAGACATGGCGCTCTCCGGCTTTCACGTCCGACAGAAAGCGCAACAGCGCCTTGTGATCGTAACTTTCAGGAAAACCTTTTCTCTCCATTAGCCCTTCGCGCTCGAGTACGGCGTTGGGCAGCAGGAACCCGTCGGTGGTGATAAGTTCGACCTTTGGGGTATTTGGCCAGCGCGACAAAAGGGCTCGCAGCACGCGAGCTGTCGTCGATTTGCCTGCGGAGACGGAGCCTGCGACGCCGATGATGTAAGGCACCTTGCCGTCGCCGGCGCCAAGGAAGCGCTGCGTCGCCTTGAACAGCCCCTGGGTCGCTGCGACATAAAGCGCCAGCAGGCGCGACAACGGCAGATAGATCTCGATCACTTCTTCGAGTGAAATCGGATCATGCAGGGATTTCAGGCGTGACAAATCATCAAGTGTCAGCGTCAGCGGCGTATCGGCGCGCAGATTCGCCCATTCTTCGCGAGTGAAGCGACGGTAGGGCGAGCTGACAGCATTCATGTATCCGCTCCGCGCGACGCCTTTTCGGCGAGACCGGACTGTTTAGTGCGACGCTCCAGCTCCCGCACCACATCGGCAAGGGGGATATCCTTCGCCTCCAGCAACACCAGAAGGTGATAGAGAACGTCCGCTGACTCCATGGTCAACTCCTTGCGGTCGTTGCCCATTGCGGCGATTGCCGCCTCCACCGCCTCTTCGCCGAATTTTTTTGCTATACGCGGCATCCCGGCGTCGAAAAGGCTCTTGGTGTAGGATTTTGAGGCGTTGTCGCGACGGCGCGATTTGATCAGCGCCGCGAGATCGTCGAGCGAGAAACTCATATCGCCTCCAGTCCGTCGAGACGCATAGGCAGACCCGCAGCAGCCATATGGCGCTTGGCTTGCGGGATCGAATATTCTCCGAAGTGAAAGATCGAGGCGGCAAGCACGGCGGTCGCATGACCGTCACGCACACCGGCCACCAGATGGTCGAGATTGCCGACGCCGCCCGAAGCGATCACCGGGACGCTGACAGCGTCGGCGACCGCGCGGGTCAGCGGGATATCGAAGCCGGTCTTGGCGCCGTCGCGATCCATTGAGGTCAGGAGAATTTCACCGGCCCCCAGCTCTGTCACTTTATGCGCGAAGGACACTGCGTCTATGCCCGTGGGGCGGCGGCCGCCGTGAGTGAAAATCTCCCATTTTTCCGGACCGACCTGTTTGGCGTCAATAGCGACGACGATACATTGTGCGCCGAATTTCTCGGCTGCTTCGCGTACAAATTGCGGATTGGCGACAGCGGCGGTGTTGATCGAGGCTTTGTCGGCGCCGGCGAGCAGAAGATTGCGGATGTCGTCGAGGGTGCGTATGCCGCCGCCGACAGTCAGCGGCATAAAACAGGCCTCCGCCGTCCGTTGCACGACATCAAGCAGTATGCCGCGATTTTCGTGGCTGGCGGTAATATCGAGAAAACAGAGTTCATCTGCGCCTGCGGCGTCATAGGCGATGGCGCATTCGACCGGATCGCCGGCATCGCGCAGATCGACAAAATTCACGCCTTTAACAACTCGACCTTCCTTGACGTCGAGACAGGGGATGACACGGGCCTTCAGCATCTGCTGCGCTCGTGAGCATTAAGTGCCGAACGGATCAGCGCCAGCGCCTCTGCCGGATCAAGGCGACCGTCGTAAAGCGCTCGACCGCTGATAGCGCCGGCGATCCGGACGCAATCGGGCTGAAGCAACCGCTCGACATCGGCAAGCGAGGCGAGTCCGCCCGAAGCAATCACCGGTATGGTCAGCGCATTGGCGAGGCCGAGCGTTTGTTCGATGTTGAGGCCGGTCAAAACGCCATCGCGGGCGATATCGGTATAGATGATCGCGCTGACGCCGGCGTCCTCGAACTGTCGGCCCAGATCCAGCGCCGGCATT
This sequence comes from Methylocystis sp., assembly GCA_044233645.1. GTDB lineage: Bacteria > Pseudomonadota > Alphaproteobacteria > Rhizobiales > Beijerinckiaceae > Methylocystis. The sequence continues at coordinate 61,034 of JBIIJP010000036.1, read as the reverse complement.
GTGGTGGCGCGCGCCCATCCGTCGACTGCGACCATGCCGTCGCGGGCGTCGATGCCCACTGCGACCCGGCCTGGATAGAGCCGCGCCGCTTCGCGAACGAAAGAAGGATCCTTGACAGCCGCTGTGCCGATGATCACGCGGGTGACGCCCTTGTCGAGCCAGCCGGCGAGCGTACGCATGTTGCGAATACCGCCGCCGAGCTGCACTGGAATCGTCAGCGTGGCGAGGATCGCTTCGACTGCCTGCGCGTTGCGCGGCGCGCCGGCAAAGGCGCCATCGAGATCGACGACATGCAGATATTCGAAGCCCTGCGACTGGAAGGCGCGGGCCTGCTTGGCAGGATCGTCGTTGAAGATGGTAGCGCGATCCATATCGCCCTGCGCGAGACGCACGCACTGGCCTTCTTTGAGATCAATCGCAGGAAACAAAATCACGGACGCCACCTCAGATAATTTGCGATCAGCGCAAGGCCGAGCCTCTGGCTTTTTTCGGGATGAAATTGAACGCCGACGAGATTGTCGCGCGCCACGGCCGCCGTGAGCGGGGCGCCATAATCGGTGTGCGCCAGCACATGAGCTGAGTCGGCGGGAAGGAAGTGAAAGGAATGGACAAAATAGGCGTGCAGACCATGCGCGCCGGTCGCGACGCTCTCAAAAACCGGATGCGATCGCGCAAGATCGAGCGTGTTCCAGCCCATATGCGGAATTTTAAAAGCTGGATCGCCAGGCGTGATTGCGACGACGTCGCCTTCGATCCAGTCAAGTCCCGCGCTTTCGCCATGTTCAAGCCCACGTGAGGCCATTAATTGCATGCCTACGCAAATACCGAGAAACGGACGGCCGCGTTCGATTACGGCTTCGCGCAAGGCGGCATCGAGACCGGAGAGCGCCCGCAAGCCTGAGCAACAATCGGCGAAGGCGCCGACGCCAGGAAGCACAATGCGTTCGGCCCGGCGAATGATATCCGGATCGCTTGTGACGGTGACGGCGTCCGTCAAAGACTGTTCGCGCGCAGCGCGCTCAAAGGCTTTCTGTGCGGAATGAAGATTTCCGGAGCCATAGTCGATGATTGCAGTCGTCACGCGGCGCTCTCCGCCATTGGTTGCGCGCCAGTAGCCGCGCTGAGGCGCGCAAAATAGACTTCTTCAGCCTCTTCCTCATTTTCGGCTACGATCACATCGCTCTCGACATAGCCGCGACGCTTCAGCGACCAGCCCAGAATTTCACGACCTTCGAACCCGAGCCAAACCGCGAGCGCCATACCCAGAAAGCCGGGCAAAAGGGGAGAGACTCCGGGCAGGTTGGCGAGAAGCGGCATAAGCGAAAGTATGGCGACGACAGCCGCCGCAGGCAGCCAGGCTTGTTTCCACAATAGCCAGACAGGTCCGAGGATAAACGCAGCCGACGAAAATCCATCGCGAAGAAACACGATTTTTTCCGGAGTTGAATTTGCGCCCGGCGGAAGAAAAACCGAGAAACTGGCCATTGCGGCCGCCCCCTTGCTGAGATCGAACGCCGACGCTCAGGCGATCAGCGTTCCTTTGGTGGAGGGCGCTTCGCCCTGGAGGCGACGCGGATCGATAGCGACAGCCTGGCCAAAGGCGCGTGCGAAGCCCTTGTATACGCTTTCCGCAATATGGTGACTGTTAACGCCGCGCAGACAATCGATGTGGAGACCTATTCTGGCTTGCGTCGCCACAGCCTGAAAAAACTCGCGTGTCATCTCGGTATCGAATTCGCCGATACGTTTTGCAGGGAATTCAACATTGAACACAAGATATGGCCGGCCGGAGACGTCTACGACGACGCGGGTCAGCGCTTCATCAAGCGGCACGTGGACGTCGCCATAACGGGATATCCCTTTGCGATCGCCAAGAGCGCGATCGATTGCTTGGCCGATAGCTAGTCCAACGTCCTCGATCGTGTGGTGGCAATCGATGTGCAAATCGCCTCTTGCGCGCACCTTCAGATCAAGCGGCGCATGGCGGGCGATTTGATCCAGCATGTGATCAAAAAAGCCCACGCCAGTCGAAATTTCGGCGTGACCCACTCCATCGAGGTCAATGGTGACCGCGATGTTGGTCTCTTTTGTGTCGCGCTCGACAGCTGCGCTGCGCATGAGTTTAATGGCCTTCCAAAATCGCCCTTTAACCTGGGGCTGGCGCGGGGTTGTCCAATCGCCGGGCTATGTAGCAATTCCGGCAGGTTTACGCCACCCGGAACGCTCGCGGTACAAATTGGGGAACAAACACATAAAATTTTGTAAAGTCGACGAAAATTCGTCTCCCTCTCATGCGGAGCCCTTGCTCGGTCTCGGGATCGGTCCTAATTCCTCCATATTGGCTCATATGGAAGGCGCGAATGGAAAGCGAACAGGCTTTACCCCCGCAGATGCACGCAACGACGATTATTCTTGTTAAAAAACAAGGAAATACAGTCATCGCTGGGGATGGTCAGGTCAGTTTGGGCCAGACGATCATGAAGGGTAACGCCCGCAAAGTGCGCCGGCTGGGCAAGGGCGACGTGATTGCTGGTTTTGCTGGCGCCACGGCTGACGCCTTCACGCTTTTCGAGCGACTTGAGTCCAAACTTGACCAATATCCCGGGCAGTTGATGCGCGCCTGCGTAGAACTCGCCAAGGACTGGCGTATGGACCGTTATTTGCGGCGTCTTGAAGCGATGATGCTGGTCGCTGACCGGAATGTCGGGTTGGTCCTGACGGGCTCGGGCGACGTGCTGGAGCCGGAGACTTCTGAGGGGGGAGCGGTTGCGGCTATCGGCTCGGGAGGGAATTACGCGCTCGCAGCCGGTCGGGCGTTGATCGACACACCCGCCGATGCCGAGACCATTGCACTCCGCGCCATGAATATCGCCGCCGACATTTGCGTTTACACCAATCACAATATTGTGTTGGAAAAAATATAGTTCGCGCCGCGAGGGGGAAAAACAAATGGCAGATTTCTCGCCGCGAGAGATCGTTTCCGAACTGGACCGTTATATCGTTGGACAGGGCGAGGCCAAGCGTGCTGTAGCTATCGCCTTGCGTAATCGTTGGCGACGACTGCGGCTCCAAGGTCAGATGCGCGAGGAAGTGCTCCCCAAAAATATTTTGATGATCGGACCAACAGGCTGTGGCAAAACCGAAATCGCCCGCCGGCTTGCCCGACTCGCCCATGCGCCGTTCTTAAAGGTCGAGGCGACGAAATTCACCGAAGTCGGATATGTGGGTCGTGATGTCGAACAAATCGTCCGCGATCTAATTGAAGTCGCGATCGTGATGGTCAAGGAGCGCCGTCGCAAGGATGTGCAGGCGCGCGCCGAGTTGGCTACCGAAGACCGGCTGCTCGACGCACTGGTTGGCCCCACGGCCTCTCCCCAGACACGCGACGCATTCCGCTCCCGTTTGCGGAGTGAAGAACTCGAGGACAAGGAGATCGAGATCGAAATCGCACAGAGCGCCAGCGCCACGCCGATGTTTGAACTACCGAACATGCCCGGCGGCGCGAGCGTATCAGCCTTTTCCCTCGGCGACCTTTTCGGCAAGGCGTTTCAGGGACGTGGCAAACCACGCAAGATGATCCTGCGCGAAGCGCGGATGCCCCTGCTTGCAGAAGAAAGCGACAAGCTGCTTGACCAGGACGCCTGTGTGCGCGAGGCGATTAGCGAGGTCGAGAACAATGGTATCGTCTTCATTGACGAAATGGATAAAATCTGCGCCCGCGAGGGCCGCAGCGGAGCCGATGTCTCGCGGGAGGGCGTGCAAAGGGATCTCTTGCCGCTTATCGAGGGCACAACGGTGTCTACCAAGCACGGCCCCGTAAAAACCGACCATGTTCTCTTCATTGCTTCCGGCGCTTTTCATGTCGCAAAACCTTCCGACCTTCTGCCGGAGTTGCAGGGTCGTCTTCCGATCCGAGTCGAACTCGCTTCGTTGAATGAGGAAGATTTCCGTCGCATACTCACCGAAACCGAAGCTTGTCTCACCAAGCAGTATGTGGCTTTGATGGGAACGGAGGGGGTGACGCTGGAATTCGCGCCCTCTGCAATCGACGCTATCGCCAAAGTGGCCGTACAGGTCAACACCTCAGTCGAGAATATCGGCGCAAGGCGCCTGCAAACTGTTATGGAGCGAGTGCTCGACGACATCAGCTTTTCAGCGTCGGACCGTTTGGGTGAGAAAATCGTCGTCGATGGCGATTACGTCGAGAAACATATCGGCGATCTGGCCCGAAATCGGGATTTGAGCCGGTTTGTTCTTTAAAATTGACCCAAGCTGCGCCAACACCCTCTCGTCTTTACTCTTGCGCTGCTGTTCCTGCGTTGCGATAAGACCCGCAAAACTCTCGACCCCGATGGCGAACCTATGACGACCTTTCCTCAGCGCGTTTTCTCCGGCGTGCAATCGACCGGAAATCTGCATCTCGGCAACTATCTCGGCGCTATTGTCAAATTCGTTGAATTGCAAAAGAATTTCGAGTGTCTCTATTGCGTCGTCGATCTGCACGCCATCACAGTCCCGCAAGATCCGATCGAACTGCGAAACAACACCCGTGAAATCGCCGCCGCCTTTCTTGCCTGCGGTATCGATCCAAAGAAAAACATTGTCTTCAACCAGAGCCAGGTGCCTGAGCACGCAGAACTTGCCTGGGTTTTGAACTGCGTGGCGCGAATCGGCTGGCTCAATCGCATGACTCAATTTAAGGATAAGGCCGGTAAGGATCGCGAGAACGCCTCCGTCGGCCTTCTCGATTATCCGGTGTTGATGGCCGCCGATATTCTGATCTATCGCGCCACTCATGTGCCCGTCGGCGACGACCAAAAGCAGCATCTGGAGCTTGCACGTGATATCGCCCAGAAATTCAACAATGACTTTGGTCCCTCGATCGAACGCAATGGCTTTGGGGAGGCCTTCTTCCCGCTGCCCGAGCCGCTGATCTCCGGTCCGGCGACGCGAGTTATGAGCCTGCGCGATGGCACCAAGAAAATGTCTAAATCCGACGCCTCAGAATATTCCCGCATCAACCTCTCCGACGACGCCGATCAGATCGCCCAGAAGGTGCGCAAAGCCAAGACCGATCCAGAGCCCTTGCCGTCCGAAGAGAAGGGTCTGGAGGGTCGTCCAGAGGCGGATAATCTCGTGGGCGTCTTTGCGGCGCTGTCGGGCCGCGCCAAGGCCGAAGTGCTCGCCGAATTTGGCGGGGCCAATTTCTCTACCTTTAAAAATGCGCTGGTCGATGTCGCTGTCGCCAAACTCGCGCCGATCACGGCGCAAATGCGTCGCATTCGCGAGGATGAGAGCTACATTGACGGCGTGTTGCGCGACGGCTCCGAGCGCGCCCGGGCGACCGCTCGCGAAAACATGAACGCCGTGAAGGATATTGTCGGCTTTTTGCGCTGAAAAAGAGATCAGCGATCCTCTAACGCTGCCGGCCTCGGGCCGCCGCTGGCCCAGTCCAGCAACTCTACCGTATGAACGACAGGCATGTCCGTGCCCGCGCTAATCTGCGTCATACAGCCGAGATTGCCGGCTGCGACGACGTCGGGGGCGACGCTCTCGATATTGACGACTTTGCGGACGCGCAGTTCTGCTGCGAGATCAGGCTGAAGCAGATTGTAGATTCCGGCCGAACCGCAGCAGATGTGGCCCTCAGGGACAGGAACGACATCGAAACCGGCGCGCGTGAGTAAATCAATTGGCAGTTGAGTGATTTTTTGTCCGTGCTGGAGCGAACACGCGGCATGGTAAGCGACGCGCCGTCTCACCGATACGCTCTGAGGCAGGAATCCCAGTTTCGCAACGAGTTCGCAGACATCAACGGCCCGCGAGGATATGGACGCCGCTTGCGTCGCCAGTTCCGGGTCGTTGCGGAACATGAAACCATAATCCTTGACGCTTGTGCCACAGCCTGATGCGTTGATGACCACATAATCGAGGCCGTCGCCGTCGATCTCTCGCGTCCATGCCTCAATGTTGCGTCTAGCGAAAGCGTATGACTCTTTTGTTCGTCCCAGATGATGGGCTAATGCGCCGCAGCAACCCGCTCCCTCTGCGATCACGACTTCGGCGCCAAGCCGCGTCAGAAGACGCACTGTGGCGGCGTTGATGCGCGTGTCGAGCACGGTTTGGGCGCAGCCATTTAGAAGCGCCACTCGACAGCGCTGCACGCCATGGACAGGAAAAACCTGAGGACGATCGCCATCGGATGGCGGCGGCAATGTTGGTGGGATCAGCGCCAGCATCGCCCCAAGACGTTTCGGCAGGTATGGAGCGATCGGTCGCGCAATTTTGGCGGCGCGTAGCGTCATACGAAACAGTGTTGGGCGTGGCAAGACGTAGCTTAACAAAACGCGCAGAGCCCTGTCGAAAAAGACACGACGGAAGGTCTTCTCAATATGCGTACGTGCATGATCAATAAGATGCATATAATGCACGCTCGACGGGCAGGTCGTCATGCAAGAGAGACAGGAAAGACAGCGATCTAGATGCTTGACCGTGAGGGCGTCGGCTGGTCGCGCCGTCTCAAGCATGTCCTTGATGAGGTAAATTCGTCCTCGTGGCGAGTCGAGTTCGTCGCCGGTAAGGAGATAGGTCGGACAGGTGGCAGTGCAGAATCCGCAATGCACACAGGCGCGTAATATCTGTTCACACTCGGCAGTATCTGGATCGGCGAGCGCCGTCAGCGAGAAATACGTCTGCATCGCCTAGAACTCCGCGCGCATGCGGCCACGCTCCAGCACATGCCCTGGATCAAAAGCTTCCTTGACCCGTTGCGACAGTGCGGCGAGCGCGGAAGGTTGCGGATGAAAAACCTCGACATGAGAGCGTATGTCGTCGTCTGCGCGGATCAGAGTCGCATGGCCTCCTGCCGAATTGACAGCGGCGCGCACGAGAGGCGCATGCGCGTCTGGCGCCGGCGCGAGGGCAAGCCAGATTAAGCCGCCCGCCCAGTCGTAGAAATACGCCTGCAGAGGCGCGTCTGCGCGTCGCAGCCCATCGACGATGTCCAATGCACTGGTTGGCGCGACCGAAATGCGCCAGATTTGTCCGCTCTGTCGCGCGACAGGCTCGGCGTCGCGGATGGACTCCCAGAAATTCTGGGAGTGGGCCGCCTGTAAATTCATGACGCGAGTCGAAGCATCGACCAGCGCCGTCAGCAGGGCGTCGCGTCGCGCGCTCACAGAAATTTTTGGACCTTCAATCCGCAGGGCGGCGGCGTTCACGTCGACGCCCGGTATCGTTCCACCCGGGGCCATTGCGTAGCCCGACACCTCGAAAGGCGTGGCGGTTGCGCGGCGTAACAGAGCGAGGCTACTCGCCTCATCGAGACCCAAAATCAGCAGACTTTGCTCGGTCTCTGGTTTGGGCAAAACTTTGAGCGTCACCTCTGTGAGCACTGCCAGCGTCCCGTAGGAGCCGCAGACGAGTTTCGATAGATCGAAGCCCGTGACGTTTTTCATGACCCTGCCGCCGGATTTCACGATATCGCCGCGTCCGGTGACAGCGTGAAAACCCAGCAGATGATCGCGGGCTGCGCCGGCCTTGATGCGACGAGGACCAGAGGCGTTGACGGCGATAGTCCCGCCGACTGTGGCACCCTGCGCCGATGCGCCGAAGATCAATCCGTAATCCATGGGCTCAAAAGCAAGTTGCTGGCGATGCTGCTCGAGCAATCGTACGATCTCGCGAAGCGGGGTTCCGGCGCGCGCTGACAGCACTAACTCCTCTGGCTCGTAGAGCATGATGCCTTCGAGCGCACGGGTCGATAGTTTTAGCGATACCGGCGCGTGGCGGCCCAGAGCTGTTTTCGATCCCCCTCCAGTAATCCCGATCGAGTGACCATTCGCATTTGCCTCGCGCAGCACATCGGCGGCCTCGTTGGCGTCACGGATCTCAATGATCGGCGCGCGCATGCTCATGGCTAGAACCGCGGCAGATTGGGAAAAGGAATTTTTCCAGCCATGACATGCATCATGCCAAACTCGGCGCAGCGCTGCAGGGTCGGGAAAACTTTGCCAGGATTAAGACGTCCCTGTGGATCGAAGGCGCATTTGACGCGTTGCTGCTGATCGAGATCTGTTTCGGTGAACATCTCGCTCATCAGATCGCGTTTCTCGACTCCGACGCCATGTTCACCGCTCAGCACCCCGCCCACGGAGACGCAGAGACGCAGAATATCGAAACCCAGTTGCTCGGCGCGTTCGATGTCTCCTTTCTTTGCAGAATCGTAGAGGATCAGCGGGTGAAGATTGCCGTCTCCGGCATGAAAGACATTGGCGACGCTGAGCGCGTATTTGGCGGCTAGCGCCTCCATGCCGGCGAGAACCTCCGGCAGCCTACCGCGTGGGATCGTGCCGTCCATGCATAGATAATCCGGTTTGATTCGATTGACCGCCGGGAAGGCGTTCTTGCGGCCGGCCCAAAATTGCAGACGCTCTCTCTCGCTGGTTGACGCCTTTGCTGTTGTCGCGCCAGCGTCGCGAGCTATTTTTGCCACCACGCTGACAAGATGATCCACTTCTGCCTCAGTGCCGTCGAGTTCGACGATGACGATGGACTCAACGTCGAGCGGATAGCCGCATGGCTGGAAACGCTCGACCGCATGGATGGTTTTTTTATCCATCATCTCCATGCCGCCCGGGATAATCCCGTTGGCGATGACAGCGCCGACGCAACGCGCGCCGGCCTCGACACTGGGAAATCCAAGCAACAGGCAGCGCGCGAGGGCAGGCTTTTGCAAAATGCGTACAGTGACCTCGGTCACGACGCCGAGCAGACCCTCGGAACCGGTCATCAGGCCAAGCAAATCGTAGCCTTCGCTATCGAGATGTTTGCCGCCCAAACGAACGATATCGCCGCCCATTAACACGACCTCAAGACCAAGAATATTATTGGTCGTCAGTCCATATTTCAGACAATGCACGCCGCCGGCGTTTTCACCGACATTTCCGCCGATCGTGCAGGCGATTTGCGACGATGGGTCGGGCGCGTAGTAGAAGCCGTGCGCCTCGACGGCCCTTGAGATCGCGAGATTTTGCACGCCTGGTTGCACCCGCGCGCATCGATTGTCGTAATCGATGTCGACAATACGATTGAATTTCGCCATACCGAGCAGCAGGCCGTCCTCAAGCGGCATCGCGCCACCCGACAGCGATGTGCCGGCTCCGCGCGCGACGATCTTGACGTTCATCTCTGCAGCGAGGCGCAAAATCGCCTGGACCTGCGGCACCGTCTCGGGCAGGACGACCACCAGCGGCAGCGCGCGATACATGGTGAAGGCGTCACACTCGTAGGCGCGGCGCGCCGTCTCCTCAATGATCAGACTTTCAGGCGGCAGGAACGCTCGCAGCCGCGCAATGATTTCCGAGCGCCGCGCGATGATTGCGGGTTCCGGCGTTGGCATGATCAAGGTCACGGGATGCGTCCTCTCCGCGTCGACTGCGCAGCGACTTCAGTTGACCGGCGCATAGCCCCCGCCCGATTGACGTGGGAATTTGGCGAACGGAAAATTTTAGCTCAAGATTCCCTAGTCGAGCCAACCGGCCTCCGCAAGCGCGGCGATGTTGATAGTGTCTAACAAGAGACGACGCCATGAAAATGAAATTCGAACTGACGCTCGCAGACGCCAAACGCGTCGCCGCCGCCGCCGAGGCGGAGGCGCGCCGAAACGACTGGAGAGTCGTTATCGCCATAGTCGACGACGCGGGTTTACCGGTCTTTCTGGAGCGGCTCGATGGAACCCAGCCCGCCTCCTGCGAGATTGCCCTTCACAAGGCCCGCGCCGCCGCCTTGTTCCGTCGGCCGACCAAGGCGCTGGAGGAGATCGTCGCCGGCGGACGGCTGGCTCTGCTCAGCTTGCCGCAGATCACGCCAGTTGAGGGCGGAACGCCGCTCATTCATGAGGGCCAAATCGTTGGGGCGATCGGGGTCTCTGGCGTTCAATCGTCTCAGGATGGGCAGGTGGCTCAAGCCGGAGCGGCGGCGCTTGCGGCGACGGCGTAACCTCGCCCTATAGGGGCTCGCCGCCGCCCAAAGCCCGGCGGGCGGCCCCAATGGCCTCAGGCCGCAATCCATTTTCGTTGGCGAAGTCGACCAGCAGGCTCTCGTCGCCCGCGAGGTGATCGAGGATCGCCAGGTGGAAGCCATTTTCTTCGAGCAGATCGGCGACTTTAGTGCGATCCAGACCCGTCAGGGCCAGAAACCGATTTAGCCGCTCCTCCTCGCCAGCGAGATAGCCGAGGGCGAGCAAGGCTGTCTCCCGCGCCATTTCGGCGCGATTTTCATCATTCGACGCGCGTTTCATTAATCTTTCCCATGCTAGTCTCGCCTTGATCCGAACGACCGGCGAGAGATGTGGGGCATGACCAAAACGGTCCTCATCGTAGAAGATAATGAATTGAATATGAAGCTTTTCAACGATCTGTTGGAGGCCAACGGCCGTGCGACTCTTCGAACCAAAAGCGGCGTCGAGGCGGTCAAACTTGCCCGCGATCACAAACCCGATCTAATTTTGATGGATATCCAGCTTCCCGAGGTCAGCGGGCTTGAAGTTACTCGCTGGCTGAAGGAGGATCCCGAGCTGCGTCACATTCCGGTGGTGGCGATCACCGCCTTCGCCATGAAGGGCGACGAAGAGAAAATTCTGGAGGGCGGTTGCGAGGGTTATCTTTCGAAGCCGATCTCGGTGGCGAAATTTCTGGAGACGGTGAATGTCTTCCTCTCCGACAAAGTCTAGTTTCCACACCCTATGACCGCTCGCGTTCTGATCGTCGACGATTTGCGTCCCAACATTAGAATGCTGGAGACGCGGTTGCTTGCCGAATATTTCGAGGTTGTGTCGGCGAATTCTGGTCAGGAAGCGTTGACACTCTGTCGTGATGGCAAATGCGATATCGTCTTGCTCGATGTGATGATGCCGGGCCTCAACGGTTTTGAGGTTTGTCGGCGCCTGAAGGCCGATCCACTGACCCTGCATTTGCCGGTTCTGATCGTGACGGCGCTCGACCAGCCATCGGATAGACTGCGCGGCCTTGAGGCGGGGGCCGACGATTTCCTGATCAAGCCAGTGGACGAGATCGCTCTGATCGCGCGGGTGCGCTCCTTGACGCGCCTGAAGGTCGCGCTGGATGAATTACGGGCGCGGGCCGTCTCCTCCGCGGAGTTCGGTCTTACCAATCCCTTCGTCGCGCCGACGCACGCGGAGGACGTGCGCGGGCGTATACTGCTTGTCGAAGATCGTCCTGCGTCGGCAGAGCGGATTGTCGCCGATCTGCGCGACCGACACGAGGTGGTCATCGAGACACAACCGCAGGAAGCGTTGTTTCGGGCTGCAGAGACGTCGCCGGATCTCGTGATCGTCAGTCTCGATCTGGAAAATTTCGACGCGTTGAGGCTGTGCAGTCAGCTGCGTTCGCTCGAGCGAACCCGCACAACGCCGGTGCTGGCCCTGGCTGGTCGGGAGGAGCGTACGCGTATTCTGCGCGGACTCGATCTGGGCGTAAATGATTACGTTTTGCGGCCTGTAGACCGAAATGAACTCATCGCGCGCGTGCGCACGCAATTGCGGCGCAAGAGATATGTCGACGCCCTGCGCGACAATGTACAAAACGCGATCGAACTTGCCGCAATGGACCCTCTGACCGGATTGGGCAACCGTCGATTTTTCGAAAAACAGCTGGCGGAAGCCCTCGAACGGGCAGCGCATGGCGGACGTTCTGTGTCGTTGATGATGATCGACGTCGATCACTTCAAACAGATTAACGATCAATATGGTCACGAGGCGGGGGATCATGTGTTGAGGAGCCTTGCGCAAAGGATCAAGGGCGTCCTGCGCCGCACCGATCCGGTTTGTCGCTATGGCGGCGAGGAGTTCCTCGCCCTGCTGCCGGATACGCCGCTGGTGAGCGCCACGCGTGTCGCAGAACGCGTTCGGACGATGGTCGAGTCCACGCCTTTCCGCCTCGGCGCCGGCAGCGCACAACTGATTCCCGTGACGATTTCGATCGGCCTCGCCGAGCGCGGCGACGACGCCAACGCCGAGGCCCTGTTGCGCCGGACCGATCGCGCCCTCTACGCTTCTAAAACCGCCGGTCGGAATCGGGTCACCGTCGCAGCCGCCTGAAGCGGCGGACGGGAGATTTCTCGGGATTCCGGCGCTGTCTAAGCGGAACTTGCATCGCGGACTTGCGGCCCGGTTCGGGCTGAACTATACAGCCCGCGTCGACCCCGGCGTCGGCCCGGCACTCTCCCAAGAGACCGCCAGGAAAAAAATGGGGCCATAGCTCAGTTGGGAGAGCGCTTCAATGGCATTGAAGAGGTCGTCGGTTCGATTCCGTCTGGCTCCACCAATTAAAACAATAACTTAAAGCCAAATTTGTTGCGGTAAAAGATCCTAAAATTCTAACAATACGCGCCACGTCGGCGCAGTGAAGCCGAAACCTATATCCAACCGAGAACTCTCGCGGCGCTCACGGTCCCGTCTCTGGCCATTGTAACGGTTCAGACGCCCGGTGATCCTCTGGCTATGGTCGAGGCTTCTCCCATCGGGATCGAGGCGCTGCCGGTCAAGGTGTTTGAGGCGTCCGGCGTGGTCCCGAAACCTGGAATGGCGGTCACGAGCGGTTGGGGTGGGTTGGAGGCCAAAGGTTAAGCGCGCATTTTCAACCGGACTCCGCTACATCGGATCGGCAACACAGCGAAATATTGAGTATTCTTGTTTTTGCAATTGCGCTGTGAGCGTAGCCAGGAATAAGAGCGCTATCGGCGTTATCAAATTCTATAAGGCGTGGCGGTATCAACAGTTCCCGGCGCCCGTGCAGGATCCTCCTGCGTATGTGGACGACCGCGCACGTCCCTCTGGAACGACGGCGTGTGTGCAATCGAACATAACGACAACTTTATCAACTGGTCGTTCCCAAGCCCATGAACGTCAAACGAGGGCATATCTACAGCCTATGTCAGACAGTTAAAAGTGAACTGCCGGATCGATTGGAGCTGTGTAGGCTCAGACATTGTCGGCGCTCTGTCGCAGCGCTTAGATGACACGATTGAAAGTATGTATAGTGGTGACGGGAGATCGCGCTTCAAGCATTCAGACATAAGGTTTCCAGAACTCGACTTCCCGTTCTGCAAAAAGCTGACAAAGGACACAGCATTCTGTGTGACAGTTCTCGGATGACACAGCTTGAGCCTCCCAAATCCCGATAATTGCAAAGAATCCGGATTGGATCGCGTCCAATAAGACAGTAGATAGGGACTGAAGGGGCAGCCCAAACTGTAACTATCGTTTATGCCGCGGGCAAACCGTTCTTGTCGCCAGCCTGTGAAATCACGGCGAAACAGCGACAAGCCATGGACAAGAGAATCAGCTTCGATTCAACTTTCGTACAACGCCTCACAATGAGCGAAGGCGTAGTCATCAGTTTCGCTCCGCAGCAATAGCGAGAGCCTATCGTGGGGCTTATGAAAAAACCCAATTCAGGCTTTCTCTGTTGAGGAAGGGCTCACACCAACTAGGCGCGATCAAGCCCCTGCTACAGCCTGAAACAGCCATGACCTCATCTATGCTTATTACAGACCTGTTCGAGCCCAGAGCGAAGAGATGTTGAGCATAAAGGCTGAGTGCGGCGTCCTCCGGGACTTCGAATTAAAAACATTCAATTTCATAGTAGAATAAAAAAACTGTAATTGTATTTATAATAAAGCATGACTACACATCTCCTGCTAAACGCCTGATCCGCTCATCACTGTTCATTTTGTGCAATCCATTCATGGGGCGCGACTCGATTGTTACTACAGACGATTTTTGCGTGGGGGTTCGCTAATAATAATGTCCTCAACCGCCTGACGACAGGTCCCATGCCGTCGTCCATGACATAGACGACGATTAGAGAAGGTGCGTGCTGATTAATTTCAATCTGCCGATATCGCGTTCCGTTTGACCGTGACCTATATTACCTGTGAAGCATAAAATCATGCATGACGGGAGGATGTTAATGACCACAATACGCAAATCGATTATCTTTAGTGTTTCAGCCCTTGCGATCGCATGTTCATCGCCAGCCTCCGCTCAGTTTGGCGGTTTCGGCGGCATGGGAATGCTGGGCATGGGCGGCTTCCCCGGCATGGGCGGCTTCCCCGGCATGGGCATGGGTGGGTTCGGCGGCATGGGGGGCATAGGCGGCATGGGCATGGGGGGAATGGGGATGGCCGGTATGGCTATCAACGCGCTCGCCGCCGCCGCTCAACAAAATCAATATGGCGGCTATGGTTACCGTCGCGCCAGATACGGAAACTATTCGCGCGGCCAATACGCTTATCCGCAGGATCAATATGGCGGCGGTTACTACGGATACCCTCAAGGGCAATACAATCAAGGCTATGCCGTCCCGCGGGCGCAATACGGCGTCACAGCTCAGAGAACCGCGCGCGCGCGCAAGGGCCGCCGCTGCTATCAGCAAGAGTGGGACGCCGCCGAGGGCTATGTGAACGTCTCTGTCCCGTGCCGGTGACAGCTGGGCGAATTACGGGATCAAGGGCGTTTTGTCTCTTGATCCCTTCCTCATGCAGGTTCAGACAAAGGACGCATTTACCCTCTTCGCGTTTATTATCCTGTATCAACAAGGCAAAAATTTCGAATTTAGAAAAAACTTTTCCGAGTCATCGTCGTGTGTGGCGAACGTAAATGAGTCATTACATCGCGCCGCATAATAACCACCTGATGGCGCGATAGTCTCACTGATGCGAACTGTGAGCCTCATGGGATACGACGGCTTCGCCCCTTGCGGCAGACCCTGCTATATTTTCCGGAAGCTCCCGCAGCGCCGACGCCTCGGGCATCTGATCCGCCAGCAGCTTCTTGAGCTTAACATTTTCGTCCGCCAGCGCCCATTTTACCAGCATTGCATTGACAGTCGTCGATGGCTACGGATAACCAATTAAATAATTCGAGTTTGATGATATCGCTTCCGATCCGCTCCATGGTCTGTCGAGGGCACAAAAGAGCCTCAACCCGAAGCCGGCGCCGAAACCGCCGAAGCCACCGAGATTGCTGCTTAGTCCGGCTGCAAGACGACGAACTGTTATGAAAATTGCGTAGCGCCGGGCTCGGGACAAAATCCAAACGTTCCCCTGACATTCCGGATACTCCGTCATCGTTACATTTTCCTCGGATGACAAAGATGAGCATAAATAGAAGAAACATCCTGCTCGGCTCTCTGAATGTCGGGCTTGGTCTCGCCACCGGAGGCTGTAGCGGACTCATAAATCCTGTCCGTCCCGTCTGCGGAAACGATCCCTCCATATCTGATCCCTCGACTCCCTTAACCATTGACGCCCACGCTCATGTGTTCAATGGCTCTGACCTGCAAATCAATGGATTTCTGACCAAGGTTCTGAGAATTCCCGGCATAGGTCCGATTCTTCAGGGGATCGCATGGAGTGAGGCGCCGACTGCCGAACACGAGTTTGGGGAGCTGGACCGTATCTCTACAGCCCTTCATCAATGCGATGGGCGCGCTCTACAGGCGGAAGTAACCAGCAGTCGAGAACGGCAGTATCAGGTTGCAATCGAGCAATTGAGACACGGTGCGAGGGAGGCGCGCAAGGCAAAGTCCCTTGAATCGCCGCAAGCGACCTCAGAATTTTTGAAACAAATCGAGTCGCTTCCCCTCGATTACCAGACCTACAAACGGACCCAGACTACAAGGAGTCTGGTGAAGAATCGCGCCAGCCTGGATGTCTCGGGGGCCCTGGACTTCATTCTGCGAGCTTTCAATTTCCGATATGTCAATGTTTTCGACTATTTATCTGAATATTCTCTCAGCAAGAGACGGAAGGTCGATTTGATCGTCGCCCATCTTGTCGACTACGACTGGCCGATTGGGGCCGGTCGTGAAACACGAACATCACTTCCTGATCAAATCAGGGTTATGAGTAAAATCTCTCTGATGACATTGGGACGCGTGCATTGTTATGCGCCATTTGATCCGTTCAAGCAGGTCGCGTTTGAAATGGGGCTTGCCCCTTATTCACCATTAGCGATGATCCAGGACGCCATCCTTAATCAGGGGTTGATTGGGGTAAAGTTATATCCTCCGATGGGTTTTGTGCCTTTCGGCAACACAGCGCGACCAATTTCCTTCTGGAAGGACGGAATTCTACCCCAAGCGCTGTTATCACCGGATCTGGGCATGCGCCTGGATAAGTCGCTTGGTCAACTCTATGAGTGGTGTGTCGAAAACGAGGTGCCGATCATGGCGCACACTGCGCCATCAAACTCACCGACCGGACATGTCCATGATCTCACGAGTCCCGACGCATGGAGATCTACGATTCGGGCGTTTCCGGGTCTCCGCATAAATTTCGGCCACTTCGGCGAAACGGACCAAGTTGGATCAGGCACAAGCCGCGCGCTCGCATTTACCCAATTGATGGACTCAGGGCCGGGCAAACTTGCATTTGCAGACTCGTCTTATTTCGCAGATGTCGTCACCCGTCCAAACGAACTGCTACCGAAAATTCGAGAACTGCTGAGAAAGACATCGAAAAAGGGTGAAGCAGCTCTCGCGCAACGGTTCATGTATGGAACAGACTGGGAGATGATCATCATTGAAGGGCGAAATACAAATTCTTACCTCATCAATTTCGAGCGTCTGTTTTCCCAGCTGGAAACGGATACTGAGTCGGGCGCAGAGGGAAATCTGAGCGATAATTTCTTTGGAAAAAATGCGTCGAAATATCTCGGCCTGCATCAAGGAGAGGCGAACAGATTTCGAATGATGTCTTTTCACGACCGCAACAACAATCCGAAATTACCGCTCTTCGATAAGGTCGATCGATCCTGACACAGATGTTCAATATAATCGTTTTAAAACGATGATCCGGACTCGCTTGTCGCGTCCTCTTAACCAAAAAACACGCGCCTTGTTGTTTGGGCGTTAGAGCCAACGTCCATAATCAGCGCACATCGAAAATGGATCCTCTTCACTTTCTGGGGAATACAAAGCGATTAATCGCCGCCTGACACTTGAAGGAAGCATCACATATCCTTGAAGCGTCTGAACGGCGTTGGGACTGGATCGACCTCGAATGGATGGACGCAGCAATTACCGCTTTCCAGGCTTTGGGATAAACTCAATATGTGTTCTAGGTGTGTTGGCCATGTTTCGAGAATTCTCTGCTCCCCGATCAATTGCGAGATTATTAACAAAGACCTCCTGATTTTGACGATGCAGAGGCCGTGAAATGATCGATGGATTATGCCGGGTGGGTAAAATCTTCACCATGCGCTTGCTTCTCTTGTGGATGGCTGACTTTTGACCGCGCTGCCGAAATGATAATTTAGCGATCGGGATGACTGGACGGCGATCATTACGAGGCGCTCATGCCGTCCGAGCAGACGTTGGCAGGGGAATATCCTCCTCCCGCAGCGTTGATGCTGAGGACGATAATCGACTTCTCCCTCGCTAGGCCAGGTAAAGCCGGTATAGACATACGGCGAGACATTTGATGGAGTGCTCAAGCCCGGCGGCAAATATTGGCGCTTATCTCAAATTCGAACTCCATGAACTTTTGCTGCAAAGGATCAAGAAAGAGCAAAGACGAAAATCCGGTTTCTGGAATTTGATTGAGTAACCTGAGCGGGTTCTCGCAGACATTGGCAACGACGGCGCCATTAGTGGCAATAATGGCAATCATATCCTACGCGCCATGAAAGAAAATGCGCGACAGGGATTTTATAACGGCTCCCGACTACCGCTCGGTTACACGCTCTCGGAGGGGGAGAAACGCGGTCACAGGATCAAAAAGAAGCTCGTCGTCGATCCGGTGGAAGCCGAAACGGTCAAGCTGATCTACCGCCTGTATCTGGAAGGCGAAGGGGTCGCAGGCCCGATGGGGGTCAAAGCCGTAACGAAAACCCTCAACGAAAACGGCCTGAGGACGCGGCTGGGCGCCCGTTATGGAACGGCTTCCATTCACAAGATACTGACAAATCCTGTTTATGCCGGACTGTGGCGATTTAATCGTCGTGACGCGAAGACCGGTCGGGAAAAAGCTTCGTCGGAAATTATCGAAGTCTCGGTCCCGGCCATCATCGAGCCCTCGTGTTTTGAAAAAGTTCAGAAAAGCCTGAAAGGTCGGAGCCCGACCTTGATTGCGCCGCGTTTTGTTAACGGTCCTATTCTCCTCTCGGGCCTCGCGCATTGTGCGTCCTGTGGCGGCGCGATGACGCTGCGGACCGGCACTTCCAAAAACGGAAAAATCCATCGCTATTACACCTGCTCGACTTCGGCCCGATCTGGAAAAGTCGCTTGCAAGGGGCGGTCGATGCCAATGGACCGACTGGACACTCTGGTGACAACGCATGTCACAGAGCGCCTGCTCCAACCCGATCGCCTGTCAGAGCTATTATCCTCATTATCCAAAAACCGTTCTGCAAACGACACTGCGATTCAGGATCGCCTTCGCGTCCTGCAAGGAGAATTGACCCAGGCGAATGAAAAACTGCGTCGTCTTTACAAACTGGTGGAGGAAGGGTTCGTCGAGATGGACGAGCTTCTGGCCGAACGTATCGCCAGCCTGAAGTCCAACCGGGAACAAGCCAAGGCCGCGCTTCAGCGGCTTCAGGCCCAGACGAGGCTTGAAATATCCCTGCGGGAGGATGACATCCAGCGCCTTGGCGCCTTTGTGAGGGAAAAAATCACGACAGGAGGAGCATTGTTCGGGCGGGCGTATCTTCGGTCGATCGTCGAAGGCATAATAGTGGATGATAAACTCATTCGAATCAGTTGGTTATGATCGAGCCTTGAGCGGACCGCTATCGCCTGGTCACATATCGGAAATGGGTTCGCGGATTTTTACGCGAATGGCGCTCCCTAGGGAAGGGAGGAATATTCATAAAAACAGATACTTATGAAAAGGTTTGGGGAAAAAGATACCCATTGATATCACATGGGATACAGAGCTTATTCCCAAACCTTTTAGCCAATCAAGCGTGATCCAGACCAAGCCGGTGCACCACAATGGTAGTTGTTTTCCGCGCCTATGGCCTTAATGGTCACGCTAAAGCTTGATATGCAAGCTGACTAACCGCTTCTCCCCGTTACCAGCGGACCCTTTCCACCATGACTCAGGGAGTGGTGATTTGGTGCTGATATGGCCAGATGAAGGGCTGTGCTGGGTGCGCATCATGTCAGTCCGCCTTGGGCCTTGAATAATTACCCTTAAAGGGTAATATTGTTCTATGGAAAAGCGGAAGGCCCATTATGATCTGTCTGTCCTGATCGAAGCCGTTCGCCGAAGGGGCGTTGCGTCCTTTACCAAGACCGCGCTGGACGGTGGGCGGCGTATGGGTCTGACCACAGAAGAAATGATTGAAGCTGTCTGCGGATTAACCCCTGGCTGTCTCTACAAGTCCATGACGACATATGCGGACGGTAGGATTTGGCAGGATGTCTATCACGCAGACACGCCGGCAGGGAAAGCATACGTGAAGCTGACCATGCGCGATGACGGAGCTCCGGTTATTCAGTTCAAGGAGTTAGATCCATGAGCAAGGTTTGTGTTTGCTGCGATGCAGGTGCGACGATGAAGCCGTTTACCGGTGAGACGCATCAGATCGAGTATCGTGGCCACGTCGATGTGGTGAGCGGACTTGCTGGGTATCGATGCCCAGTCTGCGGTGAGATCGAATTTGATAATGATGGAGCCGCTCGATATGCAGCCGCCGGCGACGCATTGATTTCGGCAATCCGGGCAAGGCACGGGGCGGAGTTGCGTCGGGTGCGCACAAAACTGCGCATGACGCAGGCAGAGGCTGAAAAATTGACGGGTGGAGGGCACAACGCATTCTCGCGCTACGAAACCGGCAAAGTGGATCCGGCGCCGGCCGTTATGAATTTGTTTCGACTTCTTGATCGACATCCCGAAGAGATCGAACTGCTGCGACGCGCTGAGACTAACAACGAAGCCACCGTTTGATCGGTGGCTTCAAGAAACATCTGAGTTCACGTAGGTGTGGCGCCACTACTACTCTAAAAAATAACCAAGGTTGCGATAGCCAATTCTGCGTTTAATCGCCATGCGGGTAAGCACGGGGACTGCTGTGTCTACATAGTCATACACGAGGACGTCTTGTTTGCGCGCATGTTGAGGATGCAACCTACCCACATATTGCGCCAGAATACCTTTCCAAGAAATTAGAACAATAAGTAATAATGTATCTCATCTTGCATCATCGTGGCCTTCGCTAGTATGGCGGCCAGATGCGATGACACTTTATTTTACTTCTGGAACGGCTAGTGCGGTTTCTGCGAGGTGATCAGGATTTTATGAGTTAATTGATGGTGGCATGTTAGTAACGAATACAGTAGCTGGCGACAGGTTCGGGTAGAATTCGTCGACAAGGCTTTCCCAGAAATCAAAAAGCTTCTTCGCGCAGTCATCAAGATAGATGACATCGCCGCTATTATGAAAGACGACAGACGGGGCACTGAAGCGTCCTTGGCCATAACCTGAGCTACCGTAGCTACTTATCTGAATTTCGGTGTTGGCTATGTGTGTCATTGAGGTGGACGGCTTTATTGTGAGCGTTACGTGCTTGGAAGCATTGGAAAGATCACGGATGAATTTGGCTTCGGGAACCTGAGTTTCCACCTCCTCCCATAGCTCACCGGGCTTTGTAAACTTCTTGCCATATTTCGTCTCCACATCGTCTTTGTTGAATATGAAAATCCACTCATGGAGATTGAAAAGGCTCATGGCAAGGCTGAAGGCCGTCTTAAATGAACTAGGCGTATTGAAGAAGTCTTCATAGTTGGGCCGTGTAACCTCATCAAAAAAGTCACGCGGATTGTCGAGAGTAACTGTCTTGGTCATCGCTGAATCCAGTTTTGTGAATTAGCAGATTATACACGTGTTATTCCGTCGAACAGCGCAGGTCTGACAGAAATTACTGTGACAATTATTGGTGCCATGAAGTCGACTGTGCCCCTGCTTGATTTAAGGGCTAATATTAAATAAGGCTGACAACATTCGCAGCAGATCAAATGTATTCGCGCAGTCTGCAAGAAAGGCAAAACAAACATCAAGGATCGGAACTTTTTTGCGAGTGAAGCTGATGCATCTGGAGATATCAAGTTCGCCACAAGTTATTTCTTAAGGGAACAGTTGATGGAGATGCCGCAAGAAAATTTTTGCAAGAGCCTGACTGATTGATGGCAGATAGTAGGGATAAAGATTATTATCGGTGGCAGTAAATATTAATCTCACTGATTAAGAAGCTTAAAAAGTATGGATGTTATTCGCATGTATGTAAAAGCTGCTTGTGTGCCCGATAAGACCCATATCACCCTATAGATCAAAGATATATCCGCTGATCCAATAAGTATTCTATGTTCAATGAAAAATCCCGACATAGATATGATGGCAAATAAAACAGCATATATAACTGCTGACTTCAAATAGTTAATCATTATAGAAACATAACCGAGCTTAATAAGAACATTATAAGTCGGGCTACCTTTAATTGATAATATTATCGCTGCTGCTACTCCTAAAAAACTGGCAAATATAGATGCTACAGTTGCTGATGCGCTTAAAAGATTGTCTTTGGATGTGGGGAATGGTGCTCCCAGTAGAAAAAACCATGCAAGTGTTACCCCAATCGTCCCTATGGCGGGTCCCCAGCGCTCGGCCTTTAAGCTCCAAGATTCGTTCATGATAGCTGCCCGTTGCCGTGCCAAATATTAAAAGTGGACATAAGTGCATCCCATCTCTCTGCACGGCCGTAACGTCGGCCTGTTCTGATGACTGGTGGGTCCGCTTCCAACCGCGCTTCTAACAAGTCAATTGGTTCTTGCGGAGACTCTTCTGAGTCCATGCCTGTAACTTGTATGGACGTAACATCATCTCGCAGGCCTAATAACTCAGTGATTGTGTTTTTAACCGCATCTAAGGACAATGAGCGGCCCTTTTCCTTACCAACTGACAAGCGGAATTTGAATTTGTCAGAGCTACCAACCAACGGGTTGCTGAGTAATCCGTTTAGCGATGGGGAGGATTGACCAACAGATCCTATTGCGCCAGGCACAAACAGTGAAATCTCGATATTTTTAACAATTGTCATATTATTTAGACGATCTGAGGCGTCTGATCGGAGAATAGGCAAAAAGTAAATTCCACTTTCATTAATGGGGAGGGTTCCATTTTCATCAGCGCTTGGGGTGCCATTTAGAAATGTATATAAATAACTCTGAAGTTTTGATATTCTTGGCCCGAAATGATTGTACTGCATAGTTAAAATTTTGTTGTCAATATGATAGCAAACAGCAGTTTCGTGGCCGAACCCTTCATGGTCCTCTAGATCAAAGTCCTGAATCGGCCCAGTAGCAGACGCTCTTCCAGGTCCGTCGTGCCTAATTCCTACAAAATCCATTAGAATGAAGCGACCTGTCCGTCTCGTGTCCTCAAGTCGCATGTTATAACCCGATATGGATCTAAGACGATCATCCAGCTGTAGTTG
Organism: Methylocystis sp.; assembly: GCA_044233645.1. GTDB lineage: Bacteria > Pseudomonadota > Alphaproteobacteria > Rhizobiales > Beijerinckiaceae > Methylocystis. The sequence goes on along the minus strand of JBIIJP010000036.1, from coordinate 38,515 downwards.
TTCTATCCTCAAGATTAACTCGTCTAAACTTGTAAGACCGAGCTGTTCTGCTTTAAATGCATGTATTTTCATAATTATTTCTCGCGACCCCAAAAACTCTTAAAGACATTTGGAAGAGTGTAATAAATTCAGGCTAGAAGCTCAAATAAGCTTTCTCAATCCAGCCACTGATATTTTGCCCAGTTGAGCGCACCAGAACCCATTTGCCTTCTTGTGAGAGTAATTCAACATTTGAGCCGAATACGGCGCGCTCCACGATCTTGGCGTTGATGGCTGGTCTTTCGCGGATCGCCGCGTTGCTGCCGCTGACGAATGCTGAACCGGTAAGCTCTATGGATTTGTGCGTGCTCGACGCCGTTTCAATTGTTGAGGCTACCGTGTGACGCGCCGTCTCCCCATGTTTCGAATGCTTTGTCTCTGACGCCTGTTTTTTCAGAGGGTGGCTATCCCTGGCCAATTCCTTACTTGGATTTGTGTCAATCATGGCGGATAGACCGCCAAATACCAGAACCCCACCGACAATACTGGTGAGCAGGATCATGGCGTATTTTTTGATTGGCGTCTCAGGAGAGAACTTTGGCAAGGACCAGCGATCCATCACGCCCATCGCGTTTTGAAACCGGTTTTTTTGACCCGTATATTTCTTGCGGCGTTTCGGGGTGGTCATGGACCCTGATCCCTTGTTCGATGACATTTGAACGCTACTCCAGACTTGCCTGAATTCTACCGTCGAAGGTTTAACAACTGCTCATTGATGAATGCTGCTACCAGAGTGGCCTTCTGCGCCCATGCGGCAGACGGGCGATCGTCCAATCTGGGACCTTCCGTTCACAGATTTCGCGCGCTTTGCTCTCCGAGCGGCAAAGGCCGGTTTCCCCCAAAGGCGCGCCATGGGGATGAACAAGGACAAACCAGCGCCACTGGCCAGCCTCCGGGCCATCCTGCTCCAGGTGGATGCGCGCAACGCGCTGATTGCTTGGGTCGATGAGCTCCCATGAATTGGCCAGAACGCCTCTGGAGTCATCCGGGCCTCTAAAGGTCGCAGGACGCCAATTTCTCGGGGTGGGTTGAGGTTGTGGAAGCGGCGTCATTCTAAACCTTCAACAACTCTGACCAGCTGGTGGTATAGCGGTTAGAAATATAGTCCCGTCGGAGCTTCCATCCAGATTTGAAGCTGGTTCTGCCAATCACGAGCGTGTCGCGTCCATAGCGACGGTTGATCGCGTCAAAGGCCCGCATTCTGGCGAGCGAAGCCGGAGCATCGGGGCGGTCAAAAAGAGATCCTTGAATGGCGCCTGCAGGCGTCAGATCAAGCAGCATCACCCCCGCCTTTTTGTATCGGTATCCCTCAACCCAGATCCGGTGAAGGCCGTTCTTGGCGGCTGCGACCAGGCGACTGGTGTCGCCGGTGGCGATGGGAAGCTGAACCGCCTGGCTCGCACGATATTGCCGGTCCTGTTTTTTGAAGGGGTTGGTTTCGATAAAGACGATCAGATTGGCTGTCGTGAGCCCCTGGCGGCGCATTTTCTCGGCGGCTCGGCTGGCGTATGAAGCGACGGCGTCCTGCATCTCATTGAGCGTCTCGACAGGTCGCCCAAAGGAACGGGAAGCGATCAGGCTTTTCCTGTTCGGCGCGACCTCTTCAATATCAATACAGGGGATCCCTCTCAGCTCCGAGACGATCCGCTCGCCCACAACCCCGAAATTCTGTCTGATCGTCTTTGGATCAGCGTCTCTGAGTGCGAGAGGAGTTGTGATGTTTTGCGTCTGGAGCCGTTCAGACAAACGCCGCGCGACGCCCCAGAGATCGGATAGTTCAAGTCTGGCGAGGGCGGTTTCCTGTCTTGACGCATCCATCAACACCTTAACGCCCTGAGCGCTTGGATCTTTTTTGGCCAGTCGATTAGCGACTTTCGCGAGCGTCTTTGTCGGCGCGACACCAACGCTCACCGGAATCCCGGTCCATTGTAGGACAGTCGCGCGAAGATCCTGCATATGCGTGGCGATACGGTCGTCAAACCCTTCCAGACCGAGGAAGGCTTCATCAATCGAATAAATCTCCAGAACCGGAGAAAAGGAGAGAAGCGTTTTCATGACGCGAGCGCTCATATCGCCGTAGAGCGTGTAGTTGCTGGATTTGACCCAAACGCCAGATTTAGCGAATTTTTCCCGGTTTAAGTGCCAGGGCGCGCCCATCTCAATGCCAAGCGCCTTGGCTTCATTCGACCGCGCGATCACACAGCCGTCATTATTCGACAACACCACGACGGGCTTGCCGCGTAGCTTGGGTTGAAAGACGCGTTCGCATGACGCGTAGAAATTATTGCAATCGACCAGCGCGATCGGACGGGCGAGGGGAACGCTCATCGACTAGAGCATCCGAATGGAATGGGTGACGACGCCCCAAACCTCAAAAGCAGAATCAGCTGTGATCGGAATATCCGGGAACGCGGGGTTCTCAGGGGCAAGCCTGATCTGTCCGCCGCGGTTGCGATAGCGTTTTATCGTGAAGTCTCCGTCGACAAGCGCGAGGATCACATTGCCGTTTGCTGGACGTCGCGCGCGATTAATGATGGCGATGTCGCCAGGGTAAAGTCCTGCGCCAGTCATGCTCTCGCCGGAAATACGAACAGCGAAAGTCGCCGCCGGATTTTCGATCAGCAGTTCATTAAAATCGAGCGGTTGATCGAGATAATCATCGGCCGGCGAGGGAAAGCCCGCTTCCGCCGAGCTCTCGACGAGAGGCACAAAAATTCCGTTCAGCCCTTCCGAGCAAACGGAGAAGGGCCGTTGCAAATCTGACAACGACATGGTGCGCCTTGCGAGCGTGAAGCTGGAATTGAGCCGCTAGAGAGCCGTAGGGGCGCTCAGCAGGGATTGGAACATAACAAGAACATTCTCGGAGCGCAATAGGAGGAGATTCGGCGAAAATAGGTTTGGTTAACAAGATGTTATGGTGGTTGTTATGCGCAGACACCCGATAGCGTGATTTCAAGCACTTAAGCGATTTAGATAAAATTTGATGTGGGGTCTCAATACCCTGGTTGGGCTGACTCCAAGCTTCAATTGAAAGCCTCATCCTGTTCTGGCTTCATGCTTTCAACAGAGTTGGGGAGCGTTTCATGTCGCGTAAAGAATTTGGCACAGTCGTTGTCGTGGATGATGAGGCTGCCTATCGCAATACTGTAGCACTGATGCTTCGTGCGATTGGTTTTACTGAAATCAAGACCTATGGAAATGGTTTCGACGCCATTGAGGCGATTGAATTTGATAAGCCGGATCTCGTCATCAGTGATTGGGACATGCCAATCCTGACAGGTGTCGATCTTCTAATGTGCATGCGGGATGATGCCGATCTCAAAGCTGTGCCCTTCATTATGAATACAGGACATCTGGATCAGGAGCGCTGGGTAGAAGCCATTAATTGTGGCGTGACAGAATTCTTGTTCAAGCCTTTTGGCTTTCAGGAATTCAAAGACTCAGTGCTCTTGGCGATGGATCTGGCGGATGATGATGACCGATTGGAAATTTTGGAAGAAAAGCTAGCTTCGTGATCTAGCCAAAAGAGGGCTATAGGGGTGAATATGTTTCGTCTGTTTGACCGGCGCTACGAAGAGATCGAGGTGCTACGCCGCGCTGAGAAATCAACAGGTGATCATTACGATAGGTAGATTCGTAGTAAAGTATTTCTTTCGTATAACTTTCTATAAGATTATCTTGTTGTAAGTGTATCTCCCTACATTCGTGCAAAGATTTTCGAGAAATCATATCACACCTCTTTCATTTATCTGCCACGTCACGCATTGTTGAACCACCATTTTTGAGAGGTTTCCATTCGGCATGATGATCAAAGACCCATAGCACGCCGTGCATTTCAAGCCCCATATAAGTGGCTAATTCGTGATAAATTCGAAAAGATATTGGAATGAGGGCAGGGGATAAAAGAGGTTAAATCGTTTTTGGAATGCTGATAAATAAACTACTGACTAATGGTCGCGAGCTTTCCATTTTATAATCTAGTTAAACTAATATTTCAAAGGAGAGTTCTTGGTGCATAAAATAGGGCGCGATTCCAATTATTGCAGACGATGAAATAGCCCCTTCAATGTTGTTCCGCTATCACCAAACATAGAATAGGCCCTTTCGCAGTTACCTTTGATGTCCTGCTGATATATAGAGGTATAGCTAAGATATTTCATTTTCATGTCATTTTTAGAAATCTCATTTTCGTCAACGCCAAGATTTGAAATAATTGTTTTAAATTTATCGTAGTCAGGTTTAAGGCTTGGACATGCATTTCCAACAAAAGTTACAAGTCCAGCGAGTTTAATCGCGCTGTTGACATTATCAGGTAATGTTTTCTTCGAATGTAATGAATCCGAGGGGGCGCTGTTTGATTCAGCAAACGCTGTCGATTTAAGAAAAATGAAAAGAAGTGGAAGCAAATAGAAATTACGATTCATGAATATTCCCCACGCATAGATCATAAAGATTATAGAGCCTATGTTGATTGGCTAGTATCAATGCATAAGGAAATAGTAAAGCAGATCGATCAAAATTCAGGGATGAGAAAAAGGGCTCAGTGACGAAAAGATTTTCCCATTAGAGTGATTGAAATATATCGTTGAATGGCGGGAATTTTGGGCATAAATCACACGAAAAAATCCCGAGTAATCGGGAGACATTTGCAAAAAAGCCGGAGTATAAATTGATGACAAATTACGCTCTTTCACTGATATCAGCCTGTTGCGGATAAACGGTGCATGCGATTGGATCCGGCGAATGAGGAGATTTAGAATTATGATTCAATCAGGATTAATTCTAATCGCATCTGGAGCTCAAGCTCAAACCCCATGGTTGACTACCCCTGATGAGACGCGTCGGGAAGCTGAATTGATCAAGAAGGCTGGTGAAGCGTTAGAAAATGCCCAGAAGATAAGTCCGAGGCTTGAGATTGAAGTTGCCATAAAAGCTGTGAAGCGAGTAGCTGGTAAGCTCGTAGAATCACCTGGGTTCAAGAAGGTGGCAACAGATTCCTCTAATACCAGTGCTGCTCAAGATTTGAATAATATATCTAAAGATCATAGCGAAAAAACTAATAAAGAAATAGCAATATCAACTGCGTCTATAGACAAATCAGAGACAAGGCAAGAAATGAACGCAGATGATGCTTACGATGGAATACACTGCAGAAGTAAAGGGAACTGTTGGGCCCCAAAGCCTGGTTATCCAGCAAAGATCGAGGGCACCAAATATGATCCAAAACATGATCCAAATGAATTAGCTAAACAGCAGCTATCAATAGAGGGTATGGAGGCTAGAAATAAAAGACGGATCGAAAACTTCAAAAAGACTGGTATATTCGAATATGACATAAACAAGATAAAAGATTAGCTCTAGCATCTTAATTGATACTCAAAATCAAGATGGAATCTGAATGAGAAATGTTGATTTATTCGGTGATGAACTCTATATTAATCTTCACGGTGAAAGCTCCAGTTGTTGGGCGATAAATTAGTGATCTAGAGCTAGTATCGCCGCATATGTGATATTGCACGCATGGCAACATCCTGTGCATTTCCTCCAAACTGCGTGTAGTCATGCATAACAAGAACCTTATCAAAAGCTATAAAGACGTCCGCACGCAACCAGTGAATTACTTTACTCTGTGTTATGTCATTATGAGGTCTTTCCCGCATTTGCAGCGTGATGTGGCTTTGAAAATAGTTGATGATTTTATTGAAGAAATCGCTGCCGGTTTGATCCAAGAACAGTCTGCAAAGATTCACGGATTTGGGAGTTTTGAGGTTGTGACAAAAAAAGAGCAGGTCCGAAAAATTGAAAAAAATAGAAATTTTGTGATAGTCCCCGCTCGGCGTAGAGTAATATTCAAAGCAGGCAAAAATCTCTTAGAAAGCATGAATGCTTCCCAGTAATCGTCTCAGTAGCGATTCAATGAGGCGATAGTAAAATAGTTGGGTGCATCAGCATATTTGTACATTTCAGATAAATTTATATATATGTAACAGTATGTTATATATATAGTGTGCCAACCTTCAAAAGAAGAGCTGAATGCTATTCGGCGCGAGCATAGATAACAGGGCGCCGAGAGACCGTAAAAGCGGAGGAAATAATGCCAAAGTATCTAATAGAAAGAAATATTGAAGGCGCCGATCAACTTGACCCTGCAACGCTGCGTTCAATTTCTCAGAAATCATGCTCTATACTTACTGAAATGGGGGGCGGCATTCAATGGATACACAGTTATGTTACGAAGAATAAAATATATTGTGTATACATCGCCAAAGACGAAGACATGATTAGAGAGCATGCTTTACTTGGCGGTTTCCCTATAGATACTATTACTGAAATCAAAACAGTCATTGATCCGTGCACTGGCGAGTGAATCCAACCAGGTATTAATCGCAGTTATCTGCAATAAATTGAGCTTCGATTGTGAAACCTGTCATATGCATTTCTGAGTTGTTGCCAAAATAAGTAATTTTTGATTGTGAGCGATATTTGCTGCTGTAATCACCAGAAAATATCATGCTTGTAACCTCTCTGCCATTTATCGCGGGGCAGTCAAAAGTTACAATCAAATCAGTTTGAGTTGATTTGATCTGTGGTTTGGGACAATGTTTGGGGGTGGGGCCGATAATACTATCATCAGCACTAATGCATGATGTGTTAGTTTGCATGCCAAATTCAGATGATATTGTCGATATCTTCCAAAGCCCAGGTTTCCTCTTTGGTAGGGCTGTGTCATTTGGTGTCTGAGCATGTGCTGTCGACATCGCAAGAATTGATATCATTTGTATGAAAAGCTGACGTCTGCGAATAATATGTGGTTTTTGGACTTGTGTTAATTGCGTCGACGCCATCAGGAGTTCTCTATAGTGCTGTTTTTACATATAACATTTATTATTAAAATAGATGTGGAAACATCGAATGTCCATACCAAGCTATAACCCAATATAATATGAGGATAAAATGAGAACAATCAGATTTTCATTATTTGCCTTAATATTGATGTTTCTCATTACATTATTCGTCATCAATGACAACGCTCGAGGGTCTGAATTAACACGCCTTCAAATTGAACAAAAAATAGCAGATTCAGTTGGTAAAAAAATCAACTTTTCCAACTTAGATCTCTCTGAAGCCGACTTTTCAGGTCTCATTATTAAGGACGTTGATTTCTTTTCGTCGAAGCTCGACGGTGCGGATTTTACAGGTGCCGTTCTTGACGGCGCTAATTTCACCAGAACAGACTTATCCAACGCAAGATTTAGTCATGCCAAATTGGTGGGCGCTGTCATTTATGCTGCGATACTAGATAATACAGATTTTAACCATGCTAATATGACTAGGTGTCGTATAATTGGCGGTGGCAAGTCGGTTAAATTTATTAATGCAATACTTGTAGAGGCAAATCTAGGGGCGGATCCAGCCAATCAAGGCATGGTCCCTGTTAGAGCTGAGCTGCCAGATTCAAATTTCGAAGGAGCTAATTTGACAAAAGCTAACTTTACGCATGCTGTGCTCAATTCGGCAAATTTCAAATCCGCTATTATAACTAAAGCGAGATTCGATTACGCTGTTTTAGATGGGTCAAATCTGTCAATCTCTGAGTAATTTCTGAGAATTAAGTACAATTAATTCAGGCAGCGTCGGTGGTATTGCTGGATAAAATTAGATCTAATAAATTTGGAGATAGATATATGCAGCGCTTAAATTCAATTACAGACAGATTGGAATACAAATATTCGTGGAGGCGTCTCAGCGCGGGGTTATGCAGCTCAGTTATTGTCATAGTCCAAATCTTATATTGTCAAAATTCGGCATATGCAGATGGAAATAGGGGTCAATATATCGTTGAAGCATTGGCGGCATGTGACAGTTGTCATACGCCCAAATCACCTAATGGATACGATATCGCACGACGTTTCACAGGGGGCTCGCAGAGCTTTAGTGCTGGCGATTGCCTAGTCAGGGGTGGAAATATAACCTCAGACAAGGATAAAGGAGTGGGCGCTTGGCCTGATGAAGCTCTTGGCGCTTCCATTACTCATGGTATTCGGCAGGGTTCACATTTATCCTCTGCAATGCCATATACATCTTATAATATTTTGAGCATAAACGATATAAATGACATTGTGGATTACTTTAAAAAAACCCTGCCATCAAAGGCCGGCGAAAATGAGATACTTGAGCAACAGTCTCGTTGCAACAATCGGGGAGCTTCAGATCCACCGGACGAAATCACTAATATTATGCCTTCTGGAGAGCAAAAAAAAGGCTTTTACATTGCTTCAGTAGCCCGCTGTATAGCCTGTCACAGTGGCGAAACTGATGGTAAATCAGATTACAAAAATAAACTAATGCTTGGTGGAAAAGTATTCAACCTGCCTACAGGGAAAGTCGTTGCAAAGAATATCACGAATGATTCTGTATCAGGTATTGGGACATGGTCGGATGAGCAGATAAAAGCGGCAATTCAAAAAGGGGTTGCGACTGATGGTCATCTGCTTGGACAGCCTATGCTAAATCTTTCTAGAAACCATTTTTCTAAAATGAGTCAAGTTGATTTGGAGAGTCTTGTATTATGGCTGCGAACAGTAACTGGAAAATAGTGGATACTATTTTATCAAGAATATTTCCTTTTTAATGGCTTCCAACAAATTCCCCTCTAATAATAGCGCTGACCCATAATGTGAATTTATATCGAATGCGCGTAATGTATTCATATCTAGAGATGCGCTATGTATAGCTATCAAGTAGCCGTCATGTGAGAATAATCCCGAACCAGAACCTCCGTAGCCATCGTTGCAATCGTGTCGCACGCGTCTCGTTGCGCCTTCAGACGGAGGGTCTATTTGATATATATGGCAATGTTCAAGTGTCTCGCTTAGAAGTGTATTGGAGTGACCTGCAGGAGAAACCATGGTTACTGACATGCCATCTGAGATGGATAGCTTGCTAAAGTCAGGAACAAGTTGAGGTTTAATGTCATCTGGTGTTGGTTGAAGAAGTCTTAGCAAAGCCCAGTCATCGGTAATATGTAATTTACTACTTTCAACGGCGGCGCCAATCTGCAGACTATCGTCATCAAAATAAAAGTCTTTGTACTTTATTCTAAAAAAACAATCTTTGACTGAATGCGTAGGTATTAGATCACTATTAACGAAATTATGTGCATTTAACAAAACAAGTTGATGAGACCCAATGAGCCATGCTGCTGCAGCTCGCTCCAGTGTGCCTACATCCGTGTAGCACATCAATACACCTCCACCAGAATATTGATCGAAATCAGCGCGAGTCATTAGACGCCGCTCGTCCCGTGGATACATTGCAATCATACTTGGGTGATTTGAGTAGATATCAGAAAAATACTTGTGGGGAATAAGATCTAATAAGGCTATCAGAAATACGACGCTCAAATACATTGTCAGTACGACGGGCGAGATGGCTTGCTGAAGAGAACCAAAAATTAATGGCATGAATGTCGACGTTTGTTGAGAATGCGGGTAACGGATTTAACTTGTGCTATTGGGACCCGGATCAAGTCCAGACATGCAAATGTAACACGCTATTACAGATCATGCGTGATAAAGAATTGATCCCGGTGGATTGCCTATTTTTCCCGATTTATCTGCTTATAAATCCTGCAGACATGATGTGCAGTCGTGAATATGGTGATTCCAAGCACCCATATCTTGCACGGTTCATGGGCTGAGGGTGTGAATTCGCAGGCCTCTTCAAGGAGACTTGTTGGAACTGTGCAAACGTAAAAACATGCGACTGCAATGAGATCACTGGCAATCTCGTAAAAAACGTCGCTGGAGGAACTCGACAATGAGGAAGTTTCTGAATTCAGTGTCTCTGCTAACTGTTTTACTGGCCTCGTCGGTAATGACAGGTACGGCATCATTTGCTGAAGATCGCCTTGAAGCTCTGACCAAGAGTGAAGATAACTGGGCGATGCAGGGCAAAAATTACAGCGCAAATCATTTCAGCACACTCACGCAGATCAATTCAGATAACGTCAAAAACCTCAAAGTCTCATGGTCCTTCTCTACCGGTTTGTTGAGCGGTCACGAGGGCGCTCCGATCGTCGTCGACGGAAAAATGTATGTTCATACATCCTTCCCGAATAATACATTTGCGCTCGATCTTAGCGATCCAACCCGCATTCTTTGGCAGCATAAACCCAAGCAGAATGCGGCCGCCCGCGCCGTTGCTTGCTGCGATATCGTAAATCGTGGTCTTGCTTACTGGCCCGGTGACGATAAGGCTCCTGCGCTCATTATCAAAACATTGCTTGATGGTAACGTTGTTGCGCTCAACTCCAAAACCGGTCAGGAATACTGGAAGATTGAAAACTCCGACTTTAAGGTTGGTTCGACGCTTACAGTGGCGCCTCACGTCTACAAGGATGTTGTTCTTGTAGGCAGCTCGGGCGCAGAGCTTGGTGTTCGTGGGTATATGACCGCTTACGATGTCCGAACGGGTGAGCAGAAGTGGCGCGCTTACGCTACTGGCCCCGACGCCGATGTTCTAATTGGCGACGACTTCAATAAGGCTAACCCTCATTATGGCCAGAAAGGGCTAGGCACCTCCACTTGGGAGGGGGATGCTTGGAAAATTGGTGGCGGAACGAATTGGGGTTGGTTCGCCTACGATCCGGGCACCAATCTAGTTTACTACGGAAGCGGCAATCCGGCTCCGTGGAATGAGACAATGCGTCCCGGTGATAATAAATGGACAATGACCATTTGGGGCCGAGATCTCGAAACGGGTCAGGCTAAATTTGGTTACCAAAAGACTCCTCATGATGAATGGGACTATGCTGGCATTAATTTTATGATGCTCAGTGAACAGAAGGATAAGGATGGTAAGGAACGTAAGCTCCTGACCCATCCTGATCGTAACGGCATCGTCTACACTCTGGACCGGACGGACGGCACGTTGATCTCCGCAAACAAGATCGATGATACTGTCAATGTGTTTAAGCAGATTGATCTGAAGAGCGGATTGCCGGTACGTGATCCTGAATATGGAACACGTATGGATCATCTTGCTAAAAATGTGTGCCCATCAGCTATGGGCTACCATAATCAGGGGCTCGATTCATACGATCCGAATAAGCAGTTATTCTTTCTTGGGGTGAACCATATTTGTATGGACTGGGAGCCCTTTATGCTGCCCTATCGTGCGGGTCAGTTCTTCGTTGGCGCTACTCTCAACATGTATCCCGGTCCCAAGGGCGATCGTGAGAAAGGCGAGGGCCTCGGTCAGATTAAGGCCTATAATGCTATTACAGGCGCCTTTAAGTGGGAGAAGATGGAGCGGTTTGCTGTTTGGGGTGGTACAGCAGCTACGGCTGGTAACGTTGTCTTCTACGGAACGCTCGACGGGTTTATCAAAGCTCGTAATAGCGATAACGGCGAGTTGTTATGGAAATTCAAGCTGCCGTCGGGTGTGATCGGGCATCCGATTGTGTATCAACACAAGGGCATTGAGTACGTGGCGATTCTTTACGGTGTCGGTGGTTGGCCTGGCGTTGGTCTTGTGTTTGATCTTCAGGATCCGACGGCGGGCCTCGGCGCAGTCGGCGCGTTTAAGCAACTGGCCAACTACACGCAGATGGGTGGTGGCGTGATGGTTTTTGCACTGGATGGCAAAGGCCCCTACGACGACCTGAACCTTGGTGAATACAAGCCCAATTAATCTGACGTTGGTGATCAACTAGATACTTACGACGATAAAGCAGAGCTTGGTCGGAATTTATCCTGATCTATCCCGGCCAAGCTCACTTATTGACGGAAATGAAGAATGTCGCTGAAGACTATGGTAAAATTTGGTTTTGCTGTTGTTCAGTTGGTGCTTGTTGGGGCGGCGCAAGCAGCTTCCCTTGGAGTATCAGCTGATACTGCTACGAATGATCAATCAAAGACCTCTACGGCTCCAGCACGGACTGATGAGCTTAGGATATGTGCTGCAAAAAATCAGCCTCCATTATCGATGGAGGATGGTTCAGGTCTAGAAAATAAGATAGCTGTGGTTGTCGCAGAGGCGATGAAGCGCAAACCAAAATTTGTGTACTCAGACAAGCCAGCGATATATCTTGTAAGAGACTTTCTCGACAAAAAACTTTGTGACGTAATTATAGGGCTAGATACGGGCGATCCGCGCGTCTTAACATCTAAGCCGTATTACAGAGCTGGTTATGTATTTATTACTAGAGAAGACAGATCTCTTGACATTAATTCGTGGAAAGACGATCGCATTAAAAAACTGGGTCATATTGCGGTCGCATTCGGCTCACCAGGTGAGGTAATGCTAAAAGATATGGGCTTATATGAAGACAATATGGCCTATTTATACTCGCTGGTAAATTTTAAATCAGCACGAAATCAGTACACGCAGATTGATCCTACCAAGATGGTGGGAGAAATAACCAGCGGTGCGGCTGATCTTGCCGTTGCGTTTGCTCCGGACGTTGGCAGATATGTCAAAGGGTCTGCGGTCCCCCTGCGAATGACTATAATTGAGGATAACGCCGTGAAATTGAACGGTGAAAAGGTTCCTCAGCATTTTAACCAATCCGTTGGTGTTCGCCGTGATGATGCATCGCTTTTAACGGAGATAGATACAGCTCTCGTCATCGCCAAGCCGAGAATAGATGAAATTCTCAAGGCAGACGGAGTTCCCCTCTTGGGCCTAAATTAGAAATTCTGTTACCAACTCAACAGGACACATGCTAGCTATGAAAAAATACAAAAAACATCTTGTTGCAGCTCTAGGCGTTGGTATGTGTACGCTTGGATTGGCCGCAGTTGCTCAAACCGCCGGAATTACCTTCCGTAACACTATTACAGGTGAGGTGCTGAACTTCACTGACGCATTGCCTGAAGGTCGCGAAACCGAAGGCGTGAAAAAATTCATGGCTACGGGCAAAAATCCTTACAACGAGGACCAAAGCTGTCTGAAGCAGGGTGAGCAGACGTTTTTGTCGGCCTGCTCGGGTTGCCATGGACATCTGGCGGAGGGAAAAATCGGCCCCGGGTTGAATGACGCCTACTGGACCTATCCGCAGAATGAAACGGATGAAGGCCTATTTTCAACTATTTATGGTGGCGCACAGGCTTCCATGGGACCTCAATATCAAAATCTAACATTAGATGAAATGTTGAAGGTTATGGCGTGGATTCGACATCTTTTCAAAGAATCTCCCGAAAAGGCAACTTGGCTAACAGATGACCAGCGGAAGAATTTTAAACCTTATGCAGGTCATGAGACATTCCCTGATAATCCGCCTGGAATGTGTCCGTCGAAAAAGTAAAAACAATCCCCCCAAAAAATCGGTAATGATAATAACCGGGCAAACAAATTTTATATTGTGGAGGAAATGAGGATGCGAATTGGCTATATGATCTCAGCTGCAGCGGCGGGTCTCTTCATTGCTGCGGCATCATGTTCCGCGGGTTATGCCTATGATGGAACGAAGTGCAAGGCCCCAGGCAACTGCTGGGAGCCAAAGCCTGGTTTTCCTGAAAAGGTTGAAGGATCGAAATACGACCCTAAGCATGATCCTAACGAGATAGCAAAGCAGCAGACATCCGTTCGGGATATGGAGGAACGCAACAAAAAACGTGTTGCTTATTTTAAGAAGTCCGGCAAGTGGGAATATGATGTTAAAAAGATCCCCGCCGAATAAATTCGCTGTGTCCGTCACACGGTGAATTATGACGGCCACAACATCGGTGTAAGAGATGTGACAACAGATATCTCTTACACCAAACAAAATGTTGTGGCCGTCAACAAAATATCTTGCGGTTTGGATCATAAGTTGAACGCTCCAACTACACAATCACGGCTATTGCAGGAATGGCGCGAGCGCGCAATTCACTTTGAAAAAGAGATTCAAAAAGCGGTAGTAGGTCAAGAGCGCATAGTTCGTCTTGCAACAATATGTCTGTTCGCACGCGGTCATATTCTTCTTGAAGGTGATGTCGGTGTAGGTAAAACAACCCTACTCAGGGCGCTCTCACGAGGATTGGGCGGGAATTATGTTCGTGTCGAAGGAACCGTCGACATGATGCCGAATGACATATTATATCACACTTACATCGCAGATGATGGAAGGCCTAGAGTTGAGCCTTCAGAAATACTCAAATTTGCAGATACATTATCCGTATTCTTTTTCAACGAGATCAATAGAGCACGGCCTCAAGTTCATTCACTTTTGCTGAGATTAATGGCCGAAAGAAGTTTATCGGCTTTTAATCGAATGTTTCATTTTCCCAATTTGCTGGTCTTTGCCGATCGAAATATGGTCGAAAGGGAGGAGACATTTGAACTGCCTGCGGCTGCGCGTGACCGTTTTCTTATGGAATTGAAAGTTTCCGCGCCGACCGATCGTGAAAGTCGTCGTCGATTGGTTTTTAGTTCGGATTATCATGACGTTGATAGGTTGATTGAAAAAGTTGAAAGCCGTGTCATCGATTATTCAGAGATATCACAAATAGCCGAATATATACAATTAAGCGTATCAGCGGCCCCTGCACTTGAGGAGTATGTGCTTAATTTATGGAGAGCTATAACCAACCCTCTAGAAGCAGGCGTTGTTATTCCTGATATTGATATATCATCACTCCTTAAAGGTGGGGCGAGCCCGAGAGGCATATCATATTTAATACGTGCCGCGAAAGTTAGGGCTTGGCTTGAGGGGCGGAGCTATCTAACTCCAGATGATATCAAGGATATATTTATTGAGGTCATTAGCCACAGAATATTTGTCGATCCAATTTATGCGTTAGAAAGTGATGATGTCGTGCGAAAGCTGTGCGCTGCAGTCTTCAACGTGACGCCGGCGCCATGAAACCAGTCTCATTAATTCTTTACAAGCCTCGGGGAAAGTTTGCTTCTGCTGTGGCCGGATCTCATGCTTCAACTGAGGTCGGCGGAATTGGAATATTCCGTGATAATGCTCCATTTATGCGCTATCCCGATGCAAGAAGAATTGATATTAGAGCAACGTTGCGTGATCCGTATGAAGGCACATACGTGAAACGATTTGATCAGAGAACCTCGTTAAGTATTTATGTTATTGTTGATACATCTGCCTCTATGGGGTTCCTGGGCGCAGTGAGAAAATTCGATGTAGCAATCGATATATGTAATTCAATGGCCTACTCCTCAACTTCTATTGGAGATCGATTTGGTATAATTGCTGGATCTTCAGAATCAAATGACACACTTGTTATCCCAGCAACTAGATCAATTTCATTGGCTAATGATGCTGTAGTCAAGTTATCAAAAATGACACCACAAGGTGAAGGATTGGGTGGCCTAATTTCCGAACTAAGTAATATAAGTGGAAGAAGAAAAGTTATTTTCATAATTTCAGATTTTCGCTGGAGAAAAGACGAAATAAGCAAAATCGTAAATATAACGGCTCATAATGATGTAATACCACTCGTATTACAAGATTCTCAAGAATTGAATCTGCCGAGATGGGGTATTTTATCGGTTAAAGACTCCGAAACAAATTCA
The DNA here is from genome assembly GCA_044233645.1 of Methylocystis sp. Taxonomy (GTDB): domain Bacteria; phylum Pseudomonadota; class Alphaproteobacteria; order Rhizobiales; family Beijerinckiaceae; genus Methylocystis. The sequence continues at coordinate 22,954 of JBIIJP010000036.1, read as the reverse complement.
AAAAGAACTATACTAATGCGGCCTGAAATTCACGCCAGATGGCTTAAGCAAGAATTAGCATGGAGAAACCAGGTGATATGCCGCACAAAAGGGATGTCGAGAGCTCCCATATTTATTGTCGATAATTTTAATAACAGGACATTAAGTCATTGTCTTATGGCGGCATAAATTGAGATGTCTCGTTTAATATTAATTGTTATGCTTTTCTTAATGCATAGTTCAGGGTTCGCTAAAGAATCTGATATGCAGATAGAATACCCAAGATTGTTCGGGTATTTTGTTGGTGATACAATTGAGCTAAATATTCGAATTACTACTCCTAAATCGTTACGTTTAAACCAAAGTACTTTGCCCCACCCTGGTGTTGTTGGGAAATTTCTAGAGATCAAAAACATTTATGTTGAGGAGACAGTCCAAAGCGAGAAATCATATTGGGATATAAACATTGTTTATCAAAACTTTTATGTTGCTCTTGATGTCCATAAATTAGTGATCCCAGGATTTGATTTATCATTCGATAAAAAAATCATATCTATACCATCATGGTCTGTGAGCATTTCTCCGTTGAGAGAGGTCATGCCTCTTCAGGACGAAAACAATGAAAACAATATGCGCCCAGATGGAGTTTATACATTTTTAGATTATCATAATGAGTTATATTTTCTATTAGTATTATTGGCTACGACGAGTTTGATGTGCGTTATAGTAACATATGACCGGGGTTATCCTCCATTTCATCGGAGGCGAAATAGAATATTCAACGCATTGTATAGAAAACTCAAACGAGAACAAAATCTATTAGCGGGCGGTAGCTCTTTATCAATTGCATTCAAATTAACACATCAAGCAATAGATGCATCCTATGATCGATCAATACTGTATGAAGATCTAGATAACCTACTAGAGAGAAATCCTGCATATCTTTCTTTGAGAGATGAGTTTCTTACATTTTATGAGCAATCACAGGAGTATTTCTACAATCCAATAGGGTCTGAATCGAAGTCATATGGTTATGATGAAATTCTCAAGTTTGTTTCTGCTCTCTCAAAAGCGGAAATAACACTATGATAGGAGTTGAGTTTTCATCATTATGGCCATTATACATCAGTCCATTTGTGCTTGCGCCATTATTGGTCACTATTTTTAGATCATCGAATATTCCGTCTGTAGCAATTATTCCGCATGATAGAATATCCACCATAGTTGGACAAATCATTAAGTTTCTTATTGTCGCATCGTTAGCATGCTGTTTGATTGCAGCCTCGGGCCCGTATCTACCTGGCGCTGAGGTGGAACTTATTGGCGAAGGCGCTCAGATCGTTATGCTAATTGATCGTAGCGCAAGTATGAATGAGACATTCGCGGGTAGAAATCCTTCTGGAATGGAGGAGTCTAAAGCTACCGCATCTAAACGAATTCTACTGCAATTTATTGAGAAACGGCGTCATGATCTCGTTGGTGTAGCTGCGTTTTCTACATCTCCTATGATGATTGTTCCCATTTCAGATCATCCAAATGCAATTAAATCTGCTATATTGGCTATGGATAAACCCGGTCTGGATTACACAAATATAGCTCGTGGCCTATCCATGGCCCTGTCAATGTTTAGAGCCCAACATTCAGATACCTCAAGAGCCATATTACTAATCTCAGATGGTGCTGGGGTTATTGATCCTAAAAATATGGATGATCTTCGAGCTGAATTTGTCAAAACGAATTCGAGTTTATATTGGCTTTATCTCAGGACAAAAGGTAGCCCTGGCCTATCGGGTAAAGACGCCGCAGATGTATCTCAAACGTCCCAGGAATCTCCGGAACAACATTTAAACGAGTATTTCAAAACTCTTGGAATTAAATACTTGGCTTTTGAGGCTGAGGGGGCAGTTCAAGTTGAAGCAGCCATCCAAAAAATAGCCGATTTAGAGCGCAAGCCTGTAAGGTATTTAGAAAAACCAGCCAAAATCGATCTGTCATCATTGGTTTTGTTAATAGCTCTATTTATTACGTCAATATTATTAATAACTAAAATTGTTGAGGTTGATTTCAATCATCAGGATGATGTTTATGATATATGATCTTTTTCAAAGGATAATAAGTCTGTTTAAAAGAGTGCGCTCGACGTTTATTCTGATTATACTTATGGGATTAGCATTCACAACAATAGGTGCCATTATACAGTTGCGTGAACTTATCAATATTAATAAAAAAATTGAGCTACTTGCAGCGGGATTTGATATTCCTGTTAACTCCACCTCTGCGGATGAATTTGTCATTGAAAAAATCAGATATGCCGCACTACATGATAAGGTAGAGGAAGCCAGAAATTTAATTGAGACTATTGATAAAAAGGGAAGAAGTTACAAGCCTAGATTGCGTTCACACGGACACTATATCTTGGCGAACGCATACTTGCGAATAGCTTTTAAATACATCAACTCCGCCGATCTTGATTCTGCTACACCATTTATCAATCTCTCAAAAAGAGAATATAAATACGCTTTATCACTCAATTCCGAACTTTGGGAGGCTAAATATAATTTTGACATAGCCTCTAGGCTTGTGAGAGATTTCCCTGATTACGAAAAACAGCATGGTGATGAGCTACCGGCTGATCCTAAGAAGCTCTGGACAGATATACCTGGTACCCCAAAGGGGTTGCCATGATCCTGCGAAATTTAAAAGATCCCAGAGTAATCTTCATCTCTCTTGCCATTTTGTCGCTGGTGATCGGCATCTATAATCCAGCTATTTATCAAAAAAGTAATGGGTTTGACTTGCTCATTATTGTCGACATTACGAACAGTATGAATGTGCGTGACTATACTTTATCTGGGAAGCCAGCTAGTCGATTGGATGCGGTCAAAGACAAAATCAAGTCGTTTCTGACACAGCTTCCCTGTTCATCAAATGTGGCTCTAGGGGTCTTTACAGAACGGAAACCATTTCTGCTTTTTGAACCAATCAATATATGTTCAGATTTCTACCCAATTTCTTCGTCAATCGATGCAATTAATTGGCGAATGGCATGGGAAGGTGATAGCCGCATTTCAGCGGGATTATACCGGTCAATTGAGTTTGCTAAGTCGCTAAAAACAGATCTACTGTTCTTTACGGATGGTCACGAAGCGCCACCCTTACCTGCCACAGGGGCTGCAACTTTCGAAGGAAAGCAAGGTGAAGTAAGAGGGCTTATTGTAGGAGTTGGCGCACCAGAGCCTTCACCCATTCCAAAGTTTGATGAGAATGGACAGGAGATCGGATTTCTCTCAGCAGATGACGTGCCGCACGAAAGTAGGTTTGGTCTACCTCCCAAAGGGGCGGAGCAAAGAGAGGGATTCAATGCGCGAAATGCTCCATTTGGTGCAATTGCTGCTACTGGCAATGAACATCTATCTTCATTGAAGGCTGAGTATCTGAATGAGTTAGCAACAGTTACTGGCCTTGAATATATTTCACTAAACTCCCAATCAAACATCAAAAATGATTATGTAAATATTGCAACCCAAAAACCACATTATAGCCCCACATACTTGCAATATGTTTTCTCAATTATAAGCTTTTTACTTATTCTATTGTCTTCCGTTTGGACAGTTGGCTGCAGCTTATATAAAAAATCATGCAGCAATCTAAGTGAATATCTAATGACATGGAGGAAAAATGAAAAATCTACTTAGAATTATCCCCCTTCTATTCGCATCTCAGGCATTCGCACATGGGCCTACTCCAATTAAGGTAAATGAATCTATCGTTATTTCAGCTGACCCAAAAACTGTATGGGCGATTGCGGGAAAATTTGATGGCGTAGGCAACTGGCATCCAGATATTATATCAGTGAAAGCCACAGGCGGCGATGCTGCTGGTGCTACGAGGGAAATTACGTTTAAAAATGGTGCCGTAATCAAAGAGGGGCTTGATGAATACGATGCGACTGCCTTCAAATTAGCTTATCGAATGTCAGATCCTAATCTCGAAGCCTTACCCGTTAGTTCGTATACAGTTACCTTCACAATTGAGCCAGCCGCCTCTGGAGGTAGTGAGGTGAAATGGTATGGTAGATTATATCGAGGCGATACAAGCAATGAGCCCCCCGAAAATTTGAATGATGAAGCTGCCAAATCCTCTATGTCATCATTTCTTCATAATGGTCTTGAGGGGCTGAAAAAGAAAGTTGAAGGCAAGTAAGCTGGGTTATAAACCAAATAATAAATTATCCTCTGCGCCAATAACGCAGGGGATAATTATATCTTTAAAGAAGATGTTTTGCATGTTTATGTTCTATAGCAATTCTCAATAAATCAGCTTTAGATCTGGCGCCTAACTTCTTTTTAAGTACAATAAGATTGTTGGCAACTGTTTTATAGGATATATCGAGCATATATGCGATCTCGCCAATGTCTTTGCCATTAGCAATATTTCTTAAAATTTCCTTCTCGCGTATATTTAGAAAATCAAGCGGATTGGTCGAGCGAAGGCGTTCAGAAAATGCAAGCTGAAGCGCCAAACTGTTTGATAAATAGCGTTCACCCTTTCTTACAGCGTACACAGCTTTTATGAATTCACGTGGATCTTCATTTTTAGCAATATAGCCACATGCGCCTAATTCTATGGCTTGAGCTGCGAAGATTGGATCATCATTCATGGAAAATACGATTATTTTGGCATTAGGATTTAATTCCATCAGCTTACGGTATAGATCAAATCCGGTTACTCCAGGGATATTGATGTCTAGTACAACAATATCCGGAGATTGTGATCTGTAGACTTTAAGAGCTTCATCAGCATTAGAGGCTTCTAGCAACTCTATATCATCCTCTTTTGATATGAAGCCTCTGCAGCCCTCGATCACCATGGGGTGATCATCAATAATAAGGATTTTCATGTTTTCTTCCTATAGTCGTGCAATAATCTCTTAACTTCTTAGCGCTGATTGTCAATCATGTGAGAGGTAAACCAGTTCAAATCAGGCGAACAGAAAAATTATAGGATTAGATGAATGCTGTCTTTAAAAACAGGGTTGAGCTGGCTTGTCGGCTTTATGTTAGTCCTGTCCTTCTTTGTAAATATAGCTGTTCAGGTATTGCATGCTGGGCCACGCGTTCGTGCAGAGGCCGGGAATAACATCACTCTGGTCAGGGAATATATCCTGAAAATATCGGGAACTATTCCCGAGACAGATGACCCGGTGAAGACATTAAAGTCTCTGGTTACAAGTCTCGGGAAACTTAGACACGTCGACGTGCGGTTTATAAGTAATGATATATCTGCCGGAGATTTGTTTCCAACCACACTTAGTGAAAACAGTAGTTCTGTACCCCAATGGTTCACAAATTTAATAAACGTCGATCCTAAATTTATCGTAATACCTCTGATTATTCGTGGTATTAGATATGGTAGTGCTATCGTCTACTCTAAACCCCTTGATGAACTGGAAGAAATTTGGGGTGATATCAACTCCATGGCAAGCGTAAGTTTAATGATGTTAATCCCTTTGTTGATATCCTTGTTATTAGCGTTAAGAATTCTACTATCACCATTTGACAGTTTGTTGGTAAATTTAGCGGAACTCCAAGCTGGGAAATGGTCAGCTAGAGCAACTCCGAAGGGAGCGAGTGAATTTAGAAGTATTGCAAATGCATTTAATCATTTAGCAGAGTCTATGGAGACTAATAATTCTGAAAAAAGTTATCTCGTAAACCAATTGATAGAATTGCAAGAGAGCGAGAGGAGAGAACTCGCACGTGACCTGCACGATGATGCGGGGCCTTGCCTATTTTCTATTCGAGCAGCGGCGCTAGCTTTGCAAGATGAAGCCTTATTGAGGGATGCAAATGCAGATAAACGTAATAAACTCGCCTCAACCATTAATAATTCGAGCAACGCATTACAAGCAGTCATCAGAGGCATCTTGAACAGGGTTAAGCCTCAAGGACTCGAGGAAATGGGTCTTGAGGCAGCCATTAAATCTCTTATTTCCTCGTGGCGTGTGGCTCATTCAAATGTCTTCATCGAATTGGATGTATTGGATAATTTGACTGGTCTTGGACGACCAATATCAATAGCAGCCTTTCGTGTTATCCAGGAAAGCATTACGAATATATACCGACATTCGTTTGCAAGCTTGGGGCGCGTAACTCTGTCAATTAACATCACTAAATTATATGTTGGTGATCAGAATATAGTTGAGGCATCACCTGTTTTAATGATTGTCGTAGAAGATAATGGAGTGGGTCTACCAGCTAAACCTCACCGTGGGATTGGTTTGTTAGGGATGCGTGAACGTGTTGAGGCTCTAGGTGGTAAATTTGAAGTCACGAGCTCAGACGCAGCTGGGACAAGGGTGCTGGCATGTATTCCGATTAAGGATAATGGAGAAGCATGATCAGTTATTTTACCCGAACTATCCGGGATAAATGCTGAGGCGTCGGGAAAATGTCGTGTTGTGTTGCATATTCAATATCACCAATATAAAGTACAATATGTGATTATATTGAGGAGTGAAGATATGGCATGGTCAAGCCCTGTTATCGTTGAAGTCTGCGTCGGAATGGAAGTGACTTGCTATTCATCAGCAGAGATCTGACATGAAACTCAATTGCAGCGTGGATAATATTCACGCTGTAATTTATTTCTTATAAAAAATATTGATCGCAATATTAGCGCTGCATCTCAGAAATATTAATCCTGAAATCATTGCCTTGGGCGGAAATACTATCATTCGTTGATATAACTTACTTTCTAGCTCCTGCTATCAGAAATCAAAAACTTATTACGTGTAGCAAATCTGGGCCGTCACATGATTACGGTTCAAAACCTACATCTTGTCTCGGGCTTGTCTACGCCCAGGGTGTCTAATTCCGAAAATTGATGCAGGAATCCCTCCTGTGGAGACACGCTTATTACGATTCGTCCATCTGATAAAAGTATTGGCTGACGCAGTTGTTGATTCCAAGGTCGTAATGTCTGCTTAACGCCCTTGAATGCAGCGATTGAAAATTCATTACTGACTAGAAAATTGTGAATATTATTTACATCACTTTTATTGGTTCGCGTTGCTGCTTCACCAATTATTCTCATTGCTAGCCACGCATTATTATCACGATAGGACATCGGTCTTTTAAATGTCGCATTGAACCTATTTTGTAATTGTATAGCGCCCCATTGTTCGTGAGATGGATCCCAGTTGGTTGGGTAAAGTCCTGCAGATCCTACTACGGGTCGTGGATCCCACGTGGCATATGGAAGGTATCCAGCAAACACGTTGTTCTCATCCGCGGTCACAACTACATCATAAGCGGGTGTGCTTTGTGTTAGTTTAGGCATTAATCTTTGTGTTTGTACAGAACCTGTATCACTTCTGCGGCCACCCCCGGTATCTTCATATACCTTTTCTTCTACTATTTTGGCTCCAAATTTCTTCGCAGATCTTCGATACGCCTCCGCCAATAAGATATCCTGCGGATGTGAGCCCGTTATTAATAACCATTTGCGCCATTGTTTCCAGACCAAATACTGAACAAGACCATCAGCTAGCATGGACCGGGACGGCGCTACGTGAATAATATTGGCTCTACAATTCTCTTCTCGGATGGAATCATCGAATGATGAAATGTTGAACAGCAGCGCGTCCTTCCCTGTAAGTAATTCACTAGCTTTCAATAATAAATCGCTTGGAAGATCAGCTAGAATCAAACTAATATGTCTATCTAATAAACTTTTAATGGATGCATTTAACTCATTTGAATCCTTCAGGGGCTCGTCGATTATCTCAAAAGATTGATTGGTAAATTTACCTGTGGTGTTATTATCTATACTTCCAAGAGTTGCTCCTGCTACTGGATCATTTTCAGATACCCTATCCAGTATTGAGATCGTTTCCTCCCCATGTAATTGGTGGATTATTCCCACTTTTACATGCATATCAGCCGCTAGAGCTGATGGCGTGATTGCAAATAGAATTCCCAGTAAGATATTTCTCATGACCGCATTGCTCATGATTTAGGCATTCCATTCTTATGTCAGGATTATGATCTAGGAAACATCCGCAAAATGACGTCTAACCTAATGAGATTATAAAACATCGGCGTGATTTAATCAAAATCTCATTTTAATATTGAGTTACCTTCATCCATAATTTGTAATTTTAACTCCTATGCGCCCAGCTTCTACAGGATATCCCTGAATTCATATGCTTTCTGGGATAACTCTTTTATTGACTGGAATCCAAGTTTAACTTTGATCATTGTGCAGGTGTTTGCGATTGTTTTGTAAGAGACTCCAATAGCCGTGGATATGTCCCTAGGCTGCGTGCCGGCACTAAGTAGTAAGGATTTCACGCTCACGCTCATTTAAGTTCATCCATTTTAGATCCTTATTCAGCTTCTGTTTAGCTGATGATGAATTTCCTCCTTTCGAGTTTACAACTACCTTTCCAGATAAAACCTTATGGATAGCTTCGATTAAAATCCTAGGCTCGTCTTTTTTAACGACATAGGCTGAGGCGCCTAATTCATTTGCTTTTAAAATAAAGGCAGAGCTCTCATGAGAACTTAATACAATAATTTTCGCCTTATAGTCGACCTTTTTTAATTTCTTTATTAGATCAAGACCGGACATATCCGGCAATAAAATTTCTAGGACAGTAATATCAGGCTTGTGCTTCAGGAAAATATGAAAAGCTGAATGTCCATTCCTTGCTTCATAGATCTTTATCTTTTCAAATCGTGATAACAGTAACTTACAGCCAGCATGAATTAATGGGTGTTCATCGATTATTAAAATCTTCATACCTTGGCCTTTGATTGCTATAATGACCTCTCAATAATTCACCTTTTTGATTGTTGGTAAAGTAAGAGTGTTCGGGAATTTATGAAGGACTAATGGCGCAAATTCCCCATGATAAGTTGCTCTTATAGCGCTTCGTTAATTGTGTAATAATTTTGATCAAATAAAAACTGTCTGTTTTGCTATGATTATAAGTGATTAATATTTATTTATAAGCGCATCTATCCAACTTGTTTCGTTTAAAAGAAGAGCCCCAGCAAGCTCATAATTGCTGGGGCTCAGGAGGACACCGGTCAGATTTCGGGGTCGAAATCTGATAAATCCAGCGCAAGAATATTTGAGGATATTTTCTTTCATAGATCAATAGGAAATTCTCTTAATCTAACGGGAAAATATCCCAATCAAAAACGCGATCGGGAGAATATCCCGGCTTCTAAATAGGAGAATATTAGCTTTCAAATTTAGGAGAGATTGTGTACGACATTATATGAGATGAATGTAATGGGATATCCCAATAATTATGGTTCTATCGCATAGACTTGTTTTTGTGGTTATAGGCTGCTGCGCGTGTTTAATGAGCCTCGCGAGCGCCCAGGGTGTTCCTAATGAAACTCATTCATCTAGAAATCATGCTTCAAATGATACTGATGTTGGGTTTCCTGACTATTCTCAGCCTACAACCCGCTTTGTTATAAGAGGTGAAAACCTTGCACGAACACGACAGTTTGGTTTAGGCGAGAGTATGAATAGAGAAAGCTTGGGTTTCATATTACGTTGATCCCACTAACCGAGAGTTTATGTAAATGTTGAGAATTTGGATAATCACGGCCGTTATCTTGGGTGGATTTGTTAGTGCAGCCAGCGCTGAGGCGCCAGGTGATCCTAAGGCGGTTAAGTCAACTGAAGGCAAATACTTTGATGCTAAAGGCGATCCTACATACAACGTGGGCGAAGACGGCACTGTAGATTGGTACACATTCTCGGGTTATCGACGTTACCATGCAGAATGCCACGTTTGTCACGGACCGAATGGTGGTGGATCGACCTATGCGCCTGCATTGAAGGAATCTGTAAAGCGTTTCAATTATGCTGAATTTGCAGGCATTGTTATCGGCGGTCGCCAGAATGGCAACTCCGTGATGCCTGCCTTTGCCGATAACAAAAACGCTTCTTGTTATATCGACGATCTTTACGTTTATCTTCGCGCTCTTTCGACTGAAGCGGTAAAACCAGGACGTCCAGAAAAGAAGGAACCCGCTCCAGAGGCCTTCAAAAAGGCTGAGGCAGAGTGTATGGGCAAGTAAAGATTTTCTTGGTCTTGAATAACAAGGGTGGTTTAAACCACCCTTGTTATTCATCTGAGCTCATTTGGAATTGGGAGCCTTTATACTAATATTTTTCCAAAAATTATTAATAAATTCAGCAAGTCATTGTAGTAGTTACAGATTGGTCGCTGTGACCTGTATGTACATGCTTATATAATTGCCATACTTCCTAGCACTAACCCTATTTTTTCGGGAGAAAATCCCGAGCCAATGGTCTTTACGATCCCGACAACTAATAATACCAAGGGAAAAATATCATTATTTTGGCAGTCAATCGATGAAAATTCTGATCGTAGATGATCATCCCTTGATCATAGCTGGTTGTGCAGCAATGTTTTCCGCTGAAGGTGACATGGAAGTCTTTGAGGCGGGGGATGCTGATAAAGGGTGGGAATTGTATAAGGAATGCAGTCCAGACGTGTGTATTATTGATATATCACTACCTGGAAAGTCTGGATTCGAGTTAACTAATAATATTATTAAGTCTGATCACAATGCAAAAATTATAATATTCAGTATGAATGATGATCCTGTATTTGCATCTCGTGCACTAAGTTTGGGTGCAAAGGGATATATTACGAAAAATGACAACCCTTATTTATTAATTGACGCTATTCGTGCAGTAATGTCCGATCAAATATTTATTCTTCCTAAATTGGCATCTCAGATGTCAGAAGAAAATCTGGACTCTAGACACGCCATATGGTCGGCTCTCAATGAGCGAGAGCGAGACGTTTTAAAGCTGCTTGGATCGGGGCTACACCCACGTGAAATAGCTGAGTCACTAGAGGTTTCACACAAGACGATAGCGAACGCCTGCTCAATCATCAAAAACAAGCTCGGGCTGGCCTCAACCTATGAACTCAGCCAGAAAGCCCAAGCATTTAAGAACATGATTTGATGGTGGTGTTGCAAATTAGAGACACTTAATTTTCCTGCGCATCTGTCATTTTTCTGCCTAATTCAGCCGTTGCTCGCCCTCTGAATCGCCAATATTGCCGTTTTGTTCTAAATACTCGGGAATTGATCCCGAAATATTTCGTCATTTCTTGATGTGTGACAGTTGCGCAACACATCGCCTTCGCGATCTTTGCGCGATTGACCTGGCTGCGACAAATCAAGCATCTTCCCATCACACAAGATTCAATGAAACTAAATCAAAGAAATTGGCTAATGCCAATTTACTTACGGGAATAAAAAGTATGCGCAAGGTTCATCTCTCATCCATTTCACTTCTGGCGCTTTGCATTGCTGCACCGGCTTTGGCGCAGCAGTCATTGCCTACAATTGAGATCGGCGCAACCCCGCTACGTTCTACCTCTCGACCGGTAGCTTCGCGCCCGGCAGCGGCGACAACCTCCTCTTCGGCTCCTACCGTTACGCGTTCGACCCAGAGAGGTACAGGTGCTGGAGCGACGACCTCAGCCTCTAGCGCGCCATCGCCTGCGCCCTACGTGTCGCCGCTTGTGACTTATCAAGTTCCTTCAGCCGTTCATGTTGTTGATGGCAAAGAAATCGCAAATGTGCGTAAGTTCAACCTAGGAGAGGCTCTTCAGCGTACAGCGCCCGGCGTTATTATCAATGATGTTGGCGGTAATCCGGCTTTCCCTGAATTAAACTACCGTGGCTTCAACGCCTCGCCGTTTGCTGGCGTGCCGCAAGGCCTTGCAGTGTTTCAGGGCGGCATTCGCGTCAACGAAATGTGGGGCGATACGGTCAACTGGGATCTGATCCCCAGTATCGCCATCGACCGTGTTGCGATTGAAACTGGCAACCCGCTTTATGGTCTCAACGCCATCGGCGGCGCCGTTGTGCTTGATATGAAGAACGGCTTCACTTGGCAGGGCGCTGAACTTGATGTCCGCGGTGGTTCCTTCATGCGTCGAATGGGAACTTTCCAGTTCGGTAAGCAGGTGGGTGATTTTGCTGTCTATGCCGCTGGCGAAGCCATGGGTGACAAGGGTTACCGCTACTTTTCGGGTTCGAATGTCAAACGCTTCTACGGCGATATTGGCTACAAAGCTGAGCAGGGTGAAGTTCATGCTAACGTAACGCTGGGTGGCAACAAATTCGGCGCATCCGGACCGGCCCCAGTGGAAATGGTCGCAGCTGATAAGAGCTCAACCTATACCACCCCGCAAACATATAAAAATCAGGTCGCCATGTTTGACCTGAATGGTCAATTCCAGGTGGCCCCAAACACCAAACTCCTCGGAGATGTCCACTATCGCGGCTACAATCAAGCGCGTGTTGATGGCAATACGACAGAGTTTGAGTGTGAGCCGGGAGAAGCCTTCTGTGAGACTGACGCTGGCGGCATGACCAACGTCCCCAATTTCTTCACGGCGAATGGAAATGATTTCACCAAGGGTCCGCCCCTAGGGGCCATTGATCGCACATGGACCAAAATCAATGAAGTTGGCTTCACGACCCAGATTAACAACACAGATCGAATCTTGGGCTTCGCCAATAAATTCACCATGGGCCTCAATCTTGAACATGGCTTTACAGACTTTAAGGCGCAGCAGGAACTCGGAATCATCAACCCTGATTTATGGGTGACTGGCTTCAACTATTTCACATCCGATCCGGCAGCCGGGATCACGCCAGTTCATGTCAACGTATCCAACTACTATCTTGGCGCTTATGCGATGGATACGCTTGATTTGACTGATAAGCTCTCGGCGACGGGCGGCCTGCGCTATAACCGTGCGCAAATCACCTCCTTTGATAATGGACCAGGCGGGGCATTAAACGCGAACAACACCTTCAATCATGTCAACCCGATGGGTGGATTGACTTACAAGGTCACGCCAGAAGTCGCCGCTTATTCTAGCTACTCGGTGGCGAACCGTGCGCCGACACCACTTGAGTTGGGTTGCTCTGACCCAAATCGCCCCTGTGTCATAGACGCCTTTCTAGTGGCCGACCCGCCGCTCAAGCAGGTGACTTCTAACACCATCGAGACGGGTCTTCGTGGCGGCTTTAAACCTGCCGAGAAATTTCCGAGCATGTTAGGGTTTGTGCCGGGAACAATGCAATGGACGGCTGGCCTCTACCGCACGAATGTCTTCAATGACATTTTCAGCATTCCAAGCAACATTAATGGCCGTGGCTATTTCACCAACGCCGGCAACACCGTACGTCAGGGTGTTGAGCTGTCATCACGATATAATGATGACAGAATGGCTGCTTACATCAATTTCACGATCACCGATGCTTACTTCAACTCGCAGAACTTCCTCGGTGCGCCAGGTAACCCCGCCGTACAGGCCATTGGAGCAAATTCAGTCTTGGTCAACCCGGGTGCGCAACTACCATCTATCGCGAATTATCGGTTCAAGACGGGCGTTGATTACTCAGTGACTAAGAAATGGAAAGTTGGCGGTGACTTTGTCTACGCCACAGGTCCTTATCTGGCGAGTGACTGGGCAAATCAGTATGGCACGCTATCGCCCTATGGCCTGCTGAACCTGCGCACCTCTTATAACATCCTGCCAAATGTGCAGATGTATGCGCTGCTTGAAAACGTCACCAACACGCGCTCACGTAACTTTGGCAGCCTGTTTGAGACGAATGAAATTCCCTTCATGAACTACACCAGCCCGAAAATGGTTTCGGTCGGACCGCCGACAGCATTTTTTGCCGGTATGAAGTGGGACTACGGCAATGATCCGACGGCGACCAGCTGGATAGCTTCAGCTAACTCGCTCTATGAGAAAGAGCGTCAGGCGGAAGCTGCGCCCGCAACGCCCAAAAAATGGGGCGGTCTCTATGTTGGCCTGAATGCTGGCTATGGGTGGGGCGCAACGACTGGTGCAAATACAACGTCATTTGCCTCGCAAGATGGTTGGGCGAATGCAGTTAATGGCGCTTTGATGACTGCTGATGAAGCAGAAGAGTTTCCATGGTCGATGTCTAATACAGGCGGCATGGCTATGGCCAATACGGGACTGGCAGTCGCTAGCCGCAATGGCTTCATAGGTGGCGGTCAGATTGGCTATAATTATCAAGATGAATCCGACGTTGTCCTCGGAGCCGAAGCTGATATTCAGGGAACAACGTTTAGCGGGACTGGTTCCTATGCCAGTGGAGCGGTCGACGGAGCCAACTATTTGGATGATGATGGAGCAGAGCTAATCACCAATAGCCGCAGCGCTATTGGCGGAGGAACTATAACCGCCGGCACTAACTGGCTAGGAACGTTCCGAGGTCGTCTAGGCTATGCTGTAACTCCGACAATGCTGGCTTACGGCACAGGTGGTCTTGCATATGGTAATGTTCACGCTTCAAGCACCCAATGGACCAGCGCTCAGACCCAAGATACAGAAAATAATGGCGCGGCAGTAAGCACTTCGATGCAGCCTAGCATTCCGGGATTCAGCAATCGTTATTCTGGGTTTAAGGCTGGCTGGGCGGCAGGTGGTGGTCTGGAATGGATGTTCCATGACAATTGGAGCCTGCGCGCTGAGGGCATGTATTATAATCTCGGAACGATTGACCTTGTCTCTACGCCAGTTGTGGTCAATTGCGGCGGTGTAGCCTGTGGCGGTGTAGCCAACGGCGCGACTATGTGGGCGACAACGCCTATAACAAAGATCCAGTTTGATGGGGTCATTGCCCGTGGCGGCGTCAATTACCACTTCGATTGGGGCAAAGCGGATGCGGTGATCGCCAAATATTGAAACCTGAATTATCCACTGAAAAACCCGGCTAGAGATAGCCGGGTTTTCTTGTTCCAAGAGAACATATCGTCACTTTACTGCGTGACGCGAAGCAAAGCCTTGCCTTTTCTGCTTGTCAACTCTTTGGCGTCTATCGTGCCATCGTTGTCAGTGTCGACATCCTTAAAGAGAGACTCGACATAAGACATGAGCTCGTCCTTCGAGACTGTGCCGTCAGAATCTGGGTCAACTGATTTCATGTCAGTCCTAGAAACTCTTCCTTTGAGTTCCTTTGGATCAAGTGTTCCATCCGCATCTTTTTCAAGGTTTGAAAAAAGCGCACCGGCAGACCCTTTAACTTCATTAAGATCGGCGGTTCCATCATTATCAGTATCAATTCTGTTGATAGGTGAAGCAGATGACTTAGCTATCGCACATGTTGTAGAAAATGAAAGGATCGACGAAATTGCGATAGCAGTGATGACCGTCAGACGTTTCATGAAGACCTCCAAATCAGGACGATTATGAATGTAAGCTATCGTGAATTAAATCACTTCCTATGCGTCCCTTTGACGCGTGAAAATTAAAACCGCCCAATTTGACTATAAGTCAACCGAAATATCTGGCTCATTTCGCCAAAATATCGGTAGGAATAGGCCTGATTCAGAAAGCAGCATTGCTGAGCTGAGGCGACGAGCTTTTATTGATCTCCCCAGCATATACAGCAAGAACTTCTTCGAGAAGTTGAAAAAGATCGAGAAGTCAGCGGGAATTTTAACGCCTTTTCCAGAAACCATTAGGGCCTTAACTTGGGTCGATAACCGCCCTCGTATCGGGCTCAACACGGCTCGCTTCCTCCACTTCGCTTCGTGCAGCTCCGCCCCGTGGTACGGCAGGCTACGCCTGGCGTTTGATCGCGCTCCTATAGACGGCGGTTTGATCTTTCCCATGAGGCCGTAATTCGGCGGTTTTCAAGAAAATGAGAGATCAAAATGAATGCTTCACGCTTCGATATTCACCAACTCATTACGGATCAGATTGTTGCTGCGATTGAAACTGGCGTCGGCGACTTCAAGCTACCTTGGCATCGCCCTGGTGCAGATATGCTTTATCCGCGAAATATTGCCTCCAAGGCCACCTACCGTGGCGTTAACATACTCACACTTTGGCTGACGGCTGAAGCCAAAGGCTATACTTCAGGAATCTGGGGAACATTCAATCAATGGACCACTCTCGGCGCCAGCATTCGCAAAGGCGAAAAAGCCGCTCATGTCGTTTTCTACAAGCAAATAAACGCGTCTGGTTCAGACGACGCGGATGAGGGGGAAAAGCGCCTCTTTGCCCGCGCCACGCCGGTTTTCGCGGCCGAGCAGGTCGATAGATATGAAATTGAGCCTACCGCTCATCAGGTAGGATCCGAATTCAAACGCGCAGATGCAATCGATGAATTTGTCAGGAAATCCGATGCGACGATCTACCATGGTGAAAGTCAGGCCTATTACCAGCCCACTACCGACAGTATCCATCTTCCCTTCCGGGAAATGTTTCTTGGAACCGAAACCTCCTCACCGGAAGAAAGCTATTATTCTACCCTCTTTCATGAGCTGACGCATTTTAGCGGGGCGAAGGGTCGATGCGACCGTGACCTGACCGGACGTTTTGGGTCTAGCGCCTACGCCATGGAGGAGCTGATCGCTGAGCTTGGCGCCGCCTTTCTTTGCGGACAATTCCAAATCTCCGCTGCTCCGCGAGCCGATCACGCGCAATATCTCGCGCATTGGTTGTCCGTCCTGAAGTCCGACAAGCGTGCAATCTTCACTGCTGCGAGCAAGGCGTCTCAAGCCGTTGACTACCTGACTCGCGTGGCGGTCTCATGACCGCCTTCGATCTTTCCATTTACAGGACTCGCGCGTCTGCTAGAATCTGCCACGCGCGAAGGAGGAGGTGGCAAGCGCAATCCCTCAATTCATTGAATGGGACTGCCTTGTCATGATCTCCATTGGCCTCTTTGCCAGCCTCGCGGCGGCATTTTCCCTTCTCTGTCTGTTGCTCAATCTCGCCGCCCTCGCCCTACCGGTTTGGGTGGCTGGATCTGTCTTTTTCTTTGCCGAGAGGTCAGGCGAGGGTCTGATCGGAGCGGGGGTTCTTGGCCTTCTGAGCGGCGGCGCTGTCTATTTCTTGGGGATCCTCTCCTGCTCCCTGGCCCCGTCGCGCGCTCTGGCCGTTCTGATCACTCTCTTATTCGCCGTCCCGGCTTGCGCCGCCGGTTACCATCTTGGATCCGGCCTGGGGCGTCTCATCTTTATGTCACCGGTTCTGCAGCAGTTCAGCGCCATAGCTACAGCCCTGCTTGTTTTCTTCAACTGTTGGCGACGCCTCGCCCCTGTGGCTGCTTTCCATCCTCCAATGCGCATGGACGAGACCGAGGGTTACGAGCAGCCCATTATTGATGCAGTGTTCACAGACGTGACGCAGGGACGTGAAGCACCTTCTTCTCGCCAGGGTCCTGATAAACAATTTAGATTGTCGCCGCCACGGAAGCTTCTGATCGATTAGAATTGCGATTTTTCCGATGGCCACCAGTAGAGCTGCAGAACCTTCCATGTTCGTGGGAGGCGTGGATTGGTTCTGTTGGGCGCCGGCGGCTTCTTCCTGGCGATTCCTGATCCATTTGTTGGTTGACGCGTCGATATACGTATTACCGGTATTGAGCCATGTTGGTCGTCTGTCTATCCATGAAGACATTTAACTGAGCCAATTGCCCTTGTTGCCTCTTGATAGACCTGATCTAGACAAAGATCGGCTGCGCCTCTTACGCCTGGCTGCAACGCGCTCTCCAAACTTTCTTCCCCTGGCTGCGCCATTCCGCGCGAAACAAGAAAGATTTTATGCGCGCGTCCTTCGCTTTGCTGCGGTCTCAGGCGAGATGCTGCGGCGATAAGCCTTCGTCTTCTGATCGGTCATCGAGGCTACGATGGGCGTGGTCTCGAAAAATGATCAAGGATAAATATCATGACGACCATCGGCTCCTTCAAAAAGTCCGGCACGGAATATGTCGGCGAAATTTCGACCCTCAATGTCCAGACTAAAAACGTCCGGATCATCCCTGAGGCGACGCGGGCAAACGAAACCGTTCCCTCGCACCGCATATTTTTTGGTAAATCCGAGATTGGCGCCGGCTGGATGAAGCGGTCAGCAGAAAACCGCGACTATGTGTCGATCAAGCTGGATGATCCGACCCTAACGGCGCCAATCTACGCAAACCTCTTCGAGAACGAAGGTGGAGAAGGTTACAGTCTGGTCTGGTCGCGCAGTCGAAAGAATGGGAGCGAGTAAGCTCCTTGGTCTTCCTCCCCGTCCGGAAATCGGACGGGGAGGAGCGTCTCATAAGCAATCATCTGATCGACGACAGCCATTTATTCGATTATTCAATATGATACGTCAGCGCTATGTTGAAAACGCATAAGCTTATGACTTTTTATGTACTACCCAGTTCTCATTCTGTCTGAACATTTGTCTCTCCGTGTTTCCGGGAACTTTGGTTCCCTGACAGGGAGAGCGTTAAGTGTCGCGTCCGGATTGGCGATTACAAGAAGCCTATCAAGGCCTTGCCAATCTGGCCCCGCGCGAGCTCGCGTGGGAGTTTCTGCGCCGCAATCCTGATTATTGCCGTGATTACAGAAAATCAAAACGACTAGTCGCGTCTGAGGCTGAAAAGCTGGCGCGGCGTTGGAGGTTACGAATTCCTCGCTAATCCTGATCTCCCTGCTCCCGACAATCCTGTTTTCTGGCTCCCTGAAGATTGCGCCTCAGTCGTTATTCTCTCACGCTTGGATTGCCAATCGTTTGGCTCCGCTATTTCTATGCAGGATTTGCGGCATGGCGCCTGCCGAGAGGATGATGACGGCGCGCATATTCATTTCTTGGGTCAGGGGTATCGTGCCCAAATATATGTTCCGGGACATCTAAAGCTATCGGACAAATTGCAGGTCAGCATACCAATTGATCAATGCATGGATCGACGAATGGCGGCGACGCAGGCGTTTCTGCGGGGGTTAACGCATAAGCGCCCTATCAAGCCACCGAAGCCCAGCCAAACTATGGTTAGGCTTCACAAAGCTCTGGTGGCCCTGGATGCGATTGCTTCTGGAGCGACTCAACGTGAGATTGCTGATTTTCTCTATGGTCAAAAACGGATCAGCGAAGAACTCTGGAAAACCTCATCCATCCGCCAGAGCATCCACCGCCTGTGTGTGACAGGTGAAGCAATGATGCATGGGCAATATTCCAGACTCCTGCTCGAATAGGCGCTGAATCTACATGGATCCGGCCCTGGCGTCAGGGTGTACGTTTTTGAGGGGTATCGAATTCGTACTCCCCCTTCGCCGGCAAGCTTCTCCACTGTGATCGAACTCCGCAGCCGATAGCCGGCGACGGTTGAATGTCACAGAGGCAGAAGATGAATAACGACCATGAAGACGTGGATATTGGCTACGTCCCGCATCGTTACGTGCGTACCCCTGAAGCGGCGCGGTTCTTGGGACTATCCGGACGCACGCTTGAAAAACACCGCACCTATGGAACCGGACCCCGTTACTCGAAACTCGGCGGGCGGGTCGTTTACCGGATGGCCGACCTACAGTCCTGGGCGAACCTTGGCGCCAAGGCTTCAACCTCAGACCCGGGCTTAGGCGACGTTCTGCCAGCCAAGAGACATGCTGGCGCGCCTTCCAGACGTAACGCATGTCGTTAAGGGGGGACGCAATCATGTCTCTCCCAATCTCCTCTGAAGAGCTTGAGAAGCTCACGCCCGTTTCTGTGATCAACGGCGCTATTCCCGTCTGTCAGGCTCAGATCCTGATGTCCTATCCATTTTTCAGCCTGGCCAAGTCGCCGCGCGTGAAGCCCATCGACTACAGCTCCCGTAAGGCCATGGTCGAGGTCGCCGTGGAAGGCGCCTCAGCCATCGCGACCATATGGGACGCAGATATTTTGATCTGGGCGGCCTCCCAGCTCGTTCAGGCGCAAAACACCCATCAGCCGACCTCACGACGGCTACAGGCGCGTCCCTATGACATTCTGGGCTTTCTGGGACGGGGCCGCTCAAAGCGTAGCTATGATCGACTGCGCGATAGTCTTGATCGGCTCCAAGAGACCAGGATTACGACCTCGCTTGGGCCAGAAACGATTGAAGGGCTCTACAGCTTCCGCTGGATAGATGGTTGGCGTGAAGCGCGGGATCGTGCGGAGCGAGCCGCTGGGCTCGAGATTTATCTCTCTGAGTGGTTTTACAAGATCTCCTGCCAACCTCAGGCCTGCCTGACGATTGCACGAGAATACTTCAAGCTGACCGGCGGCCTTGAACGCTGGCTCTATCTTCTCGCCCGCAAACATGGTGGCCGGCAGGAAAATGGCTGGTCGTTCGATCTCGATTATCTTCACCGCAAGTCAGGCAGTCTCACGCCGCAAGTCGCCTTCGTTCGTGATGTCCGTAACATCGTAAAGCGTGGGCGGTTGCTCAATTATGATTTGTCACTCACGCGTAACGACGCGGGAAAAGGGCAAGTGTCATTCCGCTTTTCCGGCTGTGGACAACTTGGAAATTCTGTCGTGCTAATAGGTGATAGCACGATCGTGCCATCAGGTCGGGAACGATCGTGCTATCAGGTCGCAAAATCACCCATAACTCATTGGAAGAAAGCCAATCCAGGCTCCCCTAAAATATATTCTAAAATAGATTCTAAAAGGTATTACGGCGACGTTCTGGATAATGCTTTGGAAAAGCTCGCGCAGCGTCGAGATCCAAAGGCATTCGGTTCTGAGATGGGAGAGAGGGTTCCCCCTCAGCGGCCATCATCCCCTGCGCCATCCGTGCAGCCGGTCAAATCAAATCTGATCAAGACGCTTCCACCCATTCGGCTGGTTGAAGATGCAGTAGCGTCACGTCCAGCCCCCTCAAGAGACCGGAAAGCCGTTCTAAATGAGCTTCTCGCGCGCAAGAAAATACCACTGCCGGGAGAGCTATCATGAGGCTTCCACTCCCCTCCTTCATTCAGCAGTCGGCGCTCAATGCACGTCAGCCATTCGATAATTTGACGCATGTTGAGCTGACTTTCCGTCCAAAAAAGATCGAACATTGGCTTCGCTTTGGCGATCCGATCGAGCGCACCATCATCGATCAACGACGCAGTGTTGCGAGCTTCAAACCTGGACAGGTTTTCGCCTTCGTCCGCTGGGCGTCGAATGACTATGGGACGATCATCTCGCGTCTCGACATCGTGCGAACGATCGATCGAGGGGAGGCCTATCAAACGCTCCCCTTCGTGCGGCCGGGCGGCGAAATTTTGCTGCGTGTAGACAGTTGGCCGAAGGTCGAGCGGGTCTTTCAGGCGATCGACGCGATTGAGTCGATCGGCATTTATCCCCCCGATGTGTCGCCGGCCTATTGGCGGCACGTCCATAACCGTCTGGCAGTTAATCAGGAGCCGCGTCACTACACCCGGATCCAACACAGAGCGTGGCTGTTGCGCGCCAAGGTGCAGCCATGAAGAGGATGATCTTCTCATTCCTGGCTGGGCTCGTCATCGTCCAGTTGGCTGCGGTCACGCTGCTAAAGCCAACGCCTCGACTGGTCTGGAACGCGAGCGCCAGCGCGCCGCTTGGGCTCTACTGGATTGATCCAGCAGCTTCGCCAAAGCTGGGCGATCTTTTAGCGGTGCAAGCACCTGAAGAGATATCGCGTCTGATGGATGTGCGCGGCTACCTGCCAGCGAATGCTTTGCTGCTGAAGCGCGTCGCAGCGCTTTCCAGGACGAAAATCTGTCGTGAGGGAGAGCGCGTAATTGTCGCCGGCAAAGTGATCGCGCTCGCCAAAAGGGTCGACGCACAGAGACGCTCTCTCCCTAGCTGGCAGGGCTGCCGGAAGCTTGCTGAAGATGAGATCTTTCTCGTCAACGCAGATGTTCCGGACAGTCTGGATGGTCGCTATTTCGGGCCATTCCCCAAGAGCTCAATCGTCGGTTCAGCCATACCAATCTGGATCGACGAGGAGAATGACGGCCGTCGCTGATTGCGACCGTCATTAATCAACCCACAAACCAAAACCTGCCCCAGAAAGGAGCCATATCATGGCTTTGATCGGTACATTTGTGCCCACATCCAACGGTTTCACCGGTCGCATCAAGACGCTGCTGCTTGACGCTGATCTGACCATCTCCGTGCTGAGAGAGCCTGCCGGCGAGAACGCGCCGGATTATCTCATCACGCTCGGAAAGCAGGGGGAAGGCCCGTTTGTCGGCGCGGCGCGAAGAAGAAGAACCGAGAAGGGCGTCGACTTTATTTCGGTCAGGATCGACGATCCATCCTTTGGGCGTCCGATCTTCGCCGGCCTCTTTCCGTCCGAACATTCGACCAATTTACACAACCTCTACTGGACGCGACTGCATAAGAACGAGGACAGGCTGTGAACCAGTTGTCTGTCGCTTTCTTGACGAAGACTGGACGACGGCGATCCATCACACGGCTGATCGCTGGCGTCGTTCCTCTCGTCTTCTTCCTCATCTTAAATGTCGCTTTTGCAGCAGATCAAAGTTCTGCCAGTCTGGATCGTAAGGGTCCACACACGGCGCGCGCAGGCGTTGATTCGGCGATCGTCCAATATGTTGATGAAGCGTCACGACGCTTCATCATCCCCAGCTCCTGGATATGGGCGGTGATGAAAACTGAGAGCGCGGGCGATGTCCGCGCTCTCTCCGGTAAAGGCGCGATGGGGCTGATGCAGATCATGCCCAAGACCTGGGAGACGCTGCGTCAGCAGCACGCTCTTGGGCGCGATCCTTACAATCCGCGCGACAATATCTTAGCCGGCGCGGCCTATCTCCATGAGCTTCATGATCGCTACGGGGAAGGTGGGTTTCTCGCCGCCTATAACGCTGGTCCCGGTCGTTATGAAGAGCATCTCAGTGGCCGTCGCTCTCTTCCTGCCGAGACGGTTGAATATGTCTTGAACGTCAGCCGCAGGGTAGGTTTTGCCTCTCTGGGAAGTTACTCCCAGAGCGCCAGCAACATGTATAAATCGCGGAGACAAAGTGTACCACTGAACCGGGTTGGCGCTGGCTCTGCTGGCGGCGCAAAAGTGTACCGGTCCTGACCGTCCTGCTCCATGTCACTGATTGGCATGGAGAG
>JBIIJP010000011.1:0-105167 GCA_044233645.1 Methylocystis sp. | reverse complement strand
GATCCAGGAATACAACTACACCGCGACGAAGGAAGCCATCGCCCGCGCCGTGGCCGGCGAGCCGAAGGCCGCCGAAGTCGTCGCCAAGCGCAACGAAGCCAAGCACCCCTTCGCCGCCAACTAAGCGACGGGCTCATGGACCGGGGGCCGTCGCTGACGCCTCCGGCCTACCAACATCCGATGCTGCGGCCGCAAGATGCGCCGCCAAGTAAAACCAGCGTGACGCATTCCCCAACGCGCGAGGCGACTGCGGGGGCGACGGTCGCGTGAGAAGGGGAAAAATATGGCTTCGTTCTTTGAGAAACTGTTAGGCGCGCTTTTCCCGAAGCCATCATCGGGCGGCTTCGCGTCAAGCAGCGCAAAAATGGGCGTTGGCGAGTCGCTGGTCGGCGACGGCAATGAAGTTGCGCATATCGACCTGATCATGGGTCCGCGCGGCTCCGCCGCTGAAAAAGCCTTCGCGAACGCGCTGGTCAACAACAAGGACGGCTTCACGACTCTGCTCGCGGTCGTTGCGCCCAATCTTCTGGTCAAGCCGAACACAATTTTGTTCAACAAGGTCACGATCAAGAACGCCAAACAGGCGGTGCAGATGTTCGGTCCGGCGCAGCACGGCGTCGCCAAGGCGGTTGCGGATTCGGTCGCCGAAGGCGTTATTCCGCTCGCCGCCGCCGATGATCTTTTCATCTGCGTTGGCGTGTTTATCCACTGGGAAGCCAACGACGATCAAAAGATCCAGGACTTCAACTATCAGGCGACAAAGGAAGCCATTGCGCGCGCGATGAAGGGCGACCCAACCGCTCAGAGCGTGCTCTCCGCCCGCGTCACCGCCAAGCATCCTTTCGCGGCCAGCTGATCCGGGCGCGCATCCCGATGATTTCAGGGGGAGCCTGCGGGCTCCCCTTTTTCGTTCGCCGTGACAGTTTTGAAGCCCGCAAGATCAATCGCCCTCAACCCGCCATTATGCAGAGCGGAGGAAACCAAAACCCCTTTCGCGCCGGTTTCCGCCAGCGCAGCGACGTCGCCCGCATGACGCACGCCCCCCGCGCCATAGACTTCGCGTTTGCCGGCGCGCGCGACAATTTCCGCAAGAAGCGCAAGGTCTGGTCCAGCCTCGCCGCCAACGCGCGACAAGGTCATGACGACAAGCTGCGAGGGCCAAAGCGCCGCGTTTTCGAAGATTTCCGGATCGCCCAGAAACCGCGCATCCAGAAAATCGAGCGAGAGCACGCAATCGTCGAGACCGTTCAAGGCGAGCAGCGCCTCGCGGGAGGACAGACTTTCGCTGCCAAGGACCAGCCGCAGATTATTTTGATCTCGCCAGCGCGACGCCTCGACATGATTGCGGACCCCTGGATCGATCCAGAGTTCGAGAGACGGGAAAGCCTGGCCTATGGCGCGAACCGCTGCGCGATTGTCGCCCCGGCCTTCGATCGCATCGAGATCGGCGATATAGAGCGTCTCGAATTGGTAAAACGCCATTAGCTTTTGTGCGACGGCTAGCGGCGCAACCTCTTGCGTCAGGGCGGATCGCAGCGGCCGATAGTCAGCGCGCCGGCCGGCGATGGCGCGCACGACAATGCCGTTTCGAATATCGATGACGGGAACGATCCGCATGAGGCATTATAATCCGCTCGGAGCGGATCCCGGAAAGGCACCCGACACATGTATTTATCCCGCATCGTAATTTTGGCGTTGTTGACGCCGCTTGCCGGCGCTGCGGCGCAGACGCCAGCGCAGGGCGACTGGCCATGCAAACAGGTGCGCGTGCCGGACATCGCCATCGGCGGCGTCTGGAGCGGGCCGGCGCTGGATGACGAAAGCCGAAAATGGCGAGACGACGCCGCCGTCGCCGATCTGGTGGCGCGCATCCGTCAACGACGCACGCCGCTCGCCGACGCCGAGAAATCCATCGCCGACTTCGCGCGCGCCGCCGGCGCTGATCGCAAGGCGCTTTTGACGCGCCTGTTCGCGGGCGCCTATGAGTCGATGAACGACGAACGCCGGGACGTGATCAATGGCCTCGATCGATTTGGTCGCCGTTTGAAAGAGATGGCGGAGATGGCTCGGCAGGGAAGCGATGAAATGCGCAAGCTACAGGATCAAAAGCCCGTCGATCCTGAAGCGGTCCGCAAGGCGAGCGAGGCGCTGCAGTGGCGTTTGCGTCTCTTTGAGGAACAGCGCCGGATGGCGACTTATGTGTGCGAAAGTCCGGCGCTGATCGAGCAAAGACTCGGCGCGCTCGCCCGCGCCATTACGAAGGAAATGAATTAGCGACGCGCGTCGATCAGGCGATCATGACGCGCGAGGCTGCATTGGCGTCGCCCAGCAATTCGAGCGCTTTTGCGACCATGGCTTTTGAGTCGAGCATCGCCCTGGCGATCATGACCTCGTGCTTGTCATGATCGATATAAACGTCGGGCAACGTCAAGCTACGGAACTTGAACACGCCCCGCACGCCATCCAGGAAACCGTCGTCAGAGAGCGCCTGGAAAACCTGCGCGCCGAAACCGCCGATCGATCCTTCCTCGACAGCAATCAGAACTTCGTGATTGGCGGCAAGCCGCCGCAACAGATCGCGATCGATCGGCTTGGCGAAACGGGCGTCAGCGACCGTGGTCGATACGCCGTAATTCTCGAGTTCCTCGGCCGCCTTCAAAGCATCGGCCAGTCGCGTGCCAAGGGACAGGATTGCGACTTTCGAGCCCTCGCGTAAAACGCGGCCCTTGCCGATTTCCAGCACATCGCCACGTTCCGGCAGTTCGACTCCGACACCCTCGCCACGCGGATAGCGGAAGGCGATCGGCCCCTCCTCATAGGCGGCGGCGGTGGCGACCATATGCATGAGCTCGGCCTCGTCGCCGGCGGCCATCACCACCATGTCCGGCAGACAGCCGAGATAGGCGATGTCGAAAGCGCCTGCATGGGTAGGGCCGTCGGCCCCGACCAGACCGGCGCGATCAATGGCGAAACGCACCGGCAGATGCTGGATCGCGACATCATGCACAACCTGGTCGTAGCCGCGTTGCAGGAAGGTGGAGTAGAGGGCGCAAAATGGCTTGTAGCCCTCGCAGGCGAGACCGGCGGCAAAGGTTACCGCGTGTTGCTCGGCGATCGCGACGTCGAAAGTGCGATGCGGAAAAGCCTTGCCGAATATATCCAGACCGGTGCCGGAGGGCATCGCGGCGGTAATGGCGACGATCTTGTCGTCGTGTTCGGCTTCTGCAACCAGCGATTTGGCGAAAACGCTGGTGTAGGACGGCGCATTCGCCTTCGGCTTGACCTGCGCGAAGGTCTTCATATCGAATTTATTGACCGCGTGACATTTGTCAGCGGCCTCCTCGGCCGGGGCGAAGCCCTTGCCTTTCTGGGTGACGACATGGACCAGCACCGGGCCATCGTCCTTGTCGCGAACATTCGTCAGAACCGGCAAGAGATGATCAAGATTATGTCCGTCGATCGGGCCGACGTAATAGAAGCCCAACTCCTCGAACATCGTCCCGCCTGTGATAAAGCTGCGGGAAAACTCCTCGGCCTTGCGCGCCTTGTCGTAGATGAAGCGCGGAAGGTGACTGGCGAGTTGCTTGGCCGCATCGCGGATCGAGCGGTAGGCGCCGCCGGAAACAAGGCGCGCCAGATAGGCCGACATGGCTCCGGTCGGCGGCGCGATTGACATGTCGTTGTCGTTGAGGATGACGATCAAACGCGAGTCGAGCGCGCCGGCGTTGTTGAGCGCTTCATAGGCCATGCCGGCGGACATCGAGCTGTCCCCGATCACGGCCACGACGTGATTGTCTCCTTCGCCAAGATCGCGGGCTACGGCCATGCCGAGACCGGCGGAAATCGAAGTGGAGGAATGACCCGCGCCAAAGGCGTCGTATTTGCTCTCGGCGCGCTTGGTGAAACCAGAAAGACCGCCGCCCGTACGCAAAGTTCGGATGCGATCGCGCCGTCCCGTCAAAATTTTATGGGGGTAAGTCTGATGTCCAACGTCCCAAATGATTTTGTCTGACGGCGTATCGAAAACATAATGCAGCGCGACCGTCAGTTCGACAACGCCAAGACCGGCGCCCAGGTGGCCGCCGGTGACGGAGACGGCGTCAATGGTTTCGTGCCGCAACTCATCCGCGACCTGTTTCAGATCCGCAGGCTTGAGCTTGCGCAGATCCTGGGGGGTCTGGATCGTGTCGAGAAGGGGAGTTTTCGATGTCGTCAAAAGTCTTACTCTCTATTCTCGGGCCGGAACGGAGATCTGATCTACAGGCATAACCGCATTGAGCCTCTGCCGCAAACGCGCGTTGAACCGGTCGAGCGACTCTTGTCGAGGGTGTTGCCGCCGCGCAACGCTTTTGGTCGGCTTTGGCGGAACAAATCAAAAACGCCAGACGCTGTCCACCAAATCCTCAAAGGGATCATTGTTCCGGGCCGGCGAGGCAGGCCTGCCGGAGCCCTGCGGGAGCGACGGCCGACCTGTTTCGCGGCGAGCGTCGTCCGACGCGCCGCCGGGCCGCGAACGACCCGACGCCGGTTCGCGCTCCAGTTCGCGCGCAGTCTCGCGATCCTTGCCACGACGGCCGCCCGGCGTCATGCCGACGATTTCCACCTCGGCGCCGCTGGTCTCGCCGCCGTCCTCGGAGATCCAGTCGTAGAGCTTTTTGGCGTTGGCGACCGACAAGCGCACACAGCCGTGCGAGGCGGGACGCCCGAGACCACGCTCGTAGGTGCCGTGGATAGCGAGGCCGCGCGATGAAAAAAACATCGAATAGGGCATGGGCGCCTGCTCATATTCGTCTGACTTGTGGTCCGGCTCCATGCGATACACAACGTAATGTCCCGTCGGCGTCTCGTAGCCGGGTCGGCCGCTGGAAATTTTCCACACTGCCGTTTCGCCGTTCTTGCGCGTCGCAGTGAGTTGCTGGGCGGCCAGATCAATCGTGATCTGAACTTTGGCCTTGGCGGCCTGCGCCGCCAATGTCGCGACGAGCAGGACCGCTGTCGGGGCGAACGATTTCGGGAGCGTGATCATGCCACGACCACACCATGGCGCGCGGCCGGGGTAAAGAGCCTGTCGAACAAGATCGAAAGGAAATGACCGCACGCCCTCGCCTTTTCACGTATGGTCGTTATAATTTCGCGCCGGAAGGTTTCTTTAGGGTTTCGAGAGACTTTCCCGATAACTTCCGTCCTTCACCTTTCCCGATCAAACGACTGCTCGTGACCATTCGCCCCCCGATCCTCTTCGTGAGCCTTGCTCTTCTTGTCGCCAGCGGCCTTTCCGGCTGCGGACGCCGCGGACCGCTGGAGCTGCCGCCGGAAACCCAGGCCTACGGCGAGGCGTTGAAAAAACAACGACAAGAGGAGGCGCAGACGAGCGGCAAGCCGGACCCCACGCCGCCCTTCCAGCCCAACAGCGAGCAGCCGTCGCGCAAGTCAGATATTCCCGGCACCAGCGGCAACCGGCCGCCGCAGACCTATCCCTTTCCGCTCGATCCGATCCTCTAGGGCCGATGCATCATTTCGCTCACCGCAACGGCGCGCTCTTCGCCGAAGACGTCGATGTCGCCGCCCTGGCCGAAGCCGTCGGCACGCCTTTCTATTGTTATTCGGCCTCGACCATTCGCCGGCACATCCAGGTGTTCTCGCAGTCTTTCGCCGGCCTCGACGCGCTGGTCTGTTATGCGGTGAAGGCCAACTCCAATCAGGCGGTGCTGCATCTGCTGGCGCGGGAAGGCGCCGGCATGGACGTTGTCTCGGGCGGTGAATTGACCCGCGCGCTGGCCGCCGGCGCGCCGGCGAACCGGATTACGTTTTCGGGCGTTGGCAAAACGGAGGCCGAGATCGTCGCGGCGCTCGACGCCGGCATCTTCTGTTTCAACGTCGAATCCGAACCCGAACTCGCTGTGCTCTCGCGGCTGGCGCATGAACGCGGCAAGACGGCGCCCGTGTCGCTGCGGGTCAATCCGGACGTCGACGCGCGCACGCACGTAAAAATCTCCACCGGGCTGGCGGAGAACAAATTCGGCGTGCCGCTCTCAACCGCGCGGGGAGTTTACGCGCGGGCGGCGCTACTGCCCGGATTAAAAATCGCCGGCGCCGACATGCACATCGGCTCTCAGCTCACCGAGCTTGAGCCGTTCGACGAAGCGTTCTCATTGCTCGCAGAACTGGTTCGTGATTTGCGCGCCGACGGCCATGAGATTTCCCACATCGACCTTGGCGGCGGCCTCGGCATTCCCTACCACGAAGGCGACGATCCTCAGTCCTATCATCCGGATCGTTACGCGGCGATCGTGCGGCGTCATTTCGACGGACTGGGCTGCAAGCTGGTGTTCGAACCCGGCCGCCTGATCGTCGGCAACGCCGGCGTTCTGATCACGCGCGTCATTTACGTCAAGCAGGGAGAGTCGAAAACCTTCGTGATCGTCGACGCCGGCATGAACGACCTGATACGGCCCACGCTTTACGAGGCCTGGCACGATATTATTCCCGTCCAGGCGATGACAGACCGTCCGTCAATCGTTGCGGATGTCGTCGGACCCGTCTGCGAGACCGGCGATTATCTGGCGCTGGGCCGGACAATGCCCGAAACGCGACCGGGCGAACTTCTTTGCGTGCTGACCGCCGGCGCCTATGGCGCCGTGCAGGCCGGCACCTACAACACGCGTCCACTGGCGCCGGAAGTGTTGGTCGAGGGCGACCGTTACGCTCTGATCCGTCCGCGCCAGAGCGTCGCCGAGATCATCGCTATGGATCATGTGCCGGAGTGGCTGGGCTGAACGCCAGCGCCTCTTATGCGTTTCAGTCCCGCAAGCCGACAGCTTTTCATTAACTATCCTTGAGGGTATTTGCGGAACGACAGCCGTTTCGCCCATGTTTTTGTGGACATTGCCGGTCAAACCGTTACGCTTAAGCAGCCGGATGTCGCCCCGACTGCGCATCGACGCCGTGCGCCGCAGTCTGCGCAAACCCCGCCGGCTTTGGTCCGAGGAATCCTGGAAATGAAAAAACTAGCTCTTTTCGCCGGCGCGGCGCTTGTCGTTGCGAGCCTGTCGCCTGCTTTCGCTCACAAAACCGGCCATCATCACCATCACCGCCATCATCACCATCACAAGCCGCTGGAGGCCAAATACTATCCGATCGCGGATGAGCTGGCCCTGTCGCGCGCCGTCGTCGAGACCTGCTACAAGTCGGACGGCGCCAATCTGAACAAGAGTTACTGGGACGAGCAGATTGCGCTCATTCCCAAACGCGAGCGCTACTCCTTCAATCGTCGCGTCGAGAAGGGCACGCAGGAGATCGAAAGCGGCGTCGCGCCGGACAAAGCCGCGCTGTGGTGCGACGACCGTCTGGACGACTTCGCCCAGAAATACAAAACCACCCTGAAGCCGCCGCTGGGCAACGGCCCGGCCGGTCATCCGGTGTGCTGGAGCGATCCAAGCGGCATGTATGGTTGCTCTGGCATCGGCTACGACAATCCGCTCGCCGGCGTGAACGAGATCATAAAGGATCCGGAAGAGGCGCTCGACGGTCCGCAATAACATCGCACAGTTTTGCAATTACGCCGCCGGCCACGCGTCGGCGGCATTTTTATTGGCGAAGCGCCGTTCGTCTCAATACTGCAGCGGACCATGCGTTGCGCGATAATCGCGATACCACGCGACAAGCGCCCGGACGCCGTCTTCAATGGACGTGTGCGGACGATAGCCGGTCAGACGTTCCAGCAAATCCGTATTGGCGAAGGTGCGCGGCACGTCGCCTTTCTGCATTGGCAGATAATTGCGGATCGCTTCCTTGCCGAGCGCTTTTTCGATGGCGGCGATAAAATCCAGGAGCGCCGCCGGTTCGCCGCGCCCGATATTGACGACGCGATGCGGCGCCGCCGGCGAAACAGACGGATCGTCGGGGTCAATCGCCGGCGGACAATCGATCAGGCGAACGATCGCTTCGACAAGATCATCGACATAGGTGAAATCGCGGGACATGTCGCCATTGTTGTAAATGTCGATTGGTCGCCCGCTCTCGATAGCGTCGACGAATTTCAGCGGCGCCATGTCAGGCCGGCCCCATGGCCCGTAAACCGTGAAGAAGCGAAACAGCGTTGTGGGAATGGACCACAGATGCGCGTAGCTATGCGTCATCGCCTCGCCGGCCTTTTTGGTCGCGGCGTAGAGCGTCAGGGGATGATCGGCGCGATCGCTCTCGTAAAACGGCACGCTGGGGCTCGCCCCATAGACCGAACTGGTCGATGCAACGAGAAAATGACGCGGTTTCAGGATACGCGCCATCTCCATCATATTGAACGAACCGATGAGATTGGCGTCGATATAGGCGCGGGGATTTTCGAGGCTATAGCGCACGCCGGCCTGGGCCGCGAGATGGACGATGACGTCCGGCGCGGCGTCTTCGGCGGCGCGCGTCAGCGCCGGCATGTCTTCCAGCATCGCGACAGTATCGCGATAGCCATTGCTGCGCATCAGGATGGCGCGTCGCGCTTCTTTCAGCCGCACGTCGTAATAGCGCGTCATGCCGTCGTAGCCGGCGACGAAATGACCGCGGTCGAGGAGACGCCGCGCCAGTTGAAAACCGATGAAGCCGGCCGTGCCGGTGACGAAAACGCGCATGAGCCTGACGGGATGCAAGGAAGATCGAGGTTTTGCATGGGCAAAAGCGCCGCATGTGTCAACGCGACCGATTGGCCGCCTCATCTCCCCAAGCCTCCGGCGGGTAATCCACCGCGACCAGATACAGACCCTGCGGCGGCGCAACCTGACCACAGCGGGCGCGGTCTTTCGCCGCCAGCGCGGCGGCCAGATCGTCGGCGCGCCATTTGCCGGCCCCGACATGCTCCAGCGAGCCGGCCATGGAGCGCACCTGATTATGCAAAAAGGAGCGCGCCGACACCTCGATCTCGATCCGTTCGCCGATCCGGCGGACGTCGAGACGCTCCAGCGTGCGCACCGGCGAATTAGCCTGACACTCAGAAGCGCGAAAGGTCGTGAAATCATGGCGACCGATAAGTTTCTGCGCCGCGTCATGCATCGCCCCGGCGTCGAGCGGCCATTTGACATGCCAGGCGCGACCCAGCGTCAGCGTCAGCGGCGCGCGGCGATTGTCGATAATGTAGCGATAATGCCGACGAATGGCGGAAAAACGCGCCTCGAACGCGTCACCGACGGCGCGCGCCGCGAGCACGGCGACCGGCGCGGGCTTGAGGTGAGCGTTGAGCGCGTCGCGGAGTTTATCGGGCCGCCAGACGCGGGCCATATCGACATGCGCCATCTGGCCCAGCGCGTGAACGCCGGCGTCGGTTCGGCCGGCTCCATGAACGACGAGGGGCGCGCCATTGATCGCCGCCGCCGCGTCCTCCAGCCGCTGCTGAACCGACAGGCCATTGGCCTGACGCTGCCAGCCGACAAAAGGACCGCCGTCATATTCGATGGTCAGCGCGTAACGCGGCATCAGGCAAGCGTCGCGCCGCGCGTTAGCGGTCGGCCGCGCGCGAACTCCGCGAAGGCCATGTCGCCTTTGCCGGCGCGCTGAACGCGCAACAGGCGCAAGGCGCCCGTCCCGCAGGCGATCAATCCCGTATCATCGAGCGCAACCCCCGGCGCGCCCGAACCATTCTCGACGCGCGTGCGCAAAACTTTCACGCGCTCCACGCCATGTCCCAAATCGGCTTCGAAAAAAGCGCCGGGAAAGGGCGACAGCCCCCGCACATGATTGTGCAGCTCGGCCGCCGGACGGCGCCAGTCGATGCGGCTTTCGGCCTTGTCGATCTTTTGCGCGTAACAGGCCCCCGCTTCCGGTTGCGGCGAAAACACAAGCTCGCCGCGCGCAAGAAGATCGAGCGCCTGCGCCATTAACGGCGCGCCCAGCGCCGCCAACGCGTCGTGCAGTTCCCCGGCGGTCATGTCGGGGTCGATGGGCGTGCGGGCCTCGAGCCCCACGGGGCCGGTGTCGAGGCCCGCGTCCATTTTCATCACCATGACGCCGGTTTCGGTATCGCCCGCCATGATCGCGCGCTGAATCGGGGCCGCGCCGCGCCAGCGCGGCAGCAGCGATCCATGCAGATTGAGACAGCCATGTTTCGGGGCCGCAAGGACAGGCGGCGGCAGCAAGAGGCCATAGGCGGCGACAACGGCGACATCGACGTCAAGCGCGGCGAAAGCCTGTTGCTCTTGCGCGTCGCGCAGCGATTTGGGCGTGTGCACCGGCAGGCCCATACTATCGGCGTAAAGATGAACGCTGGATTTTTTTTCCGCGAGCCCGCGTCCGGCGGGACGCGGCGGCTGCGTGTAGACCGCGGCGACCTCATGGCCGCACGCGACAATTTCCTTCAGCAGCGCCGTTGCGAAATCCGGCGTGCCCATGAAGACGATCCGCAACCGTCAGGCTCCGGCTTCTTCCGCCGCCCGTTCGGCGCGATTATGCGCCGCAATCTCGTCGTAGCGCGCGACCTTGGTCAACCGCTTGACGACGCGCTCGCGCTTCAGTCGCGACAGGTGATCGATGAAGAGACCGCCTTCGAGATGCTCCAGCTCGTGCTGCACGACGGTGGCCAGCAGACCATCGGCGTCGAACTCCTGCACGGCGCCGGCGCGATCGAGATGCCGAACGCGCACGCGCGCCGGACGTTTCACGTCGTCGTAGTAATCCGGCACGGAGAGACAGCCCTCGTTATAAACGCTCAACTCTTCCGAGGCCCAGACGACTTCGGGATTGATCAGAAACAGCGGCGCTCGGGTCTCTTCGGTTTTACCGGTGTCGACGACGACAATGCGTTTGGGCACGGCGACCTGAATGGCCGCCAACCCGATGCCGGGCGCGTCGTACATGGTCTCCAGCATGTCGTCGAGCAGCGTCAGGATCTCGGCGTCGACGCGCTCGACGGGCGTCGAGATCTTTCGCAACCTCGGATCGGGAACGGTGATGATGGGGCGGATCGCCATGGCTTGCTTCTGAATCTAAGAGGGTTTCTCCGCTTTTGGGCGGAATTTTCTCTCTTCAAGAAATAAGACCGCCCGTCGCCAAGGTCAAATGCCTCCCGCCCCGGAGACGCTTTGCCGCGCGGGACGAATACGGCTAGCTTCATGTGTCGACGGCAAATGTCGGCGGTTCCGGACGGACAGACATCAAGGCGGGGAGACAAAGATGGGATTGCTGGCGCTTTTGCTCGTGGCCGGGGGCGTCGGCCTGTGGCTGGTTGGAGCCTACAATTCGCTGGTGAGCCTGCGCCAGCGCGGCCGGCAGGCTTTCGCCGACATCGACGTGCAGCTCAAGCAGCGCCACGACCTTATTCCCAATCTGGTCGAGACGGTGAAGGGCTACGCCGCCCATGAAAAATCCACGCTGGACGAGGTGGTGCGGGCGCGTAACGCCGCCGTGGCGGCGCAGGGTCCGGACGCGCAGGGCGCCGCCGAGGGCGCGCTGGGCGCGGCGCTCTCAAGGCTGATCGCGCTCGCCGAGGCCTATCCGGACCTCAAGGCCAACCAGAATTTCCAGCAATTGCAGAGCGAGCTTGCCGACATCGAAAACAAGATCGCGGCGGCGCGGCGTTTCCTTAACAACACGGTCGCCGAATATAACGCCGCCATCGAAGGCGTTCCCGGCGTGCTGATCGCCGGGCGTTTCGGTTTCGAACCGCTTGGCTTTTTCGGCGTCGAAGCCGACGAGAGGAAAGCGATTGAAGCCCCGCCGTCAGTGAAGTTCTAAGAGGAAATACGCGGAGGCTGCTCCGGCTGAAAGCCAGATACTCAACGCGATTGGGAACAAGACCGCCTCAACCAGACCTAAGGACAAGGAGCTGGAATAACCGTAACGCAACTCTTGTGTGTTGGAAAAGAGAAAACCAAGACAAAAAATGACGATGATCTTATTGTGCGCAAATAAAGAGCACGGCGGTGACAGCGCTATGCCAGAGCACCCATCTCTCAGCATACAATTATTTATGAAATCTATTCGAAATAGTCCTCATCTATTCGTTTTATTTCGAGCGTTTCTTCAACACGACAGCCGACATTGTAACTTATCATCAACTTTGCAAGCTGAACGCCATCAATCAAAACAATACGCTTGCTCAGAAATTGAGCGGTTTCAGTGGCAGAAGAAGAAAAATCTGATGTTGTGACAAACAATCCTTTACTTGCCTTGTGACGATCAAGGCTTCCGAAAAAATCTCGGATTGCACCCGAGCCGACATTATTACTTGCCGCATAACGTTTAGCCTGGATGTAAACCCGATCTAGACCCAATGCATCTTGATCAATAACTCCATCCACGCCCCCATCGCCACTTCGACCCAAGGAGCGGCCTGCATCCGAAACTGAACCACCAAAGCCCATGTTTAGCAGCAAGTTGACGATCAACCTTTCAAAAAATTCAGGTGAACCTCTACGAATCCGGTCCAACAATTCTTGCGCCAGAGATGCAGAGATTTCCCTGTGCGCTTCACGCATAATTTCATCTGGCGTTTTGATTTGATCCTCAATCGTTGTGTGGCCAGTGGACTGCGACACTTCCTCTTCTTTTTGAGAACCTTTTACGAAGTTTTGAAAGTCTTCGAACTGACTCAAAAATCTGTTATCTACCCGATCCGGGTTAGATTTTAAAACACTAACGCCTCGCTCAGTAATCTTAAAATAACCTCGACGAGTGATCTCAATCAGCCCAGCTTTACTCAGATAAGTTTTGGCCCAATGAACACGATTAGCAAAAAGACTTTGTTTTCCCGATGGCAACAGCTGCGATCGGTCTTCCGAAGATAAATTCAACTCATTCGCTAGAGCATCTACTACATCCCCGATCCGCACCTCGCTCTTTGAGGCGGCGCGGAGGACGGAAAGCATCAATGATTGGTAATCGGGTATTGACATGTTCATAACCTAGCAAGCTGGCATAAGGGCAGCAATGTCAGTAAAGACATCAGGATATGAAGCTCTTTCAAGACTTCAAGCTCCACTCGCCCTTGCCCTTAGTCGGCTCATAGCGCAAATTAAGCTCCCCGTACCTCAGAGCTTTCCGATGTTCCACGCCTACGGTCTTTATTCGCATATCCAGGCGAACCGGCTGCGCACGCTCTTTCTGCTCGCGGGTTTCATCGCACTGCTGCTGGCGTTGATGTTCTCCGTCGCGCTGATGGTCGAGGCCGCGCAGGCGCCTTATGGCGCCGATTTTGTCTGGATCGCCGCGCAGGCGTTACAGGATCTCCGGCATGGCTGGCCGATCGGCGTGGCGGCGGCGGGCGTCTGGTTTGTCATCGCCTGGCTGTTTCATCAGCGGATGATCGCCTTCGCCGCCGGCGCCCGCCCGGTGACGCGCGCCGAGGCGCCGCGCCTCTATAATCTGCTCGAAAATCTCTGCATTTCGCGCGGCATTCCGATTCCGGCGTTGCAAATTATTGAGAGCGACGCGCTCAACGCCTACGCCGCCGGCTTGACGGAGGGCGATTACAGGATCGCCGTCACGCGCGGACTGATCGCCGAACTCACCAACGCCGAGATCGAGGCGGTGCTGGCGCATGAACTGACCCATATCCGCAACCGCGACACGCAACTCATGGTCGTCGCGGTGATCTTCGCCGGCATTTTCGCCTTCGTCGCGGATCTGATGATCCGGCGCTGGGATTTCCCCTTTGGTTTTTCACCCTATCGCGCCCCGCGACGGGAAGATCGTCGTCGTGACGAGGGGGGCGCCGGTCTCGCGATGATCGTCGCGCTGGCGATCATCGCGCTGAGTTGGGGCGCCTCGATCCTGATCCGCTTCGCCATCTCCCGCGCGCGCGAATTTCTCGCCGACGCCGGCAGCGTCGAACTCACCAAAAATCCCGATGCGATGATTGCGGCTCTGCGCAAGATCGAGGCGCATAGCGTTATGCCCACAATGCCGTCGCGGATGCATGCGTTTTTCATCGAGAGTCCGGCGCGGCGGCCGGAGAGCGGCTGGCTGGCCTCGCATCCGACCGTCGACGAGCGGGTGGCGGCGTTGATCGCCTATGCCGGCGGCCATGACGCAGGGATGGAGACGAGCGATCATCCGCTGGGTCGAGCCTGGGGAGAACGCCAATCGTAACAGCTAGAGGCCTTGCGCCTTCAGCCAGTCGACGATCTTGCGGTCATGCCAGGGAATGACGCTGGCGACATCGTGAAAACCCAGATGACCGCCCTTGTCTGTCAGCAGCGGCGTGATCGCCGACATTTTGCGCCAATCGACCTGGCGATAGCAGGAGGCCGGAATCCACGGGTCGTCCTTGGCGTAAACGATCAGCGTCGGAACGCGGATCGCAGAGAGAAAACCTCCCGACGCATTTTGCGCATAGTAATCGCCAGCGTCGCGATAACCAAAGCGCGGCGCGATGAAGCCATCGTCGAATTCGAAAATACTGCGCGCCGATGCGATGCGCGCGCGCTCCGCGCCCGACAGATCGGCGTTCGGCGCCAGCGCCTCGGTTTTGAGCCCGTTGAGAATGTGACGATGATAGAGATAATTGCGCGGCGTCATCATCTGCCGACAGGTCGCCGCAAGATCAAGCGGCGGCGAGACGGCGACGCCGGCCAGGACCGGCGCATCGCGCCCCCCCTCGCCCAGGAATTTCAAAACGAGATTGCCGCCCAGAGAGTGACCGACGAGGATCAGTCCGTTTGTTTTGAGCGGAGCAGGAATAGATTGCAGCGCATCGGCGAGATCACGGGTTTTACCGGCGTGATAGAAGCCGCGCGCCGTCGGCCGCGAGGGCGTCGCGCCGCACAGATTCAATCGCAAAACCGGACGCCCCTGCGCAACAAAATAGCGCGTCGCCGCGACAACCGTTTCACTGTATTGCGAGCCGGTTAGTCCATGAATGAGAACGATCAGGGGCATTGGCGCGCCGGCGCCGGGCCGATCAAGACGCGCCGCCAGACGATCGCCGTCGCGCACGGGCAACAGCAGGGTTTCGCCGCCGGGCAGATCCGGCGCCGGCCCCAGCAGAAAGTTGCGCAGGGTTTGCAGATCGGCGCCAAGCCATGGCGGGCGTTGCCTGAACTCCTGACGCGGCTCGTCTCTGTCGGTCATTGTGGCGGGATCGCGTTCAGCCGATCCTTGAAGAAGGCGACGGCTTTCAATGTGGACTCCGTCGCCTCCGGTATGAAAGGCATCAACTGCCAGCTATGCGGCACATCCGGCCAGAGTTCGAGCTGCGCGTCGACCCCGGCGGCGCGCGCGCGATCGACCAGACGCGTCGCGTCGTCACGCAGGGCTTCGTCCGCGCCGGCGTGCACCAGCATTGGCGGCAGGCCGACGAGATCGCCATAAATTGGCGACGCGAGCGGATCGCGAGCGCTTGCCGTTCCCAAAACGGCGCGCGCGCCAATCAGCAGCGTCTTGCGCGTGAACATGGCGTCGCAGGCCTCGTTCGTTCGCGTCGAGGGGCCGGTCGCGGCAAGGTCGGTCCAGGGCGAGAACAACGCTGTCGCCACAGGCATGGGCAAACCCTCCGCGCGCAGCCGCAACATGAGCGACACGGCGAGACCGCCGCCCGCCGACATGCCGGCCAGAACAATCGGTCCGCGCCCTGCGGCCGCCAGCGCCCGCCATGCGGCGAGCGCATCCTCCAGCGCCGCTGGAAAGACATGCTCCGGGGCCAGCCGGTACGACGGCATGAACACATCGAAACCGGCAGCCGCGAATTGACGGGCGACATAACGAAACTGGCGCGGCGATCCGACAAGAAAACCACCGCCATGGAGATAGAAAAGGGTCACGCCGCCGCCGTTTTGTGCGGGGGTCCAGTCGGCGGGCGTCTGAGGGGCGAAAGGCGCCCGACGTCCCAGACGATGGAGCAACGGCATGACGAGTTTCATCGCCGCAAACAGCGTCTGCATCCGGGGTTTAACGTAACGACGCATCAGTCGCGTCGTTCGCCTCGCCGCGTCGCTCATTTCTGCGGCGGCGGCTGTAAAGGTCGGGGCGGCGCGGCAGGTTTGTCGAAAGCGGAGGAATCGAGCGTTGCAGGCTTGCCGGCGACGGAAGGGGACGGCGCGGCGACCGTCGGCGGCGTCGGGGCCGTTTTTTTCGCTTGAGAGATATTGTTCAGATAATCGAGCGAGGGATCCTTTAACCCTGCGTCGGCGGCGCGGTCGCGCCACTCCCGCGCCTCCTGCGGATTGACCTCGACGCCAAGACCCTCGGCGTAAATATGCGCCAGACGATTTTGCGCCACCGGATTGTCCTGCGCCGCCGCCTTGCGCAGCAGCGCGATGGCGCTGGCGCGATCCCGCTCCACGCCGACGCCATTGAACAGCATGATGGCGTATTCGACCTGGCCGGCCGGGAGATCGCGTTCGGCGGCGCGACGGAAATATTCGCCCGCCTGCCGCATGTCTTTCTCGACGCCCTTGCCGTTTTTGTAGAGAACGCCGAGCGCATAACTGCCGTCGGCGTCGCCGGCGTCCGAGGCGCGCTTGAAATATTCCGCCGCCTTGGCGAAATCGGAAGGCTTTCCTTCGTTTTCGAGCGCCATTTCGCCCAGCAGATGAAGCGCTGCGCCGTAATTTTTCGCGGCCGCCTTTTCGAGGTAGGCGCGGGCGCGGGCGCGGTCCGTCGCGCCGCTCATGCCCTGCAATAATGCGGCGCCATAAAGATAGGCGGCGGAGTCGCCGCCGGCGTCCGCTGCGCGGCGAAACCAGTCCATCGCCACTTTGGGGTCGCGCGCGACCCCGGCGCCTTCGAGATAGAGCTGACCAATGAGTCCCATAGCGGCAACGTCTTTGGGATTGCCGGCGAGACGCTTTTTCGCCTCGCTCATCGCCGTTTTGTAATCCTGTCGTTGATAGGCGCCATAGGCGAGATCGGGCGCAGGAGAGGCGGGATTTGTCGCGGGGGGCGGCGTTGAAGGCGGCGAAACGGGCGCCGGTTGCGCCGCCGGCGCGGCGACGGCGCCAACCGAACCCGAAAGGACGGCGTTCAACGCGAGCACGAAGGCCGTGCGTTTCATGGCTGCGCTCCCTGAAGCGCCTTCAGCGCCTCGGCGACGGCGGCGTCCGGTCCACGCGGATCCTTCCACACGGCGTCATCGACCATAATGAAATCCGCGCCGGCCTGCGCCAGTGACGCAACGTCGGCGAGCGTGTCGGCGCGCGCCACCGAGGGGATGTTGAACAATTCCGCCCACCAGTTAACCCGATCGAACAGCAGCGTCGGCTCATGCGGCGCCAGAAGCACGTAATCGACGCCAGCCTCGCCAGCGCGCATGGCGTCGTCGCGCGTGACAAGATCGCCCGCGCCGATAATATAGCGCGGCGATAATTTTTTCACCGACTCAGACACCTCGGCGTCAGCGCCATGCAGATGGACGCCATCGGCGCCGGCGCGCATCGCAACGGAGACATCGTTATCGACCAGAACCGCAACGCCGCGCTCCTGCGCAATGGGCGCCAGCGCGCGCACAATGGCCTCCCGGCTGCGCGGTTGATCGACTGAGAAACGAATGAGCAGGCTGGCGACGTCGCCCGCCGACAACGCGCTGGTCAGCAGCGGCGCGAAATCGCGGGCGTCGCCGAGCGCCGGCGTGGCGAGATAAAGACGCGGCGCATCCTGGTTCATGGCCGACTACCCTTGCGCGTTCAGGCAATCGAGCCAGGATTGCGCCGCCTGGCGCACATTCTCTGGCGCCGCGCCGCCATAGCTGGTCCGGCTGGCCACTGAATTCTCGACGCCGAGCACGCCAAACACCTCATCCGTAATGCGCGGCTCGACGCTGTGAAAATCGGCGAGACTCAACGCTTCCAGTTCGACGCCGCGCGACTCCGCCAGCGCCACGACGCGCCCGGTGACGTGATGCGCTTCACGGAAGGGCATGTTGAGTCGGCGCACCAGCCAGTCAGCGAGATCCGTCGCCGTCGCATAGCCGGCGCCCGCGGCGCTCTTCATCCGGTCGCGATTGACGCGCATGTCTCTCGCCATGCCGGCGATGGCGGCGACGCACAGCGCCAGATTATCGAGCGAGTCGAAGGCGCCTTCCTTGTCTTCCTGCATGTCTTTGGAATAGGCGAGCGGCAGGCCTTTCATCACGATCAGCAACGCTGTCAGCGCGCCGATGATGCGGCCGCTCTTTCCGCGCACCAGCTCCGCCGCATCGGGATTACGCTTTTGCGGCATGATCGAGGAGCCGGTGGTGAATTTGTCGCTTAGGGCAATGAAGGCGAATTGTGGCGTCGTCCACAGCACGATCTCTTCGGCGAAACGCGATAGATGAGTCGCGCAGATCGCCGCCGCCGACAACGTTTCAAGCACGAAATCGCGATCGGAGACGCTATCGAGCGAATTGGCGGTCGGCCGGTCGAAGTCGAGCGCATGCGCCGTCATCTGTCGATCGATCGGAAACGAGGTGCCGGCAAGCGCCGCCGCGCCAAGCGGGCATTCGTTGCCGCGCT
The DNA here is from genome assembly GCA_044233645.1 of Methylocystis sp. Classification (GTDB taxonomy): domain Bacteria; phylum Pseudomonadota; class Alphaproteobacteria; order Rhizobiales; family Beijerinckiaceae; genus Methylocystis. The sequence continues at coordinate 86,760 of JBIIJP010000011.1, read as the reverse complement.
TGCGCGCATCCTGCAAGCGCCCGCGATCGCGGCCGATCATTTCGACATAGGCGAGGAGATGATGACCAAAGGTCACCGGCTGCGCCGATTGCAGATGCGTGAAGCCCGGCATGACGCTGTCGGCTTCCGCCAGGGCGCGTTCGGCCAGCGCCTTCTGCAGGTCGGCGAGTTGTGCGTCGAGCGCATCAATCGCGTCGCGAATGTAGAGACGAAAATCCGTCGCCACCTGGTCGTTACGTGAGCGCGCTGTATGTAGACGGCCTGCGGCGGGGCCGATGAGCGCCGCAAGACGGGTCTCGACATTCATGTGAATGTCTTCGTAATCGCGCGAGAAGACAAAGCCGCCGCCGTCGATCTCGGACTTGATTTGCATGAGCCCCTGCGTAATCTTCGCGGCGTCGTCCGACGAGACAATCCCGCGCGCCGCCAACATGGCGACATGCGCGAGAGATCCGCGAATGTCCTGGGGGCCAAGACGCTTGTCGAAATCGATCGAGACGTTGATCGCCTCCAGAACGGCGTCGGTTGCGCTTTGAAACCGCCCGCCCCATATCTTGCTCGTCATTTATTCCCCGGAGCCTGCGCCCGATGACCAAGCCGTTCGCCCTCTCGCGACGCCTCGCCTCGCTTGCGCTCGCAACAGCAATGGGCGCGGTTCTATACGTGGCCGGCCCGAGCGGCAAGGAACGCGAAGCCCGCGCAGCCGACGCCCCTGCCTGCGCCGGATCGGCGAAAATCGCGGCGGCTGTCGATCCGCTGGCCAAAGGCGACCTCGCCGCTCTGGCCATTGCAAAAAAGCCCGAAGGCCTCGGCGACATCGCCTTCAACGATCCCGCCGGGCAGCCGGTGAAGCTCTCCGCCTTTCACGGCAAGACAGTGTTGCTAAATCTTTGGGCGACATGGTGCGTGCCCTGCCGCAGCGAAATGCCTGAACTCGACAAGCTTCAGGCCGAATTCGGATCGGACAAATTCGAGGTCGTGGCGATTAATATCGATACGACGCGACCGGAGCGTCCGAGGGCGCTGTTTCAGGAACTGGGTCTCAAGTCTCTCAAGCTCTACGCCGATCCCAGCGCGAATATTTTTTATGAAATGAAACAGGCCGGCAAGGCGCTGGGCCTGCCGTTGACGTTTCTGATCGACTCCGAGGGCTGCCAGATCGGCCAGATCAACGGACCCGCCGCCTGGCATTCCGCAGACGCCCGGGCGCTGATCGCCGGCGCGCTCGCCGCTTCTGCCCCCTAAATCGCTTCCCCGGAGGAGAGCCCCATGCATGTCTCGATCGCCGACGCCGAAAAAGCCATCGCCGCCGCCCGCAAGAAGGCTGCGAAACTCAAGACCCAGATGTGCATCGCCGTCGTCGATTCCGGCGGCGTGCTGAAAGCCTTTCACCGCATGGACGACGCATGGGTCGGCTCAATCGACATCGCGATCAAGAAAGCCAAGACCGCTGTTTTCTTCGGCATGCCGACCGGCGAGATTGGTAAACTTTCGCAGCCGGACGGACCGCTTTATGGCATCGAACACTCAAACGACGGCCTCATCACCTTCCCAGGCGGCCTGCCTATCGTCGACGGGGAAGGCGTGATGATCGGCGCCATTGGCGTTAGCGGTTCATCGGTGGAAAACGATCATGCCGTGGCGCAGGCTGGCGTCGCCTCGATCGGCGTCTGTGATCTGCCCCAGCATCCCTGGCGCACCTGAGCCGCGCGCGCCGCGCAGCGTAAAACGGCGATCCGCCCCGGGGCCTTAACGGTGACGCCGCTGGCGTCGCGGGACGGGCTTCTCGGGTTCGGGTGCGGCGGGCGGCGGGCTTGCGGCCGGCGCGGACTCGGCGGGAGCTGAAACAGCCGGGGGCGGCGGAGCTGAGGGCGCTGGCTCGGAAGCCGTCGCCGGAGCCGGCTCCTTGTCGGCGGGCGCCGCCGACTTGTTGTCCGAGGACGCGAGCCACAACAAACCCACTATCGTTAGAATAAGCGCGCCCAAAATGGGTCCGGTCGCGACACTGCCATGACTGGCGCCGGGAACCGGCGCGGTCTCTGGCGTCTCGTCAGCGCGGTCGACAATTGGCGTGGATGCGTCAGTCTGGACGCGCCCGGCGACAGTCAAAAGCTCGACAACCTCATCCGGCGCGCCACCGGCCGTCTGGCCACGATATTCGCTCCACACCCAGGCCAGCGGCGCATCGTCGGAATGGTTCGCCATGATTGATCCTCCCACCCGGCGCGGGCGCTTAGCGCGCCAGCGCCCTGCATTCAGACAACAACAGAGATGATGACTCCGGCGCAAGCCGCTCACAAGCAGGATTTTTATTTGGCGAGAACGCACTAGATCACATATGGACCGATCAACTCACACAGAGAGAGCACATGACCCTGAAAGCCGGCGACCGCATACCCGACGTGACCTTCACGCGCATGGGCCCGAATGGCCCGGAGCCCATTAAGGCGAAAGACTATTTTGCCGGACGCAAAATCGCGCTTTTTTCGGTGCCAGGCGCCTACACGCCGACCTGTCACGCCAAACACCTTCCGGGATTTGTGGCCAAAGCCGACGACATCCGCGCAAAGGGCGTCGAGGCTATTGCCGTGACGGCGGTCAACGACATTTTCACGCTGGATCACTGGCTGAAAGACAGCGGCGCCAACGCCAAAATCGATGGTCTCGCTGATGGTTCGGCGGTTTTCGTCAAGGCTGCGGGCCTTGATCTCGATTTGAACGATTTCGGGCTAGGCGTTCGCGGCAAGCGTTTCTCGGCCATCGTCAATGATGGCGTTGTCGATTGGATCAATATCGAGGAAAACTCCAGCGTCGCGACGGTGTCGAGCGCCGAGACGACGCTGGAAAAGCTTTAAAAGTCTGCGACGGTGAGCGGCCGACGCGCGATCGCGCCGGCCGACATCGAACTTAAAGCCCGTAAATTTTGGCGAAATCGGCGTCCTTCGCCGCCACCTGCTTCGCCAGATCGACGACGACCTTGCATTGTTTCCAGGTCGCGTCGTCCTGCATCCGGCCATCGATCATTACCGCGCCAGTGCCGTCGGGCATGGCTTCCAGCACGCGCCTCGCGAAGGCCACTTCCTTTGGATCTGGCGAAAACACGCGCTTGGCGATCTCGATCTGGGTCGGATGCAACGACCATGCGCCGGCGCAACCGAGCAGGAAGGCGTTTCGGAACTGCGACTCGCAGGCGGCCGCATCGGAGAAATCGCCAAACGGTCCGTAAAATGCCTTGATGCCGGCCGAGGCGCAGGCGTCGACCATTTTGGCGATGGTGTAATGCCAAAGATCCTGCTGGAAGCTGGCGCGCGGCGCGTCGCCCTCAGCGTCGGCAATCACCCTGTATTCCGGATGACCGCCGCCGACGCGGGTGGTTTTCATCGCGCGCGAGGCGGCGAGATCGGCCGGTCCAAGCGAAATGCCATGCATGCGCGGGCTCGCCGCCGCAATGGCATCGACATTCTTGACGCCTTCGGCAGTTTCGAGAATGGCGTGAATCATGATCGGCCGGGCGACGCCGTTCTTCGCCTCAAGCTGCGCGAGCAACTGATCGAGATAGGCGATGTCCCACGGCCCCTCGACCTTGGGCAGCATCACCACGTCCAGTTTATTGCCGACCGCGCCAACGACCTCGATCATGTCGTCCAGCGCCCAGGGCGAATTCAGCGAATTCATGCGGGTCCACAGACCCGTCGAGCCGAAATCGACCGCTTTGGCCATCTCGATGAAACCGGCCCGCGCCGCCTCCTTGGCGTCGGCGGGAATCGCGTCCTCAAGATTGCCGAGCACGACATCGACCTGCTTTGCGATATCCGGAACCTTGGCGCGGAATTTTTCGAGATGCGGCGGCACGAAGTGAATCATGCGCTCGACCTTAACCGGCGGCTCGCGCCACGGGGCCGGCGCGCCAATGGCCAGCGGACGATAGAACTGATTGGGAAGTTTCATGAAAACGCTCCGTCTGGAGGGAAGGATCGGGATGAAAGCGTCGGACGCGCGGGCGCCCGAGGGCGCAGCGCGAAAGCCGGACAAAATGCCCAAAAAGTCTCGGGTCGAGCTAAACCAGACCGGGGGGCTTTGCAATGGCGGCGCCGACGACGGCGCGTCCTTGCGACAGGGTTAATCGGCCGTTTCTGGATGAGCGCGACAAACTGTCCCGTATCGGGACCGGCGGCACAGGCGGCGAACAAAAGGCGCGCGAATCGAGACGGCGCGATTCGGGCTTTTCGTTTATGAAGAAATCCTTGTCGCCCGGCGGGAGGCGCGAAAAAACTCAGGCTGAAGCATGACCAACGCGCCCACAACCTTGACCTGCCTGCTGCGCGGGGCGCGACGGCGCTGTCCCGCCTGCGGCGCGGGCGAGATTTTTGTCGCCTATCTGAAACGCGCCGAGCGCTGCGCCATTTGCGGCGAGAGCTTCGAGGGACTCGACGCCGAGGACGGGCCGGCGTGGCTCACCATCGGCCTTGTCGCGCATATCGTCATCCCGCTGCTGATCTTTCTCGAGATTCGCACAGCGTTGCTGTGGTGGCAGGAGGGACTGATTGTGATGGCGGCGACGATTGTCGGCGCGCTGGCCTTGCTGCCGGTCTCGAAGGGAATTTTTATCTCCGCGCTGTGGCTGATGAAAAAAGGCCGGATTTGATTTTCCTGACTACACCGGCCTGGAACACTTCACGCGCGCGAGATTTTGTTCACGGCTATTGGGCAACTGCAAACCGTTCAACTTCCTCAACCCATGAGCTTCGCCAGCAACGCCGCCAGTCCTTCCGGAAAAATCAGTTCTTTTGACTCGACGATTTCTTCGCGGCTCCACCAGCGCCAGCCGGTTAGATGCGTTTGCTCTTCCGGCGTCGGCGCCTGCGGCGCGGGATCGAACATCTGTGCGCGAATCAGATAATAGCGCTCAATCGCCTGATGCCAGTCCTCGCCCAGCTCCATCGGAAATTCTCGCGTCGCGACAACACGGCCGGGATGATCGACAAGTTCGAAGCCGGTTTCTTCATAAAGTTCGCGTTTCAGCGCGTCGGGATAGCTCTCGCCGGCATGCAGCGCGCCGCCCGGCGCCCCCCAGAAATGATCGTGGCCAAGATCGATAAAATGCGGCGAGAGGCCGCCAGCGTAACGCATCAGCAAAACGCGCCCCTGCGGCTCGACGATCAACGCCCGCGCGGCCGGTCGGCGCGGCAGTTTGCGGCCGTCCCAGGGCGCGACGACCTCCGCGCGGCCCTCCGGCTGCGCCCAATCGACCATGGACCAGCGGCCGTCCTCATAGGCGACCCAGTTCGGCGTGGCGTTGAGCACCGGATGCTCGCGCTTGATGGATAATTCGGCGCCGGTGGCCAGGCGCCAGGCGATGTCGAGCACGCCGGCATGGGCCACGATCAGGATGCAACGGTCAGGGTTCTCCTGCGCAATCTGCGTCAGGGCGGCGGCGATACGATCGCGAAAAGCGTTCAGCGTCTCGCCCTCCGGCGCGGCGAAATCAGGATTACGGCTCAGATAGTGAGGGTAGAGATCCTCATAGATCACCTGCACTTCGGCATGTGTGTGACCCTGCCAGACCCCGTCGCTTTTCTCGCGGAGATCCGTGCGACGGATCACCGGCAGACCGCGCGGCCCGGCGAGCGCTTCGGCGGTGACGCTGGCGCGCGACAGATCGCTGGAATAGACGCAATCGAAGGATGCGTTCGCCAGCTCCTTCGCCAGCGCCTGCGCCTGCGCTCGACCGCGGGCATTGAGCGCAATGTCGAACTGGCCCTGAAAGCGGCGTTCGATGTTCCAGTTGGTCTCGCCGTGGCGTGCGAGGCACAAGAGCGTTCGGGCCATGAAGTCGTCAGCGTCTGCGGCGCGCGCCGCCGGGAATCATCTGGCGCGTGGGACTGCGCGAATATCGCCCGCCCGCGCCGTTACGCCGGCCCTTTTTGCCTCATTCGCCGGCAAAAGTCAGGCGCGGATTGCCGCAGCCTGATCGATCCGGCTCAATGGCGCGCGGAAAGCGAGAATTCGCCGGCGCGGATGCGTCCCGGCAAGGCCTCCGTCAGGCGCGCGGCCTCTTCCTCGCCCCATGTCGCAACAAATTCCTGTAACGCCGCCTCCAGCGCCGCCTGCGCGAAGGAGTCGCTCTCGATGCCGGCGAGAATGGCCTCGGCGAAAGCTTCGGTGACATAATCGAGCGCAGCGCGATGTTGTTCGCGGTTGGCGTCGTCGGGAGCGGCTGTCGAGTTCATGACCGCACTCTAGCCAAGCCCCGCGCAAGGCGCGAGCAAGCTCTCGTCAAACGGTTAATCTGGCGGCGAGGGAGGCGTTAAGCCCCGCCGTAGCGGTAGGTCAGGTCGCCGGTGAGCCGGCCCGCTTCATCAAGATAACGCGTGATCGCGGCGCGCGCGTTGGGCGTGCAGGAGCGATACGTCAACTCATAGCCGCGAAAACCGCTGTTGAAGGCTGCGACATATTTGTCGCGTCGCGGTCCCGACGGGGCTTCGGCGTTGAGCAGCTCTGTCATTTTGTTCCGCCAGTCATCGCCATCGCCGGCGGCGCACAACTCGCGCAGAAACGCCAGCGCGCCAAGGATCTCCGAGAGCCGTAGGGTTTGCCCTTCATATGGCGCGGGCGGGGCGGCGGCGGGCGGCGCGTCCGTCGTTGCGGCGGTTGAGGATTTTTGCGTCCGATCGGAGGGTTTTGCCGCAGCGGGCTTTCTTTTTTTCGTTTCCGATCGAGGCGTCGGAGGTTTGGTCTCTGAGAGAGCTGGCGCCGGCGCCGAACGCGGCGCCGCCGGACGGCCGCCGCCGGTCAGCAGGTCGAACAGACTCTGAGCCAGTGCGGGGGATGGCGCGGCAAGAGCCGTCGCCACGATCAAACACATTCCGCGGCGCGGCGACATCAAGGGTAGAGGCGGTTCTTGCGCCACGTCGCTTCGGCCGAGTCTCGCTCAAAGCGCACGCGATCATGCAGTCGAAACGGTCGATCCGACCAGAACTCCATCGCCAGCGGCGTGACCCGGAAGCCGCGCCAGTAGGGGGGACGGGGGATGTCGCCAACTGCGAATTTCGCCGCATATTGCGCGACGGATTTTTCCAAAGCGAACCGGCTTTCGAGCGGCCGTGATTGCTGGCTGGCCCAGGCGCCGATGCGCGAGTCGCGCGGGCGGCTTGCGTAGTAAGCGTCGGCCTCGGCGTCGCTAACCGGCGTCACAGGCCCGCGCGCCCGCACCTGGCGCCGCAGGGATTTCCAGTGAAACAGCAGCGCCGCCTGCATGTTCGCTTTGAGCTGGAGACCCTTGGCGCTCTGGTCGTTGGTGTAAAAAACGAATCCTTCCGGCGACCAGCCCTTCAACAGAACCATGCGCGCGTCGGGCAGGCCGTCGGCGTCCGCCGTCGCCAGCGCCATGGCGTTCGGATCATTGATTTCTGACTTTTCGGCCTCTGCGAACCATGACCGGAACAGATCGAAAGGCTCTTCCGCCTCGACAAAGTCACCTGACGTTAACGCGTTCAAGCGATTATCCCCTCTTGAGCCGCCAGAAAGGCCCAATCTGCATGAGCAAGGTGTAAATAACGTTGTTGCGTAAAAGACATAGACCTCAACTGACGTTTCCTCAATCCATCCGCGCGGCCCGGGTCGCAGCGGCGGCCGCCATCGCCAGCGCCTTGTCCGGCTGCTCGATGGCGGTGCCGATGACCGGTCCGGCGATGTGGGGCGGCGTCGATCACGACACAACCGGCTCGATCGGAAAATCTCCGGGTCGGCTTGCGGTTTTGACGCCGCAAAATCTCAAACTGTCGAAAATGCTCGACGCCGAGGACACCCGGCGGGCGATGGCGGCGCTGGGCACGGCTGTCGATCCGCAAGGCAGCGGTCAGAGCGTCAATTGGGACAATCCCGCTTCCGGCGCACGCGGCGCGTTCCGCCCGACGGGATCGCCCTATCCGCTCGAAGGCCGGATCTGCCGCTCCTTCATCGCCGACATTGAGGCCGGCGGCGACACGGAGCGCGTTGAGGGCGCCGCCTGTCGCGATAAAACAGCAGAGTGGTCGTTGACCCGCGTGAAAACGGACGCAAAAACCGCCGGATCGATGAAGAAAGAAAATCCGGCCAGGGGCAAAAAAGCCTGATAACCGGCGTGCTTCAGCGCCGCCAAGGCTTGCAGGCGTAAATATCCGACACCATTTCTGCAACAGACATCCGCCCCTGCGCCATTTGGGAGGGGGCAAGCATGGGTTATTGAATAATCATGCGTGATCCCTACGACGTGCTGGGCGTCGCCCGGTCGGCAAGCGCGGCCGACATCAAGAAGGCCTATCGTCAGCTCGCCAAAAAATTTCATCCAGACACCAACAAAGACGCCAAAGCCAAAGAGCGCTTTGCGGAAATCAATACGGCTTATGAAATCCTCGGCGACGAGGACAAAAAAGCGCGCTTCGACCGCGGCGAGATCGGCGCCGACGGCAAGCCTCGCGGCTTTGAAGGCTTTGGCGCCGGACCCGGCGGCTTTTCGCGCGGCGGACGCGCGGGCGATTCGCACTTCGAGTTTAATTTCGGCGGCGGCGGATCGGGGGGCGCTCGAGGTTTCGAGGACTTTTTCGATCTCTTTAGCGGCGGTCGTCGACGCGGCGGCGGCCCGCGTCCCGCGCGCGGCGACGACGTCGCCGCCTCAGCCACCGTTCCGCTGGAAACGCTCGGCAGAGGCGGCGCGGCGCGGATGATTCTGCCGGGCGGCCGGACGATTGACGTTAAAATCCCCGCCGGGATCGAGGATGGACAACAAATCCGTCTGCGCGGACAAGGCCAGCCGGGAGCTGGCGGCGGCGAGTCGGGCGACGTGCTGGTGACAGTGAAGGCCGCTCCGCATCCATGGTTCAGGCTGGAGGGCCGTCATCTGCGGCTCGATCTGCCGGTAACGATTTACGAGGCGGCGCTGGGGGCCAAAATTCAGACTCCGACGCTCGACGGCAAGGTTGAGCTGGCGATTCCCGCCGGCGCCAACGGCGGCCAGACGCTTCGGCTGCGCGGCAAAGGCCTGCCGGCCGCCGACGGCAAACCGGCGGGCGATCTGTTCGTGACGCTGAAACTGATGCTGCCCGAAGCCCCTGACGCCAGCTTCGAAGCGCAGATGCGCGAATTGCGCGACCAGCGCCCCTACGATCCGCGCGTCCGGCTCGGTCAGGCTTGACCTGCGCGCCATTCCGGGCGACCTAGGACGCAAGGTTCCCCGATGGTTCAACATCTATCGAGGAGAATCCACGCTCGCATCGACCGCCCGTCGAGGTTCGTCCGCCGTCAGGCGGCGGGGCCCAAGGCGTGGCAAGATGGCGCGGGGAGTCAGCACCGGAGCCAAACGCCCATGACAGACGTTTTGACGCGCGACGCAAACGAAACGCGCCTGCCAGACCCCGTCTCCGCCGAACCGGCGCCGCGCCACCGGACTCAGGCGGTGCGGATCGGTCATGGCCCCGACGCCGTTACGGTAGGCGGCGGCGCGCCGATCGTCGTGCAATCCATGACCAACACCGACACCGCCGACATCGACTCCACCGTCGAACAGGTGGCGGCGCTGGCGCAAGCCGGCTCGGAGCTGGTGCGCATAACCGTGGATCGTGACGAAGCCGCAGCGGCTGTGCCCCATATTCGCGACAAACTCGCCCGAATGGGAATTCACGTCCCGCTCGTCGGCGACTTCCATTACATCGGCCACAAACTGCTGGCGGATCATCCGGCCTGCGCCGAAGCGCTTGCCAAATATCGCATCAATCCCGGCAACGTCGGCTTCAAGGACAAGAGAGACAAGCAATTCTCCGCCATCGTCGAACTCGCCGCCGAAAAAGACAAGGCGGTGCGCATCGGCGCCAATTGGGGATCGCTCGATCAGGAGCTGCTTACCCACCTGATGGACCTCAACGCCCATTCCGACCGGCCGCTCGACGCGCGCGCCGTGATGCGCGAGGCATTGGTGCGCTCGGCGCTGACCTCGGCGCAACGCGCCGAAGATATCGGCCTGCCAAAGAACCGGATCGTGATCTCGGCGAAAGTCTCCGCCGTGCAGGATCTGATCGCCTGTTACCGAATGCTTGCGCAGCGCAGCGATTACGCGCTGCATCTTGGCCTGACCGAAGCCGGCATGGGCTCGAAGGGCATTGTCGCCTCGGCGGCAGCGCTCGGCGTGCTGTTGCAGGACGGGATTGGCGACACCATTCGTGTTTCATTGACGCCGGAGCCCGGCGGCGATCGCACGCAGGAAGTGCGCGTCGCGCAGGAAATCCTGCAAACCATGGGTTTTCGCACTTTCGTGCCGCTGGTCGCCGCCTGTCCCGGTTGCGGCCGCACGACCTCGACGGTGTTTCAGGAGCTGGCGCGCGACATTCAGGAGCACATTCGCGAACGGATGCCGATCTGGCGCGCGCAATATCCCGGCGTCGAGGCGCTCAATGTCGCGGTGATGGGTTGCATCGTCAACGGACCCGGCGAGTCCAAACACGCCGACATCGGCATTTCGTTGCCCGGCACCGGCGAAACGCCGGCGGCGCCGGTGTTCATCGACGGCAAGAAAGCGATGACGCTGCGCGGCGAGGGCATCGCCGAGGAATTCACCCGCATCGTCGACGATTACGTCGTTCAGCGTTTTGGCGGCGGCAAGACGGACGCAGCGGCGGAGTAACGGCGACGCGCGTCAGCGCGCGTCTTTCAAAGCCGCGGCGACCACGCGCAGATCGCGCCAGGCCGCCGGCTTGAGCGACCAGCTTTTCAGCATGGCGTCGAGGCTCGAAAACACCATGGCGCGCGCTGTATGCGCGCCACACACGGCTTCGAACCACCGGCTGCGCAATTTGGAGACGGACTCGTTCGTTGCGAGGATCGCGCGCGCAGGCGTCTCGCCAAACAGCAGCACAATCTCCGGTCGCGCCAATTCGAGATGACGTTGCGCGAAGGGCGCGAAGATCGCCGCCTCCTGCAGCGTCGCCAGCTTGTCGCCGGGCGGCCGCCACGGCGCGACATAGGCGAGACGCGCCGTCTCACGGGATTGTCCGATCGCCGCCAGCATGTTGTCCAGCAACTGCGCGCGTTCACCGCTGAAGGCGAGGCCGCTCGATTCCTCGCTCGCGCCAGGCGCGGCGTCGAAGACCATGAGTTTCGGCGCCGCCGGACCGACGGCGAAAAGGAAATGCTCGGCCATGTCGCGAAACGGCGCGTGGACGAAACCCGCCAGTCGCGCCGCGAGTTCGTCGAGGTCGCGCGCGTCTGCGGCCTCGGCCTGCGCGGCGCGGATCGCCGCATCGGGCGCCGCCACAGTCGTTGCGACACGCGGACGGCGCGCCGGCGTTGATGACGGCGTTTCAGCCTTTGCTTCAATAACCGGCGTTTCGATTGCGATTTGGGGCGCCGGCGGCCGGGCGCTGTCGGCATAGCGATTATGCGGCGTCTCGTCCAGCGCGAGATCGACCCCGCTCTCGACATACCAGTCGAGCAGCGCAATCAACGCCTCGCGAGACATTTCCTCTGCTTTCATGACGTCGAGACTAGCGCAAGCGCCTGTCTTTGGGGAACAGTCATCAACAACACCGAAAGGCGCGTTCGCCGCCGACGCCAAAACGGGCGTTTTCGCGGGCGCGGAAAAACTCGGCGCGCGAGAGAGTAGCGCTTTCAGCGTGACGCGCGCGCATGTGCGCGACATAGGCGTCGTAATCGCCCTGCCCGACCATCAACCGCGCGCCGTCGCGCAGCTTGGCGGCGAGTTTGACGACATCAAGCCCCGGCAGGTTGCAACATTTCATCGTCGCTCTCCCGTGTCGTAACGCATGCGGATGCGCGCGCGTCGCGAATGGCGGCGAGCGCGAAGCCGATCATGGCGAGCACCAGCATGATGTATATCGCGCAAAGTCCGACATCGACATAGTCGTTGAAGATCACACGCTGCATATCTTCCAGCGTTTTGGCCGGCGCCAGGGCTTTTCCGTTTGCAACCGCTTCGGAAAATTTCCGCGCATGGGCGAGAAAACCGATGCGCGGATCGCTGTGAAAGATTTTCTCCAGCCCTGCCGTTACTGTGCAGGTGTAGAGCCAGAGCGTCGGAAGAATGGCGATGAACGCATAGCGGTCGCGCTTCATCCGGAACAGAACCACGACACACAGGGTCAGCGCAATCGCCGCCAGCATTTGATTGGCGATGCCGAACAGGGGCCAAAGCGTATTGATGCCGCCGAGCGGATCGATCACGCCCTGGTAGAGAAAATAGCCCCAGCCCGACACCGCGATGGCGGTGGCGATCAAATTCGGCGTCCATGATTTCGTATCGCGGAACGCCGGTATAAATGTCCCGACCAGGTCCTGAATCATGAAGCGCGCAACGCGCGTGCCGGCGTCGATGGTGGTGAGGATAAACAAGGCCTCGAACAGGATCGCGAAATGATACCAGAACGACATCGCTGTCGAACCGCCCACGATTGACGAGAGGATCGTCGCCATGCCGACCGCGAGCGTCGGCGCCCCGCCGGTACGCGACAAAATCGTCTTCTCGCCGACATCCGACGCCACGCTGACGAGGGTCTCCGGCGTGATCGCAAAGCCCCAGCCGGAGATCGCCGCAGCAGCCGCTTCCGGAGTCGATCCTATGACCGCAGGCGCGCTGTTCATGGCGAAATAGACGCCGGGCTCCAGCACGCTTGCCGCAATCAGCGCCATGACAGCGACGAACGATTCCATGAGCATCGCGCCATAGCCGATAAAACGCGTCTGGGTTTCGTCGGCGATCATTTTTGGCGTCGTGCCGGACGATACCAGCGCGTGGAAGCCCGACACGGCGCCGCAGGCGATGGTGATGAACAGGAAAGGAAACACGCTGCCGGCAAAAACCGGGCCCGTGCCATCGATGAAGCGACTGACCGCCGGCATCCGCAATTGCGGCCAGACAACGCAAATGCCCAGCGCCAGTGACAGAATCGTGCCGATCTTGAGGAAGGTGGAAAGATAATCCCGCGGCGCCAACAGCAGCCAAACAGGCAGCACCGAGGCGACGAAGCCATAGGCGATGAGCATAAAGGCGAGCGTCTCGCCCCGATAGGCGAACAGCGCCGCCAACGCCGGCGTTTCGGCGACAGTGCGGCCACAGGCGATGCCGGCGATGAGCAGCACAAAACCGATCGCCGACATCTCGCCGATATGGCCTGGTCGCAGATACCGGCCATAAACGCCCATGAACACGGCGATTGGCAAAGTCGCAAAGACGGTGAAGGCGCCCCAGGGGCTATCGGCCAGAGCCTTGACGACGACCAGCGCCAGGACCGCCAGCAGAATGATCATGATCGAGAGAATGCCAAGCATAGCGATGACGCCGGGAACATGGCCCATCTCTGTCTTGATCAAATCGCCCAGCGACCGGCCGTCGCGCCGCGTCGAAATAAACAGCACGACGAAATCCTGCACCGCGCCAGCGAAGATCACGCCGGTCAGTAACCACAAGGCGCCCGGCAGATAGCCCATCTGCGCCGCAAGCACCGGACCGACAAGCGGACCGGCGCCGGCGATGGCCGCGAAATGATGGCCAAACAGCACCCACTTGTCTGTGGGCACATAATCGAGCCCGTCATTGTGACGATGCGCCGGCGTGCGGCGAGCGGGGTCGAGCTTCAACACGCGCTCGGCGATGAAGCGGGAATAGAAACGATAGCCGATGGCGTAAACGCCAACGGCGGCGGCGACAAGCCACATGGCGTTCACAGGTTCGCCGCGCGCGGTCGCCAGCGTGTAAAGCGAGAACAGCGCCAGCCCGCCGACGCCAAACCAGAGCGCCAGCGCAAGCGGCGAGGCGGCGCGCGTAACTGCGGACGTCGACATCTCTCCAGAACTCCAGTTCGAAATGACTATGCCAGGCGCCGCGCATGATTGACGCGACGGTTACTCCGCCGCCGCCAGCGTCGCCGGTTCGTAGTTCAGGATTGGCGATAGCCAGCGTTCCACATCGGCGACGCTCATACCCTTGCGGCGCGCATAATCCTCCACCTGATCGCGCTCCACCTTGGCGACGCCGAAATAATGCGCATCAGGATGTGCAAGATACAGGCCGCTAATCGACGCCGCCGGCGTCATGGCGAAGCTCTCGGTAAGGCTGACGCCCGTGCGTTTGGTTACATCGAGCAGATCGAACAATGTCGCTTTTTCGGTGTGATCGGGTTGCGCCGGGTAACCGGGCGCCGGACGCACGCCGACATAGTTCTCCGCCAGCAACTCCTGCGGCCCATAGGCTTCGTTTACCGCATATCCCCAGAATTCGCGCCGCACGCGCTCATGCATGCGCTCGGCGAACGCTTCGGCGATGCGATCGGCCAGCGCCTTCACCATGATCGACCCATAATCGTCATTGGCGCGCGCATAACGGGCGGCGATCTTCTCTTCCTCGGCGCCGGCGGTGACGACGAAGGCGCCGATGTAATCAGCCTTGCCGCTTTGTTTCGGGGCCACGAAATCCGCAAGCGCCGTGTTGGACTTGCCGTCGCGCTTGGAAAGCTGCTGACGCAGCGTATGGAAGGTGGCGATTTTTTCCGCCCGCGACTCGCCGCTGAAGAGCGCGATATCGTCGCCCTCGGCGTTCGCCGGCCAGAAGCCGATCACCGCCTTGGGCGTAAACCAGCGCTCCTCCACAATGCGTTTGAGCATCGCTTGAGCATCATCGTAAAGCCGGCGCGCCGCCTCGCCGCGCTCGGGATCGTCGAGCAGAGCCGGGAAGCGGCCCTTGAACTCCCAAGTCTGGAAAAAAGGCGTCCAATCGATGTAGGGCACAAGCTCGGCGACATCGTAGCTTGCGAAGGCGCGCGCACCGGAAAACGTCGGTTTTGTCGGCGTATATTTATCCCAATCGATTTTGAATGCATTGGCCCGCGCCTGCGCCAGCGACACGCGTTGCTTGTCGGCTTGCGCTTTCGCATGGGCCTCCGCGACGCGCGCATATTCGGCGCGGGTCTCGGCGATGTAGTTCGCGCGAGTCTTTTGCGACACCAACGCCTGCGCGACGCCAACGGCGCGGCTCGCGTCGGTGACGTAGACCGCCTGTCCGCGCGTGTAGTTCGGATTGATCTTGACGGCGGTGTGAACGCGGCTCGTCGTGGCGCCGCCAATCAACAGCGGAACATCGAGTCCCTCGCGCTCCAGCTCGGCGGCGACAAAACACATCTCGTCGAGCGACGGCGTGATCAATCCGGAAAGACCGATGATGTCGACTTGTTCCTTTTTCGCGACATCGAGAATTTTCGCCGCCGGAGTCATCACGCCCAGATCGATGACCTCGAAATTATTACACCCCAACACGACGCCGACGATATTCTTGCCGATGTCGTGAACATCGCCCTTGACGGTCGCCAGCAGGATTTTTCCTGCTGTAGAGCGAGCGTCCTTCTCCTGCTCCATAAACGGCATCAGATAGGCGACGGCCTGTTTCATCACCCGCGCCGATTTGACGACCTGCGGCAGGAACATCTTGCCGGCGCCGAAGAGATCGCCGACAACGTTCATGCCGTCCATCAGCGGCCCCTCGATGACCTCAAGCGGCCGGCTCGCTTTTTGACGCGCCTCCTCGACATCGACCTCAATGTAATCGGTGACGCCATTGACCAGCGCATATTCGAGCCGCTTTTCGACGCTCGCCTCGCGCCATGCGACGTCTTTTTCCTGCGCGCGCGCGCCAGCGCCCTTGTATTTCTCGGCAAGTTCAACGAGGCGCTCGGTCGCGTCGCGACGCCGGTTGAGCACGACATCCTCGCAGGCCTCGCGTAATTCCGGATCGATCTCGGCGTAAACCGCGAGCTGTCCGGCGTTGACGATCCCCATGTCCATGCCGGCGGCGATGGCGTGATAAAGAAACACCGAATGCATCGCCTCGCGCACCGGCTCGTTACCCCGGAACGAGAAGGAAAGGTTCGACACGCCGCCCGAGACATGCGCATGGGATAGATCGCGCTTGATGGCCCGCGCCGCCTCGATGAAATCGACGCCGTAGTTTTCGTGCTCTTCGATACCGGTCGCCACCGCGAAAATATTGGGATCGAAGATAATGTCCTGCGGCGGGAAGCCGACGCTCTCGGTGAGGATTTTATAGACGCGGGTCGAGATCTCGATCTTTCGGGCGAGAGTGTCGGCCTGGCCCTTCTCGTCGAAAGCCATGACGACGACAGCGGCGCCGTAGCGGCGAACTTTCTGCGCGTCCTCGACGAATTTCTCCTCACCCTCCTTGAGCGAGATCGAATTCACTACGCCCTTGCCCTGCAGGCATTTCAGACCTGCTTCGATGACCTCGAATTTTGAGGAGTCGACCATCACCGGCACGCGGGCGATATCGGGTTCGGCGGCAAGCAGATTCAGGAAATCGACCATCGCCGCCTGCGAGTCGAGCAGCCCCTCATCCATGTTCACATCGATGATCTGCGCGCCATTCGCCACCTGATCGCGCGCGACATCAAGCGCCGCAGCGTAATCGCCATTGGTGATCAGCTTGCGGAATTTCGCCGAGCCGGTGACATTTGTGCGTTCGCCGACATTAACGAAGGGAATGTCTTTCGTCAGTGTAAAGGGCTCAAGCCCCGAGAGACGCAGCAAAGGCTCAATAGTTGGCACGACGCGCGGAGAGTTGTCTTTTACGGCCTCCGCAATGGCGCGGATATGCTCCGGGGTCGTGCCGCAACAACCGCCCAGAACATTGACAAGGCCAGCGGCGGCGAATTCGCCGACGAGTTCGGCCATATATTCCGGGCTCTCGTCATAGAGGCCGAATTCGTTGGGCAGACCGGCGTTGGGAAAGGCGCAGACGCGCGTATCGGCGATGCGGCCGATCTCGACGATATGCTGACGCATCTCCCGCGCGCCAAGCGCGCAGTTGAAGCCAATGGAAAAGGGTTTGGCGTGCGCCAGAGAATTCCAGAAGGCGATCGCCGTCTGACCCGAGAGCGTGCGGCCGGAGAGATCGGTGATCGTCCCCGAAATCATGATCGGGAAGCGCGTGCCGACATCATCGAACGCGTCTTCCAGCGCATAGATCGCCGCCTTGGCGTTCAGCGTGTCGAAGATCGTCTCCACCAGCAGAATGTCGGCCCCGCCGGCGATCAGACCCAGCGCCGCTTCTTTGTAAGCCGCGCGCAATTCGTCGAAGGTGACGGCGCGAAAACCCGGATTGGAGACATCCGGCGAGATCGACGCCGTGCGATTGGTCGGGCCGATCGAGCCCGCGACAAAGCGGCGAACGCCCGTCCGCGCCGCCACTTCGTCCGCCGCCGCGCGCGCCAGTTTGGCGCCGGCGTAATTCAACTCATGGGCAATATGCTCAAGGCCGTAATCGGCCTGGGCAATCGTCGTCGAGGAGAAAGTGTTGGTTTCGATAATATCGGCGCCAGCATCAAGGTAGGCGACATGGATCGCCTTGATCGCCTCGGGTTGCGTCAGGATCAGCAGATCGTTGTTGCCGCGCAAATCTTTGGGATGATTCTTGAACCGCTCGCCGCGAAAATCCGCCTCCTCGAAGGTGTGACGCTGGATCATGGTGCCCATGGCGCCGTCGAGGATCAAAATACGACGCGTCGCAGCGGTCTCGAGCGCTCTCTGAATATCGGGGCCGTAATTTTTATCGAAGGTCATGCGTCTGCTTTCTCGCGAACGGGACGAACGCCGAGCAAATGACAAATGGCGAAAACCATGTCGGCCCGGTTGTTGGTGTAAAAATGAAACTCCTCGACGCCGGCGCGGGCGAGACCCATCACCTGCTCGACGACAGTGGTCGCCGCAACGAGCGCATGGGTCTCCGGATCGTTTTCGAGACCCTCGAAACGCTCGGCCACCCAGCGCGGCACGGAGGCGCCGGCCTTGGCGGCAAAGCCCGCGACCTGACGAAAATTGCGAATGGGCATGATGCCGGGAACGATCGGAATCGTGACGCCGCTGGCGCGCGCCCGATCGCGGAATTTCAGATAGATGTCGTTATCGAAGAAGAACTGCGTAATGGCGCGCGTCGCGCCGGCGTCGATCTTCGATTTCAGCGCGTCGATGTCCTGATCAATCGAACTGCTCTCGGGATGGCCCTCGGGATAGGTCGAGACCGATATTTCGAAATCGGCGATGGATTTGATGCCGCGCACGAGATGCGTCGAGGATGGATAGCCGAGCGGATTGGGCATGAAACGGGTTCCGACGCCGCCGGGCGGATCGCCGCGCAGCGCGACAATGTGGCGAACGCCGACATCCCAGTAATCCCGGACGATCTCATCGATTTCGTCTTGCGACGCCGCGACGCAGGTGAGATGCGCGGCCGGCTTCATATGCGTCTCGCGGGCAATGCGCGCGACAATGTGATGGGTGCGTTCGCGGGTCGAGCCGCCGGCGCCATAGGTGACGGAGACAAAATGCGGTTGCAGCGCCTCCAGACGCTTCACCGTCTCCCAGAGTTGCGTCTCCATTTCCGGCGTTTTCGGCGGAAAGAATTCGTAGGAAATCCGGAAGCGGTTGCCGGAAGCGGTCGGATGCAGGGCGTTGAACATCAGGCGGTCTCATAAGAGGCGGCGGGAAGCGGATCGGCGATCACGCGCGGATCGCGCGCCAGCCACAGCGACACGGTCAATTTGGCGTTTTCGCTCGCTTTGGGCGCCAGTTCGCGATGCAAGGTCAACTCAAGGCCAGCCTGGGCGAGCAATCCTGAAATCTCGTCGTCGGAGAACCCCAGACGACGATGCGCATGTTTGTCGCGCAGGGCTTCTTCCTGATGCGGCGCGAAATCGACAACGAGGAGACGTCCGCCCGGCGCGAGAATGCGCGCCGCTTCGCGAATGGCGCGGGCCGGATCGTCGAGGTAATGTAAAACCTGATGCATGATCGCGAGATCGGCGGAATTGCGCTCGACCGGCAACGCATACATATCGCCCTGACGCAGGTGCACATTATTGAGGCCTGTTTCCTCCAGCCGCCCGCGCGCGACAGAGAGCATGGCGGAGGAGAGATCGACGCCGATGGCGCGCTGGGCGAGCGGCGCAAAAATTTCGAGCATCCGTCCGGCGCCCGCGCCGAGATCAACGAGGCAGCGCACCGGCCGGGGGCCGACGGCCTCCCGCATCGCCGCCTCGACCTGCGCCTCCGGCACATGGCGGGAGCGAATATCGTCCCATTCGGCGGCGTGGGCGGTGAAATAACGGGCGGCGGTTTCAGCGCGGGCGTGACGCACCTCGGCGAGACGCAGGCGATCCTCGGCCAGCACCGGGTCCTCGGGATCGAGCCAGTTGACGATGTCGCTGGCCAGCGCGCCGGCCCCCGGCGAGGCCGCGAGGCGGAAGAAGGCCCAGGCGCCCTCGCGCCGGCGCTCGATCAGCCCGGCCTCGACCAACAGCTTGAGATGACGGGAGATTCGCGGCTGCGACTGGCCGAGAATGGTCACCACCTCGCTGACGGTGAGTTCGGACTGGGCAAGCAGGGCGAGGAGCCGCAAACGCGTTTCCTCGCCGGCGGCGTTGAGCCCCGCCAGCACCGGGTCCATTCCGAGGATTTTTTGGGCAGCCATTCAGTCTCTCATAATAGATATAAAGATATCTATATGCGTTTATCGACAGGCGCAAGAGGCAATGAAGTTAGCAATAACGCTTGAGTCGATTGCTCTTCTGGGACCCAAATCACACTTAAAGTATCTATAAATCAATTTTTTAATGAATATCCCTGGCAGATGCTCCGCCAAGGATGGCCCTGCGGCATAGCTTACCCGCGTTCAGAGGCGCTTCACCGGCCAGCCCGAGATCTCTTATCCCCCCAAAACAAAAACGGCCGCCCGTTGGCGGCCGTTCGTCTCAATATCCGCGCAACCCTTAGGCCGGCGCGTTTTCCTCATTGCCGACGACCTGCAGGAAGGTCTCGGCCGCCTCGCGGCGCTCGAAGACATGGGGTTGCAGGCCGCGCTTGGCCATCGCCTCTTTCATCTTCATGCGGGCGAAGGCCGAGGTCGCGTAGCGGGTCGTCGTCAGATAGTAATGCTGGCTGAGATATTCGATCATCTCGGCGTAATCGTCGTAAAGCGCCTCGTTGATCCGCGCGCCATCGTGATTGACCACCGAATTGACGCGCTTGCCGACCTTCTGACAGGCGGCGACCAGCGCATTGCGCATTTCGTCGATGTCCTTCTTGGTGCGCGCGATCCAGCCCTCAAGATTGAGGAAGAGAATGTTGCGCGCCGGGTCATAGGTGATGCGCTGATCGAGATTGAGATTGAGCAGATCGTTGATCAGCCCCATCGGCTCGTCGATGAAGATGCGCCGATCCATCGGCTCCGGCTCGTTGATGACCGGCTTGAACTCCATGTAGGGCAGGATGTGCTTGTCGATATCGATGCCGGGCGCGATTTCAACCAGCTCCAGACCCTTCTCGACCAGTTTGAACACGCAGCGCTCGGTCACGTAGTAAACTGGTTGCTTGCGCTTGAGCGCATATTTGCCCGAGAAGGTGATCTGCTCGACGGAGTTGAGGAACTTCTTGTTGCGGCCTTCCTGAAGAATATGCACCTTGCCGTCGACGACCTCAACCTTCAGACCGCCATTGGTGAAGGTGCCAGCGAAAATCACCAGCCGCGCATTCTGGCTGATGTTGATGAAGCCGCCGCAGCCATTGAGGCGTCCGCCGAATTTCGAGGTGTTGACGTTGCCCTGCAAATCGCACTCGGCCATGCCGAGACAGGTCATGTCGAGACCGCCGCCGTCATAGAAGTCGAATTGCTGGTTTTGCTGGATGATGCTGTCGGCATTGGTCGCGGCGCCAAAGCTCGAGCCCGAGGCGAGCACGCCGCCGATGGCGCCAGCTTCCGTTGTGAGGGTGATGTAGGGCGTCAGCTTCTCTTCGTTGGCGACCGCCGCAATGCCCTCCGGCGCGCCGACGCCGAGGTTGACGACGCCATTGGGCGGCAGTTCGAAGGAGGCGCGCCGCGCGATCACCTTGCGCTCGTCGAGCGGCATTTTGGCGAGCTTCTCGACCGGCACGCGCACTTCGCCGGCGAGCGCCGCATTATACATCACGCCATAATTCATGCGGTGCAGCTCCGGCTGATCCGCGACGACGACCGCCGAAACCAGAATGCCCGGCACATGCACGTCCTTGGGCTTGATCGAGCCCTGTTCGACGATGCGCTCGACCTGGGCGATGACCAGTCCGCCGTTGTTGTGGGCGGCCATGGCCTGGGCGAGGTTGTCGAGCACCAGCGCCTCTTTCTCCATGCTGATGTTGCCGGAGGGATCGGCGGAGGTGCCGCGGATGAAGGCGACGTCGATCTTGGTGGCGATATAAAACAACCACTCCTCGCCGTTGATGTTGTGATATTTGACGATGTCCTCGGTGGTCACGTCGTTGACGCGGCCGCCGCCGAAGCGCTGATCGACATAGGTGTAGAGGCCGACCTTGGAGAAGAGGCCCGGCTGGCCGGCGGCGCAGGCGCGGTAGAGCTGGGAGATAACGCCCTGCGGCAGATTATAGCCGAGGATTTTGTTCTCCTGCGCCGCCTGCGCGACCTTCGGCATGCGACCGAAATTGGCGGCGATGACCCGGCGCAGCAGGCCATCGTGATAAAAGCGGCCGGTGCCCAGCCCTTTGCTGTCGCCTGCGCCGGCGGTCATGATCAGCGTCAGGTCGCGCGGATGCTGCGTCTCGACGAAGCGCTTCTCCAGCGCCGCGTGCAGCGCCTCCGGGATACAGCTTTGAACGAAACCTGTAGTCGTCACGACATCATTGTCGCGAATCAGCGCAATCGCCTCGTCGGCGCTAATTACTTTATTGGCCATTTCCCCGGCTTCCCTTGACGGCCCCACTCTTGTTGAACGGTCGCGTGCGTGCGTACCGGCGGTGAGCGCCCTGCTTGAAAAAACGCCGTCGACCCTAGAGATCGGGCTGGCCCAGCGCAATAGCGGCGAACCGCCGCAACCCCACGCCGGACAGGGCCTTCCGTCCGATGAACCGCCATGGCGGCCTGCTATCTCACCCCGATAATCTTGTGGGTCTGAAGCGACAGGCGCCAGCGCGGATGGGCCAGACAATAGTCGATCGCCGCCTGCGTGTTGGCCTGACGGTCCGGTCCGTCCATGGGCTGAAGCAGAAAGTGACGGAAATCGAGCCGTTCGAGCCGCTCCGGCGACAGGCCCCTCTGCGGATAAACCAGTTTGAGTTCATGCCCCGAGGTCTGGGCGACCGGCGCGCCCGCCTTGGGCGAGACGCAGATCCAGTCGACGCCCTCGGCGACCGGCAGTGAGCCGTTGGTTTCGATGGCGATTTCAAAGCCGGCCGCGTGCAGGGCCTGAATCAGGGGAGCGTCGACCTGAAGCATCGGTTCGCCGCCAGTCAGCACGACCAGTCGCTCAGCCTCCCCGGCGCCCCACAACGCCGTCAGATGGGCGACAAGCGTCGCCGCATCGTCGAAACGGCCGCCGCCCTCGCCATCGACGCCGACAAATTCTGTGTCGCAAAAATCGCAGGTCGCTTCGGCGCGATCGGCCTCACGGCCGCTCCAGAGATTGCAGCCGGCGAACCGACAAAACACAGCGGGCCGGCCGGCGTTCACCCCTTCGCCCTGCAGGGTCTTGAATGCTTCCTTTACCTGATAGGCCATGCCCACGAACTCATGCTTGTCGAGCCGGCGCCCGGCTTCCGCCGTCAACTTCTCGCCAGTCGGGCTCCGCCGCGCGCGTCTATCCGTTTTTTGGAAGCGGCGCGTCCTTGCCCTCGCCGTTATGCGGCGCCGGACGGGGGTCGAGACTGCGGATGTAGGTGACGATATCGTCAATTTCGCTGCGCGACAGGTGCATGTCCGGCATCGGCGGATGGGGATCGGCCAGGAAATTGGCGATTTCCTTGCGATCCGGACGCCGTCGGGCGATGTCGCCGAAAGAAGGCGCGTCGGCGAAGGCGCTGGCCTGTTCGCCGGAGACAACGTGACACTCCGCGCACCAGCGTTGCGCGATCGTCGCCCCGTGACGCGCGTCGCCGGCCATGGCGGGCGTCCCGGCGACGAGCAGGGTCAGGGAGCCTAACGCGATCGACACACAAAAAGCGCGCGCGGCGCAAGAAATGAAACTCATGCGATTCCCCAGCCTCGGTGGCGCGAATTGTCGGACGACTCCCCGCGATCCGGGGGTTATACAATCAAAGTCCCGTCGTCGCGAGAGGGTTCGAACAGAGTATTGTGCCCTGTTTGCAACAGCCCGTATTTATGAGGCTGCGGCGCCGCATTGCGAATTTTCAGCCGCTTTTCAGCCGCAAACCCCCAGCTATTTCGTCCTGTCGCTTCTCACCGATTTGCCATGCGCCGGTCGCAAGAGATCGATGGATCGCCGCTGAACGGCGTTATGGGAGGCGCCGTTGGCCAGTGAGCCCCCGGCGCAGCGGGAAAGTCTGAGACGACATGCGGAATTTGGAGCGCGGCGACGCCAAGCAGATGAATCGGGGGCATCGTCCGCTAAACACGCGACGAGGCCCTTTATCGTCGATCCTTTTGACGGCCGGCGTCGCCATGCTCGGTCTTGCGCTGGTCGATCCCGCCCCCGCGCTCGACGCCGCCAGCGGTCAGACCTCCGCGCCAAACGCCCCCCTGCCCATGTTCAAGGACCCGCGCGCCGCCTTGCGGGCCGGGCTTGAAAGCTATCACGCCGGCGATCCGGGGGCCTCGGTCGAGGCGTTGCGCTACGCGGCGGAAGGCGGCGAAACGCTGGCGCAATGGAAACTCGGCAACATGTACGCCCGAGGCGACGGGGTCGCGCGCGACGAGTCCAAAGCCTATGATTATTTCTCGCGGCTCGTTGACCATTTCAGCGCGACCGAACCCGATCCGAGCGAGCGGCCGCTCGCAGCAAGCGCTTTTGTGGCGGTTGGCGGATATCTGCGCACCGGCCTGTCGAGCGCCAGGATCGCCCCTGACTCCGAGCGGGCGTTTGAGCTATTTCGTTATGCGGCGACCTATTTCGGCGACGCCGACGCGCAATACAATCTCGGCCGCATGTATCTGGAGGGCGCCGGCGTTCGGCAGGACGCGCGCCAGAGCATGAACTGGCTCGAACTGGCGGCGCGCAAGGGACATCCGCAAGCCCAGGCCGTGCTCGGGCGCGTGATGTTTAATGGAGAAGCCGGCGCGTCGCCGCAACGGTCGCGCGGTCTGATGTATTTGACGCTCGCGCGCGACGCCGTCGCCGCGACGCCATCGGAGCAGTGGATCGTCGACCTGCACACGCAGGCGCTTGAAACCGCCAGCGAGGACGAGCGCAAGACAGCCATGGGACTTCTCGAAGCCTATCTACGCGAACGCAATAACTGACGAGGTCCCTGAAAAAAAAGCCCCGCCAGCGTTGGCGGGGCCACAGACCGCGCGCAGCGGGGACGCGCACGGCCTTAGGGAGGTTGAAACCTTTTTAGGGCGGCGATGCTGAACGCGCGCTGAACGGCCCGCGTCGACAGCAACGGTAAAATATTTACAACGCCAGATCGGCGTATATCGGGACATGATCCGAGGGTTTGTCTCCATCGCGAAGATTTTTTGCGATCTCGACGTGCGACAAACGATCCGCTGCGCGGGGCGATAAGAGCAGGTGATCGATGCGCAGGCCATGATTTTTGGGCCAGGCGCCGGCCTGATAATCCCAGAAGGTGTAGAGACCGTCGGCGTCGGTGACCGAGCGCAACGCATCGACATAACCGAGATTGATGAGGCGCTGGAAGGCGGCGCGCGACTCCGCCCTGAACAAGGCGTCTTGCATCCACTCTACGGGATCATAAACGTCGCGCGCGTCCGGAATGATATTATAGTCGCCGATCAGAGCGGTCGCCTCCTCAAGCTTCAGCAGATCGGCGGCGTGCGCCGTGAGCGCTTCCATGAAGACGAGCTTGTAGGGATATTTTGGCGAATCGACCGGATTCCCGTTGGGCGCATAGATCGAGGCGATGCGCAACACACCGCCGGTTTCAGTGGCGATCAGCGCCTCAAGATAACGCGATTGAACATCCTCGCGCATGCCGGGGAGGCCGACGACCGCCTCCTCAATCGGGCGGCGCGACAGGATCGCAACGCCATTGAAGGTTTTCTGGCCATGAACGAGCGCGTTATAGCCTGCGTCCTCGATCTCGGCGCGCGGAAAAGCCGCTGTTTCGCATTTCAGTTCCTGCAAACACACAACATCCGGCGTCGACTCGCGCAAAAAAGAAAGCAGCGGCGTCAAGCGCTGACGGATCGAATTGACGTTCCATGATGCGATGCGCACGAATGACTCCCGTCTTGTAACCGGCGCCGTTCCTGAAAGAACGGATAACGCTTGCATGGTTTTCGCGCTCTCGGCAAGCGCAGGTCGTCGATGCGCGTGGCCACGGATAATGTGTTTTTACGCCCTTGCAATGTAAATAAGCCCTTAACACAAAAGCTTTACTAATTGTCGACATTCAATAATATTCATTTTTCCAACGCAAGCTTTGGACATGTCTGAGCCATTAAGCTTGCTGGCCCTCGCGGCGCCGCCGCTTTTTTCAGGACAAGCCGATGTTGCTTCCCGACTCCGCGCTGCGCCAAATGAAGGTGCTGTTTGCGACGCCCTGCTACATTTCGGCGGTTTCGATGAACTATGTGACCAGCATGTTCGAACTGGTCAGCCATGCCAAAAATTTTGGGCTCGACTGCATGTTGCACATGCATTCTGAAAGTCTGATCACGCGTGGCCGCAATATGATCGCGATGAAATTTCTGGCCGACGAGTCGTTGACGCATCTTTTCTTCATCGACTCGGACATTGTCTTCAAGCCCCAGTCCGTCTGTCGAATTTTGCTGGCGGATCGCGATGTCGCCGCCGCCGTTTACCCGATCAAGCGCCTCAACTGGCCGCAGGGCGGCATGCCCGCCGGCGCCACCCTTGAGGATCTGCACCTCGATTACAATGATTACGCCTTTAATCCGATCATAGATTCGGCCGTTAAAGTCAGCAAATACGTCGACGAGGACGGGTTGGTCGAAGTGGCGGAGGCGCCAACCGGTTTCATGTGCATCAAGCGCGGCGTGTTCCTTAAACTGATGGAGCATTATCCGCATCTGCGCTACACGCCCGACGGACCGCCGGGACATCCCCTCGCGCATCTGCACTGGCGTTTCTTCGACTGCATGATCGATCCAGACACGGATCGCTATCTGTCAGAGGACTACGCCTTCTGTCGTCTGTGGCGCGACATCGGCGGAAAGGTCTGGGTCGACGTCGATTGCCGGCTCGGCCACCTCGGCCAGCATCTCTATGAAGGTAATCTCTTCGACACGCTGCGACGGCAAGGCCGATGGTAAGCCTCAAGGCGATATAAAAAGCCGCGCATTATTCACGCGCGGCTGTCGTTGGTCACATCACAATCTTCAGGCGGCGCGGCCGATTTGAGTCGCTTTCGGCACCTCGATGAGCTTGCCGGTTTTCACATCGTATATGTAGCCATAGATCGGCACATTCTTTGGCACGAGCGGATGCGACCGGATGCGCGCCACATCCTGCGCCACGCTCTCCTCGTTATTTTTAATTGTGTGCCATTTAATGAAATGACCAGCCGCGCATCCGCCGCCATGTTGCGGGTTTGACCATTTCAGCGTCGACATGTCGAGCGCGGCGGTGGCGAGGCTGTCCTCCAGCAAATCGCCCATTACCTCGTCGCAAAACAACTCCATACCGCAATTGGTGTGATGGATCACAAACCATTCTTTGGTGCCGAGCAGCTTGTGCGAAATCACCAGAGAACGGATCGCATCGTCAGACGCGCGCGCGCCGGCGTTGCGGATCACATGCGCATCGCCTTCCGAGAGGCCAGCGTATTTCGCCGGATCGAGACGCGCGTCCATACAGGTGAGGATCGCAAAACCGCGGGCCGGCGGCAACGCCAGATCGCCCTTTGCTCCAAACCCCGCAACATAGGCGTTATTTGCGGCGATGACTTCGTCGACGATCTTGCTCATGGATGCTCCCTCGAAGATTCTAATTATTTATTGCGCAGGTTATTTTGCTGGCGCAGCCGCGCGTTTACGCAAGCCGGCGCAAATTGTCGCTTTTGTCTGATGAGATCAAGCGCTGAATTTCGAGGTCGTTACACTATAACATCGATCGTTTAGTTTTTTCTTTCGTAATTAATCCTCAACGCCGGACGCGAAAGAAATTCCGCAGCAACTCTGCTGACTCGCTTGCGCGGATGCCGCCGTAAACATCCGGCGCGTGATGACAGGTGGCTTGCGCATAAAAACGCGGCCCATGATCCACCGCGCCGCCCTTGGGATCGGCGGCGGCGAAATAGAGCCGGCGGATGCGCGCGAAAGAGATCGCAGCCGCGCACATCGCGCAGGGCTCAAGAGTCACGTAGAGATCGCAATCGATCAGTCGTTCGGAGCCAAGACTCGCGGCGGCGGCGCGGAGGACAAGCATCTCGGCATGAGCGGTGGGATCGCGGTCGCGCAGGGTTCGATTGCCGGCGACAGCGAGCAGCGCGCCGCCGCGCACAAGCGCCGCGCCAACGGGCACCTCGCCGGCCTGCGCCGCCTTGCGCGCCGCATCGAACGCCGCCGCGAAAGGATCGAAGGACGAGACGGATTCCATTCTTTACGTTTCTCTTTCCCGCAGGCGCTTCAAAGCTGACCCCGCGCCTGCTATCAGAAAGAATGTCCGACAAGAAACAGAATCGAAACGCCTCCCCGCCGGGCGGCGACCGTCCGTTGCGCCGTCCCGCCGCCAAATCCGGCGCGCCGGCCAAATACAAGGGAAAATCGCCGGGGCGCGGCTTTGGCGAGTCGCCTGACAAACCTCCGGGCAAATCCCCGGCCAGGGTCGGCGGCGGCAAATCTTTCGACAAGCCGGCCAGAGAAAAGTCGGAAGGACAAAAGCCCTTCGCCGGCCGCTCCGGTGCCGCGCGCGGCAAGCCGGCCGTTGCGCGCCCCGCCCGAGTCCCCGCAGCGGACACGGCGCACGAAAAGGCCTTCGCCGGCGAGCGGATCGCCAAGGTGATGGCGCGCGCTGGCGTCTGCTCGCGGCGCGACGCAGAAAACTGGATCGCGGAAGGGCGCGTCGCCGTTAACGGCCGCGTGCTCGCCAGTCCCGCCGTCAACGTCGCCGAGAACGATCGTATCGAGATCGACGGCAAGCCAATGCAGGCCCGCGAACGCACCCGGCTGTTTCTCTTTCACAAGCCTGTCGGGCTTGTCACCAGCGCCCGCGATCCGGAAGGACGCGAAACGGTTTTCTCCTATCTCGACGGGCAACACCCCGAACTACCGCGTCTCGTCAGCGTCGGCCGGCTCGACATCAACACTGAAGGGCTACTCTTGCTCACCAACGACGGCGGCCTTGCCCGAACGCTGGAGCTGCCCGCTACGGGCTGGACGCGACGCTATCGCGTGCGCGCTCATGGCGCGATCGATCAGGCGCGCCTCGATGCGCTGAAAAAAGGCGTTGTCGTCGAGGGCGTCGTCTATGCGCCGATCGACGCGTTGCTGGAGCGCGTGCAGGGCGCCAACGCCTGGATCGCAATGAGCCTGACCGAGGGCAAAAATCGCGAGATTAAACGCGTGCTCGCGCATCTGGGCCTTGAAGTGACGCGTTTGATCCGTGTCTCCTACGGCCCTTTCCAGCTCGGCGATCTGCCCGAGGGGGGCGTGGAGGAAGTGCGCCTGAAAGTGCTGCGCGAACAACTCGGCAAAAATCTCGCCGAACTCGCCGGGGTCGATTTCTCCGCGCCGGCGCGCGAACTCACCGCCACCGAGCGCGAGGAGATGCGACAACGCGCCGATAAACGTCCGCGCAAACATGTCTCGGTCTTGCGCCAGCAACGCGCCGAACAGGCGTCGACCGGACCCCGCGCGCGGATCGCGCGCGGCGCCACCGCCGACCGCAAGGGTCGCGCCGTCGTCGTCGAACGCGTGACGCCAACCCGGCCGCGCGCCGCCGAGGAAGCGCCGACGAACCGCAATGCTCGTCGTTTCGAAGCACTGCGCAGCGGCGAACGTCCACCCCGGCGGGAGCGGTCGTCCCCCGAAGCATTCATGGAGACGCGACAGCAGCGGCGACCGCGCGCGGACGCCTCAGGCGACACGCGCCGGGACATGCGACGGGACGCGCGCCAAGACACCCGCCAAGATACCCGCCAGGACACCCGCAAGGACATCCGACAAGACACCCGCCGGGACTGGGCCGCGCGAGGACGGGAACGTCCGGAACGCGATGGTCGAGCGGCGGACAGAGTTTCCCGCGTCGAACGTCCGCCGGATCAGCCCGGCGCGCGACAATTCGAACGCTTTGCCGAACGACAGGAGGGACATCGGGCCGGCGTCGCACCAAGCGGTCGTCGCGGGGCTGCCGCTTTCCAGGCACGCGAGTTCCAGACCCGCGAGCCGCGACCTGACGACGCGGGCGTGCGCTGGCGTAAACCGCGCGGGACAGAGGATAGCGGGAAAAACGCCAGACCTCGCGGCGACTTTGGCGCGCAGACGCGTGAACGTTCGTCGACTGGCCCCGGCCGTTCCGACGGAAAACCCGGCGGCAAATTTGGGAGCAAATCCGGGGGCAAGTTTGGCGGCAAATTCGGGGGCAAGTCTGGCGGCGCTCCAGGAAAGGGACCGCGCAACGATCGGCCGCCGCGCAAACCGCGCGGAACATGATCCTCATGCGAGACGGGTAAATTCATGCGGATGGTCGGCGGCGCTTTTCGTGGACGACGGCTCGCTGGGCCGTCGTCACCGGGAATTCGTCCGACCTCCGACAGGCTGCGCGAGTCGATTTTCGATATCCTTCAGCACGCCTTCGACGATCCCGTCTCCGGCGCAGCGGTGATCGATCTCTTCGCCGGCTCAGGCGCGCTGGGTCTGGAGGCGCTGTCGCGCGGCGCGGCGCGCGCGCTGTTCGTCGACGATGGCGCCCCGGCGCGGGCGTTGCTGCGCGCCAACATTGAAACATTGGGATTAGGCGGCGTCACGCGCGTCTTCCGTCGCGATGCGACAAAACTTGGACTGGCGCCCGTAGACGAAGGCTTTTCGCTTGCTTTTCTCGATCCGCCCTACAGCCAGACTCTGGCGCCGCCGGCGCTGCGCGCGCTGCATGAGGGCGGCTGGCTGACCAAAGACTCGCTGGTCGTGATTGAAGAGGCCGCCACGGAGTCCATTCAACTGCCGGAGGCTTACGTTGCGGAAGACGCGCGCAAATATGGCGACACACAGGTGGTCTTCGCGCGCTATCGCGGGTGAAGCTTTCACCCCCGCTCTCTCTCCTCAGGGTGTGGGGCATTCCCCCATGCGCGTCGATCTTCCCTTCTCCTCTTGCGTAAAAAAATGGTCCGCCAAAGGCGAACCGGATGAGGGGAAGGATAAATGACTAAGTCACAGACCACCGCCGCTCCTTCGGCCTAAATCCCGACGCCAAACACAGGAGGGGATGATGCAGGCGAATGTCGGGGGCATGGATAAAATTGCCCGTATTGTCATAGGTCTGACGCTGTTGGCGATGACGATCGTCGGCCCAAGGACATTATGGGGATTGATCGGCGCAATCCCGCTGGCGACCGCTCTGCTGAATTTCTGCCCTGCCTATACGCTGCTCGGGCTAAACACCTGCAAAACGAAAGCCTGAACGATCATGCCGCACGACTGGAGCGAGCTGATCAAACGGATCTCAGGCCATATGCGCACGCTGCGCGGCGGCGCGCCGGAGACGATGAAGGCCTTTTCGGCAATGGCGGTTTCAGCCAGCGCCAGCGGGGCGCTGGACGCCAAAACCAAAGAACTGATGGCGCTGGCGATTAGCGTTGCAACGCGATGCAACGATTGCATCGCGTTTCACGTCAAGGGCGCGCTCCAGCAGGGCGCGACGCGCGAAGAGATAATGGAGACGCTGGCGATGAGCATCTACATGGGCGCTGGTCCCTCGGTGATGTTCGCCAGCCATGCAATCGACGCCTACGCCGGTTTCACGCAGACCAACGCATCGCCATCATTGTAACTGGATTGCATCCGCCATGGAGCTTCTCGACGCCATCAACCAGCGCCATTCGACGCGCGCCTATCTGACCGATCCGCCCGCAACGGACATCATCGAGAGCCTGATGGCGGCGGCGGCGCGCGCGCCTTGCGCCTTCAATCGTCAGACATGGCGTTTTACGGTTATCGCCAATCGCCCCGTGCTCGACGAGATTTCCGCCGGCGCCAAAAATTATATGACGCGCGCGCGGCCGCTCGATCTTCCCGAAACTTTGTATGAGAAACTGGCCGACCCGGATTTCCATATCTTTTACCGCGCGCCGGCGTTGATTGTGATCTCAGCCGCGACGCAGGGACCGTGGATCGAGGCGGATGGCGCGCTGGCGGCGGAAAATCTCATGCTGGCGGCGCAGGCGCATGGACTGGGCTCCTGCTGGATCGGCCTGTCGCAACCGTTTCTCGCAACGCCAGAGGGCCGGGCGCTGGCGCAACTGGCTGATGACGAAAATCCTGTCGCGCCTATTGTGGTTGGACGGCCGGCGCATGCCGGCGCGCCGACGCCGCGTCAGCCTGTCGTTGCGCGATGGATTTTTTGAAAAGGCTTAATCCCGCGGCGCGTCGCGCAAGGCCGCCAGGGCGCGACGATCGAGAATTTCAACGCCGCCGCGCGTGATTTTCACCCACCCCGCCGCCTCGAAACCCTTTAGCGCACGGCCAATCACTTCTCGCGCGGTGGCGAGATCGGCCGCCAGCGCCTGCTGGGTTGTCTCAATGCGATGATCCTGCGCCTTCATCGCCAGCAATCGCTCGGCGAGGCGCACATTCACGGGCACGCAGATGATTTCCTCAATACGCGTCATTAGCGCTGCGATGCGGCGCGCATA
Organism: Methylocystis sp.; assembly: GCA_044233645.1. Classification (GTDB taxonomy): domain Bacteria; phylum Pseudomonadota; class Alphaproteobacteria; order Rhizobiales; family Beijerinckiaceae; genus Methylocystis. The sequence goes on along the minus strand of JBIIJP010000011.1, from coordinate 54,939 downwards.
ACCGTCGAACACGAGCGCGCGAAAGCCGGCGGAGACATTCATCAAGTGATTGAAACGCTCGGCTGGCAGAATGCAGACGACGACATCCGTCTCGGCGACGCCTTCCGCCGAATAGAAATCCTGCGAAACCAGCGCTGCCGTTGTCAGGATGCAGGTTTCATTATCCGTCACGCGATAGAGAACGATTTCCTTGCCTGTCTCTGTCAGGCGTTGAACGCGTATGGAGCCCGACAGGACGAAGGGAAAATGCGCACAACTGTCGCCAGGACGAAACAGAACCGTGCCACGCGGGATCTGCTTGCGAACTGTGGCGTCGCGTAAAATATGTTTCGCTTCGGCGTCAAGCGCCTGCAGCGCCGGACTCCGGTCGATCCAGTTTTCCGTCATCCTGCGCTCCCCGGCCGAATGTCGTCTTTTACCAACCGGGACTTCCCCCGCACAAGCAGCCTGACTCAGGCTTTGCTCTTGAGTTCGTAAAGCGCGGAGAGCGCTTCGCGGGGCGTGAGTTGATCCGGATCGATCCGGTCCAGCGCCTCGCGCAAGGGATCTGAGGCGCGTTTCGGACCGACAACATGTTTGAACAACGGCAAATCGTCGATCAAAGTCTCGACCGGCGCCCGACGATCGGCGGATTCAAGCTCGGCGAGAATCGCATGGGCGCGCGCGACAACGCCCGGCGGCAGACCGGCGAGTTGCGCAACATGCACGCCATAGGAACGATCCGCAGCGCCTTCGATCACTTCGTGCAAGAAAACGACCTCTCCGGCGTGATCGGTGACTTTCATGGTGAGATTGACGAGACGTGACAGTCTTTTCGACAATTGGGTCAGCTCATGAAAATGCGTGGCGAAAATCGCACGCGACCGATTGACCTCATGCAGATGCTCAATAGTCGCCCAGGCGATGGAGAGACCATCGAAGGTCGCAGTGCCGCGGCCGATTTCATCGAGAATGACCAGTGAACGCTGTGTCGCGCAGTTGAGGATCGTCGCCGTCTCGACCATCTCGACCATGAAGGTCGACCGGCCGCGCGCGAGATCGTCGGAAGCGCCGACGCGCGAAAACAAACGGTCGACGACCCCGAGCCGCACTGATTGCGCCGGCACATAAAAACCGGCCTGAGCCAGAAGCGCGATCAAGGCGTTCTGGCGCAGGTACGTTGATTTGCCCGCCATGTTCGGACCCGTGACAACCGCGATGCGGCCAGAGTCGGCGCCAGTGAGATTACAATCATTGGCGGCGAACGCCTTGCCTTGCGCCTGCAACGACGCTTCCACTACCGGATGTCGTCCACCGACAATGTCGAACGCAAGCGATGCGTCAATCTGCGGTCGCGTCCAGCTACGCTTTTCAGCGACCTCCGCCTGCGCCGCCATCACATCAAGCCGCGCAAAGGCTCGCGCCAATCGCAGCAAATCATCTGTCTGCGCCAACACCTCCGTCGCGAGCGAGTCGAAAATCGCCAGTTCCCGCGCCAGCGCCATATCGGCGGCGGAAGCGATCCGGCTTTGTAATTCGTTCAATTCGCGCGTCGAAAACCGCATAGAGTCTTGCATCGTTTGTCGATGCGAGAAAATCGCATCGAACGGCGGCTTGAGCAGGCGCTCGCCCTGGGCTGCGGGCAGTTCGAGAAAATAACCCAGAAAATTATTATGTTTGATCTTCAGCTTGGCGCCGGTCTCCTCCGCATAGCGCATCTGCAAGGCGGCGATCACCGTCCGGCTTTCATCGCGCAGCGCCCGCGCCTCATCGAGTTCTGCGTCGCGTCCGGCGCGGATAAAATCGCCGGCGCGTCTATCCAGCGGCGCGCTCTCCGTCAGCGTATCGATAATGTCCTGCGCCAATCGCCTATCCGCGCCGCGCAGACAGGCGAGATCCTCGGCGACGGAGACCGGCGGATCGACGCCTTCAAAAAGCTCGGCGATGTCTTGCGCCGCCGCTAGCGCCAGCCCAACGCTCGCCAGATCGCGCGGCCCGCCGCGCTGCAATGACAGGCGAGAGACGGCCCTGGCAAGATCGGGCGCACGCGCGAGCCTCGCACGCAACTGCGCACGCCTTAATGGGTCGTCGAGAAAAAAAGCCACCGCGTCAAGACGCGCATTGATCGCCGTCGGATCGGTCAGCGGCGTCGCCAACCGCTCGGCGATCAGACGGGCGCCGGCGGACGTCACCGTCATATCGACCACCGATAGCAACGAGCCGTCGCGCGCGCCCGACAGGGTGCGGGTGAGTTCGAGATTGGCGCGGGTCGCGGAATCGATGTCGAGCGTCGCGCCAGCGCTCTGGCGAACGGGTCGCGACAACGCCGGCTTCTGACCCTTCTGGGTGCGCTCGACATAATGAATGGCGGTCGCGGCGGCGACGAGAGCCGCAGGGCTCAAGGCGCCGAAGCCCTCAAGTGTAGCGACTCCATAAAAATCTTTGACCCGGCGGGCGGCCGCGTCGCTGTCGTCTATCTCCCGGCCAAGCGGCGCCAGCGGCGCGTCATTCCCCGCGAGCATCGGGCCGACCCTGGCGTCACGACACAGCGACTCGCTGGCGACGATCTCGCGCGGATCCAGTCGGGCTAATTCGGCCACGAGTTCGGACTCATTGCACTCCGCGATGGCAAAGGCGCCAGTGGAAATATCGACGCCGGCGATCCCGTACCGCCACGCGCCGTCCGGGGCGCGCATTCGCGCCACGGCAGCGAAGGCGTTGGGGCGCGCGGGATCGAGCAACGCCTCCTCGGTGATCGTCCCAGGCGTCACCAGCCGCACAACATCGCGCCGCACGACCGATTTGGCGCCGCGTTTCTTCGCCTCGGCCGGGTCCTCCATCTGCTCGCAGACGGCGACGCGATGACCCAGCGCGATCAGCTTCTGAAGATAATCATTGGCGCGCTCGACCGGCACGCCGCACATCGGAATATCGGCGCCTTGATGTTTGCCCCGCTTCGTCAGCATGATGCCCAGTGCGCGCGCGGCCGTCTGGGCGTCGTCGAAAAACAATTCGTAAAAATCGCCCATGCGATAAAACAGCAGGCAATCCGGATTGGCCGCCTTGATCTCGATATACTGCGCCATCATCGGCGTGGCGCGCGCGGCGGCGAGCGGAGAGTCCGTGTCGGGGGCGGCGAAAGTCGTCATGCGGTCATCTTAACGGTCCCAAGGGCGAGAGGGGCGTTTCCGCAGATGAAAATTCCGGCCGGCGCACAGAAAATTGCCAGACAAGAGCCGTTCCGAGCCCTTTGTGAAATTTTTCTCGCCGGTTTATGTTGCGGCGCAACATAGCGAGGCGAGACACCCATGACGAAAGACGACAAAACCCCGGCGGGCCGGCCGCTGATCTCCGACCGCGAGGCTTTGTTGTTTCACTCTCGCGGCCGCCCCGGAAAGCTCGAAATCATGGCCACCAAGCCAATGGCGACCCAGCGCGACCTCTCGCTCGCCTATTCGCCGGGCGTCGCCGCTCCGGTGCTGGCCATCGCCAAAGACCCTTCGCTGGCCTACGACTACACGACGCGGGGCAATATGGTTGCCGTGATCAGCAATGGCACCGCGATTCTGGGACTTGGCGACCTCGGCGCCCTCGCCGCCAAACCCGTAATGGAGGGGAAGGCGACGCTGTTCAAACGGTTCGCCGACGTCGATTCGATTGACCTTGAAGTCGACACAAAAGACATTGAGGAATTCATCGCCGCCGTGCGCTACCTCGGCCCATCCTTCGGCGGGATCAATCTCGAAGACATCAAGGCCCCGGAATGCTTCATCATTGAAGAGCGTTTGCGCGACATGATGGATATTCCGGTCTTTCATGACGATCAGCATGGCACGGCGATCATTTCCACCGCCGGTCTAATTAATGCGCTGGCGTTGACGGGACGCGACATCAAAACCGCGAAGCTTGTTTGCAACGGCGCCGGCGCCGCCGGCATCGCCTGCCTCGATCTGGCCAAGGCGCTTGGTTTCGACCCGCGCAACGTTATCCTTTGCGATACCAAAGGCGTCATCTTCCGGGGTCGCACCGAGGGCATGAATCAGTGGAAGAGCGCGCACGCGGTCGAGACGAAGGCGCGTACGCTGGCGGAGGCGCTGGAGGGCGCCGATATCTTCTACGGCCTCTCGGTGAAAGGCGCGCTGACCCCAAAAATGCTGGCTTCAATGGCGCCCAATCCGATCATCTTCGCCATGGCCAATCCAGACCCGGAAATCACCCCGGAGGAGGCGCACGCGACGCGTCCCGACGCCATCGTCGCCACGGGCCGCTCCGACTATCCCAACCAGATCAACAATGTTCTGGGCTTTCCCTATATCTTTCGCGGCGCCCTCGACGTACGCGCCAAAACCATCAATATGGAAATGAAAATCGCCGCCGCAAAAGCGCTGGCGGAACTGGCGCGTGAAGACGTGCCGGACGAGGTCGCCAACGCCTATCGTGGCGCGCGGCCTAAATTCGGTCGCGACTATCTAATTCCCGCTCCCTTCGATCCGCGCCTGATTTCGGTTGTGCCGCTGGCCGTCGCGCGCGCGGCGATGGAGTCCGGCGTCGCGCGTCGTCCGATCGTCGATATGAAAGGCTATCGCGCCGAGCTGACAGCGCGACGCGATCCCGTGGCCGGTCTGATGCAGACGATTTACGAACGTGTGCGGCGTCATCCCAAACGCGTGGTCTTCGCCGAAGGCGAGGAAGAGCAGGTTCTTCGCGCCGCCGTGAGCTTCGTCAATGAAGGCCTTGGAACCGCAATGCTTGTTGGCCGGGAGGATCGTGTGCGGGCGACCGCCGCCGCCGCCGGCGTCGATCTCCCAAAAGGCGTCCAAATTCATAACGCCAAACTCTCGCACAAAAACGCGGATTATGCGCAATTTCTCTTTCGTCGCCTGCAACGCAAGGGCTTCCTGCTGCGCGACTGCCAACGCTTGATCAATCACGACCGCAATCATTTCGCGGCCGCTATGATTGCGCACGGCGACGCTGATGCCATGGTTACCGGCGTGACCCGAAATTTTTCATTGGCCCTTTCGGAAGTGCGTCGCGTAATCGATCCGCGGGCAGGACATCGGCTGATTGGCGCCTCTCTCGTTCTGGCAAGAGGCAATGTCGTTCTTGTCGCCGACACCGCGATCACTGAATTGCCGGAAGCGGAGGAGCTTGCGGACATTGCCGTCGAGGCGGCGGGCGTCGCAAGACGACTTGGACTTAACCCGCGCGTCGCCTTGCTCGCTTTCTCGACCTTCGGCTATCCGCCAGGCGAACGCACGGCGCGGGTGCAAGAAGCTGTGCGGCTTCTCGACAGTCGACGCGTCGATTTTGAATATGAGGGGGAAATGGGCGCCGATATCGCGCTTAATCTTGAGCGGATGGCCGCCTATCCCTTCTCCAGACTGACCGATGTCGCCAATGTAATGGTGATGCCTGCGCTTCATTCGGCGGCGATTTCGACGAAAATGCTTCAGGAATTCGGCGGGGCCACGGTGTTGGGGCCATTGATCGTGGGGCTGGACAAACCCGTACAGATCGTTCAACTCGGCGCCACCGACGCCGATATCGTCAATATGGCTGCAATCGCCGCTTTTGGCGTCGGCGCCTGAGGTCGGCCGCGCGGACGACGTCACGCGACAGTTAAACTTCTTCGCCTGGCCCGAGGGATTTCGGACCAGGTCCTTCGAAAGGCGCGTGTATGAATATTACGATGATCGGCTCGGGTTATGTCGGACTGGTGTCGGGGGCCTGCTTTGCGGATTTTGGTCATAATGTGATTTGCGTCGACAGCGACGCCTCGAAAATCGAGCGGCTGAAGCGTGGCGAAATTCCGATCTTCGAGCCGGGTCTGGACGAGCTTGTCGCGACGAACGTTAACCAGAAGCGTCTCTCCTTCACCACCGATCTAGCGCCGGCGGTGAAAGGCGCGGACGCTGTCTTTATCGCCGTCGGCACGCCGTCGCGTCGTGGCGACGGCCATGCCGATCTTTCCTATGTCTACGCCGCGGCCAGAACAATTGCCGACGCACTCGACGGCTTCACTGTTGTCGTCAATAAATCGACCGTGCCGGTCGGCACTGGCGACGAAGTCGAGCGGATCATACGCGACGCGAATCCGACCGCCGATTTCGCCGTCGTCTCCAATCCGGAGTTCCTGCGCGAAGGCGCCGCCATTGACGACTTCAAACGGCCGGATCGCGTCGTCATTGGCGTCGAGGAGCCGCGCGCCAAAGAAATCATGGAAGAAATATATCGGCCGCTGTCGCTCAACGCGCCGCCGTTGGTCTTCGTAGGGCGGCGCACGTCGGAACTCACCAAATATGCGGCGAACGCCTTTTTGGCGACCAAGATCACCTTTATCAACGAGATCGCCGATCTGTGCGAGAAGGTCGGCGCCGACGTTCAGGATGTCGCGCGCGGCATTGGTCTCGACAATCGTATCGGCAAAAAATTCCTGCACGCTGGTCCTGGCTATGGCGGCTCGTGTTTTCCGAAAGATACGCTGGCGCTGATCAAGACGGGACAGGACGAGGGCGCCGCGCTGCGCATCGTTGAAACTGTTGTGGCAGTGAATGACGCGCGCAAGCGGGCGATGGCGCGCAAGATCATTCAGGCGCTGGGCGGCTCCGTGCGCGGCAAGAAGATCGCGCTGCTGGGCCTCGCCTTCAAGCCCAACACCGACGACATGCGCGATGCGCCGTCACTGGCGATCGTCGCCTCTCTGGCTGGCGATGGGGCGCAGGTGCACGCCTATGATCCCGAAAGCATGGAGCTGGCGCGTCCGCTGATGCCGGATGTAACCTTCCATGACGACGCCTATTCAGCGATTGACGGCGCCGACGCGCTGGCGATCGTTACGGAATGGGACGCTTTCCGGGCGCTCGACCTTGAGCGGGTGAAGTATGCGTTGAAAGCGCCAATTATTATCGATCTGCGTAACATTTACCGCCCGGCCGACATTCGCAAACGCGGCTTCACCTATGTCAGCATCGGACGAACATGAAGATGATCCTGCGGATCATATTAGTGGCGGCCCTTCGGAGAGGGCCGCCAGATTTTACAGGCGCAGACATCGGTCAACCTTGCGCCTGTCGCTGATCAATCATCCGGGCCCAATCAGTCGTGGCGGTGATGCTTGCCCGTCTGCGGGTTGTAACGCATCTTGTGATGAGGCGCATGATAAGGGTTCATGTGCTTGAGTTCGCGATGCGGACAGGGACTGGCCCAGTGACGAATGCCTCTGGCGTGAGCTTGCGGGCTGCTTGTGACGAAACAGCCTTTATGATGGTGGCCGTGTTGCGAGGCGAAGGCGCCGGTCGGCGCGAGGCCAAGCGCCGCACAGGCGCCGAAGCGAACAAGAAAGCGGACTAGCGTTTTTGTATGGAGCATACTTCCCTCTCCCCTTGGTTTGGTTGATTGCGCTTCCGCTGGAAGCGGCGGCATGGCTCAACCTAAAATTGAGAAAGCCCGTTAACAAATGACGCGCTTCTCAAACTTCTTGTGGAACTACAAGTGCGAGAATATACCGGTTCTGTAAAGAAAGATGGCGCCTTAATGCTAGGCAGTTTTCCTGAGTTGACCCAGCCTTACATGCCTTGGCTCTCGCAAAAGCGCAGGGGCCTGCCGTGACCTCCCTCACACACATCGACGCTGCGGGCGACGCAAATATGGTCGACGTCTCGAACAAGGCCGACACGCGACGTTTGGCCCGCGCGCGCGGGCGGGTGGTGATGGACCCCGAGACTCTGGCGCTTGCGATCGCCGGCGAGGCAAAAAAGGGCGATGTCTTTGGCGTTGCGCGCCTTGCCGGGATCATGGCGGCCAAAAAAACCAGCGATCTGATACCCCTCTGTCATCCTTTGCCCTTGTCCAGCGTCAGGGTGGAGATTGTTGCGGACGACAGCCTGCCGGGCGTTCATGTAACCGCCGAAACCGCCGTTAGCGGTAAAACCGGCGTGGAAATGGAGGCGCTGACGGCCGTCACGGTCGCCTGCCTGACAATTTACGATATGCTTAAAGCCGTCGATCGCGGGATGCGCATCGAGAGTGTCGAGCTTGTCGCCAAAGAAGGCGGAAAATCCGGCGCCTGGCGCCGAGACTGATCCGATTAGGGAAGCACAGGGTTCGTCAATGGCCGATCAGAAGCTTTTACCCGTCGATGAAGCTTTGTCGCGCGTGCTGTCGCACGCCGGCCTGCTTGGCGAGGAAACAATTGGGCTGGATGCCGCGCAGGGTCGGACCCTGGCGCGCCATCTCATCGCCACGCGCACCCAGCCGCCCGTCGCGGTCTCGGCCATGGACGGCTACGCCATCCGAACTCTGGATTTCCCGACGGACGTGGGTCTGCGGCTGGTCGGCGAAAGCGCCGCCGGGCATGGCTACGCGGGCGTCCTGAACCCGGGAGAGACCGTCCGGATTTTCACCGGCGCGCCCGTCCCGGAGGGCGCCGATGCGGTGATCCTGCAGGAAAACGTCACGATCGACGGCATGGTCGTTCACGCCGTCGAGACCGTTTTGACGGGCGAAAACATTCGCATTGCAGGCCTTGATTTCCGGGCCGGAAGCGCTGGCCTGACGGCTGGAACGCGTCTGGGCGCGGCCGAACTCGCACTCGCAGCCGCCATGAATCATGCCCGCCTGCCCGTGGCGCGGCGACCCCGCGTCGCCTTGCTCGCTTCGGGCGACGAACTGGTCCCGCCCGGCGCCGAGCCGGGGCCCGCCCAGATTATCGCCTGCAACAGCTTCGCCGTCGCCGCCATCGCCCGCGGAGCGGGAGCGGAGACGATTGATCTCGGCCTGTTCCCTGACACGATCGAAGAACTCGAACGCGGCGTTCATCTCGCCCGAGAGGCCAAAGCCGATGTGCTGGTGACCCTCGGCGGAGCCTCGGTCGGCGATCATGACCTGTTGCGGCCGGCGCTGGCGCGTCAGGGCATGGCGCTGGATTTCTGGAAAATCGCCATGCGTCCCGGCAAGCCATTGATTCACGGATCGCTCGGGCGAACGCATATTCTGGGTTTGCCGGGCAATCCGGTCGCCGCCTATGTCTGTGCGCTGGTGTTTTTGGCCCCGCTGATCCGGGCATTGCAAGGGGATCCCGGCGCCGCCGCCGACCGGACCGAGACGGTCATAGCCGGCTCCGCCTTGCCGGCCAACAAGGGACGCACAGATTACATGCGGGCTAAACTCTCCACCGATCCCCACGGCCATCTTGTCGCCACGCCGCAGCCTTTGCAGGATTCCTCCTTGTTGACGGAACTTCAGCAATCGCAAGCCCTGCTGATCCGCGAGCCGCTGGCTCCGGCGCTGGCGGCCGGCGCGCCCGTTCGCATCCTGCGCCTGCCGACCTGAACCGGCGCGCGCCCGTGACTTTGCCGGCGCAAGATGGCAGAGAGGGCGCGCTGTTCCACCGGCGCACCGGGAGCCCCGAAGATGTCGATCCTAGATTCCGTCCGCAAGGCGCTCGTGCCGATTCACCCGGAAGGCTATGTCTTCATCGGGGGCTTCGCCGCCGCCAGCTTCGTGCTGAACTGGCTGTCGCCGACGCTGGGCTGGATCGGTTTCATCGCCACCGCCTGGTGCGCCTATTTCTTCCGCGATCCGCCGCGCGTCACGCCGCTGCGCGACGGGATTGTCGTGTCGCCAGCCGATGGCGTGGTCTCGGCGATCGGTTTTTTTCTGCCGCCGCCGGAACTCGGCATGGGCGCGGAGCCCTTACAGCGCATCTCGGTGTTCATGAGCGTTTTCGACGTGCATGTGAATCGCGCGCCAGTCTCCGGTCGGGTGATGAAAATCGCCTACAAGCCTGGGCTGTTCCTCAGCGCCGATCTCGACAAGGCGAGCGAGGACAATGAACGCAATGGTCTGATCATCGAATCCAAACTCGGTCGCATCGGCGTGGTGCAGATCGCCGGCCTCGTCGCCCGCCGGATCGTCTGCTTCATTCGAGAGGGCGAGGAGATCGGCGTCGGCGACCGCTTTGGCCTCATCCGCTTCGGCTCGCGCCTTGATGTCTATCTTCCCGCAAACGTTCGCCCGGCGATCGCCGTCGGCGCTCGCGCCATTGCCGGCGAGACGATCCTGGCTGATGTCAACGCCGGAGCCGTTGGCGCCACATTCAAGACCGGCTGAGGCAAACTTCGATGAGCAATCCGGGCGAAAATCAATATGAGGACGCGCTCTCAGCCTCGGAAATGCGGCGCCTGCGCTTCCGCAATATTCCGATCCGCGTCGTTTTGCCCAATCTGGTGACGCTGCTGGCTCTCTGCATGGGCCTGACCTCGATCCGCTACGCTATCGAAGGCCGATTCGAGACGGCGATCACCGCCGTGATGGCGGCCGCTGTGCTCGACGGCCTCGACGGCCGCATCGCACGCGCGCTCAAGGGCACCTCCCGCTTTGGCGCCGAACTCGACTCGCTGTCGGATTTTGTCGATTTCGGCGTTGCGCCCGCCTTGCTGCTCTACCTCTGGAGCCTGCATGAGATCAAAGGACTTGGCTGGTTCGCGGTGCTTGTCTTCGTGATCGCGGCGGCGCTGCGTCTCGCGCGCTTCAACGTGATGATCGACGATCCGACCAAACCGGCCTGGCACGCCGATTTCTTTGTCGGCATGCCGGCCCCGGCCGGCGCCGTGACCGTGCTGCTGCCGCTGTATCTCAATCTTTCGGTGCTGGAATTACCGGCGACGCGAGGTCTGGCGATCTTCAATATTTTTTATGTCATCGCCATCGCCCTGCTTATGGCCAGCCGCATTCCGCATTTTTCTGGCAAACGCATTGGCCGCATTCCGCGGGACCTTGTCATCCCTGTGCTTTTCGGCGTCGGCGCGACGATCCTGCTGTTGGCGATTTTCCCGATGGAGTTGCTGGCGGTCGTCAGCCTCGCCTTTCTGGCGATGATCCCTTTCAGCGTGAAACACTACAACAGACTGGCGAAGGCTGAAGCGAACAAGACCATCGGCTGAAATTTATTTCTGAACTGGCGCAAGGGGCGCCAGTTCCTGTCGCTCGATCTTCTTGCTGGCGGCCACGTCTTCCGGCGTCCGCGTATCGATCACCGCTTGCTTATCGGCTTCGCCGGCGCGCGGCGCAGTGATTTGCGCGCCAATGCCCTTCACCACATCCGGCGCCTCGGCAAAGGCTCCGTGACCAATGAAATCCGTCGAGAAAGAGGAAATATCGCGCACCGAAACGCCGAGACGATCCAGTTCCGCCCTGTCCTCCGGCTTGGCCGGATCAAGTGCGCCGAGACGCTGACGGTCGCCGGCAATGCGCGACGACACCGACAAGGCGCGATCATTGCTGGCGACGAAAATCGACACATGACCCGGATCGAGTCGCGACACTTGCTGACGAAACACGCTGAGATCAATATCGGGATTGGCGAGCATCACCTGTCCGAGCCGACCATCGAGATCGGGGTGGCCGGAAATAGCGAGCGCGCGCAGCGTCTCCATCGTGAGCCACGCGCCCATGGAATGCGCAAGAATATGCACGCGACCAACGCCGGGCGTGCGGGCGAGACCGAGCAGCACTTGCTCCAGCGCATCGCGGGAAACGGTCGCCGCCTCCTTGTCGGACTCGTAATTCATCAGTCCGCCGCGCGAATTCCATGTGAACAACGTCGCCACGCCAGTAAAATCGCCATCGGCGACGATCTGCGCCAGACGAAAGCGCGCGTCGTCGAGCCCGGTGTTGAATCCGTGCACATAAAGCAGAATGTCGCGGGCGACGCCGACGCGCCCTGAGACATGGGCGGCGATTTCATGAAAAAACTCTGTTTCGTCCATGGGACGTTTGGCGATCACTGAAAAATGTCGCTTGGGATCAGGGCTGCCGAAACTCGGGCGTTCGATCGCGCCGGTTTCATGACCTTGCGGCACGCCAATCGTGGTGAGCGAGAATTTCGCCCGGCCATCGTCAGCGACACCCTCGGCTCGTCGCGTCGAGGCGACGAACAGGGGCGCCTGGATCGGCTCGCCGCGCGGGGCGGTGAAAAGACCGCCGCCCGTTAACTGGCGATCCGCCATGCCAAGTCCATCCGCCATGCCAAGTCCATCCGCCATGCACCCGGCGAGCGATAACGCGGCGACGGCAACAAAGAGAGATGGGGTGAAAAAACTCAAGTGACGCACGGGAGCCTGTCGAATTTAGCGCGCACCCCCCGCCACGCGCCGTGGATCTGTGGCGCTGGACGCCGTTTCTGTTGATAGCCATGCGCCGGGAAAGCGTCAAAAGCGCGGCGGCGCGTTTCTTGAAACCGGAAAAAACCTTGCCAAGTCATTAATCAGTATGATTTTGCCGCACTTGCGCCGGCCCGGCCGTCCCGTGCATAGTGGCAAGAGAAAAAATTGAAAGGGGACGCTGCTCGCCCTGCGCGAGGCCAGACGGATATGCGGATCAGAGTATTAGGTTCGGGCGCCGGCGGCGGTTTTCCGCAATGGAATTGCAATTGCGCCAATTGCCGGGCCGTGCGCGCCGGCGCGCCGGGCTTTTTGCCCCGCACGCAATCGTCACTGGCGGTGAGCGCCAATGGCGAAGACTGGCTCTTGCTTAACGCCTCGCCAGATTTACGCGAGCAGATTGCCGCCGCGCCGGAACTGTCGCCGCGCCGCGACGATCCGGTGCGCGCCAGCCCGATCAAGGCGGTGGCGCTCACAAACGGCGATGTCGATCATGTCGCGGGCCTGCTGAATTTACGCGAGGCGCAACCCTTCAGCATTTACGCCGCCCGTCGGGTGATCGACGCGCTCGCCGCCAATCCGATCTTCTCGATCCTGCAACCTCAGCTTGTGCCGAAAATTGAATTGCCGATGGATGAGCCAACGCCAGTCAGCGGCGCCGGCGCCGATCTGGGCCTTCGTCTGCGCGCGTTTCCGGTTCCCGGCAAGATCGCACTCTATCTTGAAGACAAGAACGCGCCGAATTTCGGCACCTCAGTCGGCGACACGCTGGGTCTGGAAGTTATTGACCCCGCAACCGGCAAATCCTTTTTCTACATACCCGGCTGCGCGAGAGTAGATTCGTTGCTGGCCGCTCGTCTTCGCGACGCGGCGCTGGTCTTCTTCGACGGCACGCTGTTCGAGGAAGACGAGATGATCAAGCAAGGCCTCATGGGCAAGACCGGCTCACGCATGGGCCATGTCAATATGAGCGGCGCAGATGGATCGCTGGCCGCTTTCTCGCCGCTCGACGTCAAACGCAAGATTTATGTTCACATCAATAATTCGAATCCAGTCCTTGACGAACACTCGGACGCCTATGCGACCGTTCAGGCGGCAGGTTGGGAAGTCGGCGAGGACGGCATGGAGGTGACGCTATGAACGATGTCGCGCGCGTCGACTGGCGCAAGGTCGCGCCGCTTTCGCCCGACGATTTCGAGGCCGCTATCCGCGCCGTCGGCGCCGAGCGTTACCATGACAAGCACGTGTTCCATCAACTATTGCATGGCGGCAAGCTGAACCGGGATCAGGTGGCCGCCTGGGCGCTCAATCGTTATTGCTATCAGGAGGCGGTGCCGCGCAAGGACGCCGCCTTCATGAGCCGCGTCAATGACCGCGCCTTACGGCGGGAATGGATTCATCGCATCCACGATCACGATGGTCTCGCCGCTGAAAACGGCGGTATCGAACGCTGGCTGGCGCTCACCGACGCCCTGGGTTTTTCGCGCGAGTATGTGCAATCGCGTCGCGGCGCCTTGCCGGCGACGATATTCGCGGTCGAGGCCTATGTGCGCTTTGTGGTCGAGCAGCCGCTGGTCGTCGCCGTCGCCTCTTCGCTCACCGAACTCTTCGCTCCGTCGATCCATCGCGAGCGGATCGCGGGAATGCTGGAGAATTATGATTTCGTCGACGATGATGTGATGGCCTATTTCAAACGCCGGCTTGCGCAGGCGCCGCGTGACAGCGATTTCGCGCTCGCTTATGTAAAAGAAAACGCCCAAACCCGCGCCGAGCAGGAAGCATGCGTTGCGGCTGTGCAATTTAAATGCAATGTGCTGTGGGCGCAGCTCGACGCATTGCATCACGCTTATGTGACGCCCGGCCTGATACCGCCAGGCGCCTGGCGCCCTGGCGACACGAATGTCTGACGCTCCTACCTCGCGTTACATGATCGGACCGGACTCGCGTCCGGCTTTTGCGCGCTATGCGCGGCTGCATGAGGATCGCGCCCGAGGCCGCACCGTGGCGCTGGCGCCCGAACGCGCCTATGAGCTTGATCCGATCGGCGTTATTGTTTTGAGCGCCATCGACGGCCGGATCAGCATACGCGACCTCAGCGCCAAACTGGCGCAGCAATACGCCGCACCGGTCGAGACGATCGCTCGCGATGTGACAAAGTTGTTACAGGGGCTCGCCGACAAACGTCTGCTGCGCGAAGGTCCCGATCTCTTTGCACGACCGCCTTTATCTTCCTTTGCGCAATCGATCGCGCCGTATGAAGGAGGTCCGGCGGGCCTGCTCGCTGAACTCACCCATCGCTGCCCGTTACAATGTCCCTATTGCTCCAATCCGATAGAGCTTGAGCGCGCCAACGCCGAACTCACCGCCGAAGAATGGGGAGAAACTTTTCGTCAAGCTGCGGCGATTGGCGCATTGCAGCTGCATCTTTCTGGCGGCGAGCCGACGGCGCGGCGCGACCTTGAAGACATCCTTGCTTTCGCTGTCGAGGCCGGGCTTTACACCAACCTCATCACCTCCGCAGTGCTGCTAACGAGAGACCGACTGGCGCGGCTTGCCGACATCGGGCTCGATCATGTGCAGGTCTCGATACAGGATATCGTTCCCGATAACGCCGACCGTATCTCCGCCTATGAGGGCGGCGTCGCCAAAAAATGCGATGTGGCGCGCTGGACGCGAGAGTTCGGACTCGGTCTGACGATCAATGCGCCAATGCATCGACAGAACATTGCGCATCTGCCGCAGATCATCGATTTCGCCCTCGACGTCGACGCCCAGCGCATCGAGATCGCGCATATTCAGTATTACGCCTGGGCGGAAATGAACCGGGCTGCGCTGATCCCGACGCGGGAAACCTTTCTGGAGACGGTCGAGATTGTCGAAGCGGCCAAAAAGCGTTTCGCCGGGGTGTTGAATTTCGATTTCGTTATCCACGATCATTACGCCTCGCGGCCCAAGACCTGCACCGGCGGCTGGGGCAAATCGATCGTCGCCGTGACGCCTTCCGGCAAGGCCCTGCCCTGTCACGCCGCCCAGACCCTGCCGGGTCTGATCTTCGATAATGTTCGCGACAAACATCTTGGCGACATCTGGCGCGACGGCGCCGCTTTCAACGCCTATCGCGGAACTGGCTGGATGAAAGAGCCCTGTCGCGCCTGCGACCGACGTGAGATCGATTATGGCGGCTGCCGCTGTCAGGCGTTTGCTGTTTCCGGCGATCCCGCGGCGACAGATCCTGCCTGCGCCCTGTCGCCGGACCATGACCGTTTCGCCGCCTTCGCCGAAACGGACTCGCAAGCGCCAGCTCCGGCCTTCATTTACCGCCGTTATGGCGGCGCCTCAGCGGCCTGACTGCCCCGCAACTCTTTTCCGGCTTAAGGCGGCGTCCTTCGACGCCGCCGTTTTCTTTTTACGCGGCAAGTTTTCGCGGCCGCGGTAACCAAAGCGCAACTTCCGCCCCGTATCCTCAGGATTGTCTCGCGAGGTTAACGAATTGTTGCACATAAACGTTGTGTGAGTGGAGTGGTCGTCATGAAATCGCGGGATACCCTTGTGCGCCTGAAGCGTTTTCAGGTCGATGAGAAGCGGCGCCGCATCGTCCAGCTTAACGCCATGATCGCGGAGTTCACGCGCATGGCCAATGATCTTGATCGCGAAATCTCGGCTGAAGAGAAGCGCGTCAATATCGCCGATCCCAATCATTACGCCTATCCAACCTATGCGCGCGCCGCGCGCACAAGGCGCGACAACATGGTCGCTTCGGTGAATGAATTACGCGGTCAGCTTGAGGAAGCCGAAGCCCGCTACGAGGAAGCGAAAGAGGAGTTTGAAAAGGCTCAAAATCAGGAAGCGCGCGACCGCAGCGTCGAACGCATGGTCGATATCGTCGCGGAACGTCATGCAGCCGCCGATCTGCCGGAGCCTGTCCGGCGCGCGTGAGACGACGAGGGCGCCCTATTCGTCGCAGTTGCCGGAGGCGTCCTGAAAAGCCTCGACGAATTTCGACTCCGTGGTGCCTTTGAGCGGCGAAAAGCCATAGAGCCCGATCAGAAACAGCGACGCGCCGCCGAAGGCGCGCGCCTGCGGCCCCGGGGAGCGAATATGCGCCAGCGTTTCCTTGAGCCTTTCCGCGTAGGCCTGCTTCAAGGCCTCGATCAGTGCAAGTCCGCGCTTGCTCGCCGTCTCGCGCGTCAGCACATAGCCGAGGGCTAATAGGGCGCCAATCGCGGCGACGGTCAGGTAAATGAGATAAGACGGATTGGCGCCTTCCGCGAGCACAACGCGCAGTTTCAGGGCGGCGACGGCGAGAATGACGCTCGTCCCGACGATCTGCGCCCAGCGTTTGGCCTGCCGCACGGTATCCGGCTGCAGAAGATTGTCCGTCGCCAATTGCGCGCGCACCGGCGCCAGATCGATATAGAGATGGCGGCGCAGCGACTTGTCCTCGAAAAGCTGCCGCGCCGTCGGTCCATGACGGACGGCGGCCAGCAACCGCAGCTCCATTTCGTCGAGTTCGCCGTCGGTCGGTTTCTTTCCGGTGGGATTGATGTGTCCCTCCTCGCCCAGAACCAGATAGCCCCGCTCGTCGAGATCGTAAACAAGCATCTGGATAACGCGACCGACTCCGCCGCTCAGGAACGCCGTGGCCATCGCGGCCGGCTCTGTCGGAACCGGGGCCGGCGACAAGCGACCGCTGCGATCGGCGAGATAAATAGCCAGATAGCTCGCGAGAAGCACGCCAATCACCACGGCGCCGAGAAAATTCAGAAAGGCGGGTCCGGGTAATTCAAACAATGATGACGCCGGCAAGAAACTGCTCCGTATTGCGGCCGGGATCAGGCTTGACCCGAGGCGTGATAAAGACGGCGCGCCTGCAGGGTGACGGCGGCCAGAACGGCGAGGCCGATCGCCTGATGCGCCAGCGCGACGAACAAATGAGGGTTGCCGTCATAGGGCGGTTCGACCAGGATCAGCGTCGCCACGCCGAGCGCGATCTGCGCCAGAATATGCACAAAGACGCTGATGGCGCCGCTTTGGGCTTTACCGCCGGCGTTCATTGTCGCGTCGGCCAGATGCAGCAGAGCCAGAACGAAAATGGCGTAGGCGATCATGCGATGGAAGAATTGCACCGTCACCGGATTATCGACGAGATTGGTCCACCAGGGCGTCATGGACCAGAGGTCCTGTGCGGTGGGGAATAATCGTCCCTCCATCAGCGGCCAAGTGTTGTCGATGTAGCCGGCGCGCAATCCGGCGACAAGTCCGCCGACGAAAATCTGCAGAAAGACGGCGCCGAGCAGCACGAAGGCTGTCGCAGAAAGCCGCCGTCCGGCGTCGACGACGCTCATCCGTCGCTGCGGACCGAGACCGCCCGCGATCCACAGGCAAGATGCAAAAATCAGCGCCGCCAGCACCAGATGCGTCGCCAGACGCTCCTGGGCCACCTCGGTGCGGTGGATCAGGCCGGAGGACACCATCCACCATCCGGCGAAACCCTGCAGCCCGCCGAGCGCCAATACGCCGAGCAACGGGAGTTTGATCCCCTGCGGCAAGCGGCGCGTCGCCCAGAACAAGATCAGCGGCGCGGCGAAAACGAGTCCGATCAGGCGCCCCAGAAGCCGGTGTCCCCACTCCCAGAAATAGATGAATTTGAAGCCGGCCAGGTCCATGTCCGGAAACAGTTCCTTGTATTGCGGAATCTGTTTGTAATCCTCGAAGGCCCGCGTCCACGCGTCGGCGTTGAGCGGCGGGATGACGCCGGTCACCGGCTTCCACTCGACAATCGACAGTCCGGACTCGGTGAGGCGGGTCGCGCCGCCGACGATGACCATCAGAAACACCAGCGCGGCGACGACCCACAGCCAGTTACGCACCGCGACCGCGTTTTCAGGCGTTGCATGATGGCGAATCGCCGGGATGGGTTCGGGAAAATGCAGCCAGTCTTCCATAAGGCGCTCGCATCCTATCGGCAGGTCTGTCCGGCACATAAAAGACAGGCGCCGCGCTTGTCCACACCCGGCTGGCCAACCGCAGGCTGGCAGCGAGCCCCTTATGTTTTTTGCGCCACAGGGGCGCCGGGGGCTATGATCGCCGGCGGGCGAGTCGGAGAAGGCGCGTGGCAGTCCGTAAAACGGCGGAAAAGATCGATTTCAGCGAGCTGCGCACCATCGGCGACGTCGCCGACGCGCTCGGTCTGCCGGCGCATGTCCTGCGGTTCTGGGAGACCCGTTTCCGCGAGATCGCCCCAGTCAAGCGCGCTGGCGGGCGGCGCTTCTATCGTCCGCGCGATATCGAACTGGTCGACGCGATCCGTCGCCTGCTCTACGACGAGGGCTATACGATCAAGGGCGTGCAACGCATCCTCAAGGAACAGGGGATCGACGCGGTGCTCGCGCAAATCGCGACGCTGGACGCCGGGGCCGACGTCAACGTCGCCCCAGCGCGCGCTGAAGACCCCGCGCCCCCGCCCCGGATCGAACCGCGACACGAAGCGGCGCCGGCGCCGATGGTTTTACCGCCGTCCCCTCTCCCCCCCGGACCGGCAGAGCCGGGGAGTTCATGGCGCGGATCGCTGGCCCCGCCGCCTGCGGCAAACGAACAAACGCCGCCGGTGCGGCTGGACCCCTCCCGGGAGCGGTTATTGCGGGAGGCCCTGGCGGAGATCGAGGAATGTCGCCGCTTGCTGGCGCTGACGCGCCGCTGACGACATTGCCAGCGGTCGGAGGGGTCACTATAAGGCGTCTCAGTCGGAGTGTAGCGCAGCCCGGTTAGCGCACTTGTCTGGGGGACAAGGGGTCGTGGGTTCGAATCCCGCCACTCCGACCATTATTTCAAAGTTAGACTAACGCATTCTCAAATCGATCAGACATGTGATCCGGATCGGTTCAGTTTGGGTCCAACCAGCCTTCCCTTTTTATCTCAGGATTCCTTGCGACTGTGCTGTGGACCTGACGCCCAACGACTCGTTGCATTCACGAGATGTGCGAGCGAGAAAAATCTGTATCAGATCCATGTCGTGAGTCTACCGCCGTTCACGGATACATAGAGCGTCAGGGTGAGGCGATGAGAAAATCGGCTCACAGATCATCATTGAACAGTTATTCAAAAGGGAAATTCACGCCTGCAGTAAAAGAGCGGGCGATTTCTTTCATTAATGCACCTGAGGCATCATCACCGGATGGTTGGTCGGCGCGCCTGTAATACTGGTGATTAAAACGTCCATGTTGCGAGTGAGAAAGTCATGGCGGAGGTCGTCGAGCCTGTTGAGATTTTTCTTGCAATAATCCGCGACCGGCGCCGGATCGAGTGGGCCAACATCGCCTCTTTCGAAAGCGAGTGAAGACCTTTCCACGAGTTGAAGAAGCCGCTCGTTACTCTCTGCCGTTAACGCTCTCAGCGCCGAGCGATACTCGCCACAACCGACCGCCGCAGGAGCGAGACGCGCAATGGTCTCAAGCTCATCGACTGAATTTGCAAGCGAATACGACAAGCCACGATTATGTATCCATGGCCGCACGGCGATTGTCAGTCGGCGATGATAGTCATTGATGCGCGGGTCGAGAAATACATAGTCAGGGTGCGTGAGATCGCCCCGCAACCGTCCCTCTCGCTCCAGCGTCTGCCGAATGGGCGTGCCGCCATAGGGCAGCATGCGCGAGAATACTGCGGCCGTACTGCCATCCCCGACAATCTCGCGCAGAAAGGCGGCATTCTCGCGAATGGAGGCAAAGGTGCTTGAGGGATCGAATAACATAAAACCGTAATTCCATGCGATTCCGAGCTGTTTTAATGTCTCAACCGCATGGATGTTTTGCTCTACCGAGGTTTGTTTGAACAGGATATCCAATCCGCCCTCGACGCCCGATTCAAGTCCCATATAAACCAGAAACAGACCTGCATCCCTCAGACCGCCGAAAAGATCCGGCTCGACATATTCTGCTCGGCAGGAAATCTTGAAGATTGTGTCCCGCGCAAGGCCGCTTGCGTGAAGACGCGTCGTCAAATCATCGGCCCAGCGGCGTCCTTTTGAGCCCCAGAGGGGAAAATCGTCATCCTGAAACAGGAACACCCGGACATCGTGGGTCTCGCGAAGTTCGAGCATTTCCTCGACCACCTTCTCGGGTTTTCGTACGCGCACGACTCTCCCCGGCGCTGTGCGATAGAAGGTATGGATAGAACAGAATGAACAACGACGGATACACCCTCGACTTGCCAATACGGGCAGCGTAGGATATCCAACGATCCTCTCTGCTTCATATGGTCTCTTGGGGAAGGGCAAATCATCGAGATCGGGAACAAGCGTTCGCGCATCTGTCGTGACGGCTGCGCCGTCGTTTCCCTTGTAGGCGATGCCCGGCACATTTTTCCATTGAGCGCCGTCACGAAGACGTTCGGCAAGCTCAATCAACGTCTCCTCGCCCTCGAATAAGACGACGCTGTCAATCTCGGGAAAGTGACCGAGAAGTTCTTCGTAGCAAAGGCTTGGATAATGACCGCCAATCGTGAAATGCGCTTCAACGCCCGACGAGCGGAGAAATTGAGCTAATTCACGGTACCTTGGCAGGAAAAACTGGAAAATCAGCGAGAAACCGATAATCAGCGGAGGGCGTAACTCTAGCTTGCGCAGTAGCTCTTCGCCGCCGTCACGGATGTCGTAGAGTGTAGCATTCCAGCCACGACGCTCTACAACGGCGGCAAGATATCCAAGTCCGAGATTGCCCTGGTCTTGATAACCGACGAGAGCAATCTCGACGCGATCCGCATTGACCGGCTTGGCAGGAACACTGCGGGTTTTTATCCGCTTGGCTCCGGCTCCGGCCATAACGTCACTTCAACAGTTTTGCGGCTTTGGCCGATGCGTCGGCGATCGTTCGCGCGATCTCTGCGTTGGCCTCCAGCCGCTGAGCCATCAATTGCTTCGCCAGCGCCTGGTCGATCTGCAATACGTGATCCATGTCAATTGGATCAAACACCCAGCGAATGCGCTCCAGGATAGTTTCTTTCAAAGCTGCGGGATTAACTTGAGTTACTTTCGGTGTGGTGACCATAATTACCTCCTCACTAAGAGATCGAGGACACTGACGATGACAAGGACAACAATCAGACAAAAAATTTTTAATCAGAACCTTTTCATCTTTTGAGGATGACGCGAAGCGGTTGTTCTGTCAAGTGGACTCAAAGCTAGTCGCGCGCCTTCAAGCGAGCGTACAACGCAACAAGCCCTGCCTCAAACCTTTCGATGCCCGATGCATTGTATGGCTCTATGAAGATTCGACTGATCGGATTGTCGTAGCGCAACCCGACTCCCTTCGGTCTGAATAGCCGGGTTCCGGGCCTATACAAGAGTGTTTGATGTTGTGATCTTCATTGAGAGCGACGAGAAACCACGATCGGCCGCAGGTTTTTCGGTATTGATATGGCGAGTGGCGATGTCAGATCGAAACCGCCTGCGGCGCAGGAGCGTCGGGATGAAACCTGATGATTGCCAACTTTTTGACTGGCGTCGAACCGCACTCGCTGCGTAGCTTGACGAAACAACCGCCATGACATGAGCTTTCATATCAACGGGCGTTTCCGCACGCCTGAAATGTTCGACCGCGATGTTTCCCGCGCCTGCCGCCGTGGCGGCAAAAACAGCAAATACGAACAAGCCGGATAATTATTCCCGATCATCGCTTCTGCCTCCTTGCTGTGTCGATGGCTTGCGTGGCGGTCATCCCGTAGGGCGCGCTGAACCTGTAACCATTCGAGTATAGGATCATTGAAAATACGGCCGGCGTCGCGTTCGATACATCAGTCGCAGAGAGGCCTGTCTTTTCTGCTGGTAAAAAGAGCGGGAAGTAATACTGTCGGTCTATGTCCTCAGCGTCGCGCCCTCGCGACGCGTGGCGAATGTTCGGAGGAGACATGCGGGAAGCGGCAAAAGCTAAAAGTCTTGCATCAATCGCGATCGGCGTTGTTATTGGCGTTGTCATGGGGGCCGCGCCGGATGTGGCATTGGCCGAATACGCCTGCACGGGAACATTTTTGAAAAGCGCGGGCGACTACGCCAAAAACGATCAAACGACCATCTACGACTATTATTATCGAAACGGAATGCTCGTCTATGGCGTGCCGAAGACAGGTTATGTTGACGCCAAATTTATCAGGCTCGATAAAAATTGCGTGCTGGAGCGGCTCGAACGCCGCCTCGATCTCGAGACGGTGCGCTAGGCAAGTCTCAGGCGCCGAGCCGTTGCGACTGATACTGACCGGTCTTGCGATAGCGATAGAGATAGGCCGGCGCGATAGCCTCGATCGATTGTGGCGTTATGCCGAGCCCTTCGAGCGTGCGTCCCTCGGCCCGCGCGGTATCGCTCACGAGATTATCATGCTTGAGTAATTCGACCTGATCGGTGGTCATACGCAGGATTTTCGGAAACAGGCCCATTGAGAGACTGGTGAGCGCTTGCATGATCCAGGCCACCAGCTTGCCGGCGCCGAACCCGAGCTTCATGACGTAGCGATCGCGCTCCGTCGTCTCCAGCACATATGCGACCAGCGCGCCGAAGCTTTTCGCTTCCGGGCCGCCCAGTTCGTAGACTGCGCCGGCGCGGGCGCGGCCGGCGAGCGCCGCTGCGACCGCCTCGGCCACGTCTCCGACATAGACCGGCTGGAATTTCGTTTCGGCGCCGACGATCGGGATCACCGGGAAAAACCGCGCCATCGTCCCGAAACGGTTGAAAAACTCGTCCTCGACGCCGAACACCACCGAAGGCCTCAGGATCACGGCGGTCGGGATCGCCGCCAGCACGGCGGCCTCGCCCTCGGCTTTGCTGCGCGCATAGACGGCGGCGCCCTGCGCATCCGCGCCAATCGCCGACATCTGGACGAAATTCGTTACGCCCGCGGCAGCGGCGGCTTCAGCCACGTGGCGCGCCCCCTGCGCCTGAACGGCGTCGAATTTCTGCTTGCCGCTCTCGGCGAGAATGCCAACCAGATTGACTACCGCCGACGCGCCCTGCGCGGCGGCGGCGACCGAAACAGGATCGCGCAGATTGGCCTGGACGGCGACAACCTGTCCGGGCCGGCCGAGCGGCTGAAGGAAAAAGGCTAGATCGGGCCTGCGGCAGGCCACGCGCACGCGCCAGCCGTCACGCGCCAGCGCCCGCACAACATAACGGCCAATGAAACCCGAGCCGCCGAAAACCGTTACAATGCGTCCCCCGCCCACGCTCTCGCCGCTCATGCTGTCCTCGCTCCGCTTTATGCCGCACCGCCGCATGGGCGACGCCCGCGTCATAGCGAAAATCGGCGCGGAAGGAAATGCGGCGCAAGCGCCGGATTGACGCCAAAATCCCGCGCGCCGCCGCCGGGGCGAGCTTTTCGGCCGGGGCCACATTGACACAGGCCCGCTGGCGGCCCTAAGAGACCCGCGTTGCCCAGGTGGCGGAATTGGTAGACGCGCTGGTTTCAGGTACCAGTGGTGAAAGCCGTGGAGGTTCGAGTCCTCTCCTGGGCACCAATACCTATTAAGCTATTGTTTTCTCTATAAAAATTTTTGGGTGAGGGCAGGTCTTGACTAGGTGAGGGCATAGAAATCCTTTTCTGCTCTCTTGAAAGTTTTTCCATCGCCCGCTCAGCCAGTCGCGCACGGTTCGCCGTCTTCGTATATAGGCTCGCCATCTTATTTCCCGTCCACCCGAAGATTGCGTTGAGCTCATGTTCCGTAGCGCCACTTTCAGCTGCTCGCGTAGCCCCTGATTTACGCAGACCATGACAAGACCCCGGCACCCCAGCAACCCTGCTAGCGTCGCTGAACCAGTTCCCGAAGCCCTCCTTTACCATCGGCAATCCATCATGACGGGCAATGAGCGTGACTCTGCCCACAGGACTCTGATCAATAATTTCTTGTAGTTGAGGAAGAATCGGAATCGCGATTGGTGTGCCTGTCTTCTCAGTCTCCATCAATATCACACCATTTTTGACATGCTGCGGTCCAAGCTTTGCAGCATCCCCTCTTCTTAACCCTGTATAGAGGAGGATAGCGAGGGCCAGCCTCTCTCTGGTCCCTATCGGCCATTTGTTTTCAAATTTAAGTATTTCTTCTTCAGTCCATACGTGGAAGCCTTGGCTTTTGATCCTAACACCCTTGATATTGATTGTTGGGTCCGCCTGTACATGCTCTGCATCCAGAGCCCATTTAAACAAACCTCTCATCGCCTTCAAAAAATTATTTGCCTGAGCTGGCGTTGAGGCGCGTTTGTCAATTCCTGCGCGGATATCTGAGCGCTTTATAGATGCGAAAGGAATATCCCCAGCGGAGGAGAGTGTGTGAAGAAATATATTTTCTCTCTGTTTTTTCGTTGCTTGAGACAATTCCTGCCAGGAAGCAGATTTTCTATAAGCATCAATCAACCATTCAAGGGACTGCTTATTTTCAGAAATTTTTTTTGCTTTTGTTGGCCTATAATCGCTGGACACCGCTTTATGGTAAGCAGCCATAAAGGCAGGAGATCCATAATCCCCGCGTATTCTTATACGTCCGTTTGGACGCTTCCTGACATACCAAACGACGCTACCGTGCCGGTTGATCTGTCTTTGTAGATAAGGCGGACGGGGTTTTGACATCTCACAGAACGGGCCTCTGTTTTCTATTCGCCGCATATTCATTCTGCGGCTCTAGCCTTGCATCCTTTTCAAGCGGCACCAGTCGAATTGATCCATTCGGCAAGATCTCAAGAGCCATCTTGAGATCTGCCTGTTTAGCTGCGCGTAACGCGCGGGCAATGTCAGCCTGTTTCACAGTCGCGGCGGTTCTCGGCATCGCTCAACCTTTTTCTTTATTGCGGCGCACAATTTTTGCTGCTGAAAGGTGTGATTTGCGGCGTTTCAGACTCGATTATCAAACTGCCTTGCCCAAGATTGTTGCTGAGCAGTTTTTTTCACGCCTACAGCATCAAAGCTGAGATATGAGCGCGCGCAGGTCAATCTTAGATTGTTGATTTCGCTGAAAAAGAAAGGATAGAGTAGATTGGCGTATTACAATCGGTGGTTCCTTTTTGGCGCAAATTGCGGATATCAGCCCCCAAAATGATTCTTTGCCGTCGAAAACAGTTTTTTTGATCACACCTCTCAAAATCTGAATGAGCCTCAAAATGTTTCGACAATCGACATCGCGTCTCTTTCAACGTGGATCGCTTCCTTAACTTCGCAAAGCTGCGCCGCGCGAGATTTGTCGCACGCGAACCAAAGCCAATCGCATGATTTGATAAGGATCTTTCAGGAAAAAACGGGAACAAACATGCGCTCGTCGTGACCTGCCTCGTCAAGGTTACGGAAGCGTTACTGGCGTTCTACAATTTCTCTACCGAGTAATTTGAGCACCTGCGAGCATCGAAACTAATCGAGAGCGTATTCGCCACTATTGAGAACTGAACCGTCGACATGAATGGCTTGCTGTCGTAGTGGAGGAAAAAATCATGATTTTCATGCTCATTTAGTTGGCTCAGAAAACAGGGCACGAACTAAACGCGCTAATCAGTTTCGCCGGCTTATCCGACGCGTCAAATTCATAGATCGTGTCGTAACCAGTGACGCAAGAGGAAACCGTGCCGTCTGATCAGCGACCGTCACCCAAAGTCGGCATAAGCTCTCCTTGGGACATAAAAAGCTCTGGCGAGTTCGGCGGTCTGACAAATTCAAGCGAGAAATTTCGCGGTTCTATTAGACCCCTTCTAATTTGGTTGGCTCCATTGACCCGCGTTGAACCTGGTTATTTGCCGCAAAGGCCCCGGCCGCGTGGCCGGGACCTTGCTGGCGGCTTTAGTCGACCCGTCGACCGTTGGGACGGGACCAGATCAGCGAGTAGCCCTCGCCGTCCTCATCGTCGAAGAGGTTGGCGTAGATCGGGGCGTTGAAGCTCGGATCGTCCAGCTTCAGGCCCAGATACTCGCGGCCCTCGTTGGAGCGTTTGGACCAGGCGGCGCCGATTTCCGCGCGGCCAACTACCACGCGGTGACTGGGGGCGTTCTCGCCGGAGGCGCGCAGGTCGGGGATAATGCGCACGCCTTTCGCCTGAACGCTGAGGGTGACGATGTCGCCGGTGAACTCGTTCGAGCCGGACTTTTTGAAGCTGCCGATGGTCGCCATGTTGAAATCTCCATTTTCCGTTTCGAGCCCGCACCATGCGGCCTCGATGGCGATCGACCGGCCGGAGGCGACCGTCGACGCATCGCTTGCGACCGAAGCAAAGCGGAGGATGGCGCAGGCGCGGTTTTCTTGTCTCGCGAGGAATGGGTGAAACCCAGGGGAAGAAAATCGCGACGCGCCGTTGCGGCTCAGACGGTCGAGGCGTTAGCCGTCCTTCGGCCAGATCAGGCCATTGAAGAGGTCGTTTGGAGCGCTCGGCGACGGATAGACGATGGAGATGACTGGCGGCCCTTCGGCGCTTTAAGACGATAGCTCGTTGGAGAACCGGCAACGTTTTTCCCTGACGTCAGGTTGAGCTTGCCGATCTCTCCCCCCGCGCTGCGCCTGCGGAGCCCCATCAACCAGGCTGGTCGCTTTGGAGCGGCAATCGATGCCAGCACTCATCGCGACAATGACGCCTGCCGAGTGGCGGAGGCTGACGATATCCTGCGAATAGAAGCCACTGCGGCAATCCCGACGATGACGACGGCGGTCTCGCTACAGCTTTTGGTCACATTGTCCCTGTCGGACAGGCGATCAGGACCCGGAAGTCTCGGCTCCGACCGGGGTGTTGAGATTTCAGAAAACTGACGAAAGGCCGTGACGCCGATCACTATGGCGGCCAGGATCGAACACGCAATCTGCAATGATACAGAGGCTGTGACGTGTTGCACGACCCCATGCATGACATGATAGCCGGCGATGACGGCAGACATGACGAAGATCGCCATGATCGACAATCGCGCCCATGATGGACGGACAAGGATCACAAGCAATCGACCAGCGCAAAGCATCAGCGTCGCGCCAAACGACCCGACGATCATTGCCTCCGGCAAACTCGCGCCGGCCTGACTTGCCCACCCGCCCATAACGAAGCCTGTGAAGAGCGGCGTGGCGAAGACGGCCAGAGCGCAGGCCAACCAGAAGTAAAAGCCGATGACGGCGATACAAATAAGAATCGTGCTCAGAGGCATGGCGGCGGTCTCCGTTGGAGTGCTCAGATCTTTGCGCCTCCACCACCGCCACGGCGCAACAATCAGCATAACAAAAAAGATAAACGACAGAAGCGGAAACCCGATAGGTTTCCGCCGTAGCTGCGAAAGTCTTCGCCCTGTCTAACGGGCGAAGGGATCGATTTCGCAGAGGATTTCTGTTTCGTCGCCGTCATATTCCGAGGCGGGGATCACCGAGAGCGTGCCGTCTCCGGCGCGAAAGATTACAATGGCGGCCATGAGCGTGACGGCGAGGCTAAAGGCGAAGGCGTGAGCGTTGTTGAAGGACATCGATCCGGCTCCTGTGCGAAGCGGAGGACCATCCCCCGCTGACAGGCGCCCGATGTGTCTGGCCGTGGGCTGCAATCACCGCGCAGGCGCAACCGAAGCGGCGGCGCGCTTGCGTCGTCCGACCCTTTACGGGTTGATGGCGTCAGGCCCGCGGACGGACCAAGGACATGGGCAGTGAAGCGGGGATGTGTCTGAAGCCAGGAGAATTGAGCCGGATTGTCCTGCGGCGCTCTTAACGACGCAGACAGTCGGTTAGCCGACCGCCTTCCAGGGATCGATGACGTTTAATCTGGCGGCCTTGAAAGCGCTGGTGTCACGGTACGCCACCGCAAAGCCGTGCGTTGAGGCAATCGCGGCGATATAGCCGTCCGGCGTCGGAAAACCTTTGCCTGCAGCCCGAGCCTTGACGGCAAGCTCAGCGTATCGCCGGGCTGCTTGCGTATCGAATGGTAAAATCCGGGGCTCGAACAGCTCGATTACGCCTTCGACCGCGAGCGCCAGCCTCTCCTTTCGCTTGCCCTACGGCAAGGCGCCGATGCCGAACATCAGTTCAGCGATGCTGACGCTGGCGATAAACAGCGTATCCGCCGCCTGCGCGTCGAGCCATTCCAGAACCGGGCGATAGGGCTCGGGTTTCATCGCCTCCGACAGGACATTGGTGTCCAGCAAGATCATTCGACAGGCATCGGCTCTGCGGGGCGTCTGTCGCGGAC
Source organism: Methylocystis sp. (assembly GCA_044233645.1). GTDB lineage: Bacteria > Pseudomonadota > Alphaproteobacteria > Rhizobiales > Beijerinckiaceae > Methylocystis. The sequence goes on along the minus strand of JBIIJP010000011.1, from coordinate 26,634 downwards.
GCGTTCGAGCGCTTCGACATCGGCGTTTGTGAGCCCGACCCTCCGCCCAATATCCGAAAGCGCCGCGCCAAGCCTTAGCCGCCTTCGGGACGGACTGCGGCTTCAAGAATGGCGCGCATTTCGGCTTCCGCGCTGCGGTTATGTCGCGCCGCGCGCGCTTTGAGGGCGCGATGCGCTTCTTCGGAGAGTTTACGAATGGTGATGTCCGGCATTTTGGCGATCTCGATCATGTAACCATTGGTGACTTTTAAGAGGATATGATATTATTTTCAATTACGAATCGGACACGTCATCTTTGTGCCTTGTCCATAGAATTGAGAGCAAAGGATCATGACCGAGGAAATATCAGTATTTCAGGATCTGACTATTCATGGTTGCCTCGGAGGCCTGCCAGCCATTCGCAAAGCTTTGCTCGATCAAGCGATAGGACCGTGGCACCACGCTAAAGAAAAAGAAGAAATTATCACCATCAACTCCGATAGCGATGATGTTGTCGTTTTTACTCGGGACAAAGAAGATGGAGTCGAAGCCGTTGCCCTTGTCTTATGGTCCGCGAACTTAAGTTACAAGGTGACTAATATCGTTCCTCGTGATGTAAGTGAATTAGGATATGAAGCCTATAACCAAACATTGAAGGATTTCGTTAGCAGAATAGTAAAACCCGCAAGCAAACAGGTCGATTTTAAATTTGATCTTACTTCAGAACAGCAATCACTTAATGATTGGGTTTGCGATAATGTTGCGCAAGAATTGCGAAGGTTTTCCAAATTAGCCAATAAATCAACAGGCTCGGCGCATCCCTCAGATCGTCAACGCTGGTTAGATTTCATCCTTCTATCACATCGTTCGAAGACTAAACTTGATACAGAGCTTCTGGTCCGGTGGCTAATAGAGAGCCAGAAGTGGGCTGACGATAAGGCCTACGATCTTGCCACTCAATACGAATTTGGGCTGGAGCTTCTAAATAAATACGACAGGTCTTGAGGAGATGGCATATGTCGATGTGGCCAAAGTCATCGAATTTAATAAACCCTCGCTATGTTTTGACACATGTGCGGTCCTCGACTTGATGCGTAGTCCTACCCGCGAGGACGTAAGGCCACATGATCGTCGTGCTGCATTAGAATTACTAAATTCAGTTGAGAGCGCTAAAGCTGCCACTCTTCTAATGGCTGAGCAGGTCAAATTAGAATTCGATGAACATGTAGACAAGGTAGAAAAAGAAACTGATGACGACCTTAAAAAATTTAGAAAAAACATTTGGCGTATTGATGAAGTGACTAAAGCCTACGGTATTTCAGGTCTCATTGAGCTTAATCATCTAGAAAATCATGCCGCTCATGCAAGAAAAATCGTGGATCGATGGATTGGCCAATCGCAATTGATTAAGCCCGGTGACATATACCAAAAAGTCGTGAACAGGGTGCTTAATGCAAGAGCTCCTGCCAGTAAAGGTAAAGATTCAATGAAGGATTGCTACATTATCGAAACATATATTGAATTTGTGGCCAAGCTTCGAAATGAGAACTATAATGCTCCTGTCGTATTTGTTACTACGAACAAAAAGGACTATTGTGAGGTGTCAAGCTCATACTTGCGAACAGAACTAGCCGAGCAGTTTGATGATCTTCAAATTAAATTTGCTCTTAATCTGGACGCAGCAAAACACCTTCTTGGATTCTAAGACCAACACTTACGCGCCGCCCTTGCCGAACCGATAGACCGGAATGCCCATCTTTCTGGCCTTGTCGGCGAGATTGTCCTGAATGCCCGTGCCGGGAAAGATCACAACGCCGATGGGCAGCACGTCGAGCATCCGATCGTTGCGTTTGAAAGGCGCGGCTCTGGCGTGTTTTGTCCAGTCGGGCTTGAACACGATCTGCGGCGTCTTGCGCGCATCGGCCCAGCGCGCGGCGATCTTCTCGGCGCCTTTGGGCGAACCGCCATGCATCAGCACCATGTCGGGATGTTTTTCGCGAATGCGATCAAGCTTGTCCCAGATCGGCGTATGATCGGCGCAGTCGCCGCCGGAGAAGGCGATCTTCGGCCCTGCCGGGATCAGCACTTCGGCCTCGATGCGTCGTTTGGCGGCGAGGAAGTCGCGACTGTCGACGACGGCCGACGTCAAATTGCGATGATTGACGAGCGAACCGGCGCGCGGTTTCCAGCCTGAGCCGGTTTGCTGCGAATAATGGTCGGCGGCCTGATCGCGCATCAGTTCGAAAGCGTCGCGTCGCTCTAACAGCGTCCGTCCCTCGGCGGTGACGCGCTCAAGTTCGACGGATTTAATCTCGCCGCCATCTTGCTCGCGCTGAAGGCGACGCTGCGCCTGTTCGTTGTCGTCGAGTTCGCGTTCGATGCGATCCGTGGCGCGGTGAAAGAGATTGACGGTCGACCAGAGAAGATTGTCGAGGTCGGGTTCGAGGCGCGTGTCCTGGAGTGTTGAGATCAGGGCGTCGAAGATATCGGCGATGGCGCCGACAACGCGCGCGCCTTCCGGAAGCGGTCGGGGATCGGGTTCGTCTGCGAAGGGTCGATAGCCGTAGAGCTGCAACTCCTGCAGGATGTGAGCCGTCGGAGAAGACTGAGGGTTGTGTTCGTTATCGTCGCGCCCGTTCATGGGAGGCTCCATCGATTGGACCGCGACCGCCGCGGCCTTCATGGCGATGGAGCCCACGGGCGGGATGGCGCTGCACCCGGCGCGCAGCACAGGGCCGAAGCTCAGCGGAGGATGGCGAAGGCCGGCTATTTTGGTTCGCGATGGAACGGCGGGCTTCGCCCGCCGCCGGAAAATAGTCGGCCACAGCCATTGCCGGGCCAGACCGGTTGTGGGCCACTCGCCCTCTCGAAGGCCGGGGCGCGGTCCACTGTCGATGGCGGCCTTTGCCTGCGGGCGCATATCAGGACGACAGCTAAAAAATCTTCTCCTTGTGCGGTCACGCCGCGATGCGCATGAAACGGGCGACGTCCTGCGGCGCGAGCCGGGAACGAAGATGCGCGCGCAGCGCATCGACGCCATCGGCGCAGAGATCCTCGTTGAAATCCCCGCGCAATGGCGAAAGCGCGATCGCCTCGATCCCGGCCGCATCGGCGCGTTCGAGCAAAGCGGCGCTGGCGCGATCGCCCGCCGGATCGTTATCGCGAAGGATGTAGAGCCGGCGCAGCGTGTCGGGAAAGCGAATGGCGGCAAGATGCGCGGCCGAGAGCGCCGCCGCCATGGGCATGGCGAGCAGCGCTTCGCGCACTGAGAGCACGCTTTCGATCCCCTCGCCGACGGCCATGACCTCTCCTGCAAGGCCAAAACGCACCGCGTGACCGAGCAAGTCGCCCATCGCCTTGCGCGGCGTGTCGATGGGCGCCTTGCCTGCGCCATCCGGCGAGAGCCATGTGCGATGCGCGCCGGTGATGACGCCGGAGAGATCGGTGACGGCGGCGATCATCGCCGGCCATGTCTGGGTCGGCTCATGCGCATCGGATCGATAATAGCAGCGGGGATGAAAGCGCAGACTGGTCAGCCCCTGTGGGGTCGTAACGCCGCGACGGCGCAAGTATTTTGCCGCCAGCGTTCCTTCGATCGGCCGCGACATGGCGAAGAGCCGTTTAGCCGTCTCGCTCGATCCGGTTTCGGGACCGGTGTGCGCGTGGGGGAATCGTTGCGGCAGATGGGCGCGTTTTGGCGGCGGCAGGCTCAGAAAGGCGCGGGCTTCGTTGGCGACTTCGGCGAAGTCTTTAAGCCCCAGAGCCAGACGGATGATGTCGAGCAAATCGCCGCTCTCTCCTGTCGCGGCGTCGCGCCATCTTCCCGCCGGGACTTTGGCGGAGTCCCTGAGCCGCACGAACAGCGAGCGGCCAGGCGTATTGCGCACGTCGCCCACGAGCCAGTAATGGCCCTGCCTGCGACCGGCGTCGAGATAACGCCGACATACCGCTTCGGCGCAGCGGCCAAGTCGTTGCGACAGATCGGATGCATCATGCCTCGACATCACGCCGCCTCCCTGTGGGAGACGCTCAGGACCGGCCAGGTCTCAAAGAGTCGGCCGATGACCTTTGCGCCATTCTCGTCGACCGGCACGAAGAAGCGCAGTTTCCACGAAATGATCTCTGTGAAGAGCCCATGGGCGCGCAGGCGCTCGCGCATAGCCTCGGTGACGCCAATCAGTTCGATGCGTTTTGCCCCCATGACCTTGACGCGACGAAGCTGGAGATCCCCGGCAAGGTCGATAACGGCCTGACCCTCAAGCAGCGCGGCGAAGGCGTCATGCGCCGAAAGAGTCGCCAATCCCGAGGTCGTGGCGTTCGCAGCCCAGGCCGGAGAGACGAGACGACCGACGATGCGCTCGCCGTCGTCCGTCTGGAGACGATAGACCCGTGTCGCCTCGTGCGGCAGGCGCTTCCAGACCGGCAACAGCAATCCGGCGACGATATGGATCGCGCTTTCGGCGAAGGCCGGAACCTCATCCAGTTCCTTGATCCATGCGCGAGCGAAAGTCTCGCGATCGGCGTCTTCCCACTGGGTCTCGGCCATTGCCGCGAGCGCAACATGATGGCGTTCCATGGGGCGTGTCAGCCGAACCCGGCGTTCGATCTCGCCGTCGTCGCGCATCAGCGAAGGCGCGGGCGTTTGCACGGCGGCGCGTCCCGATCTCGCGTTGACCAGCAGACGGCCATTCCCGTCTCGCGACAGGGCGAGCGCATCGTCGAGCGACATCGGCCGATTGCGTTCGCGTTTCGCAATGGCGAGGAGACGCGTTTGCGCGCCCGTGGCGGGATGGGCGTAAATCGTCGTGCGCTCGGTCACGACGAAGCTTTCCGCGATCAGGGTTTCGAGACCCGCATCATAGACGCCGCCAGCGATGGCGCCGGCCACCTTTGCCTCGAGCAATTGTTCGAAGGCGTCGAACAGGACGCCCTGAAGCTCGATGGTGAGGGCAAGCAGGCGATTGAGAAAGGTCGTGATCGGCGGCAACTCGTCTTTCATGCCATTGTCGTCGGTCAGCTTGAGACCGGTGGCGGTCTCGAAACGTTCAAGCGAACAGCCCTCGATCCTGCCGCGCACGACGAGCGCATAGAGCTGTCGCAGCGCGGCCCGCGCATAGGAGCTTTCAAGATTGTCCTCGGGCCGAAAGAGTCCCTGCCCGCCGGTCTGGCGTTGACCGCGCGTGATCGCGCCGAGCGTATCGAGCCGGCGCGCGATGGTGCTGAGAAAACGCTTCTCGGCTTTGACGTCGGTCGCGATGGGGCGAAAGAGCGGCGGCTGCGCCTGATGGGTGCGGTTGGTGCGCCCCAGTCCCTGGATCGCCGTATCGGCCTTCCAGCCGGGTTCGAGAAGGTAATGGACGCGAAGCCGCTGGTTCTTCGCCGAGAGATCGGCGTGATAGCTGCGTCCGGTGCCGCCGGCGTCGGAAAAAACAAGGATGCGTTTTTGATCGTCCATGAAGGTGGAAGTTTCGGACAGATTGGCGTTGGCGGCGCGATTTTCGACGACGTAGCGCTCGCCCTTGCGCAGGATGCGGCGCGAACGTCCCGTCACCTCCGCCACCGTTTCCGCGCCGAAGCGCTGAACGATCTGGTCGAGCGCGCCGGGCACGGGCGCGAGCGCGGCCAATCGTTCGATGAGATCCTCGCGCCGGGCGACGGCCTCGCGACACAAGACCGGTTGGCCATCGCGCATGACCGGACGCGAGAGGAGGTTCCCGTCGGCGTCGGTGTAGGGTTCGTAAAGTTGTACGGGGAAAGAATGCTGCAAATATGACAGGACATATTCGCGCGGGGTGATATCGACGCGCACGTCGCCCCATTCCTCGGTCGGGATTTCCGCAAGACGACGCTCCATCAACGCTTCGCCGGTCGACACGATCTGGATGACGGCGGAATGGCCGTCGTTAAGATCGCGTTCGATGGCGCGGATCAGCGTCGGCGTTTTCATCGAGGTCAGCAGATGACCGAAAAACCGTTGTTTCACCGACTCGAAGGCGCTACGGGCGGCGGATTTCGCCTGACGGTTCAATGCGCGGTCCTTGCCGGTGATGTTTGCGGCCTGCATGGCGGCGTCGAGATGGGTGTGGATGATGGCGAAAGCCCCGGCGTAGGCGTCGTAAATCCGGCGCTGTTCGTCGGTCAGCTTATGTTCGACCAATTCGTATTCGACGCCGTCATAGGAGAGGGATCTTGCGGTGTAGAGGCCGAGCGCCCGCAGATCGCGCGCCAGAACCTCCATGGCGGCGACGCCGCCTTCTTCGATCGCTTCCACGAATTCGGCGCGGGTTGCGAAGGGAAAATCGTCGCCGCCCCAGAGACCAAGCCGCTGGGCGTAGGCGAGATTATGAACGCTGGTGGCGCCGGTGGCGGAAACATAGATGACGCGGGCGTCGGGCAAGGCGTGTTGCAGACGCAGGCCGGCGCGTCCCTGTTGCGAGGGAGCGACGTCGCCGCGTTCGCCCTTGCCGCCGCCGGCGTTCTGCATGGCGTGGCTTTCGTCGAAAACGATCACGCCGTCGAAATCGGCGCCGAGCCAATCGACGATTTGCCGAACCCGGGACGCTCTCTCGCCGCGTTCGTCGGAGCGCAGCGTGGCGTAGGTCGTAAACAGGACGCCTTCGGAAAGCGCGATGGGTTTTCCCTGTGGAAAGCGCGACAGCGGCGTCACCAGCAGGCGCTCCATGCCAAGCGCCGACCAGTCGCGTTGGGCGTCCTCGATCAGCTTGTCCGACTTCGAGATCCACAGGGCCTTGCGTCGTCCCTGAAGCCAGTTGTCGAGGATGACGCCGGCCGATTGGCGTCCCTTGCCGGCGCCTGTGCCGTCGCCAAGCATGAAGCCGCGGCGAAAACGAACGGCGTTGGCGGCGTCTTCGGGCGCGGCCTGAACGAGATCGAAGGTCTCGTTTACGCTCCAGTGTCCAGCGAGATAATCCTTGTGCGCTTGTCCGGCGTAGATGACGGTTTCGAGTTGCGCGTCGGAAAGCAAGGCGAGAATATTTTCCGGCAACAGCGGTCGGTAATCGGGTTTGGGCGGCGCGACCGAGGCCATGGCGGCCGATTGCACAAGTTTTGTCGGATGCGGTTGAGCGCCGGGAATGCGAATGGATTGCAAGGCATAGGGTTCGTATAGTCCTTCACTCATGCGCTGATCGTCGGGAGCCGCCCCGTCGAGGGTTTCATAGACAAGGGCGACGCCTTTCGGATCGCTGGCGGTTTTGATTGCGTGCCTTTGCGTCGAAGGCGCCATAGAGACGCGTCGGAATATCGGCGCCGCAGCGATGCGCGACACAGCGGGTTGCGGCAAGAAGACGGGTTGGCGCGGCGGGGTTAGCCTGACGATCCAGTCGAGCAGCGTCGCGATATCGGGCGCCATGCCCGGCGAGGCTGGGAATACGCACTTATGGTCGGCCGGCAGCTTGTCGATGACCGTTAGCCGGGTCGGAAAGGTCGTCCCGTGTTTGGCGTAGACCGCGCCGTCGATTGCGGCGGAGAACACGACGCGTCCGCGCGTCTGCAACTCTACGAAAGCGTTGCGCCAATCAGGCATGTCCGGGCCGACGTTTGCGCCAGTGATTGCGACGAGCCTGCCGCCGGGCGCAAGACGCGCCAGCGCCGAAGCGACGTGGCGGAAGCCGGCGTCCTGTATGCTGCCGGCGACATGCGCCAGGGCCGAGAAGGGCGGGTTCATCAAAACGACGGATGGAACCCTGGAGGCGTCGAGATGATCGTCGATCTGTGCGGCGTCGAAGCGGGTGATGCGGATTTCGGTAAAGAGCGCGTCGAGCAAATCGGCGCGGGTCGCGGCAAGTTCGTTGAGGATCAGATCGCCAGAGCCGCTCATCTGCGCGAGAATGGCGAGGAGGCCCGTACCGGCCGAGGGCTCCAGAACGAGATCGTCTGCGCTGATTGCCGCCGCCGTCAGCGCTGCTAGCCCAAGCGGCGCCGGCGTCGAGAATTGCTGAAGCTTCTGGCTCTCTTCGGATCGGCGCGTGTGCGTCGGCAGGAGCGCGGCGATTTTCTCAAGAGCGGCGAGACGTGCGTGAGGCGAGGCGTTTTTGCGAAACAGTCTCTCGCCATATTTGCGCAGAAACAGAACCGTTGCGACTTCGCAGGCGTCATAGGCCTGTTTCCAGTCCCAGGCGCCAGCGGCGTCGGAGGCGCCAAAGGCAGTTTCCATCGCGGCGCGCAGGATCAAGGCGTCGATCCGCCCGCCACGTTCAAGATTGGGCAGGAGAAGCTCCGCCGCGAAATAAATATTCGACGAAGAAGGACGACGCGACGATGGCGCGGACGCAGTATTGACAGGAAGGGGAAGAGTCATTGGACGAACGCCTTGACGAGAGCGGGAAAGAGTCGACCCGCACCACGCTCTCTCTCGTTCGCGCGGGTCTTGACCCCGCCCCGCGATCCTCTTCCTCTCGAAGGCCAGCATGAAAAAAGCGCCCGGTCGTCAGACGGGGCGCTTTTTTAAAGGTCAGCCAAACCGCCGACCGGTTTGCGTGAACGTCCAGGCATTCGCCGCAATCGTTTCGTCAACGGCTGCATCCGACATTCGATCGGCATAGTCGCCTTCGAGCGTTCGGTAGAGCCAGCGCGCCAGATCGCGCAGCGCCTCGATAACGATGTCTTCAGCGTCTCTGGTCATATCCTGACTTGTCGGGCCGTCCCGATCGACGGAAATCGACATGCAATATTCGTGACAATAACGCCCGCGATGGCGGATATCGGCCGTGAGCCTATAAAAATTGCGCCGCTGTATCGCCTGCAGGACACAAGCGATCCGGTGAAGCTCAGCGTCTTTTGGCGCATATTCGCGGATCCTGACCGCCGCCTGCGGCGCATAGGTATAGCGTCCTTCGAAACAGGCGCCATCGCCCTGGCTCCAGAAGCCGCTGAAATAAATGCATGGCTTGCCGCGTGAACCGCCGCCAAAGAGAGGGACCGGGCGCGTTATCAGCGTGACGCCGAGAATATCGCAGATGTTCTCAAAATCCGTATAAACGCCGTCATGCCAGTCGTCGTCGACGCCGCCGTCGCGATACCAGGCGCGGGCCTTTTCTTTTGCCGCGTCGGAAAGTTCATGAAGACGATAGACGGTTGTGCGGATGATCTCAGGCATCGCCGTCGCCTCCCGCGAGAACCGACGCCAACCAGCCCTGCGTGCAGGTCCATGCAATGGCCTCGCCGGTGGCAAGATCGAGGACATGCGCCCCGCCGCCAAAGCCATCGAGGCGCGGGTTCAAACAGCTGTTGGCGTATTGGAACCCCCAGCGGCCGGAGAGATGAAAAACGGAGGCGCAGTGCTTGACGAACCGAACGACGCTTTCAGGGTCGCCGCCGCCATCGTCCCGTATCCAGAGAATGGCGCTGTCTTCGAATTGAACCGAGAGCAGAAATCCCTCGCAGGGGCGTGCGTCGAGTGCGTCTTCTTCTGACAAGGTCTTGTAGAGCGCCATCGCGCGGGCGACGTTCTCGGGCGCGCCAACATCGAGCAAACATGAGAAGCTGGTGCAATAATCAGCCATTTGAGCCTCCAAACATAAAGAGCCCCGCCTTCAGCGTTGCAACTACGCCGCACGGTTATGACCGGGCTTTTGAGGGTGAAAGGAAGGATGCGATCAGTCGCCAAATCGCCATGACGGCCAGGCTTGTCCGTTATTGGCGGCGGCGACGGCCGCCGCCAGATCATCGGCGTCGCCCCGGACGACGACCGGAACCTGGACAGGCGTATCATCGATCACAGTGACCGATGTTACGACACCGACTTCGACTTCGACGTGAACGGGGACGAGATAGCCAAAGACGATACGCCGCGCGGGGATCGATCAATCGACCATGTCGGTTTCTCCAGAAATTTTGTGGAGAGCGGCTCAGGCAAGCGCGCTGCCGCTCTCCGCTATTTGCGATTATTCGGCGGCGGCGACGGCTCTCGTCTCGTCGTCCTCAGCGTCGATCGCCTCTTCGTCCTCGCCGTCATCCGTAAGGAAAGCGGGCAAGGCTTCTTCGCCGCCCTCACCATTGTCGGCCTCGACGCCCATTGCTGCGCCGTCGTCGACCAGACGGAGCGGTTCGGGCAACCAGCCGCTGTCGGCGAGCAGCCGCTCGGCTTCCCGCGCCATATCTCCTTTCTTCATGTGATCGATGAGTTGCGCGGCCCGGTCGCCCGCGCCCTCCCGCACGGCGTCGAGAATGCGCGCTCGCGTGACGCGACCGAGATAATTACCAACCGTCGGTCGCCAGCCCGCTTGCGCCATGTCGAGACCGGTCTCGCGCGCCAGACGATCCGCCTGCGCGAGCCGCAGGCGCAGCCCATGTTCGCTGACGCCGGCGCCGCCATAGGGAATGGGACGCTCATAGAGGGCATTCAACCCATAGCTGACGCAATGGGCGAGCAACGCCATGCGCTCGTCATCGCCCAGCGCGTCGATAAAGTCCCAAAGCGCGGATTCGTCCGCCGGGATCCGGTTGCGCCAGTCTTCGTGCCGGCGATCGATAGATCTCGCAGATGGACTGTCGTTCAGATCTTCCGCCTGCGCCGGGAAGGCGACATGCCGAACATTGACCTCCAGCGCGCCAAAGGCCGGCAGATGAAGGAAGGCGCTGGCGGCGAGCTTGTGCAAAAGCGCCGTGAGGGCGATCCGCGGATTTTGCGCCAGCGCATCGCGAAGAGCCAAAGTGCGATGCGCCGTGAGTTCGCTCATCAAGCGATCAGGCAAAGGCTTGACGCCCTCGTCTTCCTCGCTGTCCTCCGGAGCGCGCAGTTCGCCTGCGACGATGCTCACTGGTCTTGCGGCATGAACAGGCGCATCCGTCTCTGCGATATCCCTTTCAGCCTGTCCTTCATCGTCTTGCGCGCCGCGCATGGTTTTGTCTTCGGGACGGACAAAGCCACGATCCACATCGAGTCCGCCGTCGGCGTCGATTGTGATGAAAACACCGGCGATCGCGATCTCCGCCGGATCGTAGCGCATCGGACGATGATCGAGCGTCTCGATTTCGGCTTCGAGTTCGCCAAACCGGCGATCGATCTCGTCCGGCAATTCCTCGACGCCCTCATATTCGTCGGTCAGACGATCGAGTTCAATCTGCAAGTCGATGCGTTTCGCCTGTTCGTCTTCGCTCATCCCGATCGGGACGCCGGCAAGTTCGCGCAGGCCATGCGTGGCGCCATAGGGAATGTTGACATGCGCCTCGACCCATCTCCAGCCCTCGGCCGCAACCTTTTCGGCTTCCAGTTTGAGCTTGTCGGCGACCATGCGCTCAAGAAGTCCGACATTCTGAAGCCAGCCGCCGTCGTCGGATTGAAACAGATCGCGCAAAACGACGCCGCCGGCGGCCTCATAGGCGTCGACGCCAACGAAGAGGGCGCGTTTGTCGCTGGCGCGGACAGCGGTTTCGGTCAGCATGCGGCGGATATGCCAGGGTTCGTTCTGCCAGCCGTCGTGGATCGCTTCCCAGACCTGCTCCTGCCGCGCATGATCCTCGATGACGGTGAAAGCCATCAACTGCTCGAGCGTCATCTTGTCGTCGGCGTAGACCTCAAGCAGTTTGGAGGAAACGGCGGCGAGCCGCAGGCGCTGTTTGACGACTTTGGCGTCGACGAGGAAGGCGGCGGCGATGGCTTCCTCATTCATGCCCTTGTCGCGCATCGCCGCAAAAGCGCGAAACTGATCGAGCGGATGCAACGGCGCGCGTTCGAGGTTTTCGACGAGCGAAACCTCCTCCACCAGAATGTCGCTTGATGGATCGCCCACGACGCAGGGCACCGGCGTTGTCCTCGCGAGACGTTTCTGTTTGGCGAGCAGCTCCAGCGCCCGATAGCGTCGTCCGCCGGCCGGCACCTCGAACATGCCGGTTTCCTTGCCTTCCTCATCGAGGATGGGGCGGACATGCAGGGACTGGATCAGACCGCGACGCGCGATCGAGTCGGCCAGCTCCTCGACGGAGACTCCGGCCTTCACCCGACGAACGTTCGACTGGCTGAGCACGAGTTTGTTGAAGGGAATGTCGCGCGACGACGACAGGGTGATCTTCCGAATGGCGGTCGCCATGTTCCTTACTCCGCGACGGACGGCCGGGAGACTTTCTCTCGACCTCCAATCCGTCACGACGCAAAGCGCAGCCCTCTTCCTCTGAAGGGGCTGCGCAACGACAACCATAGTCCCGTCGTGTAAAATCGATCTCAGACCGCAAATCGGCGACCTGTTGATGGCAAACCGGCCGTTGTCATTGACGAGGCGACCAGCCGGAGACACGGAAAACCGGATCTCCGGCCTTGGGGACGATCAGGCGGCGCGATCCAGCAGCTTCTTCGCCCGCGCCTCCATATCGAGGCGGGCGTCCTGATGGGGCTTGTCGCGGGCGACGGCGGTAATCCCCTGCACGAAATCGAAAATCGAATTGGGCGGCCGGCCTTCCTCGGCCAGCACCGTTTCGATGATCTTGCCGGTCTCGGCTTTCGAGAAGCCCTGCTTGCGCAAGAAATCCTGACGATCCTCGTCCGTGCGCGCGACGATCCTTTCGCGCGCCGCCTTGACGCCATTGATGAAGGGCTGGGGCGACGAGTTTGCGAAATTGAGCAGCGCCGGCGCCGCCTCATGCGCGAAACGCGCGGCGGCGTATTTGCTGTGACGAATGGTGATCTCCTCGAAATCCTCGACGCCCCAGAGGTTCCGGTTCTGGCAGACGGCGCGCAGATAAAAACTGGCCATGCCCAGCGTCCGCGCGCCAACTTCGGAGTTCCAGCAATAAAATCCCCGGAAATACAGATCGGGCGATCCGTCCGCCAGCCTCCCAGCCTCGATCGGGTTGAGATCGTCGACGAGGAACAAAAACACATCGCGATCAGACGCATACAGCGTCGTCGTGTCTTTGGTGATGTCGACGCGCGGGTTATAGACGCCGATCGACAAGTCGAGAACGCCCGGCACTTTCCAGCGCGTATCGCCGGTCCCGTTGCCGGCGATGCGCTGCACGGCGTCGACGAGTTCGTGATCGTGGATGCGACCGTAATCGGGTCCGGTGACGGCGCGCAGTTCGACGCGGCCATTGTCTGTCTCGAAGGTTTTGATCTGCCCGGCGCGGTTCGAGGTCAACCCATATTGCAGATTGATCGCCGCCAGCGGCGCCGGCAGTTGCCGCAGATAGGCGGCGGGCGCGCCGACCTGGCTCGCAAGCTGGCCGAAACTCCAATGGGTCGGCGCGACAGGGGCCTCGGCGCCGGGCAGCATCAGGGTCAGGCGCTCGGGATCGTTTCGCTTCGCCTCGACATGGATCAGCGCGGTTTCGACGAAGCGTGTGCGGCTACGCTCTGAACGACCGCGCACGACATTGGCCAACTCTCCGAGCGACAGAAACCTTTCGTCGTCGGGGCGGGAAAACCACTCGGACGACACCCGTCCGACGCGCGCGCCTCTTGTGATATCCACCTTGTAGCCGCTGCTGGTTTCGCCTCTGGCGTCGAGGATCTGCATATTCATGGGTCAAACTCCATGACGGGCGCCGGAAGCCTCTCTCCCGGCGCTCACCCGTCGCGGTAACCCGATCCGCACTCTCACTCTTTTGGGAGCGTTGCGGGGCCGCCCCGCAGATGGGGTCGGCGGAGACCCTGGGCTCGGCCGCAGGGGAAAGCCTTCCCCTCCCGGCCTCCTTAAATAGAGGCGCCATGATTCCCAATTGGCTGAGGAGGCGCTTGCGGACATACACTCCATTGCGCGATGGAGATCGACCTGCATGACGCGAACCGTTCAGCTTGTATGGCGTCGATTATCACCGTACAATGCGTCTATCCCTTTAAAAGGAATCGGCAAGCAATGCACCCGGGAACAGCTATTCGTCGCGATTGTGTTAATTTTCACTGAGATTTGACCCGGGTTGATGTATGTTCAGAACGTCAGATCAGGGTCAAGTTCAAGATTTTTCTTTCCTTCCTTTTGTCGCCGCCACACTGGCTTTGAACCGAAAGCTGTCGTTGCCGGTTTCGACGATGTGGCAATGATGGGTCAGGCGATCGAGGAGCGCCGTCGTCATTTTGGCGTCGCCAAAAATCCCGGCCCATTCGCTGAAGCTCAGGTTTGTGGTGATCACGACGCTGGCGCGTTCGTAGAGTTTGCTGAGCAGGTGAAAGAGCAAGGCGCCGCCAGACGCGCTGAATGGCAGATAACCCAGCTCATCGAGGATAATGAGATCATAGCGCACAAGGCGCTCGGCCAGTTGTCCGGCCTTTCCGTTTGTTTTCTCCTGTTCGAGAGCATTGACCAGTTCGACGGTCGAGTAGAACCGCGCCTTTTTCCGGTGATGTTCGATGGCCTGGACGGCGAGAGCTGACGCGAGGTGTGACTTTCCGGTGCCGGGACCGCCCACCAGAACGATATTTTCGGCCTTTTCGGTAAACTCGCAACGATGCAACTGACGCACGAGCGCCTCATTGACCTCGCTGGCGGCAAAATCGAAACCCGTCAGATCCTTGTAGACCGGCAGCCGCGCCGCCTTGAGTTGATAGGCGACAGAACGCACTTCGCGCTCGGCCGTCTCCGCTTTCAGGAGCTGGGAAAGAATGGGGATCGCCGCCTCGAACGCCGGCGATCCCTGCTCCATCAGGTCGCCGGCGGCCTGCGCCAAGTCAACCATTTGCCGAACATTTTCAGGCTTCGCAGCATGATGATAACCGCAGCTCCGGCAGGATCATGACGCATGACGCACCTCCCGCGCAGCGATGTCGTCGCGCAAGCTGTCATAGCGTTCGACATCGGCGGATGGTTCGCGGGTCAGGTTCAGCGCCTGCGGCGCATCGACGGTGGGCGGCGACGCCGATTTGCCGTCGATCAGCCGGTGCAGAACGTTGAGGATATGAAGTTTTGTCGGCGCGCCGTCGCCCAGCGCCAGTTCGACGGCGCATAAAACGGCTTGTTCGTCGTGCTGGAGAACAAGCGCCAGAATCTCCGCCATTTCCCTGTCGCCGCCGGGATGCTTGAGGAGATGGCGTTGTAACTGCCTGAAGGCGTCCGGCAGTTCAGCAAAAGGCGCGCCATTGCGTAAAGCGCCGGGTTTGCGCTGGAGAACGGCCAGATAATGACGCCAGTCATAAATTGTCCGCCCATGGCTGTGGGAGCGATTAATGACGCGCTGATGTTCGCAGACGATCTGACCTTCGGCGACAACGACGATGCGATCAGGATAAACACGCAAGCTGACCGGCCGGTTGTCGAAGGAAGCCGGCACGCTGTAGCGGTTGCGGTCAAGGTGAACAAGACAGGTCGGCGAGACGCGCTTGCCGTAGTCCACAAAACCGTCAAAAGCCGGCGGCAACGACATAAGAGCCGCTTTTTCGCTTTGCCAGACATCAAAAATCGAGCCCGGCTGGCCGCCATGGGGAATCTCGCGCCAGAGTTCCTGACAACGACGTTCAAGCCAATCGTTCAGGGCTTCAAGGGTTGGAAAACGGGGCGCGACTTGCCAAAGCCGATGGCGGGCGTCCCGAACGTTCTTTTCAACCTGGCCCTTCTCCCATCCCGACGCGGGATTGCAAAAATCCGTATCGAATAAATAATGGCTGGCCATCGCCGAAAAGCGCGCGTTAATCTGCCTCTGCTTGCCAGCGTCGACACGATCAACGGCCGTGCGCATATTGTCGTAAATCCCGCGTCGGGGCACGCCGCCCAGAATCCGGAACGCGTGATAATGCGCGTCAAACAGCATCTCATGCGTTTGAAGAAGGTAGGCCCGCAAAACAAAATCGCGACTATGCGCAAGCTTGACGTGCGCGACCTGTAGCTTCACCCGTTCGTCGCCGATAAAGGCCCAGTCTTCGCTCCAGTCGAACTGAAACGCCTCGCCGGGCTCAAAGGCCAGGGGAACAAACGTCCCGCGTCCGCTGGCGTGTTGTTCGCGGCGTTGTTCCGCCTTCCAGCGGCGCGCAAAAGCCGCCACACGTCCGTAGGAGCCGGTAAAGCCGAGAGCAACAAGATCCTTATGGAGTTGTTTCAGCGTCCGCTTCTGTTTGCGAGGCTTGCCAGCCTCCACTTTGAGCATACGCGCCAACTGATCGGAAAAAGCCGCAAGGTTGCCGGGACGCGCCGGCGTCCTGAACTTCGGCTCAACTATGCCGCCGCGCAAATATTTGCGGATCGTGTTGCGAGACAGTTTCGTTCGACGGGAAATCTCTCGGATCGGCAGATGATCGCGTAACGCCCAGCGTCGGATAATACCCAAAAGGTCCATGTTGATCACTCCAGCGCTCCCCGCCATGACAGACGGGGTCGAGGTCAAAACATGGGTCAATTCTCAGCGAAAATTTCAGGCCGAAAGGGTCACTTCTAAATGAAAATCAACAGGCGCTGGGACAGGAGAAATTGCAGATCGTCCCTCAGTCCCGCTTCAAGCAGGGCGCGCCGATCAAGCTTTCGGAAGGCATTCTCTTTACGACCTATGCGACCCTGCGCTCGGATGAACGGCAAGGCCGGGACGGCGCGGTGAAAGCTTCGCGTCTGTCACAGATCATCGACTGGTTAGGAGCCGATTTCGACGGCGTCATCGTCTTCGACGAGGCGCATGCCCTCGCCAATGCGGCGGGCGACAAGGGCGAGCGCGGCGAGAAGATCGCCTCGCAGCAGGGCCGCGCGGGTCTGCGTCTGCAAAACGCCCTGCCCGGCGCGCGCGTCCTCTATGTCTCGGCGACCGGCGCGACGACCGTCGGCGAGGTAGATGAATCCGCCATCATCGGCGAAGGGATTGAAACCGTCTTGTCGCTGAAAAGTGCTTACCCCGACATCCCGCTGATCGCGGCGCTCTCGGCCGCGCATCTTGCGGCTTGGCGGCCGCCATCGACTTTGCAGCGTCTCGTCATTGCCGCCGACAATGATGAGCCCGGACGAAACGCTGCGCGGTACCTATCAAAGCGGATGAGTGACCATCGTGTGGACGTGAACACGATCGAACCGCTTGGCGACGACTTTAACAGCGAGTTGCTTAAGACCTCGCGCGAAGGCATGCGCGATAGGGTTGAACGGCTGAACTGCATCATTTCGGCCTGAATGCTTCTGAGTTCCGCTATTCGAAGATCTTCGTGTCTAATAGGCTGTTGAAAGCGCAGCCTACTTTGGCGTCACTCTGCTTTGATCTGTATTTTAGCGGGCTTCGTGCTGTCGATTGGGCTCGGGAATGTCGATGCTCTGCGCGGTTTCGACCCTCTGGGCTCACGCGGCCGCAAGCCGTTTCCGCAGTCCGACCAGATTATAGGCGGCCCCCGCAAAGGGCCGCTCAGGTTCTGCGCCACATGCGGCGTCACGCGCATCGAGCGCGGTTCGTTGACGAAGTCTTCGGTGTCATAGCCCTTGTCGGCCGCGAGCGTGATCCACGTCGAGCGGTCAGCGCGCGGCTCGATCATATGCAAAGCCGCGACGCGTTCGGCATGGCCATTGGAGGGCGTGAGGCAGGCGTCGACTAAAGGCGTTGCGATTCTCCATCAGCGCATAGCCCATGAATTGCAGCTTCGCCTCCATGCCCGCGCCCTCACGGTAAGGCCGCGCGCCGGGGTCGCTGGTCTATCACTACTTTGGCAGAATTTTGAACAACCAAGCATTTTTGGGATTCCCTTGGATCATTTTGCGTGATTCATGGGTGGTCGGCGATTTGGAGGGCCGGCCATGGGCGAGAACTGGAAGTCCGATCTCGAGCGGTGGCTGACGCCTTTTGTCTGCGCTCTTCGACACAAGACACGTGCACGGATGTGTCCGGCCTATGTCGCGGGGTTGATTGGCGCGGGGGACCGCAAGAGTGTGCAGCCGATGGCGGCGCGCGATGACGACGTTGGCTACGATCAGCTCCATCACTTTATTGCCAGCGGGGTATGGGGTGTCGCACCGCTCGAAGAAGCGTTGCTCGCCGAAGCTGACAGGATGGTTGGCGGCGCCGACGCGTGGCTGATCATCGATGACACGGCCTTGCCGAAAAAGGGCGTATGCTCGGTTGGCGTTGCGCCGCAATACGCTTCGTCTCTCGGAAAGACAGCCAATTGCCAGTCAATGGTCTCGCTCACGCTGGCCTCGCACGAAGTCCCGGTGATGGTGGGGCTGCGACTGTTTCTGCCCGAAAGCTGGACCAGCGATCCCCGGCGCATGGTGCAAGCACTCATTCCCGAAAACAGGCGGATCGCGCGGAGCAAACCAGAGATCGCGATCGAGGAGATCGACCGCGTGATCGCCTCCGGCGCGCGCTTTGGTTGCATCCTTGCCGATTCAGGTTACGGCTCCAGCGGGCCTTTCCGCCAGGCTCTGAGCGCCCGCGGTCTCCTGTGGGCGGTGGGACTGTCGCGGCGTCAGACCGTTTACCCGGCCGATATTGCCCTTGTGTTTCCGGCCGCAAAGGCGGGAAGGCCTCGCAAATATCACATCGCCGAACATCCGGCTGTCTCAGCTGAAGCAGCATTGGCTGAGGCGAAATGGCAAAGGATCAGTTGGCGGCGGGGAACGAAAGGTCGGCTCACATGTCTCTTCGCGGCTCGACGTGTTCGCATTGCGGACGGCCACAAACATCGCATGGGTGACCAGCGTATGCAGCGTATGCCGGGCGAGGAGGTTTGGCTTGTTGGCGAACGCCGGTCGACAGGGGAGCAAAAATACTATGTGTCGAATTTGCCGCCAGATATGAGCCTTAAAAAGCTTGCTGCAGCAATCAAGGCCAGATGGGTCTGCGAACAGGCGCATCAGCAGCTCAAGGAAGAACTTGGCCTTGATCACTTCGAAGGCCGATCCTGGATCGGCTTGCATCGACATACCTTGATGACAATGATCGCTTACGCCTTTCTTCAATCCCGTCGCCTCAAAGCTGTGGGCAGAAAAAAAAAGAGACGGGGAACCACCGCCACAACCAAGCATGCCCGCAATCCGGCAAGCTATCCTCGACCTCTTCGCGCGACCACCGCCAACGCGATGTCCGCATTGTCGTAAATTAATCGCCAAAATAACCAATTCGAATCTGCCAAAGTAGTGCTAGGTGTGCGTGTCTTTCGAACGCTTTCGCCGTGGGAATCCGTTTCGCGGTTACGCCCGCCCCCCCGGGGGCGGGTCGTCCATCTCGTCATTCGAGCTTTCGCCCGCGCCTTTCGGCGTGAAGCTCTTCATCGAAGCCGAGGCTTCGATCAGCGGGCCATCCACCGAAAAGTGATCGTTGCTCGGAAGCCGCTTTACGCTCAGCTGCGCCAGCACGGCAGAAAGAAACTCCGCTGCGACCTCGCCGTCGAGCAGTCGGTCTCGGTTCTTCGGAAAGAAGAATGATCTCAAACCGGATCGTCGATCCCTAGCCCCGCTAACCGGCAAACAAAAGGTCGAAATTCAACCGCTCCAGGAATTGGCGCTCCGAGCGGATCGAGTAGAAGGCTTGAAGCAGCAAGGCGCGCAGCAGCTTCTCCGGCGGGAGGGAAAGCCGGCGCGTCGAGGCGTAGAGCACCGAAAAATCTCCGGCCAGGGCGGCGAGCGCTCCGTTCGCCAACTCGCAACTACCTCGAAGAGGATGTGACTTGGGAACGCTCGGCTCGAGGTCCACATAGCTGAATAGCGAGCCTGACCGCGCGTCCTCGCCCCGCATCCAGTCGTCCCATTCTCCAAGGACGAAGGGAATCACATCATTGCTGCGGGCGCGAGGTGCTTCTCAACAGCCGGCTAAGCCAAGGGCATTCATTCTGGATGCCCGCCAGCTATTCCATTAAATATCAATGGTATAACTCCCACGCCGCCCATGATGAGGCAGCGGCGTGTGGGCGGTGGGAAGCAGAGCCTTCATCGGCGGGCGCGGCGCTTTGGCCGATCTTGATTGATAAACTACTGATCAAACGTGGGAATAACAGCATCATCGGATTCGCTCGCCACTCTGTCGGCCTCTCGAGGAGAACGACGTTGCGCGTGGGGGCTGACAAAAAGGCCGCGCCCGGACATGATAATGAGATTCCGATCGCCGGGGCGCGGATGAGAATTGCAAATGCGCTTGTCGAGTGTCTTCTTCCAAACTGCTGTTGGATTCATGCTGGCGACTTCTGGTGCGGCCGACGCGCAGAGTGTTCCAGCAGCTTCGTCGTCCATCGAGACGCTTAGCGCAGTCGACGCGCAGCGGGTCCTCAAGGAACGGCGCTTCTACGCCGGCAGCGTCAATGGCAAAGCAAGTCCTGAATGGGTCAAGGCGTTACGCGATTTTCAACGCTGGGAAGGGTTATCGGAGACCGGCAACCTCGATCCAGCTACGTCTGGCCGGCTCATCAAGATGGGCGTGTCAGGATCAACTTCGTCGTTCAAGGCAAATTCAAAGCCGCGCACGCTCCCTCAACCGCAACCGCTGGCATCGCGTGCGACGACGACCCTGCAAGCGCCCAAAGTTCCAGCTTCTTCCAAGCCTTATCCACAGTCTCTATCCCCACCCTCCGAGCCGAAGGCGGTTGAAGTGGCGCCAACCTCCAGCCTCTTCTGGTTTGTCGCTCTCGTTCTGCCCGCGCTTGCTTATGGGATTTGGCGTAGTGTCCGCGCTGGTTCGCTGTCTCGTCGGAAGCCGGATGTCGTCACACCTGCTGAAGCCCCATTGGACGTCGTGCCCGATCCCGATCATCGTGCGACACTGAATCCACACGAAGCCTTCAATGCGCCCGCACACGCTGAAAATGAGAAGGTGCTTGGGCGACGCGTGGAGACTTACGAAACGGCGCTCAAAGCGATATACGAACGCCTACCGTCTCTCCCGTCAGATGTGACGCTCGAAGCATTCACCATCGAGGAACTCGAAGAGTCGCTCGCGCCGGCGCCCGCGAGGGGTGAAAATGTCGAGACGAAACGCAATCCGCCCCTCGAACCCGGAAGGGCAGCCATGTGGGCGCCGGCCGGTTCTGTGGTTGAAGTTCAAGGTCAGCCCGTCGAAGGCGGCTTGTTCTATGTCGGCGCGGCGCTACCCCGGCAGTATGGAGGCGGAAATGAAAACTGCCTCGTGAACCCGGAACTCAAGGTCGCCCTTCATGGAGACAGGGATGCACGCTTAGATTATTGGCCGAACTACGCGCAGTTATCACCCTCCGCGCGAGGCGCTTATCTTGAATGGCTGAGCGGCGCGCGCGACGATCCACACATCGCGGTCGGTTACGTCTTTCTCTATTTCTATGGGCTGGAGCGTCGATTGTTGCTTGATGATCCGGGAGTCGAAGAGGCGGCTCTCGTGACTGAAGTGCGTCGGCTTCTCAGCGTTTATGGTTCCAATCACTCTTTCCACCGTTACGCGACTGCTCTCCTCGAAGCGATTGCGTTTCGCGCGGGGGAGCCGGAGATTGATCCAGCGAACCTCATCTCGTCGGATCTACTGCTTTCTTCCAGCTTCGGGGAAATCCCACTGGCTTTACGCGTCGCGCTCGGAGTCTGTGCGCGGGATGGGCAAGTTATCGATGCCGATCTCCTGCTTGCCTTTGTCATGACCCATCCAGAGACACGTATTCGTACGCCGGCGCGACGGGCGCTGTCGGAATTACGGCTCTTGTTCAAATCTGCCCTCGAAAAATCTTTCCTGAATGGCCCAAGGTTTCCACGCGCGGGGCGCGCGCGCCGTCTTCAGCTGTCGTACAGGGCCGCCAGCGGCACATTCGAAGTGCCGATCATCTCGAAAGATCTCGGAATTTCCGATGTATCTGGCTTCGCCGAGCCGATCACCACCGCCCGGAGGCTTCTCGACGCATGCACAGACCAACTAGACGCCTTTTCCCGGGAGCTCGGACGCTCTGAAGGACTTAAAAGGTCGTTGGCCACCGTCGCTCGTCTTCCCAACGAATTGCGCATGGACGCCGCGCGGGCGCTTCCGGGCGCCCCGCTGACGGCGCTTGACACGCTCGCGGCGGAAGCGACCCCCATCGAACCCGAAGAATTCGCGAGGCGTCTGGGGCTCGCCGAGGTTGTGCGTGGTGACACTGCGCAATTGCGCGAATGGACACGATGGCTTGCCGCTTATGGATATGGAATTACGGGTGATCCGCGCTTCGCGCTGCGTCGTCGCAAGGAGGCTTCCGCATTCGTGGTTTTTGCGCTCGCGGAACCACGCGAAGCGCTGGAGTCGCCCAGCGATGAATTCCGGGCTACCCAGGTCACAGTCGCGCTCGGCGTTGCCGTCGCGCTCTCGGACGGGAATTTTGACGCGCGCGAGCGCGACACCCTCGAACACTTCATCGAAGCCTCTCCTTCGCTTTGCGACGACGACCGGCGCCGACTGCGGGCGGAAATCAGCTTGCAGGCGGTAGCGCCCTTTACGCTCAGCGAGTTGCGATCACGTTTGAAGCAGGTTTCTATAGACATGCGGGCTGACATCGCAGCCCAGGTCATCCGGGTTGCTACTGCTGATCGACAAGTGTCGCCGAGCGAAGTTTCATTTATCGAGAAGATGTTCCGTCAGTTCGATCTTGACGCGTCCGATCTTTATCGCCGCCTCCATGAGGCCGCGGCAGGGTCGGCGTCGGGCGAGTCCGCCGCTTCTGATCATCAGGATGCAACGCTCAGCAACATCCACCCATCGCCCATGCCGGGCAAGCTCGATCTTTCGCGACTGGCGTCGATCCGCGCGGAAACGGCCAACGCAGCCTCGATATTGTCTGCTATCTTCGACGAGGACGATCCGGAGATTTCAGCCGCTCCGGCAGAGTTGGTGGCGTCAGCCGCGTCGCCGCCAGCGCTCGACGGTGGCCTCGATCAACGGCATTATGCGCTTCTGCTTCTGTTGATCGACCGGGAACAGTGGCCGCGCGAGGAATTTGAGCGACTGGCACGATCTTTCGATCTCATGCCCGGGGCCGTGCGTGAAACGCTCAACGAATGGGCGCTGGAGAATCACGACGAGCTTCTTCTCGAAGGCGACGATCCGCTTGACGTCAATCTTCACGCCCTTCCAGCCGAACTTCAAAAGGTTCCTGCATGAGTATCGCCTCCCCCATCAAGCTGCGAGATCGAGATACAATTCTCGGCGCGCTGCGCGCTGGCGTTGTCCCACGGCTCGGCCTGCAACATATCCAGGTAGGTCGCCAGCGCGAACTCGAAGCGCTGGTCCAGGATATCGACCGTATTATCCATGGCGGCGCAAGCATACGCTTCGTAATCGGCGACTACGGCGCCGGGAAGACATTCTTCCTCTTCCTGATCCGTCAGATCGCATTGCAGCGAAAGCTCGTGGTCGCGCAGGCCGATCTGAGCCCTGATCGCCGCATACACGCCAGCGGCGGGCAAGCGCGGAACCTTTACGCCGAACTTGCGAAGAGCCTCTCGACACGGACCGCTCCCGATGGCGGCGCGCTGAAGAACATTCTGGAAAGCTTTGTGCAAAAGGCGAGCGAAAGCGCCAAAGCGCAGGGGCTGACGGTCGAGGTCGTGATCAACAACGCGCTTGGAGACATTCGCGAACTGGTGTCCGGGTATGACTTCGCCACGGTTGTGGCGGCCTACGCAAGAGGCTTCGAGGCCGGTGACGACGGACTACAGAATGCGGCCTTGCGGTGGCTTCGCGGAGAATACTCGACAAAGACGGAGGCTCGCGCTGATCTTGGGGTTCGCACGATCATCGGCGATGACGGACTTTACGACGGCTTGAAGCTCCTCGGGCGGTTCGCGCGCGTCGCTGGCTTTGGAGGTCTGCTGGTTTGCCTCGATGAACTCGTGAACATCTATAAATTGCAAAGTTCGAGGGCACGCCAACAAAATTATGAGCAAATACTTCGTATTCTCAATGACGTTCTTCAAGGCGTCAACGAAGGAATAGGGTTTGCGCTCGGCGGCACGCCAGAGTTTCTCTTCGACACTCGCCGCGGCGTGTTCTCCTATGAGGCGCTTCAATCCCGCTTGGTAGGCAATAGCTTCGCGGTCGGGGGGCTTGCGGATTTTTCTGGGCCGGTTATCCGGCTCAACAATCTCACGCCCGAAGAATTGTTTCACCTCATCGAACGCCTCCGGCATGTCCACGCGGGTGGCGTCACGGAGCGCTATCTTGTTCCGGACGACGCGCTTGTGGCTTTCATGGAACATTGCAACAAGCGAATAGGGGACGCTTACTTCCGCACTCCGCGCAATACGGTGAAGGCGTTCCTCGATCTCTTGGCGGTGCTTGAACAAAATCCAGGAGTCGATTGGCGGGCGCAACTTGGCGTCGTAGAAATTGCCCCCGACACTGGCGCCACCAGCGATGTAGCCGCTGAAATCGGCGAGGACGATCCTGACGATGAACTCACCGAACTCGACCTCGGACGCTGATCGGTTGCCGCAGGCTGTTAGTCTGCTGGCGGAACCAGTTCGTAGGTGGATTTTTCGTCAGCATTGGGAGAGCCTGCGAGACGTTCAGGAAAAGGCCATTCCAAAAATTCTCGCAGGTGGCGATGTCGTCGTGTCCGCGCGTACGGCGGCAGGAAAAACGGAAGCGGCGATGCTACCGCTTTTGACCCGGCTTGTTTCGCACCGGACAACGGGGGCCGAGGGTTTCAGGATCGTGTATGTAAGCCCACTCAAGGCTCTCATAAACGACCAACACCGTCGCCTTGAAGGTCTTTGCGCCACATGCAACATCGCGCTTCATCGTTGGCATGGCGACGTGCCGGCGGGCGAGAAGAAGCACGCGCGTGATCGTCCCTCCGGAATATTGCTAATCACGCCCGAATCTCTCGAAGCGACTTTGGTGCGTCGCGGTAGAGAAGTCACGTCATTGTTTGGCCAGTTAGAAGCGATTGTGATCGATGAGTTGCACGCCTTCATCGGCACGGAACGTGGCATGCAACTTCAATCGATACTTTCCCGCATCGAAATTGCGAACGGTGGGCGGCTCATCGATCGCGTGGGTCTCTCTGCGACGCTCGGCGATATGCGTCTTGCGGCGGCGGCATTGCGGCCCGGTGCGGATTCACATGTCGCGATCGTGGAGGGTCGAGACGTTGGCTCCGGCCTCAAATTGCAGATTCGGGGATATGCGATTCCGAGGGGCGAAAAGCAGACCGCTCGATCCGTCACTCCCAGCGGGACCGGTGGTCAAGACGAAAAGACCTCGTTGGCGCCGAAGCCTGTTGTCGCGGATCTATTCCAGGCATTACGCGGGCGGACCAACCTTCTCTTTGCCGGCTCGCGGGCAAATGTGGAGATTTATGCTGACGCGTTGCGGACTGAGAGCGAGAAGCGCGGGCTGCCGAACGAGTTTTTTCCCCATCACGGGAGTCTGTCGAAGCCTGAACGGGAGACCGTCGAGCTTCGACTGCGCGACGATCCGCGCCCGACTACGGCCGTTGCAACCACGACGCTCGAACTTGGCATTGATATTGGCGATGTTGAAACGGTGGCGCAAATTGGCTCCGGAATTTCCGTCGCATCAATTCGTCAGCGATTGGGGCGATCTGGACGTCGACCGGGAAAACCTGCGATTTTCCGCATCTATGTCGTGGAAGAACAGTTGCAGCGTGGAAGCCATCCCCTCGAAAGGCTAAGGCTGGGGCTGCTTCAAGCCATCGCGATGGTCGAGGCTCTCCGGGAGGGGTGGTGTGAGCCTCCTGCACCGCAGGGTTTGCATTTGTCCACGTTGATCCACCAGATTCTCGCGCTCATTCTGCAGACCGGCGGCCTGACGGCAGCCGCCGCCTATCGCGTGCTCTGCGAGCGTGGGGCGTTCCGCACCATCGACAGGAATTTGTTCGCTGATCTTTTGCGCGCAATGGCCGCGCCTGACCGCCGATTAATCGAGCAGTCGCCGGACAAATTGTTGATGATTGGGGCCGGCGGAGAACGTTTGACTGAGTCACATGACTTTTACACGGTCTTTGTCACCGAGCAGGACTTTCGTGTCGTCCACGATGGACGAAGCCTCGGCGTCTATCCGGCTAACTCGCCGCTCGCTCCGAGCCAGACGCTGATCTTTGGCGGCCGGCGGTGGAGAATTCTCGATATCGATTCTCCGGCTAAGGTGATCCTTGTCGCGCCCCATCCGTCGGGGCGACCTCCAAAATTCAGCGGTGATTGGGCCGGCGTCCACGACCACGTCGTCCTTACGATGCGTCGACTCCTCCTTTCAGACGATTGCCCCGGCTATCTTGATGAAGGCGCAAGGACGCTGCTTCTTGAAGCGCGCGTAGCAGCGCAAGAGCTTGGGCTGGCTCGTAAATCGGTGATTTCCGTTGGCGGTGGATGTCTTGTGCTGCCGTGGGTCGGGACGAAAAGACTTGCGTCTCTTACGCTTGCGTTGAACGTGCTCGAAGTGGAAGCCGCTGCATTTGATCACGCGATCGAACTGCCAAAGACAGACGCGGAGAGCGCATACGTCCTGCTCGAACGGATCGCACGCGCGCCGGCGCCTTCCGCGAGCGCGCTCGCGGAACGGGTGGCAAAGCCTGCGCTAGCGAAATTCGATACGTATCTTCCCCCTGACCTGATGCAACTCGTTACGGTGGTCGAGCAGCTCGATGTCGCATCGGTTCCCGAGGTCGCAGCCGTACTGCTAGAGCGCTACAAGTTTTAATGGAAACGTATCCAGCGTTTGCAAAGTAATTTGCGCATTCGTACGGTTTGATCTCTTCGCAGAGACGCCCGATGTGCCGCCATGTCTCTTCGACAGTGCGTTTCTGCGCCTGCCGCATCCAGTGTTTGATTTTTGCGAAGGCCTGTTCGATCGGATTGAGATCGGGCGAGT
>JBIIJP010000001.1:0-291173 GCA_044233645.1 Methylocystis sp. | reverse complement strand
CGCTCCGCTCAGCGCGCTCTAACGCGCGAGACTACGCAACCAAAAGGGCCTTGTGGCCCTTTTCTCGAAACCTGACCGGTACACTTTTGCGCCGCCATCTGGCACATTTTCTCTCCGCCATTGACATTGGGATTGGAACAGCGCGACGCAGTGTTTACGCGGATTATGCGCTTTAAGATATTCATTAAGAATTGTTTTCAGTTTTTGACAAATAAAAACACGCCGTGCTTTGCGTCCTTTAGTCTGTTCTTTCGTCAACACAAACTCATCTCTAATGCTTCCATCATAATCACGCACATTCTCAATCGTAAGTGCCGCTATCTCCTTTGCCCTTAAACCCGCATAAAAACTAACTGCTATAATCGTCTTATCCCGCAGTGCGTGTCGTCTTGTCGCGCAATGTATAAAAACCGTCTTCAGTTGCTTGTCTGTTAAAGTCCGCGCTTGCTTCATAGCACTGCCTCAAATGTCATGTTTCAGTGCTTACAATGCTATTTTCTTACATTTATAATTCCTACCAATTATTTGCGCTTATAAATTTATGCGTAATTCAAAGATTTAACGACAAATATAAGATAATATACAAAACATTATATTATATCGTCGTCATCTCTTTGTAGCAGTTCGCGTAATTTCTTGCTCCCAGTAGCCGTATTCTCTGTCTTCATTTCGCTATGCTCAACATCATGTTTTAATAACGCATATAACGATTGTATAATAATATCTCTCTTTGTATCGCGTCGTTTTTCAAATTCATTGTCTTTATGTTTGAAATTCTTCGTCAAGCAATGTTCGCTTTTAGATGTTTTAATGCGTGGAATATTACTTGGATCTGCTCCAAGCAATGATCCGTGTGCTAAATCAATGTCTCTGTCAAACCATGTCGTAAGTTCACCTTCAATATCTTTGTATCGTCCATCAAACATTTCTTCTAACTTGATCAACGCATCCTCATAAAACCCCTCTGCTTTATATTCCAATCGTCCCGCACCCGCTCTCCCATTCTCATCTCTTCGCGACCTTGCTGTCGTCTTTGTGTTCATTGCCCTCATATAATAAAAGTCTGCTTTTTTCAGTTTTGCCATATAATCCTTCAACACCTCTGGCATATTCATATTATTTCGTTCTTTAATGTGCTCTTTCCTATTATTAAAATCAGCCCATTCGTCATTTGTAAGTGCTGTTTGTAGTTCACGATTGGCAACGCTTTTTCCGCTTTCAATATTAGTTAGCAAGCGTATCAATCGCTTATGTCTTGTCTTTTCTTTATTAGATAAGTGTTCAGGAAGCGCCATGTTTTTCACATCTGCTTCCTGCTGCTTTATTGCGTCGCGTATTTGTTCTAAAGATTTCATGTAATCACTATAGTCAAATCCGCACATACTATCAATTGCTGTGTGTGTTGTGTCTATACCCTTAAATCAAACCGATTTGCGTGTGTATTGCGTATCATAATATGTTTTTTTCATTCAATGACTGGTTAAGTGATGTATGTATAAAATAGTATTCTATGATTTTGACAATAGTATACGACAAGGCTGAAATAGTTAATTTCAGCCTTTGTGTGTAGCGCAAGGACAATGTGATTTTATAAATCTATCAGCAAGCGCCTTATAGCAAAATGGGTGCTACTTATTGATGATATAACTGCTGTATGTGTGTAATTGATCTATGCTTGTTTTAGTGGTTTTTCGTGTAATGTAGTCTACCCATTTTTCTTCATTTTCAATTTCTTCAAATTCAGCAATGTAGTTGTCCTTTCCAATCTTTCGCCATGTGTCATAAAGCAAATCACAAAATTCACTGATATTGTAACTGCGGTCTATGGGTAATTTTATTGCTAAATGGAAGTGCGTATTTTCGCCATAAGCGTTTGTGTCCAACATTGTAATATTTTCAATCGCCTTTCTTCTACCCCTCTTTGGTCGCCATTGATTGCCGTAAATTGCTTGGTTTGCTGTTGACCAGAATTTACGCATTATACGATCCGCTTGTTTATCTGTAGTGCCTTCTCTATAAGTTAGTGTGCCTGCTATTTCCCAATTATAATCTTTAATCCAATCCCTTAATTCCTTTTTCATATTCATGTTGTTTCTCCTATACTTATTTAGTATTGGAGGTAATAAACTAAATAATTATATGTCGAACATACACCCAACACAAAGCATATATGAAGAATTGCTTGAATTAAAAATTATTGAAAATCAAATTGACTTTAGCATTATGTGCGGTAGAACGCCTGCTTGGTTTAGTTGTATTAAAGCCCGCAAACTTCCTTTAACAGCCGATGCTGCTTTAACGCTTGCGTTCAAACTGCGTCGTAAAGCACAAAGGACTATATGTCCTAATACGCATGTTAGGTTGATGAAGATAAGCGATAGACTGCTTGAAGAAGCAGAAGCGCAAGTGATGAAGAAAACTGAATTGCTTGATAAATGGCGTGATAAGAATGAGAGCATTTGAGTTTGTATTAACGCAGGATTTACAGCAAGCGCAGTTAAAAAGCCTTAATCAACAAGCCAGGCGTTTACAGATACAGCAGAAGCAGCAGCGTTTGAAAAAACAGCGTGAAAAGGTTGCGGATACAACATCGCAGTTAGTAAAACTTCAAAACAAAAGCGTTTAGAGTGGGGCTACAGCGCGGATTTAGCGTGGGGTGCTACATGAGTAGCGGAGCGGCAAGTGTTTTGCTGTATGACGCTTATTTTGCTTCGCAACCTGGCGCTTAAATTCAATCACGATTTATCATTGTAGCATAATGCTATTTCTTGTTATTTTGTTTCTTAATCACACGCAGTCAACCTGAAAATGTGCTGAAATAGTGATAATTTGGTCGTTTTTCGAAAATTATGAATGTTAATTGTAGCAAATAGCATTTGCTACAATCAAAAATCGTGGTTGAACGCAGCAACTGCGAGTTAATACTTAATAAATTAGACAGATGATGTTTTTTGGTAGGAATTATTGAATATTGAACACATGCTTAATGCTGACTTGAATAGGAGTTAGCAATGAGCGCACTTAAAACGCTTAATCTTACAGCACTTCCCAAGCATTCAAGCAGCGATCCTGTTGTAAGCCGTCGTGCTAAACTGCTTAAGCAACTTGAACAGCAGTTGGCACTTGCTAAAAATCCGCTGTTTGTTGTGACTGCGCAGAAGTGGCGCAAGGATGAGGCTGGTAATAAGCAACTTGTTGAGAAGCAGAAGAGAGTAAAAAAATGGTGGTTTGTTGATTTGTTGGGTAATTGTTTTTTTGTGGTGCGTTATGGAACAAAGATTATTGAAATAGAAAAGGGGAAAGGTGCTATTGCGATAGGTGATATTGCTGATTTGGATAAGACGATTGAGACGCTAATTGATGCTGTTAGGAGTGGTGAGTTTGATGCGCTGCTATATGGCATACACAGCGTTGGAAAGAAGGCAGTTAAAAAGGCTGCGTAATTGATGAATAATAAAATAAAGCAGTAGAAATACTGCTTTTTTTGCGGCTACATATTATAGTTAAGGATAAGGTGTTTTTGAAAGTTTTAACATAAAACTTTTGACATTCAGTTTTGTGGCGATGCTGTGAATTGCGCGAACAGCGCGAACAAGTGAAAATGCGATATGAAAATAATTGAATTAGCGATATGGGCTATAGGTTGCGCAGAGACAGAAATAGTTTGTGCGGAATTGCGCTAAAGTATTTGGATAGTGAGCGTATGAAGTGCTGTTATACAGCGCAGAATTGGCTGCTGATTGGGTTTTGGTGGGTTTGTGGGGAAAAGAGCGACTGCGAATAGGGCGAACAGCGCGAAGAAGCGATACTTGCGATAGGGCGAACAGATTTACGCACAGAAAACCAAAGTTTGTGCGGATTTGGTGCTAAAATCGCACAAATTAAAATCATCTGTGCGTAGACGCTATAGTAAAGTTTAAGATTGTTGTGTCAAAAATCGCAATTCGCACAAAGTTTATCATTCAGCCACTGAATATTTGCCAGCATACTAACTTAATATACAAAAACCCCTTAAAACATTAGCAATATTGATATTATATAAGCCGCGCAGCGTGTAAGTTAGTAAGTAACTTATGTTTGAATTGCGTTGGTATTATTGTATTGTAATAGCAACATGCGGCGCTTGCGTAGATACACAAAACTTACACAATGCTACTCGTTGCCTGTAAGTGATTGAAATAAAATACTAAAAAATAGCGTTACTATTGAGTGGGAATAATTTTTGCTCCTCCGGCCGTATCCGAAAACACACGATAATTTCCCATAATGTTGTGAGCTGGCTGCAAACATCGCCCTAAAAGTTTCGTGATCTATCGTGGGGTTAGCCCCCGAAATGAGGATATGGCTGACGGTACAGCGAGCCACGTCTCGTCTCTAAAAAACATATTGCGCTAGAGGCAGAAGAGCTTCTGACGGTATATGTTTCGTCATAATACGCTGAAAAAAATTTCTAAAAAGAAAGGCTGTTTTCGACCTGAGGGTATTATTGGGCGCTCTCCGGCTTTTTTAGACCAGTCTGGCCTGCTGCCGCTTTCGTGAACAGGATTGCCGCTTCATCGCAAGGCTTAATGGATGGGTAAAGCCATTTGACTGGACCGCCGATCAAAACAAAACCATCGCCGTAGTCAAACATGGGCGCCGAGCGCTAGATTCACTCCATTAGTCACCCTCTGTCGATCTCGTCTCCATGGTCGTCATTAATCGTCTCAAACCTGTATCTAACTGGGTCAAGACACTGACACATGACAATGGCAAAGAGTTCGCCGATCATGCCCCAATCGATAGGGTTCTCGGCTTAACCACTGACTTTTCCGATCCTTGCTTAAGCTGGCAAGGGGATCAAATAAAAACCTGATTGGACTAATTCGGCAATACATTCCAAAATCCCGTCAACTCTCAACAGTGATATATGAACCTAGGAATACTCATTATAAACTTGCTGATACCCAGACGGCAGATCCGGTCTAATGCTTCTCAAAAATGAATATTTCTCCAGCTCTACTGGCTCCACTGGTGACGAAGCCGACGATTTACATGCTGTTCTGTATATGCTCGCGTACGACCGGGTAAATCTGGTTGTCCCAGCGCCGACCGTTGAAGACGCCATAATGGCCAACGCCAGCCTGCATGTGGTGCGACTTCATGTAGGGTCGCAGGCCGCTGCACAGATCCTGAGCCGCCAAAGTCTGGCCGATCGCGCAGATGTCGTCCTTCTCGCCTTCGACGGTCAGAAGGAAAGTTTTCTTTATCGCCTGCGGGATCACGGCGCGTCCCCTGAAAAGCAATTTGCCTTCAGGAAGTGCAAATTTCTGGAATACGGTCTCGATCGTGTGCAGATAGAAATCCGAGTCGAGATCCATGATGGCGAAATATTCCTCGTAGAACGTACGGATCTGGTCGGCCTTCGCAAGGTCGCCCTCGACGCGACTCTTGAAGAGATCGGCGAAGGCCTTCGTGTGCCGTTCCATGTTCATGCTCATAAAGGCCGTGAGTTGAACGAAACCAGGATAGACGCGCCGCCCCGCGCCCGGAAGCCCGCGTGGCACCGCGCTGATCAGTTTCTCGCGAAACCAGTCGATCGGCTTGGAGGTAGCGAATTCATTGACTTTTGTTGGTGAGATGCGGGTGTCAATCGGCCCCGCCATCAGCGTCATGCTGGCGGGCTGGTCAGGATCGTTATCCTCTGCCATGAGCGCGATCGCCGCAAGTGCGGCGACGGTCGGCTGACAGACTGCGACGACATGCGATTGCGGTCCCATAAATTTGATGAAGTCGATGAGATGCTGGACGAAATCCTCGAAGCCGAATGTCCCGTATTCGAGCGGAATGTCTCGCGGATTATGCCAGTCCGTTACATAGACCTCGTGGTCGCGCAGCAGCGTACGAATGGTGCCGCGCAACAGGGTCGCGAAATGCCCCGACATGGGCGCAACGAGCAGCACGCGCGGCTCGCTGGCGGCCCCCTCTCGCGAAAAGCGCAGCAGCGTGCAAAAGGGTGTGGCAAGCAGGGGCTCTTCCCGAACGGGTACGCTATCGCCATTGTGGGTGGCGACTTCCGTGATCCCGTAGTCCGGTCGCTTGTGCGTGAACCCCGCAAGCGCCACCAGTTCGTTATACGCCTGCATGGAGCGCAGCGGCGAGGAGAACCGCATTTCGCCCCAGAGGGTCAGGATACGTTCGCTGTTCGCAGCCGCCCGACGCACCTGGTCGCTCAGATCGGCATAGGCTTGGTAAGCGTCATACATGCGCGGGGGCGTTGCCTTGAATTCTAGCTGATCCTAACCGAGCAAGGCCTATGCCACACAGCCAAAGAAATGGCACGCCTCTTGCTGAGGCACTATGAATAAAAGGGGAGCAGAAATGTCCGTAAGGCTTACCATTAGCAGCAAGAACTATTCTTCCTGGTCATTGCGCGGTTGGCTGATGATGAAGCTTTCGGGTATTCCCTTCGAGGAGGTCGTCGTCGATCCGCAGAACGTCTCGGCCCGTGCGGAAATCCTGCTACTGTCGCCCTCCATCCTTGTTCCCTTCCTGAATTACGAGGGCGTGAAGATTTGGGATACGCTGGCGATCGGAGAGTTTCTCAACGAGATCGCCCCACAGGCGAAGCTGCTGCCGAGCGACCGTCTGCGCCGCGCCCGCTGTCGGTCGATCTGCGGCGAAATGCATTCGGGCTTCAATTCTCTACGCTCGGCCCTCCCAATGAACCTTAAGTCGCATTTCCCTAACTTCAAGGTATGGTCAAAGGCGCAGGCCGACATCGAACGTGTCACGCAGATCTGGCGTGAGTGCCTCGCTGAATTTGGCGGACCTTATCTGTTCGACGAGATTTCGATGGCGGATGCAATGTATGCGCCAGTCGCGACCCGTTTTCGCACTTACGACGTCAAGCTCGACCCGGTGTGTCAGGCCTATTGCGATCAGATCTTCGCTTGGCCTGCGATGCAGGAATGGATTGCGCAGGCGCAGGAAGAGAGGGAAGAGATCGAAGAACTCGAAGTCGAGTTCTGATCTGAGCCTCTTGCTGCGAAAAGCTCTCAAAAGCGGAACCGCCTCCTGTTTACCTCGACTCTATCGCCGCAGGAGGTTCATTTTGTCCGTGACAGATGGTTTGGGACAATTTTTAGTTTTCAGAGCTGAGGCTCCGGTGCATTTGTATGGGTATTGAATTAAGCGGCTTTTAACTGATGCTGCAAGCGACGATTTTGGATTGTGCGTATTTTGATATTTTCCCTTTCTTCAAAAACGCTTTGACTTCTGCCGAAGTTGACATCTGCTGGAGTGAGATTGCTCAGGCTCCCGCGCCGTCGTCAATTGTTGTAATCGTCAAAGAAGGCAGTAATCTTATCCTCCAGGTCGCGATTTAGATAGTAATTGTTAAGCAGGACTCTGTTCTTCATCGTCTGATGCCAGCGCTCGATCTTCCCCTGCGTCTGGGGATGATAGGGCGCGCCCCGAATATGTTCGATTTTCCTGTCATCCAGCCATAGGGCCAAGTCGGCCGAGATATAGGATACAAAGCACATTCACATTTGAAATAGCTTCCGCGACAGTTTTTTCCGCAAGAAAATTCATGCATCATTCCCAAGAATGTTCCTGTCGTCGTTACTGTCTGCGAGAGACCGCCCCAGTTACGCGATCAGGCTCCAGAAACCGGGTTTTCGTCCATGCTCCATCAAAGATATTGCGGCGGCATTCGCAGCGCATGAAACGTCCGGCGGCGACTCCGCAGATACCCGGCCGACGCTTGGAGCCTCTGTCGCAGACCTTTTTTTACCGATTAAATGCTTTCCAATCCAGAAAGAAGTAAGAAAATGCAAAAATCGATTAGTGATTAAATTCAGGCCGAAAACATGACAAGAGCGGTATTACAAATGCGATCGAATTTTTAAATCCAAAACCAGATATAAATGTTCAATTCACTTGGTCAAAATTCACAAGGCTTCTGAAATATCCTTTGAGCCAGTAAGGCCAGAAAAATTTCTGTGTTGATACGATAACTATCCACTATGACACGGATTTGCAGTCTGCAAGGCGGAAATCGATATGTAGAGTCTGATGATGGGTTGCGTTTCTGGGCATAGGCGCCAGAACAGATGCGCCCGTGTGCGAGCAATGTTCAATTGATGCGCCCGACAAAACACAACGATTTGAGACATTCTCGATACTCAATCGTCGCCGCCAAAAATGTCCGAGAAGAAATCCCGTTGTCGAGAGAGCTGCGGGCCTGTCTGCTGTTCGGTTGACGCTTTTGTCGCCTCTGTCTTGCGGACTTTGGCGGTCATCGCCCGACGTTTTGTCGCGGCTTTCGTCACTGCGGGAGCCTCCATGTTCCCTCCAGAGAGTTTTTTAACCGCATTGGCTTGAACCGCATGAGTCTCGGCTGATTGAGAGTTATTGAGCTTTTCCGACGACAAATTGGAGTCGCTCAACGTATCGACGCCAACTTTTTTATGCGCTCGTAGATGTTTCACATGCTGGCGCGCAGTCGCGCCAGCTGATGTCGACTCCATTGCCGATGAGGGCAGGTTATTGGTCGAAATGGCTGCGTCTTTCATGTCAGCGCCGGGCAGGGCGTCGCCGAGCGCCGGGGACGAGCCAATCGCCGTTGCGATGACGCATGAGATGACAATGTCCCGATTATCATTGAAAAACTTGCGCATACAGGAACCATGGTTAGCTTGAACTATGCTTTTTTACCAACTCGTCGCTTGCTCGTAAAGACTTTAGAAGATATCCGCACATTTCTGCTTTGAGGCGGATGTCAGGCAGTCGCAGGATCAGCGTATGTCATTATCGAAGCAGGAATGAAGTTGTGTCGAAGGACGGCAGCGATCAAAATGGGATATTGATATTTTTTTACTTTGGACTTGTCGACAATTAAAACCTAAGCCCGGCTATTTAATATGTGAGCAGAAAATTTTGTTAATATGTGAGCAGAAAATTTTGATTGTCGCCGCCCCGGACGTGAAAGTATGAATATATGCGTCACATCATGGCTCAAGGAATTCCTGAAGAATAAGCCAGCGCTTTAGACGCGTAGTCCAGAGTTTGTCCGGCACGCAGTCTATCCAACAATATGATCATGGCTTCTCCTGATGGCTTGTGGATGTCGTGCGATAAGTACGGGTGGCGGCTTTGAGGATGAAGTTTCGGAAGTCAGGGACAAATTCGAGCTAAAATCGTTTCGAACATAAATGTGACGAAACTGATCCACACGCCTAAATTATGAGAGAAAGAATGCGACGAGACCTTTTATCCAATTTTTTTATGTTCACGACGGCTTGTCTGAAGTGCTTATTCCTTTTTCTGATAATGTCCACGTTAGCGCACGCCGGCGCTGCCGACGCCTATCCCACTGGCGCGATTATCGATCGCTCTTCGCCCGAAAATTGTCTGGCGTTCTTTATTCGCGCCACCAATGAAATTCGCGACGACATGGAGTTTTTCAAAAATAAACGCGAAGAGACTCGAAGCTGGATATATCCCCAACCCTCTGAGGAGGAGCGCAAAAGGATTGACTATCTGATGTCGGAGATTGACGACAGCATGGATCTTTCGACAGTCCCGGAATGGTCGCGCGATACGATCGGCGCCGAGACAGCTTTCATGATCAGGGAAATCCTGCGTCTATCAAGTATCAATGCGAACACCCCATTACGCAGGTTGAAGGATAATCTTTGGGTCGTTCCCGGCACTTACCTGCAAATTGGCCGGATCGAGAGCGGCATGCGCATGGGAGACGTCGCTTTCACTGCCGAAACCGTCGCAAATGTGCCATCTCTATACCGACGCCTCATCGATAAAAAACCGAAAACTGAATTCAACACTTATAAATTTTACACCGAGAGTCCCGGCGGCATTATTCCGCCGCCATGGGCAGGAGTCTTTTTCGCCTTACCGGATTTTTGGCTGAGATCCTATGGCACCAATACGATATGGCAATGGACATTGTTCCTGCTTGTGTTAGTCATGTTGTTTTATTTTCCCTTTGCTGTGCGAGGCCTATTCCCTGAGGGAAACCTTCGGCTTCTTGGCGTCGCCTTTCTAACCATGATCCTTGCGAAAATCGCGAATTATGTCGTCATCGACATGGGTAGTCTGACAGCGAATGGCGCATTGGTCGCCTCAATCATTTTTTCGATCGTTTTCTATCTGGCCTTGAGTTTTCTCGCCTTCATGATCAGCGAAGTTTTCGCCCAGAATTATACGAAAATTTCGCATCTTGATCCTCACAACCTTGATGCGAGCATCATTCGACTTTTGTGTCGCGTCGCTGGCGTCTTCGCTGCGCTTGGGATCATTATTTACGGTGTCAGCGCCGCAGGTTTTCCGGTGATGGGCATCGTCGCGGGTCTTGGGGTCGGCGGCCTCGCCTTCGCCCTCGCCGCAAAACCGACACTGGAAAATCTTCTCGCTGGCGTCATTATCTACATGGATAAGTCAGTCTATGTCGGCGATTATATTGAGTCCAAGGATATCGAGGGAGTTGTTGAGGATATCGGCATGCGCTCTACGCGCTTGCGTGGGCCGGATGGCACGTTGATCAGCATCACCAATTCAGAACTGTCGGATAAGATTATCAAAAATAAAACTCGCCGCATCACGCCTCCCGCTGAACCGATGACGGATAAAGCGGCTCAATAACCGTCATGCGCCTGTCATAAATCGCTGGCAGGCCTCGATCGAAGATTTGATCAAGGCGCCGCCCATGACAACGATGACAGATGCTCAGCTCGTGAAAGTCTTTTCGCTCAAGTTCACCTGCGAGTTGATCGCCTCGCTACATCGTGATGTCCGACGCAAAACCCTGGCGCCGCAGGACCTCTCGGCCGATGTCGGCAAATTGAGCGCTTTCGCTGACCATGTTACCTCTGCATTTGAAAACTTGAGCGCTGGCGAGCAATATTCCTGCGATCTTGCGATCCGGCGGGTCGTCGATATCCTCCGCTACGCCGGTCACGCTGACGAGGCGGCGCGCATCGAAACTGCTCAGGGACACCCCTCGGCCCGCGCCGCTTGATCGCGAGGGTCGCCCGCATATTGCTAAACACAAACGCGGACTTATCTCAGTGGGATGGAGCAGTCTGGACCCAACTCTACAAATCCGGCGCCGCGCCGACGACCTACGCTAAAAAGCCTCTCGTCGCTCGCGATTACAATTGTCGGCGCCATCGCCTTCGCCGCATGGCTCTTCGTTAATCTCGGCGATTTCACCGCAGAGCGCGGATGGCGGGCGGCGTTTCAGGTTGCGGCGACCTCTCTGGCCTTTGGGGCCATGCTTCATTTGATCGTCGAGGCAGTGATCCGCACAATTCAGGGAATGCAAAACGATTTCGACGCTTTGACCGGGGCGCGACAGCGTCGCGGCGGCCCAGATGAAAGAATTTGATCAGCTGGGTATGGCAACTCGCCTTTAAGTGTCTCCTGTGCTAACCCCTTCGACCAGTCGCCGCCGAAGGGAGCCGGCCAAGGGATCATGTAGAAATGTCCGATATTTTTCAGGAAGTTGACGAAGACGTCCGCCGGGACAAGGCCGCCGATCTCTGGAAACGCTATCAGACCCCTGTATTCGTGATCGCCTTTCTCATTGTGGCGGCCACCGGAGCCTGGAGCTATTACCAGAACAAGCATCGTGAGGCGGCGGAGTCCGCCAATGCCCGGTTCGAGGCGGCAGTCGCGCTCGCTAACGCCGGCAAGGCTGGGGAAGCTGCCGCTGCCTTCGACGCCATCGCTAAAGACGCGCCGCCCGGCTACGCAGCGCTGGCGCGCGTTCGCGCCGCCGAGGCGCGTCCTGATCGCGCGCAGGCTCTGGCCGAACTCAACGCGATCGCCGAGGACGCCAAAGTCGACAAAATCACCCAGCAGGTCGCCCTGTTGCGCTCAGCGTTGTTGATCATGGAAAGTGGCGACCGCGAGAAACTGGAGCGCGCGCTGGGACCGATGATGACCTCGGAAGGCGTTTTCCGCTTTTCCGCACAGGAGTGGAATGGTCTCGACGCGCTGGCCAACGACGATTTCGACGAGGCCGAGCGAGTGTTCGATCAGGTCCTCGCCAATAATGATGCGCCGCAATCGATGCGCCAGCGCGCCGCCGCCTATCGCGGGCTGCTGCACGCAAAGCGAGGCCCCAAAAAGGTCCCGGCCGCCGCTGCGGGCGGCGGGACCGATGGCGGCAAGATCGAGGTGACGCCAGTTATTGAACCGGAAAATCCCGGCGACAAATCGTCCGGCCCGGCTCCATTCGAGACTAAATAAACGTCTCGACGATCATTTGGACCATGTGCGCCCGCCGACTCGGGGTCTGGAAACGGGATCACGCGTTCGCGGGCGTAAAACTTTATTCTTCAATATTGTGCGTCCCGCGACGCGCCGGATGTGCAAAATCATGACCTTCTCGCTGGCGATCATCGGTAGACCGAATGTCGGCAAGTCGACGCTGTTCAACCGTCTGACCGGCAAGAAGTTGGCTTTGGTCGATGATCGCCCTGGCGTCACGCGCGATCGGCGCGAGGGTGAGGGGCGGCTTGCCGATTTGCGCTTCACTATCATCGACACTGCTGGTCTGGAGGCGGGTGATCACGCCACGCTGGAAGGTCGGATGCGCGCCCAGACGGAAAACGCCATTTTCGCCGCCGACGCAGTGTTGTTCGTCTACGACGCGCGTGTCGGCGTAACGCCGGATGACAAATATTTCGCCGACCTCGTGCGGCGCGCCGGCAAGCCGGTCATCCTCATTGCCAATAAAGCGGAGGGCAAGGCCGGCGAAGCCGGGGCGCTTGAAGGCTTCTCGCTGGGATTAGGCGATCCGACGCCTCTCTCGGCCGAACATGGCGAGGGGATGGCCGGTCTTTACGACGCCTTGCGCGAGACCTTGCCGGAACAGACCGCCGAAGCTGATCAGGAGGAAACGGAGGAACCGACGGCTCTCCTCGACGACGAGGAGGACGGCAGCGATCTTGATGTCAGCAAGCCACTACGCATCACCGTCGTCGGTCGGCCCAACGCCGGCAAATCGACGCTGATCAATCGCATTTTGGGGGAGGAGCGTCTGCTCACGGGACCGGAGGCGGGAATTACACGCGACTCCATCGGGGTTGATTTCCTCTGGCGCGATCGCAAACTAAAACTCTTCGATACGGCGGGCTTGCGCAAACGCGCCCGCGTCGTCGACAAGCTTGAAAAGCTCTCCGCAGCCGACGCGCTGCGGGCCGTGCGTTTTTCCGAAGTCGTTGTGTTGCTGGTCGATTCGACCATCCCCTTCGAAAAACAGGATTTGACCATCGCCGATCTAGCAGCGCGCGAGGGACGCGCGCTGGTGATCGCGCTTGGCAAATGGGATTTGATCGAGGACAAGGGGACGACGTTAACCCGTCTGCGCGAGGAAGCGGAGCTTTTGCTGCCGCAAGTACGTGGTTGCCCTGTCGTGCCTGTTTCCGGCGCCACGGGGCAGGGGCTTGATAGTTTGATGCAGGCGATAATCGCGACGCATATCGTCTGGAACAAACGCATCGCCACCGGACGGCTCAATCGCTGGCTGCTGTCGACGCTCGAACAAACGCCGCCGCCGGCCGTTGCGGGTCGACGCATCAAAATCCGCTACATCACGCAGGCGAAATCACGGCCGCCGCATTTTGTTCTGTTTGGCAATCAGCTCGACGAATTGCCTGCAAGCTACGAGCGTTATCTGATCAATGGCCTGCGCAAGGCGTTCGACCTGCCTGGCGCGCCAATCCGGATTTCGAAGAAATCCGGAGAAAATCCCTTTGAAGGCAAAAAGCGACGCGAAGACTAAGTCGCCTCAGGAAAACAGGCTGGAGGCTTGCGCCGCCAACAGGATCCAGATCAGCAGAAACGGCATCAGCAAAAAGAAACCATTACGTGCAATGACAAGAGAAATCTCGTAGTGATTGCGACGTTTGGCAATTTCGGTCAGCAGCGCCGCCTCGTAGTCTGCTACGCTTCCCCTTACGTCAAAATTCTTTGCCCCCATCGAATACAGACAGCGCAGGTCGATCCACGCGGCCGTGGCGAAACAGGCGATGTAAATCAAAATAGCTGCACGAACATAATGCGCATAGGACGCCGAGGCGTCGACAAGGCTGAGCGAGAAGGTCAGTGCGGCGAGTACGACGGAAATAAACTGCAACAATGCCGCGCTTTTCGAAATCAGCACATTCATGTCGTTTAGAACGCTGTCAGTGATATTGTTGATGTTCTGACTGGAGGAGATGCGCAGCAGATGATAGCTGCGTTCGTATTGAGCCTTTTCTTCAGCTTTGCGGTTGAACATTTTGCGGTGTGTCTTTCCTGAACCGGGCGGATCTGGGATTAAGTTATACCATCGATTGCGTCCTTTATCTTCCTGTCGGGAGAATCTCAGGCTTGATCATGACCATTAGCGTCGAGCGCGCCATGGATCGCGCCGACGAAAGCCTGACGCTGTTCGCTGTCGCGCACCAAAAGTTGCCGAAGTCGCCCCGGCAATTCGAGCTGCACGCCGGCGCCGGCGCGTCCGCGGTTGCAAATATTGTCGGCGTCGCGGCCGGCGAGGGGATGGCCGTCGCCGAGGACCTTCGCCATGATGCCAATACCGTCGAGTGCGGCGACGATGGCGTCGCGTAGCGACTCGTGGCGGCCGCCGACCCAGGCCCCCCAGATGTCGTCCTTATCTTTTCGGCCATGAACCGTGATCACGATTTCGGCTTGTCCGACCAGCGCTAGAGCTCTTGGCTCGTCGAAACGACGCGAGGTGATATGCATGCCCTTGCCGCGCGCACGCGGTTCGAGACCCTCGAAGGCGTAGAATGAATGGCGCTCGCCGGCGAGATAGCCCGCGACGAGGTGGGTCCCCGGTTCAATAAACCCGCCATGCGGCGCCATGACCAGCACAGGCGAGTCGCGCCGAATAGCCGAGATGCGATAGTGAGTTCCCTCCGTTTCCCGGGCGGCCAGGTCAGCGAAATTTTCATAGCGGTCGATCATGCCGCAATTTCCATCGTTCTGTTTTTGCATATGGTCTTGCGTCAGCTACGGAAACCGGTCGCTGGCGTCATCGACAGAAAAATACACACGGCGACTGGACGCCGGCTAGTTTTGAATTATTCTAAGGAAGACCGGGCGGGAGGGGCAGTCGCGCTCCCGACGGCATTGATTTTTTTGGAGGCATCAATGGCTACGCTGAAAGGCAGCAAAACCGAGTCGAATCTCAAGGCCGCATTCGCGGGAGAGTCGCAGGCGAACCGTCGCTATCTGTATTTCGCTCAAAAGGCCGACGTTGAGGGCTACAATGACGTCGCCGCCGTGTTCCGCTCAACGGCGGAAGGCGAAACCGGCCACGCCCACGGCCATCTCGAATTTCTTGAGGGCGTCGGCGATCCGGCCACTGGTCTGCCGATCGGCAAGACCGCCGACAATCTCAAGGCCGCCGTCGCTGGCGAGACTCACGAATACACGGACATGTATCCGGGCATGGCGCGTTCGGCCCGCGAGGAAGGTTTCGAGGAAATCGCCGACTGGTTTGAGACGCTGGCCAAGGCCGAGCGTTCGCATGCGGGCCGTTTTCAGCGCGCCCTCGACGAACTGAAATAAGCTATACTCTTTCAATGACAATCATGGTCCGGCGCCAGGCGCCGGACCGACGCGCGATCACCGTGCGTATCCCTCGCGGCAGGTTACAATGAGAGAAGGCAGTCTCGAAGCCCCGATCCGGCATCCGCTGGATTGGGAAAACCCGGAATTTTACGACGAGGCCAAACTCGACGCAGAAATGCGGCGCGTCTTCGATATCTGCCATGGCTGCCGACGCTGCTTTAATCTTTGCGATTCCTTCCCGCGGCTGTTCGACCTGGTGGATGAGTCCAAAAGCGGCGAACTCGACTCTGTCGCCAGCGCCGGTTTTAAGTCCGTCGTCGACGCTTGCACGCTCTGCGACATGTGCTTCTTGACGAAGTGCCCTTATGTGCCGCCGCACGAATTCAATCTCGATTTTCCGCATCTAATGTTGCGCTATCGCGCCGTGGAGGCGAAAAAACAAGGTATTCCCGCCGCTGACAGACAACTCACCGATACAGACCGCAACGGTAAATGGGCGTCGTTGATCGCCGGAGCCGCCAATTGGGCGACGCGCCGCGAAAACACAACCATGCGCGGCCTGATCGAGAAGACTGTCGGCATTGATCGAAACGCCGATCTACCAACCTATGCATCGCAAACGCTGGAGTCGCGCGCCGCCGCTTACCCGCCGGCGCGAAATGCGCAGGCGCCGGCGAAGGGGCGCAAGGTCGCCCTCTACGCAACTTGTTACGGCGACTATAACGACACATCCATCGGTATGGCGGCGCTGCATGTGCTGGCGGCCAATGGCGTCGAGACGACGGTCGTCCATCCGCATTGCTGCGGCATGCCAAAACTCGAACAGGGCCTGATTGGCGAGGTCGCCGATGCGGCGCGCAAGGTCGCCGCAGCTTTTGCGCCCTACATCGACGATGGATACGATATTGTTGCGCCGGTGCCATCCTGCGCGCTGA
This sequence comes from Methylocystis sp., assembly GCA_044233645.1. Lineage (GTDB taxonomy): Bacteria > Pseudomonadota > Alphaproteobacteria > Rhizobiales > Beijerinckiaceae > Methylocystis. Next base: position 274,644 of record JBIIJP010000001.1, on the reverse strand, counting down.
TGCTCAAATTCGAATGGCCGCTGATCCTGCCCAATGACGAGAACGTCGGGAAGCTGTCAAAGGCGACCTTCGATCTCTCCGAATACATCGTCGATATTGCCCGCAAGGAAGGTCTGGCCGACGGCATGACGCCTGTCGAGGGCGGCGTCGCCTTTCATGTGTCATGCCACTCGCGCGCGCAAAACATCGGTCAGAAAGGCGCGGAGCTGCTCAACCTCATCCCGCACGCCGATGTCGATGTCGTCGAGCGTTGCTCGGGACACGGCGGGGCCTGGGGCTATAAAAAGGGCCATTTCGATACGGCGATGAAGATCGGCAAACCCGCAGCGCGCCAGCTCAACGCCGCCGGCAAGAAGCATGTCGTCTCGGAATGTCCCCTCGCCGGCATTCACATTGAGCAGGAAATCGGTCAGCTCGCGTCTGAGACGCCGAAACCTGAGCGCGTCGGGCATCCGATCGTGCTAATGGCGCGCGCCTATGGGTTTGATGATCGTCGCTAGATACTGACTGACGCGCGCCGCGTCAGCCGATTGCCGCAGCAAAGAGGTGGCAGAACATGTCGCATCGTCACGAACTCACTCACGCCGATATTTTGTCCTGGGCGGAATATGCCAAAGGCCGCGCCGAGCATCGTCGCCGCATCACGGCGCTAAAACGTCATCGTCGTATCGAAGTAGGTCCCTATGTGACCTTCTATTTCGAGAGTTTCGACACGATGTGGCTCCAGGTGCAGGAGATGTTGCATATCGAGAAGGGCGGCGCCGAGCAGATCGTCGACGAACTCGCAGCCTATAATCCGCTTATTCCCAAAGGTCGCGAACTCGTCGCTACCTTCATGATCGAGATTGACGATCCCTTGCGTCGTGCGCGGGTGCTGGCGCAATTGGGCGGCGTCGAGGAAACCGCATTTATCGAGGTCGCCGGCGAACGCATCGCCGGCAAACCGGAAGCGGATCAGGATCGCACCAGCGCCGAGGGCAAGGCGAGTTCGGTGCAATTCGTGCACTTCACGTTCACGGATGCACAGACGAAAGCCTTCAGCGAACCCAATGCGCGCGTCATCATCGGTCTCTCTCATCCCGCCTATAATCACATGGCGGTCATGTCGGAGGCCATGCGCGCGGCGCTGGCGTCTGATTTCGTTTAAATGCCACGGCGACCTCCGCCGACAGTCTATCTTTCGGCGCTATGCAGGCGATGGCGGTTGATACATCTTTGACGTGTCGGGATTAGCGGCGGGAGGTCAAATTATTGACCTTGGAATTTGCTAACCTCAGGCGTTGGGTTAACAAGCGAGCTGCATTCAGGAGAAGTTTTTCACCTCCACCCACATTTTTTTTGCAAAATGAAATATAAGAGTTCAACATAAGCTCCAGACATTTTATATCTGTATCGGCCCATACGTCTGCGCTTCTTTTGTCTTCAATCAACGCCAGCTCACCGAAACTCATGCCTGCGGATAATTTTGAGAGTATGACCCCGTTTGGCAGCTTGATGCTTACGGCTCCTGACTGCAGGAAAAAAATCGACACCGCCGGTTCTCCATAAGAAAATATTTTTTCTCCTTGTCGATACCTGCGCTCCACACAAAGCTGTTCCAGGTCAGCAATCTCTTGATCCGAAAAATCCGAGAGAAGAAATTGCTCGCCAAGGACTATAAATTCAGCGTCCTGCGCGTATCCGGGACTGTTTGCCAGAAGTTGGTTTTCAGTCCACTCAAGGGCTTCATCAAGAATTGTGAACTCCTGATGAGAAATTATATCCGAAACGGAGATTTCCGAGATTGCTTTTGTGATATCCGCATTTGCGCCTGAAAATAAAACTGTGATCCCGTCAGATCGAAATTTCCTGACCATAATATCCAGGAGTTTAACCGCTGCGATGCTTATTCCTGGCACGCGAGCCATATCAAGGATCAGGAATCTCATTTTATCCATGCGTTCGATTATCGAACGGCATAAATAGTCCAATGAAGAGAATGAAAGCGCTCCCACCAACTCAATGATGCGTACGTCATCTTGATGTTTTACCAGTTCAGCAACCTCGGTCGCTCGCCGAACGCGTCTTGAGCTTATCCCTTTTAATGTATAATCAGCAAGAATACATGTTGCGATGTCATTTTTTCTGCTCAACACATGCAAATTAAAATAAGAAGATATTTTCTCACATACGCGTATGCCACGTACGCTATTGCCATAGCCATCAAGCTTTGGAGAAAAAGTACCCAGTCCCATGACTGCGGGCAAACTCGCGATTATACCGCCTCCGACGCCGCTTTTGGCGGGAATTCCAACCCGGTATATCCACTGTCCCGCGTAATCGTACATGCCGGCGCTCGTCATGACAGAGAGCGTTCTCGCCGCAACATATTCCGAGATTACCTGGTCCCCAGTAACCGGGTTGACTCCATTATTTGCCAGCGTCGACGCCATAATCGCCAAATCATGCGCATTGACGAGAATTGAACACTGCTTGAAGTAAACATCTACTACATTATCGACATTGGCAGGGAGTCTGGCATAGTTTCTCAAAAGCCAGGCAATCGCCCGATTACGATCGCCGGTAAGACTTTCCGATTGATAAACCTCGTTATCGACGAGTAGCTCTCGACCGGCGAATCTACATAGTATTTTACGAATCTTTTCAAACGCTTCGTCGCCTTCAGCTGAAACAATCAAGCCGGAACATGCAATTGCTCCTGCATTCACCATTGGATTGAATGGTTTGTTTTCTGCAGTAAGGCGAATGGAATTGAATGCTTCGCCGCTTGGTTCAACGCTAACAATTGACTCCACTCTCTCTTGTCCCAATCTTTCAAGGGCGAGAGCGAACACAAAAGCTTTTGATATTGATTGGATTGTGAAAGTCGATTCACAATCGCCGATGTCGTAGACATGCCCATCCAGCGTCGCAAGACTCAGTGCAAATTTATCTGGATCAGCTTTGGAAAGCTCTGGAATGTAATCAGCAACATGTCCGGAGGAGTCAGATTTTATTTCTTCGTAACAGTTTTCAAGAAATTCATGCAAAGGAGTTTTCATGAATTTTTTTCCTTATCTGAATATTTTCAACTTTGTTAGGGTAACATAATGTTATGTGGATTTCTTTTTTTTAATCAATTTTTTTTTCCTAAAACCGAGAAATCGGGCGTATGTATCATGCACGAAGTTAAGGCAATCTCTCTTTACATTGCTTCTGTGTCTTACAGGCGGCCTGCCGCGACAAGGAATGAACCAAAGCTTTACCATAGCCTTGAGAGACGCTTCCATTACCGGCGGTCAAGTTTTGGAGAGATAATGCTGCAAGTTGCGCTATTTTGCGTGGCCGGATCAAGCGCTATCCACAACTCGAATTCTTTTTTCTGCGTATCCAGCGGCTCGAAATATAGATTCAGCTACGCGCCTTCGTGCTTCATCTCTGATCATGAACGCCGAAGTGAAGCACGATGCCTCCCTTGCAGGAGAGTCTCGTTGTTGACAATTCGCATCGAACCGGCCTCGATTTGTTGAGGGTTTAGGCGATCATACGCTAGGCGCTGGGGGAGGATTTGAGACAGCGTTGAAGAGGAGAGCTGTGGCGCATCCGGTCTGATCGCCATATTGGCGCTGCATCGAACCCGGGACGAGTCTTGCATGACCTCCTCCGCGAAAAGCGATCCCGGTTCCTGCCGTCGCACTTTTGCGATCATCTCGCATCCCGACGCAGACACGGCGCCCCACGCGCCGAAAAACTGTTGCTGTTTGGCGGCGCGACTCAGTTTGTCAGCGGGGTTAAGGTCGAGCGCACATCCCATGGGACAGGGCTCTGATCGGCGTCGCGGGAATACCGGACGCAGGTTTAAAGAGAGATGATTTCAGCGGGCGTGAGTCTTCAGCGCACTCAATGCGCGCGTCATTACCGGACACATTCATCCCGCCTGTAATCACATGGCGAAAATATCGGTAGCGATGCTGCAAATACCGGCGGGGGACCTCAGATCATCCCCCGCCTGTTTCTATGTAATCGACACGGATAATCTATCTTGGTTTGTGCTATCGACTGAACTTAACGGCTAAAAACGCGCACGCATCTCCAGCTACGACAAACGCGTTTGATTTCGCCCGCGCTGCTTCGACAGGTGCGAAACGAGGTGCAGACCGGCCGCCATCCTTTGGCGCACAGCGGCTTGGGGGCAGGTCTGGGACAAAACCCGAGGGGTATAGCCTCGGCCGAACCCACGCCCAGAGTAGCTACAGACAAAACGACAGCGGCAATTGTACGGTACGATTTTTTCATATTGACCTCCCCTGCGGGAGGTCGAATGTAAACGCACATCAACCGATGGTCAAATCTATTGCGTCATCGAAGCAGTCGTGCCATGCGAGCGGAAAGTTACAGCGTTCCATCCCGTCGCGCATTAGGGGAAATGCAACGAGACCAGCCGGAGCCGTTCGTGACCTCCCCCGCGAAAAGCGATCCCGGTTCCTGCCGTCGCACTTTTGTGATCATCTCGCATCCCCACGCAGGCACGGCGCCCCACGCGCCGAAAAACTGTTGCTGTTTTGCGGCGCGACTCAGTTTGTCAGCGGGGTTAAGGTCGAGCGAAAATCCCACGGGACAGGGCTCTGATCGGCGTCGCGGGAATACCGGACGCAGGTTCAAAGAGAGATGATTTCAGCAGTCGAAAGCTTTGAGCGAACCCAACACGCGCGTCATCATCGAACGCTCTGTCCCGCCTGTAATCACATGGCGGTAATATCGTTGGCGACGCGATGGTCGCTGGCGGGGGATTTCAGATAATCCCCCTGCCAGGTCGAAATTAGGCGGATGAAAATTCCGTTCAGCAAGCCTGAATAACGGCTCAATTCCACCGGCGCGGTCTGTTAATGCATATCCATTTGAGGCAAGACTTGAATTTGCCCGTTTGGGTTTTGCAACTTACGGGCATAGCGCAGTAGGGCACGGAGCGCGCTCCGCAAGCGGGCTTCTTCGCCGGAACCGGACACATGCCGGGTTTCGCCTCGACCGGCCCGCCCGCAAGAATGGCGGCGGATAATGCGATGGCGGCGATGCAGCCATGTAATTTTTTCATGTTGACCTCCCATTAAACATATGAATGTAAACACGTATGTTACCGATGGTCAAATATCTCCAGATCGTCGTCGCCCCCACCAGCAGCGAACGGATTCCGGTGGCGTTCCGTAACGCTTCGCCTTATGGGCTATGCATCGACACCAGCCAGAGCCGTCCGTGACCACCCCCGCCAAAAGCGATCCCGTTTCCCGCCGCCGCACTTTCGCGATCATCTCGCATCCCGACGCCGGCAAGACCACGCTCACCGAGAAGCTGTTGCTGTTCGGCGGCGCGATCCAGCTCGCCGGCGCAGTGAAGGCCAAGCGCAACGCCCAGCAGACTCGCTCCGACTGGATGAGCATCGAGCGCGAGCGCGGCATTTCGGTCGTCACCTCGGTCATGACCTTCGAATACGCCGATTGCGTCTTCAACCTGCTCGACACGCCCGGCCACGAAGACTTTTCCGAAGACACCTATCGCACGCTTTCGGCCGTCGACGCCGCTGTGATGGTGATCGACGCCGCCAAGGGCATCGAGGCGCGCACCCGCAAGCTGTTCGAGGTCTGCCGCCTGCGCGACATTCCCATCGTCACCTTCGTCAACAAGCTCGATCGCGAGACCCGCGATCCCTTCGATCTGCTCGACGAGATCGAGAAGACTCTGGCGCTCGACACAACGCCGATCACCTGGCCAATCGGCGGCGGCAGGAATTTCGCCGGCACCTACCGCTTCGCGACCCAAACCATCCGCCGCATCGATAAGGACGACGAGGTGATCAAGACGCAGGGTCTCGACGATCCAATCTTCGATACGCTCCTGCCGAACGGCGCGGACGCCTGGCGCGAGGAGGCGATGCTGGCGGCGGAGGGCAGCAAGCCTTTTGACCTTGCCGCCTTCCGCGAAGGCCATCTGACGCCGGTGTTCTTCGGCAGCGCCTTGCGCAATTTCGGCGTGCGCGACCTGATCGACGCCATGGCCGAATACGCGCCAAGCCCGCGCGCCCAGGCCGCCGACACGCGCATGGTCGAGGCGAACGAACCGAAGATGACCGGTTTTGTGTTCAAGATTCAGGCGAATATGGACCCCAATCATCGCGACCGCATCGCCTTCATGCGCGTGTGCTCCGGCAAGCTGACGCGCGGCATGAAGGCGCGGCTGGCGCGCACCGGCAAGAGCATTCCGCTCAACGCGCCGCAATTCTTCTTCGCGCGCGATCGCTCCATCGCCGACGAGGCTTTCGCGGGCGACGTCGTGGGGTTGCCGAACCATGGCGCGCTGCGCATTGGCGATACGCTGACGGAGGGCGAGGAGCTGGTGTTTCGCGGCGTGCCGAGCTTCGCGCCGGAAATCCTGCGTCGCATTCTGATTTCCGACGCGATGAAGGCCAAGAAACTGCGCGAGGCGTTGCAACAGCTCGCTGAGGAAGGCGTCGTGCAGGTGTTCACGCCGCATGACGGCTCCGGCGCCATCGTCGGCGTTGTCGGCGCGTTGCAGCTCGATGTGCTGGCGACGCGGCTTGAGGCCGAATATGGCCTGCAAACGCGCTACGAACAGTCGCGCTTCACCGTCTGCCGCTGGATCAATTCGAGAGATCCATTGAAGCTGAAAGCCTTCGTCGACTCGCATGGCTCCAGCATCGCCGACGACCTAGACGGCGCTCCGGTGTTCATGTCGACTTCCGCCTTCCAGTTGAATTACGACTCAGAACGCAATCCGGAGATCGACTTCACCGATGTGAAGGATTACCAAAAAAGCGCGGCGTAACGGACCGACTGACGCATATTGAATGCCGGCAAGGAGAGGGACTATGAAAAAAGAGCTCCTCGTTGCGGCGCTCGCCGCGCAACTCTCCGCTTTTTCCATCGCGCCTCCCGCGCAGGCGGACGAGATACTGGATTTTCTTGGCGGCGCGCCGGCCAATGGCCTGATGTCGATGGAGGATATTCTGGCGCGCGCGCGGGAGACGACGGGCGGAACCGTTACCGAGATCGAACTCGAGCGCGTCCGCGGCAAATGGATTTACGAGGTCGAGATGCGAACGTCCGGAGGGCGCGAGATCGAACTGACATACGATGCGCGATCGGGCGAATTGCTGTCGCGCGGTCGTAGTCGTAAATAGTCAACCGGAAAATGCGAAGTCTTTCGATCAATTTTCATTACGCTTGACTCATCCGACTAGCGCAAAGGAAACTTCGCTCATGCGCCCCTTTTTTGCCCCGTTGCTCGCCTTCGCTCTCTTCGCCCCCGCCGTCGCGCGCGCCGAAACGCTCACCTGCACCTACACAGAGCCTTTCGTGAATACGGTCTATCAGACCGGCGGTCGGCGCCTGACGTTGACGCGGGCGGTGGAGAAAGAGGTTCATCGCTTTCGCGTCTCGGCCCGCGTTCGCGACGGACATATCGAACTCGTCAACCGGCCGCAGGCCCTGCGCCAGACCATGATCCGGGACGGCAAGGGCTCCGACGGCATGAGCGACACGATCTTCCCCTGGTCGGCGACTCTGGCGTGGAAGGGGCTGCCCTATCGTTTGCATGGCGGCTGCCGATAGAGGCGTGGCCCTGAGGCGCCCGACAGTCGTGGCGCCAATCGCCGCAGGCGCGGCCCAAGCCCTTCCCATCGCCCGGCCGGAATGGTAAGCGGTTGCTTCACGTCGGTTTCGTTCCTGTACGCGCTGGACGCTGTCCGGACCTGCTATTAACCAGGACGAATCGCAGTTAGCTGACGTTCCAGAACCTCCGGCCTCGCCGCCCGGCGCGGGTGAGCCGGGAATTTTCGCGCCATGCGCGAGACACTCCAGAGGGCAGTCCATGAGCCAGTCCGGTTTCTTCACCACTTCCGTTACGCAGTCCGACCCCGAACTCGCCAAGGCGATTGAGCTGGAGCTGGGCCGCCAGCGTCACGAGATCGAGCTGATCGCGTCGGAGAACATTGTTTCGAAGGCGGTCATGGAGACGCAGGGATCGGTGCTGACCAACAAATACGCCGAGGGCTATCCGGGCAAGCGCTATTACGGCGGCTGCCAATATGTCGATATCGCCGAGAATCTGGCGATCGACCGCGCCAAGAAGCTGTTTGGCTGCGCCTACGCCAACGTTCAGCCGAACTCCGGCTCGCAGGCCAATCAGGCCGTGTTTCTCGCGCTGCTTCAGCCGGGCGACACCTACATGGGACTCGATCTGGCCGCCGGCGGCCATCTCACCCATGGTTCGCCTGTGAACGTTTCCGGCCGCTGGTTCAAGCCGATCGCCTATACGGTGCGTCAGGACGATCATCGCATCGACATGGAGCAGGTCGAGCGTCTGGCGAAGGAGCACAAGCCGAAGCTGATCATCGCCGGCGGCTCGGGCTATTCGCGTATCTGGGACTTCGAGGGCTTCCGTCGCATCGCCGACAGCGTCGGCGCCTATCTGATGGTCGATATGGCGCATTTTGCAGGCCTCGTCGCCGCCGGTCTGCATCCGTCGCCGTTCCCGCATGCGCATGTCGTCACCACCACGACGCACAAGACGCTGCGCGGCCCGCGCGGCGGCATGATCCTCGCCAACGACGAGGAGCTCGGCAAGAAGCTCAATTCGGCGGTGTTCCCCGGCATGCAGGGCGGCCCGCTGATGCATGTCATCGCCGCCAAGGCCGTCGCCTTCGGCGAGGCGCTGACGCCCGAGTTCAAGGCCTATCAGCAGCGCGTCAAGGACAACGCCCAGACGCTCGCCAAAACGCTGGTCGACGCCGGCCTCGCCATCGTCTCGGGCGGCACCGAGAACCATCTCATGCTGGTCGACCTGCGTCCAAAGAAGATCACCGGCAAGGCGGCGGAAGCTGCGCTCGGCCGCGCCCACATCACCTGCAACAAGAACGGCATTCCCTTCGATCCGGAGAAGCCCTTCGTCACCTCCGGCATCCGCCTCGGCACGCCGGCGGCGACGTCGCGCGGCTTCGGCACGGGCGAGTTCACCGAGGTCGGAAAGCTGATCGTCGAGGTGCTTGATGGCCTCTCGAGCAAAGGCGACGAGGGCAATGCGGCGACCGAAGCGGCTGTGAAGGACAAGGTTCACGCCCTGACAGCCAAGTTCCCAATCTACTGATCGCCCGCCGCCAACCGGCGGCAGACGTCCCATTGATTGCGCGGCCCGCCTTCCGTTCGGAGGGTGGGCCGCCGTCACAACAGGCATGGCCCAAGCGATCCGATGCGCTGTCCTTATTGCGCTTCATTCGACACACAGGTGAAAGACTCGCGTCCGGCGGAGGACTCGTCGTCCATACGCCGACGACGCGTTTGCCCGGCATGCGGCGGACGATTCACGACTTTCGAGCGCGTTCAGTTGCGCGAAATTATTGTCGTCAAGAAATCTGGACGCCGCACGCCCTTTGACCGCGAAAAGCTGGCGCGTTCGGTCGAGATCGCGATGCGCAAACGTCCCGTCGATCCCGAACGCGTCGATCGCATGATTTCCGGCGTTGTCCGACAACTCGAGAGTCTCGGCGAACCGGAGATCGATAGCCGTCGCATTGGCGAAATGGTGATCGAGGGACTGCGATCTCTGGACGCGGTCGCCTATGTTCGCTTCGCCTCCGTGTATCGGGATTTCACCGAGGCGCGCGATTTCAACGCGCTGATTGACGAGCTGGAGAGCGGCGACGACGCGCGCGGAGAGTCGGACGACGCATGACCCCGCCCAGGATCGCGACGCCGCCGGACGACGATGCTTTTATGGCGGCGGCGCTGGCCATCGGCCGCCGCAATCTCGGACGCGCCGCGCCTAATCCCGCCGTTGGCGCTCTTCTGGTTCGGGATGGCGTCGTTGTCGCCCGCGGCTGGACGGCGACGGGCGGGCGTCCCCATGCGGAAGCCATGGCGCTGGAAGCGGCGGGAGCCGAGGCGCGCGGCGCGACGCTTTACGTCACACTCGAACCCTGTTCGCATTACGGCGCAACGCCGCCTTGCGTCGATGCAATCATCGCCGCCGGCGTGAGCCGGGTCGTTTCGGCGCTGGAGGACCCCAACCCCGAAGTGGCAGGGCAGGGACACGCGCGTCTGCGCGCCGCCGGCGTTAGGGTGGATGTCGGTTCCTGCGCTGCGCAAGCGCGCATCGACCACATGGGGCACATTATGCGCGTGACGCATGGCCGTCCGATGGTGACGCTGAAACTCGCGCAGACGGCGGATGGCTACGCCGCCGGCGGAGCCCATGATCCGCGACTGCACATCACCGGCGCTGTCGCCGACGCCTTTACGCATATCCAACGCTGGCTGCACGATGCGATCATGATCGGCGCGGGGACGGCGCGCGAGGACGATCCGCTGATGACCATCCGTTTACCGGGTCTGGAGGGCGAAAAACGCTTGCGAGTCGTATTGGACGCAAAGCTGACCCTCTCGCCGCGCTCGCGTCTTGCCTCGACCGCGCGCGAGGTCCCGCTGCTCGTTATCGCCGGCGAAAGGATAACGGACGCCGCTGCGCAAGGGTTCAGGGATGCGACCGGCGCAGAAGTGGCGCGAGCGCCGACCATTGATGGACGGCTGGACATCCTCGCCGCCCTCCAACTGCTCGCTGGACGCGGCGTGGCGCGCATTTTCAGCGAAGGAGGCCCGGCGGTCGCCGAAAGCCTGATCGCGCACGGCTATGCCGATGAAGTGATTCTTCATCGCGGGGTCAAACCGCTGGGTCGTCCGGGCAAGCCCGCGCTGACGCCAGCTGCTCGCCATGCCCTTGCCGACGAGGATCGTTACCGGCTGTTTCAAACGCGACGTCTCGGCGCCGACGAGATGACGCATTACATCAAAGCCGGCTAGGCTTTCATCGACGCGACGACCGACAAGGGGCGGAACATGTTTACCGGCATCGTGACCGACATTGGCAAAGTCCTGTCGATCGAGCCCAGGGGCGAACTTCGGCGTCTGCGTATTTCCTGCGGATATGCAGCGCAGAGCATATCCCTTGGCGCCTCGATCGCCTGCAATGGCGTCTGCCTCACCGTGGTCGCGATTGATTGCGAGGATAAGAGAACGATTTTCGATGTCGACGCCGGCGCCGAGACCCTGCGTCTGACGACTGCCGGCGCCTGGGAATCTGGACAACGGATCAATCTCGAACGCGCGCTGAAGATCGGCGACGAACTTGGCGGCCACATCGTTTCCGGCCATGTCGACGGAGTCGCGACTATTCGCTCGCGAGATGATTTTGACGGCATGACGCGTTTCTGGATCGAGACGCCGCCGGCGCTGGCCCGTTTTGTCGCCCAGAAGGGCTCGGTCACGCTCGATGGCGTTTCATTGACTGTGAATGATGTCGAGGGAAATCATTTTTCGATTCTGCTCATTCCACATACGCTCGCCGTGACGACTTTTGGCGCGCGCAAAACCGGCGATAGTCTCAATCTCGAAGTCGATTTGATGGCGCGGTATGCGGCGCGGCTGACCGAAGCGCGGTGAATCTGTCAAGAGTCAAAAGGGTTTTTGACCGCGATATCGACGCAAAAAAATCCTTTCTTCTCCATGGTCCTCGGGTCGAAAAATGTGTATCGGTCGCGCGAGGAGTTCTGGATGGCGGGCTTTGCAGAAAAGTCGGATAAAACTATTCGGGCGACGGGCGCGCATCTGCTTGTCGTTGTAGCCCGTTTTAACGCCGATATCGTTGACGACCTGCGCTCAGGGGCGCTGGCGGCGATTGAGGCTGCCGGCGCCCGCGCCACGGTAATCGAGGCGCCTGGCTCGTTGGAGATTCCTGCTGCAACGGTCATCGCGCTCGACGCCGCCGAGAAGGCTGGCGCGCCCTACGACGGCGTCGTCGCGCTGGGCTGTGTCGTGCGCGGCGACACTTATCATTTCGAAATTGTCAGCGACGTCAGCGCGCGCGCGCTGATGGAGATCTCGGTTTCGCGCGCCTTGCCCCTCGGCAACGGGATATTGACAGTGGAGAACGAAACTCAGGCCAGAATCCGCGCCGATGTGCGACAGGGCGACAAGGGCGGCGAAGCGGCGCAGGCGGCTTTGGCGCTGGTGGCGTTCAAGCGGGGTCTCGCGTGAGCATCGACAAGCGTTCCGCCGCGCGTCTGGCCGTTGTGCAGGCTTTGTATCAGATGGAAGTCGCCGGCAAGGGCGTCAACGAAGTCTTCGCGGAGTTCGAAACCCACTGGATGGGGCGCGAAATTGAGGGCGATCAATACAAGCCGGCGGAGCCCGCCTTCTTTCGCGATGTCGTGCAGGGCGTTCTCACCGATCAGATAGCGATTGATCGCCAGATCGATCAGGCTTTGTCCGGCGGCTGGCCGCTCGCCCGCGTCGAGGCGGTCATGCGCGCAGTGCTGCGCGCTGGCGCTTATGAATTGCGAGCGCGCAAGGATGTGCCGCCGCGCGTCGTCATCAAAGAATACGTCGATGTCGCCGGGGCCTTTTTTGGTCCGACAGAATCCGGCATGGTCAACGCCGTGCTGGACAAGATTGCGCGCGAGGAGCGGGCCGCCGAACTGGCGTGACCCATCAGACACGGAACCGCCGATGCCGGGCCGTTACAGCGAAGATGAACTGATCGCAACGCTGTTCGCGCCGCTGGCCGGTGCGGCAGGGCTGGGCCTGAGGGACGATGCGGCTCTGTTGCCCCCGAAAGGGGAGCCGCTCGCCGTCACCGCCGACATGCTGGTCGCAGGGGTTCATTTCTTTCCCGACGATCCGCCGGAACTCATTGCCAAGAAGGCGTTGCGGGTCAATCTCTCCGATCTCGCCGCCAAGGCGGCGACGCCATGTGGTTTTCTGCTGTCGATCGCCTTGCCACCGGACTGGAGCAACGGCTGGCTTGAGGCTTTCGCGCGGGGTCTTGGCGAAGACGCCCACGCCTATCGTGTTCCGTTGCTTGGTGGCGACACATCGGCGACGCCGGGGCCGCTGACCATCGCGATCACAGCGCTTGGCGCAGCGTCGCGCTTCGTTCCGCGCGCCGGCGCGCAGCCGGGGGACGGCGTCTTTGTATCGGGCTTCATTGGCGACGCGGCGCTCGGGCTGCTGTTGCGGCAGACTCCCGCCTGCGGCGAAGGTCTCTCGCAGGCGGCGCGCGACGCCCTTTTGGGTCGCTATCTGCTCCCGGAGCCCCGGCTCGATCTCATCGATCTGCTGTGCGCCGAGGCGACGGCGGCGATGGACGTCTCGGACGGACTGGCGGGCGACCTGGCCAAATTAACGCGCGCATCGGGGATTTCGGCGCGGATCGAGATCGCCCGCGTTCCCCTCTCGCCCGCAGGACGGGCGATGATCGCCGGAAGCCCGATGCTGCTGGAGATCGCGCTAACTGGCGGAGACGACTACGAAATCCTGTTCACAGCGGGGCCCGGTTTTTTGCCGCCGGCCGGGATTTCGCGGATCGGCGAGATCGTCGCCGGCTCCGACTCGCCGATCTTTGATGGCTGGCCGGAAGGATCGCGCAAAGCCGGAAACCTGTCGTTCAGCCATTTCTGATTTTTTGAGCTGGCTCCGCCATTGCCGCGCCGGCGGCTTTCTGGCACATACCGCCCGTGAATTCGCTGGGGCCCGCCCGATTCGTTCGGCGCGGCGGCTCCACTTTTTCGTCAAGCGATACCCATCGCGTTGCGCTTTGGCCGCCCCGGCCACCGATAAAAAGGCGAACCTGTTATGATACTGTTTCTTACGATCGTCTTCGGACTGATGTCCATTGTCTATGGCGTCGTCACCGCCAAGGAATTGCTCGCCGCCAATCCTGGCACGGAGCGTATGCAGGAAATCTCCGGCGCCGTCGCCGAGGGCGCGCAGGCCTATCTCAACCGTCAATACAAGACCATCGCCTATGTCGGCGGCGGGATCTTCGTTGTGCTCGTGGTCCTGCTGGGATGGGGCGTCGCCTTTGGCTTCCTGATCGGCGCGGCCCTCTCCGGCGCCGCTGGCTACATTGGCATGAACGTCTCGGTGCGCGCGAATGTCCGCACGGCGCAGGCGGCGACTCAATCGGTCGCCGCCGGTCTCGACATCGCCTTCAAGGCTGGCGCGATCACTGGCCTGCTCGTCGCCGGTCTCGCGCTCCTCGGCGTCGCGGTTTACTACGCCGCGCTGACTTGGGGCGGCGGATTTGCGCCCTCCGACCGCACGGTCGTCGACTCGCTGGTTGGCCTGGGATTCGGGGCTTCGCTGATTTCGATCTTCGCGCGTCTGGGCGGCGGCATCTTCACCAAGGGCGCCGATGTTGGCGCGGACCTCGTCGGCAAGGTTGAGGCGGGCATTCCCGAGGACGATCCGCGCAACCCGGCGACCATCGCCGACAACGTCGGAGACAATGTCGGCGATTGCGCCGGCATGGCGGCCGATCTGTTCGAGACCTACGCAGTGACGGTCGTGGCCACCATGGTTCTTGCCTCGATCTTTTTCGCCGGCCAGGACGGCCTGTCCAGCACGATGGTCTATCCGCTGGCGATCGGCGGCTTCTCGATCCTGACGTCCATCGCCGGGACCTATTTCGTGAAACTCGGCGAAGACAGCAGCCCGTGGGGCAAGATCGCCGCGCCGTGGTTCGACAAGATCGGCCTGAAGAACGACTCGATCATGGACGCCCTCTACAAGGGCCTGATCGCCACCGGCGTTCTGTCGGTTGTCGGCCTGTTCCTCGCCACGCTCTTCACCGTCGGTTTCGGCGAAGTCGGCAAGGTCAATGGCGAGGCCATCCATGGCTATGGCCTGTTCCTTTCGGGCCTTGTCGGCCTGATCGTCACCGGCGCCATCGTCTACATCACCGAATATTACACGGGCACGGGCAAGCGCCCGGTTGTGTCGATCGCCCAGGCGTCGGTGACCGGACACGGCACCAATGTCATCCAGGGCCTTGCGGTGTCGCTTGAGTCGACCGCCGCGCCGGCGCTGGTGATTGTGCTCGGCATCATCTTGACCTACGAGCTCGGCGGTCTCTATGGCACGGCGATCGCGGTGACGACCATGCTCGGCCTCGCCGGCATGATCGTGGCGCTGGACGCTTTCGGTCCCGTCACGGACAACGCCGGCGGCATCGCCGAAATGGCCGGCCTGCCGAAGGAAGTGCGTCAATCGACCGACGCGCTCGATGCGGTCGGCAACACCACCAAGGCGGTGACGAAGGGTTACGCCATTGGCTCGGCCGGTCTCGGCGCGCTGGTGCTGTTCGCCGCCTACACCAACGACCTCAAGCACTTCGCAGAGTCGGGCACGTCCTTCTTCCAGGGCATGGGCAAGGTGGATTTCGATCTCTCCAATCCCTATGTCGTCGCCGGTCTGATCTTTGGCGGCCTCATTCCCTACCTCTTCGGCGGCATTGCCATGACCGCCGTCGGCCGCGCCGCCGGTTCGGTTGTTGAGGAGGTGCGCCGCCAGTTTAAGGAAAAGCCCGGCATCATGACTGGCGCCGATCGTCCAGATTATGGCCGCGCCGTCGACATGCTGACTCAGGCGGCGATCAAGGAAATGATCGTTCCTTCCCTGCTTCCGGTGCTGGCGCCGATCGTCGTCTTTATCGTTGCGTGGATCTTCGGCGGCAAGGCCAACGCCTTCGCCGCGCTTGGCGCGTTGCTGCTGGGCGTCATCGTCAATGGCCTATTCGTCGCCATCTCGATGACCTCGGGCGGCGGCGCCTGGGATAACGCCAAGAAATCCTTCGAGGACGGCTTCGTCGACAAGGACGGCGTCCGGCATCTGAAGGGTTCGGAGGCGCACAAGGCGTCTGTGACCGGCGACACCGTCGGCGATCCCTACAAGGACACCGCTGGCCCGGCCGTCAATCCGGCGATCAAGATCACCAATATCGTCGCTCTGCTGCTGCTGGCCATCCTGGCGCATTAGGCGCGACGCGTTAATCATAAGTAAAAAGGCGGGGGCGACCCCGCCTTTTTGCGTTTCGGACGCGGTTCCGGTTCGGGGCGAGGACGTCCTATAATGCAGTCATGACCCATCCGTTTTTCAATCTGCATGCCCATGGTTTTGTCCGCGCGGCGGTGGCCGTGCCGCGCGTGCGGATCGCCGATCCGGCGTTCAATGTCGCACAGACGCTTGAACTGGCGGGCGCCGCCGATGCGCAAGGCGCCTCGCTGGTCCTGTTTCCGGAGCTGGGTCTTTCCGCCTACGCCATCGACGATCTATTGCAGCAGGAGGCGCTGCTCGCCGGCGTCGAGCAGGCGCTCAGCGATCTCGTCGAGGCGTCGCGGACGCTGCATCCCTTGATTGTCGTAGGCGCGCCGCTGCGCCATCGGGGCCGGTTGTATAATTGCGCCGTCGCCATCCGGCGCGGGCAGGCGCTGGCGGCGACGCCGAAGGTCTATCTGCCCAATTACCGGGAGTTTTACGAAAAGCGGCATTTCTCTTCTGGCGCCGGCGTCGCGGGCGAAGAAATTTCTCTTGCTGGACAGCTTGCGCCTTTCGGCTCCGATGTGCTGCTCGTGGCGCGCGATGTCGATGGTCTGACCTTGCATATGGAGATTTGCGAAGACGTCTGGACGCCCATTCCGCCCTCGACGCGCGCGGCGCTCGCCGGGGCGACCGTTATGCTCAATCTTTCCGCCTCCAACGCCATTGTGGGAAAATCGGATTATCGCGAGACGCTGTGCTGCGCGCATTCGGCGCGCTGTTTGTCCGCCTATCTGTATTCGGCGGCCGGGCAGGGCGAGTCGACCACCGATCTCGCCTGGGACGGCGAGGCGATGATTTTCGAAAACGGCGCCCTGCTGGCGCGGGCGCCGCGCTTCGCGCAGGAGCCGCAACTGATCTGCGCCGATCTCGACATCGGGCGCCTTGTCGCCGAACGTCTGCGGCAAAACTCCTTTGGCGATTGCGCCGATGTCGAAGTGGGGGCGACGCTGTTTCGCCGCGTCGATTTCAATCTCGATCCGCCGCGCGACCGCGATCTCGGCCTGAGGCGCATTGTCCCGCGTTTTCCCTATGTGCCGGAGGAAGAAGCGCGTCTGGCCGAGCTGTGTTTCGAAGCCTTCAACATTCAGGCGCATGGGCTGGAGCAACGGCTGCGCGCGGCCGGCGCAGAAAAGATCGTGATCGGAGTCTCCGGCGGCCTCGACTCGACACACGCTTTGCTTGTCGCCGTTACGGCGATGGATCGACTGGGTCTGCCGCGAGAACATATCCTCGCCTACACTCTGCCAGCCTTTGCGACGAGCGCGCGCACAAGGGACAACGCCTGGACATTGATGCGGGCGCTCGGCGTTCGCGCCGCGGAAATCGATGTATCGCCGGCCTGCGCACAAATGCTGGAGGATATCGATCATCCCGCGGCGCGCGGCGAGGCGGTCTATGACGCGACCTACGAAAACGTTCAGGCCGGGGCCCGAACGTCTTTACTGTTTCGTCTCGCCAATCGCCACAATGCGCTGGTGATCGGCACCGGCGATTTGTCCGAACTGGCGCTGGGCTGGTGCACCTATGGCGTCGGCGATCAAATGGCGCATTACAACGTCAACGCCTCTGTGCCGAAAACGCTGATCCAGCATCTGATCCGCTGGTGCGCGCGCGACGCCCGTTTTGGCGCCGAGACAGTTACCGTGTTGCGGGACATTCTCGATACCGACATCTCGCCCGAACTGGTGCCGGGCGCGACGACGCAACGCACCGAAGATGTCGTCGGTCCCTACGCCTTGCAGGATTTCAATCTGTTCTACGCGACCCGCTTCGGCTTCTCGCCGGAGAAGATCGCTTTTCTCGCGTGGCATGCCTGGCGGCAGGCGGACGAAGGCCGCTGGCCGCCCGATATCGCCGCGCGCGACAAGCGCGCCTTCGATCTCGCTGAAATCAAACACTGGCTGGGCGTATTTTTGCAGCGCTTTTTTGCCACCAGCCAGTTCAAGCGCAGCGCCATGCCCAATGGACCCAAGGTGAGCTCGGGCGGTTCGCTCTCCCCGCGCGGCGACTGGCGGGCGCCGAGCGACTCCGCACCGGACGTCTGGCTGCGCGCGCTGGACAATATTCCATAACCGAACGAAGAAATTCGAAAAATTACTTTATATCTCTTGTAATACGGCCCATCGGGCACAATCTCTCCTTCATAAGGCCGGTTGATCCGGCGCAGGAAGGATGAACAAGATGAGCAACGAGACCTACGCCCCCGCCTCAGACTCGCCGAACGCCACCGGCGGCTGTTGCGGCGGCGCGCGCAAGAATGTCAGCGTAGTCGAGCAAGAAGCCCGTTATCACGAGTTGCGCACATTGATCGCGGCGCTGCGGGCGACAGATCACGAGTTGGCGACGCCGGCAGCGGTTAAAAAGAGATGCTGTTGCGGTTGATTTAGCCGTAAAATTATCATCGGAACCGGGAGCGCAGTGGAAACGCCGCGCTCTATTCAAGATTTAGCAATCATGGTTTTTTGATCATTATCGATTGATAGAAATACAATTTTACTGTTCTATTACTCAAACTTGATCATTAATTCCTCCTCAATTTCCAGTGCCGATAAGGCCAACTTTATTCTATCAAATTTAGTTTTGCTGTTGTTACCGGACTCAATGTAAAAATTATCACTGATAGGCAGAGGCTCTCTGAGAGATTCCTTGTTATCACTGATGCCCAGCCTTGCACCGAGATCAGTTCCGATTAAAGAATCAGGAGCGATGACAACTAGTTGACAAAATACACTTTGATAAATGTCGCTAACGTTTCGCTTGTTTATTCGCTTACCAAAAAATATAGCGTAATCAACCTTCCGATTTGTCGGATCATCAGCATCAAATATATTAACTTCACTAGCTTGGTTATCTGTATCCGAAGAAATATTTGGTTCAGGCCATACCAAGAGTGCTCTTTCGGATATTCTTGCTGCTCTTTCAGAAATTTTCTTTTCATTCCATACATCGAGTTCTTGTAAATCTCTGTTTAGCCACAGGCGACTAAAACTATATCCTTGCTCTTTACCATTTTCATTCATATCTCTTTTCTCTAAAAACGTTCTGTTGCCGAGATTGCCGTTATTTCCTGAAAGAGTTAGGTTTCCGATTGTATTTAAATATTTGTTTTGAATGCGTTCATACTCATCATTTTCAATGTATCTACGCCATTCAGGGTTAGGATTTTGAGGAAATATATGTTCAATTGTAATTGTAGAATTATCAAATATTTGAACTATTTCTAAGTTGTTAAAATTCTCAACTCTTTCGAAGAAATACATTCTCGTTTTAGATTTTGTATTAAATATATCCTTGGTCAAGATATGTGTGATAAACTCCGCATCACGAGGAAATCTTTGCGCTCCTCCTCTTTGCATAAGAGTTTTTTGCAAAGAAGCAAGATAATCTGAATGGTCTATTTTTTCGTACAGGGACATAAAAATTTTATTTAGCGCATTAGTGGGAAGCACTACTATAGATCTTCTCCAAACATAGCTTTGGATTAAGTTCAAAATCTCAATGAATGTTTGTTTTGTTATCAAAGCTCTTTCAAAATCTAAAAATACTTTCATTAAAAAAGGGAATGCAACATTGATTTCCAGCTTTTTAATGTAAAATAGCTGCAATTTAATTTCTTTGTCTGTTTCTTTTTCGGGGTTCAATAATTTAGTGTAAACAGATGCGAATATTTTCAGTTCCTCTAACGACTCTTTTAAAGCTAGTGAATTCGGTTCTGGGTATTTCTGTTTAAATGTCTCATAAACCGCGCCTTTATTCGGTATCTCCTTATTTTTGAAGGTGAGATAGTCTCTAATGAATTCGGAAACGTGACTTTGATTGGTTTCTTCGATTTTTGCGCATAATTCAATCGGCTCCCAGTATTTAGCATATATTTTTTCCTGATCGTCGCGATTAAGACCCATTAATATATAATTTCTGATCAAGTCAGCTTGAGATAGTTCAAGACCTGTTGAGTTAAGGCTTTCAAAAATACGCTGGGGATTGTCTTTCTGACGATCCAATGCAATGTCAACAAAAATCAACTTAGACAAGCCTTTCTGAATTATAGATAAGTTATTTTCTTTGATTTCTTTTTGGAAATATCGAAAATTTTCGATTAGACGTGAGAAACCGCTGACCTTTTTGGTTTCGCTAGGATCAAGTATTTGTGAAAGTGCAGCATGGTTATTCTCTGTTGGTTTGAGCTTTAATTTTTCATTTTCGGACGCGAACTTATTAATTAGATATGTTTGATTAATCCGCTCAGCCAGCAAGTTATCGTTTAATAATAAGGCTAGCCGATATATCGCTATATATATTAGGGTTAACGTGGTAAGTCTTTGCTGGCCATCGATTATAGTGAGTTCTGTCAAGCCACTTGCGCTATAAACATCATCATGCACATAAACGATGCTTCCAATAAAATGTGCGTTGTAATTTTCATTTGAACCTGCAGCTATGATGTCATGAAGCAATTGCTCGCATTGAGCTTTTGTCCAATCATAATTTCTTTGATATACAGGTATCGTGAAAACTGTTTCATTGCTTGCAAGAAACTTCTCCACACGTGTTTCGTTAGCTTTCATTATCGCTCCATTAACGTTATGGTTTAGTTCTGACTGGACAAAATATCATTTGAGGGACAAATTTTCATCCATGACTTTAAGGCAGTGTGTGGGAAACCTAATGATTGAATTTAATTAGACTTTAGTTCCCTACATTTTGTTGAATAAAGTCTATTTTGGCAATTTAATCTTCTTAAATTCAAAAACTTAGCTGCAAATCATAGTTTTTCTCATTGGTCGCAGATCTAACAAAAGTTACGACAAGATGGTCTATTTCCATTGATTATCAATTGATTGAGAATTATCTTATCAGCTGAATCGTCTGAGATTTATGCCATTATGACCGGTGAGGAATTGAAAGCGGCCCGTCTGGCGCTGGGACTGTCGCAAGATGAGTTCGCGCAACTGGTGCGCGTCTCAAGCGGCCGCACTGTGCGCAAATGGGAGGACGGCGAACGACAAATCCCCGGCCCGGTAACAGTTCTGGTCGCGTTGTTTCTGGAGTGCGCCGACGCCTGGCGATGTCGCTGTCATATGACGGATATGCAGAAAAAACCCCGCTGCGGCTGTTGAGGCGGCCCATAGGCGACGCGCTGGCTCCGGCGCCCGACGCATTGATTTTTCGGAACTGTCGCCAGATACTTTTACCGGCTTCCCGATCTTTCGCTTGCGATCCGGCGGAGCGCCCCCTTTGAGGCGACGCTACGCGTCGGGAGGAAGATTTGCGCACGAGACTACGCGGCGGCAACGTCATCGATCCTGTTCACAATATCGACGCCATCGCCGACGTCTGGATCGAGGACGGGCGCATCATCGACAAGCCCGAGGATCGCAGGGCGGACGAGGAAATCGACGTCTCTGGCCATATCGTCATGGCCGGCGCCATTGACGTGCATTCTCATATCGCCGGCGGCGGGGTAAACACGGCGCGTCTTCTTTTGCCCGAGAATCACCGCGCCCATCGTCCGCGCCCGAAGGACACGCCGCTGTCGACAGCCGGCTGGTCGACCTTCGAGACCGGGACGCTTTATGCGCAAATGGGCTTTACTACGGTGATCGAGCCCGCGATCCTGCCGCATAACGCGTTGCACGCCCATCTCGAACTTGCCGATATTCCGATCATCGACAAAGGTTTTCTTGCAGTTCTCGGCAACGAAGATTTTTTGCTCTCGGCGTTGCGCGACCGCGAGAGCGAAAACAAGATATCCGACTATATCGGTTCGGCATTTTCGGCGACGCGGGCGATTGGCGTTAAATGCGCCAACCCCGGCGGCGTCTGCGCCTGCAAGGAGAATATCCGTTCCTTTAATCTCGATGACGTCGTGCCGGAATACGGGTTGAGTTCGCGTCAGATTTTCTCCAGGCTTCAGCGGGCTGTCGCCGCCACCAAAGTCCCGCATCCCTTGCATCTGCATATGAGCAATCTGGGTCTGGCCGGCAATATCGATACGGCGCTGGCGACGATTGAGGCGGCGCAGGGCGTGCCGTTGCATCTCGCTCACGCCCAGTTCTACGCTTACGGCAAGGAAGGCAAACACGGCTTCTCCTCTGCTGCCGCGCAATTCGCCGAAAAGATAAACGCCAATCCCAATGTTACGCTCGATGTCGGTCAGGTGATGTTCGCGCAGACTGTGACGATCTCTACCGATGTGATGAAGCAGTTGAACAGTCTGCCCTCAGGCAGTCCGAAGAAGGGGGCGATTTTCGATGGCGACGCCAGCGGCGCCGGCGTCGTGCCGTACAACTATCGCGTGTCCGATTATTATAACGCCCTGCAATGGGCGGCAGGACTTGAACTGTTCCTGCTTATCGATAATCCGATGCAGGTCTTCTTTACCACTGATCATCCCAATGGCGCGCCATTCACTACCTATCCCGATCTCTTCGCTCTATTGATGAGCGCGGATATGCGGGCGCAATGGATGTCGCGCCTGCCGGCCGATGTGCTGGAGATGACTAATCTGCCGTCGATCAAGCGCGAATATACGATGCAGGAAATTGCTAAAATGACGCGCGCGGCCCCGCGCAAGCTCTATGGCTTCAAGGATCGTGGCGAGCTGGGAGCGGGATCGATCGCCGATATTGTCGTCTATCGACCACAAAAGGATCGCGCCAGTATGTTCCGCAAGCCGGCCTATGTTTTCAAGGACGGACGCAATGTCGCGCGCGATGGCCAGATCACCTATTACACGCGCGGCAAGACGCTCTATGTGCGACCCGATTACGACCGCCAGATCGATCGTCGCCTCGACGCCTATTATGACAATGTCTACGGGTTGCCGCGCGATATGTTCCGCGTGTCCGATGCGGCGCTGCCTAATCGCGACTTCTTCACCGAAGTGTCCTGTATGGCTTGACTGCCGTTTAGGGAAACCGCCCTGTGCGGCGTCCTGACCCCGTGACGACGCGCTGGGCGCGACGTATAACCCCGGCGTTTACTGAGAGATAATTGGCGATGGGCGAGGAAATCGGCGCAACAGGCTTTACGGATGCGGATCGGGCGCAATTCGCTCGCCGTCTAACGCAGGAGACCGCGCACCTCCGCAAGCTTTTTGCGACGAATGGCTTTGCTTGCTCTGGCCATACGATCGGTTTCGAGATCGAGACGTGGATCGTCGATCACAATTATTTTCCTGCGCCAGTCAATACGCAATTGCTGGCGGCGTTGAACGATCCGCTTGTCGTGCCGGAGCTGTCGCGATTCAATCTCGAATTCAATTGCGCGCCTTTGCCGCTTGAAGGCGAGGCATTGTCGAAGGCGCATGACGCCTTTGTCGAGATTTGGGACCGATGCAACGCCGTGACCCATCGTCTCGACGCCGTTCTGGTGATGATCGGCACGCTGCCGACTATTCGCGACGAAGACATGAGCTACGACAATATTACGCCAGCTAACCGTTATCACGCGCTCAACAACGAAATCCTGCGTCAGCGCGGCGGACGACCGATCCGTATCGATATCGCCGGAGCCGAGCGACTGGTGTCGGAACATCGTGATATCATGCTGGAGGCGGCGACGACCTCCTTTCAGGTTCATCTAAAATCGCCCGCCGATCTCGCCCATCTTTATTACAACGCCTCCATCGCCGTCTCCGGGGCCGTACTTGCGGCCTGTGGCAATGCGCCCTTCCTCTTTGGCAAGGCGCTGTGGGAGGAAACCCGCATTCCACTCTTCGAGCAGGCGGTCGTACTGAAGGGTCCGGCGCGCGTCTCGATGGGCGCGGGCTATGTGGAAAACTCATTACTCGAAATTTTCGAGGAGAATGCGCGCGATTACGATGTGCTGCTGGCGATGTCCTATGACGAGCCTCAAGACGAGATGCGCCATTTGCGATTACATAACGGCGTAATCTGGCGCTGGAACCGTCCGCTCATCGGCTTTGATGACGATGGCGCGCCCCATTTGCGCATCGAACATCGTATTCTGCCGGCGGGTCCGAGCTTGATCGATATGATCGCCAATGCCGCGCTGTATCTCGGCCTCGCACGACATCTGGCGATGCAGGGCGGCAATGGCGCAGCCGGTCTTACCTTCGCCAACGCCTCGCGTAATTTCTATGCGTCGGCGCGCTATGGACTCGACGCCTCCCTGATCTGGCCGGGGGTAGGCGAAATCGCCGCCGACAGGCTTTTGCTGGAGACGCTGATCCCCGCAGCACGCGAAGGGCTCGCTGATTTCGGCGTTATTGATACGCGCGGCTATCTCGATGTGATCGAGCAGCGGGTGCGCAGACGCCAGACCGGCGCCGCATGGCAGCGTAAGGCGCTTGCGGCGCGCAACGGCGATCTATACGCGATGATGGCCGCCTATTGCGAAAAACAGCGCAGCGGCGCGCCTGTGCATGAATGGGATATTTGACGATGAACGCGCTTGAAGCGGGTTTGACGGTAATGGATCGTTTGCCCGGCAGCTTTCTTGATTGCCCGGCCAGACGTCTTGTTGAGCTGCTGCCCGGTCCGACGCTCTTCGAATTGCCGGGACGCGATCCGCAGCCGCTCTTCGTATCGACGCTGCTGCATGGCAATGAGGACAGCGGTCTTTTAGCGGTGCAGGATGTCTTGCGCCGTCATGCGTCGCGCGGACTCAATCGTTCGATGCTGCTATATGTCGGCAATATCGCCGCCGCCGCCGAAAACCTGCGCACATTGCCTGGCGAAAGCGATCATAACCGCATCTGGCCTGGCGCATTGCTCGCCGATGACGAGCCTCTGGTTTGCATGGCGCGCGCGGTTTACGATTATGTCGAGCGTCGAAAACCTTTCGCCGCCATCGATATTCACAATAACACAGGCTTTAATCCGCATTACAGTTGCATCACGAAACTGGAGCCAAAATTCATCTCTCTCGCGCGGCTTTTCTCGCGTATAGTTGTGCATTTCCAACGGCCGCGCGGTACGGCGGCGGCGGCGTTCGCCAATCTATGTCCCTCGATCACCGTCGAATGCGGCAAGGCGGGCGCAGGATCGGCGACGCAACACGCTGTCGAACTCGTCGAAGCCTGTTTGTCGATTACGCATTTGCCGGATCATCCGCCTGCGCCGCAGGATGTCGATCTCTTGCGCACCTACGCCATCGTCAAACCGCCTGCCGACGCCAGCTTTTCCTTCAACGGCTCGGCGGCCGATTTCCGCTTTCGCCCGGATATCGACCGTTTGAACTTTAGCGAACTGGCGCGGGGAGAGTCCTTCGGGGCGCTTGGCGCGCCGGATGCCCGGCTAGAAATCCTGCCAGGCGATAAGGAGGATCATCCGCCCGAGGAATATTTCGATTACGCTGACGGGACTATCCGACTGTGTCGTCCAGCCATTCCAGCGATGTTGACGCTCGATCCACGCGCTGTTCTGCTCGATTGCCTGTGTTACCTCATGCACCGGATCGGGCTCGATGGCGCGCGATTGCCGGATTAGATTCCTCCCGGAGATCTTGGCGAGGGGTGCGAGAGAGATTATTTCTCATCGATCAATGGCCGGGAAGGGTTGTCGCAAATGACCGGATCGAAAAAATATCTGACGTCGTCTTTCATTTCAGCCTTTCTTCTCTGCGGAGCCGCCTCAGCGGCCGACTACGTTTATCCGGCCCCGCCGGCTGTCGGAGAGTCCGATGCGCGCGTGATGGCGGCGACCTACGCCGCCGCCCGTTACGCCGAGCGCGTCTGTCGCATGGATAATGTGAAGGTGAACTACGCCTTCTTTCGTAGTTGGCTTGATGCCCGTGGCGGCAAGACCCCGGAGCTTTCTCGCTTGATGCGCGACGAGATCGCCGCCGCAAAGGAACGCATCGCGATCGACATTGCGACACAGGGCGCGGACGACTGGTGTTGGGATTACACGAGTGCCGTGTTCGAGAATTACGAGGCGCCCAATGGACCAATCTTTTATCGCGACGAACTGGGGATCTGGACGTCGCCTGAAGTTCAGCAGGATTTTTTACAAAATGGCGATGGCGACGGGATTTTTTAGAAATTTATCGAGTCTACGCGTTAAAACTCACGACAACCGGCGCATGAAAAGATCCGTCGATCGGCCCCGCATTCAATGCCTCGTCAGCGAGCGCATCGTTGAGTATCCATGTTCCGCGCCAGCGCGTCGCGAGCGCTGGCGAGGCCAGGACATGATCGAGTAAAACCCGGCGTCCGGCGTGAATAACCGTATGCCGGCGCTCCGGCGCAACGCGGGTCTCCAGCGCGATCAGCGCGCGTGGGTCTGCAGGATCGGCCACATCTCCGCCGCCGCGCAGCAACCGCGTCGGCGTCTCAAACTCATCGGCGTTGAAATCGCCGCAAATCGCGATGCGCGCGGTCGGATCGGCGTCGAACATGGTTTCGACGAATAGTCGCGCCTCCAGCGCCTGCCCATCTCGCTTGAGCGCGGCGACGAATTGTCCCTCGACGCGAGACCTGCTGGAGCCCAAGCCCCGCGCAGTCGCCACAGGCGCCGGCCGGGGCGCGCGCAAATGCAGGTTGATCACATGCAACAGGCCGCCCGGCGCGACGATGCCGGCGTAGAGCAGGGGTCTGTCCCACACGATCGGAATGGGGAGCGGATTGATCCCATCTTCGCGTGGCGGCGGCCAATCCCACCTTGGCACGAAATCATGATGTATCTGGCGCGTCAGGCTGATCGGCCAGCGGCTGAGGATCGCCAGATTATGGACATCCGCCGGGGCGCCGGTTTCCGGGCGATAGGTCGCGGCACGGTGGAAGCCGGCGTAACGCCCGCCCTCCAGAAGATAATCGAGCGCGAGATAGTCGCGCAGGCCATGTTTGTGGCGCTTTTGCGCATCGATTTCTTGCAGGCACAGGATATCGGCGTCGAGCGCATGAAGCAGAGGCCGCAATGCGGCGCACCGGCGCGCAAACTCCCCGGCCCGGTTCGCCGACCAATCGAGATGTTCGAGATTGAAAGTCGCGAGGCGAAACGAATTGGTCATCCCGGCCACGCCAGTAATTTGGCGATAACCACCATCTCTGTGTCTGGCGCGCCGTTTATTTTTCCATGAGTTCGCATGTGGAGAGTATCCGAAAAATCCGGCAATGTTACCAGAGAGCAGACGCAGTAGCGATAGATCGCCCGGAAACGCTCGAAAAGAACATTGCTTGCGCGTCAAAGGTCTGCGTCAGCTTTCCAGTTACTTTGCGGGTTACAAGTCATGCGCCAGTAAAGATCCACAGATCAAAAAAATTCAGATCCAGAAAGAAATTAAATGCGTGAATATTTATTTTTTCCAAAATTTGAAAGCGTTTTTGCATCCTGAGATGGTTGTCGCGGATCGTTTCATGCCTATCTCGACTCTCAAATACAGAAACAACTTTTCACGAGGAGTCGAGCCCATGAGTGTGAATAACATACGAGCGCCAATCGTCGCCGGGATCGCTTTTTTGCTGGGGATGAGCGTCGTTCCGTTATACGGCGCGCCATCGGATGGCGAGCGAACGCAGCTCGCCTTTCTGCACACATTGCTCCATGATCAGGGCGCACATCATGAAACCAGACACGGCACGCATCACGGCCATCATGGTCATCGCGGCAATGGCTGTTTTGTCACGACGACTCCCCAAAATCATGCCCGTGGCATTCGTCACTGGGTCAGTCCCTGTCCGCATCGTGAACTGAAGCACATGAATCCCTATCATCCCCCGCATCATAAAATGCGTTATAACCCCCATACAAAATCGCATCATCGGATCGACGACTGACGCGAGTGTGGCTGACAACCCGTAACCCTGATCTTCGACGACAGGCAGGAGCGAGCTTGCAGATAGCCCTCTCGCAGCGGCTATGTGCGACTCTGCATGCCTGACCCGGCCATGTGGCGGCGGACAATCTGTCAACTTTGCCTGAAACAGATTTGGGTTTAGGGTAATGCGATGACGACGCAACGACGCACATTCCTGACTGCTCTCGCCGGTATTTTTCTCAGCACAAGGGCCAAGAGCGAGACGGTTCCCACTGTCTCCCCCCTCATTGACGACCTAACGCAACAACCGCCCAGATCGTCGATTGGCGCCGACTGGCGGCTCTTCACAGACGCGGTCATGGGCGGCGTCTCGAAGGCGACAATGACCCGTGAAACGATCGACGGTAGACCGGCAATTCGTTTGCAGGGGGATGTCAGCACTGAGAATAATGGCGGCTTCGTGCAAATTTCTCTCGACTTTCTGCCGGATGGCGGACCGATTGACGCCAGCGGATGGCAAGGCATTGAACTGGATGTTTTTGGCAACGGCGAAGAATACGCCGTTAATCTGCGAACATCCGATCTCACGCGCCCATGGCAATCCTATCGTCAAACATTCACCGCCGATCCTCGCTGGCGGGTAGTTAAAATGTCATTCGATCATTTCGCCCCGAGCCGCACCGATGTCCCGATGAATGTGCGGCTGCTCCGTCGATTGGGCGTGATTGGAATTGGTCGCGCGTTCCATGCAGATATCTCTGTCGCGGGCGTCAGATTTTTTCGCTGATTTAATCCCATGATTGAATCTCCATGGCGGAGAGCATTGCAATGGCAATAAAGAGAATGGTGCTCCCGCCGGTACTCAGAGGCACGCCTTGTGCTGTGCTGCGAGACGTCAAATTTTCAACGAGCGCTTGTTACAGTTTTCCAGCTTCAATAAATCCAGACCGGTTAAAATCCTTATGGCTAAACCAATCTACGTAACTTAACGACTGGTCGTTCGAAAAAGGATTGTTGCGAGTTTTTCGCAGTATTTGCGTTCATTCTGGCTCCAGCAAGCATCCATGCAGCAACACGTGACGAATGAGGCTGATTGGAACGGTCACTGGATCGCCGCCTGTGCAGATGTTCATTACCGGCGCGCCAGCGTCACTGCGTTTGCCGATCCAGCCATCAGGCGCGGTTTCAGACGCATCTGACGTTTTGCTGGCGATCCAGTTCTCGACTGCGGCTCTATAATCCGTGTCCGCAATCACGCGGCGCAGGGCAGCTTTGGCGTGAGGAGTCAGGGGCGTCGTCATGTGCCGGATCACTCGATTTACTCCTTGCTGAAAATGCCCAGCAGGAGATCGATTTTCGTGCTGATGTTCATGAAACCCAGCAGCAGGCAGGCCCAGATTACGAGCACCACCGCCCAGAAACGAATGTCGGTTTCGATCGGCGGTTTGTCATCGGGTTTTTCCATTTTTTCGCCTTTCACATGCTTCTCCGACGCCCTGCGCTTACTATTGTCCGGCGATACAGTCCGGGTGTCCAGTCGCCCTGAAAGCCAAAGCCGGCAGGGAAAGTTCGCCCCTTACCACATAGAGCGGCGTCAGCGATTGTAAAACGAGCCGCCGAACATTCCGGCAATCGCTTTTGCGAGCAAGGCGCAAAAATTTGCGGAAAACAATTTTATGCCCCGACAGTATTGGAGCTGGCTCCGGGACATAGCGGCTGCGCCAGACTTCGCGTCGAGCCTCTAAATCCACCGCAAGAAGATTTCGGATCGACGGCCCCGTTCCCTCGTCCAAAATCAGAAAATTTCCATCTAAGGCTAATACATGTCTCGCCTCGCCGACGCCGGCGATGCGAAAGTCGCCGGGCTTCTCGCCGGGGGCGCATGTTTTCGTATTCCCCTGCGCGGCCGTCGGACGAATGAAAATATCGTTTCCGGGCGCGAGGCCTGATCGGCTGACGACAATAAAACGGTTATTGGCGATACAGGATGCCGCCGGGGCATGCGACAGCCGATCGCCCGTCCCAGCCTCCAAGGGTGCGGGCTCGCCCCATATCGCCATCAGGATTGTCGCCACTAACGCTGATGTGCGCCGCGATCCCGGAAAGGCAGGGGAAAAATTCTTCATCGCTCTATGGGTATAATGTAAATGGCTGATAGCCTGGAGTCTCGATCGGATTTTTCGGTTTCGCAAGGCGCCTGCGGCCGAGGTCGTGTTTCGATTCTGCGCCCTCGACCATGTCGCCGAATACGGTCATTATCGCGCCGATATTTCCCTGGAGGTCTGACCGCCGTGTCGTTGTTCGATGGCATTCCCTTCTTTGTCGGTCTCTCGCCCGTCCGGTCGGAAGCGCTCGGTCGGCAATGCCAGCGTCGGCGTTTCGCCGAAAACGAACTCGTGGTCGATTTCGACGATGATACGAACGATGTTTATTTCATTGTCGCCGGCGACGTTCGTGTGCTCAATCGCACCGCCGCCGGCAAGGAAATGATCCTCGGCGATTTCGGTCCGGGGAAATTGTTTGGAGAAATGGCGGCGATCGACGGCGCCCATCGTTCCGCGAATGTGACGGCCCTGACCAACGCTGAGGTCTTGATCGTGCCGCCTGCGGTCTTCCGCGAGATTATTCTCAACGAACCGGAGATTTGCGAGCGGTTGCTGCGGCTTCTCACGGCGCGCGTTCGAGAATTGAACACAAGACTTTTTGAACGCAGCGTGCTCGATCTGCGCCATCGGCTTTACGCTGAGTTGCTGCGTCTTTCCGGGCCAAGAAAGGGTTCCCCGGGTCAGGCGATCGTGTCGCCGCCCCCGTTCCAGCATGATCTGGCGTCGCGGATTGGTTGTCGCCGCGAGCAGGTCAGCCGCGAACTTACGACCATGATCGAGGACGGACTGCTTGAAAAAATTCGTGGCGGACTGGTGTTGCCGCGTCCCGGCGTGCTGGAAAAACGCATTGCTGCGGCGATGAACGAGGCGGAATAGACCTTCTGGATGGCGTCAGACTGGAATCGCGCATCCAGCGGCGGCCAGTAGAGCGCCTTTAGGCGCTTAATTAGATGAAATTAATATAACAATTGTCATGTATGTGCGCCAGCACACATTCCGAACGGCGGCTGCTTCCTACCAATTTCCGGAGAAGCCCCGCCTTGGCGGGATGCAGGGCGCTATTCAGTGACGATGTATCGAAGAACAGCCGCATGGCTCCATGCTCTCTTCCAGAACAACTTCCTTGACGCGATGCGGGAGGGGGCGTGACAACGCCAGTCATTTCGACGCATTGGGCCGTCCTGGCTGACCGACATGATCCTTGCGCCTTCGAGGCGCTGGAGAGGGGTTATGGCGACCCCGCCCGCAGTTACCACGATTGGTCGCATATCTCCGATTTGTTGACCAAACTCGACGAGCTGTCGCATCTGGCGGCGCGTCCTGATCTGATCGCGGCGGCGATTTTTTGGCACGACAGCGTATTTACTACACGGTCTCCTGACGGCGTCGTGCGTCCTGATGCACAAAACGTGAGCGATAGCGCGAACCTTTTCGAACGATACGCCCGCTTCCCGATGGACGAGACCGCCGCCATCCGCGAGATGGTGATGGCGACTGCCCAACATCTCATGGCGCGGACGCAGAACGATCACTACGTCGGATTTACGCAGGATCTCGATCTGTTTCTTGATCTCGATCTTTCCTCGCTTGGCGCAAGCTGGTCGGTGTTTCGTAGAAACTTTGATCGTATAAGAGAGGAATATCCCTGGATCGACGCCGCCGAATTCGATCGGCAGCGTCTGGGAATGCTCGAGAAATTCGCCCGCGCCGAAGATGGTCTTTTTCGTCTTCGGGAATCGAAAGCTTTGTGGTTGGCGGCCGCAAGATCAAATTGTGCGCGCATTTGTGACGAGATCACGAAAAAACTTACGCTATCCTGAAACTCTTGAGTTCTTGACGCATGGACGATCAATACGAAGCGATCGGAGCCAAATATAAGGCTGTCAAGCTCAAGCCGTCCGTTGCGTTCACCGAAGTTGCGGCGGTTGTGGAGATGCTGGGAGATCTCTCCGGCCTAAGCGTTCTCGATCTCGCCTGTGGTGCAGGATTTTACTCGCGTCTCATCCGAAACAGGGGCGCCAGCCATGTAATCGGCGCGGATTTATCCCATACGATGATCGATGTCGCGCGGGCGGAAGAGGCCGCCCAGCCGCTTGGTGTCGCCTATCATGTCGCCGATGCCGCGGCTATGACGCCGCTCGGGGTCTTCGATATCGTTACGGCTGTCTGGCTCTTGCATTACGCGCGCACGCTGGAGGAGTTACGGTCGATGTGCCGTAACATCGGCCAGAACCTTGCGCCTTGCGGACGGTTGATCGCTATTGTGCCGAATCCTGATTTTGTCAACGATTTGAAGGAAACGGAAGTATACGATTATCATACCCAAGTGCTTAACCCGGGTGCGCCATTCGCGCGCGTGCGTATGGATTTTATTGTCGAGGAGCCGTTCTCGATCGAATACATGCAATGGCCTTATACGGCCTATGAAGACGCATTACGACTTGCTGGCTTCGAAACGATCAAGTTTGTTCCAATTGGCGTTTCGCAGCAAGGTATCGAGATAATGGGCGCGGAGTATTGGACGATCTATCGTCGTAATCCTGTCGGCATGGGGCTGGTTGCGACTTTTATCGGATCGGCGCAGCCAATCTGAAAACTTGCCCAAACTCAAAACGACGCCCCGGAGGGCGCCGTCATTTGCTTCAGGCGTGGAGAAACGCCGTTAGTAATTGTAGGCGCGCTCGCCGTGATCGGTGATGTCGAGGCCTTCGCGTTCCTGATCCGCTTCGGGTCGCAGGCCGA
This sequence comes from Methylocystis sp., assembly GCA_044233645.1. Classification (GTDB taxonomy): domain Bacteria; phylum Pseudomonadota; class Alphaproteobacteria; order Rhizobiales; family Beijerinckiaceae; genus Methylocystis. The sequence continues at coordinate 242,156 of JBIIJP010000001.1, read as the reverse complement.
CAACAAGATCGACGATCTTGTAGAGGATCGCTGAACCGACGCCCGACCAAACTAGCGTTGCTACGACCGCCGTGCCCTGCGCCTTCATCTGCGCGACAAGGTTATAGACTCCGGTGAAGTCCTCAAGATTGGTGTAATCTGTTATACCAATTCCGCCCCACTCCGGATTAACCAGCAGACCTGTCGCCAGCGCCCCCGTAATGCCGCCAATGCAATGCACGCCGAAGACGTCGAGCGCATCGTCATATCCTACCTTCTTCTTAACGACGTCGACGAAGAACAGACAAATCGGCGAAACGACCAGACCCAGAATAATCGAGCCCATCGGCCCGGCGTAACCGGACGCGGGCGTGACGGCGACGAGTCCCGCGACCGCGCCGGTGATGAGACCAAGCAGCGAGGGTTTTCCTTTGAACAGCCACTCGACAACCATCCACGACAGCGCTGCTGCGGCTGTGGCCACCATGGTGTTGACGAAGGCCAGCGCCGTCGTGGCGTTGGCTTCGAGGTTCGAACCGGCGTTAAAGCCGAACCAGCCCACCCACAGCAACGAGGCGCCGACCATCGACATGGTTAGCGAATGCGGAGCCAGCGACTCGCGGCCAAATCCGATCCGCCGTCCAACCATGATTGCGCCGACCAGACCGGCGATGCCAGCGTTGATGTGCACAACCGTGCCGCCAGCGAAATCCAGCGCGCCCTTGCCAGCGAGCCAGCCAACCGCCGCATTGATTTCATCGATTTTCGCCTGAGCTGCGGCTTTTGCCGCCTCATCCTTGGCGGCGGCGAGCTGGGTCGCCGCGTCGACCAGCGCGTTGGGATCGGCCACGCCCCACACCCAGTGTGCGACCGGGAAATAGATGATTGTCACCCAAAGCAGGACGAAGAGCATGACGGCAGAGAATTTCATCCGCTCCGCGAAGGCGCCAATGATCAAGGCCGGCGTGATCATCGCAAAGGTCATTTGAAAGACCATGTAGACATATTCGGGAATGACATGGCCGGGCGTAAAAGTCGGGGAGTTGGAAGAGAGCGTGACCCCCTTGAGCAGAACCTTGTTCAATCCGCCCATGTAGGGGTTGAGCGCGCCGCCGTCGCCAAAGGCGAAAGAATAGCCGTAAACGGCCCAGATCACGCCCACAAGCGAAACGATGGCGAAAGTCTGCGACAGGATCGACAGCATGTTTTTGGTACGCACCAGACCGCCGTAAAATAGCGCAAGGCCCGGTATCGACATCATCAGCACCAGTAAGGTGGAAGTCAGCATCCAGGCGGTGTCGCCGGGGTTAGGTGTCGGGTCATTGCCAGCAAGGGCGGGCGCGGCGACGGCCGACAGCGCCACTCCCGCGAAGATCGAAGACGCGATGGCGCTCCGTGGCGGAAAAAATCTCATGATGATCGCTCCTGAAGAGTTCGCGAAAACGGGGTCAAAGCGCGTCTGTGTCAGCTTCGCCTGTGCGGATGCGAATGGCGCGCTCCAGCGGACAAACGAAAATCTTGCCGTCGCCGATTTGGCCGGTGCGCGCGGTTGCGGCGATGGAGTCGACGACCTGGTCCGTCATCGTCGCCGGCACGGCGACTTCGATTTTTAGTTTCGGGAGAAAACTGATGGCGTATTCGGCGCCACGATAGATTTCGGTATGTCCCTTTTGACGTCCGTAGCCCTTCACCTCAGTGACGGTCAGCCCATGCACGCCAAGCGTCGTCAGCGCGTCGCGAACTTCATCGAGCTTGAAGGGCTTGATGATCGCAGTAACGATTTTCATCTGCCAATCCTGTGTTGGAACACCGGGTGAAACGGCCACGGGAAGCAGCCGTCGTCGCCGGAGCATCGGTCTTAGGCGGCGCGCGACCGGGCGCCCGCACGGCAGACCATCAAATGTCATGCCAACAGGAAAGCTCGCGGGGAACCGGGCCTTTGCGCCTATCGGCGGCGCTCCAGCTAGCGCCTGTCGGGGAGCCTGGCTTAAGTTGCCTAAATATGAGGCGATTAAAAAATAGACGTAGAAAAATTAATCAGTTTTTGTCGCCCCGCAGACGGATCAATCCCTCCTGGGCGACCGAGGCGACCAAAGCGCCATCGCGCGTAAAAATCTGACCGCGGGTCAGGGCGCGGGCATGTGACGCCATCGGGCTTTCCTGTGCGTATAGCAACCAGTCGTCGACACGGAAATCTTGATGAATCCAGAGAGCGTGATCGAGGCTGGCGACCTGAATGTGCGGATCGAAAATCGTGCGCCTGTGGGCGATCAGCGCCGTGTTGAGAAGGGTCATGTCTGAAAGATAGGCCAGCAGTGCGCGATGCAGAGCGGGGTTTTTGGGTAGGGGACCGAGAATTCGGAACCAGATCAATTGCTCGGCGCGGGGATGGGGCGCGGGCGCCAGCATCGCTTCCGGGTTGACGAAACGCATATCCAGCGCGCGGGGTTTTTCCAGCCAGCGTTTCGCCGGTTCGGGCATAAAGGCTCTAAACCTCTCGACCAGCGCGTTAACGTCGTCGAGGGTTTCGGGGTTCGGAGCCGCCGGCATGGCGGCGGCGTGGGTCAGGCCCTCTTCGGCGATCTGGAAGGAGGCCTCAAGCGAGAAGATTGTTTTGTACCGCTGGGTGGCGTTGCACCGACGGGTGGTGAAGCTTTTGCCGTCGCGCACACGTTCGACGGCGAACTCGATCGGCGTGCGTGGGTCTCCCGCCAGCACGAAATAGCCGTGCAGGGAATGAACAGGACGATCGGTCGGCACAGTGCGGGTCGCGGCGACAAGCGCCTGGGCGATCGCCTGTCCGCCGTAAACCTGCCTGCCGGCGTTGGCGGGGCTGTGTCCGCGATAGAGATCCTCGCCGACCATTTCAAGATCAAGCAGACCCAGCAGCTCGTCGGCGGGGGGCTCGGGGTCGGCCGACATCGGTCAGTCGATTTTACGCGCTTCTTCCGGCAGCATGATCGGTATGCCATCGCGGATCGGATAGGCCAGTTTGGCCGATCGGGAAATGAGTTCCTGTCGCGAACGGTCATATTCCAGAGTTGTCTTTGTCAGGGGGCACACAAGAATTTCCAACAGACGAGGGTCAACTCGCGTCGGCTCTGTCGCGCCGGTGGTGGCCGAGTCTGCGTTGTTGTGATCGCCGTCGTTCATTCTGCGCTCCGTCAATGCCAGTTCTGCGCTTCGTCCCGCCGGGTCTTGTCGCCGCCGGCCATGTCGATTTTGGCGAGAGCAATGAGCGTTTCGGCTCGTGTCTTGAGATCGATGGCCTCGATCAGCGCCTGCTTTTCATTTGCGCCGAAGGGGCACATCATTGCAAGGGCGTTGACAAGCGTTTCCGTCGGCGCGGCGTCGATACTGCCCCAGTCGATTTCGAGGTTGGAGCTGTGAGCAAAGCTCCTGAGCATCGACACCATCCCGTCACGATCAACCGATCTCTCGCCCTCGCCGGGGTTAAGATCGGCGGTAAATCGCGAATAGTCCACGCTGAACCGTCGGTAGGGACTATCCCCTGGTATTTCTTTGCCGATGTCGAAGCGCGCAACGCCTGTGAGCGTGATCAAATATCGGCCGTCCCCAGTTTCTGCGAAACGCGTGATGCGGCCGACGCAGCCAACGCGGAACAATCCGGCGGTCCCGCCCATGTCCTGTTTCGGCTGTATCATGCCAATTAGTCTCTTCCCGGAGATCGCATCGTCGATCATTGCGACATAGCGGGGCTCGAAGATATTGAGCGGCAACTCTCCGCGCGGCAGGATTACGGCCCCGGTCAACGGAAAGACCGGGAGAGTTTCCGGTAACTGGGAGATATCCGAGTAGGGGTGGTTCATGCTCATGGCGCGGCCACGTTTCTTTTAGACGTCGGCGCAACCTGAAGCGATGGTTTCTGGATGCGCCGCATACATCCGATAATCATCAACTACGGCCCGGAGGACCAATTTCAACCCGTTGCGGGAGGCCTGTCGAGAATTCCCTTTACCGGTGCCGGCGGCGGAGACCTCTCAGGCGAACAAGAATGTCGAGAGTTTGCGGCGGGCCGCAATCGTCGCCTTATCCATCGGCCCCCATGCCTCGAAAAACTGGACGAGTTGCTTGCGGGCGCCGTCTTCGTTCCAGCTTCTGTCGCGGCGAATGATCTCCAGCAAGGCGTTGGCGGCTTCATCTCGTTGATCTCTGGCGTTCAGCGCCAACGCAAGATCAAAATAGGCCTGCAGATCGTTAGGATCGAAGCCGATACGGGTTTTCAGTTCGTCGATTTCACCAAGATCTGCGGCGCGAACCGCATTGTCGAGCGCTGCGACGACCCCCGAGACATCGGGATCGCGTCGCGCCGACTCGGGCAAACGGTCGAGCAAACTGCGAGCGGAATCGAGTTGCTGCGCGGCGATGTAAAGACGCGCAAGCGCCGCAAAGGCTTTGGGCTCAGGCGGGTCCTTGCTGGTCAATTCTGACAGGAGAGCATGGGCGCTGGCCATATCGCCCTCCTCGATCAAAGCCAGCGCCGTGGCCAGCGTGTCGCCAGCGTCCTCAATCGGCCCCAGCAGACGCTCCAGAAATCCTTTAATCTCGCTTTCTGGCAGGGCGCCGACGAAACCGTCGACGGGGCGGCCCCGCTGGAAGGCGACGACTGCCGGGATGGATTTGATCCCCAGCTGGTCGGCGATTGTCGGATCGTCCTCAATGTTCATCTTAACTAGTCGAGCCTTGCCGCCTGTCGCAGCGACAAGCCGTTCAATCACCGGGGCTAGTTGCTTGCAGGGTCCGCACCATGGCGCCCAAAAATCGACCAGCACCAGCTTTTGCAGCGACGCCTCCAGAACATCGCCGCGAAAACGCGCCGCCGTCGTCTCGATTGGTTGATCGCTCGTTCCCGTCGCCGCCTCGACCATCTTTGCCTCTCGTGGATTTTTTGTCGTTATGCCGATTATTGCCGGATAAATGTCAGATAGGCTGGCCGACGGCCCGCCGCTATCGCTTTGGCCTCGTATTTTGTCTGCGTCCAGCCCTTCCAGGGCGATAACCAGTCCTGAGCGCCGCCGGCGCGCCAGACGAAATCAGGTCTGGCCCGCAGTCGCGCCAGAGTCCAGCCGGCGTAATCGTCGATATCTGTGGCGAAACGCAGCTCCGACCCCTTGGCGAGCGTACGCGACAACCTGTCGAGATTGTCGGTCGATATGAAGCGTCGTTTGCGATGGCGACGCTTCGGCCATGGGTCTGGATAGAACAGATAGACGCGTGACAGGCAGGCGTCGGGCAGACGATCCAGCACCTCCGCCGCATCGCCCCGATGTAACCGGATATTGTGGAGATCGCGCGCCTCAATTTGGGACAAAAGACGCGCCATGCCGTTGATGAAGGGCTCGCAGCCAATAAAGTCGACGTTCGGCTCGACGGCAGCCGTTTCGATCAGATGCTCCCCCCCGCCAAAACCGATTTCGAGTCGCAATTCGCGCCCCTCGCGCGGCCCCAGGGGCGCGGTTAGATCAAGCGCAAGTTGCGGCAGCAGAGCGGAGATCAGTTCCGACTGATGTGGGCGCAAGGCCTTTCCCTTGGAGCGGCCGTAGAGCCGTCGCCGGGAAAGTCGTGGAAGGGCGTCCTGCGTCATGTGCAAGGCTGTTCAGTCAATGCGAATGGCCGGGACAAGGCCCGGCCATTTTTATTGTTGCGCGAAATATAGACGATGTCAGGCGAAGTGCGACTTCAACTGATCGACGAGATCGGTCTTTTCCCAGGAGAAGCCGCCATCCGCTTCCGGCGCGCGGCCGAAATGACCGTAGGATGAGGTGCGCGCATAAATCGGGCGATTGAGTTGCAGGTGCTCCCGGATGCCGCGCGGCGTCAGGCGCACGAGTTGCGGCAACACCGCTTCGAGTTTGGCCTCGTCCACCTGACCAGTGCCATGCGTATCGACATAGATCGACAATGGCTCGGCGACGCCGATGGCGTAGGAAAGCTGGAGGGTGCAGCGATCGGCGAGACCCGCCGCGACGATATTTTTGGCCAGGTATCGCGCGGCGTAAGCAGCCGAACGATCGACCTTGGTCGGGTCCTTGCCAGAGAATGCTCCCCCGCCGTGCGGCGCGGCGCCGCCATAGGTGTCGACGATGATTTTGCGGCCAGTCAGGCCGGTGTCGCCATCGGGACCGCCGATGAAGAATTTACCGGTCGGATTGACGTGCCAAACGGTCCTGTCGGTGATCCAGTCCTTCGGCAACGCCGAACGAATATAGGGTTCGGCGATGCGTCGAATATCGGCTGGCGACAGACGCTCGTCGACGTGCTGATGCGAGAGAACGATTTGGGTCGCCTCGACCGGCTTGCCGTTTTCGTAGCGGACCGTCACCTGACTCTTGGCGTCGGGACCCAGGCCTTTTTCCTTGCCGGAATGGCGCGCCTCGGCAAGCAGTTCCAGAATCTTGTGCGAGTAATAGAGCGGGGCCGGCATCAATTCGGGCGTCTCGCGCACCGCATAGCCGAACATAATGCCCTGATCGCCTGCGCCCTCGTCCTTGTTGCCGGCGGCGTCGACGCCCTGCGCGATGTCGACTGACTGCTCATGCAGAAGAACTTCGATGCTGGCCGTGTTCCAGTGGAATCCGTGCTGTTCGTAACCAATATCGCGGATGGCGTTTCGGGCGATTTGGATGATCCGGTCAAAGGAAATATGGGGTCCGCGCACCTCGCCGGCGATCACGACGCGGTTGGTCGTGCAGAGAGTCTCCGCCGCCACACGGATTGCATACGGGTCTACGCCGGCCTTCGCGCCCTCCCGAAAGAACTCGTCGACGATTTCGTCCGAAATGCGATCGCTGACTTTGTCGGGATGTCCCTCGGAAACGGACTCGCTGGTAAAAAGATAGTTTTGGCGGGTCAAAGCGCAAACTCCTGATAATGGTTCTGATTTTTGACGAACGAACGAAACGCATCCCGCCGGCGGGAGTCTGTGGCGCTGAAAGGTCGGTTTTGCGCGAAACTTTTTTAAAGACGCGCGCGACGGGCTCCGCCGAGACGAGAGAACAAGCCGTCATTGCCAGCCGTCGTTCGTTAGGTCAAGCCATTTTCAGTCGCTTGTTCGTTATAAAGAACCAGCAGAGTGGGGTTTTGGCTTTCCCGGCGGGGTCACCTACGAGACTTGAGACTTATCGATCTGTTTTTTCCAGTTGATCGGCAATAGTCGTCACCAGATCGACGATACGCTTGCGGATTTTGGGCTCGCTGATGCGCGCGAAGGCCCGATTTAAATTTAGCCCTTCTGATGTAGAGAGTGAGTCGACAATATACTGGGAAGCTGAAATGTCCGAGACCCCCTTGGTCTCGTCGCCTCCCGTCGATTTGCCTGTCGCGTTCTGGAAAAAAAACGAGGGGGGCACGTTGAGAATCTGGGATATTTGCTGCAAGCGGCTGGCGCTGATGCGATTGATCCCTTTTTCGTATTTTTGAACCTGCTGGAAGGTGATTCCCAGCGCCTCCCCCAATTTTTCCTGGCTCATGTTGAGCAAAATTCGCTGCATCCGAAGGCGATTGCCGACATTTCGGTCAATCGGATTTGGCTCTTTGCTCACGATACTTCCCACTCTGAATTGTATAGCTACAGCTTCTGGCGTTGTGGGTACGCAAATTTTTACCGCTTGTGAAGAGCCATGATTTGACTTTCGACAGCGATCTGGGCGTCTCCTTTGGGGTCATAATGATCTGAAGTCTTATCGCAGGGCGGGTTTTCACAACGGCGGATTTCGGCGAGTCCGCCCCGAGAAGGCGCTTATTGCGCATCCGAAGAGCGCAATCCCGAGCGTCAGCGTCCACAGCGTCGGGAAGATCAAGCGATCCCAACGCGAGAAGACGGTCGGCGCCGTCGGTTGTGGCAGACGCCCGTCGATAACTCCCTCGATCCCGAGCGGCAAGGCGTTCAAAACACGACCCCATGGATCGACGATGGCCGATACGCCGGTGTTGGCGACGCGGATTAATGGCAGGCCTTCCTCTATCGCCCGCAATCGAGCCTGAGCGAAATGCTGATAGGGGCCGCTGGTTAGCCCAAACCAGCCGTCATTGGTGACATTAAGCAGCAGGCGCGGTCGTTGAGCTTCGGAGCCGTTTCCGGTCGCCTGTCCGGGGAAGATCGCTTCATAGCAAATCAGCGGGGCCATGGGCGGCAGGCCGGGGGCGGATAGTTTACGTGGTCCCGTCCCGTGATCCCAAACGCCGGGAACGATCTGGGCGAGTCCAAAGGGCTTAAGATATTTTTCCATCGGCAAGTATTCGCCGAAGGGCACAAGGTGGATCTTGTCGAAGAAGGCGACGATCTGATCGCCGTGCACGACTTCTATCGAATTGAACACCTTACCGCCGCCGTCGCCGTCCTCCTCAATGCGGGCGGCGCCGGTAAGCAGGATGGCGCCCTGTAAGGTCTTCGCGATCGCCGCCAGAGCCTCAGGCTGCCGAGAGAGGATATAGGGAAAGGCCGACTCCGGCCAGACAATGTGCGTCACGTCCGAGGCGCCCCGGCGTTCCGGACCGGCGTTCCGGTTGGATAAGGTCAGGTAGCGTTCGAGGATCGCAGGCCCGTTCTGGGGCTGGAATTTGGCGTCTTGCGGCAGATTGGGCTGTATGAGACGCAATTTTACGCCTGCCGCATATTCCGTTCGGCCAGTGGCGAGGCGTAGCGCGCCAAATTGCGCCATTGCACCCAGCAACGCAACGGCGGTCCAAATGGCGATGTTGCGGGTGCGGCCGCGAGCGGGAGCGTCGATCAAAGTCGCCGGCGCGGCGAAAATGATGATCGCAACAAGATCCAGACCATGTAGCCCGATGACCGAAGCCGTCTGCGCCAGAGGGCCGGCGGCGGCGAGCGCCATCCCGACGTCATTCCAGGGGAAGCCTGTGAGGACATGCCCGCGTAACCACTCCGCCCCGCCCAACCCGGCGGCGAGAGCAAAAATACGCAGCGATCCGGGGGACCAGATCGCGCGCGCAATGGCGAAGCCCAGCGCGGTGAACAACGCCAATCCCGCCGGCAGACCAATGACGGCCAGAGGCAACGCCCAGGCGAACTGCTCCGCCTCCACCAGCATCGCCGCGCCCAACCACCAGAGGCCGGCGACGAAATATCCAAAGCCCAACCACCAGCCGGCGCCCGCCGCCGAGCGCAATGACGCAACGCCATCGCCCGCCGCGCCGTCGATCAGCCAGACGGCGACGCAGAGCGGAACCGCCATCGCCGGAACAATATCGAAAGGGGCAAGCGCCAGGGCGCCGGTTGCGCCAGCGATGAACGATATTGTGCGCCGCGCGCCGTCTTCTGCAAGGATGACGCGATGGGAAAGATCCCTGAGCATCGCCAACAGGCCGGCCGTTTCGTCCTGAAATGACACCGGCCTTCCAAGCTCCGAATCAGTTGCTGGGCACTGTAGCGGGAAACATCGGCGTGAAAATATGCGCCCCTAGGCCGGTCGCCTTGCGCGCACGCGCAATTTTCCGACGCGGCGCGGATCGGCTTCGAGAATTTCGAACTCGTAAGCCTCGACGGGCGTCGGGATAATCTCGCCGCGCATGGGCACGCGACCGGCGAGCCAGGCGACAAGTCCGCCGAGCGTCGTGACTTCAGCCGGCGTGTCCTCGAGACGGAAATCGACGCCCAGCCGTTCTGTTACCTCATCGAGATCGGCGCGCGCGTCGATCAGATAGTCGCCCGTATCGAGCGCCTCGATCTCTGGCGGCTCGCCTACATCATGTTCGTCCTCAATGTCGCCGACGATCATTTCCATGATGTCCTCGATCGTGACGAGTCCGTCGGTGCCGCCATATTCGTCGATCACGAGCGCCAGATGCGTGCGAGTGGCCTGCATCCGGATCAACAGATCCAGCGCCGGCATAGAGCGCGGCACAAACAAGACCGGCTTGAGCAAGTTCATTCCGCCAATGGGCGCATTGAAGTCGACCGGCGACGTTGAAGTTTTTTGTCCAGATGTCGGCGTTTCGCTGGTTTCGTTGGCGCCAATCGCGCTGGCAAGCAGATTGATGAAGTCACGGATGTGCAGCATGCCGCGCGGATCGTCGAGCGTGTCGGCGTAGACCGGCAGACGCGAATGGCCCGCCTCCCGAAAGAGATCCAGCGCCGCGCGGAGGGAAGCGTCATGAGGCAAGGCGATAATGTCGGCGCGCGGGATCATTGCGTCTGCGACGCGCAAATCATGCAGACCCAGCACATTCTTCAACAACGCCCGTTCGTGCGGCGTCACATCGCCGGCCGATTCCTCCAGCGCGTCCTCGATGTCTTCGCGTACGGAGGCCGGCGCGAGGCCCAGCATTACGCGTAAGCGTTCAAAAAAACTCGCTCGCCCTCCTTCGACAATGCGTTTTGGGTCTTCGGGATGTTCAGATCGTGTCGACATGCGCCTTGTTTGGTTGGTCCGAAGCGCCGTCTCTGTTCTGCGCATAGGGGTCGCGCAGGCCCAGTGACGAAGCGATCCGGCGTTCAAGACTTTCCATCTCTTCCGCCTCGGCTGTGGACTCGTGATCATAACCGATGAGATGCAGAAAGCCATGCATGATCATATGCGCGATGTGCGCATGCAGAGTTTTGTGCTGCTCCAAAGCCTCTCGCGCTACCGTTTCATAGGCGACAACAATGTCGCCGAGAAGAGGTTTGGCCTCCACGGGGCCCGGTGTCGGGAAGGACAGAACATTGGTGGCGGAGTCCTTGCCGCGCCATTGCGCATTCAGCTCGCGAATATCCGCATCTGCGCAGAACATGACGCTTATTTCGCATCCCGGCGCCAGCCGCACGCCGCTCTCGACGACGCTTGCCGCAATACAGCGTCGCGTCAGCGGATCGAGATCGTCGACGCCGTCCCAGTGGTTTGACGCAAGAGCAATATCGATACCGACTGTCATGACTGTCGTGGCGGTTCTTGCGCGTCTCGCGCGCGGCTTCTGGCGCGCGCCGCCCGATCATAGGCCCCGACGATCTGGCGAACCAGTTCGTGACGCACCACATCGCCCTCGGAGAATTTAACGCGCCCGACCGTATCAAGATCGGAGAGAAGCGTGATTGCTTCCGACAGTCCGGAGGTTTGGCCCGACGGAAGGTCGGTTTGCGATGGATCGCCTGTGACGATCATTCGCGAGCCTTCGCCTAGCCGGGTTAGAAACATTTTCATTTGCATTGATGTGGCGTTTTGCGCCTCGTCGAGCAGAATGCAGGCGCGGGTCAGTGTGCGACCGCGCATGAAAGCGAGCGGCGCAACTTCGATCATGCCGGTTTGCATGCCGCGCTCCACCATTCGCGAGTCCATGAAATCATGTAGCGCGTCATAGATCGGGCGCAGATAGGGATCGACTTTCTCGCGCATGTCGCCGGGCAGAAACCCCAGTCTTTCGCCTGCTTCGACCGCCGGACGGGACAGGATGAGCCGCTCTACGGCGCCTTGCTCCATCAATTGCACCGCATGGCCAACGGCGAGCCAGGTTTTGCCGGTGCCGGCAGGACCTTCGCCAAACACCAGTTCGTAGCGTTTCATTGCGCGCAGATATTGGTCCTGAGCGGCGTTGCGCGCCCGCACAAGTCCGCGCTTGCGGGTGATGATTTGCTCGAAGGCGCCGCGCGCCGGTTCTGCGTTTGGAAACAGGTTGCGTTGTCGCGCTGTCTCCTCAATGGCGCCGTCGACTTCGCCCGGGCCGATATTCTGGCCCTTCGCAATCCGGGCATATAACGACTCGAGCACGCGTCGGGCGTGCTCGCAAGCCTCGGATTTACCCTTCAATGTGACGTGATTGCCATTGGCGAATGAGGCGACCTTAAGACGTCGTTCGATTTTTGCGAGGTTCTGATCATAGAGACCGAAAACAAGCGAGGCGAATTTATTGTTTTCGAAGGCCAGCGAAATTTCCGCGTCCGGCTCGTCGCCGTCGGCGCGTCGCACGGCGACGCCAGCTTCTTCGACTGTCGTCACGCCCTGGTCTCCCTGTTTGCCGGGCGTAATCGCCCCGCGAGCGAATTTGCGCCAGCAGAGATGATTTCGACCTGTTCGACTTCGCCAATTATGCAGGCTGGCCCCTCAACATGCACAGCTTGCAAATACGGGCTTTTGCCGGCGATCTGTCCCTCATGGCGGCCGGGCTTCTCGAACAGAACATCAAGGGTGCGACTGACAGTAGCGGCATTGAAGGCCTGTCGCTGTTCTTCAAGCAGCGATTGCAGGGCGGCGAGTCGCTCGCGTTTGACCGCCTCATCGATTTGATCGTCGCGTTCGGCGCCGGGGGTTCCGGGCCGGATCGAATATTTGAAGGAAAAGCTTGAGGCGAAACTTACGGCGCGGGTCAGCGCCATTGTCTCTTCGAAGTCGGCGTCGGTTTCGCCGGGAAAGCCGACGATAAAATCCGACGAAAGCGCCACGTCGGGGCGCGCCGCTCTTAACCGGTCCACAATATCGAGATAGTCCGCCGAAGTGTGTTTGCGATTCATCGCCTTCAGCACGCGATCCGAGCCTGCCTGAATCGGCAGATGCACATAGGGCATAAGTTTGGACAGTGACCCATGCGCATCGATTAACTCCTGTGACATGTCAACCGGATGACTTGTTGTGTAACGCAGCCGCGCGAGACCATCGATTTCCGAGAGATGCGCGAGCAGCTGTGCGAGGCTCCACGGCCTGCCGCCCGGACCAGCGCCGCGATAGGCGTTGACGTTCTGGCCGATCAGGGTGATTTCCCGCACGCCGGCGTCGATCAATCGGCGCGTTTCGTCGAGGACGTCGCCGACCGGTCGCGAGATTTCCGCCCCGCGCGTGTAGGGCACGACGCAGAACGAACAGAATTTGTCGCAGCCTTCCTGCACCGTGACGAAAGCGGAAACGCCGCGACCGCGAATTTGCGCGCGGCTGGGCTGGGGCAGGGTGTCGAATTTATCCTCGACGGCGAAATCCGTGTCGGTCAGGCGTGTCCCATCCCGCGCTTGTTTCAACAATTCGGGCAGACGGTGGTAGCTTTGCGGGCCAACCACAAGATCGACAGCCCGGGCGCGTTTCAGAACTTCCTCCCCCTCGGCTTGCGCGACGCAACCGGCGACGACAATCTTCATCTCCCGGCCTTCCGCCGACCGCGCACGTTTGGCGATGGCCAGCTTGCCGAGTTCGGAATAAATTTTTTCGGCCGCCTTTTCACGTATGTGGCAGGTGTTTAGGATGACGAGGTCCGCGTCGTCTTCATGCGCAGTTTCGCTAAACCCGACGGCGCCCAGCAGGTCGGACATGCGGGTCGAGTCATAAACATTCATCTGGCAGCCGTAGGACTTGACCAAAACCTTGCCGCCCGTCCCTTGAGACGTTTCCATGGGCGCCGGAGGCGCATCTGATAAAGGTGTGCTAATCTCGTCCTCTCCCGCCGACCGGGCCTCCGCCCGACTAAAATATTTCCATCTCTTTATAGCGCATTTTGAAGACGCGCGCCGCTTTCATAGCGCGGCAGCGATGCGAAACGCTACATCTCCAAACGCAAATTGATCGCCGCGCGGCGACCGCCATCGGCGCGCTGGTAATAATTCTCGCGTCGGCCGATCTCCTTGAAGCCGACGCGCTCATAGAGCTTCAGCGCCGCGGCATTGTCGTCGGCGACTTCCAGAAAGACCAGCCGGACGCCGTTGCGCTCAAGATTTTCAAGGTGTTTTTCAAGGATCATGCGTCCGACGCCGCCGCCGCGGCGGGCAGGGTCGACCGCGAAAGTCAGGATTTCCGCATCCGGCGGCGCCATCCGGGACATAATGAACCCGCCCAGAAGCTTCCCGCCATTGGCCAGCGCGCCATCGGCGATAACGCCCGGATCGGTGAGGTAGCTCTCGAAGTCCACTTTAGACCAGCCAAAGGCGAAGGAGGCGCCGTGGAGCCGTTCGCAATCCTCCGCCCATTCTGCGCCGAGAGGTTGAACGGCGAAAGCTGGTTTGGCGAAAAAGCCGGAGAGCCGACTCATCGTCACGGCGTCGCCCCAGCTGTGACCGCCGCTTGTCCCGGAAGAGTGACGTCCGGTTCCTTGAGGTAGAGCGGTCGGGCCGGCGCCGTCGCCGGATCTGCGGCAAGGCCGAGACGGGCGACGCAAACGATGTCTGGATAGGCCTGCTCGCCGATGATCCGGGTCGGGACGCCGCGGGCGCGCGCCTCGCAGGCGATCAACTCGGCGCCCGATCCGGTCAGGATCAGCGGCCCGGCGCCCATCGCGCGCAACGCATCGAGCGCATTGTCCCGGCGCGGAGCGACTAGCGGACGGCCGTCCGGTCCATAGGCGGCGAGGTAGACTTTGCCATAACGGGCGTCGATCGCCGCCACGCGAGAACCGTCGTAATCGCTCAGGAGGAGGGGCGTCGCGAGTGCGGCGAGCGTCGAGACTCCGACGACATCGCATTTGCAGGCGATGCCGATGGCCTGTCCGGCCGCCAGCCCGATCCGAATGCCGGTGAAGGAGCCCGGACCAACGGTGACGGCGATGCGGTCGAGCGATGAAAATCCCCCCTCGACCTGCGCCATCACACGTTCAAGGAGCGGCAGCAGAGCCTCTCCGTGACCGCGTTCCATCTCGATGGTTTCGGATGCGATCGGCATTTCAGCGTCGTCGTCGAGCACGCAGGCCGAAACGGCGGGGAGGGAGGTGTCGATCGCCAGAATTCTCATGATTCTCCGATTATGACGGATTCGTCTGGTCGATCAACAAACGCTGCCATAAGACGCGAGTCAGATACGCTCCACCGCCCTCACCTGTGGCAGAAAGTGGCGCAGGAGATTTTCAATGCCGTTTCGCAGCGTCGCGGTCGAGGACGGACAGCCCGAGCAGGCCCCCTTCATGCCGAGATAGACAACGCCATCGCGAAATCCCCGAAAAACGATGTCGCCGCCGTCGCCGGCGACGGCGGGCCTGACCCGCGTTTCGATCAATTCCTTGATCGTCGCCACAGTGTCGGCGTCGGCGGGCTCGAAAAATTCGCCCTCTGCGCCGTCAGTCGCCGCAGCGTCGCCAGCCAGCAGCGGGGCTCCGGCAGTGAAATGCTCCATAATGGTGCCGAGAATGGCGGGCTTGAGATGCGCCCAATCGGCGTCATCCTTAGTGACAGAGACAAAATCCGATCCATACATCACGCCCGTGACGCCCGGAATCGCCAACAAAGCCTGCGCGAGCGGCGCCTGCTCCGCCTCGGCGGCGGTGCGGAACTCCATCGCTCCCTGACCCAGCACGGTCTGGCCAGGCAGGAATTTCAAAGTTGCAGGATTGGGCGTCGCTTCGGTCTGGATAAACATTCTCTTCTCCCTCGCGCCCGGTTCAAGGCCGGCGCTGCTGAAGCACCTACCACAATTTGCCCACGACGGGGATATAGGCGCCGGGACCGCAACCTGGAACCCGAATTCGGGAGCCAAGGATTGTCCTCGCCGCGCAACTGCGGCACTGTTTCACGCATGCAGGACAAAACCACGCTGGACGCCGCAAAGATCGAGAACGCGCTTCGCGCAGCGAACGAATTTTACTATCGCGCTTTCGCCGCGCGCGATCTCGCAGCTATGGAGACCCTCTGGGCGCAAGAAGGCGTTGCCTGCGTCCATCCCGGCTGGCCGGCGCTGATCGGCCGCAGAGCGGTTATCGGCTCCTACCGCGACATATTCCGTAATCCGTCTCAGGAGGCGGTGACGGCCCGCGATGCGAAGGTCTTGGTCGGAAATGGCGATGGTCGCGTTTATTGCGTCGAGGAGGTCGGCGGCGGCCTGCTGCTGGCGACGAACTGGTTTCGCCTGATCGACGACGCCTGGCGTCTGACGCATCATCAGGCGAGTCCGCTGGCTGCGGCGCCGTCAAAGACCTCGCCCAAGCCGGCCTTTCACTGACCGGCGGGGGGCTCGTCGGGCGCGAGAGCCGGCGTCTTCCGCCGGCCAGGTTTTTTCGGATCGCGACGGGGACCCTCGACCAGCCGCACCACCATCCCCCAGAGCGTGCGCACATCCTGTTCGGTCAGGCCCATGCGATGGAACATGTTGCGCAGATTGCGCGCCATTACGGGCTTTTTCGTCTCCGGACGAAAAAAACCGCGCTTGTCGAGTTCGCCTTCCAGGAAATCGAAAAAAGCCATCGACATCTCGCGCGTCGCCGGCGGCGATCTTTCTTCGAGGGCATAGGGAATTACGTCGCCATGCGCGGCGCGAAACCATTCATAGCCTGTGAGCAACACAGCCTGCGCCAGATTGAGCGAAGCGTAGGCGGGATTGACCGGAAAGGTAAGGATCGCGTCGGCAAGCGCGACGTCGTCGTTGTCGAGACCGGTGCGCTCAGGTCCAAATAGAACGCCATGTTTTTCGCCAGCGGCGTGTCGCGCGGCAGTGACAGGCAGAGCCTGCGCCGGGGTCTGGACCGGTTTCATCTGACCGCGTCCGCGCGCCGTGGAGGCATAGACGAAGGATAAATCCTCAATGGCCGCGCGGACGCTGTCGTAGAGTTTCGCGCTTTCGAGCAGATGCACAGCGCCTGCGGCGGCGGCGTAGGCGCCCTTTCGATAGGCGCCGGTTCGCGGCCAACCTTCGCGCGGCGCCACAAGCCTAAGGTCCGAGAGGCCGAAATTCGCCATCGCCCGCGCGCACATGCCAATGTTCACGGCGAGCTGGGGCCTGACGAGAATGATCGCCGGTCCGCCCGAAAAGGCCGTCTTGGTGTGATCCGTTCCCGCGCCGACCAAAACAATGGCTCCATGTCGAGCCGCGGCTCGACGCGGCGGCGCAACTTAGTCGCAAAGCCGGTCGGCGCGAAAGGGGCGCTGGCGCGAGATTTGCCCCCGCCCGCTGCGGCGCTATAAGACCGTCGCAGCGAAGGATCGGGGCACATGCAGAAGATCAAGGTGACGAATCCGGTCGTCGAACTCGACGGCGACGAAATGACCCGCATTATCTGGGCTTTCATCAAGGATAAGCTGATCCGGCCGTATCTCGACGTCGATCTTCTCTACTATGATCTCTCCGTCCAGAATCGTGACGCCACGGGCGATCAGGTGACGATCGACGCCGCCAACGCCATCAAAAAACATGGCGTCGGCGTCAAATGCGCCACCATCACGCCCGACGAGGGGCGGGTCAAGGAATTCGGCCTCCGGGAAATGTGGAAATCCCCTAACGGTACGATTCGTAACATTCTGGGCGGCGTGATTTTCCGCGAGCCGATCATCTGCAAGAATGTGCCGCGACTGGTGCCGGGCTGGACGCAGCCGATTGTCGTTGGCCGTCACGCGTTCGGCGATCAATATCGCGCCACAGATTTCAAAGTGCCCGGCAAAGGACGGTTGATCATCAAATTCGAGGGCGACGACGGCGCCGTTATCGAGAAGGAAGTCTTCGCCTTCCCGAACGCCGGCGTTGCTATGGCCATGTATAATCTTGACGATTCGATCCGCGAATTCGCGCGCGCGACGTTTAATTACGGGATCAATCGCAAATTTCCGGTTTACCTTTCCACCAAGAACACGATCCTGAAAGCCTACGACGGCCGTTTCAAGGATCTGTTTCAGGAGATTTACGACGCCGAATTCAAAGCCCAGTACGAAATGCTCGGACTGCATTACGAGCATCGCCTGATCGACGACATGGTCGCCTCGGCCCTGAAATGGTCGGGCGGCTACATCTGGGCCTGTAAAAACTACGACGGCGACGTCCAGTCCGACACGGTTGCGCAGGGTTTCGGTTCGCTCGGGCTCATGACCAGCGTGCTGATGACGCCCGATGGCAAAACTGTCGAGGCCGAGGCCGCCCATGGCACGGTGACCCGACATTACCGCGAGCACCAGAAGGGCCATGAAACCTCAACGAACTCCATCGCGTCGATTTTCGCCTGGACGCGCGGTCTGGCGCATCGCGCCAAACTCGATAACAACGCCGAGCTGGCGCGTTTTTCGAAAACGCTGGAGGAGGTGTGCGTCGCCACGGTCGAAACGGGCTTCATGACAAAAGACCTGGCGCTGCTGGTCGGTCACAACCAGCGTTGGTTGTCGACCACGGGCTTTCTCGACAAGATTGACGAAAATCTACGTAAAGCAATGTCTTGAGGCGATACCGCCGGCCAGACTGGCGCAGGCGGGCACGGGGCGTTCCCGCAATTGTCTATATCCCTTGGGGGGTCTATATATCCGCCCGATAATCCTTTGTGGGATTCGCGGCAATGATGATCGATCTTGAAGACGCCTACACGCCGTCGGACGACGAGCCTTTCATGAATGATCGGCAGCGTGAATATTTCCGCCGCAAGCTGCTGTCATGGAAAGAAGACATCTTGCTGGAGAGCCGCGAAACGCTCGTCGCGCTTCAGAACGAAAACGAAAACCATCCGGATCTGGCGGACCGTGCGTCATCGGAGACGGACCGCGCCATTGAACTGCGCGCGCGTGACCGACAACGCAAGCTGATCGCCAAAATCGACTCCGCGCTTCAGCGGCTCGACGATGGAAGCTATGGTTACTGTGAGGAAACAGGCGAGCCGATTTCGTTGAAGCGGCTGGATGCGCGCCCGATCGCGACCCTCTCCATCGAGGCGCAGGAGCGTCACGAGCGGCGAGAAAAGGTTTATCGGGACGATTGATCCAACGCGCCCGACGCGTGCTCTCTTTTAAAGCGACTGTCGGACAAGATTAAGGGCGCCGGTAATTCCGGCGCCCTTTTGTTTCATTCTTTCTCCGGTCGACCGAGCAGCCGCGCCATCTCTTCCTCAAGCGACTCCAGAGCGTCCTCGGGCTGACTCTTGGCCGGTGTGGGCGGCGGCGGGGGCGGCGGCGCTGGCCGTTGAATTGGAGCTTCGGGCCGCATCTGTGGTCCGGGCGCCATTGGTCTGGTCGGTTCGCCGGGGGAAGACGTCGCCTCCGCGTTCGTTGGGACGGCCGGTCGCAAAGGCGGCGGGGGGGGCGCGGCAGGCCGGAGCGGCGGCGGCGCGGGTCTGGGCGGCGGGGCAGGTTTGGTCTCTGGAGACGGCGCGGCCTCCGAGTCGTCCGTCTTCGGTTTGATGATTTGTTGCGTGCGGGCCAGGAACGGCGGCGTTGCCGGCCGTTGTGGAGCCGCAGGACGCAAAGGCGGCGGGGCGGCGGGCCTCGGGCGCGCCGGCGGCGGCGGCGGGGCAGGGGGCGCAGACGGCGCAACCGGAGCGGGCGGCGGGGCGGCGGCGGGTTCCGTCGCCGAAGGCTGAATCGCAGGCCGGGGCGGGGGCGGCGCCGGTTTGGGCATAGGCGGTTTCGGCGAAACCATTTCCGGCGGCAGATTAATTCCTGCCGGCGCTGAAGGTTTGATTGGCGCGGGCGCTGGTTCGTCGTCTGCTACGGGTCCGGCAGGCCAATTCGTTGAGGATACTGGACGCGGGGGTTCAGCGCGGCTGGACTCCGCCCGTCCGACCATCCCCTCGACACGATTAATTGCGCTCTCGACGAGGACATCGTTAGGTCCGCCGATCAGAAGCAAATGCTCTGTATTGTCCCGTCGGACGATGACAAGCTGGCGTTCCTTGTCGAGATCGAAAACATCAACGATGTCGAGACGGCGGGGACGATTGCGTGCGCCAGGCGCGCGAATGCGTCGCCCAAAAACCAGTCTGATAATGTAGACGAGTAGGAGCGCGGCGAAGAGGAACGCCACGATGGCTCCAAGCAGGGGGAGCAGCTGCGAAAATTTATCCGACATGAACAGGGGTTCTCTCGTTGTCTACGCCAGTGACTTTGCCAGCTTACCAGCTTTTCTGGCAAGCGGCGCCAGAAGGTTAATAGAAGGTTAACGGGATCTTATCGAGCCAGAGGGGAAATCCCGCCGGCGCCGTTGCCAGATTGATCGTGCCCGGCCATTCTTTCACTATGATTCCATCGCCCCTAGCCGGGGAGCTTCCGCGTTTGGGTTTTTTCTCACAAAACAATGACTCGTCATTTTTCGCAACGAGTCTCCCGGAGTTGACGCCGGCGCCGGCGGCCGTGGCCCGACAGGCTATGGTCCGGGCTAGCCGTCGTTTGGGAGAGAAACAATGACCGAGCGGTTGGCGCATTCCGCTTATGATCGCGCCGAGCGGCCAGGCGGGACCATGCTCGTTCTTGCCTTGTCGCTCGCCATTATTTGTGTCGCGGCGGTCTTTTTGCTGGCGCCATCGGCCTTTGCGCCGAGGATCGCTATGGCTGCGCTGGCGCTGTTCAGCATTGCCGGAGTCTTTTTCCTTTTCGCCTATGCAATTGGTCTGGCGCGCTTTTCCAGTCAGGATAGAGCCGAGGACGTCACCCGGTTGATCGCCGACGCCTCCGGGGAGGGACTTCTGATCACCAATGGCGAGTCGGACATCCGCTACGTCAACGCCGCTTATTTGTCTTTCGCCAATGTTCGGGATGCGCGCGCCGCGCCCGGCGTCGAGAAATTATTTTCCGGACCGCCAGAGGTGTCGGAGGCGATTTATCGTCTGGCGCAGGCGGCTCGCGCCGGCGCGACGCATGTCGAGGATTTGCGTCTCTCGCCGCCCCTCACGGGCATGGGTCCAATGGGTTGGTACCGCATTCGGGTCAAGCCGCTTCCTCAGATTGGTCCGCGCGCCTGTCTGTGGGCGGTTGCCGACGTCACCGGGGATCGTCAGCGCCAGGAGAATATTTTTCAGGAGCTTCAGCACGCGATCGATTTTCTCGATCACGCCCCCGCCGGTTTTTTTTCCGCCACGCCAGACGGCGACATCTCCTACATGAACAACACCCTCGCGGGGTGGTTGGGTTATGATCTGACTCAGGTGGGTTCCGGCGGCGTCACGCTCGACGCGATCGTCGCCAATGACGGGGCGGCGTTAATCGCCGCCGTCCGCGGCGGTCCCGGCGAAGTGCGGACCGAGCAGATCGATCTCGATCTTCGCCGCCGTGACGGATGCTCCCTGCCGGTGCGTCTTCTCCATCAGGTGGCCTTTGGACAGGATAGCGCCCCCGGACCGTCGCGAACGCTGGTTCTCAATCGCGCTGCCGGCGGAGAGAGAGAGGAAAATCTCCGGGCTGCGGAAGTGCGCTTTGCGCGCTTTTTCAACGCCACGCCAATGGCGATCGCGACGCTTGACGCCGAGGCGCGCCTGATCGACTCCAACGCCGCGTTTGCGCGTCTTTTGCCCGAGGCGCTGAAAGGCGGGCAGGGCGCAGGCGCCACGCCCTGGTCTGTTCTGCGGGGACTTGGCGAACGCGACTCCATCGCTTTGCGCGCCGCCTTACGTGACGCCATCTTCGGCAAAACCGACGTGCAACCCGTCGATATCGCCTTCGATTCCAATGGCGCGCCGCATTCCGCCCGGATCTTCACCTCGCCGGGCGACGACGCCGGCAACAAAGGCGCCATGCTTTACGCCCTCGACACCACCGAGCAACGCAAGTTGCAGGAGGAATTCGCCCAATCGCAGAAGTTGAACGCCATCGGTCAGTTAGCCGGCGGCATCGCCCACGACTTCAACAACATGTTGACGGCGATCATCGGCTACTCGGATTTGTTGCTCGCCAGTCACCGACCAACAGATCCAGCTTTCAAAGATATTCGCCAGATCAAGGATACGGCGCTGCGCGCTGCCAATCTAACCCGGCAATTGCTCGCCTTCTCGCGGCGTCAGACCCTGCGCCCGCAGGTGCTCCACCTTGGCGACGCATTGTCCGAATTCCAGATGTTGCTGCGCAAGGTCGTTGACGAGAAAACCGACATCGATGTGCGTCATGGCCGCGATCTCTGGTTTGTCAAAGCCGATATCACGCAGTTCGAACAGGTCATCATGAACCTCGTCGTCAATGCGCGCGACGCCATGCCCGGAACCGGCGGCAAGGTTCAAATCCGCACGCGCAACGTCACCAGAGACGAATGCGCCTCCTTCGGCGATCAGGCCCTGCCCGCCGCAGATTATGTTCTGGTCGAGGTCGAGGATAACGGGGCCGGCATTCCACCGGAGGTACGGGAAAAGATCTTCGAACCCTTTTTTACGACAAAGGAAGTCGGCAAGGGGACTGGCCTTGGTCTTTCGACGGTGTTTGGCATCGTCAAACAATCCGGAGGCTTCATTCTCCTGGACACCGAAGTCGGACGCGGCGCGATCTTCCGTATTTTCCTTCCCCGTTATGTCCCGGAGGAGAAGGAAGTCGCGCAGAAGACCGAAGCGGCAAAAACAGGGGCTGACTACACCGGGCAGGGCGTCGTGTTGCTGGTGGAGGACGAAGACGCCGTTCGCTCCATTGGGGCGCGGTCGCTCCGTTCGCGCGGATTCACGGTTCTTGAAGCGACCACCGGACAGGAGGCGCTGGAGATTGTGGAAAAACACGACGCCAAAATCGATCTGATCGTTTCCGATGTGGTGATGCCCGAAATGGACGGCCCGACCATGTTCGCCGAACTGCGCAAACGCGGCGTGACGGCGAAGGTCATCTTCGTATCGGGCTATGCGGAAGAGGCCTTCGCCAAAAACTTGCCCGAGGGGGATTTCGGGTTTCTGCCCAAGCCCTTCTCGATCAAGCAATTGATCGAGACGGTGAAGAGCCACATCAGCTAAAGCGCAGATGGGGCGCGCTTCACATCGCTGGCGCGATGACGCGCACCCGCCGGGTGACGCCGTCAGAACCGGTGACCTCCTTGTAAACCGCCGCGTCCCCCGCCCCATTGTCGAAGCGCACGGTTGGCGTCTGCATGACCGGCTGCGGGGCTACGCCTGGTCGCTGTGAGCGTTTTGTCGCGCGCGCCTCGCCCGGCTTAAGGGGACGCGACATTTCCTCCGCCTGCTCAACGGTGACGAGACGGTCCTTCGCATAGCGCTCGGCAAGGATCGCCTCCGCGTCTGCCAGAACCTCCGTCCAGCTCTTTTCGGGTGGTTTGCAACCGCAGGCGGGATCGTAGCTTGTCTGGAATTTGAAGGCGTTGGGATGCTCCGCGTAACGCGCGCCATCGATGGATTTTGCGTCTTCAAGGCTGCGCCATTGCGAGCGTGTATAGAGTTTTACGCTCGCATTGGGGCAGAGCGCCGTGCACAGCCGGTCGAGATCCTCAAGGTTTGAGCCGTTGGCGTAAAAGCCTGCCGGGAAAAAACCGCCGTCGCAGTCCCGTACGCATATCGCCGTCGAACCGCCCAGACGGCTCTGGTCCTCTTCGTCCTCGACTCCTGGTTCGGGCGGAACGCCAGAGTCGGTCGGAGACTGCTGACGGAGCTCAGGCGGCTCTTCCGAGGCGTCGAGACCGAATAATTCCTCGAAGAAGTTTTTGGGCTCCTGTCTGGCGCCGCCACGGCCAGCGTTGCGGCATTCTGCGTCGTAGCGCGCCGAGAGCGCCTGTCGCTGGCTGTCGTCGCTGGCGGCGCGCTCGTTGGTCTCAATATTATAACGCAGGGCGTTGATGCGCGCGTTTAGCGGACCGCATTGCGGCGGCGGCGGATCGCCAAAAAAGAGGAACTGCTCGCGGTCGCAGCCCAGGGCGCGTCCCTTCGCTGTGAGCCTCGCGTATTCGCCGCGCAGTTTTTCGGCGGCGGCGCGATAACGGCGGGCCGTTGCATCGGCCCCGGCGCGGGCGATCTGGGCGCGCAGTTCGGCGCAGCGGGCGCTCTCCTGCCCCTGCGCCGCCGATGCGATGGTCAGGCACAGGAGCAGCGCCCCCAGCAGTCCTGTCCAACGACCGAAAGGGGGATAGGCGGCGTGGCGCAACTCCGACCGGACCATGAACCTCACCCTGCGCCGCCTCCTGCCGCCGCCTGTCGCCAACGGCGCGAATCGGCTCCAGTTCATCCGCCCATCGTGTCGGCAACATGGCGCGGCGACCGTCGGCTCTCTCACGCCGGCGTTGCGCTGTGGCATTTTTTTCCTGCCGCCGGGGCGTTTTCACTTTCCTTGCGGCGCGGTTTCGCCCATATCGGCGATATTCTTGTGGAGGATCGAACAATGAAGCGCGTGGGCTCTGCCGCCATCCTGTCCCTTGTCGTCGCTCTGAGCGTCAACGTCGCGCGCGCCGGGGATGAGGGCCCCGATCTGCTGTTTCGCAAGTCGACGGATTTCAAGCTGCTGACCCCGAACGACAAGCTCTCCACCTATGGGATGGACGATCCGCTGATCGATGGCGTCGCCTGCTACTACACTGTCCACGAGAAGGGCGGCGTGGCCGGCATGTTTGGCGTCGCCGAGCAGACCTCGGACGTGTCGCTGTCCTGCAACCAGTTTGGTCCGATCTCCTTTAAGGACAAATTCTCGCAGGGCGACACGGTAGTCAGCGAGCGCAGGTCGCTGCTCTTCAAGCAAATGCACATCGTGCGCGGCTGCGACAAGAAACGCAACGCAGTCGTCTACATGATCTACTCCGACCGCCTCGTCGACGGCTCGCCGGAAAACTCCACCTCCGCCGTGGTCATTCGGCCGTGGGGCGGCCAGAACGACGTCGCGAAATGCGCCGAGTTCACCAAAGACTGAGACGCGCCTCTTCGTTGATCGCAAACGGCCGTTCGCCGGTCGTCAGGACCTCATGTCTCCGACGCTGAAAATCTACAACACGCTGAGCAAGTCGAAAGAGGTTTTTGCGCCTATCGATGACGCGAACGTCCGCATGTATGTCTGCGGCCCGACCGTCTATGATTACGCGCATATCGGCAACGCCCGGCCGCTGATCGTTTTCGATGTGCTCTATCGACTGTTGCGCCATCGCTACGGCGCCGATCATGTAAAATACGTCCGCAACATCACCGATGTCGACGACAAGATCAACGCGCGCGCCGCCGAGCGCGGCATTTCGATCCGCGAGTTGACCGAGGAAACAAACCGGGTTTTTCAGGCGGACGTAAAGGCGCTGGGTTGTCTGGAGCCGGACGTGCAGCCGCGCGCCACCGGACATATCGCGCAAATGATCGCGATCATTGAACGGCTGATCGCGTCAAGCCACGCCTACGCCGCCGACGGTCATGTGCTGTTCGATGTGCCGTCGATGCCGACTTACGGAAAATTATCGCGCCGCTCGCTTGAGGACATGCGCGCCGGCGCGCGGGTCGATGTCGCGCCCTACAAACGCGGCGACATGGATTTCGTGCTGTGGAAACCCTCGGCGGCGCATGAGCCGGGGTGGGAAAGTCCGTGGGGCTATGGCCGGCCGGGCTGGCATATCGAATGTTCGGCGATGTCATGGAAACATCTCGGCGAGACCTTCGATATTCACGGCGGCGGCATCGATCTCGTCTTTCCGCATCATGAAAACGAGATTGCGCAGAGCTGCTGCGCCTTCGGCCGCGACGTGATGGCGAACTACTGGATGCATAACGGCTTCCTGCAGGTCGAGGGCGAGAAAATGTCCAAGAGCCTGGGCAATTTCATCACGATCCATGAGCTGTTGCATACGGATGCATTTGGCGGTCGTTCGTGGCCTGGCGAAGCGCTGCGTCTCGCCATGCTGCGCACGCATTATCGCCAGCCGATCGACTGGACTGTGAAAGCGCTGGAAGAGGCCTATTCAACTTGCGCGGAGTGGTATCTTAATTCCCACATTGCCGATCTGGGCGCTGAGGCGCCCGTAGAAATCATCGAAGCATTATCGGACGATCTTAACGTTCATGCGGCGTTTACTGTGATGCATGAACTTAATGGCAAGGCTCGAAAGGGAGACAGAACCGCATCGTCAAAATTGCGCGCAGCACTTGATTTGCTTGGCATCGACTTAAAGCACGAGCATTGGAAAAAATTTCTGATTTTGAAACGAAGCATTGGTAGTTTAGATAATCCGTCATTGAACGAACTGTTCCGCGAGGAGCGTGATGCTTTCTTGAACTCAATTGGTAAGACGGAGGCTGACATCGATACTCTGGTCAAAGCCCGTCTCGCCGCGCGCGCGGCAAAAAACTGGGCCGAATCCGATCGCATCCGTGACGAACTCGCCGCCATGGGCGTTGCGCTCAAAGACAACAAGGACGGCACAACGACGTGGGAAATCAATCGGGACGTCAAGCAATAGCCGCGTCCTCTTCCCGCTCCCCGCTCGCAAAAGCGCCGTCTTTGCCCCTGATGCTTTCAACATGAACGCCGCCGACGCGCCCGAACCGCATGAGTCCGGTCTACTGACCGTCGATCTTGCTGCGCTTGTCGCCAACTGGCGTCAGCTTGCGGCGATGGCGGGAGACGCGCGGATCGACTGCGCGGCCGTGGTGAAGGCCGACGCCTACGGTCTGGGTCAGGCGCCGGTGACGCGCGCCCTCTCCGCCGCCGGTTGCCGGACCTTCTTCGTGGCCAACCTCGTCGAGGGCGAATTGGCTCGCCGACTGACGCCCGATGCGTCGATCAATGTTCTGGATGGCCTGACGCCCGGCGCCGGCGAACGTCTCGCCGCCGCAGATCTGCGGCCCGTGCTCGGCTCGCTGGCCGAAATCGACGAATGGGCGACGACCGCCCGTGCGCTGGGGCGTCCGCTTGACGCCGCATTGCACATCGATACAGGCATGAACCGTTTCGGTATTCCGGCGCGGGATGCGGGCGCGGCCGCCGCGCGCCTCGTCGAGCACACCGGCCACGTGCGGCCCGCGCTCCTCATGAGTCATTTCGTCAGCTCCCAGCTCGCGGACGCGCCGATCAACGAACGGCAAATCGCCGATTTCGACGCCGCCCGTCTTTTGTTCCCCGGCGTTCCGGCCTCGATGGCCAATTCCTCTGCGGTGTTTCTGCCGCAGCGGCCTTATTACGATCTGCTGCGTCCGGGCTATGCGTTGTATGGCGGCAATCCGACTGTTCGCCCCGACAACCCCATGCGGCCGGTCGCGCATCTACGGGTGCGTATCCTCGCCATTCGCGAGGTTTCGCCTGGCGACACCGCCGGCTATGACGCGACATGGGCGGCGCGGCGTCCCTCGCGGCTCGCCACTATCGGCGCGGGCTACGCCGATGGCGTTCCGGTATCTGCCTCGGCGCGCGCCGATAAAACCGGCGGCGCGGCGATTGTCGGCGGCGTGCGCTGCCCCTTCGTCGGTCGCGTGTCAATGGATTCGATCATTCTTGATGTGACCGACGCGCCGCTGGCGGCGGCGCAACGCGGCGGCTGGGCCGAACTTCTGGGCGAGGAGATCGGCGTCGGCGAACTCGCCGGCCGCGCCGGCGTCATTGGCTATGAAATCCTGACCCGGCTCGGCAGACGCTATGCGCGGCGCTATCGTTAATCAGGCTTTGGCGAACCAGGGCTGCAGCACCGGATAGCCGGCGCCGGCCAGCAGCGACACGGTTTCGTAAAGCGGCAGGCCGACCACCGCCGTGTAGGACCCAACGAGTCGCGCCACAAACACTCCGGCCAGCCCCTGAATGGCGTAGCCGCCCGCCTTGCCGCGCCATTCCCCGGCGGCGAGATAGGCGTCGACCTCCATCGCGCCGAGGCGCTTGAAGCGGATGCGCGCCTCCACCAGGCGCCGGGTTTCCTGCCCCGAGGGGGAGATCAGGCTCACCGCCGTGAACACGCGATGCTGACGTCCGGAGAGGAGCTGCAGGCACTCGTCCGCCTCTTCGGTGGTCTCCGGTTTGGGCAGAATGCGGCGGCCGACGGCGACGACCGTGTCGGCGGCGACGATGTAGCTGTTTTTCAGATCGGGATGCGCCTGCCGGATTTTGGCGGCGACGGCGGCCTTGTCGCTGGCCAGCCGGATCGCGAGGCCGCGCGGCGACTCGCCCTTCATGGGCGTTTCGTCGATATCGGCGGGAAGCAGCGCGTCGACCTCCAGACCCGCCTGTTGCAGCAAGGCGAGCCGGCGCGGCGAGGCCGAGGCGAGAATCAGTTTGGCGCGGGGAGCGGCGGGTTCGGCTGTCACGACACGGCTCCGCCTGAAAAGGTCTAACGGAAACGGTAGGTGATGCGGCCCTTGGTCAGATCGTAGGGCGTCATCTCGACCAGCACCTTGTCGCCTTCCAGCACGCGGATACGGTTCTTGCGCATCTTGCCGGCGGTATGGGCGACGATTTCATGTTCGTTTTCGAGCTTCACGCGGAACATCGCGCTGGGCAGGAGTTCGGTCACGATACCGGGGAATTCGAGCAGTTCTTCCTTGGCCATGTGGGTCCTTCCGGGCGCCTCCGTCCTGGGGGTTGCGCAAAGCGAAAAGCCGCTGCCCCCCGGCCGGGGAGAGCGGAACCGGGAGCCTCTTAGACGAAAACCGCAGACTTGGGTAGGGGCGGGCTGAAACGCTGCGCCTACTTCGGTTTGCCCTTCACCGTCCGTGTGCCGGGTTTGCCGCCGCTGGAGCGGCCGGCGGGGCGGGGCGGCAGGGCGCGGCCGAGCGGCCGGGCCTCGCCGCCGCCGAAATTATGCGGTCCCATATCGGCGTCGGTCGGCTTGCGGGCGCGCGTGGCGAGCGCGGCGTCGGCGTCGCGCCCCGTCCCGGCGCTGCGGGTCGAACGCCCAAAGGAGGCGCGAAACTGCGGGCTGGCCTCGGCAAGCAGTTCGGCGCGTTGCAGACGTTGAATCTCGTCGCGCAGCCGCGCCGCCTCCTCAAACGCCAGATCGGCGGCGGCTTCCTTCATGCGTTTTTCGAGATCGGCGAGGGTCGCCTGAAAATTATGGCCGGGCGCGATATCGTAGCCGGTGTCGACGGTGACGTGATCCTGCTCGGCGACGCCGCCAAGAATATCGGCGATGCCGCGCTTGATCGAGGCGGGCGTGATGCCGTTTTCGAGATTATAGGCCTGCTGCTTGGCGCGGCGACGCTCGGTTTCGTCCATCGCGCGCTGCATCGAGCCGGTGATCTTGTCGGCGTAGAGAATGACGCGGCCATCGACATTGCGCGCGGCGCGGCCGATGGTCTGCACCAGCGAGGTTTCGGAGCGCAGAAAACCTTCCTTGTCGGCGTCGAGGATCGCGACCAGACCGCATTCGGGAATATCGAGTCCCTCGCGCAGCAGATTGATGCCGATCAGCACGTCGAAGGCGCCGAGGCGCAAATCGCGAATGATCTCGATGCGCTCCAGCGTATCGATGTCGCTGTGCATGTAGCGCACGCGCACGCCATTCTCATGCAGATATTCGGTGAGATCCTCCGCCATGCGCTTGGTGAGCACAGTGACGAGCGCGCGATAACCGATCTGTGCGACGGCGCGCAGTTCGTCGAGCAGATCGTCGACCTGCGTGCGCGCCGAACGCACGTCGACCGGCGGATCAATCAAGCCGGTGGGACGAATGACCTGTTCGACGAAGACGCCGCCGGTCTGCTCCATCTCCCATCTGCCCGGCGTCGCCGAAACGGAAACGGTCTGCGGCCGCATCGCGTCCCATTCCTCGAAGCGCAGCGGACGATTGTCCAGACACGAGGGCAGGCGGAAGCCATATTCCGCCAGCGTCGCCTTGCGCCGGAAGTCGCCGCGATACATGCCGCCGATCTGCGGAATCGTGACATGGCTTTCGTCGGCGAAGACCAGCGCATTGTCGGGCAGATATTCGAATAAGGTCGGCGGCGGTTCGCCGGGACGGCGGCCGGTGAGATAGCGCGAGTAATTCTCAATGCCGGCGCAGGAGCCCGTCGCCTCCATCATTTCGAGATCGAAGCGCGTGCGCTGTTCGAGTCGCTGCGCTTCGAGCAGACGGCCCGAACGATTGAGTTCGTCGAGCCGCGCGCGCAATTCGTCCTTGATCGCCTTGATCGATTGCAGCAGCGTCGGACGCGGCGTGACGTAATGCGAATTGGCGTAGACCTTCACGAATTCGAGATCGACGGTTTTCTTCCCCGTCAGCGGATCGAATTCGGAAATCGACTCAACCTCGTCGCCGAAGAAGCTGATGCGCCAGGCGCGATCCTCGTAATGCGCCGGAAACACGTCGACGGTGTCGCCGCGCACGCGAAATGTGCCGCGCGTGAAATCGGCGTTGACGCGCCGGTATTGCAGCGCGACGAGATCGGCCACAAGCTGGCGCTGTTCGAGCTTTTCGCCAAGCTGCACCGAAAAGGTCATCGCGGTGTAGGTTTCAACCGAGCCGATGCCGTAGATGCAGGAGACCGACGCGACGATGATCACGTCGTCGCGTTCGAGCAGCGCGCGCGTCGCGGCGTGGCGCATACGGTCGATCTGCTCATTCACCGAGGATTCTTTCTCGATGTAGGTGTCCGAGCGCGGCACATAGGCCTCGGGCTGATAGTAATCGTAATAGGAGACAAAATATTCGACGGCGTTATTGGGGAAGAAGCTCTTGAACTCGCCATAGAGCTGCGCCGCCAGCGTCTTGTTCGGCGCGAGGATCAGCGCCGGCCGCTGCGTGCGGGCGATGACGCTCGCCATGGTGAAGGTCTTGCCCGAGCCGGTGACGCCGAGCAGCACCTGATCGCGCTCCTGCGCCTCGACGCCCTTCACCAGTTCGGCAATGGCGGCGGGCTGATCGCCCTTCGGCTCATATTCCGACACGAGATCGAAGGTGACGCCGCCCTCGGATTTCTCCGGCCGCTCCGGGCGATGCGGTTTCCACGGCGCGGCGTCGCGCAGATGCGGATCGCCAAGCCGCAGCAGTTCGGCGAGGCTGTCGGCGGTGGCCTGAACGCCGCCGCCCTGATCCGGCGCGGGGCCGAGAATGATTTTGGCGTATTCCGTATCGTCGAGCGGGGCGGCGGAGGGATCGGCTGCGTCATAGGCGGCCTGTCCCATATCCCGGAAGCCGGGGGCCAGCGCCGGGTTGAGCAATTGCGCAAGATGCGGCGCGAGCGGCGCGACCTCGGGCTTAGAGGCTTTGGCGGCGGTCGGACGCGCCGGGTCCTTCTTCGGGCGCGGTTTGGCGGCGGATGGATCGCTGGGAGTTTTCGGCATTGACGTGACTATGGGGTTTTTCGCGCGGGGAGGGAAGCGGGGGTTGTGATTTTCAAGCAATTCAGGCGAGTTGATTAGATGAGTTACTTTCTATGATGTTTTTCTGATTGATTAGATTTTTTCAATTCTTTCATAATTTCTTTGTGCGCCGCCTTTAAATCCGGAGGGGAATTCGAGAAAAGGTCAGTTATGTGTTTGTCATTATTCAACAAAAAATTGAGCGCTTTTTTCCCGCCAGGAGAATGTTCGAACCATTCCTCGCCAAGTTTATCTAAATAACCGCTTGCTACTTTAATAGGAATTGCAGTTGCCATAAACACAGCTGAAATAAGAACTTTTGTTAGATTGCCCACTGTAAAATTAAGCCATGAAACACTTTTTTCGGACTGAATACCTGAGCTGTTTTCGGCGGCATTTATCGCGATATTGATTATTGTATTGCTGTCATGTTCGATCAAATTTTCGTTGACTGCATCATGGAAAATACGTTTTGCCACATCAAAACTGGTTCTCGATTGCTTGAATAAACGAACGTCATCATCGTTCTGGCGTGCGGTCGGAAAGCGACGGACGAATGGCGCCGAGGCAATGATAAGCTGATCGAGCGTCTCGCGCGCATCGGGCTCCATTTCTGAAACCATTCCGCCCCGTCCGGCTCTGATTTCGTCGTCGCGTTCGATAAATGAGCCAATCGCGACCGAAAGCTCCCACACCGTGCTGATGTTGGCGGCGACCGACAAGGTGTCGTCGGAGATGTAATTGTAATATTCCTCAACCGTCGCAGCGATACTTTCGAAGCCGGGCTGATTGGCGAGTCGCTGCACCCGTTCGCGCGCATTGTTGGCGCGAATCTTTACGCGCTCATGAAGCTGAATGGTTTGCGGGTCCTCGGCGACCTTCGCGTCGTTTTCGTTCAAGGACTCTGCGATGCGGGCCTTGCCCTCGACAATTTCGAAACTGGCGCCATGCGGGTCTTGTCGAGTCAGTTTTTCAAGCGACTCGACAAGGTTGTCGGGAGGAATTTCATCCAACTCCGCCAATTTTGCCGCGATCCATGCATTGGCCGCCGTCGGTCCCTTGTCCCATTCCTCTACCGGAACGGTGGCGTAGATCATGTCATGCGCTTCGCTACGGGCTCTACCGTTCAGGATGTCTTCGTACCAGTGTTTCCAAACCCACCAGTTGTCTGAGTCAGACACGAAATCTTTCAACTCGCCCCAATAATGAGATATCAGAGAAGGCGGTTTTCCATGCCATAAAGGTTTTTCAGCCAGAACATTAGCCCATGATCCATCCAAAATAAGTTGGAAATCCCGTTGCATAGCGCCCCAATAATCTGTTTCAGCACTTTTCGCCTCTACAGGACTAATTTCAGGACTGCGGGTCGCGGCGTAGTTAATACTAGCCCATGCACAAACAACAGCATCAACAATCGGTTGATTAGTTTTTGGAGCTGATGAAAAGGGATGGGAAAACAGACTCATGTATAAGTTATTGGCCGCAAGTTCGGCTGAAGCGACAGCATCTGTAATATCGAAAGCGCAAGGTTCACTGAGAGGTGGCGTAACATCCCAAAACCCTTGGTGCATGATATATATGTCATCGCTTAAATTAACGACGCTACCAGGAAATTTCGCAGTAATTAATGAAGCCGCCATTGAGCGAAAGTGACGCAAAGTTTCCTTTTTTTGGGCATCTGCTCTTTGCACTGGAGACCCAAGCCGATCCCACAGAATTAGCGGCAGCGCCCTCAGCGCTGCACGAGCTGCCAGCGCCACGCAAACGTCCGGCGGCGGTTGGGCTTCCTCCAGCCATTTCGCAAAATCATCCGTATTCTCAATGCGCGGTCCTGCGCCGGCTTTCTCAATCTCTTCCACCACGCCAAGCATCCCCGCAAAAAAATCTCTGTTCGAAATACTCACGTCTGAGAGTTATTCGACCCATTCAGCCTACCACAAGCCCCTGTGGCTTTTCGGCCACGTATCGCCTCCTTCCCCGCGCTATCCCCAGCCCGCCCCTTTACAATTCATCCAATGAGGGCGCAGACTTGCTTTTCAGCCGTGTGGAGGGTGTCGCCGATGTTCAGCAAGCCGGGTGCCGCCAGAATATTCGCAGATACGCTGGCCATGGGCGCAGATACGCTGGCGATGAGCTATGCGGCGAATATGGTCATCGCCATGCGCCTGACGAGGATGACCCTGGGCATGGTCGATCCCCGTCATGAGGGCGCGTTGATGGTCTCCGAGAAATTCGACGCCGCCGCCGAGGCCACAATCGTCGTGGCCCAGAGCCTTATGAGCGGTCAGCCGGGTCTTGCGCCGTCCCGGGCGATGGCGGTGTATGATCGGCGGGTTCGACATAATCTGAACCGGCTGACGCAACCGTAAGCGGAGACTTGGCCTTCGCACCGGAGGCCTCTTCCGCGCGGCGGCGGCCCAATCCCCAGAACCCGAGACCGCCGACGCCCACCGCCATCGAGCCGAGCATGGCGGCGAAATACCAGTTCTCCGACGGGCCGACGGAGAAGAAATATTCCCCGACATATTCCTTGGCGCCGTCGTCGCTGGTCGCGCGCACCACGGCGATGTAATCGCCGGCTTTCGCGAAATTGTGCCTGAAGTTCATCGTGCTGCGTTGGGCGAGGTGCTTGCCGGCCGGGAAGGCGGCGACGCTGGTTTGATCGAGATCGTCGCGCCAGTCTTTCTGGCCGATATTGCGAATAACCTGCACCTCGACGTTCATGTCGCGCAGCTCGGGCTGGCGGGCGTCGAAGATCAGAATGGTCGGGCCAATGTCGGAAATATTGGTGCAGAAAATTTCGTCGCCATTTTCCTGAAAGGCGCTGAACATCATCTGCGTCGGACCGACGTTCATGACGCAGCGGCGAGGATGCTCGGCTTTGATCTGGGCCTGCGCCGCGCCGGAAAGGCCAAAAGCGGCGACAAGGGTAAGCATCAGCGATTTATACGACATGGCGAACCCCCGATCCATCAAAGGCGCATAGACTGCCCGAGTGGATAACTGGCGCGCCGCCGCAAATTCGCCAGAGCCCCCGACGAATTCGCCAAAGCGGCGGGTCGGGCGGGCCTAGCCGGCCGCCGCTTCCGCCGCCGCCGCGTCGCGTTCGGCCGCGATCAGCCGCGCCCGCGCCTCCGCTGCTTCCCGCTGGCGGTTCCACATGCCGGCGTATTGGCCGCCCAGCGCCAGAAGCTGCGCATGGGTTCCGCGCTCGGCAATACGGCCATGATCGAGGAAGAGGATTTCGTCGGCGTCGACCACGGTGGACAGCCGATGGGCGATAACAAGCGTCGTGCGGCCCCTGGCGACGCGGCGCAGCGCTTCCTGAATTTCGTGCTCGGTGTAGCTGTCGAGCGCCGAGGTCGCCTCGTCGAGAATGAGGATCGGCGGACCTTTTAAAATCGTGCGGGCGATGGCGACGCGCTGCTTCTCGCCGCCCGAAAGCTTGAGCCCCCGTTCGCCGACCTGCGCGCCGTAACCTTCCGGCACGCTCTCGATGAATTTGTCGATCTGCGCCAGTTGCGCCGCCTCGCGCACTTCCGCGTCAGTGGCGTCCCAGCGGCCATAGCGGATGTTGTAGCCGATGCTGTCGTTGAACAGAACGGTGTCCTGCGGCACCATGCCGATGGCGGCGCGCAGGCTCGTTTGCGTTACGTCGAGGATATTCTGGCCGTCAATCGTGATGCGGCCGCCCTGCGGCTCGTAGAAGCGGAACATCAGACGCGAGATCGTCGATTTGCCGGCGCCCGAGGGGCCGACGATGGCGATGGTCTGCCCCGGCTCGGCCGTGAAGCTGACGCCGCGCAGGATCGGCCGCGCCGGTTCGTAATGGAACTGCACATCCTCGAAAACGATGCGGCCAGCGCTAACGACGAGCGGTCTGGCGTCCGGCTTGTCCTTGATCTCCGGACTCTGGGCGAGGATTGAAAACATGGTTTCGATGTCGATGACCGCCTGTCGCACCTCGCGATAGAACGTGCCCATGAAATTGAGCGGCTGAGAAAGCTGGATCATCATGGCGTTGATCAGCACGAAATCTCCGATGGTGTTGCGGCCGTCGCGGACGCCGTAAACGCACATCGTCATCATGACGGTGACGCCGATAATGTAGATCACGGTCTGTCCGGCGTTGAGAACGGCGAGCGAAATATAGGAATGTGTGCTCGCCTTCTCGTATTGAACCATGGATTTGTCGTAGCGCGCCGCCTCGCGTTCCTCGGCGCCGAAATATTTGACCGTCTCGTAATTCAGCAGGCTGTCGATCGCCTTCTGATTGGCGTCGGTGTCGCTGTCGTTCATCTGGCGGCGAATGGCGATGCGCCAGTTGGTGGCGAAAGTCGTGTAGGCGAAATAAGCGGCCAGCGTCGCGATCAGCACGGCGCCGTAGCGCCAGTCGAACTGATAAAGAAACACGCCGAGCACCAGCACCATTTCGATCAGCGTCGGGGCGCCGGTCGACATCACCAGTCGCGACAGCGTTTCGATGGCGTTGCGGCCGCGCTCCAGCACGCGAGTGAGGCCGCCGGTCTTGCGGCCGATATGAAAGCGCAAAGACAATTCATGCATGTGCACAAAGAGATCGGTGGCGAGGCGCCGCACGGCGTTCATCGCTACGGCGGCGAAAATGCCGTCGCGCGCCTGCATGAGGATGACCGCGACAATACGGATCGCGCCCATCAGCAACGTGAAATAAACCGCGCCCTTGCCAAGCGTGGTCAGCGTGTCGGCTTTCGTGTCGGCGAGCGCGTCGGTGGCCCATTTGAAGGCGTAGGGCGTCAGCGCATTGAAGAATTTACTTATGAAGAGCAACGTGAAGACGATGACGATGCGGCGTTCCAGATCGGGCCGACCTTTTGGCCACAGATAGGGCCACAAATGACGGATCGTTTTCAAAAGAGAGACGTCCGACAGAGAGGCTTCCGCCGGGCCGGACGCCCCCGGATCGCGTTGACCAAAACCGCGCATATTTCTTCCAAACGTAAGGAAAACGCCCCGGACTCGGAGCCTGCCTCCCATATAGGCGGTTTGGCCGCGCGACGCACCCCACGCCTTCGGGTTGACGCGTCGCGCATGGTCGCGCGACAAATCGGTCATGCGCGAAATCCGGAACATTTGCCTGTATTGCGGCGCCTCAAGCGGCGCCGATCCGCAATATCTTGCCGCCGCCGAAGCCTTCGGGCGCACGGTGGCGACGGCCGGCGTGGGCCTTGTCTATGGCGGCGCCTCCTGTGGTTTGATGGGCGCCGCCGCACGGGCGTCGCTCGCCGCCGGGGGCCGCGTCATCGGGATTATTCCGGAATTTTTCGACAACCGCGAAATCGCTGAGGAGGGGCTCAGCGAGCTTGTCGTCACCCGCGACATGCACGAGCGCAAACGGCTGATGTTCGAACGGGCCGACGCCTTTGTCGCGCTTCCCGGCGGCATCGGCACGCTGGAGGAACTGGCCGAGCAACTCACCTGGATTCAGCTTGGCCATCATGACAAGCCGCTGGTCGTCGCCGATATTGGCGGCTTCTGGCGCCCGTTGCTCGATCTCATGGCGCATATGCGCGAAGCGGCCTTTATTCGCGCGCCCTGGGAAGTGCAGTATATGGTCGCCGAGCGCGTTGAGGAGATTATGCCGATGATCTTCGCCGCTGCGCGTCAGGCGCGTGGGGTTGCGGACATGGATGTCATCGATCGAATGTAGGCGCTCAGCCGAATTCGAGCGAGGCGACGGCGTAAATCTCTTCGATGTGAATTTTCGGCGGCGGGCCATCATATAGGCGCATGCAGCCGAAGAGCTCTTTAAGTCCGTGTTTGTCGGCGAGCGCCAATGCGGCGCGGCTGGTTTCCGGCATGTCGATCTGGACCTGTTCGCCGCCGATGCGCGACAACAAATCCCCCAGCAGCCGGTCGGCGATCACGACATCGGTGGCGAAGAGCGGTCCGATCTTGAAGCCGCTACGACAAGGCCGCGCCACGCCATAGCCAACGAATCTGTCGCCGCGATAAAGACCCGCGACATGCAGGCCGGGGCGATCCAGCCAGTTGCGTAAAAAGTTTTCGCGCGGCGCCGGGAAACGTCCCGCGTCGAAAGCGAGAATGTCGTCGATCAGGCGCGTCGTGTCGCAGACGATGTCGGCGTCGGCGCAGCCGCGCGCGACGCCCTGCATCCGCAAATGACGATGCGTAGCGACAAAGCCGCCGCGTTCATAAAATGGCGTCATCGCGTAGACGCCATCCATCCCGATGGTCGCGCCGGCGTCGAGGCGGGCTTTTAAGCGGTCTCGTCGCCAGCGCCAGAACCGCCCCCCAAGACCTTGTCCGCGCATATCGGGGCGTAGAATGAACAGCCCCATAAAACCGTATTTGCCGTCGTAACTGATGATCGATCCGCCGCCGACAAGCGCATCTCCCTGACGGATGGCGACGAAGGCCAGTGGATCGCTGGCGTGCGCCGCCGCAAGATCGCCGAGGCCGGGGTTCCAGCCCTCCTGAGCCGCCCAGTCCTCGAGTATCGCGATCTCGGCATCGCACATCGGCTCAAAAGAAATCGAGTTGGAAATCTCCGCGGGCGGTTTGCTGACTGAGCTGACCGATCCGGATGTGTATTTGTTCTTCTTGCGTTTCGACAGGACCGCTCTCCATGCCAACCCATGAAATGGCAAAACCAGAAGCTAAGCAGCAATAGTCTCGACTATGATCGGGATTTATGGCAATCATGCGAAACAATTGCGTTAAGTAAAGAAGTTATTCCGCAGAAATATAAAATGCCGCTTTGTCAACGATCCTATGTCTTAACCACCGGCGTTCATGTATCGAGATGACAGGAGATCAGCAAAGCTTGCCCTCTTATGAATCCGATATTTGAATACAGATATTGTTGGTTTTGCAGTCTCCCCCGCCACCGCCAATGCCGATATTTATTCCGCCACCCGTTCCATTGTTCTGGATCGAGGTATTTTCCGTGACCGTGACGCCATTTTCCGCAAGGATGTTTATGTACTGAGCTTCGGCTGCCAGCGCGCTGTCGTAGCCGCTCGAAAACCAGACATTCAACGATCCGTTCTGGGTCGATAAAAGAGGCCATGACTCTTCCTGAATCAAATTCAAATCATTGTCTTGTTCGCCTGTGCCACTGCTGCTGAAGGCGACATAAGAGTAAGCCGCACTCCCCTGGGAAGGTATGGATCCCTGAGAAGAGCCTGATGGAGATGTGATCTGGCCGCCGGAAGGACCGGGAACATTATAATTTACTGTTTGCGAACTGTTATTGGTAAATTTGAATTCATAGGTGGTATATCCATTCACAACAGTATCATCTGCTCCCGGCAATTTTTCTTTTTTCGATGAGAATTCTGGCGTGAACGTTACCATTATAAACTCCTGATTATTCTTGCGATAAATTAAGTATTTTATCATGAACAAACGTAATGGCAACGGCTTGTTAACGTGCGCCGGCCTGCATCAGTTTGTAATTGATGGCGTCGACAAGCGCCTCGAACGAGGCGTCAATGACATTGGCGGAGACGCCAACGGTGGACCAGCGAAGGCCGCTGTCGTCGGCGCATTCCACCAGAACGCGCGTCACCGCATCGGTGCCGCCCTGGAAGACGCGCACGCGATAATCCACCAAGCGCACGTCCTCAATATAGCGTTGATAGACGCCGAGATCCTTGCGCAACGCCAGATCAAGCGCGTTGACTGGACCATTGCCCTCGGCGGCAGAGATGCGGCTCTCGCCATGCACCTGAATTTTGACGATGGCTTCGGCGCCGCGATCTTCGATCCCGCCATTGCGCCCAAAGCGTCGGTCGACAGCGACGCTGTAGCGTTCGACATCGAAGTAAGAGGGCGTTTCGCCCAGGATGCGCTTGGCGAGCAGATAAAGCGAGGCGTCGGCGCCCTCATAGGCGTAACCCTGCGCCTCTTTTTCCTTCACTTCCTCAAGAATGCGCGACAGGCGCGGGTCTTCCTTATCGAAGGCGACGCCCAGTCGCGTTAGCTCGGAAATGAGATTGGAGCGTCCGGCCTGATCGGAGACCAGAACGCGCCGCATGTTGCCGACGCTCTCCGGCGGCACATGCTCATAGGTCCTGGGATCTGTCAGAACCGCCGAGGCGTGAATGCCAGCCTTGGTGGCGAAGGCGCTGGCCCCGACATAGGGCGCATGACGATCGGGCGCGCGATTGAGCAATTCGTCGAGCGCATGCGAGATACGTGTCAAGTGCGAGAGCTTCTCGCGCGTGACGCCAATCTCGAAGCGTTTGGCGAATTCTTCCTTCAACAGCAGATTGGGAATGATCGTCGTCAGATTGGCGTTGCCGCAACGTTCCCCCAGACCGTTGAGGGCGCCCTGAATCTGGCGTGCGCCGGCGCGCAGGGCGGCGAGCGAATTGGCCACCGCCTGTCCGGTGTCGTCGTGACAATGCACGCCGATATGATCGCCGGGAACGATCTTCAACACTTCGGCGACGATCTGTTCGATCTCATGCGGCAGCGTGCCGCCGTTGGTGTCGCAGAGCACGATCCAGCGCGCGCCACTGTCAAGTGCGGCTTTGGCGCAGGTCAGCGCATAATGCGGATTGGCCTTGTAGCCGTCGAAGAAATGCTCGCAGTCAACTGCTGTTTCCTTGCCGCGCGCGACCGCAGTCGTCACCGATTGCGCGATAGCGGCGACATTATCCTCCTCCGTTGAGCGCAGGGCGACGCGCACCTGATAGTCCCAACTTTTGGCGACGAAAGTAACGGCGTCGGCGGCGCTGTCGAGCAAGGCGGCGACGCCGGGATCGTTCTCAACCGAACGACCCGGACGGCGGGTCATGCCGAAAGCGCTGAAACGGGCGCGAATTTTTGGTTTGCTGGCGAAGAACTCGGTGTCGAGCGGATTGGCGCCGGGATAACCGCCCTCGATGTAATCGACGCCCAGTTCGTCGAGCATGGCGGCGATCTGGCGCTTGTCCTCCAGCGAAAAATCGACGCCCGTCGTCTGCGCGCCATCGCGAAGGGTCGTATCATAAAGCGTGACGCGTTCCCTGATCATGTTAATGCGGCCCTCCGGTGGCGGCGGCCGCCAGCTCTTTCGTCATTGTTGTCTTGCCAAGCCATTCGCCGCCCATCATGATCGTATTGCGGCTTTGCGGGACATAGCCGCGCGCGGCGAAAAAATCACGCCCCGAATCCGGGGCTTCAACCGTCAGCTGTTTCGCGCCGCGACCGACGGCGAGTTTTTCGATAGCGTCGGCGAGCGCTCCCCCGACACCGCGCCGGGCCTGGTCAGGACGCACATATAGCATTTCGAACAGGCGGTTTTCGGACAGCATGGCGAAGCCGGCGATCCGGCCATCGATCAGGGCGACGAGCGACAGGCCAGCGGCGAGACGGGCCGCGAAGGCGGCTTCATCGTCAGCGATGGAGGTCCAGGCGGCGCGCTGCTCCTCGCTGTAATCTTCCTCCGCCAGAGCCTCGACGCTTGCGCGAAACAGCGCCGCCAGCGCGCGCGCGTCGGCGGGCAGATAAGGACGCAAACCGGGAGCTGCGCCGCGCGCCATGCTCAAACCATGGCGAAGGCGTGCAGCAGCCGCCAGGCCACAAATCCCGCCAGCGCCAGAACAATCAGCTTGAACAGCAGATAAAGCGCCCAGTGTCGTTTAAAGGGCAGGCTTTTTTTCCAGTCGTCGTCTGACATGTCCCATCGGCCTCCGCTCGCCGCCGGGCAGCCGGCGACATTTGCGCACGGTTTGGGCCGTTTTGGCCGCCGGGGCAAGTCCCCGGCCAACCGATGACGCATCGCATGGTTCTCAAGCGGCAAACCGCAATCCGGCGGGTCGCATGGCGCTCAAACCGTGCTACGAGACGCGTATGAGCATCAAGGAGCCAGTCTTTTCGCGTCTCAAGCAAATCCCCGCCAGTATCTGGGCGCTGGGCTTTGTGTCATTATTGATGGATTTCTCTTCCGAGATGATCCACGCGCTGCTGCCGATCTACCTCGTCGGGACGCTGGGCGCGAGCATGGCGCAGGTCGGACTGATTGAGGGCGTCGCCGAGGCGACGGCCTCTTTTGTAAAAGTCTTCTCAGGCGCCTTGTCCGACTGGTTTGGCCATCGCAAGTCGCTCGCCCTCATCGGTTACGGGCTTGCGGCGCTCACCAAGCCAATGTTTCCCCTGGCCCCGAACGTTGCGTGGGTGGCGACGGCGCGTTTTCTGGATCGGGTAGGCAAAGGCGTGCGCGGGGCGCCGCGCGATGCGCTGGTCGCCGATGTAACGCCGCTGCACTTGCGCGGTGCGGCTTTCGGCCTTCGTCAATCCCTCGATACGGTCGGCGCCTTTCTCGGTCCGGCGGTCGCCGTGGCGCTGATGTGGCTAACCATCGACGACTTTCGCGCCGTGTTTTGGGCAGGGACGATCCCTGCCGCGTTGGCGGTGCTGGTGCTGGCGCTGGGCGTCTCGGAGCCGGAGGAGACCCGGCCGCAAAAGCCGGCGCGTTTTCCGCTGCATATCGCCGAGCTGCGGGGCCTCGGCGGCGCCTTTTGGATGGTGGTCGCCATAACGACACTGTTCAGTCTGGCGCGATTTTCCGAGGCTTTTCTCATCCTCAAGGCGCAGGCGGTCGGATTGCCGGCCATGCTGGCGCCGCTGGTGCTGGTGGCGATGAACCTGGTCTATGCGCTTGCAGCCTACCCAACGGGGGTGTTTTCGGATCGCGGCGACCGGATCGGGCCGCTTGCCCTGGGCATGATCGCGTTGATCGCCGCCGATGGCGCGCTGGCGGGCGGCGACACCTTGACGATGGTCGGGCTCGGGGTGGCGCTTTGGGGCCTTCACATGGGTCTGACCCAAGGCTTGCTGGCGGCGCTGGTCGCCGACGCCGCGCCGGCGACGCTGCGCGGCACAGCCTTCGGCGTGTTCAATCTCGCGAGCGGCGCGGCGCTGCTCGTCGCCAGCTGGGCGGCCGGGGTTTTATGGGACATTGAGGGCCCCTATGCAGCGTTTTCGGCTGGCGGCTTCTGTGCGTTGGCGGCGCTGGCTGGTCTGTTGTCGCTGCGACGGCGATTTTACTAGGCTCAAAAGTCAGGCTCCCGGGGCGGATCTGGCAAAACCCTGGGCTGCGTGACATACGCTACGACGCTGACTTAAAAGCTCAGTTCAACTCTCTCTCTAGAAAGTTATGTTCGTGAAAAATCTGAGGTTGGCGCCGGGCAGCAAAATCTGATCTTTCCGGAAGGAAACACTGTTGCGGATGTTCTGATTCAGCAAATTATTGCCGGTCACGCCCATTGTCAGTTCACGACGACCCTCTGGGTCAAGTTTGGTTTTGTAACTGATCTCGGCCTTGAGAAGATTATAGCCGGCTGTCGTCGTCTCATATGGCGCAATATTATTTTGCGCGAAGGCATGCAAAAGATTGACGCGCGCAACCCAATTCGCGTCGCGATAAAACAAACCGCCGCCCAAACGAACCGGCGGGATGCGCGGAACATTCCCGCCACCAAAAAAAGTCGCTCGAACGACGTCGAACTGATTTTCGAAACCGAACACGCCGTTATGGACCTCCGCCAAATCGTATTGGGTTTGAACCTCAGCGCCCCGGAACAGAGCATCACGTTGCGTGTAAATAGCCTGATTAAGATCGCCGCCTTCACCGAGAGGCGTGCAGCTTCCCGGTTCGCCCTCGCAGGTCTGGCCCGTGAGGTTGCGATAGATGAACCCGCCAAAACTCGTGTAATAGGCGGTCGCCTCAAAGCGGAAGGGACCTGTCACACGTTTGAATCCAAGTTCGATTTGTTTTGCTGACTCGATGCCTAAATTCGGATTGCCAATGTCGTAGGTTCCCGTCGCTTCATGCATGCCGCGGGACAGGAGTTCCGGCGCTTGCGGCGCACGTTCGACATATTGAGCGTTAAGACTCACGACGAGATCCTGTGGCAAATTCTGGATCAGGCCCAGCGCGGCGCTTTTTGGCGTGAAGTTCCGGTTGCGATAGATCGTCGGCGATACATTCGCCGACTCGCAAACTGTTTCGCCATCATCGTTGACTCCTTCCTGCGCGCATGTCGGATAGACAAAGCTATAGAAATCCGGGGAGGAGCCGGTGATACGCGTGTTTTCGATACGCCCGGCGATTTGTGCGTGGGTCGTCGGCGTGAATTCGAAATCGCTGAAGGCGAAGCCGGCGACGCTGACGGTGCGGTTGGGGTCGAAGAGGCCACCCTCCATGCCCGGCGCAGTCATGCGCAAGCCCGCGCCTTGTAATCCGACGGCGGTTGTGATTTTTGCAAATGAAGCTAGATAGGGCTTCATCTGAACTTCGACACGGCCTTCTTGTG
Organism: Methylocystis sp.; assembly: GCA_044233645.1. Taxonomy (GTDB): domain Bacteria; phylum Pseudomonadota; class Alphaproteobacteria; order Rhizobiales; family Beijerinckiaceae; genus Methylocystis. Next base: position 199,109 of record JBIIJP010000001.1, on the reverse strand, counting down.
ACTTGTTTGTGAAGGTTTGTTGTATGCCGTCATAACCGCCCTCATTGGCGAGTTCATTGTGTTTATAGTCTATGACGCCGCCCCATAGGCGAATGGCTTCGACATAAGCAGAATCGGGTCGTAATTCTCCTTTGCCGCTGACTTTGGTTTGTCGAAGAGCGATTCGCACATTGTTAGCGCTCGGCTCTAAGCCTGGAATGCGATAGGCGCTGTCGTATTGCGTAACGGCTAACCCGAGGTAGCCATTTTCGTTGATCACCGAGCCGCCGATGGAGCCGCCGCCCGATCTGTTGCTGGAATTGGGCTGGCGTCCGTCAACTTGCGGCGGCGGATCGGGCGGGAATTGATAAGGGTACCCGGGGATGGCGTAATTGCTGGCGCGTCTTCCGCCGATGTCGCCATGAACCGCGAAGTTTTTGGCGCCGATATCCGCCAACGCGCCGCCTTCCATGCCGGCGTCGACCGTAGAAACCGCGCCTCTCGTCTCGAACTTCACGCAACCCTTTTCTTTTTCCCGGGGCGTGGCGTTTTCGGGACAGGGAATTGTTTCAGGAATACGAGCGTTGGTGGCGTTGACCACGCCGCCGATCGCTTGCGATCCCCAACGCAACGTCGCCGGCCCGCGAACGACCTCAAGCTGGCTGACGCCCAACGGATCAATTGGCACGGCGTGATCTTCGCCAATCTCCGACATGCCGCTCGTGCTGATGCCATTTTCTTGTATCCGCACACGGTAATTATCCAGACCGCGGACCACAGGCCGGCTTGCGGCGCCTGGCGCCGTTTCCGTGCCGGTGACGCCCGGACGGTCGAAGAGGATGTCGCCGAGTTGTCCGCCGCCGGTGCGACGCAATTCCGGATTGGTGACAACCAAAACCGTTGCATATTGGTCGGCGACAATCGGCAGCGCGCCGTCCGGAACCGTTGTCGCCTGAGCTGGCACATCGTCCGGCGCCTGCGGGACGGTCCGCACTTGCGGTCGGGGCGACGAGGGCGCTGCGACCGCCGCGACTCTGGGCTTCGGCGCAGCCTGTCGTTTGATCGGGCTAGCTGACCTGACGTCGATGGTCGGCAAAGATTGCTGCGCCACGCCAGTTGCGGGCATTATACCCGACAGGCTAGTTAAAATAATGACTTTTAATGATTTTCGATGCAGGAAGGCGATCAAGTTGCAACCTCTGAGTAACGTTATAATATAACATTACTGCATTTGATCACTATTGAAACCCCGGCGAACCAAGTTCTCCCAGAGAATACCTGTCTGTGACTTTTGGGCCACACTGCGATAATCGGAATTGCTCATCAGAAAGATTTCTTGTCTGCCAGGCACGCAATTCAGGGTTGAGAATTACCGCCAGACCGGCGCAGCCAGTCATGGCCCCCTGTCGTAGACCCGGATATCCAATGGATTCAGACTGACCAGGGCGCCAATGCTGTTAATGTTGCGGCGCCGCAATATTTGAATTATCCCTTTGTCACGCGGCCGTGACAAAAAATCGCCGCCAGAGGGGCTGGCCATGGACAGTTTAGGCTCGACCAACGCCGAATCCGACTCGCGTGACGCCCGGCGGCCCCTGTCGCCGCATTTGTCGGTTTATCGCCCGATGATGACCATGATGATGTCGATCGCGCATCGGATCACTGGCGCGGGACTTTATATCGCGATGGCTTTGCTGACCCTGTTGTTTTTGGGTGTCGGGACGGGCGGCTTTTTTTACGGGGCTTTCGGCTGGCTCGGATCAAGCACGATCGGCGGCCTTCTCGTTTTTATGATTACCTGGGCGATCTATCACCATTTGCTCGGCGGCGTTCGACACTTCCTTTGGGACCGTGGCCTGTATATGGACCCCAAAGGCCGCGAAACGCTGGCGATTGGCACGCTGGCGGGTGGCGTGGGTCTGACCGTGCTGACATGGATCGTAAGAGGAATGGTGGACTGAACGGGAGTAAACATGTCGGTTCCGACACATTTCAACAGTGGCCGAAAGGGCCGGGGCGCGGCATTCGTGGCCGACCATCACGGCTCGCAACACGCCCGTTTCATGCGCCTGACATCCTACGCGCTGGTCCCTCTGGGCGTGTTAACGGCATGGTATCTGGCCGGGATCGTCGGTCTGTCGGCGGATGGCGTGCGCACAGTGATTGGCAGACCATTCCCGGCGCTCGCGCTGATCGCTTTCGGCGTCATTGGAATGATCCATGCCCGCGAGGGCATGAACGAGATCATCATTGATTACGTGCACGAACCGGAATTGAAAGCGAAAGCGCTGTGCGCCAATCTTTGGGCGGCGCGCGCGATTTCTGTTTTGTGGACGATGGCCCTGATGCTGATTGCGGCGCCAAAATAAGCTTTATGCCCGCCGCGATCCACCAACGATAAAAAGGCTCAAATAATGGCTGCGACTGGCGCTGTATCAACTGTTTCGATTGGCGGACGGGCCTATGCGGTCATCGACCATACTTTCGATGTGGTTGTCGTTGGAGCCGGCGGCGCGGGTTTGCGGGCAGTGGTCGGTTGCGCCAAGGCGGGCCTGTCCGTCGCCTGTGTCACCAAGGTTTTTCCAACCCGTTCGCACACCGTCGCCGCGCAGGGCGGCGTCGCCGCAGCGCTCGGCAACATGGGGCCGGACGACTGGAAATGGCATATGTACGATACGGTCAAGGGCTCGGACTGGCTCGGCGACCAGGATGCGATTGAGTATCTCTGCCGTAATGCGCCGCAGGCGGTTTATGAGCTGGAGCATTGGGGCGTGCCTTTCTCGCGAACGACTGAGGGCAAAATTTACCAGCGTCCCTTCGGCGGCATGACCACCGATTTCGGCAAGGGGCCGCCAGCGCAACGCACCTGCGCCGCCGCCGACCGCACCGGCCATGCCATGCTACACACCATGTATGGTCAGGCGCTAAAGCATGAAACGCAATTTTTCATTGAGTATTTCGCCATAGATTTGATCATGGACGCGACAGGCGCCTGCCGCGGCGTCGTCTGCCTCAAACTCGACGACGGCACGATCCACCGCTTCCGCGCCGGTCTCACCGTTCTGGCGACAGGCGGTTACGGCCGCGCCTATCTTTCCGCGACTTCCGCGCACACCTGCACGGGCGATGGCGGTGGAATGGTGCTGCGTGCGGGTCTGCCCCTGCAGGACATGGAGTTCGTGCAGTTCCATCCGACTGGCATCTACGGCGCGGGCTGTCTGATTACCGAAGGCGCGCGCGGTGAAGGCGGCTATCTCACCAATAGTGAAGGCGAGCGCTTTATGGAGCGTTACGCGCCATCGGTGAAGGATCTTGCGCCGAGAGATATGGTCTCGCGCGCCATCACCATGGAGGTGCGCGAAGGCAGAGGCGTCGGCAAGAAGAAGGATCACGCATTCCTGCACCTCGAACATCTCGATCCGGCGATCCTCGCCGAACGTCTGCCGGGCATTTCGGAAAGCGCAAAGGTTTTTGCCGGCGTCGATGTGACGCGTCAGCCGATCCCGATCCTGCCGACCGTGCACTATAACATGGGCGGCATTCCGACGAATTACCACGGCGAAGTGTTGCGTAAAGTCGACGGCGATCCTGACGCGATCGTGCCGGGTCTGATGGCGATCGGCGAAGCAGCATGCGTTTCCGTGCATGGCGCCAATCGACTGGGCTCCAATTCATTGATTGATCTGGTTGTGTTCGGCCGCGCCGCCGGTCAGCGCGCCACCGAACTGGTGACGCCCGGCGCGCTGCAGCCCGAACTGCCAGCGGGCTCGGCCGAATTGTCGCTATCGCGACTGGATCGTTTCCGTCACGCCAATGGCGGAGTAAGCACGGCGACGCTGCGTGATCGCATGCAACGCACGATGCAATCGCATTGCGCGGTCTATCGCACTGGCGAAGTGCTCGACGAGGGCGTCGCAAGTATCAACGACATCTGGCGGGCTGGCGCCGACATCAAGATTTCCGATCGCTCGCTGATCTGGAATTCCGATCTGATCGAGACGCTCGAATATGACAATCTTATCGTGCAGGCGGTGGTGACGATGGAGTCGGCCGCCAACCGTAAGGAGTCACGCGGCGCCCATGCCCGCGAGGATTATCCTACGCGCGATGACGCCAACTGGATGAGACATACGCTGGCGACAATCGATCATGAGAAGAAATCGACAGCGATCGATTATCGCCCGGTGCATAGTTACACGATGACGAATGAAGTCGCCTATATAGAGCCGAAAGCGCGCGTGTATTAATTAGCTCGCGCTATCGCAGCAACAGACCACAAAGCGGATGCGATAAGATGGTTGAATTTACCCTGCCAAAGAATTCCGTGATTGCCGAAGGCAAGGTCTGGCCAAAGCCGGAGGGCGCGACGGCGCTGCGCGAATTTCGAATCTATCGCTATGATCCCGATAGCGGCGCCAATCCGCGCATTGACACCTATTTCGTGGATACAAGCGATTGCGGGCCGATGGTGCTCGATGGCGTCATCTGGATCAAAAACCATATCGATCCGACGCTGACCTTCAGGCGCTCCTGTCGCGAGGGTATCTGCGGCTCCTGTTCGATGAATATCGATGGGGTCAATACGCTGGCCTGCACGCGCGGCATGGACGAGATTGAGGGCGTTATTCGTCTCTATCCGTTGCCGCATATGGGCGTGGTGAAAGATCTCGTGCCGGATCTGACGATCTTCTACGAACAACACGCTGCTATCGAACCATGGCTGCACGCCGGTCCTGATCCGGAAAAAGAACGCCTGCAATCGCCACAGGATCGCGCGAAGCTCGATGGGCTCTACGAGTGTATTCTGTGCGCCTGCTGCTCCACATCTTGCCCAAGCTATTGGTGGAACTCCGATCGTTATCTTGGGCCAGCGGCCTTGTTACAGGCGCATCGCTGGATTTCGGACTCGCGCGATGAGGCGACGGACGAGCGGCTGGCCTATGTCGACGACACCTTCCGCCTTTATCGCTGCCACACGATCATGAACTGCACAAAGGCTTGCCCGAAACATCTGGAGCCTGCAAAAGCCATCGCTGATTTAAAGAATCGGGCGATTGAGCGTTGCGAGAGTTAACTTCCCGACCCCACATTCTACGAATGAAATTAAAACTGAAAAGATAATCACGCCCTTTAACTGAGGCATATGAAACTGATTAGATCAATATGATATCATATGAAGTGTTTCGTGTTTATTTGCCTCGGTAATTACGTGGATCAATCTTTATTGTCAGGTTCCTTTTTGACCATTTGCTGTCGGTTAAAAGACAGATGAATGGATACATCAATTGGTTGAAGTAATTACTTGGCAAGGTTTGGTCTATGCCGTATTTTTCAGGGAAAGGTTTGGGCATGTTTAAAGTGCCAAAAACCCTGTCCCACAGGAGTAATTGTCCGCCGAAATTCTTGTCGATGGAGCCTGGCTCGTTTGCATGATGCCAGTGATGGAAAACTGGCGAAGCAATGTAGTGTCCAAGATATCCCAGATGGGATCGGAAATTGCTGTGCAGAAGAAGCGATTGCCACATATAGATTGTTGAAGCAATGATGATGGCGTCTTTGGAAAATCCAGTAAAGAATATAAGAAACAGAGAACTCCCTTTTACGATCAGCTGATCGAATGGATGGACGCGAAATGCGGCCAGCCAGTCGAGTTGTTCGCTGCTATGATGAACGGCATGGAACCGCCAAAGACATTTATACTCGTGCATCATCCGATGTGTGACGTAGAAACCGAGATCGGCGATGATCGTAATCGCAAGAACCTGCAACCACATAGGTTGCATGAAGATCCAGTCGCGCAAAATTTGCGGTATAATATACTGTCCAAGTTTATCCGATCCATAAATAACTAATTTTAGACCCGAGATTATGACTGATCCAGAGAAGATAAAGTGTAATATATCAGTCCATTGACCCGGACGGAGAAAATTCTTTTCGCAATGCGCGGGGTTTATTAATTCAAGTAAAGAGAAAACAGCACAATAGATAATAAAATGCTCTACATCAGCGACTGTGAAAATTAAATCACGGAGAAAATATATTGTTTCCATTGTATTGAATTTTAGTAAATGCCTGGGATTAGGCGGAAATGTGTCATATTTTGGAACGCCAGGTAATGATCATTTTGTGTGAGAAGTCTTTCTTCTGCCTCGATGCGAAGAATGTAGAATCCCCAGGTTATGACGAATAGAGCGCAGTTCCATAAGTTGGGCCCGCTTAAAATGAAGGAAATATGAACGAGAATATAACCGAGATACATAGGGTGACGAACAAAAAGGTATGGACCTGATGCTTTAATTCCACGATCGGCCGGTATGATTCCAAAGCTGCGTCTGAGAGTGAGCTTGGCGCTCAGATGGATGAAGATTCCGATTAACATGAGGAAGACACACCCTGATTCAGGGAAAATGTTATGTCCTGTGCTCGGCGTCGCTATTAAGGGCGACAGTGTTCCCGCAACTGCGATCAAATAGTCTTTGGGTTTTAAGCTTATTTCCGTCGCTACCCTTCGGGTAATCAGAAACAACAGGATGAGGGTCTGATCAACGAGATAAAGATAGTTTATGATGTCCAGATCGCTGTAAGAAGAGCTGACGAAGCCGGTTAGGAAATATACATACAGACAAGAGAAAATTAGTTGCTCGGACCGGTCAACGAAAAACTGATAATCTATAATCTTAAGCATGGCCATAAAGTAACACGAAACCATGCAAGCGCAAGTCTCACGCAAGCAAATTTAATGAGTAACGCATTGCGGAACTTTAACCTTTTATAGTCACAAAAAATTGATATTAATGTATATTTTCTATTACAGACATTTGCGATGCGCACTTGTCTCATCTCAGCGCTGCGGCAAGCGCCCTCAGCGGCTCTGATGCGCCGGTCAGGTCAGGCGATGCCTGCGACAATTCTGAGTGTCTCCCCAGGCAACTGATGATTGGCGCCGCCCTCTTTCTGGCTCCCCGTTTATGCTGGTCTGGATTGGGCGCAAGATCTACCGGATGATCCGATCGGAATTGTCTGGGTCAAGGATCGGCCCCCTTCGCCGGGGAAATACCCTTGCCTTGATCCTGCCGCGTCTGCGTTTTAGGAGGTCCGGGAAGAATGAGGGGAGAGGTCAGCCATGCGTCAGAATGACCGACGATTTCTCAGTTTTTTCACGATAATCGCGTTAGCGACCGGGATTGGCGCGACTTCTTTGCGCGCCCAGGAATTACAGTTTGATCCTCACGCTTTCGACACCCCCGGCGCCGTCAAACCGGCGGGCAAAAAGGCGAAAGGCGCCGTCGCGCCCTCCAATCCGGCGGCCGCGCCCCAACAGCAGGGCGGGAAACCCCGGCCGGATCGTCAATTTGGCGAGCTTGAGGGGTGGTCTCCCGGCAAGGAGCCGCCGAAGCCTAAGGATGCTCCGAATTCCGGCGCGTCGAGTAACACCAGCTCGATGCCCGTGAAGATGTCGCCCGGCGGAAATATGGGCACGGGTTTCAGTTTTTAAGTTCTGGGAGCGGCGGATCGCCGGGTGGAGATTTAATATGGCGTATAAGGTTGCCATCGCCGGCGCCACCGGAAATGTGGGCCGCGAAATGCTGGATATTCTGGCCGAGCGTCGCTTTCCGGTGTCGGAAGTCGTGCCGCTCGCCTCTTCACGCTCTATCGGGCAGGAAGTGTCCTTCGGCGACAAGACGCTCAAATGCCGTCATCTCGACACCTATGATTTTTCCGACACTGATATCTGTCTGATGTCTGCCGGCGGCGAGGTATCGAAAGTCTGGTCGCCGAAAATCGGCGCGCAGGGTTGCGTAGTGATCGACAATTCCTCAGCCTGGCGCATGGACCCGGATGTGCCATTGATCGTTCCCGAGGTGAACGCCGATGCTGCTTCGGGCTTCAAAAAGAAGAACATCATCGCCAACCCCAATTGCTCGACAGCGCAACTGGTTGTGGCGTTAAAGCCCTTGCATGACGCTGCAAAGATCAAGCGTGTCGTCGTTGCGACCTATCAATCCGTGTCTGGCGCCGGCAAGGAGGCGATGGACGAACTTTTTGCGCAGACACGCTCGGTTTTCGTCTCCGATCCTGTTGACGCTAAAAAGTTTCCAAAGCGCATCGCCTTCAATCTCATTCCACAAATCGATGTCTTCATGGAGGATGGTTTTACGAAGGAAGAGTGGAAGATGGTTGCGGAGACCAAAAAAATCCTCGATCCGAAGATCAAGCTCGTGGCGACCTGTGTGCGCGTTCCAGTGTTCATCAGCCATTCGGAGGCGGTGAACATCGAATTCGAAAATCCGATTTCAGCGGACGAAGCCCGCGATATCCTGCGCGCTGCCCCCGGCGTGCTGGTAATCGATAAGCGTGAAGCTGGCGGCTACATCACGCCGCATGAGGCGGCGGGCGAGGACGCAACCTATGTCTCGCGCATCCGCGAGGACCCGACGGTGGACAATGGGCTTGTGCTGTGGTGCGTCTCCGACAATTTGCGCAAGGGAGCGGCGCTGAACGCTATCCAGATCGCGGAAGTGCTGATGAACCGCAAGCTGATTATGCCTAAGCCAAAGGCTGCGTAGCGATTCTTTTTAGCCTGAGACTCTGGAGCGGCGGGGCCCTCTGCCTGCCGTAGCCGGGCGTCGATCTGTGACTACATCGTCGCTCGTCGCGACTGGGGGCGATCCAGCCTTCACCTTGCGCAGGTTCTTTCCCTGTCAACGAATTTAATCCAGCTTGTCAATTATATGCATCAAGCTCAGGCAAGTGTTCGCCGATCTGGTCTCCGAGCTGTAGGCGTATATTTCTCCCGTGATCATCTTATGACTGTGGTCGTCTTAATGTGGACCGCGCCCGTCTTTGCTGAACTCATCGCCGGCGCAGGCGCCACAGAGGCATGCCAAAACAATGAGCATCATTCTTTGCATATTGAACGCTCCTGATTTCACTTGCATGTGAACTGCATCAAGCGTCGTCGACATTTATTCATATCGATTGGGCCAATATCATGGCCTCGATTTCCTAACGCAGATCCAGAAGGAGACCGGGCAGGATCGTTGTATTTTTACAACGCCCTGGCCTTTTGAAATCGTTTGCCAGATTTTGCCTTAATTGCGCCGCTGGTCGGGGAGAAGCTTGCGCCTACGTCCTCTCCTTGGACGTTTCCTCCCTGACTTGGCCGCTGGCGTTCCGCCGGCGGCCTTTTTCTTGAGAGAAACCCAATACGACTGCCGCCTCAACTAGGGTGTTATTGCAACTTGAGAGAAACTGCATCATTCTAATCATTAGATTTATCTTGGAATTTTAATCGCCCCTTTTACGATGCACCCGCGGAGAGGCCCATGGCGGATGAAGACCTAGAGGAATTCTATCACTCCATCCACAATCCCGGACCGGACGTATTCTATTCACGTAGCGTTGTTTTTACCTGGTGTATCGGCTGGGCGGTTTTGGGGCTGGCCTGCGCTCTGGTTCTTTTCACGGGCGAGGATACGGGCGAGTGGCTGCTTGGCGGCGCGGGAGGCTTGTATACGGCTCAGGCTTTTCTGGCGGAAATAGCAGGCGTCAGTCTCGGTGATGACAGCTTCGCCTTCCCGGCTCGCATTTTCACATGGTTGCCGCTGGCCACATTGTGGCGGACGAGCGCCAAAATTGGTAATGTTCGCCAAATCAAAGCCTTCAAATCTCTGACGGGCTCGAATCCTGTGCTTGTCGTATTACAAGATGGCCGGCGCGAGAGCCTCTACTTTCCAAACAAGGCGGCGAAATACAGCTTCCTCGAAACCGTGCGCCACATCAACAAGACAGTAAACATCACTTCCTCTTGAGGATTTACAGCAGCGCTCCAGCAACTGCTGCCGCCAGTACGCAGAAATCATGCGCGGCAAGGGCGCTTCGCGAGGGCGCGGCAGCGGCGTGCAATTGACGCAGACACCCGACATTGACGATTGACCAGCCAACGCCAATGGCGATGAGACCTGCCGTAACTGATCCAATCGTTGCGCCTGCGTAAACGGCGACCCCGCCCAACAGCGCCAGCAGCAGGCCCGCGATCAGGGCGCCGGGGGTAGGAAAAAAAGCCGGCCAGCGCGCCGCCAGCGCAGCAGGCGCATACATCGACGCCAGATGCCAGCCCATCGCCCCGCCGATATACATTGGGGTTGCAGAACAGGCGGCGAGCGTCAGCGGTCCGTGCATCATTCCCGCCCCCATCACGCCCCATGCAAGCGCGCCGAAAAGCGTGGCGACGACAAAGCCTTCGGGAAAGGAATGTGGCGGAAACGTCTTGCTGACGGGATCGTTGCGACGATGCGGCAGCCGAATAACGACCGCCAGGGCGAGGGTATGCAAAGCAGCTGCCGTCAGCAGAGTTTTGGCGGGATCGCCGGCCACGAAAATGGCGAGAGGCGTAGCGACCGCGGCCAGCGCGCCGCCGCCGAACACCGTCAGCGCGGCACGAGCCGAACTCTGAGCCGCCACATGTCGGTAAAACAGCGCAAAGCCCTGAGCGAGCCCTAACCAGAAAGCGCCAAGGCAGAGCGCGAAGAAATTATTTCGCACCGCAGCAAAGGCGCAGAGCGCGCCGCCGGCGACGCCGAGACTGGCGCCAAGACCAAAGGCTGCGCGCCGACTGAAAGCGTCGATGAGCAGCGTGGCGGGGAAGCTGGCGACAACAGCGCCAGTCAGCAAAAGCGCATAGGGCAGGCCAACGCCGGCGGTCGTCGGCGCCAGCAGGCGTCCCTGCTCGGGCAGCACTGTCAGCGTCAAGGCTTGCGCCAGAACCGCGAGACCGAAGGCGATGGTAAAGACGAGGCGATTATCTGTGATAGCCTCAGGCTCTGCATCGGTTGGACAGGCGCACCCAATTTGTCCGGCCCGAAAAGCCGGATCGGATAGGGACGTGTCCGGCGGCGTCATGAGTCCACCTCGACATCGTCGTCCATCAGCACGCGATGGGCGGCGCCATCAAGATCGTCGAACTGGCCGCTGCGCAACGACCACATGAAAGCGAAGAGCGAGATCAGCCCGAGCAACAGCGCCAGCGGCACCAGAAACAGCAGCACTGTCATTCTACAAGCTCCAGATTCAAGGTCATGGCCGTTTCAAGATCTGCCCGATCACTTGCAGCGCCGCCATTGGCCCGCAACGCATTCAGCGTCACCAGCAGCGAAGAGATGGACATCGCGGCGGCGGCGATCAAAGGCGTGAGCCATCCGGCCATGGCCAGCGGCACGGCAAAAACATTATAGATGACCGAGAGCAAGAGATTCTGGCGCATCAGTGTGCGGGCGCGGCGCGCCAGATCAATGGTGACGACAACCGGCGCAAGACGTTCCCCCAGAAACACGGCGTCTGCGGCGGTCTGTGTGATGTGGGCGGCGTCGATCGGCGAGATCGAAACATAGGCGCTGGCGAGCGCCGGCGCGTCATTGAGCCCGTCGCCGATCATCAATGTCTTGCGTCCGGCCTCGCGCAAGGACTCGAGACGCGTCACCTTCTCGGCGGGCGTGAGACCACTGCGCCAAGTATCGACGCCCAGCAGGCGCCCAATCTTTTCGACCGCCTCCGGTCGGTCGCCAGATAGAATTTCGATGGCGAAACCGCGCGCTTTCAGCGCATTAATCGTTTCGCTGGCGTCACTACGCAACATCTGTCGCACCTGAAAAATCGCCCGTTGACCGCCGTGACGGAAGGCGACAAGCGAGATGTCCGGTTCCAGCGAGCCGAGCGCCTCGACTTCAGGCGTCATCTCGCAGAAGGCGACCGAACCCAGACGCGCCTCGACGCCGTCAATCGTTGCGCGAACGCCAAGCCCATGCGCCTCATTTGCTTCAATCGCTGCTACATCTGGCGCCAAAGCCGCGATAGCGCGCGCCAGCGGATGACGACTGCCCCGCGCCAATTGCGCCGCCAGCGCCCGTGTCGCCGGATCGATGGCTTCTGCGTTGACGACGCGCGGCGCCGGCGCGGTCAGCGTGCCGGTTTTATCGAACACGATGGTGTCGGTTTCGGCGATGCGTTCGATGGCGTCGGCGCTGTTGAGCAGAACGCCGGCGCGAAACAGGGCGCCGCTCGCTACCACCTGCACAGCCGGCACGGCGAGCGCCAGGGCGCAGGGGCAGGTGATAATCAATACGCAAATTGCTGTGATCAGCGCATCGTGAAACGTCGCGCCGCGCGCCAACCAGAATAGCGCTGTCGATAAGGCCGCAAGATGCACCATCGGCGCATAGAGACGCGAGACGCGATCGGCGAGCCGCATGTAGCGCGAGCGCGCATGGGCGGCCTTATCGAGCAGCTTCTCGATATCGTCGAGCAAGGTTGCGCCGCTGGCGGCGCCGACGCGGATCGTTAGCACGCCATCATAATTCAGACTGCCGGCATAAACGGGATCGCCTGTCTGCGCCGGTCGTTGCGCCGTTTCGCCTGTGATCAGGCTGTCGTCAAGCAACGCATAGCCCGAGACAATCTCGCCATCAACCGGCAGACGCTCGCCAGGACGCGACAGCACCAGATCGCCAGGTTTGATGTGAGCGACAGGGACCAGCGTCTCAGCGCCATCGGCCGACATGCGGCTCGCCATCGGCGCGCGCAATGCGGCAAGATTGGCGGCGACAGCTCGGGTCTTGCGCCGCATGGCGTGATCGAGAAAACGACCAAGCAACAGAAAGGTCAGCAGCATCGCCGCGCTGTCGAAATAGGCGTGTTCAGCGTGCGTCGCGGTTTCATAGACCGACATAATCAGCGCCAGCATTACGCCCAGCGAAATCGGCACGTCCATATTCAGCCTGCCGGCTCGTAACGCGGCTGCAGCGCTCCTAAAAAACGGCTGACCGGCGAAGGCGGCGGCGGGCAGGGCGATCAGCGCCGAGACCCCATGGAAAAGATCGCGGGTTTCGGGATCGATGTCGCCGCCAACCCAGACGCCCACCGAGAGCAGCATAATATTCATCGCTGCGAAACCAGCGATGGCGAGACAGCGTAAAAGGAAACGCATGGTTTCAGTTTCCGTGCGCTCGCTGTCGGCAAGTTCGAAGGGATGTAGTTCGTAGCCCATGCGCCGCAGACGGATGAGAGCACTTGTCACATCGAATACGTCATCACGCCACTCAAGCGTCAGCCTGCGATTGGTGTAGTTCACACGCGCCGAGACCAGTCCAGGCAGATCGCGCAGGCCACGTTCGATGTCGCCGATACAGGCGGCGCAGGTCATGCCTTCGACGGCGGCGACGAGTCGGTTCAGACCGTCCTCGGTTTTTGTCACCAGCGACTGGTAATCGAAAGCGGCAGTCATTGACGCGTCCCCTGACCGTCGTGCCGGGGCGAGTCGAGTCGGTTTTGCGAGCGGAATACTTCCTGGCCCGTCCGTTTTGCCGTCAGCACGAGTTCACGCCGACCAGCGACGACTGCCGCATCGCCAACGTAACGGCCGTTGCCCTTTTCCTCAAGTCTAACGCGAATGTCGTGCTTTAGATTTGCGGGCGCAACGAGTACGACTTCAAGATCGAGTCCGGTGACGGCGTCGCCAGCGGCGTTGCGCAGGGTCACGATAATCAGTGTTTTTTCCGCACTGGCGGGCGTGAGTTGCACATCGACTTTCCAGTCCCGCGTTTCCTGCGCGCGTGCGGCGGCGATCTCGCGATTATAGGCAAGGCCATTTTCATAGGGATGCGCGATGACTTCGCCACTGAAAGTTTTAACCGCGAAATAGGTCATGGCGGCATTGGCGCCGAAAACGATTAAAAACAGACCGACGAAAATCGCCAGCACCATCCCTCCGTTCAGGGGACGGCCACCGGCGACATAATCGGAACCAGCGTCTTTGTCGGAACGTCTGTCATAAGCGTTACTCATGATGTCACCTCTGACAGCGCGCAGGTTCACGGCCAGACGAATACGTCTCTTGCTTCAACCGACCCGCCGTTTTGGATATCCGTCATGATGACGTTGATTGGCGTTTGACCGCTTTTGCCTGCGGACTCCGGTGCGGCAAGCAGCAATCGGGTTTCGCGTGTTTGATCCGGTCCAACCTCAATCACAATTTGACCCTGCGCATCAGGCTCGACGCCGACGACCTCGGACATAGCGCCATCAACGCCAGTGATGGAGACGGCGAATTGGCGAGCCTGCGGACGCATATTCGCTAGCCGCATGGTGTAGCCATTCCGCACGCCGCCATCCTTCAACCGGACTATAAGCGGGTTCCGGTCATGCAAAACGCTCACCCGCATATCGCCACGCGTCGCCAGCGTGAGTGTCATGAAGCCGCCGGTAAGGAGAATAAGCGCCGCGTAAATCAGCGTGCGTGCGCGGAAAGGCTTGTAAACCGCCGGCTGCCCGCATTCACGCCGCTTGACGTTTAATTCGGTGTCATAGCCGATTAATCGCGGCGGACGATAGATTTTGGTCATGATTGCATCGCAGGCGTCGATGCATAGGCCGCACTGAATGCATCCTAGTTGAGATCCTTTTCGGATATCGACGCCTGTCGGACAGACGGCGACGCACTGGCCGCAATCAATGCAATCGCCAGCATGTTCGCCTGTAGAGCGCAGGGCTGTCGCCTGTTTCAGCGACATGCGCGGCTCGCCGCGATCATAACGATAGGTGACATTAAGCGCATATTCGTCGGTGAGAGCCGCCTGAATGCGCGGCCAGGGACAGGCGTGCAGACAGAGCTTTTCGCGCATCAAGCCGGCGAACACATAGGTTGTGAAAGTCAGAATGCCGATCCAGAGATAGGCTTCGAAGGCTCCGGGCTGGAATGTCGCCAGCGTATAAACGAGCGTCGGCGCGTCGGTGAAGTACAACACCCAGGCGCCGCCCGTCCACCATGCAATGAGTAACCAGACGAAATGTTTGGCGACTTTCTTGCGAATTTTTTCTAGGGTCCAGGGCCCTTCATCGAGTTTTATCCGCTCGCGTGCGTCGCCTTCGATCCAGCGCTCTGTACTCATGAAGAAATCAGTCCATACCGTTTGCGGACACATGTATCCGCACCAGATGCGGCCGGCGAGAGCGTTCATCAGGAACAGCGTCAGCGCCGCAAGGATCAACAGGCCGGTAGCGTAATAAAATTCCTGCGGCCATATTTCGATGAAGAAGAAGTAAAAGCGACGATGCGGCAGATCGAGCAACACCGCCTGCGACGGAACGCCCGGTCCGCGATCCCAGCGCACGAAGGGCAGGAAATAATAAACCGCCAACGTAAGAAACTGGATGCCCCATTTAATCCGTCGAAAATGACCATCGACCTTTTTCGGATAAATCCGGTGCTCGGGTTCGACGAAGGGTTCAAAGAGCGGGTCGTGAGCGTCGACGCTGGACATTTGGGTTAACCCTCGGCGGTTATTCTGGCGCCTGCGCACAGACGCAAACGGACTCGTATTTTTGATCAAAACAATCATTGTCTCGAAGGAGGGCGCCCCGACGCCGAAGCGTCGAGGCGCGCCGTGCTCACTGCCCGCCGCCGAGAGAATGCACGTAAACCGTCAGGGCTTTGATGGTGGTGTCGTCGAGTCGATCTTTCCATGCCGGCATCACACCGCCGCCGCCATTGATGATGCGATTGACGATCGCCGTCTTGTCCGAGCCATAAAGCCAGATGGCGTCGACAAGATTGGGTGCGCCGAGTTCGGTGTTGCCCTTGCCGTCCACGCCATGACAGGCGGCGCAATTTTCATCGTAGATTTTATGACCCTCGGCTGTTGGCTCTGTGGCGCCGGGCAAATCTGCATAGGTGCGGAGATGGTCGGCAACCAATGAAATCTGTTGCGGCGTCAATATGCCGTCCCGGCCGAAGGCAGGCATCGCCGAGCTGTGGGTTGCTTTGTCTCCCTCCCACCGCGCGCCATGTTCAATGGTGGTCAGGATCTCTGTGAGCGTGCCGCCCCAGATCCAGTCGTCGTCGTTGAGATTGGCGTAGCCTTTGGCGCCCTGTCCGCCAGCGCCATGACAACCCGCGCAATTATTGGCGAAAGCCACCGAGCCCACCATACGGGCTGTGGCCAGCAACTCCGGATTCGTTTCAATCCTGGAGAGTGAGGCGGCGTTAAGTTTGGCCAGAATGGGCGCGCGGGTAGTTTGTAGGTCGCCGATTTCCTGCGCAAGTTCGGCGCGCGAATTCCAGCCAAACAGGCCCTGCGTGCCGCCAGACAGCGTCGGCCAGGCCGGATAGATAAAACAGTAAGCGACCCCCCAGATCGCCGTTATCCAGAAGGTCCACACCCACCAGCGCGGCAGAGGCGTGTTCAACTCTTCAATGCCGTCCCACTCGTGTCCGGTGGTCGGCACGCCAGTTTTCTCGTCGATCCTGACCTTGCCGCGTTCAAACGTGTCCTGAGACATCGTCGTCATCCTCTCGAAGGGGTATTTGTGCATCCGCCTCGAATTCCAGGCGCCGCGAAGGCCAGAAGACATAGGCGATCACACAAAGAAAAATCACGCCGAAGAAGATCAACCCCCATGACGCGGCGAAAGCGCGCCAGGCTTCGTATGTTGAGGCCGCTTCGGCGATGCCGTCGTTCATCGTCTCACCGGATATTGGCCTTGTCGTCGTAGAGTTTGAAGTCCACGGAAACGCCGAGATGTTGCAGATAGGCGACCAGCGCGTCTTCCTCCGTGACGCCGTCTTTCGAGGCGATATCGTTGATCACGACATTTGGATATCGCTGGCGCAACGCCACGGCGCCGGGATCGTCGGGCGCGCTTTGCGCCGATAGATCCGCTGAGGCGTTCTCGATCTGCGCGTCGGTGTAGGGCACGCCGACAACACGCAGCAGGCGCATTTGTTCGGCGAGATGCGCGCCATTGAGCGGCGTTTCGGCGAGGAAGGGATAGCCAGGCATGATTGAGGTTGGAACCATTGAGCGCGGACTGCGCAGATGATCGCGCTGCCAGTCGTTCGAATATTTGCCGCCGACCCGGGCCAGATCGGGGCCATTGCGCTTCGAACCCCACTGGAAGGGATGATCGTACATGCTCTCTGCGGCAAGCGAATAATGGCCGTAGCGTTCGACCTCGTCGCGCAGCGGCCGGATCATCTGCGAGTGGCAGGTGTAACAGCCTTCTCGCACATAGATATTGTAACCGGCGAGTTCGAGCGGGCTGTAGGGACGAATGCCCTCGACCTTTTCGATTGTGTTTTTGATGTAGAACAGAGGCACGATTTCGACGACGCCGCCAATCGACACCAAAATCAGAATAGCGACAACCAGCAGGATCGAATTGGTTTCGATTCTTTTCTGGAGACCGTCGCCCGGCGCTGGATGCGTTGTTTGTGACATGTGCGGCTCCTCACTCGGCCGGCAGGGGCGATGCGGCGATATCCTCGGCCGTATCGACTTCCGGCGCCGCGATGGTGCGATAAATGTTGTAGACCATGATCAGCGCGCCGATCAGGTACAGACCGCCGCCGGCGGCGCGGATCAAATATTCAGGGTGCAGCGCTTCCGTGGTCTCGATGAAGGAATATTCCAGAAAGCCCTGCGGCGTGTAGGCGCGCCACATCAGGCCCTGCATGATCCCCGCCACCCACATTGCCGAGATGTAGAAGACGATTCCGATCGTTGAAATCCAGAAATGCCAGTTGACGAGCTTGAGAGAGTGGAGCGGACGCCGCCATACCCATGGGATCAGACAATAAAGCGCGCCAAAGGAGACGAAGCCAACCCAGCCCAGCGAGCCGGAATGCACATGGCCGATGCCCCAGTCGGTGTAATGCGACAGCGCATTCACCGCCTTCACCGACATCAGCGGTCCCTCGAACGTGGACATGCCGTAGAAGGCGACGGAGACGACGAGCATGCGCAGCACCGGATCGGTGCGCAGCTTGTCCCATGCGCCCGACAGCGACATGACGCCGTTGATCATGCCGCCCCATGATGGCATCCACAGCACGACAGAAAACACCATGCCGAGCGTCTGCGCCCAATCGGGTAGCGCCGTGTAATGCAAATGATGCGGGCCGGCCCAGATATAGAGGAAGATCAGCGACCAGAAATGCACGATCGATAGACGATAGGAGTAGATCGGACGATTGGCGCGTTTCGGGATGAAATAATACATAATCCCGAGGAAGCCGGCGGTGAGGAAGAAGCCCACCGCATTATGCGCATACCACCACTGGATCATCGCATCCTGCACGCCGGCCCAGACGATCACGGATTGCGGCGAATAGATCGAGACCGGAATCTCGACATTATTGCCGAGCACCAGCACCGCCACGGTGACGATGAAAGCGAGGAAGAACCAGTTGGCGACATAAATATGCGGTTCGGCGCGCCGCGCCAGCGTGAAGAGATAGACCAGCAGATAGACCACCCAGACCACGACCAGCCATAAAATCGCATACCATTCCGGCTCGGCGTATTCGTGGCCGCGGGTCACGCCGAACAGATAGCCCGTGCCGGCAATGAGAATGAAGAAATTATAGCCGAGCACGACAAACCACGGCGCGAGATCGCCAGCGATGCGCGCGCGGCTCGTGCGCTGCATGATGTAAAAGGAGCAGGCCAGCAGCACATTGCCGCCGAAGGCGAAGATCACCGCCGAGGTGTGCAACGGCCGCAGGCGGCCGAAATTGATCCAGGGCAGGTCGAGGTTGAACTGGGGATAGGCCAGTTCGAGCGCCAGATAGAGCCCGACCAGAAATCCCGCGACGCCCCAGAACAACGCCGCGAGCGCGGTGAATTTGACCGGCCCGAGGCTATAATTGGGACGCCCGTCGATCAGGAGCGGCGCCAGTGCGGCCGGGCGGTCGCGATAGCGTATCCAGATCGCGGCGACCGCGCCGATGGACCCAAGCGCGAACAAGGCCGCATGAAAGGCGTAGATCGGCGTGTAGGCGTGGAGCGCGATCCAGCTGGCGAACAGCGCCAGAACGACGAAAACAACCGATAGCGAGATCTCGCCGTAGGTCATGCGTTTCGAGATCAGAGGGGGGCGCTCCATGAAGATCCGTCCTTTCATGACCGGCGTTTTTTGCTTCGCCGACGTTCGTCAGCGGCGCTCGCCGCAGCGAATTATGCGCCTCTGGCCAAAATCAAGGCCATTACGGCGTAATTCATGCTTGAGTCGTCCATAGATTTGTACAGCGCAGCATGGGTTTTGAATTTGACGATGATCAATATTCTGCGCGCTTGCGGGCGTCTGTGCGAAAGTGTCACAGATTAAATCCGGCGCGAGGAATTCTCGTTTTTTTGCAAAGATTTTTGCGCGGCAACCAGACGCGCGGCGCCGCTATCGACCCGGCGCAACCGGGTCTTCGGGCGCTTATGTCGCAGCTTGTCGGGTGAGGGGGCGGAAACGAACGGCGGGCAAAATCGACCACAGGAAAAGAGCTTGCGTTTGGTCGCCGCGCCTTCTACAAGCCCTTCACACATTGGCGCGGGGTGGAGCAGCCCGGTAGCTCGTCAGGCTCATAACCTGAAGGTCACAGGTTCAAATCCTGTCCCCGCATCCAATATTTCCCAAAAAATCAAATATTTACGAATTGACCCTGCTTTCAGGAAGCTGGGCGTTGACGTTTGCAGGAAGCACACAGGAAGCAAGAGGGCGCATAATCCTGCGTGCGGGCGATAACCTGAAGATCGCGAGGGTGGGGGTGAGTGGCGAGAGGCTGACCTCCGGTTCGCCCGGGTCGCCGTCGCGGATCACGACTAGCCCGCCGGGCGGAATGCGTTCGGTCTTGGCCAGATTGCGCTTCACTTCCACGCCCGGCAGGGCAGCGGCGACGAGCGTCTTCGCCGCCGCAAGGACGGTTTCGCGTTTCGAAGCCATGCCGATTGGCCTTCCTGTAGAGACGGTCCCGTGCTAATTTCTTACCAAAACGTGATCGATCAAGGTTGGTTAATCCCATGTCCGACACAGCAACGCTTTCAGCAAAGTTCCAGATTTCCATCCCCAAGGCCGTTCGCACAGCCCGGCAGTGGAAGGCAGGCCAGGAGTTCGCCTTCATCCCCAAAGGGACCGGCGTCCTGCTCGTTCCTGTTCCCGAACTTGCGGATCTCGCGGGCATCGCGAAAGGCGCCAACCCTGAGAACTATCGCGACCGCAAAGACCGGTTCTGATGCGTCTTGTTGACACGTCCGCCTGGATCGAGTGGCTGATTGCGTCCCCAACGGGACAAGCGATCGCCAGGGACATTCCGGCGCGTGAGGGCTGGCTCGTGCCGTCGATTGTCCAGCTCGAACTTGCAAAGTGGCTTGCCCGCGAGGTTGGCGAGGACAAAGCCGATCAGGTTATTGCCTTTACCCAAATGTGCGTTCTGGCGCCGCTCGACACGAAAGTCGCGCTTTCGGCGGCGGAAATCTGCGGCAAGCACAAGCTCGCGACCGCCGATGCAATCATCTACGCTACCGCACTTGAGCACAGCGCCGACCTGCTGACCTGCGATGCGCATTTCGAGCACTTGCCGGGTGTGACCTATTTTAAGAAGACCAGTCTCTGATCAGGATTGCGGGAAGTAGCCCGCGATCAGCGAGGGCACGCGTGCGGCGTGCCGCGAGGCGGCGCTCTCGACATCAAGGCGCTTCTTCAGGGCGACCTGTGGAACCGGAAGAAAACGATCACGCTGGCAAGATTTGTTTGGGTCTTGCCGGTCTTGCGGCGGTTGCGGGCGGCAAGCCCGCGCGGGGTGATCCGGGCGTCATCCTCCCGGTTGATCGAGATTGGCGGCAAGGCCGCGTAATTTGGCGGAGAGGGCGAGCTTGCCGCGCGCGACCTGTCGGAGATTGCCGGCGCGCAGCACAACGCGCTGCGCCATGTCCGCCCAGTTCACCAGATAGATTGTGACGTCGGCATCGTCGTAGCGCCCGCCGTGGAGATCGTCCTCGGTGAGCGCATCAGAGGACAGCGCGTCCTGCACATCAAGGATCGAGACGGCGAGCCCGAGCTGGCCTTCGATCGCGGTTGCCGTGAAGCCCGACGCCGCCTTGTAGGTGACGGCATCGAAGGCGAGATCGCGGTCGAAATCGGTGAAGCCGATCACCACGCCGTCGCGGCGATCAACGCGCCAGTAGCGGCACAGAGTGGTGAGCCCGCCTATAACGTGGGTTGCGAGCGCGGGAGGAAGGGTTTTCATGTTGTGCTTTCGGGCATTTCTACGACGGTGCGTGCCGATCGTGCGTTCACCACGATCTATGACGGAATCGCGTGCTATGAATTGAAGCAGAAACGAATCGGGATTTTTCGATGGTTGATGAGGACGAACTTCCAAACTCGCCGCTTGAAAGAGCTGCAATGCTCGAAAATCTGATGACTGCTCGCGCCACAGGTGACATGACCGCTAGCAATCCGATCTATGAGCACTTAAGGCGCGAATTCATGCAGGATTCGGCAACAAAGTCGCTCCTTCCGAATTTTGTTCGGACGTGCCGCACACTCGATGTTTTCTGGCCGTTCATTAAAGAACAAGCTGGAATCTACGCGGATCGACGGCTGATAATCAGCCAGGCCTTCACGCCATTGATTGAGTTTCTCGAAGGCAAGAACAAAGCGCCGGGAGACGCTGCTGTTTCCGAGGTATTGGAGACATTTGACCCCGAAGGGGTGCATGCGGTTTGGAGCAAGGCGCTAGGCAGACGGAACGCCGACCCAGAGGGCGCGATCACCGTTGCCCGCACGCTCTTAGAGACTGTTTGCAAGCGCATTTTGGACGCGATGTCCGTCGGTTACACGGACAAAGAAGATCTGCCAAAACTCTACGCGATGGCGGCAAAATCACTCAATCTTGCGCCGGACCAACACACCGAGGAACCGATCAAGGCGATACTCGGCGGAGCCATGAACTTGGTGAACGGTATTGGGACGCTTAGAAATCGCCTCAGCGATTCACATGGTCGAGGAGGAAAGCCAGTTAAGCCATCCCCTCGGCACGCTAGTCTTGCGGTGAACACTGCTGGTGCCGTCGCAACGTTTCTGGTCGAGACCTATCTCGAAAAGCACACAGCCTCGCGTTGAGGCCCGTCTACCGGTATCGACGAGCACGATGTCGCCATCGTTCAGGGTGGGCGTCATGCTGTCGCCCTCCACAGGCATGATCCGTAAATCGATGCGAGTAAAAATATATATCAATAATTTAATAGAAGGTGCGGCTCATGAAGAAGGGCCGCCAGACGTGCTGACGGCCCTTTCAGTCGCGCCATCCAGGTTGAGGGGAGCGGCGGCGCGACCGATCCTCAAAGAAAGCGGTTCAGCAGGTCCCGGAGGGATTATCGCCGCACATGCTGTATTCATCAGCCATGGCGGGGGCCGACACTGTGGCCGCTGTCAGACCAATCGTCAGCGCAAAAGCCGCCGTGATCATAAAAGCTTTGAAAATCGTCGTCATTGTCTGCCCCCCAAGACTTCTGCTTCGATGAATAGAGGTTACTCAAGGACAAGATGATCCGATGTGCGGGGGCGCACATGGAGACTACTGAAATAAATAGAAAGGGACCACGCTTCAGGAGTTGGTTGCATACACTCGTAAACACTCAAATCCGAGCAGAGATTACAGATAACGCAAAATCCACAAATCCTTTCTGCGCGTTTTGAGGCGATCGAACCAGCGACAAATCGGAAAAAGAATGAAAACGACGAATATCCATCCGACATAAGCTCCGCCCAGGCCAACGCCGAAATTTTCCGGCACAGAACCAGAGGCAATAAATTCGTTTATTTGCTCAAATCTGAAACCTTTGAGACTTGCGATTGCTACTCCCGCCAGGACGCCCAGATAAAGATGCAGGATATAGAAAAACAATGGAGTCCTGCCAAAAACAGCCAGGGAATCTGCCACGTAACCTTTGGCGCCGCCTTTAATGCCCGCAAGCAGATCCATGATCAAAGCCGAGCACCCGAGCGTTAAAAGCACATATTGCAGGGATGGCGGATATTTACTGACATTCAGAAATGATAGACAGGTGTAAACAATGCTGGATTGATGCGTCCATGGCGCAGGATCGCCATAAATGTTGATGGCTCGCAATAAGATGAACAGAAATAGTGCAACATATCCCGCCAATTTCACGATGCCCCGCCGAACAGGCTCTGGACGCTGAAATAGCGGGCCAAGGCCGTATCCCAGCGCCACGACGCCGATCCATGGGAGCGCAGGATAAATAACATTACCTTGCAGTCCGAGAGGTAAGGCTCCCTTTTCATGGAGCAGCCGCCACCAGGGGCCAAAAGCTCCCAAAGCATTGGCATGAACTCCATCCAGCAAATCATGTCCAAAGATAATGGCTAATCCGATGATGAGCGTCTGTTCCGCTCGCAGTCGGCTGAGTAACGCCAGGCTAATCAGACCGCTACCGATCGCCCATAATGTTCCCAGTTCGATCGTTCCGACGCCGCCTGAAAACACTGGACTGACCAAAAATACATCCAATCCGATCAACCAAAAACCGCGTGACAGAAGGAATTTCGACAAAGCATCGGGATCGTCAATTCGGGAGCCATAAAGCCAGGCGCTAATTCCGGCCAGAACAGCAAATGTTGGCGCGCAAAGATGGGTAATAAGGCGGGTAAAGAAAAGAGCCGGGTAGCTGTGGGCAAGATCCGTTGCGCTGAAACGTATTGCATCAGCATCAAGAAAATCACGCATATGATCTAATGCCATCAAGACCATCACGAAACCGCGCAGTCTGTCGATCTCTGGCAATCTTGGCGATTTATTTTCCTCAACTTTGCTCATTTCTTTCACGTCATTGGCATGTCAATCGAGATTATTCAGGAGGCTCCGAAGATCCTATGGTAAACAGGATTGCCGCCCATGGCTAAGACGGGCGTATATGGACAAGCACAAGATCGGCATCTTCTGAATATGACCTGCTCTCCTTCAGGAAAGCGTTGTTGAACTATTAGTGTGATCATAAACACACGTGAGTAAAAAACAATCTCCCGCTGTAAAGAATGATATTTCTGACTACTCTGCTGGACCAAGCCGTTCCTTGAGTATTTGTTACGACTCTCCGCTCGAATAGCACCACTCATACGCGCCATCAGGATTGCCCGCCGATTGTTGTACGGCATTCAGAGATCGTGAGCGGGTAATTATGGGACATGGAAAGATCAAATCAGACAACCTTCCCCTGGTTCATAGATGTTCGCAGATTTCAATCACGAAATTGCGTAAAATGGATATTGCGGTTTTAGATGCCAGTCGTATTAAAACAGCAAAATAGGACTGATATGATGACGAAATTCCAAAGCTGAATTATATCCCGTTCTTCACAATCCAATGGATCATTTTTGGCGGACTTCATGATGATAAATGCAAAATACCTTGCGACCAAGGAACAAGAGAGATTTGTCTCGCCTCAGGACTGGGATTTTTCGATTTACAGCTTCGATCCCAAATCTTTCTGGTATTCAAAAACAAATTTGCCTCTATCTGAAGACTTTGAAATTGTCCGCTATGACTTTAGAGGGCAAGTCAGATTTAACGCAGGCCTTAAGAGACGAGGATTACAACTTAATTTCATTGACAGCTATTCCACCGTTGAAGCCCGGTTACAGGGTATTGGAGAAATTGACAGTATTCTGATGATTACAATTGGCGGCTATGATTGGGATGGTTTGTCAGATGTAGGGGCGCTGGGCATCGAGCTTAATTTTTCCGAGAAGCTTGCCAATCAAATCCTCGTCCCCGAAATATTATTCGCCATGGAAAAACTGGGAAAGTTTTATGGATCGGGCAGATCAATCGTTGTGCGTCCGAGTAGGGCGGCTTTGAGACTGAAACAGCGAGCCATGAAATTTCTTGGAGGCTTTGATTCAGCAACTGGAATACGTTTTGATGATGTGAATTCAAATCTTGATATACCTGCCATCGAAATTCCTGTAATGACTCAGGAGGATAAAACATTTAATCATGAAATTCTCGTGGAAATGTCACGTAATGTAATTCATGAAATAACAGATAATGATGTCTTAAATCACATGGTCAGTAGCAAGGCCCGGCGTGATCTGGCTCTGAGAATCGAGGAATTACTGTGGGCGCACCCCTCTGAGCGGAGTTATTTAAAGGATCTAAGCCTTGACGAGCTATCTATTCGTCTTAATGCTAGCAGAAGAACCTTACAGTTATGCATTCAGGAGCAATTTGGCGTTGGATTTATTGCTTTCAGGAAGATAATCAGGCTCTATCAAATACGCGCAGAGCTCATCAGAGAAAATTCATACAAGAGTATTACTTCCGTAGCCAATGATTATCATGTAAATCATCTCGGAAGGTTTTCGAAAGAGTATAAGGAGTTCTTTGGTAATCTTCCCTCGAAGGACAATCAGCTACGCAAACCGAATCTTCAGATGCCTTCATCCGGGCCTTAGCCATAAGCTGAATGCGTATTTCGAGCTCGTCCATACAATCTTGCTCTCATTATAAATCTGCCTAGCTTTTTGGTTGTATACGGATAATCGCTTTTATTATTAATTTGCTTTCGGCAGCCATAACATTGTCTCTACCTTATGCAGGCAGCATAATCACTTTGGTCTTGACCGGCGTGCGAGAGTAGAGATCGATCATATCCTGCGTGAGGAGACCTGTGCATCCGCTGGTGATGCCGCTCCCGATTGTCTCGGGATCGCTGGTGCTATAAATCGTGTAGACCGTGTAAATGCCGTTTTTATAAAGGTAGAGCACTCGGGCGCCGAGCGGATTGTCGAGACCGCCCGGCATGCCACGTGCGTATTTGCGCGCTTCAGGCTGGCGCGCGATCATCTCCTTGGGCGGCGTCCATGTCGGCCATTCGGCCTTACGTCCGACATAAACTTCACCGCTCCACAAAAAGCCTGGACGGCTGACATTGGCTCCATAGCGGGTGGCGAGACCATTGCCTTCAATCCGATAAAGAAAATAATGTGCAGGATCGATGATGATCGTACCCGGCGCTTCTTTGGTTTCATACTGGACGGTCTGGCGAAAATATTTTGGGTCCATCTTGGTGATGTCGACCGCCGGTACCGGGTATCTCTCGGTGGGCAGCGGGCCATAGATTCTCGCCGCTTCCAGAAGATTCCCGTCACTCATGCAACCGGCCAGTCCCAACCCGCCAAGACCGGACAAGGCGACGCCCAGAAACGATCGGCGACTGAGATGCTGTAACGAAGGTTCAGACATTGCATGACCGTCAACTGCTGTGACTGTGGCGATCCCATCGTCCCTAATCATTTGGCTTATCCCATATCTTCTGGTCGATCCGGCCAGTATCCAGAGTCGCCCCGAGATGCGTGATCTCTGGTCTGCGCTTTCAGTCCCATTGTCTTGTGGCGAGCATATGGCGCGGCGCCTTTCATGACAGGCTCGCGCTTGTCGCCGTTATGTGAGTTGTCGGATGTAAAGGCGGCGAACATTCAAGATATTAGCCATGACGAGAGTGTCGTGGCGCCGCACTTATCATTGCAAAGTCAACAAGGGATGAACGGACCCGCATTTTGGGCGCTCGACGGCTCTGGTCTTTGGCCTGTGTGACTCTTAGGGTTTGATTACGCCCTGCCGCATTATGTCGTTTGCAGGCGTATTGAAGCTCCAGGTCAGCCCGGCGCGCATGATATTGTTGGTCACTCTGCCCGTCGAAACTGAGCCGACCATGAAGCCGTTGCCGTTGCTGGCTGCGCCAACGGCAGTGCTGTTGAGCCCGGCCATGCTCATGTATAGATATTCGGCTCTGAGCGAGACGTTCGGAAGAATGGCGTATTCAGTTCCGGAGCCTACAACCCAACCAGCGCGCAGCGCTGAGGCATTGTTGGTGAATAAGCCGCCGCTGGCATCATACTCCGAAATGCCAACATTTCCATAGGCTACGCCAGCGGTTGCATAGCTAAGCGAGTCGCCACGCGCGAAACCCGCTCTCAGTCGAGTGGTGCCGAACCAGTCAAGCCGGGATTGTTGGCTCAGCGTAACGCCGCCGAAACCTCCCTCTGTGACAACGGCCTTGTTCTGGCCGGCGATGCCGCTCCATTGACCATCCGTCTCGAGGCCCAGAACGAAATGCTTGTAGAATTGAAGATTATAGCCGGCGTGTCCCCCCGCAATGAATCCGCCAGTGCGGCTTGATGCATAGGTGCTCAGGGTTACTGGCGTATTCGTGGCTGTGGTCCCGGCTAGATTGCCATATTGTTTGAAGACGTCCCCGCCATATCCGCCATTGACGCCGATATAAAAGCCGCTCCAGTCGCGCGAAGGCAAGGCCGTCAGGAAACCTGCGATATCGCCATTAAGCAGTGGGCGGTATTCACCTATGTAATCCTTGCCGCCTAATCCTGTGTATCGATAGTTCATGCCGCCGCGAATGATATGGCTGCCAAACGATCCAGATCCCAGCGCGCCAATAAGAGGCGCAGCATTCGGGATCATCACGCCATTAACCTGGCCGGAAGCCGAGGGCATAGATACGTATAGGTACTCCGATTTCGCAGACAGATTTTCCGAAACGGCGATCTCGGCGCCGGCGCCAAGCGCAAAACCAACATTCGTTTGACTGGATGTGCCCACGATCAGGGAATTGGAGCCGAGGAGCGGAGAGCCCTGATTTTGGACTTTTCCATAAGCCACGCCGCCCGTGACGTAAGGCGCAACTCTTCCAAGGGAATAACCAAGCCGCGCGCGCGTTGTGCCAAACCAGTTGAGACCAGATACGGCGTCAATGTTGCTGATCAGTTGGGCCTGGTCGGATAGTCTGACCGACTGCTGGGAGCTTTTGATGTCGCTCCACTGAAGATCCGTCTCGGCGCCCAGAATAAAATTATTAGCGAACTGGTAAATATAACCGATCTGACCGCCCGCGATGAAACCGCTGGTCCGATTGTCGCTTTGACCAAGCACACCCCCCGCAGCGGCAAGAGGATATGCGACCAGGCCATTATTAACGGTTCCGCCGCCAAAGCCACGGTTGAAGCCCAGATAAAAGCCAGTCCATCTTGGCGATGCTTGCGGGGATGTAGCCATGGGGGGCGATGGTAAGTCTGCTCCCAGGGCCGCACATGATTGAGTTATCGAGAGAAGAAGCAGACTGACAAGTAATTTTTTCAAGGTCTTTCCCCTCATGGCCCTTATCAAGATAGCAGGCTATTGGGTGATAGCCATGAGGTTTGGAGCAATTAGTTTTGCTGTGGCAAATATGTCACAATCTCACGTAGTCTTTTTACGGTCATTCATCGCTACATGAAACCCCGTATATAAATTTTATGAGTTCAACTAATGTAACTTTAGTTCCTCACGGACGTTTCATTATCCAATGCCATGACTTCGCCTGTCGATCCTGTGTCGAAGCGGCGCGCATATACGCTCCCGAGGCCTCTCTGGTCTCTCGGATTTTCAGTCGGTTTCTCAAAGCGGCAGGAAGGGTCTTGTCTCTCACGCTGCTTTTCGACGCGGCGCGAGGGGGTGTTCGGAGGAGGAGACGTGCCAGTCCAGTCCGGCGATTTCGGCGCGGCCGCCTTCACGGTTATAGGCCTCGCAGAACTGGTGCAGGAACTCCATCACCGTATGATCGACTGTCGCCGCCTCAGAGAGGTCGAAGGTGATGGTTTTGCGGCGGGGCAGGGTCGCCAGGTCCTGTTTGAGCCGAAGATAATTGGCGAAAAAGGCTGCGCCGCCGAGCTTGACCCTGTAGACGCCGGGATCTGGAGTCGTGACTTCGAGCCTCAGCCGAAACACTTCGCTCCAGTTGACGCTGCGCCAGAAATGAAAACCGAATTCGGCGACAACGCCAATCGCCACGCCGATCAATAAATCCGTCGCCAGAACGCCAACGACTGTAATGAGGAAAACGCCGAGCTGATCCCAGCCCACCGCCAGCGTCTTGCGGAACACGCCGGGCGAGGCGAGGCGGAAACCAGTAAACACCAGCAGGGCCGCAAGCGCCGCCAGCGGGATTTCGTGGATAACTTTTGGAAACAACGCCACGAACACCAGCAGGAACAGCCCATGGAAGAAATTGGCCCAGCCTGTGCGGGCGCCATTGGTGCAATTGGCGGAGCTGCGAACGATCTCGGCGATCATCGGCAATCCGCCGATTAAACCACAAATCACATTGCCGACGCCGACGGCGGCGAGATCTTTGTTGAGATCTGAAACGCGTCGCTGAGGATCGAGCCGGTCGACGGCGGCGGCGCTGAGCAGCGTTTCGAGACTGCCAACCAGACAGATCGCGACAACCTGTTGCCAGAAAACCAGCGAGAGGGTCTTCGAGAAATCCGGAAAGGCGAAACTCGCCAGAAAATGGTTGGGGATCGTAACCAGAAATTTTGGACCGATCGTAAATTCGTGATGCGGGAGAAACTGGTTGTCGGGCAGGAACAGATAACGATGCTCGTCATCGAGATCGAAATATTGCGCCAGCGCCATGCCGACGAGCACAACGACCAGCGGCGCCGGGATCATCTTCACATAGCGATTATCGACCAGTGTCCAGACGATCAGTATGCCAAGTCCGATCATACCGATGGTCGCAACCTCGGGGTTCATGTCGCGAATGCTCGCGGGAATGGCCGCGATGGTGGCGAAAAGCGAGTCGGCGTCCGGTTTCACTCCGAGCATGACGTGAATCTGTTTCGCCATGATGATAACGCCGATGGCGGCGAGCATGCCGTGAACGGCGGCGGCGGGAAAAAAGGCCGAAAGTTTGCCAGCCTTGAAATAGCCCAACGCGATCTGTGCGAGGCTGGCGAAGACGATCGCCGCCAGCGTGTAGCGATAGCCGGCCAGCGCGTCGCCCGCGCCCAGTTCGCGCACCGAGTCAAGAATAACGACGATCAAACCGGCGGCCGGACCACAAATGGTCACGAATGAGCCATTGATTCGCGACACCACTAGGCCGCCGACAATAGCGGTGATAATGCCAGCCTGCGGCGGAAAGCCCGAGGCCATGGCGATGCCAAGACATAGCGGCAGGGCGATGAGGAACACCAGAAAACCGGACAATAGGTCCGCTCGCCAGTTCTCCTCAAACTCCTGAAACGCTCGTGTGGTCATCTGTTGCCTTTTCTCCTGAAACTCGTTGCATCTTGTTGGACGAAATTCTTGTCGAGCCGATTTAAGTCCAAATTTTGGCTTGGCCGGGGGTTTTGATCGGGCCAGAACATTTCCCACCCAGACCTGGTGACCCTCGGGACGCCGGCGAAGGCTTTCCAGAGATCGCGGGCTCAACTATAGCAACTTCGAGGCCAATCCCAGACGCCTCCGGGGCCTTTCACCATGCTGGACGCATTGAAAAATTTTATTAACGAGCTGACCGGCGATGCGCCGTCAGCCAAGGGTTTCGAGACCTCAGACTATCAGCTTGCCGCCGCCGCATTGCTTGTGCACATCGCCTCGATCGACGGTGAATTCGATGAGGACGAGCGCGTCCGTATCCAGCAACTTGTCGAGGCGCGGTTTGGCCTGTCGCCCGAGGCGGCCCGACAGTTGATCGAGGCGGCGTGGGAAAGCGAGCGGGAGGCTGTTGATCTCTATCGCTTTACCAGCGTTCTCAAGCGCCGTCTCGATCCGGAAGGGCGCTTGGCTGTGGTGGGCATGTTGTGGGATATGGCGCACGCCGATGGCGCGGTACACGAATTCGAAGAAAATGTCGTTTGGCGCGTGGCGGAGTTGCTGGGCGTCTCGACGCGCGACCGCGTGATGTTGCGTCGTGAGGTTCGGGAAAGTCTGGAAGCTCCGGCCGACGGCCCGTGGTCGCAAAACAAGGAAGAGAAGTCATGAGCCGGCCGGTCACTCTCATTACCGGCGCCTCTGAGGGTATCGGCGCCGAACTTGCCCGCGTCTTCGCCGGGAAGGGTCATGAGGTCGTTCTGGTCGCGCGTCGCGGCGAATTGCTGGAGACCCTGGCGGAAGAAATCCTCGCCGCCGGCGGCAAGCCGGCGGTTGTCGTTCCTCTCGATTTGCTTGCGCCCGACGCTTTGGAGGCTTTGGCGTCGACGCTTGCCCGATCTGAGCTCAGCGTTCAGTATCTGGTTAATAACGCAGGCTTTGGCCTCATTGGCCGAGTTTATGAACTCGACCAGGCCGAGCAACTCTCGATGATTGATCTCAATATCCGCGCTCTGACCGCCCTGACCCTGCGTTTCCTGCCCGAAATCCGGAAGGCGCGCGGCGGGGTGATGAATGTTGCGTCAGTCGCCTCCTTCATGCCGGGGCCCGGATTTGCAGTGTACTATGCGACAAAAGCCTACGTACGCTCCTTTAGCGAAGCGCTGGCGGAGGAAATGAAGCCTGCGGGCGTCAAGGTCTCCTGTCTGTGTCCCGGTCCCGTTGAGACAGGCTTCCAGTCGCGCGCGGGCATGGATTTCTCCGGCGCCATGGCGGCGGTGAAGCCGGCCCTGGTGCCGGCTGCCGAGGTCGCTCGACAAGGTTATGAGGGGCTGATGGCGGGCAAGCGGATCGTAATTCCCGGCGCGGTGAATAAGGCGCTGGTCTGGAGCGCGACGATGACGCCGCGCGCTGTCCTGTTGCCTATGCTGGCGGCGGCGCAAAAAAAGAAGACGTCCTGAAACAAAAAAGCGGGCGCAAAGGCCCGCTGTTTCCCGTAAATTAATTCACGGCCTATTCTTCGGTCGATTTGACCTTCAGCACCTGTCGACCGCGATACATGCCGGTCTTGAGATCGACATGATGCGGACGACGCAATTCGCCGGAATCCTTGTCTTCGACATAGGACGGAGCCTTGAGTGCGTCGGCGGAGCGACGGAATCCCCGCTTCATTGGCGAGGTTTTTCTTTTCGGAACAGCCATTTATTCTCTCCAGCGCGCCTCGCTGCGCTAGTCGCGCAAGGGACGTTAAAATAATTGGGATACGGCGAGTTACACCAAATTCGTCGCCCTGGCTAGTCGCCCGCTCAGCCCTTGTCCGGCGCCGCCACAGGGGCAGGGGGGATGGGCGTGTCGCCATCGTTTTTCGAAGGCGCGGGCGCCATGGCCGGATCCTCCTCGATTAATTGTTTCGCGCCGCGATTATCCGCCGGTTTTGCCGCTGCGGAGGCTGGCGTCGCAGCGCTTAGGCCGGTCTGCGTCGCGAGCCAACTGCGCCATTCGCTCCACGAACCGTTGAAAGCGTTCTGATCGACCGCATTCGGTATGCCGGGGATTCGGCCATCGGAGCGATATTGCCAGAAGGTCCACTTGCGGTTCCCGTAGCGCACTTGCGGATGGTATTTCGTCGACCGCACCCAGATCGGATACTCCGATAGCGCGTCCGAGTGCAGAATCGCCTGATAGAAATCAACAGATGAATAAATGATCGGACGCTTGCCGTAGTGGCGCTCCATCAGTTCGAGCATGGCGCGCATGTCGCGCAGGGCCTCGTCCCGATAGAGTGTGCGCTTGCAGCTCTTGGACTCTGGCGTCGCCTCGACATCGAGCACCGGCGGCAGGGCTTCTGGATCATTCGGCACATTGGCGATGAAATTGGCGATTTCCTCTTGCGGCGGGCGGCACCAGTAAACGAAGTGATAGGCGCCGCGCGGCACGCCGGCTGCCTTGGCCGCCGCCCAATTGTATTGAAATTTTGCGTCGCTCCTGTCGCCGCCCTCGCTCGCCTTGATAAAAGCAAAAGCGACGCCGGAGTCCTTTACCGACTGCCAATCGATCTCGCCCTGATATTTTGACACATCAACCCCATGCACGTCGAATTCGGCGCTGCGGGTGGCAGGGAATCTGTGAAGTTCGCTCTCCGGCACGGCATAGGCCAGAAAACTCGGATCGCGTTTGGCGTTAAGGAGCGGAGCGCTGGTGGCGAACCGCGGATTGCGCGAATAGCCCGGATCGAGACCACTGCCGCAACCGCCCAGGACAGCGGCGACCGCCGTCGCGCAAGTAACGAGGAGAAGACGCGAAAAAGAGAGTTTGAACGAGCGCATACCGTCAAATATCCACATATCCGGAAACGGAGCGTTAACGCCCGCCGACTCACCCGTCTAAATGGAACCAAAGACTGGCGATTGTAAGGAAAGCGCCATAGCCGACCACATCGGTGATGGTCGTCACGAAGGGGCCGGAGGCGACGGCGGGATCGAATTTCAGTTTGTCGGCCAGCAACGGTACGACAATTCCGCCAAAGGCGCCGGCGACCAGATTGGTGAACATCGCCAGCGCCATGACAGGCCCAAGACCAATGTTTTGAAACCAGTTCGCCGCCACCAGGCCGGTAACGAGGCCAAAGGCGGCGCCGTTGACGGCGCCGATCGCCAGCTCACGCAGGACAATCCGCAAGGCGTTGGCGCGGGTCAGTTCGCGGGTGGCCAGCGCCCGCACCGCGACGGTCATCGTCTGTGTGGCCGAATTGCCGCCCTGGCCCGCGACGATTGGACCCAGCACGGCCAGCGCGACCATTTGTTCGAGCTGGGACTGGAAAGTTTTCAGCACCGTCGAGGTAATGAAGGCGGTCAAGAGATTAATAAACAGCCAGCTGAAACGGCTGCGCGCAATCCACCAGAAACTGTCCGTTAGTTCTTCCTCCGGGTTCACGCCGCCGAGCGCGAGAATTTCCTCCGACGCCTGTTCCTGGATCACGTCGACAATGTCATCGATGGTCAATACGCCGACGAGACGATCGGCTTCGTCGACGACCGGCACCGAAACGAGGTTGTAACGCTCGAAAAGCCGCGCCGCCTCGACGCTGTCCTCCGTCGCCTTCACCCGGCGACGATCGGCCTGCATGATCTCGTCTAGCCGCGCCGAGGGTTTCGCCCGCACCAGCGCGTCGAGAAACACCGTGCCCAGCAGATGATGGGCCGGGTCGACGACGAAAACCTCAAAAAAATTGTCCGGCAGTATTTCTTCGTCGGTTTCGCGGAAAAAATCGAGAACGCGGCCAGCGGTCCAAAAGGGCGGGGCGGCGACCAGCGTTGTTTGCATGAGGCGGCCGGCGGAGTCTTCCGGGTATTCCAGCGAACGGCGCAGGACGATCCGTTCTTGCGCTGGCAACGCATCGAGAACCTCAGCCTGCTCGTCGGGCTCCAGGGTCTCCAGAATGGCGACGGCGTCGTCGCTCTCCAGTTCGCGGACGCCCTCGACAAGCGTCTCGACCGGCAGTTCTTCGAGGATATCTTCGCGGGTGGTCTCGCCGATTTCCATCAGCGCGGAAAAATCGAAGTCCGCGCCCATGAGTTCGACGAGTCGCGGCCGCGCCTCGTGACTGAGCGCCTCGATCAGCGCGCCAAGATCGGCCTCGTGCAGATCGCCGACAACCGCGCGCACTTTCGCCGCGTCGCCCAGCGCCACAGCGGCCTCGACCTCGAAGACGAAGTCGGGGTCCGGTCCGCCGCCCTCCTCGTGGAAGTGATCCGCGACGGGCGTTTTTTCATCATCATCCGGCGCCATCGTCGATTCCGCGCTATAAAGGCTGTCGGCTCTTACCCCGCCTGTGCGCGGATTCAAACCGGCAAAAACGTCATGAAGAGGTTTTCGACACACTTGCGCTTCTTTTTCACAACACTCGCACTTGTCGCCGGCGTATCGGCCGCGCGCGCCGACTGCGGACCAGACGCGCTGGGCGTTTCGCGCACGCTAACCATCGGCCGAGTCAACCCTACCGCCGTCGGTCTCCAAACCTATCCGCGCACCCTCGATCTCGCAGACCACGAAATCGTCCTGACATTCGACGACGGCCCCGCCGCCCCGACCGCGAAAGTCCTTGATGCGCTGGCGAAAGAATGTGCAAAGGCGACGTTCTTTGTCATAGGACATAACGCCGAGGCCATGCCGGCGCTGGTCAAACGCGCCGCCGCCGAGGGCCACGCCATCGGCCATCATTCCTACAGCCATCCGGATCGCACCCTGCGTCTGATGAACGAGTCCATGGCCAAAGCTGACATTGAAAAGGGTATCGCGGCGACGAACAAGGCCGCCGGCGTCGAGACAGCGCCTTTCTTTCGGTTTCCCGGCTTCGCAGATACCCCGGCGCTGGTCGCCGATCTCAACGCCAGGGGCTACACCGTCTTTGGCTCCGACGTCTGGGCGTCGGACTGGAAGGCGATGAGCCCGAAAGCAGAACGCGACCTGATCCTCTCGCGGCTCGATAAAGCTGGTCGCGGCATCGTTTTGTTTCACGACTCGAAAGCGCAAACTGCGGAGATGCTGGGCGAGTTTTTGCGCGAATTGAAAAAACGTGGCTATCGACTAGTGCACTTGGCGCCTGGCGCTGGCGAGACCGCGATTGTCGCAGCCGGCCCGGAATGGAGCTCCACCACCGAACCGATCATCGCCAAAACGCTCGCCGGTAAAAAGGCCGGCGGTAAAACATCAACGAAGGCGAAACCCGAAGCCGAGGCGACGCAGCCGCATACGCATGAGATGGAAGAGGACGCTGCGCCGACCGATGCGCGATAAGTTCTCGACCATATCCAAGACCCGAATTCAGTGCGATCAATTTCACTGAGAAGCATCATGCTGAAAACGGTAACGCCCTTCGCTTTAATGCTGTCAATGGCGCTATTTTCTCCCCTGGTCGCGTTGGGACAAGAAGAGAGCAGTCGTCACGCGAAAGTGCGCGAATTCGCCTGCGGGAACGATCCATTTCAGCAATGCATGGATACTTTGATCCGACTGTGCGGAAATCCGTCGCGCATGGAATGCGCCCGCAAACACCAGCAGATTTTATCGCAAATTTCGCGGGAAGCAGCCAAATAAACAAAACAAAAACGCCGCCAGAAACCGGCGGCGTTTCGAAATTGGGGGCGTGCGCCGGGGACACAGCCCGACGCCAATGTCACCAGCGGCGATAAACGCGCACCGGCCCGCGGTACGCCGGCGCATAGACCGGGCGTCGCGCGACAACCGCGCCATTGCGGCCGGCGCAGCCGGCGCGATAAACGCCGCGCGCGCAGACGACAGCTTCGGCGTCATTCGGCGCAACGGTCAGAGTAGCAAGGAAGGTCGCTGCGCCGAGAAGCGTCAAAGCGAGATAGTTGGCGGTTAATTTCATGCGAACCTCTTGTGACAGGGCGCCGTTATGGCTTTCAAAGCCTATGCGTCGACTCTTCACATGTCCACCTAGAGCATGACAGATTGCCCCGCGGTCGTCGCAAGCGAGCGCACATACGGACAGCCGTGAAGAGAGGAGATCGATCCGCAGGCGTCTGCGCCTCTGGATCGATCTCTGAAAGTGGTGCGGCCGAATGGACTCGAACCATCACTGGTGTTACCCAACTAGCACCTCAAGCTAGCGCGTCTACCAATTCCGCCACGGCCGCAAAAAGCGCCCGGCAGTCCGCCGGGCGCTGGCGTGCAGGCTCTAACAAATCGACCGGGCGATGACAAGCGGCTCCGACACCTTATAATGACGATCTCCCGTCTCTCGGCTACTGCACTCGCTCCACGCAGCCAGCGCGCCGACATGCGCGCTGCGCCGGGATCTGCGCCGGTGGTTTGGCGACGAATTGACGGTCTGGCAGATTTCGTCGCTATGATCTCCGGGATGGAGGCTTTGGCGACGGCCATCGGCGCTGGCGCTGCGCCTGAAACGGTCTGGCTGCTGGAGCATCCGCCGGTTTACACGGCCGGAACTTCGGCTGATGACGCCGATCTGCACGACCCACGCTTTCCTGTCCACCGCACCGGACGCGGCGGAAGATTCACCTATCACGGCCCTGGACAGCGGGTCGCCTATGTTATGCTCGATCTCTCGCGCAGACGTCCCGACGTGCGGGCCTTCGTTGGCGCGCTGGAGGACTGGCTGATTGACGCCCTGGCCGATTTCAGCGTCGAGGGGATGCGGCGGGCGGATCGGGTCGGGGTATGGGTTTCCCGACCAGACAAGCCAAGGGACGTCGCCGGCGCCCTCCCCGAGGACAAGATCGCCGCAATTGGCGTACGATTGAAACGCTGGGTCAGCTTTCACGGCGTTGCGCTCAATGTCGCGCCCGACCTCGGCCATTATGAAGGGATTGCCCCCTGCGGCGTACGCACGCCGCATTTGGGCGTCACCAGCCTCGCGGATCTCGGCGTTGTCACGGATATGGCGACGGTCGATGCGGCGCTGCGCCGGCGCTTCGAGGCGATTTTCGGTCCCACCATCGACGGCTAGACGGATTACAAGCCGCGCGCCCATGCCGGCCGCAGGGCTGCGGAATCGGGCGCGGCGATAGCTGCGCGTAGCTGCGACAGCAACCGTTCCTTGTCGCGGCCCAGTGTTCCTTTCAGGATCAGCCAGTTCGATGCGTGATCGCTGCGGAACACGGTTTGCGACAGATCGAGCCTGGAGAGGAAATGCTCCATTTCGCGCATCAGTTCCGGTATGGAAAGCTCCCGCCAGTTGGAAAATTTGGCGCGAAATCGCTCTTCGCCCAACGGGAAGCTCACCACAAGAGTTGCGAGAAACTCGGGCTGCGTCGCGTTGATCAGAGCAGCGGAGTTTTCGGCGTGCTGTCTGGACAACGTCGCCCCGCCGAGGCCGTTGAGGATCATCACCGAGCGTTTGATCCCCGCGTCGCCCAATTTATCCAGCGCCTCGCGGGCGCTGGCGAAGGTTTCGCCCTTGTCGACCCGCGCCAGCACTTCGTCATCGCCGGACTCGGCGCCCACATAAACCAGCGACAGGCCAAGATCAGCGAGACGGCGCAGATCTGCGACAGATCTATTGCGCAAATTGCGCGGCAGGCAATAGCTCGACACACGACGCACGCCGGGCAACTCGCGACGGATCGCTTCGAGAATAGCTTCGAGGCGTCGGATCGACAGGGTCATCGCGTCCCCGTCGGCGAGGAACACGCGTTTGACTCGCGTTCCGTAAATCTCACCGCTTCGCCGGATGCTCTCCTCGACCTCCGCCGCGTCGCGCGGCCGGAAACGTTTATGCGGGGCCGTATACATCTCGCAAAACGTGCAACGATTCCACGAACAGCCTTCAGTTACGGGCAGAATCAAAGACTCTGCTTCGCTGGGCGGTCGATAGACAGGCTCGACATAGCGGATAGGATTAAGGCTCATGGCGTCGGTTTGGTCTTCTGGCGAGACACTCAGTTACGATGGCTGGCGCATAAACTTGCGGTGCGCAAGTTACGATTGTCGCGGCCACAGGGAAAGGGACTTTGGACAGGATTTCCTCCCCCCGGCTTTTCGGCGCTAAAACCAAGAATAAATTCGATATTTGGATATCACAACGAAAGAAAGCGACATCAGATGGTGTTCGAGGAGGAAATGACTCGCCCTTCAAGCGTTTTCAGGCGCGTTTGATGTTGCATTATGTCGATTGACGCCAAAACGATCGGCCGCCATGCGCGCTGTTGCGCCGGAAATAAACTATCGAACGAGATTGTCTGGAACAGGCACAGCGAGCCGACTTTTTTGCCCTTGCTCAACTATTTGATCTGGAACGCCTATCTTAACGTATGCGCCAGCTCTCGAGAATTTCAGGATATTTTTCTGCCACAGGAATGAATACTGCGTTGACCTGGATGCCCTGAGCGCTCGCGGAGCGAGGCGTTCAGACTATTCCATTCCTGTGTAATGGCGATTGGTGGAAAATCGGCGCAATCAATGCTACCCGACAACCTCGATGAATTGATCTGAACTCCCCAAGGCCGAGACATGACGGACACCTTCGATGTTGCGCTGAACAGAAATGAAATCGCCATGATACAGGCGGCTCTGGGCGAGCGCCTTGGCCGCCTTCTCAAGGAATGGGAGCATCAGGAGAAGGCCGGCGCGTCGGATGAGGCTCTGGGGCTCTTCGAGCAGGCTGACGAGGTGCGAAGGCTCATGAACAAGGTTGGCATGGCGCCATTGAATTTGCGGCGATAATGGAAAGCCGGCGACGGCAGGAATTTCTACGGGATTGACGTCCGCCCGGCCTGCGGCGTTTGGCCCCTTCCATCATCCGCCTGATATGACCATATCCTCATCGCCGACCCGGCTTGCGGGCGGGTAAAAGGAGTTCGCAATGAATCGCAAGACTTTTATTCTGGCGACGGGTCTCGCTGTCGCTGCCTTCGCCATGCCGCGCCTGGCGTTGGCGGAAAGCCACCTCTCGGACGCCATCACCCATACGAAAGAGGCGATTGAGCATGGCAAGATGGGCCACGCGGACATCTTGGTGACTCATGCCGAGGAAGCTCTGAAGCACGCGAAGGCTGCGGAAGCCGAGAAGGCCAATGCCCATGTCAAGGAAGGCGTGCACCATCTCGAAGCGGCAGTTGATCACGGCAAGCAGAAGCATGCCGATGTCGCGACGAAACACGCTGAAGAGGCGCTGACCCACCTCGACGCCGGCGCAAAATAATTCACCATTCGCCAGTATCTGTCGCAAGGCCGCGTCCAAAACGGACGCGGCTTTATTGCGTGGATTTATCCTCGTCTTGCGACCGTCGTTTGACGAACAGGCTCCAGTTCCACCAGCGGCTCGCTGCCGGGTAATGACGGCGGATCAGGGTTTCAATCCCCACCGTCGCCGGCGGCGAAAGACCCAGCGTCGGCAACAGCCCGAGGGCGACGCTCGGGCCAATCAGCGCTGGCGCCAGACCGCGTCGGGGCAGTATTTCCGCCGATGCGCCCGGGGGGCGGTCTTAGGCCGACGTCGCCACCACATCAACGGTGTGAGACGCTTTTGCAGCTATGCGACGTCCGTCAGATCGCCGGGATGAACGCGTCGGAGCGAATCTGATTCAGGCTGGCGCCGCGCAGAAAAATGTCACGTTTGAGTCTGTTGACCAGATTTTCGCCGCCACAGAGGAAAAACGCTGTTTCGGAGAAATTCGTTTGCTCCGACAACGCCAACGCCGAGACGTCGCCGCCAAGCGGGGCGGAGGGATCGAGCGCGCTGGGCCTGTAGTCGAAGCGCGACAGCCGCTCTGCGAGGGCCTGTAGTTCCTCTCGTAGATACAGTCCCGACGTGTTTCTTGCGCCGTGATAGAGGCGGATCGGACCACGATGTCCGCGCGATAGGGCGTCGCGCAAAACGCCGAAAAGCGGCGCCAATCCCGTCCCGGCGCCAATCAGCGTCATCGGCTGGTCGGCATCGACTCCTTCATAAAAACATGTGCCCGCTGGACCCGCGATGCGTAGCCGTCGCCCTGTAACAATGTCATTGCGTAACAGGCGGCTCATACGGCCATTTTCGTGCAATCGGATATGCAGTTCGAGGAAATCGTCCTCGTCGGGGTGGCTGGCGAGTGAATAATGTCTGCGTAGTTCGTCCTCTGCAATCAATTCGAGGAATTGACCCGGACGATAGTCAAAACGCTCGGCGGCGAGGCGCAGGCGTATGATGTCCGGAGCCAGCTCATCGATGGCGCGCACTTCGGCCTCGACTTGCAGACCGGCTTCTGCCGGACGGACGATGACCAGATCGTCAGTCGGAACACAGATGCAGGCAAGAAAATATCCCGCCGCTTTTTGGCCGGGCGTCAGCCCTTCTTGCGCGTCGGCGGGCGGCTTGCCCTCAAGTACACGATGCAAACAGGTCTGGCATTGCCCTGCGCGACAGGAGCTGGGCGCGTCAAGGCCAACGCGCTCAAGGGCCTCCAGAGCGGTTTCGCCGGGCTTCAGATCAATCCTGGACTCGCCGTAGGTGAGTCTGGTCAATCCTGGTTCCTGCTCAACACGTCGTTGCGCACCGAATTGGCGAGGTCACAAACTTCCTTGATCTCTTTCTCGCCCACGCCAAGCTGACGCAAGGTGCGATCGAGGTTTTCGAGTACGGCGTCGACGTGCGTGTCGTTAAACCCTTTCTCAAGGAGACGCTTGTGAGCGTTGCGCATATCGAGGCCCGTATAATTATTGGGGCCGCCAAACGCCATGGTCAGGAATGATTTCTGTTTGGCGATCTGATCATTCATGTCGACTCCGTCAAAAAACCGCGCGACGCGGCCGTCTGACAGCAGGTTACGGTAAAAAAGTTCGACGGCTGCGTTCACCGCCTTCTCGCCGCCGATGCGGTCGTAAAGTGTAGACATGTGACATCGATCCCTGCTCTTAACCCGGATATGTCAGGATTAAGCCGGGGCTGGCCGCGCCGACAAATGCCACTGGGCCATAGATCAATGGAGCCAGGTTGCTTGAATTTACATTGAGAGAAGATCGGGCGATTTTACTCCCCTGGAAGACTTTGCCAATCCAGAGTCACCACCTTGCCGTTCTCGACCGTAAGGGCGAGTTGACCGCGTTTCAGCTCAAGCGCCTTGTCGCCGAAAATCGCGCGTCGCCATCCCCGGAGTGCGGAGGTTTCGGCGTTGTCGTCGTTGGCGAGCGCTTCAAGGTCCTCGACTGTGGCGATCATCTTTGCGGCGACGCCGGTTTCTTCGCTGACATGACGCAACAGCACCTTAAGCAGTTCGACGGTCGCGCCATTGGCGCCGCGACGCGCGCGCTCGATACGGGGTATCGTTGCAGGGTCTCGTTCAAGTCCGCGTTCGACAGCGGCGACGATATCGGCGCCGGCGCGCGATCGCTCCATGCCTTTCGGAAAAGAGCGTAGATGGGCCAGCGCATCGACCGAACGCGGCGCGGCTTGCGCAACTTCGACGAGGATATCGTCCTTCAACACGCGCGAGCGCGGCACGTCGCGACTTTGCGCCTCGTGCTCGCGCCACGCGGCGAGTTCCATCAGAACCGCGAGATCTCGCGGTTTGCGCACACGATGGCGCAACCGCTCCCACGCGTTTTGCGGGTGTTGTTCGTAGGTATCGGGGGAGGTGAGCGTCACCATCTCGTCGGCAAGCCAGTCCAGACGGTTGGAGCGTTGCAGGCGCTCTCGTAGATCCGTGTAGACCTCGCGCAGATGCGTCACATCGGCAATCGCGTACTCAATCTGGGCCTCCGACAGGGGACGGCGCGACCAATCGGTGAAACGGGATGACTTGTCCAGATTCGCCCGGGTGATCGCCTTGACCAGATCAAGATATGAGGCCTGCTCGCCGAAACCGCAGACCATGGCGGCGACCTGGGTGTCGAAAAGCGGCGCAGGGATTAGCCGACCAAGACGCCAGATGATCTCAATGTCCTGACGGGCGGCGTGGAAGACCTTGACCACTTCGGACTTCGCCATGAGGGAAAAAAATGGCGATAAATCAATGCCTTCGACAAGCGCATCTATCGCCACCGCCTCCTCAGGCGAGGCGATCTGGATCACGCAGACTTTCGGCCAGAAGGTTGTTTCGCGCAGAAACTCGGTGTCGACCGTTATAAAATCATGTTGGGAAAAACGTTCACAAACGGCGGCGAGTTCGTCATTTTCTGTTAGCAGCTTCATCAGCAAACTCTGGGGCTTCTCGGCGACCTCCGATCTTCTTCCTTCCCACCCTTGCGCCCTCAACACAATCTTTTCCGTACCCGTGGACTGAGATTTGACGACGTGGTCCACCGACTTTTCGCCTCTCCCCGATAAAAACCGGCAAGACCGATTGATTTTGGGGTTGCAGGCCGCTCTTGAAGCATTACTTTGCGCCGCCACTCTTCGTCAGGGAGCATTCGTGACCATGGACTCTTGCTCTTCCAGAGCGCCGTGTTGGGACGCGGCGCATAGACTTGGCGCTTTCTGCGCTGTCATACTGCTGGCCGCTACGCCGGCCTTCGCCGAGCACAGCGGCGTCAATCCCAGCTGGCAACAATGCCGGGCTGCCGATCCCGACCAGCGCATCGCCGGCTGTGGTCAGGTCATTACGGCGATCGCGCAGGAATCGCCTCACAATCAGGTGGCCGCCTACGTCAATCGCGCCGGGGCTTATCAGGCGAAGGGCGACTATGCCCGTGCGCTGGAGGATTTCGGCCGCGCGCTGGAAATCGATCCCAAATCCGCCACCGTTCTGGTGGCGCGCGGAGCCGCGCATCACGCCAAAGGCGATCTGGACAGCGCCATCGCCGATTATGAACGCGCCATCGCCCAGGACAAAAAAGCCATTGCCGCCTTTGTCGCGCGCGCCGCAGCCTGGCGCAGCAAGGGCGACAAGGACAAGGCGCTGGTCGATTTGAACGAGGCGGTTAAGCTCGACAAGCGCCATACCCCGGCGCTGGTAGCGCGCGGGGCGATTTATCATTCGGCCGGCGACCACGCCCACGCTATCGCCGATTATTCCAGCGTGATCGCCCGCGATCCCAAAAACATCGTCGCCCTCAACGGCCGTGGCGCCTGCTATTACGCCATGGCGGATTATGACAAGGCTCTGACGGATTTTAACGCCGCCCTGAAAATCGACGAAAAATACCTTTCCGCGCTGGTCAATCGCGCCAACGCCTTGCGCGGCAAGAAGGATTTCGCCCGCGCCAAGGCGGATTACGACAGGGCTCTGGACCTCAAGCCGGGCATGCCGGCGGCTAAGAAGGGTTCCGAGGACATGGCGAAGCTGCTCGCCGGCAAAGCTTCCGGCACGCCGGGGTCAACCGACGCCATCCCTGCGGGCGAGCACGACCACAACTGATAGATTTCTTATGGTCACCTTTCGCGCGCAGTCAGAGCCCGCGGGCGGCGGCGAGAACCTCCTCGGCGTGACCGGGAACCTTGACCTTGCGCCAGACCCTGGCGACTCGACCTTTGGCGTCGATCAAAAAGGTCGAGCGGTCAACGCCCATGTATTTTTTCCCATACATGCTTTTCTCAATCCAGACCCCATAGGCATTAAGGGTTTCCTTGTCCTCGTCGGCGGCGAGCGGGAAGGTCAGTCCGTATTTTTCCCGGAATTTGTCGTGGCTTTTGACGCCATCGGGCGACACGCCCACAACAACTGCGCCGGCCTCGGCGAAGTCATCCTTCAACGCATTGAATTCTATAGCCTCTTTGGTGCATCCGGAGGTGTCGTCCTTGGGGTAGAAATACAGAACGACTTTTTTGCCCTTTAAGCCGGCAAGAGAGAGGTGCCCCCCTCCGGCTCCCGGCAGTTTGAAGGCCGGCGCAACGTCGCCAGCCTGCAATCCACCGGGTTCTGAGGTCGGGGAGGCGACCGGCGCGGCTGCAGGTTTGCTTGTCGAGACGGTTTTGGCGCTGGATCTGGTCGAGGTTTTGGGGCCGGTCTGAGTTGCGGTCTTTCCCGCGCCGCTTTTGGCGGCCGGTTTTTTCGACGCAGCTCCGGATGAAGATTTTGCCGCCATATCGCCTTCCTTTCGTCCTAACCGGAGGTGAGTGTGCTAACTTGCAGGTTACATGCAGTGCGCGATCTGGACGACAAGTCTTGGCGGTCCCGGAGAGCCCATGAAATCGAAGGGTCGACGACAAACCCGGCCCGGGGAGCGAGACTAATTGGATAGCGGCAGCGCGCATCAACAGCGCGTCGATCAGGTGGAGCGGACGCCCAGTCAGTCGCCGCGCCAATTTGTGTCGACAACGCCGTACTGGCCCCGGCTTCTTTTTGCCAGTCTTTTGAGCGTCGCGGTTACGCTCGCGGTGCTGGTCGGCCTGTTTTTTGTCGCGCTTTCAAGAGGGCCGATCGATCTCACCTGGCTGGCTCCAGAGATTGTCGCCTCCCTCGGCAATCACGCCGGCAAAGGATACGCCTTCGCGCTGTCGCGCGTTGTAGTCGCCAATACGGATCACGGCCCGACCCTTTCTGTCGACGGTCTGTCCGTCAAAAGCGGCGATCGTGTCATAGTTCAGGCGCCGCGCGCTGAATTGTCTCTGGATATTGGCTGGTTGTTGCTGGGCAGGGTCAAACCCAGCCGCCTGGAGGTGATGGACCTCGATCTTCGCTTGTCCGTGCTCGCCGACGGCTCGGTGGCGCTGACGGCCGGCGCAGCGCCCGTCAAGGCCTTGAGCGCCGCCGAACCT
Source organism: Methylocystis sp. (assembly GCA_044233645.1). Taxonomy (GTDB): domain Bacteria; phylum Pseudomonadota; class Alphaproteobacteria; order Rhizobiales; family Beijerinckiaceae; genus Methylocystis. The sequence goes on along the minus strand of JBIIJP010000001.1, from coordinate 154,476 downwards.
GCTGCGCCGCCGACCACTCCGCGCGTCGCCTTGATGCGCACAATTGTCAGCGCCATGACGGGCCTGATGAATCTGGCGACCAGTCCGAGCAGCGCCATTGGCGCGCTCGACCGTTTGGGCGTTTCCCATGGCCATTTGGTTGTTGACGACCGCACAACGAATCGCAGTCTGCGTTACGAAGATCTGACGCTCAGTCTCGACAAAAGCGACGGCAACATGAGTTTTAGCCTGTCTGCCTCGGGGCCGTCGGGTCGCTGGACGACGGACGCGCTGGCGAGCGGCGCGCCGGGCGGCAAACGCGACTTTCGCGCCGCGATTCGTGATTTGTCGATCGACGAGGTCTCGCTGATCGGGGGTTTTCGCCCGACAAGCTTCGACTCTGACGCCCTTCTGGGGGTCGATCTCGCCTTTACGCTCGCCCCAAACGACGAGGTGCTTCAGGCTAGCGGCCGGCTGGATGTCGGCAAAGGCTATTTCCGACTGGAGGAGCGCGATCATGAGCCCTTCATGATCGACCGGATCTCTCTTGCCGCAGCCTGGTCGCCAAAGACACGCAGTGTGATCGTCGCTCCTGTCGAATTCAAGGCTGGCGGTTTTGATTTCACGGGCTCTGGCGAAGCCATTCCGCCAGCGGAGGTCATCGCCGGCGGCGATCTCGGCGCCGACGCGTGGAAACTCGCCTTTCATCTCGATAAACCGACCAAAGTCGGGCCCGAGCGCGCGACGGAGAAGGTGATCGACATCCAGACTTTCAAAGTCGGCGCACGTTTTTTGAATGGCGAGAGCCGATTGATCGTCGATAATTTCTCGCTTGAGGGACCAGAGATTCACGCCGGCCTGACGGCTGATATCGAGTTGAGCGCCGCGCCGCATATTCGCTATTCGCTGGCGGTGCAAAACTCCCAGATCCGTGCGCTGGCGCGCCTGTGGCCGACGCATGTCACGCCGGGCGTGCGGACGTGGTTCGCGGATCACGCGATCGGCGGCGTGATCAAAAAAGCAACATGCGCGGGCGATTTCGACGATGCCGCTTTGACCGCCATGCATTACGAACATCCGCCGCCAGATCAATCATTGTTGCTGGAGGGCGATCTTGTCGACGCCACAGTGGCCAATGTTCTGGAGGGCATGCCGCCGATCACTGGCATCTCAGGCCATATGCGGATCACCGGCCGCACGGCGTCTTTTGTTGCGACAGCGGCGACGACCGAAACCGCGCCGGGTCGACGATTGTCCCTCTCGCAGGGCGGTTTCACAGTCACGGACAACGCATTGCGGCCAACGCCCGCAACGCTCGACGTGAAGGTCGCCGGCAGCGTTGAGGCCGTTGCGGACCTGCTGCGTTTGCCGTCGATCGCGCCCTACGCCAGCATTCCAATCGAACCCGGCGGGCTCAAAGGCGCTATCGACGGGCGCATGCGTATCGACTTCGAAATCGGCGACGATGCGCGCGACGATCAGATCAAGTTCTGGGTCGACGCCATGACGAGCAATCTCAGCGTCGAGCGGCTGATCGGCAAGGAGCGGCTGGAATCGGCCGCTTTGCATGTTCTCGCGACGCCGGCAGGACTCACTGTCAATGGTCCGGGCCGTCTGTTTGGCGCCCCCGCCGCGCTCGACCTGCATCGCGCCTTCGGCGAGAAAGGACCGGCGCAGGCGCAACTGACATTCACCTTCGACGACGCTGCGCGTCAACGCGCCGGCTATGTGATCCCCGGCCTGTCGGGAACCGTCGCCGCGGTCGTTCGAACGCCGTTGCCGGTGGAAGATCTAAAAACACAAGTCGAACTGGATCTCACTCGCGTTGCGTTTGACAATCCCGTGCCCGGTCTCGTTAAACCGGCAGGAAAGCCGGCGAAAGCATCCTTCGTGCTTGTGAATCGTCCCGACTCGATCGCTCTGGAACGCCTCAATTTCGATGCAGGCGTCTCCAGGGCGCTGGGCTCGGTCGAATTATCCAGCGACGGCGCATTCCGTTCGGCGAAAATCTCGCCCATCAGTCTGTCGCCGGGCGACGACATGCGCGTCGATATTCAGCGCGCCGGCGCCGTGACAAAAATTGTCATTCGCGGCGCAAATGTTGACGCCCGGCCGATACTCCAAACCTATTTTCACGCCAGCGGACGCAGCGCCGGTAAAGCTGGCGCGGAGCACAAAAACAACGGCGGATCGGGAGATTACGATGTCGATTTCACTTCGCCCGTCGTTACCGGTTATGGCAAGCAAATCCTCTCGGACGTCGCCTTGAAGCTTGAAGCGCGTAACGGTCGACCAAGAAATATGTCGCTCACCGGAAATTTCGGCCGCGAGCGTCTGGGAGCAACGATTGCGGGCAATCCAAACGACGTCCCGCAGCTCGACATTGCAACCAATGACGCAGGTTCGCTTCTTTCCTTCGTCGATCTCTATCGCAAGATGGAGAGCGGCACGATGGCCGTCAGCCTTCGGCTGGGCGTCAATCGCTCCGAAGGCAACGTCCGCATCCGGGATTTCTTCGTCAAGGGCGAGCCGACGATGCGTCAATTGATGCAGCAGACCGGTAATTTGCGCACCGACGATCGCGGCGTGACGCGCTTCGATCCAGACTCAGTGCAGATCGGACAATTGCTTGCCGATTTCGGCTGGAGCGGCGGCCAGCTCAGCGTGCGCGAGGGCGTCATGTCCGGCCCAGCTATCGGCATGACCTTCGACGGCGTGATCGATATGGCGCGCGACCACATCGATCTCGCCGGCTCCTACGTGCCGGCCTATGCGCTCAACAGTCTGCTGTCGCATATTCCGGTGGTCGGGGTATTGGTCGCCGGCGGTCAAAATGAAGGCGTCTTCGCGCTTAATTATCGACTAAGCGGCGCCCTGTCAGCGCCCGTCGTCACCGTTAATCCCCTCTCCGCGATTGCGCCGGGGCTGATGCGCAAGATCATGGGCGTGCTGGACGGCACCGCGCATGTGCCGCGGTAAGTCTGCGAATTATGTTTTGAGGGTTAGCGCCGCTCCAACAACACATGCTTTTTTTTGCCGAGCGAAAGTTTCACGACGCCGTCTTTCTCGAAATCTTTTTCTCCGATCATCGCTCGGTCGTCGTTAACGACGACATCGTTGACGCGCAAGCCGCCGCCCTTGACCTGTCGTCGCGCCTCGCCGGTCGAGGCGACAAGCCCCGCCTTGACGAAAGCGCTTAAAACCCCAAGGCCGGCGACGATCTCATTTGTATCAATCTCGATTTTTGGCAGGGACAGCGCCAACGCGCCGTCCTCGAAAGTGGCGCGCGCTGTTTCCGCCGCCTGTTCGGCGGCTTCCCGACCATGGATCAGCGCCGTGGCTTCTGTGGCGAGAGTTTTTTTGGCTTCGTTGATCTCGGCGCCCTGCAGGGCGGCCAGCCGTACGATCTCGTCCAGCGGCAGAAAGGTGAACAGCTTGAGGAAACGACCCACATCGGCGTCCTCGCTGTTTCGCCAATACTGCCAGTAATCATATGGGCTGAGCATATTGGCGTTCAGCCAGATGGCGCCGGCGGCGGTCTTGCCCATTTTGGCGCCCGAGGCGGTCGTCAGCAAAGGCGAGGTCAGCGCATAGAGCTGCGGCGTCCCCATGCGGCGGCCAAGATCGAGTCCGGTGACGATATTGCCCCATTGATCGGAGCCGCCCATTTGCAACACGGCGCCATGACGGCGGTTGATCTCGACGAAATCATAGGCCTGCAGGCACATATAATTGAATTCGATGAAGGAGAGTTCGTGCTCGCGTTCGAGCCGCAGCTTCACCGAATCCATGGTCAGCATGCGGTTGACCGAGAAATGCCGGCCAACGTCGCGCAGGAATTCGATGTAGTTCAGACCCGCCAGCCAGTCGGCGTTGTCGAGCATTGTGGCGTCCGTCGGGCCGTCGCCGAAGATCAAAAAACGTTCGAAGATCTTGCGGATCGAGGCCTTGTTCGCGTCGATCTGTTCGATTGTGAGGAGTTTGCGGCTTTCGTCCTTTCCGGAAGGATCCCCCACGCGCGTCGTGCCGCCGCCCATCAGGGGCAACGGGCGTCCGCCGCAGCGTTGCAGCCAGGCAAGCATCATGATTGGCAACAGAGAGCCCACATGCAGCGACGCAGCGGTGCAATCGAAACCGATGTAGGCCGCAAGTCCGCCGTCCAGAGCCTTGTCGTCCAGCCCGGCGAAATCCGAGCATTGATGTACGAAGCCGCGCGTCATCAAAACGCGGAGAAACTCGGATTTTGGAGCGAAATCTTGGGTCATGGCGGATCAGGGAAGGGGACTGGGCGTCGGATCGAGGGCGGCGTAAGGGTTGCGCGACGCACCTCCTTACAATAGGGAAGAACGATCGACAAAGGGGGCGCGAAAACAAAGCGCTGCTGCTGCCGCCCGGCCGATTGCGCCCCGGCGGCGCGAGACGGAATTCCCGATGCTCTTTTATGAACCGCTGTTCCTGTTCCTCTTCGGACCGGCGGTCTATCTCCTGTATTTTTTCTTTGGCGCGGCGCGCAATCTCCGCGCCCTGATCCTGCTTGCGGCAAGTATCGTCTTTTATGGCTGGAGCGAGCCGATTTTCATCATTGTCGTGCTGGCCTCCATCGCGCTGGATCTGGCCGTTGCGCGCCGTCTTGCTGCAATCTCAAGCGAAGATCCAACTCGCCGATGGTGGCTTGTGATCGGCGTCGGCGCCAATCTCGCCATCCTGATTTATTACAAATACGCGGGCTTTTTAGCGTTTAACCTCGACGCGCTCCTCAAGGCAATGACTCTGCCCGGCTTGCATATTCCTCAAATCGCTTTGCCGATAGGGGTCAGTTTCATCGTTTTCGAGAAGATCACCTATCTTGTCGATGTCTATCGCGGCGTCACGGCGCCGGCGGCGCAGACGACCCTTTATGCGTTGTATGTATTCTTTTTCCCCAAGCTGCTTGCAGGCCCCATCATCAAATATCACGACATCGTCCGTCAGCTCGAAGACTGTCCGCATGCCGACATCGACGATGTCGTCGCGGGTTTTTCACGTTTTATGCTTGGCGTCGCCAAGAAAATTCTCATCGCCGACACCATGGCCGGCGGCGCGGATCTTGTCTTTGGCCGCGAGGCGGCGACACTTGGCTTTGGGGACGCCTGGGCTGGCGCGATATTTTTCACGCTGCAAATCTATTTCGATTTCTCCGGCTATTCCGACATGGCCATCGGTCTGGCGCGGATGTTCGGCTTTCGATTGCTTGAAAATTTTAACATGCCCTACATCGCCACGAGCATTACTGATTTTTGGCGACGCTGGCATATGTCGCTGACCGGCTGGATACGCGAATATCTTTACTTCCCGCTGGGGGGGAATAGGTTAGGCGCGATGCGCACGTATCTTAACTTGTGGATTTGTTTTCTGGCGTCCGGCGTTTGGCATGGCGCAGCGTGGCCCTATGTTGTGTGGGGAGCCTATAACGGCGTTTTTCTCGTTATGGATCGTCTTTTTCTTGAAGATGGTCTCAAGCGTCTGCCGAACTGGCTCGCCAATCTTTTGACCTTGTTAATCGTCATGGCGGGCTGGACGATTTTCCGCTCGACATCGCTCACGCAGGCCGGGGCGCTGCTGTCTTTGATGGCGCATCCGGGCGCATCGGCTGGCGCGCCTGTTGTTTTGCCGCCGGAGTATGTGTTGATGGCTTTGATCGCTGCGGCGATTTGCGTAGCCCAGAGCATTGGCGCGAGCATTGGCGGTTACGACTGGGGCGGACTTGCGCGGCGCTTTTCTTTCCTCTCGAATGGCGTTCTGGCGTTGTTGTTCCTCGCCGCCGTCGCGAAGGGACTTGCCGATCCTTTCAAGCCCTTCATCTATTTTCGGTTCTAGCGCATGAGCGACGAATCATTCGCCGGCGTTGCATCAAGCGGAAAGACTCTCGCCCGTCTGCCGATTTATGGCTGCGCCCTATTCATCCTGTTTCTTTTTTTGGCGAATATCTGGAATTTTGCAGTCGAGCGCGACTGGCCAAAGCTCCGCATCCGCAGCGCTTCGCCGCTTGCCGGCGTCGCCAAACCTAAGCCAGCGCCGTGGACGCTGAGCGCTTTTCTTGAGGGTGAAACCCAGAAAGCAGCGTCAATCAATCTTGGCCGTCTGTCGCCGATCTTTCCGATTTCGGTGCGAGCTAAGAATCAATTGATCTACTCGCTGTTTGGCGCTTCGGCGGCTCCCGGCGTCGTCATTGGCCGTCATGGCCAGTTATTCGAACAGGTTTACATTGATGAATATTGTCGGCGCGATGGCGCCGCTGATGCGAACCGACTGTCCGCTTGGGCGCATTCTGTTGGGGAGATACAAGATAATGTTACACGCGCCGGCAAAAGCTTCGTTTATGTCATCTCGCCGTCAAAAGCGGCGCGTTATTCAGAGGATTTGCCGCTCTCGGCGCCTTGTGCGGCGCGTGCGACCGCCATGCCGGACAAGTTGCCCCCTTATCTCGCAGCCCTGCGAGAGGCAAAGGCGCTATTCGTCGATGGCGCGCGTTTGATTGATGAGCAGCGCGTCAATTTTCCGGTCCCGCTTTTTCCTCGCGGCGGCACACACTGGAACAGTCTTGCCGCAGGTTTAACGCTCAAAGAGATTATGCGCGTTTCTCCATCGCCTCTCGTCGCGTTCGATTTCTCCTGGAGTCTAGCGCCTGAGCCGATCGGCACGGATCGCGATCTCGCCGATTTGATGAATCTGCTGAGACCGGATCTCGATTACCCGACGACCGAAATCGTCTCGACGCACCCGACGGGCGGTTGCGCGCGACCGCCGCGCCTGTTGGCGATGGGCGGCAGTTTCGTTCATCAGCTTTTGGCGGCGGCCATGCTATCCTCCTGTCCGCCGCAGGTGGATTACTGGTTTTTCATGCGTACCGAGGACAATGGCGTCGAACTCGGACATTTTCGCCGTCCGCCGGGCGAAACCGGAAATGGCGAGCGCGTCGCCGCCGATCCCGATGCTCTGGACGATAATTTGCGTCAGGCCGATATGGTTTTACTCGAAGAAAACGAGTCCAATCTATCGACCATGAGACAGGTTGGGTTGCTGCGCGCCGCCGTCGGGCGTCTGTGGCATTGAACGCCGGAATTGTCGAACGTCCTTTCATGTCTGGCGCCACAAAATCTGGATGATTCAAGCCGCCAAGTCGGTCCAGCGCTCTCTGCGAAACAGAGTCGCAGGGCGGTTTGACCTCCTTCATCCGGCTGATCAATACATATATTGAAGGTGTTAAATCGTAATCCTGCCGGCGGGAATCCGTCGTAACTCGGCGTTGATCCGCGGAACGATAAAAAAAGAAGGAGTGTTGAATGACGATCAAATCTAATATCGCACGCACGATTGGCGCGGCTGGCGTATTTGCAGTGCTGGCCCCTGCGGCGGCTCTCGCTGGCGACCGCGTCGGCACCTTGCAGTGCAAGCTAATGGGCAACAGCCTGACGGTTCTGGTTGAAAACCAACAGGTCGATTGTAATTACCGCGACACCAAGGAAGGCGCCGAACCGGTTCACTACACTGGCGTTTTGACCAAGGTTGGTCCGAACATCACGATCAATGGGCAAGGCGAACTCGGCTGGGGCGTCGTCGCCGAAACGTCCGATCCTGTCGGGCCTGGCGCATTGGCGGGCGAATACACAGGTGGCGGCGTTTCAGGGAAAATTGGCGTAGGCGGCGGCGGCGCGATGCTGGTTGGCGGATCCAACCAGACGTTTTCGCTGCAGCCTTTCAGCATTGAGGCTGGTTCGGGTCTGGGCTGGAATGCTGGCGTCGAGAGACTGACGCTGACCTATGCGCCGCCGGAAGCTCCCAAGCCCGCGAAAAAATCGCGTAAGCGCGGCCACTGAAGCGCAGTGCGCGGCGTGATTTACGCCGGCGCGCGAAAATCCTTCAGGGAGTCTGAAGGAAAATCATAAAGCCTCGCGCTCTCTGTCCAGTCGGGCTTGAGCAGCGCGAGGCATTTTTTTGCAAACTCTTCTGGCGTTCTGAGCGTGTTCGGGTCTTCGCCGGGGAAGGCTTGAGCGCGCATGCGAGTGCGCAAGGCGCCGGGGTTGGCGATCATCACGGTTACACCGGTTCCCGCCGTCTCGGCCGCATAGGTTCGGGCCAGCGCCTCCATCGCAGCCTTGGAGATGGCGTAGGGACCCCAGTAGGAGTGCATCTGCGCCCGATGGCCTGCGCTGGAAGTAACGAACGCGACCCTGCCTGCGCCGGAGGCGCGCAGCAGCGGGTCCAGCGACCGGATCAGCCGCCAGTTGGCGGCGACGTTCACCGCCATGACGCGGTTCCAGTCTTTGGGATCGACATGCGCCAGCGGCGACAGCACGCCCAGCAGACCGGCGTTGCCGACGAAGACGTCGAGCTTGCCCCAACGCTCGAAGATCGACGCGCCCAAACGATCAAGCGCGTCAAAATCCGCCAGATCGCAGGGAACCAGCGTCGCTGCGCCGCCCATTGCGCTGATCTCGTCGTCGAGTTCTTCCAGCGCGCCCTGTGTTCGGGCGAGCGCGATGACATGCGCGCCGTTGCGCGCAAGTTCGATCGCCAATGCACGGCCGATGCCGCGCGAGGCGCCGGTGACGAGAGCGATGCGGGGAGGGGGCGTTGTCAATGGAGAGCGCTCACTGACGCCGCCGCCTGATGGGATCGTCGATCAACTTGCCTCCGCCAATAAGGAGAGCTGCGCGCGATTTTCGCCGGCGAGATCGGTCAGCGCCGTCGGATAATCGCCCGTGAAGCAATGATCGGTGAATTGCGGCCGTAGCGGATCACGCCGCTCATAGCCCATCGAGCGGTAGATGCCGTCGACAGAGAGAAAGGCGAGCGAGTCGCAACCAATGTAGGCGCGCATCTGCTCCAGCGTATGCGTAGCGGCAAGTAATTTATCTTTCTGCGGCGTGTCGATCCCGTAATAATCCGGATTGGTGATTGGCGGCGACGAGATCAGGAAGTGCACTTCCGTTGCGCCGGCGTCGCGCATCATCTGCACGATTTTGACCGATGTCGTGCCGCGCACGATGGAGTCGTCGATGAGAATGACCCGCTTGCCCTCGACGACGCAACGATTGGCGCTATGTTTCATGCGCACGCCGACTTCACGCACCGATTGTGTCGGCTGAATGAAAGTGCGGCCGACGTAATGGTTGCGAATGATGCCGAGTTCGAACGGAATCCCTGATTCCTGCGAATAGCCCAGCGCTGCCGGCACGCCCGAATCCGGCACCGGCACCACGACATCGGCTTCAATGCGTCGCTCGCGGGCGAGCTCGGCGCCCATTGCCTTGCGCACCTGATAGACAGGGCGCCCGTGCACGACGGAATCGGGGCGCGCGAAATAGATATATTCGAAGATGCAGGGGCGCATCTGTTGCGGTGGAAACGGCCGCAGGCTTTCGATGCCTTTTTCTGAAATGACGACAATTTCGCCATTCTCAACGTCGCGCACGAAACGCGCGCCGATGATGTCGAGCGCGCAGGTCTCGGAGGCGAGAATGTATTTTCCGTCGAGTTCGCCGATCACCAGCGGGCGGATGCCAAGCGGATCGCGCGCCCCGATCAGCTTTTTATTGGTTAGCGCCACCAGAGAATAAGCGCCTTCGATCGAACGCAAGGCCTCGATGAAACGATCAATCAATTGTGCTTTGCGACTGCGGGCGACCAGATGCAGAATGACTTCCGTGTCCGACGTTGACTGGAAGATCGCGCCTTCGCGGATCAATTCGCGGCGAAGCGTCTGCGCATTGGTCAGATTGCCGTTATGCGCAACCGCGAAGCCGCCGGTGTTCAACTCGGCGAATAGCGGCTGGACGTTGCGCAACACGGTTTCGCCAGTCGTCGCGTAGCGCACATGGCCGACAGCGGCCGCGCCCGGCAGGCGCCGGATGGTGCTTTCCTTCGAAAAGTGATCGCCGACGAGGCCGAGCCGGCGTTCGCCGTGAAAGCGGCCATTGTCGAAGGAGACGATGCCGGCCGCTTCCTGTCCGCGATGTTGAAGGGCGTGTAAACCCAGCGCTGTGATCGCCGCCGCTTCGGGAAAATCGAAAACGCCGAAGACCCCGCAATATTCCCGCAGGCGATCGGCGTCGAGATCGTCGGTCATCGGCTCCGTGAGGCTGCTGTCCTGCTGCATCGGCGACTCCGTTGTTCCGTCGTCCTGGCCGCGATGGCCATGATAACCAGATTTCATTCCGGTTGGCGCGCGTTGTCGTAACGACATCGCGCCAGCCGTCTGCGCCGCCTAATTGGCGCCGCCCCCCGGCGCCGGCGTCGGTTCGGCCGGCGCGGGCGCGGGCTCAGCCGCCGGCGGCGGGGCGGGCGGCGTCTCTGCGGTCGGGGGCTCCGCCGCCGGCGCTTCGGCTTCCGCCGGCGGCGTTTCTGATGCGCCGGCTTTCTTGGCCTTTATCTTGGCGACCAGGCTGTCGATATCATCGGGCAAGAGTTCGCGCAGCTTTTCGCCGCCCGCCTGCAAGATGGGTTTGGTGTGGGCGTTGCGCACCCACGTCGGCTGGTTCGCCTCGCTGACCAGCCAGCTATAGAAAACGAAGGCGACGATCGCCAGCAGCAGACCGCGCACCGCTCCGAACACAAAGCCCAGCGTGCGATCCAGCGCCCCGATTTTCGAATCGAGGATCATGTCGGAGAGCTTGACGGTCACCAGCGACACAAGCACCAGCGAAATGAAAAACACCGCAGCGATGGCGGCGGCAAGGGCGATTTCCGATTTGCTGATGTAGGGCGTAACGTAGGGCAGGGCGTTTGGATAGAGGTAATAGGCCGCCGCCGCGGCGACGACCCAGGACAGGATCGCCAGCACTTCACGGGTGAAGCCGCGCAGCATAGCCAGCAGGCCGGAGGTGACAACGGCGATGATGACCGCCAAATCAAGATATGAAGGCATTCCTGTCCTCTTCTCCTCGCGCTGACGCACCCAGATCGTGAAAAACGCCGATGGCTGAAACGGGCTGGCTTTCGCGGTGACGGGCGCTGAAACGGCGCCGGGCCCCTCCGGGCAGGGAAGCTTCTAGCGCAAGTTGGGGGCTGGCGGAAAGCCGAAAGCCGCAAAGTCCCCGGTCATCCGTTTCTGGGTCTGGCGGTTTGGGCGATGGCCGCCACAAGCTGGCCGACGTCGGCGCAGGGTCGCAGCGCCAGGCCGGCGCGGCGCTCGTCGTCGTTGATCTGCTGGGCCTGCGCCAGCACTGCCTGATGGAAGCCAAGCTTCGCCGCCTCGCGCAGCCGCATGCCGGCGTGGATGACGGGCCGCACCGCGCCGGAGAGCCCGATTTCCCCAAAAAACGTCTGATCGGGCGGCAACACCGCGCCGCTCAGCGAGGAGACCAGCGCGGCGGCGGCGGCGAGATCGGCCGCAGGCTCGTCGGCCCGCAGGCCGCCGGCGACATTGAGATACACGTCGTGCATGCCGAGTTTCAGACCGCCATGAGCCTCCAGCACGGCCAGAATCATCGACAGGCGGTTCGGGTCGAAGCCGACGACGGCCCGACGCGGCGTGCCAAGCGCGGTGGGCGCAACCAGCGCCTGTATCTCGACCAGCATCGGCCGCTGGCCCTCCATGCCGGCAAAGACCGCCGCGCCGGGGGCCGAGGCGTCGCGGCCGGCCAGAAACAGGGCCGAGGGGTTGGCGACCTCCGCGAGGCCGAGGCCGGTCATCTCGAAGACGCCGATTTCGCCGGTTGCGCCGAACCGGTTCTTGGAGGCGCGCAGCATCCGGAAATGATGGGCGGCGTCGCCCTCAAAGGACAGCACGGCGTCGACCATGTGCTCGACGACGCGCGGGCCGGCGATCTGCCCGTCTTTGGTGACATGGCCGACGAGGATGATCGTCGCGCCGCTGGTCTTGGCGTGGCGCAGCAGCGCCTGTGCGCTCGCCCGCACCTGCGTCACCGTGCCGGGGGCCGCCGGGGCGATGTCGGTGTGCATGGTCTGGATCGAATCGATGATGATCAGCGCCGCCGCCTTGCCGCCCTTCAGCGTGGCGAGAATGTCCTCGACCTGCGTCGCCGAGGCGAGATCGACCGCCGCGTCGGCGAGGCCCAGCCGGCCGGCGCGCAGCCGCACCTGATCGACCGCCTCTTCGCCGGAAATATAGATCACCCGCTCGCCGCGCCGGGCCAGCGCCGCGCAGACCTGAATGAGCAGCGTCGATTTGCCGATGCCCGGCTCGCCGCCGAGCAGCAGCACCGAGCCCGGCACGAAGCCGCCGCCGGTGACGCGGTCGAATTCGTCGAGGCCGGTGACCATGCGCGCCGCCGGTTTGGCGTCGCCGGCCAGCCCCTCCAGCTCGATCGCGCGGCCACGGCCGACGCGCAGCGCCGGCGCGCCGCCCTCGATCTCCTCGACGAGCGTGTTCCAGTCGCCGCAGGCCTCGCATTTGCCCTGCCAGCGCGGCGAGACGGCGCCGCAGTTCTGACAGACGAAAATGGAGCGCGATTTGGCCATGCCCGCTTGGCGCATGTCGGGGCGCGGGTTGTCAAGGCGGGCGAAACGATCTTGTCACGTTCATTGAAAAGACCTGTTCAAGGTATTAATAACAGGTCTGGAAAGGAGGCCCGTGATGGCCCATAAAATCCACGCGACCACCACCGTCAGCGTTTCGGAATTGAAGAAGAATCCCATGGGCGCCGTTGCGGCGGGCGAGGGGTTTGCCGTTGCGATTCTCAATCGCAACGAGCCGGTGTTTTATTGCGTGCCGGCCAAAGCCTATGAAGCCCTGCTTGAACGTCTTGAGGATCTGGAGTTGAACGCCCTCGCCGATGCGCGCGAGGGGCAGCCCATCCACAGGGTGACGCTGGATGAGCTGTGAACTCGCCTTTCTCGACGAGGCGTTGAAGGAAGGCGAAAGCTTGATCAAATGATGCGTGAGCAGTTCAAAACCAAAATGGCTGGGGTTAAGGATAGCTGGAAATCTCATCGGCATATATGAATGGCGCGTCCATTAAAAGAACAGCCACGCAACTTTAAAATCAATAATTTAGAACCTTTGCCGTGCCTTGGCAAACATCTGAAGGTGATATAGTAGAGTTACAATATTCTCTTTGAATTATCAAAATTGATTGTCATCATCATTCTCATTTTGCTCATTATACTCAAAGTAGAATTCAATAGACTTTAATGTGCCAATGCGGTCTTTTACATCTTTTATTTCATCTTCATATAATGTCTCAAGCTCTTCCATCACTTCCATAGCTTCGACATTAGAATCAAAGCAGCGAACATAAGCTGGCTCCAGCGAAGGATCAAAATTAAGCGGGGTGATAGAGCGCATAAAACGAGATTGCGCACCATCATCGCTGCTGTTTAGAAAATAAATCAATAGTTCTCGCCGCAGAATATCTTCATTATCAAAGTCATACTCCTTAGACAAAAATATTTTGAAAGCTTTTGAGGGATATCTTACTTCATATGTAAAAATATTTAGTCGGTGAGATTCCTTTATGATGATTTCATATAAAATTTCGCAAAACTTGCCGACAATCTTGCCGATAAACTTTTTTATTCTTTGATTATTCGGCGTAATCCCGAATGGTGTTTTTGTGTCAATAGTAATTTTGAGATTTTTATTTAAGAATTTTATTAATTCAGTTTTTTCCCAATCTTCAATTGAGGTGGCGGCCAGGCTATAACGTCCATAGCGTGATGTTTTATAAAATTTACTGAGTATGGCTAAAAATTCATTATGAGGTGTACAAACGTTTATTTTATGGGTTTTCTTTACACGATTTAAAAGCTCTCCGTGGTTATGTGTAATTAAGCTTTCTTCAAACGATTGCTGGTCTAAATCTTCATCATGCTCAATTAGGATTATTGTTATTTTAATAAGACGCTCTAAGCCTACAGAGATATTATATAAAAACTCAAATATTTCTTCCTCATATGCAAAGTGTTTCATCCCATGAAAAGTTTGTAAGCCGTTATAAATGAATCTGCCTGCAATATCTAATTCTTTGCCAAGTTTGAAGTTCTTCCAGAATTCATCTTTTCTCATGCTGTTCTCCTAGTTTGTGAGTATTATTCACTGAAATTAGGCAGATCGCAGTCTTTTTTGAAAAGAACCTTGCGTTGATTAAGGTTTTTGGCAAGCCTTTCGTTGCAGATGGTAGCATATTCCATGATATAGTGCTTAAATTAATTCCCGGGTTGCTAATGTAATTGTTGCTCCATGACTTAGAACCATACAAATCCCCGTTGAACTTGAGAATATTTTCCTTTGTTCTGGGCTATAAAAGTTGAGTTTGTAAAGCCAATTTATTGCTCATTTTCTCTGAGCGCCAATAAGAGCAAACATAACTTCGTTTATCGCAACAATGCTTATTTTAAGTGATAATGTTACAAGTATTAATGTTATTATGCCGGCAGCTGCAAGCTTATATGGGCTTTGGATTCCTTTGGCATATTTTTCAAATCGAAAAAACCGCATTATAACCAAAAATATATAAGTTATCAAAATAAAATATGATATCATAGCAGAGTAATACAAGGATTGTAGTTGACTTTTTTCGGCTAAAATTTGCAGCAAGACCACTACAGATAAATTTTTAATAAAATCGAAATAAAATTTCGCAAAATCAAGCCATTTTTCGGCCATGATCCAAGTCTGACTGCCGACCCAATCAAAAAATAGCATGATTTTATAAAACCATTTATTATTTTTGAAGACTATTTTATCTCTATCATTCATTGACAAGCCTTCTCTGTTTGAGTTTTATATCATAACAATTTAATGTTTGATCTCGGCTCGAATTTTGGTTCTCGTAATAATTATTGAGAGTATGTTGCAGGCGTCTTATTTTAATGCACCGTTTAACATACACCCCACCCTCATATATAACGGAACCTTTACCGGCGCGTTCAACTCATTACGCCACGCCGACGCCAGTTCTTCTCTCACCAGCGCCAATGGATCGACGCCGGTTGCGTTTTTATATTTTGTCGGCGCCGACCATGTGCCGAGAAAATCCAGCAATTCATCGCTCGTGTGTGCGATCTCGACATGAAATTCGGGTGGTTCAATTTCGGCGAAGGGGAAGGGCAGGTTTTTGTAGCGCCCGAAATAATAGACCGACTCCGGCCCCCAATACGCGCCAAGAATATCGGTCTTCAATTTTTCCAAAATCGCATTGACCGCCGGCGACTCTGTCCATGGCCAGTTATAGGTCCATAGCGCAATGACGCCGTTCGGCTTCAGCGCGCGCCGCGCCTGCGCATAAAAACGATCGAGATCGAACCAATGCGCCGAACAGGCGCCGGTAATCAGATCGACCTGCGCGTTGAGATCGGTCGCCTCTTCGGCGGAAACATGCATGTAATCGATAGTGGGCGCCCGCGCCGCCTGCGCCAGCAGGCGCGGGTCGGCGTCGGTGGCGCGAACACGACAAAA
This sequence comes from Methylocystis sp., assembly GCA_044233645.1. Classification (GTDB taxonomy): domain Bacteria; phylum Pseudomonadota; class Alphaproteobacteria; order Rhizobiales; family Beijerinckiaceae; genus Methylocystis. The sequence goes on along the minus strand of JBIIJP010000001.1, from coordinate 139,097 downwards.
ATAATGCGCAAGCTTTTGCGCCGCCTGTCCGGTGCCGGTTCCGCAATCCCAGGCGAGGTCGCGCGTCGGCGCAATCTGCGCCAGCCAATTAAACAGCGCGTCGGGATAGTCCGGGCGCCGGGCGCGATAGGCGCTGGCGTCATGGCCGAATAAGCGATTGTCGCAGGTGTTGGTCATCGCGGCGACAGGCGTGGCGGCGCGTTCACCAGCGGATCAGCGCCGAGCCCCAGGTGAAGCCGCCGCCGACCGCCTCTAGCATGACCAGATCGCCGTCCTTGATGCGGCCGTCCTTGCGGGCGACCGAGAGCGCCAGCGGCACGCTCGCCGCCGAGGTGTTGCCGTGCAGATGCACTGTGGCGACGACCTTCTCCGGCGCAATGCCCAGTTTATGCGCCGACATGTCGATGATGCGGCGATTGGCCTGATGCGGCACGAACCAGTTCAGATCCTGCGCAGTCAACCCGGTGGCGGCGAAAGCGTCTGTGACGACATCCGTCACCTGACCGACGGCGAAGCGGAAGACTTCCTTGCCCTCCATGCGCAGATGGCCGACCGTCTGGGTCGCGGAAGGGCCGCCGTCGACATGAAGCTTGGCGCGGTGGCGGCCGTCGGAACGCAGATGCGTCGTCAACACGCCGCGCTCTGTGAGTTCGCCCGTCGAGGGGCGCGCTTCGAGCACGATAGCGCCGGCGCCGTCGCCGAACAGCACGCAGGTTGTTCGGTCGTTCCAGTCGATGATGCGCGAAAAAGTTTCGGCGCCGATCACCAGCGCGCGTTTGTGCGATCCGGAGCGCAGGAATTTATCCGCCGTCGCCACGGCGAAGACGAAGCCCGAACACACCGCCTGCAGGTCGAAGGCCGCGCCATGCGTCAGACCCAGCGCCGCCTGAATTTGCGTGGCGGTGGAAGGGAAGGTCCAGTCCGGCGTCGAGGTCGCGACGATGACGAGGTCGATGTCGTTGGCGTCAAGTCCGGCTTCCGCCAGCGCGGCGCGCGCCGCGCCTTCGCCGAGCGTTGCGGTGGTTTCATCAGGGCCGGCGATGTGCCGCTGTTTGATGCCGGTGCGCTGGACGATCCAGTCGTCGCTGGTGTCGACCTGTTTTGCCAGCTCGTCATTGGTGACGCATTTTTTCGGCAGGCAGGAGCCGACGCCGAGCACGACGGAGCGCAGGCGGGGAAATTCCCGGAGGGGGTCCATCGTCACTGGGCGGCTTCCTGAGGCGGGGTGGCGGGGGCGTCGTTGCGGTGCGCGAATTCGACCGTGCCACGGATGCGGTTCAGCAGGTCGGCGCGGGCCATTTCATAACCGATTTCAACGGCGCGCGCGAAACCGATCGCGTCGGCGCCGCCGTGGCTCTTGATCACGATTCCCTCGAGTCCGAGGAAGACGCCGCCATTGATGCCGCGGGTGTCCATGCGCCCGCGCAATTGCTGAAAGGCGCCGCGCGCCAGCAGATAGCCAAGTTTGGCGAGCAACGATCCGCCCATCGCCTGCTTGAGATAGGCGGCGATCTGCTTGGCCGTTCCCTCTGCAGTCTTGAGCGTGATGTTGCCGGTAAAGCCTTCGGTGACAACGACGTCGACGTCGCCGCGACCGATGCCGTCGCCCTCGATAAAACCGGCGTAGGCGAGGCCGGGCAGGTTCGAGTCGCGCAGGATTTGCGCCGCCTCTTTCACTTCCTCGACGCCCTTGATTTCCTCGGTGCCGACATTTAGCAGACCGACGCTGGGCCGCTCCAGGCCCAGAATGATGCTGGCCATCGCCGACCCCATGATCGCGAGATCGACAAGGTGGGCGGCGTTGGCGCCCATCGAGGCGCCGACATCGAGCACGACAGATTGGCCGCGCAGCGTCGGCCAGAGGCAAGCGAGCGCCGGCCGGTCGACGCGGGCCATCATGCGCAGACAGATTTTCGCCATCGCCATCAGCGCGCCAGTGTTGCCGGCTGAAACGGCCACATCCGCCTCGCCTTTCTTGACAGCCTCAATCGCCATCCACATCGACGACACGCGACGGCCCTGCCGCAGCGCCTGACTGGGCTTGTCGTCCATGCGGATCGAGACGCTGGCGTGACGCACCGCGGAAGCTTCGGAGAGATGGGGATATTTGACGAGTTCGGCGCGGATGGCGTGTTCGTCGCCGACCAGCAGAAAACGGCTGTCCGGATGTTTTTCCAGCGCGCGGGCGGCGCCGGCGATCGTCACGCTGGGGCCGAAATCGCCGCCCATCGCGTCGAGCGCAATCCGAACAATCTGCGCCATCTGACCGGCGATCTCCCGAATGACTGGCGTTGCGCGTTAACCTCGCGCTATTGGCCTGACGCCCTGACATGGCGACGCCCCGGCGTTTTGCCGGGGGCGTCCCAGCGTGCTTGCCACTAGCCGGCCGCGCACGCAAGAGGTTTGGGCTCAGCCCCCGGCCATGAGCGCGTTAGCTACGGTCGTCGCGCGGCGTTAACGTCCGCAGCGTCGCGAAGGGAGAGGCTTCTGCGTTGTCTGCCGGCGCGGGCTCCTGAAACTGCGCGCCCGGCTTGCGGGGATACGGATCGAGCGCCAGGGTTAAAAACTCCGAGACGCAGGCCCCCAGATCGACGCCGCCGCCGATCAGCGGGTCCGGCGGGTCCTCGCCGGATATATCGATCTCATGCGCCATTTCTTTTGTTGTGGCCTGATGTTCCCGCTGGCGCCGTCGGTCAGCATCGGGCGGCGGCGCAAAGCGTAGATGGATCGGCTCGGCGATCGCGGCGTCGAACGGCTCCAGCGTGACAACGCAGGTTTGACGGACCGTGGCCCGCACCTCGCCCTCGACCTCCAGCCCGTCGCCGCGCCAGCGCCTGACCCGCAGCTTCGCCGTCAGGGCGGGGATTGCGACTAGGCCGTTGAGGTCGGCCAGGGCGGCGCGCTCGCTCTCGCTGGCGACAATCTCGATGTCCACGCCCTCCGGCGGCGTGGCGGCGACGGTGATCGGACGCGACAAGAGCGGCGGACGATCATTCGTGGCGCTGGTCATAGGAGTCTCCCCATACGCGCCGCCTGTGCGCCGGCGCCTTGCTTTCGATTTATTCGAAGTTTACCGAATTTGTGTAGGAGAAAAGAAAGCGGCGGGATATTTCGCGGCGGGTTCAGGCGGAGCGTTCGACAATGGTTCGGCAGATGCGTGGTTTTTCAAAGGCTTCAGTCGTTCAGGCGCGCTATCGCGCCGCGTTGGGACTGATCCTCGCCGCGCCGCTCGCGGGCTGTCTGGGTTACGACGGCGTGATCACTCACGGCGCAGTGATCGACGCGCATCGGGTCTCCGAGGTAAAAACCGGCATGGACGCGCAACAGGTTTTGACCGCGCTGGGAACGCCGTCGACGACCTCCACAGTTGGCGGCGACGCCTGGTATTACGTCAGCCAGCGGATCGAGCGCTCGCTGGCCTTCATGCCGCAGGAAATCACGGATCAACGCGTTCTGGCGGTTTATTTCGACAAGAATAAAAAAGTCCAGCGCATCGCCAATTACGGCATGGAGGACGGCAAGCCGGTAAACTTCCTGTCCCGCACAACGGCGGTGCCGGCCGCCGAATATCACTTGCTGCAGTCGATGATGTCGAAGTTCGGCATGTAATCGCCGGGACGTTAACGGTTCAATAACCTTAATCTTTTATAAACCTTTTGATTCTGTTCGAGATTGGCTCGAGCAGGCCAATTTTTGACCACAATCCGAATGGCGCAATTGTGGCTATCGCCGGCCGTCATTGGCGCGACCGCCAAGCCAGGCCCTTTTTTCTGGCGCTTTCGCGCTCTGCCGGCCGCGCGAGATTGTGGCGGTCCGGCGCCGCGGCCTGTCGATCTTTTGCCGCTCCCCGAGCCTAGACTGCCTACAGATTAACAATGTGAGACGGGATTCCGCGACGCATGACTGACCTGACGTATTCGCCGCGAAACGAGAACAAAACGTTTCCGATCCGGACCGCGTCACGCCGCCAAGCCTGGACGACGCTGCGCGATCGGCTGCCGTCTTTCGAGGGCTTGCGGACGCTGCCGATCCTTGCGCGAACGGTGGGCGTCTCCGTTTTTCTGTGTATTCTTGCGGTGTTTTCCCTGACTGCGCCTGGTGAGGACAGTCCCCGAGCCGAGCGCATTTACCGTTCGGCGAAAATGCGTTCGCCGACTTCGGCGCTGATGCGTCTTTTCGGCCAGGACGACGGTTCGGCGCTCGACTCCGATTTCTCGATCGAACAGGCGGCCTTGACCTGGGCGCATCGTCTTCGCGACACGGCGGATGCAGACCCGCCGGGGGTTTTGCGCTTCGGACCGGTCAAAGTTCAGCAGTCGGTTGTTGAGCATGTCGTGAAGGCGGCGCAATCGACGGACATGGACCCGGCTTTGCTCATGGCCATCGCCGACAAGGAATCCAATTTCATTACCCGCGCCAAGGCCCGCACGTCGTCGGCCAGCGGACTGTTCCAGTTTGTCGAGAAAACCTGGCTTGAGGCGATGAAGCATTTCGGTCATCGCTACGGCCGCGCCGAAGAAGCGAACGCCATCGCCAGCACTGATGGAGTCTCCGTGGCGCCGCAGAAACGCGCTAAAATCCTCGGCCTGCGCAACGATCCCTATTTGTCGGCGGCGCTGGCGGCGGAGATGCTCAAGAAAGACGGCGCGAAAATCGCCGAAAAGATTGGCCGTCCGCTGACGCCGGGCGAGACCTATCTCATACACTTCCTCGGTCCGGAGGACGCCGAACGTTTCATGAAGACCATGAACGAGGCCCCGAATGTGTCGGCGGCGGCGTTGCTGCCGCGTCCGGCTCGCGCCAACCGGCCGATCTTCTACGCACAGCAGGGCCGCAAGCTGAACGCCCGCTCGGTGGCGGAGGTGCACGAGGCCTTCGAAGAGATGATGGGCAAGCGCACCAATCGTTACGAGGATGTCGCCTCGAAACTGCCGGAAGGCGTCACGGCCTACACAGAATAACCCTGGACGCCTTTCAGGCGTCGCCGGCGATCATCAGATCGAGGTTCTGCACCGCCGCGCCCGAGGCGCCTTTGCCCAGATTGTCGAGGCGCGCCACCAGCACGATCTGATTGTGCGTCTCATTGGCGCAAACGAACAGCTCCATATCGTCGGTGTCGTTCAGACCCAGGGCGTCGAGTCGCCCATTCGCCGGCGCCCGCATCGGCCGGACATGCCGCGCGCTCGCGTAGTGGCGGCCATAGGCGTCCATAAACGCCGCCGGACCTGGAGCGCCGGGAAGAGCGTCGAGGACAAGCGGGATCGACGCCAGCATCCCCTGACGGAAGTTCCCGACCGATGGAACGAACAGCGGTCGCGCCGTAAGCTTCGCATAGGTCATGATCTCGGGAATGTGTTTGTGGGCGAGACCCAGCGCATAAAGTTCGAAGGCCGGGGCGGCGCCCAACTCATAAGCCTCGATCATCTGCCGGCCGCCGCCGGAATAGCCCGAGACGGCGTTGATTGTCAGCGGTTGCGCGGGAGAAATCAGACCAGCGTCGACCAGCGGTCGCAACAGCGCGATCGAGGCGGTAGCGTAACAGCCGACATTGGCGACTCGCGCCGCGCTGGCGATCTTCGCCGGCTGATCGGCGTTCAGCTCCGGAAAGCCGTAGACCCAGCCGGGCGCGACGCGATGCGCCGTCGAGGCGTCGAGGATGCGCGGCGCGTTCGCGCCAAGCGCGTCGCAGAGCGCGACGGCTTCCCGTGCAGCCTCGTCCGGCAGGCAGAGGATGGCGATATCCACGGCGGCGAGCAGTTCGCGCTTGGCTTGCGCATCCTTGCGATTTTCCGCCGGGATGACGACGAGTTCGATATCTTTGCGCTCGGCCAGTCGTTCGCGAATGCCAAGACCGGTGGTGCCGGCGTCGCCGTCGATAAAGATTTTGCAGGCCATCGGCACATCCCCGCCCTTCATGCGATTGGCGCGCTTTATGCGGTTGCGGGCGTCTGAAAGGCAAGTGACAAAGGCGGAAACCGTTTCACAAAAAAGGCGACGCATTGGCGCGTCGCCTTTGAATGTCCGAAAATCACATAAATCCGCGATCAGCCGGTTGCGGCGCCCTTCAGCTTCGACAGTGCGCGGATCTTGACGCGCACGCTCGCCGGCTTGGCGGCGCCCTTGATCATCTCGCCCGTGGCCGGGTTACGGACCAGCGTGCCGGCCTTGCGCGCCGGAACCTTGCGCAGAGTGACTTTGAGCAGGCCGGGCAGGGTGAATTCGCCAACGCCGCGCGGATGAACGGAGCCGAGGAAAACGCTTTCAATCGTCGCGTAAACGCCGGCGGCGGTTTTGCGCGGCAGTTCGTTCTGTTCGGCGATCAGGCCAATCAGCGCGGATTTGGTCAACGTCTCCTTAACCGGACGGACCGCAGCCGGCTCGGCCTTCGCGGTTTTTTTGCGCGCCGGCGCCTTGGTGGTTTTTCCTCTTGCCATTGTGGCTCTCCGTTAGACTAAAGAATTATTGGAGTTTCGTGAATGTTTCAGCGAACGCCGCGCATTTTGCTAACGATCTATTGATCGATTCGCAATCCTCAACCTGCCCGAAAGCAAGGCCAGAAATAATTTCGGGGCCAAAATTACCAGAAAACCCTGCAAAAACGCCGCTATGCGGAATGCGCAAATGTTGGGCGAAAGTGGCTCGGCGCGTCTAAATCCAATAAAAACCTTGATAAAAGGAGCCGTCGAATACGATTCGCAATCCGGAAATCCCGACGCAAACGATTCGGGACGCTCTGAGTCCCTGGGGAGTCAGGCAGAGGCCCAGACGGCGCGATGACGGTCGAAAACGTCGTCTGCGTGATCGAGTTCGGCGCGCACGAGCCCGAGAAAGACGCGATCGGCGTCCGCCTGCGAGTCATAGGGTCCGGCGACGCCCTCGTTCACCACGAGGTAGCCCATGCAGGCGCGTTCCACGGCGTCGAAATTGCGGCGATCCGCGCAACACCAGATTTTTGCCGTTGAGAGGGCTGAAGTCGAAATCATGGGTCATGATCCATTCATTCGTCGATACAAAATAATGATCGCGCGCGAATATGACCAAAGAATGAAGTCCGGATTTACGGTTTTGGCGTTGCCGTTCCCGGCAGGCCCTCCCGCAGGGCGCGAGAGTAATCGGGTTGCAACAGCTCGTCCGAACGCAGCGCCGTGGGAGAAATCTTTGAGCGTTCCCGCAAGACATCCATAGGCAGGTTCGTGTCGATCAACCCTTGCGCATAGGCGTAATCGGGGAAAAATCCCGAGGCCAGCACCCGCCAGTCGAGTGGAATTTTCGAGCCGGTGAGTTTCGCCATCTTGAAGATCATCGTGGTGCAATTGCTGGTGATTGTGTTGTACCATGCGGGTTGCGCCGCGAGCGTATTGGCTTCGTCCACATAGGCGAGCAGCATGGCGCGGATTTTTTCCGGCGACGTTCTGACCCGATAGATACGCAAATCCTCGCCCCTTATTTTGGCGCGCAAGCGCAAGGCGTCGCGTTCGTCGGCGGCGAGATAAATCAATTCGGAGGATCGAAAGAAGCCGGCGACAACCGAAAAATGTTGCGCGCGCGTGCGTCTTACCTCAATCGACCAAAGGAGATACTGGCCGTCGGAGAAACCGAAGCTCATCATGATATGCGCGATAGGCTCGCCCATCCAGTAATCGGCGATGAGATCGAGCGAGGATAGTTTAGCGAGATCGTAGCGGCGCGTTTCCCAGCGCGGGGTGAAGTCTGTCTCGCTGCGCCAGTCGAAATCGCGCACATTTCGCACCACAAGGCTATCGCCCTCCAGCGTCGCAGTTGCGGGACGCGAGACGTCCATGGACCAGTCGCGGGCGCCGGAGGGCTGAATCGTCGACCACCAGCCGAAGAAAAAGCCGATGAGCGCAGCGCTGAAAGCCATGTCGAGACGTCGCCGCGCCGGATCTGCGGCGGGGCGCAATGCGCGCCAGGCGACAAGAAGCATCACCAGCAGCCAGAGCCCCAATGGGACGTAGCGCATTGCAGCGCCAACAGTCACAAGAGACGCGAAGGGCGGATGATACCAAAGCGCCAGCGCGCCATAGACGCCAATCCCGACGATAGCGAAGGACAGGGCGAGAGAGAGGAGACGCTTCATTCAGCGTCGCGCATCGATAAGGCCATTGTGGGTTTTGTCATTCTTTCCGCGTCAACGAATCGGTGTCCTGTTTGGCCAGCCTAGCGCATGACCGTGCATTCCCAAGGTCGCGCCGGAAACCTCAGGCTTTGACGACAAGCTGTTGACAGTCGCTGCGAGCGTTTTAACATTTGACGCATCATTGGGAAGATTTCGATAAGGTTTCACCCCTCCGAGCGCGCCACTCGCTGAATAATGCGGCCTGCATGATCGCTCTCGAGTTGGCTCCCGGCAAGCCGTTTCTCCGCCTCATCGATTTCGGTGAGGGGAGGAGGAAAACGGCTGCGCCGTTGTCAAATATTTCCGGGGCGGTTGCGGGCAGGATGCGGGAGATTCACTGGCCGGGGAACGGCTACATCCAACCCTCGACGGCGCCACAACGCACGAAAGCGCGCCTGCCGCGCCTCTCGCCCACCCATCGAAGCGGAGAAACCTCATGGTTACCCTACAGGAAGAAATAATGAAGCTCTTCGACTGGGTCGAGTTTGAGGGCGGAAGAGCGAAATTCGATGGCGGTGTCAGGGGCAGCGACGAGCTGGGGCACCATACCTTCGCCGTGCAACTGCCGGGCCGGGAAGTCCTCTACGGCGAATTCGATACCAGATACGAACCCGACCATACCCATTACAATGTCGAGATCATCCGGTTCGGTATTCCCAGCCGGGGCGGCGTCGACATCGATAATTATTGGGGTCGCGCCACCTTCACCCCTGAGGAAGCGACCACGCTCGAGCGAATCATCACCGCCCTGATGCTGCGGGATGTGAAAAAACCGACTCCGATGACGAAATCCGAGACTTTCCTCGGAAAGGTTTTTTTCCGGCCGGGCTGGCTTTGGGTGCATCCCCGCTAGCCATGACTGAAGATTTTTTCGACCAATATCGCTAGAGCAACGCGCAATCGATTGAGGAATGCGCGCCCAGACAGTGCGCCTGCGCGTTGAGCCAATCATCCGCCGCCTGCGCGCCGTAATCGTGGAGTTCGCGCAAACTTTGCCAGCGCGGATCGAGTTTGGTCGAATGGCCGAGATCGAAAACCTCTTCATCCGCCGCGATCCGGTGCAGCCGCAAATGATGTAGACGACGAAAGAAAGGGTTTTTCAATTCGCCCGACAACGGCTCTTCGCCCAGCGCCGTCTTGAGCTGGCCGATGAGATGAATCGCCTGTGTGAGATTGGCGTTGAAGGTGATCTCGTTCAGACGATGGGCGATTTCCTTCGCCGTGGCGGGATTGCGCGCCCGGCGCGGCGGATTGAGTTGCACCAGCAGGAGATCGTTGGCGTCGGTTTCGTTGATCAGCGGCTCAAGCGCCGGATTGGCGATATAGCCGCCGTCCCAGTAGCTCTCGCCATCGATCGTCACAGCATGGAAAAGCTCCGGCAGACAGGCGGAGGCCATGACGGCGTCGGCCGAGATATCGGCGTTTCTGAAAATCCGAAGCGCGCCGTCGGACACGCGCGTCGCCGAGATCAGCAGCCGCAGGGCCTCGGGTTTTTTCAGCGCCTCGAAATCAATTTCGGCTCTTAGAATATCGAGCAGTGGATTGAGGTTGAACGGATTGAACTGATAGGGCGAAAACAGCCCCGAAAAAACCGTCTGGGCGATCTGGACGCCGACGGCGGGCGACCACCAGCCGGTCATGGACGGGGCGAGGCTTTTGTCGATATCGATCAGACCGGCAAGCGCGCCCATCGGCGTTGTCGTCGCCGATTGCGCAATCTTGCGCCAGAAAGACTCCAGCGCTTTTTTGGCGCCGGGCCGTCCATCGGCCAGCAACCCATGCGCCACAACAACGGCGTTCATTGCGCCGGCGCTCGCGCCGCTAATCGCCTCGAAGCCGAGCCATTCCTCATCAAGCAAACGATCGAGCACTCCCCAGGTGTAGGCGCCATGCGCGCCGCCGCCCTGCAGGGCGATGTCGATCGACATGGGCTCCCGGTTCGGCGGAGTTGACGCAGCGGCGCTTGCGCGAAGGTTTGTCATGGCGGGGCGATCCTGAAAAGCCGGGGGAGGCTCCCGTCTCTCATGACGGGCGGCGGGAACTTCATGACGCGCTCTCGGGCACGATGTCGAGTAAATCCGAGAGCGGCGTCGGTTTGACGACGAGCGGCGGCGCGAAGGGAAGTTCGTGGAGTGCGATCAAACTGAACAGGACAATAATCGCGGAAGTAAAAATCGACAAAGCGGCGATCTGCGGGCCTCTCCTCTCAAGATGCACCGACGCGACGCTGATCTGGGCGATCAGGGCAATCATCATCACCGAGGTCCATTTGATCGTTTCTGTATTATCCGTGCTTAATTTCAAACGATTGGACCGAGTCTCGCGGAGCTTCATCGAGATTTCAGCCAGGGCTCTGTCACATTTCGCCTTGTAGCCATCCGTGGAACAGCCACTGGAGGCGACGCGGATCAAATGATCCTGCGCGATCTCGGCCTCGGCGGCCGCCTCTCCTCGTGTCATCGCGGGCCATTCCTGATCGACAACCGCCGTCACATAGGCGCGGATGGCCCGGCTGATATCCACATAGGGCAAATCGGAAACAGCCACGAGGCCATACATGGAGATCAATTCAGCGGCTTCCTCCCTGACGATGTCGGCGGCTTTTCTGTTGTTTTCCCAGACATCGTTTGACAGAAATCCGATCAGAATTCCCAAAATCGGAATGACGCTGCCAAAAAACGACGGCGTCACGCCAAGAAAAAACTCAATGAATCCCCGGCTTTTTCCGCTGAACGACAGCCAGCACAAGATCGAGGCCGTGAGGCCATAACACACGGCGACCGCGAGAACGATCTCCGACGCCGGTAGCGTAAGCCATTGTTCGATCATTATCGTTACTCGTCGCATGACGGAGCCGTCCATTTGGACCTGTCGCGCTCATACCCGTCATTACAGGAAAAATCTCGCGATTCCCAACCGTTTTCGACAGTCATCTGCGCCATGATGTCGATGATGATATGATGGTTGAATGAGCATGATATCCAATAAACAAAACGTGTGCCTAAATATGTTGCGTTCATGCCACAATTCGATGACATTGCGCGTTTCCATGGACATTTTCGGTTAATGCCGGTAAATAATCTATGCTTCCCGCGACATGCGCCCTGCGCCGGGATATCAACAGCAGAAAATGAAAATCATTCTATTCCATAGCCGAATTAGCTTTCGCTGCATGTGTTTTTTTGCATCGATTCTGATGGGCCTCCTCGCGTCGGAGGCATCGCGGGCGTCGGAACAATCCGAAAACTTTTTGTTGCCGTTACTCGCAGGCCTCGGCCATTCGCCGCACTCGACGGACGAATTGCCGGCGCCGGCCGGCACCCGCCTGGACGCGCCGGCCTACGCCTGGGAAGTGTTCACGCCGATCGAACTCTCGTCGACCCCCTACAACAAAATGTTGCGCATTCCCGTCTGGTTGCGCGTTCTTGCATCCGTCCCTGCGTCGAACGGCTGGAACGTCAATTTTCTGGCCTACACGCTTTACATCGATAAATGGACCACGACTTACGGCGGCCCCAACGAGCCCTCCAAAACCCGTCACGAATCGGGGCGCGGCGACGCAGGCGTGCAGGTCACCTTCACGCACGATCTAACCGAGCGCTGGAGCGCCGGGTTCGGCGCGCGGCTTCAGGGGCCGACCGCCGGCCCCGGCATTCTCGCCAACACCGCCGACGCGGAACTCGGCAGCGGACGCTGGCAAATCATGCCGTGGGTCAGTCTGCGCGCGTCATTGCCGGAGGTGTCGGAGAGCGCGTTTTTCGCTCCCACCATGCGCTGGACGCAAAGTTTTGGCGGCGATGTCGAGCGTCGCAGAATCAACGAACCCCAGATCCGTCCGACGTTCCAGATGGACCTGTCGAAAAAATGGTTTTTGACGCTCTATCCGACCTACGCGATCCGGGTCAATTTCGGGGGACCCGTGCCGGGACAGACGGGCCGATTGTTTCTGCCCATCGACGGCATGATCGGGTACAGGCTGTCGGACACCATGCAGATCAGCCTGCAGGCGGCGACGCCAATCGTGAAACAATATCCCGTTTTCGATCTTTTCACGATGCTCTGGTTCCGGGGAAGTTTTTGAGTCGGGACGTTTCACCTCGTTTATGAAAAATCACCTCCGCCCTCCGGCGACTTGCGGACAGGGCGGCGGGATTTGGTGTATGGCTCCCGGCCCATGCTGACGATTAACGATCTCACCTACCGCCTTGGCGACCGGCTGCTGTTTGACAAGGCTGGCGCCTTTTTGCCGGGGCGGGCGCGCACAGGTTTTGTTGGTCGCAACGGCGCCGGCAAAACAACGCTCTTCCGCTTGATCGCCGGGGATATCGCCGCCGAGAGCGGAACGATCTCCCTGCCGGCCCGCACGCGGCTGGGCCGCGTCGAGCAGGAGGCGCCGGGCGGCCCGACAAGGCTGATCGATTTCGTTCTCGCAGCGGATGTCGAGCGCGCCAATCTCCTCTCCCGCGCCGAAATCGCGAACGATCCGCACGACATCGCGGAAATCCAGACGCGCCTCGCCGACATCGATGCGCATGCCGCGCCGGCGCGCGCCGCAACGATCCTTCATGGTCTGGGGTTCGACTCCGACGCCCAGCTTCGTTCGCTCTCGGAATTCTCTGGCGGCTGGCGGATGCGCGTCGCGCTCGCCGCCGTGTTGTTTTCGGCGCCTGATCTCCTGTTGCTCGACGAGCCGACCAACTACCTTGATCTCGAAGGCACGCTCTGGCTGGTCGATTATCTGGCCCATTATCCCGCCAATGTGCTGGTCATCAGCCATGATCGCGATCTGCTCGACGACGTGGCGACGCATATTTTGCATCTCGAACGCGGAAAACTCACGCTTTACAAGGGCAATTACGCTTCCTTCGAGAAACAGCGCCGCGAGGCCGCGTTGCTCGCCGCCAAGGCCGGCAAGAAACTTGAAGAGCAGCGCAAGCATTTGCAGGCCTTCGTCGACCGCTTCCGCGCCAAGGCCACCAAGGCGCGACAGGCGCAATCGCGACTGAAAATGCTGGAGCGCATGGAGCCGGTGACGGCGATCGTCGACGACAGCGTGCTGCCGATCCATCTGCCGTCGCCGGAGAAACCGCTGTCGCCCCCGATTATCGCGCTGGAGCGCGCCTCGGTTGGCTATGGCGACCGCGTGGTGCTGTCGCGGTTGACCTTGTCGTTATCGAACGACGACCGTATTGGCCTGCTCGGCGCCAATGGCAATGGCAAATCGACTTTCGCGAAATTGCTGGGCGGTCGTTTGGACACGATGGACGGCCGCATGGTGCGCGCCGCCAAACTCGACGCCGGCTTTTTCGCCCAGCATCAGGTCGACGATCTCAATCTCGACGACACGCCCTATCTGGCGTTTTCGCGGCTGATGCCGGACGCTCCCGAGGCGCGCGTGCGGTCGCGCGCCGCGCAGACCGGCTTTTCCGGCGCCCGCGCCGACACAAAAGTCGCGCATCTGTCCGGCGGAGAGAAGGCGCGTCTGCTGCTCGGCGTCGCGACCTTCAATGCGCCGCATCTTTTGATCCTCGATGAGCCGACGAACCATCTCGATATCGACAGCCGCGCTGCGCTAATCGACGCGATCAACGATTACGAAGGCGCGGTCGTGCTGGTCTCGCATGATCGTTATCTGCTGGAGGCCTGCGCCGATCGGCTCTGGCTGGTCGCAGACGGAACCGTCCGCGCCTACGACGGCGACATGGACGAATACGCAAGGCTGGTGTTGTCGAAAACCCGCAACGAGGAGCCGAAACGTCCGAACCCCGAACTTGCAGCTCCGCCGCCCGCTGCGACAAAGCGCCGTGACGCCGGCCAGATGCGCCGCGCGCTTGCCGCCGCAGAGGAGAGGGTCGAGAAATTGACGACGTTGCTGGCGCGGGTCGACGCGGCGCTCGCCGCGCCCGATGCGTTTTCCCGCAATCCGGCCGAGGCGGCGCGACTTGCGGCGCAACGCGCTGAGCTGGCTCAGGCGCTGGCCGCTGCGGAAGATCAATGGCTGACGCTGGCCGGGGAGGCGGAGAGCGCCGGTTGATTATTCGGCGAGGTTGGCGAATTCCGGATGACGCCGCATGTAGGCGGCGACGAAGGAGCAGGTCGGCCGCACCTTGAGCCCCTGCGCCCGCGCCGAAAGCAGCGCCGTGCGGATCAGGTTCGAGCCGACGCCGCGGCCGGCCAGCGCCTGTGGCGACTCGGTGTGATAGAGGTCCATCACTCCATCCGCGATGCGATAATCGGCAAGAGCCAGATAACCGTCGATCTCGATCTCGAAGCGGTGTTTGTCGGCGTTATCGCGAACCGCGGGTTCAGAATTTTTGGCGGACTCCATTTTTGGTTTTCCTTTTCTCCCCCTCACCCGGCGCTTCGCGCTGCCCTCTCCCGCAAGGGGAGAGGGGATCATCCCCTCCCTTGCCGCGCTTGCCTTCTCCCCTTGCGGGAGAAGGTGGTTCGTCGCAGGCGAACCGGATGAGGGGTGTTGTTGAGGATGGATGATAACACAGTCGCGGGTGGGGCGGCGGCTTCTCCCGCGTCGGGGGAGGGGCTATGTTGGCTTTTCGTCTTTCCCGCCGATTCGATCCAACCGGAATTCTGATATGCGCCTGTCTCGATATTTTCTTCCGATTCTCCGCGAGACGCCCAAGGAGGCTGAAATCGTCTCGCATCGGTTGATGCTGCGAGCCGGACTGATCCGACAGGAATCGGCCGGCATTTACGCCTGGTTGCCGCTCGGACTGAAAGTTCTGAATCGCATCAACACGATCATCCGAGAGGAGCAGAATCGCGCCGGCGCCATCGAATGTCTGATGCCGACTATTCAATCCGCCGATCTGTGGCGCGAGTCAGGCCGTTACGACGCCTATGGCAAGGAGATGCTGCGCATCTCGGATCGCCATGAGCGCGAAATGCTCTACGGCCCGACAAACGAGGAGATGATCACCGAGATTTTTCGGGCCTATGTGCGCTCCTACAAGGATCTGCCGCTCAATTTGTATCATATTCAATGGAAATTCCGCGACGAGGTTCGGCCGCGTTTCGGCGTGATGCGCTCGCGCGAATTTCTGATGAAGGACGCCTATTCCTTCGATCTGACGCCGGAAGCCGGTCGTCATTCCTACAATCAAATGTTCGTGGCCTATCTTCGCACATTTGCGCGGATGGGGCTGACGGCGATCCCGATGGCCGCCGACACCGGTCCAATCGGCGGCAAGCTCAGCCATGAGTTCATTATTCTCGCCGACACCGGCGAGAGCGAGGTGTTCTGTCACAAGGATTTCCTCGATTTCGCGCCGCCGCCGGCTGACATCAATTTCGACGATCCTGCCGCCATGCAGGGCGTCGTCGACGCCTGGACAAGCCGTTATGCGGCGACCAGCGAGATGCACGACGCCGTCGCCTTTGAAGCGGTGCCGGCAGCCTTTCGCGTCGCGGCGCGCGGCATTGAGGTGGGACACATTTTCTATTTCGGCACGAAATATTCCGAACCGATGAGGGCGGTGGTCAATGGTCCTGACGGCAAGGAGGTCGTCGTGCAGATGGGCTCCTATGGCATCGGACCGTCGCGCCTCGTCGCCGCGATCATCGAAGCCGGCCACGACGACGCCGGGATCGTTTGGCCGGAAACGGTTGCGCCTTTCCATGTCGGCGTCGCCGATCTGAAAGCCGGAGATGCAGAGACAGGCAGGGTTTGCGCCGAACTTGTTCAGCACTTTGAAAATGCTGGACTCGACGTATTGCACGACGACCGGGACGAACGCCCCGGCGCGAAATTCGCGACGCTCGATCTCATTGGCTTGCCCTGGCAAATTCTGGTTGGACCAAAGGGGCTCGCCGAAGGCCGCGTCGAGGTCAAACACCGCCGAGACGGCGCGCGAGAGCTGCTAACGCCGCAGGATGCGGTCACTCGCGTTGTCGATGCGCTGCGGACGGCGGGCGTATGATCCCGGCGGGGCGAGCAGAAAAGGGCGCCAGCGCCTTCTCGCCGTTCGAGTGGATGGTCGCGCTGCGCTATTTGCGCGCCCGTCGCGCAGACGGTTTTGTGTCGGTGATTGCCGGTTTTTCCTTCCTCGGCATCATGCTCGGCGTCGCGACCCTGATCGTCGTTACGGCGGTGATGAATGGGTTCCATCGCGAGTTGATGGACAAGATCATGGGCATCAATGGCCACGCCTTTGTGCAAGCGGTCGAAACTCCCTTCACGGATTGGGACGATATCGCCCGCCGCACGGAGAAATTGCCGGGCGTCAAACTGGCGATCCCGATGGTCGAGGGCGCGGCCGGCATATCGACGCAATTTGGTCAGTCCGGCGTTTTGGCCCGCGGCGTGCGCGAGCAGGATTTGACCCGCTTGCCTGGCATCGCTGCTAATATCCGCGATGGATCGCTCGAAGGTTTCGACAAGGCGGAAGGCGTCGCCATTGGTCAACGTCTCTCCGAAACGCTCGGCGTTCGGGTTGGCGACAAGGTCAGCCTGCTGATCGCCAAAGGCGGACAGACTCCCTTCGGCGTCGCGCCGCGCATCAAGGCCTATACAATTGTCGCGATTTTCTCGATCGGCATGTCGGAGTTCGATAACGTTTTCGTCTATATGCCGCTTGCGGAGGCGCAGGCGTTTTTCAACAAGGACAATGAAGCAACGGTTGTCGAGGTTTTTGTCGACGATCCCGATAATATGGACGCTTTTCGACTGGCCTTTGAAAAAGCTGTGTCGAGACCTGCGATCATCACCGATTGGCGCCAGCGCAACCGCACATTTTTTGAGACGCTTCAGGTTGAGAAAAACATTCTGTTCATCATTCTCTCGCTGATCGTCATTGTCGCTGCGTTCAACATCATATCCGGTCTGACCATGCTGGTGAAGGATAAGACCCGGGATATTGCCATTCTGCGCACCATTGGCGCGACAAAGGGCGCTGTTTTGCGAATTTTCATGATGATCGGCGCGTCGATTGGAGTCGTTGGCACGCTCGCGGGTTTCGCGCTGGGATTGCTCATTGCGAAAAATCTCGATGCGATCCGCAACGCGATCAACAGTGCCTTCAACGCGAATTTGTTCCCGGCGGAATTCTATTTTTTGTCGCGGTTACCGGCGATTGTGGATACGCGCGAAGTCGCGGCGATCGTTGGTATGACGCTGATCATCGCGATCCTTGCGTCAATCTACCCAGCGTGGAAAGCGGCGTCGCTCGATCCGATCGACGCATTGCGGCACGAGTGACGCGCATGAACGAAGCTGTTCTTGAATTGCGAAATATCGCGCGCCATTACCGCGAGGGACTGGCGAGGCTGGATATTCTGACAGACGCCAATCTCAGAATTTTTCCCGGCGAAACGGTGGCGCTTGTTGCGCCGTCCGGCTCGGGCAAATCGACCTTGCTGCATATCGTCGGCTTGCTGGAGCGCCCAGATTCTGGCGAGACGCTCATCTGTGGCGCGCCGACGTCACGGATGACCGATAGCGAACGTACGCGCCTGCGGCGTTCGACCATCGGGTTCATCTACCAGTTTCATCATTTGCTGCCGGAGTTTAGCGCCCTCGAAAATGTCGCCCTGCCGCAGATGATCGCAGGCCTCGGCGCTGCCGAAGCCCGGCGGAGATCGCTGGAAGTTCTTGATTACCTGAAGCTCGCGCCACGGGCGACGCATCGTCCTTTCGAACTGTCCGGCGGCGAGCAGCAACGCGTCGCCATCGCTCGTGCGGTCGCTAATGCGCCGCAACTCCTTTTAGCAGACGAACCAACAGGAAATCTGGATCCGCGCACGGCGGATCATGTTTTCGATACGCTCATGGGGTTGGCCCGAAACACCGGGCTCGCGGCTCTGATCGCAACCCACAATCTCGAACTCGCCGAAAAAATGGACCGCCGCGTAACGTTACGCGACGGTCACGTCGAAGAACTCTAGCTGACTGGATCGACGCAAGGTCGATCAGGCGGCCTTCTTCTTGTCGATGAAGTGGTTCTTGTACCAAAGACCGAAGCCCACCAGACCCAACAGGCCAAAGAAAACGGCGATGGTGATGTTCTTGGTCTCGGTCAGGCCGACAGCGAAGGGAAACACCGCCCGATATTCCTTGCTGCCGTCGTCGCTCTTGGCCGTGACGACGCCGATAAACTTGCCCTGAACGGGGAAATTGTGATCGAAGGTCAGGGTGCCGGTGCGATACTTTTTCGGCGGCGAATAATATTCTGTGTTGGCCTCGGCATTTTCGTTCGGATCTTTTTGGCCGACATCGCGCACGACGCGCATCTCAAGGTTCATATCGCGAAGCTCGTCCTGCTGCGCGTCGAGCGTAATAATTGTCGGGCCGGCGTCCGGAATATCGTCGCAGAACTGCTCGCGCGATTTCAACGGTTGATAGCCCGTGAAGGTCATGGTGTCCGGACCGATCTTCATCAGGCACTGGCCCTGATCGGAGCCGACGTCGCCATGCGCGTGAGCCTGCGCCACCCAACCGAACGTCGCCATGCTCATGGCGACGATAAAGCGCATTTTCATTCTTGTACTCCCTTTCAAGATGATTCCGCCGCCTCTTGTCCCGGGCGGTTTTCGATACAGTCGCAAGAGAAAGGCTTACGACGGTGTGTGGATGAAAATAACGATACTGATATGGCGATCTTGCGCTTCGGGGAAAAGTGCGATTGCCGATTTTATTAGCATATATCAAGCAGCCTCTTCTGTCCCGCGACCTTCAGCCACACGTTAACGCCCGTCAGTCGACGGCGAACCATGTGGCCAGTCCCGCCGCCTCATGCTCAAGGATATCGTCATGGATCGCCCAATTGCCGGGCGCATCTGCGACGAAGGCGACGTGTTTGGTCTTGCCGGGAGGCACGATGACGCCGTTGCGCCAGTAAGGCTCCCAACCATCGTCGAGATCGTGCAAGAGCCGCACGGAATGTCCATGCACATGCATGGCCAGAGGAAACTGCGAGCGATTGACGAAGCCGAGCGATACCGGCGTCCCGCTTTTTACCCGAAACAGAGGCGCCGCCGAATACCCGCCGGTATGGGCGCCATTGATTGTCCAGGTTGCGCCGGTCCGGGGGGGCGGGGCGATCACCAGATCGAGTTTATGGGCGTTGGCGAGTTTGATTTCCGGCGGCAGCGCCAGGTTTTGCGGTAAGCCGACGATTTTGCCGCGTTTGCCGATGGTTGCGCCCCTCGCGACGATGACGATGAGATCCTGATCCGTCCCGTTGGGTCCGCGCAGGATTACGCGCGCCCGCGCGCCCTCGACTTCAGGCATGTCGAACATCAGTTCGAACCGAGCGCCGGGGGCGACAGGGATGCTGCGACGCACAGGTTCGAACGCGTCGCAGGGCTGACTATCGATGGCGATCACGAAAGGCTGAACGCCGTCAAAGGACAGCATCATCAACCGCGCATTGGCGAGGTTGGCGAGCCGTAGCCGCACCCGCGCGCCGGGTCTTGCTTCTTGTCTGGCTGGCGCCAGCGCGCCGTTGACCACAAGCCGCGTTCCGATCCGGCCCTCGCTGCGCGCCGCCTCGGGCGCGCCAAAATCATCGACGAACTGACCCAGCGCATCGAGACGCCAGTCGTCCAGCCCCATAAGCAGGTCCGCATCGGCTTCCAGCGGCGTGGGTTCGTCGACAACCAACAGGCCCTTGAGGCCCCGCCCCATGAGTTCGGGCGTCTTACCGTAAACACTTGGCCTGTAGAGGAATAATCCCGGCTCGGGCAGGGCGCGGCGGTAATCAAGGCTGGCTCCCGACGCCACCGCCGACTGGGTCAACGGGGCAACGCCGTCCATGGCGTTGTCGCCCCGCATGCCATGCCAGTGAATGGTAGCCGGCAGCGCCAGCCCGTTGACAAAACGCACATTCAGCATCTCGCCTTGCCGGTAGCGGAGCAGGGGGCCGGGCGAAACGCCGTCGAAACCGAGAATCGCTGTCGCTGGCCCTGCGCCAACCGCTGCGGCTCCCGCTCGGGCCTCCAGCCGACGCGCGCCTTCCGTCGCCCGCCCCCGCATCGGCAAAGCTGAAACGGTTGCGGCGACGCCGGCCAGAACGACGCGGCGGGACAGATCAGCAGGCATGGCGCCTCCTCGCGCGTCCGTCCGAAGACCCGACGGCAGGGCCCCGGCGGGCGGATTCCGTCGAACCTATGACCCGGAGCCGGGGGTGGGGCAAGTCTGGAAAAGACCGAATTTTTTCCAAGCATCCTGCCGCGACCATGGTATAGAGCGGCGCCCGCGCCAGCGGGCCTATGGTTTCGCGGCGAGTTTTAGCGAACGCGCCGGAGGCGGGCGTGGCGGAACTGGTAGACGCGCCGGATTTAGGTTCCGGTGACGAAAGTCGTGGGGGTTCGACTCCCTCCGCCCGCACCATCGCCGCAGCTTAAAGCGGATATTTTTCGGTTTCGCCGCAGTGTCGGCGGCAGGCATTATAGAAGGCGACTAACATGCAAGTGACGCAAACCTCCACGCAGGGTTTGAAGCAGGAATTCAGGGTCGTGCTGCCGGCCGGCGATCTCGCCGCCAAGCTCGCGGCGCAACTTGCGGAGGTTCAGGCCCGCGCGCAGATCAAGGGCTTCCGTCCCGGCAAGGCGCCGATCGCGCACCTCAAGAAGCTCTATGGCAAGGGCATCATGGGCGATGTGTTGCAGGAGGCGGTCAACGAGGCCAATCGCAAGATTGTGGCCGATCACAATCTTCGTCTCGCGGTCGACCCCAAGATCGATTTTCCCGGCGGACAGGAGGAAGTCGAGCGGGCGCTCGCCGCCGAAGGCGATTTCGCCTTTACTGTCGCCTTCGAGACGCTGCCGACCTTCGAGATCGGCTCTTTCGACGACATTTCGATCGAGCGTCCGGTTGTAAAGGTTGAGGCGGAGGAAGTCGACAAGGCGCTGAACGCGCTGGCCGAGCGGGTTCAGGAATTCGACGCCCGTCCCGAGGGCGCCAAGGCCGAGAAGGGCGACAAGCTCACCATCGATTTCACCGGAAAGCTGGACGGCGCGCCCTTCGAGGGCGGCACAGGCGGCGACATTGACATCGTGTTGGGTTCGGGCACCTTCATCCCCGGCTTCGAAGAGCAACTCGAGGGCGCGACGACCGGCGAACAGAAAATCGTCAAGGTGCGGTTCCCCGACGATTATTCCGCCCAGCATCTCGCCGGCAAAGACGCCGAGTTCGATGTGACGGTGAAGGCCGTCGCACAACCCAAACCCCTGCAGGTCGGCGAAGAGTTATCGAAAAAATACGGCTTTGAGTCGCTTGAGGCGATGCAGACGGCGGTGCGCGGCAATCTTGAGGCCGACTTCGAAAAGGCCTCGCGCGAGAAGGTCAAGCGCGCCTTGCTCGACGCCCTCGACGCCCGCTATTCCTTTGAATTGCCTCAGGCCCTCGTCGATCAGGAGTTTAACGGCATCTGGTCGCAACATGAGCAGGAAAGCCGCCGCGCCGGTCAGCCGCTCGCCGAGGCGGGCAAAAATGAGGAAGAAACCCGCGCGGAGTTCCGCAAGATCGCCGAGCGCCGCGTCCGTCTCGGACTTGTTCTGGCCGAGATCGGCCAGAAAGCCCTGGTGAAGGTGGAAGACAAGGATCTGACCGACGCGCTGGTCGAGCGGGCCAGGATGTTTCCCGGACAAGAGAAGCAGATCTGGGACTACTACACCAAAAACGAGCAGGCGATGGCCTCCTTGCGCGCGCCAATCTACGAGGAACGCGTGGTTGACCACATCCTCAAGCAGATCAAGGTCGTCGACAAGCCGGTGAGTCGCGAGGCGTTGTTCGCAGAGGATGACGCTTAGGCGCCGATTGCCTCCGGCCGCGCTGCGGCCTATGACGAACCCATGACAAATCAACGACGGCGGCGCCGATGGCTCCGCCTCCACAGTTAAGGCCGGCAAAAGCCCGGCTGCGGGAAAGGCGACGGAATGCGCGATCCGATTGAAGTTTACAGTCAGTATCTCATTCCGCAGGTGATCGAGAACACCTCGCGCGGCGAGAGAGGATTCGACATCTACTCGCGCCTGCTGCGCGAACGCATTATTTTTCTCACCGGGCCGGTCGAAGACCACATGGCCTCCGTCATCATCGCCCAGTTGCTTTTTCTGGAGTCCGAGAATCCGAAAAAGGAAATCTCGCTCTATATCAACTCTCCGGGCGGCGTGGTGACGTCCGGTCTCGCCATTTACGACACGATGCAGTTCATCAAGCCGAAGGTCTCGACGTTGTGCGTCGGCCAGGCTGCGTCGATGGGCTCGCTGTTGCTGGCCGCCGGCGCCCCGGAGCTTCGCTTTGCGCTTCCAAACGCGCGGGTCATGTTGCATCAGCCGTCCGGCGGTTTCCAGGGACAGGCGTCCGATATCCAGCGGCACGCCGAGGATATTCTCAAAATCAAAAAGCGTCTCAACGACATTTACGTGCGTCACACCGGCAAGGATTACGACACGATAGAGCGGACGCTGGATCGCGATCACTTCATGTCGGCTCAGGAAGCGAAGGATTTTGGCATCGTCGACAGCGTGCAGGAGAAGCGCGCCGATGACGAAGTCGAAACGAAAAGCTGATAAATGGCTATTCTAGCGGCGCGTCTGCGACGGCGCCGGATCGTCATGTCTGGATAACAGGGGCAATCGGGGCGCATGTTTCGGAAAATTTTGATCGCCAATCGCGGCGAAATCGCCTGCCGCATCATGAAAACCGCCAAGCGCATGGGCATCGGTACGGTCGCGGTTTATTCTGACGCCGACGCCGACGCGCTCCATGTCGAAATGGCGGATGAAGCGATCCACCTTGGCCCGCCGCCTGCCGCGCAGTCCTATCTGCTGATCGACAAGATCATCGCCGCCTGCAAGGAGACCGGCGCTGAGGCGGTGCACCCAGGCTATGGCTTCCTCTCCGAACGCGCGGCTTTCGCCAAGGCGCTCGCCGACGCCGGCATTGTGTTCATCGGGCCCAATCCGCGCGCCATTGAGGCGATGGGCGATAAGATCGAGTCGAAGAAATTCGCCTCTGCCGCCAAGGTCAATGTCGTGCCGGGCTATCTCGGCGTGATCGAGTCGCCGGAAGAGGCGGTCAAGATCGCCAGAGACATCGGCTTTCCGGTGATGCTCAAGGCCTCTGCCGGCGGCGGCGGCAAAGGCATGCGCATCGCTTTCAACGACGCCGAGACGATTGAAGGATTCACCCGCGCCCGTTCCGAGGCGGCGTCCTCTTTCGGCGACGACCGCGTATTTGTGGAGAAATTTATCGTTAATCCACGTCACATCGAAATCCAGGTGCTCGGGGACAAGCACGGCAACGTCATTCATCTGAATGAACGCGAATGTTCGATCCAGCGTCGTAACCAGAAAGTGATCGAGGAGGCGCCCTCGCCGCTACTCGACGAGAAGACCCGCGCCGAGATGGGCGCTCAAGCCATCGCCCTCGCCAAGGCTGTCGATTACGACTCCGCCGGAACGGTCGAATTCGTCGCGGGTCAGGACAAGAGCTTCTACTTCCTCGAAATGAACACCCGTCTTCAGGTCGAGCATCCGGTAACGGAACTGATCACCGGGATTGATCTCGTCGAGCAAATGATCCGCGTGGCGGCGGGCGAGCCGCTGCAACTCACGCAGGAAAACGTCAAGATCAAGGGATGGGCCGTCGAGAGTCGAATTTACGCAGAGGATCCGACGCGTAACTTCCTGCCATCGATCGGGCGTCTGGTAAAATACGAACCGCCTGAGGAAAAGCGGGAAAACGGCGTCACCGTTCGTAATGACACCGGCGTCACCGAGGGTCGCGAAATCTCAATCCATTACGATCCGATGATCGCCAAGCTCGTGACCCATGCGCCGGAGCGCGTTTTGGCGATTCAGGCGCAGGCCGACGCGCTCGACCGCTTTGTGATTGAAGGTATTCGTCACAATATTCCGTTCCTGTCGTCGCTGATGCAGAGCCCGCGCTGGCGCTCGGGCGCACTGTCGACCGGTTTCATCGCCGAGGAATATCCGGAAGGCTTCTCGTCTCCGGCGCCCGATGGCGCGTTGGCTCAAACGCTGGCCGCCGTCGCCACGTTGATCGATCATATCGGTAACGCTCGCAAACGTCAGATTAGCGGCCAGTTGCGTAATGGTCGTCCGGTAGAGTTCGCGCTGGAGCGCGTGTGTATCCTGGGCGACAAGCGTTTCGATGTTTCGATCGAGGAACAGGGCGAAGCGTTGATCGTACGTTTCCTGGAAGGGGATCGTCGCGCGCACAGGATTTCCACCGACTGGCGACCGGGCGAGACGGTGCTGAAAGCCGATGTCGATGGACATACGGTCTATGTTCAGACTCGCCCCATCCTGAATGGTTACGAACTCTCCCATCAGGGCGTCAGCGCCGCTGCGCGCGTTTATACGCAGCGCGAGGCCGAGCTCGTCGCCCTGATGCCAAAGAAGAAGGACACCGGCGTCTCGAAATATCTGCTGTGTCCGATGCCGGGTCTGGTGAAGACTGTTGATGTTGTCGAAGGGCAGGAAGTCAAGTCGGGCGAAGCTCTGTGCATGGTCGAGGCGATGAAAATGGAGAACGTCTTGCGCGCTGAGCGCGATGTCACCATTAAAAAGATCGTTGCGAAAGCTGGCGACAGCCTTGCCGTCGATGCGGTGATCATGGAATTCGTCTGATTTGCGCTTGCATTCTCTGGCGTTCAATAGACTTTGATTTTGAGGCGGGCGTCGATGGTTCGACGCCCGTTTTCATTGACAAGAAGATTGAGGTCAGGGACCGCGATAGACGCCGTTTTCGTCGAAAATCCGCGATGTATCGTCTATGGCGGGATTATTGAAATCGTTGTTTACGCCTGCGCCGAACCCTTCATAGGGATTATTGATCCCGTTTTGCTGGTAAATGGTGCCGCCTGCATAGGGATTAATGGTCGAGTTGGGAACATAACCTCTCAGGATCAGTTCGCCGACATCCTGCGCGCGCGAAGAATGGATCGATGACAGCGCCAGAAAACAGAGCGACAAAATCATTTTTTTCATCTCTCCTCCCCAGTGTTTGCAGGATGGCCCGGTAATGGATTTTTCAAAAACGCGCCGTGCGACAGGCGCTGTCATCGCTGGTTGATGCGCTGACCAGATTATCGGCGATTGTTTTATCAGCTGCGGATATCGCGGTAGCGAGATCCTTGTCGTAGATTTCAGTGCGATATTCGTTGCTCGTCGTTTTAACATTCGATGCGTTCGGCGACTGGAGCGGACCGCCAACATTAATCGTCGTTATCGTGGAGAGGCCCGGCCGCAGAGGGGCTTCGTCAATCTCTTCCTTACGCAAGGCGATACGCACCGGCACACGCTGAACGATACGAATGAAGTTTCCGGTCGCGTTGTCCGGAGCCAGCGTGGCGAAAACGCTGCCGGTGCCCGGAACAATGCCTTCCACGGATCCGTGATAGGTTTTGCTGCGGCCATAGAGATCCACCGTGATCAGGGCCTCCTGTCCGGGACGAATGTCAGTCATCCGATTCTCCCAGATGTTGGCCTCGATCCATAGATGATCGAGCGGCACGATATTGAGTAAAGGATCCCCTGGTTTCACACGTTGTCCAACTTGTGCGCGACGCTTGGCGATAAAGCCAGTAGCCGGCGACCGGACATTCTGTCGCAAATATTCGATATAGGCTTCGGTATAGCGCGCCTTTGCGGATTCGATGTCTGGATGATTGGTGCGCGTGACGCCCACAATGCGCGCATCAATCGCCTGCAATTCGGCCCGCGCCTCGAGTAAATTGGCCTCCAGCGCGGTCAATTGATCCTGCGTGTTCTGCAAAATCTGATCGGAAGCAGCTCCGGTCGTTGCTGCTTTCTTGTATCGCGCCAGATCGTGCGCTGTGCGGTCGCGCAAGGCGATCCGTGAGACGAATTTTTGACAAACCTGATAGCGATAGGCGAAGAGCGCGCCGACATTGCGTACAGCCCGACCGAGTTCAGCCTGCGCCTGCGTCATCGCAGCTTTGGCGCGTTGCGCATCAAGACTGACGAGCAGATCGCCCTTCTTCACGAGCTGGGTCTCTTCGAAATACACATGCGAGACGATGCCGGTCGCATCCGAGGTGATGGGCAGGATGTTTCCTGTCACATAGGCGTTATCGGTGGTAATCCAGTTGCGATCCACCGTCAGCCATTTGATCAGCCCTAGCAATCCCGCCCCGCCAACGCCCATTAAAACGAGCTTCAGCAGAAAGTCTCGGCGCGACCTGAGCGATTGACGGGAAAGGGACATATTTGATGGTCCCTATCGCTTTTGCTGGAGGATCATGCGCATGACGTCACCCTCCCGTAATTTGGGTGATCTGGTCGACCACCGGCGTTAGCGGATCGGTCTCAGGCGACGGTTTCGGTTTGATCGGCGACGTGTCGTTGTAGCCGCCGCCAAGCGCCTGAAAGAGATCTACGCTGGCGACCAGACGATCGCCTTCGAGGACCTGTCGCGCAAAGGAAGCTTCCTGAAAGTCGATCTGCTCCTGCATGATCTCACGGCGGTCCTTCAAGCCGTCGCGCAGACGCGTACGCGCCAGTTCCAGTTGGTTCGTCGCAGTTTTCAGGATCTGGGCCTGGGCGATATATTCTGTGTTGGCGCGCCTCAAATTGGCGAGGGCGTCGGCGACCTGTTGCGCAGCCTGCAGGACTGTTTCGTTATAGCTATCGACAGCCTGATCATATTCCGAGCGTCGAACCTCCAGAGCCCCCGAGAGCCTTCCGGCCTGGAAGACAGGTAAATGAAATCCCGGCACGACCGCAAAACCCGTCGCGCCCGGATTGAAGAGAAAGCCTGAGAGCGTGTTGAACTGACTGCTGGTGACCGAGGCCTCAAGACCTGCGGCTAGTGACAGATCGATTGAGGGCATCAGCATGGCTTTTGCGACATGGATGCGCTCGCTTGCCGCCTCCGCCCGTTGCATGGCTGCGGCGAGATCAGGCCGATGTGCAAGGAGTTCGATTGGCAGGCGCCGCGGTAGCGCAGGCTGAACGGGCGCTATGCCTTTTTTACCCTCAAATAAAGCGTAGGCGGCGTCTGGTCCCGCGCCGATCATGCGCGCGATGGCGTTTTTCTGAATCGCCAAAGCGGCGCGAACCGTGGCCTCTCGTCTTACGCTTGCCTCATAATCGGCGCGCGCGGTCTGAACGACGTCGGCCGTTTCCAGTCCGGTTTGATAGCGTGTTTCAGCGAGGCTCAACAGTTCGCGGCGTAACATGATCAGTTCGCCGGCGGTTGCAAGCTGTCGCGCCAACGCATAGCCTCGCACATACGCGCGTGACACGCCGGCGATCAACAGCAGACGCGCTTGCGCCATCTCGGCTTCCTGCGCCGCCGCCTGGCCAATTGCGGCTTCCATTGACGCCTGGTTCTTCCCCCAGAAATCAAGCTCCCATGTCATCACGAAGGGCGTCAGAAACGCTGATGTTTTTTCGCGTCCGCCCTGACCGTTATTGTAGGAGTAAACAACGCCATGATTTGGATTGCGCGATTGACGCGTCCAGAAATCCGATTGCAGGGACGGCAGGAGTCTTGCGCTGGCGACCTGAACGCTCGCCTCGGCCTCGGTCAGCGTATCGCGCGCCTTGTGAAGGTTCTGGTTGTCGGAGAGGGCTCTATCGACCAAACGGTCCAGCTCGTTGTTTTTGAAACGCCGCCACCATTCTTCATTCGGCCAGGGGACGTCCGCCGCTTGGCGGTTGCCGCTGGATGCGGCAAGCGTGCGCTCCATTTTAGGCGCATCAATAAATTGCGCACGATCCGCCTGGGTCACGGCGCCATTGCAGCCTGCCAGCAGCAAGGCCCCTTGCGGCACAATGCACATGATCGATATCGCGCAACGCGCACGACTGCGACCGGACGACGATGTCCGCTTGAACAACGACGGGATATTTTTTCCAGTCATGGCGGCGCGATTGCGAATCACCAAAATTCCAATGTCTGACAATGCCATATTCGGCTTATTCGATCTCACATCTCGGGTCGTCGGTTGGCAGGAGATGTCGCGGCAGATAAAAGCTGTTGGCAATGACGGTGGGAATGATCGCCGTGGCGATGATAGCCCCGACAAGCGTCGAATATTGACTCTCGTCGATGATCTTGTGCGAGAGTCCAAACAGCGCTGAAATCGTACCAAAGGTAAGACCAGAGGCCATCAACAGAGTTGTGTACATCGCATCGCGATGCGGGGAGCCAAATTTTCGCGCCACAGGGTAGACGCTGACAATCTTTGTGGCGATTTCGACCGCCAGCAGCGTGACAACGCCCAAGGGCGCCAGAAGGATACTTTGAAGCGATACGAAGAAGCCGGCGCGAATGAAATAGAACGGCGTCAGCAGACCAATGGTGATCGTGCGCAATCGGCGGATCAGCGCATGATGCCGGCCTACCGAGCCCGCCAGCGCCATGCCGATCAGATAGGCCGGCAGAACGGCCTCGCTTTCCGCCCATGTCGCCAGCGCGCCCAGCGTCAACAGAATGCAATAGAGAAATTTCGTCTCGAATTCCGATGGTCGTCCCCCGAAAAGGGCGAAAACGCGCGGCGTGAATTTTGGCAGAGCGATAAAAGCCACGACGAGGGTGACGATAAAA
Source organism: Methylocystis sp. (assembly GCA_044233645.1). Taxonomy (GTDB): domain Bacteria; phylum Pseudomonadota; class Alphaproteobacteria; order Rhizobiales; family Beijerinckiaceae; genus Methylocystis. The sequence goes on along the minus strand of JBIIJP010000001.1, from coordinate 110,400 downwards.
AGCGCGGTTTTCCAGGTGAAGGGCGCAAACACCAGACCCAGCGTAACCACGGTGCCGAGATCGGCGATGAAACAAGCGGCGAGGATCGTCTTGCCGTAATCGGTGCGATTGAAGCCATATTCCATCATCACCGTGTAGACGACGGCGACGGACGTCGCCGCCAGCGCGATGCCGGCGAGCAAAGCGGGCATGGTCTCCCAGCCCATCAGATAATGCGCTGCGGCCCAACAACCGATTGCTGGAAAGAGAAAGGACGCAACGCCGACCGCCGCCGCTTCCCGCCACTTCAACTTGAACACATCGGGATCGAGTTCCGCGCCGGCGAGAAAGGTCAATGAAATTGCGCCCATGCCGGCAAGCGTTTTAACCCATGGTTCCTGAACGCCAAACGTTTCGGCGTCGATCGTGGCGGAAAGAACCATCCGGGCCGCCATGCCGACGATGATTTCCGACAATGCTGTCGAGACGCGGAAACGGCTGGAGAACGCCGTCGCGAGTAAGGCAAGGGCGAAAACCAGCGCCGCCTGTGTCCAGATCGGAGTCATGCGCTTACCTGTGGAAAGGTTGACCGACGACAGGCCAGGACGCGCGCAAAAACGGTCCTGGGCGTTATAGCCAGCGTGGGTTGTTTCATGTTGTGGGAGATCATCGCCGGCTTTATCAAGGTCGCAACTCCGCTGTCCGCACAAAACGCGCAACAGGAGTCATCAGCCTTCGCGGCGGTTTCGGGGAACTCCATCCCCATACTGATTATGAAAGAATAAAGGAAATCGCGGCGCAGGCAAGCGCTTTCGATTGGATGTCAGCGCTGTATGCGCGTCACATGGCCCATCTTGCGGCCGCTACGGGTCTCCTTCTTGCCGTAAAGATGCAGACTGGCGCCGTCTTCGGCGAGAAGTTGCGGCCATAGGTCGGCGTCGTGGCCAATCAGATTGCGCATCGTCACAACGCGGCCATGGCGGCGCGTCGAGCCCAGCGGCCAGCCGGCTACAGCCCGCATATGCTGCTCGAATTGCGAGGTTTCGGCGCCGTCGAGCGTCCAGTGGCCAGAATTATGAACGCGAGGGGCGATCTCGTTGATCACGAGTTCTTCGGTTTCGTCCCGCCGCACGACAAACATTTCGACGGCGATGACGCCGACATATTCCGCCGCCTCAGCGATCCGGCGCGTCGCATCAATCGCCGCGGCGGCCGTCGCAGGGCTCACCGACGCCGGGGCTGTTGTGGTCGCAAGGATGTGATGTTCGTGCACATTCTCGCAGACGTCATAGGCCCGGAAATCTCCGGTCGCCCCGCGCGTCGCAACAACCGAGATTTCCTTGATGAAGGGCACGAAGCTTTCAAGAATGCAGGGCGAACCGCCCAGCGAATCGAATATGCGGACGAGATCGCCGCCGTCGGCGATCCGGACCTGGCCCTTGCCGTCGTATCCAAAGCGGCGTGTTTTCAGGATCGATGGTCGCCCCAGCGCCGCAACGGCGGCGGCCAGCGTCTGCGCATCGCCCACATCGGCGAAGTCTGCGGTCGCCAGACCCAGTCTGCGAACGAATTGTTTCTCGATCAGGCGATCCTGCGTCAGCGCCAGAACGCGCGGACCAGGGCGCACCGGACAATGCGCCTCCAGCACTTCGGCCGTGCGCGCCGGGACATTCTCGAATTCGTAGGTAACGACATCGACCGCATCCGCGAAAGCGGCGAGCGCGACTTCATCGAGAAAGTCGGCGCGGGTTTGCGCAGCGCAGACATCGAAGGCCGGATCGTCGGCCACCGGCGAAAATACATGGGTCCTGAGGCCGAGGCGGGCGCCGGCGAGCGCCAGCATGCGGGCGAGCTGTCCGCCGCCGAGAACGCCAATGGTCGCGCCGGGCGAAAGCTCTGTCATACGTCGTCCTGTGGATGGAGCGACACGCTTTCGGTCTGACGGGCGCGAAAGGCCGCAAGACGAGCGGCGAGCGCCGCATCGCCGCGGGCGAGGATGGCGGCCGCCAACAGGGCGGCGTTGATGGCCCCGGCCTTGCCGATAGCGAGGGTTCCAACCGGAATGCCGCCCGGCATCTGCACAATCGAGAGAAGCGAGTCCATGCCCTTCAGCGCAGCCGACTCGATCGGCACGCCCAGCACGGGCAGGGCGGTCATTGCGGCGGTCATGCCGGGCAGATGTGCGGCGCCGCCGGCCCCGGCGATGATCACATCGAAGCCCTCGGCTTCCGCGCCCCTGGCGAAAGCGACCAGACGGTCGGGGGTGCGATGGGCGGAAACGATCCGGACGTCGGCGGGAACATCCAGAGCCTGAAGCGTTTCGGCGCTGTGGCGCATGGTCGCCCAGTCGGACTGCGACCCCATGATGACGGCGACGCGCGCCTTGGCTGTCGCCTCTCCGGATGTCGCCACTTTGCTTCCGTTCCTGATCAATTTAGAAGCCATGCGGCATAGACGAAGGGCTGCGCTTAGGCAAGCGCGGCGAGAGAACCCGTTTTTCGCTCATCGCCCGGTTTTCCCCTCCCCTCCGGAGGCCATATCGGCTAGGACCTCCTCAACCCCCGGATGTGGGGGCGGGGACAGGTTATGGACGAACATTTGCGGCAGATCGTCGCCGTGTTGGCGGTGGCGATGATCGTGGCGATCGCCGCCAGGCAGTTTCGATTGCCCTATACGGTCGGACTTGTTCTGGTCGGGGCGATACTTGCCGCGACCCGGCCGGATTTCGGGATGCATCTGACCCATGACATGATTTTCGATCTCATCCTGCCGCCGCTGCTCTTTGAAGCGGCGCTGAGCCTGTCGTGGCGGGAGCTGGCGCGGGACTCGCTCCCCCTGCTGACGCTCGCCGGGTTTGGCACGGCGATTTCCGCCACGGTCGTTGCGATCGGAACCATGCTGGCGCTGGACTGGCCGGCGGCCCCGGCCGTAGTTTTCGGCGCGCTCATAGCCGCCACCGATCCGGTGGCCATCATCGCCATGTTCAAGGACAACCGCATCAAAGGCCGACTGCGCCTGCTGGTGGAGAGCGAGAGCCTCCTGAACGACGGCGCGGCGGCGGTTTTATTCGTCATGGCGCTCGCCTGGGCGCAGGGGGCGGACGCCGGACACGGAGCCGCTGCAATGATGGCGACCCTGGCGCGGATCGTCTTCGGCGGCATCGCCGTAGGAGCTCTGTGCGGCGGCGCAGCGATTCTGGTCGCGCTGCGCACTACTGAGCATCTCATTGAAGCCGCACTGACGACCATTGCCGCCTTTGGATCATTCCTGATTGCTGAATATTTTCATGTCTCCGGTGTGCTGGCGACTGTCAGCGCCGGCCTGATCATGGGCAATCTTGCTCTTTTGGGCGAAGGCGAGAGCCCCTTTCTCAGCCATAAGGGCCGGGAATTCGTTCACGCCTTCTGGGAGTTCGCCGCCTTCGTCGCAAATTCGGTTGTGTTTCTTCTGATCGGCGTCGATGTCGCGACCATGCCTTTCACAACCTATGGGCCGACCATGCTGGCGACCGTGATCGCCATCGTTCTGCTGGCTCGCGCGCTGACCGTTTATCCGCTCAGCGCGCTTTTTCTTCCCACCCGGTGGCGGATTTCAGCCGGCGAGCAGCATGTGCTCTGGTGGGGCGGCCTCCGCGGCGCCTTGGCGCTGGCGCTGGCATTGTCCTTGCCAGACAGCCTCGCATTACGCGACGAGGTTGTCGTGGCGACCTTCGGCGTCGTGGCCTTCTCCATCGTCGTTCAGGGTTTAACCATGCCGCTATTGTTGCGGGGGCAGGGATTTATGCACGGGGACAACGTCTGACCCCCGGTGGCTGGGGCGGTTAAGCCGTGATGAACGATTTTGTGGTGAAAAAGTCACAGCGGCGCGGTTTTTCCTGATCGTAGTTCTCGCCAGCCGCAGCGCTTGCTATTTCTGGGACGTTTGTGATCGGGAGCAAGAGTTGAACAAATTTGTCATCGGCGTCGCGCTTTTGGCCCTGTCGTCTCCAGTCCTGGCCGCCGATCTGTCGGCTCCAGAGGACAACGCGGCGCCACTGGCAAAGCCGCTGCCGCGCTGGACAGGATTTTATCTCGGATTTACCCGCGGATTCGGCGGCGGGGTGCTGGATAGCGGCCTTGGGCTTGTTTCGGCCACGCCGGGCGTCACTGTAACCGGCGGATCGACGAACCGCGCCAGCGGCTTCTCTGCGGGTGGCGTCGTCGGCTATAACTACCAACTGCCCAATTATTTCGTGCTTGGCGCTGAAACCGATTTCCAGTGGAGCGATATTCGGTCCTCATCCCAATTCGCGCGCTATTCGAGTTATCCGGGCTTTCTCGCCAATTCTGACTCCGGCGCCGGACTCAACTGGTATGGCACGGTGCGCGGTCGCGTCGGCTATTCGATCGGTCGCGTCATGCCATATGTCACGGGCGGTCTTGTCTATGGCCAGCTCCAGATGCAGGGTACGCCTCTGCCCGGAGCCAATTCGATCTCCCTCGGCTCCGCGTCAGATACGCGCGCCGGTTGGACGATGGGCGGCGGCGCCGATATCGCCATCACCAAAAATCTTTCGGCGCGCTCGGAATATCTCTTTATGTCTTTGCCTAGCGTCGGCGCTACGGCTACGGGGGCCCTGCAGCCCGGCGGCGTTCCGCTCGCCGGATCTTTCGGCGCCTACCCCTTTGGGGTTCATACGGTGCGCGGCGGCCTGAATTATCGTTTCGCCGGCGTTGCCGATGAGGAGACGACGGAACAACTTCAGCCGCTTCTCAAAGGCGATCTGGACGGTTTCCTGACAGCGCTCCCGGCGCGCGACTGGTCTGGTTTCTACGCAGGCGTCAACGCAGGTTACGGCGGCGATGTTTTGCGCGAATACGCAACTTTGCTCTCTCCTCCGAACGCAACCCCCGGCGTCGGGCTCACAACCTACGCCGCCGACCGCACCGGTGGTTTTGTCGGCGGCGGCCAGGTCGGTTACAATCATCATCTCACGAAGCATTTCGTCCTCGGCGTCGAGACGGATGCGCAATGGAGCGGCATCACCGCACAAAACGAGTCGGGCGTACTCGAAACCGGTTATGGCGGCGTTTCAAACAATAACCGCACGTCTCTAAACTGGTTCGGCACAACGCGTGCGCGATTTGGCTTCGCGCAACGCGAAATGCTCGCCTACATCACGGGCGGCGTCGCCTATGGCGAGATCGATCGCCGGGCGATCCAGGGCCAGGACGGGGGGCTCTTCGGCAATACCGCAGGATACACGCGCGCCGGCTGGGCGGCTGGCGCTGGCGCGGATTACGCCATGACAGCCGATCTCTCGCTGCGCGCCGAATATCTTTATGTGAGTCTGGCCGGCGTATCCGGAGCGGCTTCCGGCGTCGTAGTTCCTGGCGCGCCATTAATGGGTCAGTTCTCGACCGGAAGCGTCACAAACAATATCATGCGCGTCGGCGTAAACTGGAAGTTCGGTCGCGCGGGCGCGCCGGCGACCACAGAGGATCAATAGATCTGGATAGGTCATTGACGCGTTGACGACATAGACGGGAGCAGCGAAAAATGAGCGGCGCGCCGGCTTTTGCCGCCCATTCCAGTTTTCTCGCTACACCCCATGCCGATCGTTCGGCGCCTGTGTGCGTCGCCGGCGCGCCGCACGATCTGGGCGTGAGCAATCGACCCGGCGCGCGATTTGGTCCGCAGGCCATTCGCGCAGCGAGCCGGATGTTGATTGATGGGACTCATCCGACTTTCCATGTCGAAACGGCGCGGTTGCCCATCGCAGACGTCGGCAATTTCGAGATCGCGCTGGGAGACATTGAAAAAAGCTACGACTTGATCGAGCGGCAGGCCGAGGAGTTCGCGCATCTGGTGACTCTCGGGGGCGATCATGGCGTGACCCTGCCCTTGTTGCGGGCGTTGGCGAAAAAACGCGGACCTGTGGGGCTTCTGCATTTCGATGCGCATGTCGACACCTGGCCTGAGACCTCGGGACAAATCTACGGTCATGGCTCGGTGTTTTACCGGGCCATTGAGGAGGGACTGATCGATCCGCGGCGTATGATCCAGATCGGCATTCGCTCGCCGGTTGAGCGCGAGGTTGTCGAATGGACGCTTGGGAAAGGCGTAACCATTCTCTCCGCGCAGGATGTGCATGAAATGTCGATGGTTGAGGTTGCGCAGCGCATCGAAGAGATCATCGGCGGGCAGCCCGCTTATCTGACATTCGATATTGATGCGCTCGACCCTGCTTTCGCGCCCGGCACCGGCACGCCGGAAATCGGTGGGCTGGCGACCTGGCAGGCGCAGGCGATCCTGCGGCGGCTTGGCGGCATCGATTTCGTCGGCATGGATCTTGTGGAAGTGGCCCCGCCCTACGATACGGCGGAAATCACTGCGCTCGCCGGCGCGACATTGGTCTGGGAGTATTTGTGTCTGCGCGAGGCGTCGCGTCCGGCGCGGGCGTGACCCTTACGCGATAATATCCGGCGTGAGCTGATCCTCGATAAATACGATTCTGTCGCGCAGGATCAGCTTTCGCTTTTTCAGGCGGCCAATCTGCAATTGATCGACGGCGCCGACAGCCGTCAGCGCCGCGATGGCGGCTTCGAGATCGTGGTGTTCGAGCTTCAAATGTTCGAGCTCGGCGAGAAGCGCCGCCGTTTCCGCGTCTTCTGGATTATCGTTCGATATCATGTGTGTCCGCCTGCGCCGGGGCCTTCTTACGTCTCGCAAGCAGGCTGTTCAAGGGTCGCAATGGCGCAGGCTTCGCGCATCTCGCCGATCTCGGTAATTTTTTGCATAAGCGGCGTCCAGTCGTCGCGTTCGGCGATCGGCGCCCATAGGGTTTCGACCTCGTCGATCAGCATGGCGCAGGGAGTCCGGCGCCGGAAATAGGGATGATCGAGGCCGGCGTTAACCGCCGTCGCATGCTCGCCCAGCGCGGCGCGCAACGGCGTAAAGGCTTCCGATTGATAAAACTCCGCCGCCGGGCTGGCTTGCGCGCGCGCGAGGCTAACCAGTCCGCCCCGCCAATCGAAAAAGAATTGTTCGAACGGCGCGCGACTCTTGAGAAGGAAATCAACAACAGCCGTCGCGAGGCGGGAGTCGGCTTCTTCGCCAGCCGGTTCGAGGGCTAGCCGCCGCATCAAAGCGACGCGAAAGGCGCTGCGTATCCTTAGCGGAAAAGCATTGATAATCGACTCGGCCGCCTCCTGCCCGGTGAGATGCAGCAGACACTCGGCCAGCCGGGCAAGATTCCACGCCAGCGCAGAAGGCTGGCGACCAAAAGCATAGAGTCCGCCCGTATCGAAATAAGCAGCCGTGAACATCGGATCGTAGACAGGCGCGAAGCGCCACGGTCCGTAATCGAAACTCTCGCCTGTGATGTTGATGTTGTCGGAATTTAAAACGCCATGGACAAAGCCGGCGGCCATGTAGCACGCGCCAAGTCTTGCGACGCGATCGGAGACGGCCGCGAGAAACAGCGTGGCGCGTTCTGCAACCGGCGCATTGCGCAAATGCGGGAAATAATGATCGCAGGCGTGATTTAACAGACGTTCGATGGCGGTTCGATCGTCATGATAGGCCAGACGCTGAAATGTGCCGATGCGGATATGCGAATGCGACAAGCGCACTAGCACGCTGGCGCGGGTGGGCGAGGGCTCATCGCCGCGCTCAAGCGCCTCGCCAGTCTCAATCAGACTGAAGGTTTTCGAGGTGTCGACGCCGAGCGCCTCCAGCATTTCCGTGGCGAGAATTTCCCGCACGCCGCCTTTCAGCGTGAGACGACCGTCGCCACGGCGGGACCAGGGGGTCTGGCCACTGCCTTTCGTGCCAAGATCAAGCAAACGACCGTCCCAGGCGTCGCGAAGCTGCGCGAAGAGAAAACCGCGCCCGTCGCCGAGATCGGGATTGTAGGTTTGAAACTGATGGCCATGGTAACGCAGGGCCAGCGGCTGTTGTTGGGCGCCGGGCAGGGGGACAAAACGTCCGAAGTGGTCGATCCACTCCTTGTCCGATAAATCTTCGAGGCCGACGCGCGCCGCCTGACGCTGATTACGAAAACGCAAAATATGTTTCGGAAAGTCTGCAGCCCGCACAGGATCGAAAAATTCTTCTCCGAGATTTTCGTGCAGAATCTCTGGACGATAATGATCAGTGAGCGGCATATGACCTGTGGCTTCTGCAAAAGGAACACTAAAATAAATAAGGCGGAGATTGCTCTCCGCCCATGTGTCGGGTGATACTACTTTTTGTTTGCCGCCGGAAGATTTGCGGTTATAGGCGACTAATGGCGTGTCTCACCAGTTTTGAGCTTGGCCAGTTCGTCCTTGATCTGAAGTTTTTTGCGTTTCAATTCGTGGATGCGCTGTTCGTCGGCGCGAGGATGAAGCAGTTCTTTTTGTATTTCCTTCTCGATCGCCTCGTGGCGACGCTGGAGTTCAACAATATGACCCTGTAAGGACATGCGGAACCTCCTTTTTATGTTTAGCCCCCGGCAAAGCAGGGACGTATCAGGATGCCACAAATCGGGGCGCCCGCAAGCAGGATGTTCCGCAAGATCGTAAGTTTTCGTCAACGTCGCCCTCCGCCTTGGCGGCATGGAACGGGGTAATAGTTCTATCTATTTGAAAAACATAAATTTAATAGTGCCGTCGGTTGCCGCTTGCGCACCGGCGGTTTCGCCAGTATACCCGACCCGCTTTGGCTGATACGGCCATGGGCGCGTAGCTCAGCGGGAGAGCACTACGTTGACATCGTAGGGGTCACAGGTTCAATCCCTGTCGCGCCCACCATTCACTAAACGTGAATTATAACCTGCCTGTCCGTCTTTATTGGAAGAGGCATAGGGGAACAAATCCGGCAATTTTCCCGTCTAATCCGCAAGCTTGAGCATATTTGCTTCCTGTTGCCGGGTTGTCCCGCATCAAGAGCCGGGTGAGCCATTTGATCCAACGCGCGAGAGATGAATGCCTGAAATTCAGGCTGCAAACTTACCTGCGACGATGGATGTCAGCAGCATTCTCCTGCAACAGAAGTAAACATCGACGCAATTATCGTGAGACTTCGCAGCTAAAAGCTGGCACGGCAGGCATGCTGGAGCGTCTCGGATTAAGGATTGGGCCGGCTCTCCGGCAAATCGTTCATAGAGCCTCGGCCTGAACAGCATTCACGGAGTGCAGGACATCTTGCGCCGTCACGATGTTATTCCCCTCGTCGCGCTCCTTCCCGCTTGCAGTCGTGTTTACATTTCGCTGTGGCGCCACAAGGTTAGCACGAAATAGCAGTATTCTCTGATCGTATTGGCTTGGGCGAAACTATTTGATCCATTCCCTGAAATTAGGGAATTGGATTACGAATGAAGTAATGGATCATTGCCTAAACTTGATTAATTGAAACAAAATTAAATGAATCGTTCCCGCAATCCCGGTGTAAATTTTAGTCGCCTGGCTGAGACGGCGCCGGGAACGTCGGCGTAGCCCGGAACTGGAGAAGCAGGGATGTTCGAGCAGGTGAACCGGATCGTGCCGTGGATTATCGCCACCGGAATTTGGGCGAACTTCATCCTTGCTGTGTTTGGCGGCATTCAGGCGCGAGCCATCAATAGCGAATTCACAAAAGCATTGCAAAGCGTCTCGGCAATAAAGACCGACGTGAAAGCGCTCGAAACAGATCTATCGAGTTTTCGCTATCTAACATGCGTGCGTCATCGAATTTGTCCCCGCTAATAAACGAGAACTTGGCTCGGTCGCCGCCTCCGCATGCGGGCGACTGACGCGGGGAGTCTTACTGAACGGCGCAAAACCGCCCCGTCGTAAACAGGGCGGATTAGGCGTCGCGCCGCATGAGAACCGGTCTATTGCACGGCCTCGGCGGCGCTTTTGGCGGCGTCGCCGGCCTCGCTCGCGGCTTCCTTGCCCTTCAGGGCCTTGCCGTGCTTCGCGGCTTTTCGGGCATGGCCCAACGCTTTTTTGCCGGTGTTGACGCGCTCCACAGCCCTGGCGGCCGTATCTGTTACTGCCGTTGCGGCGTCAGTCGCGCTAGAGGCGGCTCCGGCGGCTGCCTTGGCGGCGTCTGTTCCGCCGCCCGTGAGCATGTTGCCGAGCGTATCGAGCCCGGGCACCTGAGCCTGGGTTTGAGCCGCGCCAAAAAAGAAAGCGAGGCCGAGACCGATCATCATCGTTTTTCTTGACATGACGTTATTCCAAAATCTGAGGGCCCATAAGGCGCGACATCGCCGCCAGAGGCATCGGTGATGCGGCAGGGGATGGATAGCCATGCAGGCAATTGAGAGGACATTCCGATAAAAAATTACCGCCAGCGCAACGAGCGCTGGCGGTTATTTATTGGGCGACCTGACTCATGAGATTTCAAGAGTCATAAATTCATTTGCTGCATTATTCTCAGACGGATGGTCATAAATGCAGCGGCGTCACATTCAGTTGGTCACCAAACTGAACGATCCTGATCGATGATCAGAGACGCGTAAGCGTAACAGCGGCGATAACGACCATAGCCACCATAGCTGCGGGAACGAGCCAACCCATATTAACCTCCCATTTAGATGCCGAAGGGCGTCGATTCTTATTAACGGCCTGCGCCGTGTCTGGAATTCACCGAACCAATGAGAGTTTGTCAAGTCCTTTAGGTAAAGTATTGAAAAATAACGTTGTCGACAGGCGCGGCGCGCGCGCAGCCGTGTCCCGACGAACAAGGATTCCTCCACAACTGGCATGTTGTCGGTAAAAGCCCGACGTGCGCGGCTCACACGGTTTTTGCGCGCCAATCTGGTCGCTGGCGTCCAGTGGACGGAGGTTGTTTATGTCGCCAGCGAGCCGATGTCGATCACGAAACGGTATTTGACGTCACCACGCTCCATCCGATCATAGGCGGCGTTGATGGTCTCGACAGGGATGAGTTCGATATCCGCTACGATGCTGTTTTCGGCGCAGAAGTCGAGCATCTCCTGGGTTTCGGCGATGCCGCCGATCAATGAGCCGGCGATGGCGCGGCGATTGAAAATCAGCGGCGCGACGTCTGGAGAGGGGTGTCGAGCGCCTGGTAGGCCCACAAGACATAAAACGCCATCGCGTTTGAGAAGCGATGTGTAGAGGTCGAGATTGTGACGGGCTCCGGCCGTATCGAGAATAAAATCGAAACTATTGGCGTGCGCCGTCATCTCGTCAGGAGCGGATGAGACGACTGCCTCGTCAGCGCCGAGCCGCAGCGCATCGGGGCGTTTGCGATCGGATGTCGTAAAGGCGACAGTATGCGCCCCCATCGCATGGGAAAGTTTGACGCCCATGTGACCCAGTCCGCCAAGGCCGACTACGCCGATCTTCTTGCCAGGACCTGCTTGCCAATGACGTAGCGGCGAGTAGGTCGTGATCCCGGCGCAAAGCAGGGGAGCGACAGCGGCGAGCTGTTCTTTGGGGTGTCGTATTTTGAGGACGAAGTTTTCGTCCGCCACAATTTTCTGTGAATAGCCGCCAAGCGTGTGGCCGGGTTTATCGGCAACGGGAGAATTATAGGTCAGCGTAAAGCCATGCTGGCAATACTGCTCCAAACCCTCCGAGCAGGAAACGCAACGCCGACAACTATCGACAAGACAGCCGACGCCAACGATATCGCCAACGCTAAAGCGCGTGACGGCCGGCCCAATCGCCTGCACATAGCCGACAATTTCATGTCCCGGCACACAGGGGTAGAGCGTGCCCGCCCACTCCGAACGTACGGTATGCAGATCCGAGTGACAAACGCCGCAAAAAGCAATCTCGATTTCGACATCATGCGCCCCGGATTGACGGCGCTCAATGATCATTGGTTCGAGCGGATTATCGCAGGAGATGGCGCCATAGGCTCTGACCGTCATGTTTCGCTCCGGTAATGTGTTCGCCGATGCCGGCCCCGGTCATGGTAAACCAGTTCAGGTATGGCGATCGTTAGTGATCAATAACAACAAAAATTTATGGCTCTAAAGAATTTTCTCACGTCGCATCGATTTTTAGCGGCAATCCGTTCTCCGCTCTCAATGTGAGATTAGTGGCTAGTTTAATCCGGTGGCCGGGCAGAAGAGAAAAACGAAAAGCGCGCACAAGGGTCGCCAGAATAACGATCATTTCCAACATGGCGAAGTTCATGCCAATGCAAATGCGCGGTCCGGCGCCAAAAGGCAGATAGGCGCAGCGATGACGAGCCTTCGCCTTTTCCGGCGCAAACCGTTCGGGGTCGAAACCTTGCGGCTGCTCCCAGAGTTTATCGTGACGATGAACGCACCAGCCAGCGATAATGACGAGCTCCCCTGCGTGGACAGGATGACCCCCGATCTCGATGTCCTCGAGCGGCGCGCGACCGACCCCAATCGCTGGCGGGAACAATCGCATCGATTCCTGGAGGATCTGTCGTGCAAAAATGAGTTTCTCGATTTCCTCTGAAACGATGTCTCTTTGGCCGAAGACCGCGTCGATTTCATTGCGCAGACGATCCTGGGATGTTTGATCGTGGGCGAGCAACCACAACGTCCACGCCAGAGCGGTCGCAGAGGTCTCATGGCCTGCGATCATGAATGTATAAAGATTTGAAACCAGCTCCCCGGCGCTCATCACCCGACCGGTTTCCGGATCGCGCGCGGACAGAAGGAGACCCAGAATATCGGCGCCGTCCCCAGCGCTTTCGCATCGTCGCGCGACAAGCGCTGAGAGTGCGCCGTGGAGCCAGTCGACGCTTTCCGCCACGCGTCCGGCTCCGGGAAAGGGCAGAAACTCTGGCGCGCCGATCCGGGCATAGAGAAACCGCCAGGCGATGGTCGAGAGCGAGGGATTGATGGCGGCGAGAAATTTGTCTCGGGCGAAATCCTGAGCGCCGGCGCCAAGCACTGCTCTCAGGATGATGTTGAAGGTCACGCGCGACATGGCGGGCGCGACATCGACGACGGTTCCAGATGCCTTGTGACGCCATTCATTGACGAGAGTCCCGGCGCATTGGACGAATGTCGGCGTCAACGCAAGAAGCTTTTCGTGACGGAAGGCTGGCGACACGGCGCGGCGTTGCCAGCGCCAGTCGCCGCCTTCGGCGAAGAAAATGCTTTGACGATTGACGATATTCGATAGTGCGCGCGTCTGAAAACGGTCGCGCATGAACTTTTCAGGGTTTTCGATGAGGACTTCCGAGATCAACTCTGGATTGGTCAATAACAATGTTTTGGGCAAAATCGGCCAGATGCCGTCCATGATCGCGTAATCGTCGAGATAGGCCTGGGGAGGCCAGTTCTCGATCATGTTCGACGCGGCGGCCCTTAGGGAGGGGCGTTTCCGCGGCGTGAATGGCATGAAGTCGGGATGAAAATGCATCGCGCGACAGAGGGATTGACGGCGGCCGTCAGGTGTTGAAACGGAAATGCATTACGTCGCCATCAGCGACGAGATAGTCCTTGCCTTCTAGCCGTAAACGTCCCGCATCGCGCGCGCCAGCCTCGCCCTTGTGAGCGATGTAGTCGTTGTAGGCGATGGTCTCGGCGCGGATGAAGCCCTTCTCGAAATCGGTGTGGATGACGCCAGCGGCCTGCGGCGCGCGCGTGCCGGTCTCGATGGTCCAGGCGCGCGCTTCCTTCGGACCAACCGTAAAATAGGTGATCAAATGCAATAGATTGTAGCCTGCGCGAATGACTCGATTGAGACCAGGTTCGTCGAGGCCGACGGCTTCGAGATAATCCTTCTGCTCCCCGGCAGGCAGCACAGCGATTTCGCTCTCGATTTTTGCCGAGACCACAACCGCCGCTGCGCCCTCCGCCGACGCACGGGCCGCGACCTTGGCGGAGTTAGCATTGCCTTGCGCCGCCGAAGCCTCCTCGACGTTGCACACATAGAGCACCGGCTTCGACGACAACAACCCGAGACCATTAAAGAGGAGGCGCTCATCAGTTGCGACTTTCGCCAATCGGGCGGGTTTGCCATCACGCAGTAGAACAAGGCAGCGATTTATCAGATCAACAAGCTCCTTTGACTCCTTGTCGCCGCCTTTGGCTTTTTTCTCCAGAGCCACGACGCGTTTTTCGAGACTTTCGAGATCGGCGAGCATGAGTTCGGTCTCGATGGTCTCGATATCGCGCAGCGGATCTATTCCGCCCTCGACATGGGTGACGTCGCCATCTTCGAAACAACGCACGACATGGGCGATGGCGTCGCACTCCCTGATATTGGCCAAAAACTGATTGCCAAGGCCTTCGCCTTTCGAGGCCCCGCGCACGAGGCCCGCAATGTCGACGAATGTCAGGCGGGTCGGGATGATCTGCTTTGAACCGGCGATTTCCGCCAGTGCGTCGAGACGCGGGTCAGGCACCGCTACTTCGCCGACATTGGGTTCGATCGTGCAGAAGGGGTAATTTGCGGCCTGCGCCGCCGCCGTCTGGGTGAGGGCGTTGAAAAGAGTCGATTTGCCGACATTTGGCAGACCAACGATGCCGCATTTGAAACCCATGATTTGTCCCGGACAGGTTAGGAAAACTCGCGTTGGGCGGGGTATGCGGGCGCGGGCGCCAAAAGGCAAGGGGCGAGGAAAGATTGAAAAGACTCGGGTATGTCCGCGGCGACTTGACCCTTGGTGTGACGCACCCCAGTAAAGTTAACAACTTCCCAGCGGCGGGTTCGCCCGGAGTCTCGCCGGAAAAGGTCCATGATGATGCGGCGACTTTTTTTTGTTTTTGGGTGCTTTTTAAAAATGGTGACTGTGTCGGGGATCGCGCCGGCTCAGACATTGGCGCCGCCGTCTGCCGCCCCCGCGCCTGTTTCGCCGGCAGGGACAGTTCTGCCGTCGCCGGGCGCCACCACGCCGGCGACGCCCTCAACCTCGCCAGCTCCTGCGGCATCCACCGGGACAGAACCGGCTGTCGCCGCCCAGGTCGCCCCGCCGAAGCCAAAAAAACCGCCGCCGCCGCCGCGCGAACTTGCGCTCTCCGACGATCCGACCCCAACCTTGCAGCCGGAGACCTTTTTCACCACCGCCAAGGCCTCAGAGCGATACATGCAAATCGTGGATCGCGGCGGATGGCCGAAAGTCGGCGTCCCTCTGCGCCCCGGCGCAAGGGGCCCGGTGGTTGCGACGCTGCGTCGGCGTCTTGCCGCCGAGGACGAAAACCTTCGAGACGTCTCCAAACCGGCATGGGACAATGATCTGACCGCCGCCGTCAAACGTTTTCAGTTCCGCATGGGTCTGAAACAGACCGGCGTTGTCGCCGGCAAAACGCTGCGCGAACTCGATATTCCCGCCAATGTGCGATTCCGACAGCTCGCCTCCAGCGCGCAGCGACTGGCCGGCGTCGAGTTTCCCTTCGGGCCACGCTACATCGTCGTCAACATTCCCTCGACCAGCGTCGAGGCGGTCGACAACGATAGGGTCACGCGTCGCTATGCGGCGATTGTGGGCGATCCCGAGCATCACTCGCCCGAGGTGCAGGCGAAAGTGGTCGCTGTAAACATCAATCCAACATGGACCGTGCCGCAATCAATCATCAAAAACGAGATTGCCCCGAAAATGTTGCGCGATCCTTCCTATCTCACGCGATCGAAAATTCGTGTTCTAAATGCTCAGGGCAACGAGATTGATCCGCGCTCGGTGAACTGGGCGAGCGAGCGCGCCGCCAGTTATACGCTGCGCCAGGACTCGGGCGCTGGCAATTCGCTCGGTTCGATCCGTATCTCCATGCCCAATCCGCATTCGGTGTATATGCACGACACGCCATCGCGTAATTTATTCAATAATGATTATCGCTTCCTGTCGCATGGCTGCGTACGTGTTCAGGGCGTCGTCGATCTTGCCGCATGGTTGCTGGATGGCTCGAATGGTCCGACACTGGACAAATCCGAGATTGATCGTCGGATTGCGCGTGGGGAGCGCGAGGAGGTGCGTTTGACGCAGTCAGTGCCGGTGATCTGGATTTATGCGACAGGCTGGGCGTCGGCAGATGGCACAGTTCATTTCCGCGAAGATGTCTATCATCTCGATGAAGTCGGCGAGTGAGGATCATGCAATGTCGAGGACATTAATACTGATCGGCGTCGCTCTGATTGTCGTGGGGATGATCTGGTCGATCGCCGAACGATTGGGATATGGGCGACTGCCGGGCGATATCGTCGTTGAAAGAGAGAATTTTCGTTTCTATTTTCCTTTCGCCACCTCGATCCTGATTAGCGTCGTGCTGAGCTTGCTGGTCTGGCTCTTCCGCCGCTAGGATCTATCAGGTTGCTCGCTCGCGGGCGCTTTCGTGCCAATTTCGCAGAAGACGGTTGGACAGCCACGCCAGCGCGCCATAAATTGCAAGGCCGCTGAGTGAAATCAGCGTCAACGCGGCGAACATGCGGGGAATATCGAGCCGGAATCCGGCTTCGACGATTCGAAACGCCAGACCCGATCCCTGACCAGAGGCGCCCGCCGCAAGCTCTGCGACGATGGCGCCGATCAACGCCAGTCCGCCCCCGACTCTCAACCCTGCCAGAAAATTTGGCAAAGCCGACGGAAGGCGCAAGTGAATCAATTTCTGCCAGCCTGTCGCGTGATACAGCTCAAACACATCCTGCAGGCCATGATCGACCGAGGCCAGCCCCAGCGCGGTGTTGGAGAGGATCGGGAAAAAGGCGACTAGAAAGGCGCAGACCAGCACAGCCGTTTGAGGCGCCAGATAGATCAGCAGAAGGGGCGCAATAGCGATGATGGGCGTTACTTGCAAAATGACGGCGAAGGGAAGAAGCGCCCGCTCCAGCCATTTTGATTGCGCCAAAAGTAG
Organism: Methylocystis sp.; assembly: GCA_044233645.1. Classification (GTDB taxonomy): domain Bacteria; phylum Pseudomonadota; class Alphaproteobacteria; order Rhizobiales; family Beijerinckiaceae; genus Methylocystis. Next base: position 93,665 of record JBIIJP010000001.1, on the reverse strand, counting down.
CGCCAGCGCCACCGCGCCCACCGTAGCGACGACGAGCGCCTGAAGCGTGACGGAGAGCGTCACAAACAAAGACTTGAATAATAGTTCACGATCTTCGATCAGTTTGGCGGCGATCACGCTCGGAGCCGGCAAAATGTAGACTGGGATGTTTTTGAAACGGACGACCGCCTCCCAGACAACAAGCGTCAGCAGAAAGACAAGGAGTGGAATGAGCGCGTCGCGCCGGCTGTTCGAGTTCATGGGTCGTCGTTTGGAAGCTGATCGCCGATCGCTTCTCTCAGCGCAAGAGAGGCGCGACGGCAAATATCGGCAAAAGTCTGTGAATGTCTAAACTCAGGCTTCCGTAGCAAATCAGGATCTATGGCGATTTCGTCGATCTTCGCTCCTTGTTGGCGCGACATCACGACGATCCGAGTCGATAAATAGGCGCTCTCGAAGACAGAATGGGTGACGAAAACAATCGTCGCGTTTAATTCCCGTTGAAGCGACAGTAATTCGTCGTTGAGACGAAAACGCGTCACCTCGTCGAGCGCGGCGAAAGGTTCGTCCATGAGAATAATGGCGGGAACAGTGACAAGCGCGCGGGCAATGGCGCATCGCATTTTCATGCCGCCAGACAGTTGGCGCGGAAGGGCGGCGGCGAAATGGCTCAATCCCACACGTTCGAGCGCCCGACGCACCTGCGGCTCGGCGTTTTCGCGTCTTTCGCCGGCGAGGCGTAATGGTAGATAGACATTATCGAAAACGCTGGCCCATGGCAGCAGTGTCGGCTCCTGAAATACAACGCCAAGATTTTTGCGGCTTTCGGAGCTTGACCAGACAACTTCGCCGGCACTTGGCGTTGTGAGGCCCGCCATTAGCCGCAGCACTGTGGATTTGCCGCAACCGGAGGGGCCGAGCAAGGTCAGCGTTTCGCCGGCGCGCACATCGAGATTGAAATCCTCAAGCGCCACATGGCCATTGTCGTAGACCTTCTGGACCTGTTTCAAAGTTATGAGCGGCGACTCGATCATCATCCGGTCATTGTCCGGAAGGTTGTTCGAGCCCGACTTTTTTGCCGATAAAACGCAGGGTGTAACCTTTTTTATAATCGATGCCGGCAGGTAAAACCCCAGCCGTCACCATTTTGTCGTAGAACCTTTCAATCCGGTCATCGTTCATTACGCCAATGCCAAGAACCGACGCCTCCCCTGAGTCAATGATCCCATGATCGCGCATGGCGGCGATGGAATAGGCCAGTTGTCCGTCGCTGATATCAGGATTGTCATGTTTGATTGCGGCGTTGGCGGCGACGGCGTCGCCAGAAAGATAATGACGCCAACCGATGATCGACGCATCGACGAAACGTTGAACCAGGTCCGGGTTGCTTGCAATCAAATCGGCGCGGGTTTCGATGGTTGTTCCGTAGCTGTCGTAACCGTGATCAGCGAGTAAAAAGACATTAGGTTTGAAACCACCCTGATTTTCGATGGCGTAGGGTTCTGAAGTCAGGTAGGCCTGCTGGATGGATTTTTTGTCTGTAATGAACGGAGCGGAGTTAAACGCGTAATTTTTTACGTTCTCGTCGCGAAATCCGTAAGTTTGTTTCAGCCAACGCCATGCCGAGACCAGAAAACTGCTTGATATAAATGCGGTCGCGTTTCGCAGATCCTCGAAGCGGTCAAGGCCCTGGCCAGGATGCGACATGAGCGCGAGCGGTTCGAACTGAAAAATCCCGGCAACGACGACAATCGGCGTGTTTTGACGAGTGGCTTCGAAAATCTGCATGGAATTCGACCCCAGAGCGAATTCCACGCGTCCGGCGGCAAGAAGCATTTGCGAATTGAGTTGCGGGCCGCCTTGTTGAAGCTCTACGGTTATTCCGTAACGCGCATAGGTTCCGTCGACGATCGCTTGATAAAATCCGCCATGCTCGGCTTCTGCGCGCCAGTTGGTGACAAGTCTCACCTTGTCCAGCGCATACGCCGATTCCGCCATTCCATGCGAAAATAGCGTCAAGAATAAAAGCGCAAAGGCTTTATGCATACCGAAATATCCTAGAGAGAACGGCGTCACAATTCACGCCTCGATTAGATGCCGCTCGATTTGGAGGAAAAATTGAAACGCTCGACCAGGATCGGCGGCGCCGCCGGCGCGCCATCGCCCGCCGCGCGCCACGTACGCTCAGTTGGACCGATGGCGATCAGTTGCGCGAACAATTCGCCGAGCCGCTGATTGAAGCGCATGTTGCGGGCCGGCGCGACAATGCGTCCATTCTCGATCAGGAAATTACCGTCGCGAGTCAGGCCGGTGAGCAACAGCGATTTCGGCTCCACCATATTCGTATACCACAAACGAGTGATCAGCACGCCGCTTTTGATCGATCGGATCATCTCATCGCGAGACGTCGCGCCGCCGTCGACGATAAAGTTTCCGCCAAGAGGAATAGGCTCCGTCTTGGTTTTTTGCGCCCATACACGAGATCGACGCAGACTCTTTGTAACGCCATTTTCGATGAAGGCGCGCTTGCGATGCGGCAAACCCTCATGGTCGAACGCACCTTCCGGCGCTAGCTGGTCGGTCGGATCAACTCGGATTGTCAGTTTGGGATCGAACAGGCTTTCTCCAATCAGCGATCCTCCGCCCGATAGAGAGAAAAAGCTTCGTCCCTCTTCGGCGGCGCGGGAGTCCATGGCGCTGAGCAACCAATATGCGAGTTCAGCTGTCGCCTCGGGCTCCAGGATCACCGTGTAGTCGCCCGGTTCGAGGTCGACCGGCTCTGCGCTCCAGGACGCTTTCTCACAGGCACGCCGCCCCACGCTGCGCGCATCAAGCCGGGCGGGTCGATAATCATGCGCTCCGGCCCAGCCTGACCAGGCGTCGGCGTAATTACGCGCCGTGACAGAGAGGTCTATTTCGCTGCGCGGTTCATACGCGAAGAGTCCCTGGCTCGTCGCCAGCGCTTCGAACCGTCTGATGCTGTTGGCGCATCCGAAGGCGTCGACGCCAAGGCGCGCGCTTTCCTCAATCGCCTGCGCCGCCTGGGTCGCCAGCGCGTCAAGTTGCAGGGCGTTGGTTCGATCATCAAAGCGATGAGTCATTTCATATATTTGCGGGCCCAGCGGCGGCGTGTAGTCAGGATCAATCGGCAACATTGCCGCAAGCTCCTCTGAACGCCTAATCGCCGCTGTCAGCGCGTCGTCGTCGAGTCGGGTCGTCGTAACTGATCCAATGCGTCCGTTTACGTGAGAGGAAATACGCAGACGAAGTTGCGATGTCGTAAGGTTGCTCGTAGCGCTTCCGCGGGCAAATCTAAGGCTATTGTCCTCGCCGCCGTCAATCCTGACAATGCAGCCATCAGCTTTTGAACGCGAGAGGATTTTGTCGGTAAAGATTTTTGCGTCATCGGCGGCCAGAAACATGGATTAGCCGTCATTGCTTGTGTTCAGAACACGGATGTTGCGAAAGCGCGCCGGCGCTGCGCCGTGCGAAACCGGGGCCAGTTGCACTGGCTCGGCCTTGCCGCAGGTGAAGGTGCCATCAAGCTGGTAGGTCGTGCCGTCGCCAAGACCATCAAGCGCGCTCCAGAATTGTGTCGTGCGGCTCTGGTAGGCGACATCGCGCAGGAGTTCGCCGCGCTTGCCGTTTTTGATCTCGTAAAAAAGCTGGCCGCCGAACTGGAAATTGTCGCGCTGCTGATCGATGCTCCAGCTTCCGGCGCCGACGACGTAAATTCCGTTTTCTACGCCGGTGAAGAGATCGTCGAGCGAGCATTTCTTTGGATTGGGCTTGAGAGAGATATTCGGCATCCTTTGAATGGGAAAGGCAGTCGGGCTGTCGGCATAGGCGCAGCCATTCGATGCGGGCAGGCCGATCAGATGCGCCTGCCCCAGCGCCATCTGGAAGTTGCGGAAGACGCCCTTTTCGACGATCGGGAACTCGGCGGACTCCGCCGGCGCGCCATCGTCGTCATAACCGATAGTGGAGAGGCCGCCTGGCTGTGATCGGTCGGCGACAATCGTCATGAGATCCGAACCGAAACGTAATGTGTTCAGCATGTGCGGCTTGACGAAAGAAGTTCCGGCGAAATTGGCCTCCCAACCCAGGACACGGTCGAGTTCCGTCGAATGGCCGATCGTTTCGTGGATAGTCAGCCAGAGATTTGTGGGATCGATCACCAGATCGTAGTTGCCGGGCGTCACAGGTTTGGCGGCGAGTTTGGCGCGCGCCTGCGCGCCGGCCTGCGCCGCTTCGTCGATCAGTCCGGCGTTTTCCAGATATTCCCATCCGGCGCCGCGCGCCGGAGTCAGGCTGTCGCGCGTTGCGACCCGACCAGCGGCGCGATCGATAGCGACGGCGGTAAAGCCCGGCGCCACACGCGTGCGCGTTTGGGCGATCCGAGCGCCAAAGCTGTTGGCGAAAAATCGCTCTTCGCGCGCTATAGACAGTGAAGCGGTGCAAAAATCGGCTCCCGCATCACGCGCGCTGGCGCAGATGGCGAGCAAAAGCTCGGCTTTGCGGCTGGCGTCGACGGCGAGCGGGTCCGTCGCCATAGGCATGATCCATTCGGCTTCATGCGCGGGGAGACGTTCAAGTTCGATAGGTTGTTTCAGGATCGGCCGCATGGCGCGGGCATTGTCGAGGGCGCGCTGGGCGCCCACCCGCACCGCATCAAGGTCCAGCCGATGGGCGCCGTAGAATCCCCAGGCGCCATCTAACAGGACGCGCAATCCGAAACCCTGCGTCAGGCGCTCATCGAAATTTTCCAGCCGCGCATCGCGGGCAAAGGAAAATTCGCGTCTTGTTTCGCCAAGCCGGATATCCGCATAGCTCGCGCCTGCGCGTTTGGCTGTCGTCAGAGCAAGGTCGGCAAGCTCGGCGAGCTTGACGCGATCAAGGGTCAGGACCGCACCGCCAGAGTTGGCGGAAGATTCACGTGCGTCGGCAGGGCGGGTCGTCGGAGAGCTGGGTTGCATAATCCCGCATGGTGAGCTGTTCGTCGTTCATTGGCAAATCGGGCGCCAGGCCACATAAGGCAAGGGCGTCTCGCATATGCGCCGGGACGGGCGCTTCCGCCCGAACTGGCGGCTTGCCGTCCTGCATGGGCACGACAATCGCACGGGCGTGGAGGTGGAGGTGGAGTGGCGGCGCGCGCTCTGCCTCGCCACGTCCGTAAATCGGATCGCCGAGCAGCGGCCAGCCCATGGCCTGCGCATGAACGCGGATCTGATGCGTTCGTCCGGTGTGCGGGGTGAATTCGATAAAAGCCAGGCGCTCGTCGACGGTGCGGCCGAGAACTCGCCAACCGGTTCTGGCCGGCAATCCCCGGGGATCGGGTCGCATCCACCAGCCACGGGTCGCATCGAGACGGCCGAGCGCCAGATCAATCTCGCCGTCATCGGCCGCCGGCTGGCCCTCGACCACGGCCCAGTAGGTTTTGCCGATCCGTCCTGTTTTAAACAGCCTGCCCAGTCGCTCCAGCGCCTTGCGATGACGGCCGAGAACCAGACAACCGGAGGTGTCGCGATCCAGTCGGTGGGCCAGAGCCGGCAGACGCGGTAGACCGAAGCGCAAGGGCTCGAAGGCGTCCTCCAGACAGGGGCCGCCCTTGGGGCCGCGATGCACTGCGACGCCGGCGGGCTTGTCGATGATCAGCATCAGTCCGTCGCGATGCAGTAATCGGGGGAGGAGATCGAGCGCAGTCATGAGTGCCAAAATTTCAAATACCGCCGCATGCGCCCGATCCCGGGCTGTCCGCAGGCCGACAATTTGTTAGAGAGGCGCATGATTTCACTTTCTTCCCCAACCGAAAAGCTGCGCCTCGACATAATCGAGGGCGTGGCGCGGCTTTACATCGACAATGGCGCGCGCCGGAACGCCATCGATATCGGCATGTGGCGCGCCATTCCCCTGCTGATAGCCGAAGTCGCGGCTCGCGACGATGTGCGCGTTCTGGTCGTCGCAGGCGCGCCTGGCCTTCCTTTTTGTTCCGGTGCGGACATCTCAGAATTCGCTACGGTGCGCGCCACCAGCGTGGGGGCGGCCGCCTATGAGGCAGCCAACACTGCGGCCTTCGATGCGATCTCCGCTGTCCCGTTTCCGACCATCGCCGCTATTTCGGGCTTTTGCATGGGTGGCGGCATGGGACTAGCCTGCGCCTGTGATCTGCGGGTGTCGAACACCGACGCCGTTTTCGCGATTCCGGCGGCGCGGCTGGGCGTCGGCTACCCGCCGCGCGCCATGCGTTACGTTGTTGCGGCAGTTGGCGCTCAGCGCGCTTTCGAGATGTTTTTCACCGCCCGCCGGTTTGATGCGCAAGAAGCCCTGGGAGCGGGACTGCTCGCCCACGTTTACGCACCCGAGACGTTCGAGGGCGCCGTCGACGACCTTGCCGCAACCATCGCTCGCAATGCGCCGCTCACGCTCATAGCCGCCAAGGCGTCGATCCGCGCGACAGTCGGGTTGCCCGGCGCGCCGACGAAAGAGGAATGCGAGGCGCTGGCCCTTGCCTGTTTCGACAGCGCCGATTTCACAGAAGGGCGCACAGCATTTCTCGATAAGCGCACGCCGGCGTTCAGGGGGCGGTGATGGGGATGAGGCCCTAGTAGAGCGGCGCCTTGTTGCTTTCGAGGTCGGCAAAGCTCTCGGCCTCGACAAGATCCTGCGGTTGCGGGCGCGTTTGCGCAACGCCAAGAAGATTGATGTCTTGCCCCGGCATGAGCCACTGGGCCTGATTAAAATTGTTTCTTCTCGATCGCTGCGAACACACCCAGTAGCACCGGTAACTGCGGCGACGAAGTTCGCTCTGAACCCTCTCGAAATTCTGTGGGGTGTTTGCTTCCGCGAAGATCGCGGGCTGAAAATTTTCGATCAATCCGCTGGCGCCGTTCAAGACGTCGCTCTCGAACCCCTCGGCGTCGATTTTCAGCAAATCGAGGCGCGAGATTTTTTGCAGGTGAGGATCGTCGTCGAGACGAAGCAGACGAACAGGTTCTTTTCGGGTTGTGTCAGGAAAGCTCGCTTCTGAGCTGAAGCCGGACACAAGCGAAAAGGCGCCATAATTCCAGGGGCGATCATAATCTCCGCCCTCGATCTCGATCCAGGCGTTATTCTCTCCCACGGCGCTGGGTTGCGCCACGACGTTCGTCAAATTGTTGAGCGCCAGATTAGCGCAGAGAATCTGAAAAATGACTCGTTGCGGCTCGTAACAGAACACACGACCCTTCGCGCAAAAGCGACTGATCGGCACTGCATGCGCGCCAATGTTCGACCCCACCTCGATTGCAACGCCGTCTCCGGGCAGCAAACGGCGAAAGAGTTCCACTTCCCCCTCGCACCACTCGCCATAAAGATTGATATATTCGCTGATCATGTCGCCATGGATCAGAAGTAACTCGCCCCAGCGACAGCGTTTGAGATAGGTGCGCATGGCGTTCTTATCTCTCCACGGTGATCGGTCGTAAAAAAGACGCAGGAAAGCCGGCGCGAGTAAGGGTATAGGTGAATAGCGCCCGGATGGAGACGGGCCCGGGAAGGATCAGGGCGTGAGCAAGATTGAGGATATCGTCGGCAATTTCGATCTGCTGGAGGAGTGGGAGGATCGCTATCGTTACCTGATCGAGCTTGGCCGAACATTGGAGCCTCTGCCGCCAGAGGCGCATAGTGAAGCCAACAAGGTGCGCGGATGCGCCAGCCAGGTCTGGCTTGAGACAACGCGCGGCGTCGACGCCGGGGGCGCGCCGATCCTGTCCTTTCGCGGCGACAGCGACGCTCATATCGTGCGCGGACTGGTCGCGCTGGTGCTGGCGCTTTATTCCGGACGGCCGGCGCACGAGATCGCCTCGACCGACGCCGCGCCGCTTTTCGAGCAGATCGGCCTCGCCCAGCATCTGACTCCGCAACGGGCCAACGGCTTGCGCGCCATGGTCGAACGCATCCGGGCGGAGGCGCGCGCCGCGCTTGGCGAGACATGAGATCAGGACCATTTTCTCACTTATCTGCCTGAGATTAAGGAAATAATCTTAATTTTAAGATCGATTTCATGGCGCTTTGCATCTGATTACTCATTATTGCAGATACAATCATAACTTCTCATAAGGCCAAGCTCCAGCAGTAACGCTTGCCCCTTGGCGCCAGCATATGGTTTTCCAGCGCACAGGCTTTGAATGAACTCGATCGCCACTGAGGTGTGGTCAGTCCGCCTGATCGACGATCGAGAACCAGTGTTATGATTTATCCGCGCCTATCTGCTTGGCCGGTAGGTGTCGTCGCCCCAATGTCGCAGGCCGCGCGACCGGTCCGGTCCCCTGGCGAAGCTCGCGACGCCGTAATGAGCGGCGAGTCGGTCAAGCGCGATGCGCAGCGCTACCTTGCCCGAGCGCGCCGGCCAGCCGCGGTCGCGCTCAATGGTCTCCAGACCTTTCAGATAGCCACAGACATCCGTGAGCAAGTCGCCGAGTTCGCCTCCCAAGGCGTCGTAGGCGCGCTCCAGTCGTTTGCGGGCGTCCAGGGCGATGTCCGACATGACGAGCCCTGCGCCGGCGTCGTGTCGACTGGCCGCCATTGAGGCGTCCCAGTTCGCCGTCACGCGCTGGAGGAGTTGAGCCTGTTCAATGTCGCGTCGAAAACGCTCGCCGGACTCAACTTGCGCCGGTGTCAGAAACGGCTTTCCGTCGACGCCTTTGCGGCGCGCTAGCCAGGCCAACGGACTTTCCGACTCATTGACGACAACTGGAGCGGCGGCGGGCTCGACGGCGCGGCGGTTGATCTCGTCGTGCTGGGCGCGAAAGCCGTCAATGTCGTAATTCGGGTCCGCAGCGTCGCGCCGCAGAAATGCGCGGCCAGCGTCGGTCAGGCGCAACAGCTTCTTACCTCTTTCGCCCGACCATGCGGCGAGTCCCTCAGATACGGCCTGCGTTGCGATAATTACGGGCAGAGTCGCGCGCACGATCGTGACGCCGCGCGCGGCGGCGAAAACCACGATGGTGTCGGGAGAGAGATCGCCTTGCGTCGCGCGCGCGTCGGCGGGCTCCAGCGCCGTCAGTAGCCGACGCAGCGCACGATTGGCTGAGGAGCGTTTGGCTGGGGCGGAAAGAGACGATTTCATTGCGCCGTCCCCTCATGTCCGCAAGTCACGACAAGCGCCAGCGCCAGATCGCGTTGGGCAATGAGCGCCTTTTCGAGGAGCATGAGGCCGAAATCGAACTGGGGATCGTCGCGCATATCCTCAATGCGGGCGCAGGCGTGGCGCACCGTCGCACGATCGCGCTTGAACAGCCGGGCGCAGGCCGAGAGACTTTCCCCCAACGCGACATGCTGAAGATAGACAGCGAATTGTCGGGCTCTCGCGATGGCGGCGCGACGCGACGGCGTCCTGATGGCGCTTGTGGTCGTTTCGAAAATAGCCGCAGCGATAGCTGTCGTCTGGCCGGGAATAGCTGTTACGCGGGATACGGATGGACAGGGCGCGGACGCTGACATGAGCAAACTCCAGTTGCAGGAATGTCAACACTATAACGGAAATATATCCTAATCAACAGGTAAAAAAACTTATCCTCGGGGTCGAGAGCGCGCAGAGACTACCGCCTCACGTTCAACTTCGCCCGGGAGGATAAGATGACACCGACCGCAGACCGCTCATTTCGCGCATCCGCTACGATCGCCCTGGACCGCGCGATCGACGCCAGTCAAGCCGGTTACAATCGTCGTCTCGCTCTTGGTCGACTGCATCGACTTTCCGCCGAAACCATCCTCAGCGAAACCACGGAGGCTGCAAAATTGGTGGTGCAGGAGGTCGAACGCGCCCTGCGTCGTGAGCGCGCGCGCGCCGGACATTGGACCTATGATCTCAACCGTCATATTGGCTTGCATGTCGCCTATCGCGCGGAAACCGCCCGTTTGGCGCAACTGCGCGCCCGTGACGCGACGGCCCGCGCTTTTCAGGACCATCCGCTTTGCGTAAAATCGATCAGCTCATAATTCGCCACGCGGGGCGACTGAATGTTTCTGCAAAAACTGCTGACTCTCGCGACAGGCCTGTTCCTGTCGCTCTGGCTGGGAGTCGGCCTGGTTCAAACATCTCTGCTTGACCGGTCGCCTTTGGCGCTCGCCGGCTCTCGTGGCCTCGATAAGGGCGCAGCGCGGCAGGAAATCGAAACGCAGATTGCGGCGACGCCGGATTACGCGCGTTACTTCGCGCGTCTGCGCGAGACCTTTACGACCGATTACGAACAGGCGCTGGACGATTTTGCAGCGCGCTACGCCAAAACGCGCCAAAAACAATCAGTCGACTATTATCTCGCCGAGACGATGCGCCGGATGCGTCAGACAAATGGCGCGCTCGCCGCCGGAGCCGACAAGGAGCCGCTGACGCAATTATTCGTGGCTCAACTGGAGGTTCTGCGCGCGCTGGGGCAAGAGGACAAAAAAACCTGTGTCGCTTTTCTGTATGGCTCGACCGATCTCGATTTCCAGAACTTTGCGGCGACGCGCCGTCTGCTGGTGTCGGATATGGCGCTTGCCGCGCTGGAAGCGATGGTCAGCGGCCAGCAAAGGCAGATCGCACGCGAGCAACCGACGGCGACGGATTTCCGCGTGCTGGAGGTGGCGCTCGCCGATCATGGACTGGGTCGACAGGAAATCGACGCGCTGCTCGACGGCAAGATGACCGACCCGCCGCTCGACGACGCGCGCATGTGCGCCGCCGGCCAAACCTATCTGGAAGTGCTGCGCACCTTGCCCGAGGCGGCGCGTCTGCGCATTTTTGCGTTATCGGCGCAACTGATGGCAAAGAGTTAGTTCTCTTCGGCGTCATCGCACCTGAACGGCCCGCGCCAGCGCGCGTAGCGCCAGGGAGTCAAAGGGCCGGCGTCGGCGCGTAAGCTTTCCGGCACGGGATCGAACCCGTCGCCGCCGCCGGGCCGGCAACGGCAGACGCGAGCGACGCCCATCCAGCCGCCCGCCCATAGTCCATGACGGCGGATTGCTTCGTCGGCGTATTCCGAACAGGAGGGCGCGTAGCGACAGGCGCGTCCCGCAATCGCCGAAAAACTGACGCGATAAAGAAAGATCAGACCCCGCGCGGCGCGGGCGACAAGACTTTCGCTCATGTTCTTCCGAAGAAAAAAGGCCGCCCCTTGCAGGGCGGCCGTGGAGTGTTTGTAGATCGTGACGGCCTTATTCCGCCGGCGGCAGCGCCGGCGCGGCTTCCGCCGTCTCGGCGCGCTGTTCGATGATCAGATCGTCGCGCCCGGTGGCGATGCCGCGATATTTCGACATCGCTGCGCCGGTGCCGGCCGGGATCAGACGGCCGACAATGACGTTCTCCTTGAGGCCGACCAGCGGATCGACCTTGCCGTTGACGGCGGCCTCGGTGAGCACGCGCGTCGTCTCCTGGAAGGAGGCGGCGGAGAAGAACGACCGCGTTTGCAGCGACGCCTTGGTGATGCCGAGCAACACCGGCGTGCCGCTGGCGGGTTTGCCGCCATTCTCAATCGCCTTCGCGTTTGCTTCGTCGAGTTCGAGGTGATCGACCTGCTCGCCCTCAAGGAAGCCGGTGTCGCCCGGATCGACGATGTCGACCTTCTGCAACATCTGGCGCACGATCACTTCAATGTGTTTGTCGTTGATATTGACGCCCTGCAGACGATAGACCTCCTGGATCTCGTTGACGAGGTAAGCGGCCAGCTCCTCCACGCCCTTGATCGCCAGAATATCATGCGGCGCCGGATTGCCGTCGACGATGTAATCGCCCTTTTCGACGACGTCGCCATCCTGAAGGTGAATGTGCTTGCCCTTCGGGATCAAATATTCGACCGACTCCGCGCCCTCTTCGGACGGGATGATCGAGAGACGCTGCTTGTTCTTGTAATCCTTGCCGAACTGCACCGTGCCGGAGATTTCCGCGATGATCGCGTGATCTTTGGGCCGCCGCGCCTCGAACAGTTCCGCGACGCGCGGCAGACCGCCGGTGATGTCGCGGGTCTTGGCGCTCTCCATCGAGACGCGCGCGACAATGTCGCCGGCCTTGACGCTGCTGCCGGGTTCGACAGCGATGATCGAGTCGACGGGCAGGGAGTAGCGGGCGTCGCTGCCGCGCGGCAGTTTGATGATCTTGCCCTGCGCATCCTTGATCACGATCGACGGCTTGAGACTCGCCGACCGCAGGTTGAGACGCCAGTCCATGACCATGCGCTTGGCGATGCCGGTCGACTCGTCGACCGTTTCCGACATCGACTGGCCCTCGACCAGATCCTCGAAACCGACGACGCCGTCGACCTCGCTGATGATGGGGCGCGTATAGGGATCCCATTCTGCGAGACGCTGGCCGCGTTTGACCTTGTCGCCCTCGTCGACCTTGAGACGCGAACCGAACTGAATGCGGTTGACCGCGCGTTCGGCCCCATCGGGCCCCTGGATCACCACGGCGACGTTACGCGCCATGACGATCAGATCGCCATCCGAGTTACGCGCCACATGACGGTTGCGGATGTGAACCTTGCCCTCGAAGTTCGACTCGATGAAGGACTGGTCCGCAAGCTGCGCCGCGCCGCCGATGTGGAAGGTGCGCATGGTGAGCTGCGTGCCGGGCTCGCCAATCGACTGAGCCGCGATGACGCCCACCGCTTCGCCCATGTTGACCGGCGTGCCGCGTGCGAGATCGCGTCCATAACAGGTGGCGCAGACGCCGTTCTTGGCCTCGCAGGTGAGCACCGAACGGATTTTCACCTCCTGAATGCCGGCGGCGGTCAGCGGCTCGATATGCCACTCCTGGATCATTTCTCCGGCGGAGACGATGATCGATCCATCCTGCGCCTTGAGATCCTCGGCGGCGGTGCGGCCGAGAATGCGCGAGGCGAGAGAGGCGACAATCTGGCCGGCGTCGATGATTGCGCGCATCCGGATGCCGTTTTTCGAACCGCAATCCGTCGAGGAGATGATCGAGTCCTGCGCGACGTCGACAAGACGACGCGTGAGATAACCGGAGTTCGCGGTCTTCAACGCCGTATCCGCGAGTCCCTTACGGGCGCCGTGGGTGGAGTTGAAGTATTCAAGAACCGTCAGGCCTTCCTTAAAGTTCGAGATGATCGGGCTTTCGATGATCTCGCCGGAAGGCTTGGCCATCAGTCCGCGCATGGCCGCAAGCTGTTTCATCTGCTGCGGCGAACCGCGCGCGCCTGAGTGCGACATCATGTAGATCGAGTTGATCGGCATGTCGCGGCCGTGTTCGTCCTTCCGCACGGAGGAGATGCGTTGCATCATCTCGTCGGCGAGCTTGTCCGTGCACTTCATCCAGGCGTCGACGACCTTGTTGTATTTTTCGCCCTGGGTGATCAGACCGTCGTTATACTGCTGTTCGTATTCTTTCGCCGCCGTGCGCGTATCATTGACGATTTTTTCCTTCGTCTCGGGCACGACCATGTCGTCCTTGCCGAAGGAGATGCCGGCTTTGAAGGCTTCACGGAAGCCGAGCGACATGATCCGATCGCAGAAGATCACCGTCTCTTTCTGACCGCAGTTGCGGTAGACGGTGTCGATCATGTTCGAGATTTCCTTCTTGGTCATCAGCTTGTTGACCACGTCGAAGGGAATCTTCGGATGATTCGGCATCAGCTGGCCGAGGATCAGGCGACCGGGCGTGGTGTCAAAAATCTTCGACACCCGCTTGCCGTTGTCGTCGTATGTCCATGCGCGACCCTTGATTTTCGTGTGGAGCGTTACCGCCCTGGCGGCGAGCGCATGCTCGATCTCGCCCTGGTTGGCCAGCGCCATGCCCTGTCCGGGTTCGCCATCGCGCTCAAGCGTCAGATAATAGAGACCCAATACAATGTCCTGCGACGGCACAATGATCGGCTGACCATTGGCCGGATGCAGGATGTTATTGGTCGACATCATCAGCACGCGCGCTTCGAGTTGCGCTTCCAGCGACAGCGGCACATGGACGGCCATCTGATCGCCATCGAAGTCGGCGTTGAAGGCGGCGCAGACGAGCGGATGCAACTGGATCGCCTTGCCTTCGATCAGCACGGGCTCAAACGCCTGGATGCCGAGACGATGCAAAGTCGGCGCGCGATTGAGCAGCACCGGATGTTCGCGGATGACCTCGTCGAGGATGTCCCAAACCTCCGGCTTTTCCTTCTCGACCAGCTTCTTCGCCTGCTTGACGGTAGCGGAATAGCCCTTGGCGTCGAGCCGCGAATAGATGAAGGGCTTGAACAGCTCCAGCGCCATCTTTTTCGGCAGGCCGCATTGATGGAGCTTCAGCTCGGGACCGACGACGATAACCGAGCGGCCGGAGTAATCGACGCGCTTGCCGAGCAGATTCTGGCGGAAGCGCCCCTGCTTGCCTTTCAGCATATCGGCGAGCGATTTGAGCGGACGTTTGTTGGCGCCGGTGATGACGCGGCCGCGACGGCCGTTGTCGAACAACGCGTCGACCGCCTCCTGCAACATGCGTTTCTCGTTGCGGATGATGATGTCCGGCGCGCGCAACTCGATCAGGCGCTTCAGGCGATTGTTGCGGTTGATGACGCGGCGATAAAGATCGTTGAGGTCGGAGGTCGCGAACCGGCCGCCATCAAGCGGCACCAGCGGTCGCAGATCCGGCGGAATGACAGGCACTTCCTTCAGGATCATCCACTCCGGCTTGTTGCCGGACTGAATGAAGGCCTCGATGATCTTGAGGCGCTTGGCGAGCTTCTTTGGCTTCAGCTCGGTTTTCGCCTCTGCGATTTCGATGCGCAACGATGCAGCGATGGCTTCCAGATCCATCGACTCGAGCATCCGTCGGATCGCTTCCGCGCCGATCATTGCCGTAAAGGTGTCCTGACCGTATTCGTCCTGCGCCAGCAGATATTCGTCTTCTGTTAGAAGCTGGCGTTCCTTAAGCGGCGTCAGGCCGGGGTCGATGACAATGTAGGACTCAAAATACAGGATGCGTTCGAGATCCTTGAGGGTCATATCGAGCAAAAGCCCGATACGCGAGGGCAAAGATTTCAGGAACCAGATGTGGGCGACGGGCGCAGCGAGCGAGATGTGGCCCATGCGATCGCGACGCACGCGCGCCAACGTGACTTCGACGCCGCATTTTTCGCAGATGACGCCCTTGTATTTCATGCGCTTGTACTTGCCGCACAAGCACTCATAATCCTTGATCGGGCCGAAGATGCGGGCACAGAACAGGCCGTCGCGCTCCGGTTTGAAGGTGCGGTAATTGATCGTCTCGGGCTTTTTGATTTCGCCGAAGGACCAGGAAAGGATTTTTTCCGGGCTCGCGATCGAAATCTGAATCTGGTCGAAGGCCTGGGTCGCCACGACCGGGTTGAAGAGATTCATGACCTCTTGCTGATTCATTTTCTTCTCCTGGACACGGACGACAGGACCTTTTGCCGCTGTCGCCGGTCGAAAACTGTTGCGGACCATCGCCTTCCGCCCCTTGCGGGCGGAAGGCGCAGAGCAGATCAATTTATTCGGCGGCTTCCGCCGTGGGGATGGCCGCTTCTTCTGCTTCCGGCTCGGCGTTCGTCAGTTCGACATTGAGCGCCAGTGACCGCATTTCCTTGATGAGAACATTGAAGCTCTCCGGAATGCCGGACTCGAAAGTATCGTCGCCGCGCACGATCGACTCATAGACCTTGGTGCGGCCGGCGACGTCGTCCGACTTCACTGTCAGCATTTCCTGAAGCGTATAGGCGGCGCCATAGGCTTCGAGCGCCCAGACCTCCATTTCGCCGAAACGCTGGCCGCCGAATTGCGCCTTGCCGCCCAGCGGCTGCTGGGTGACGAGCGAGTAGGGGCCAATCGAACGGGCATGAATCTTGTCGTCGACAAGGTGATGCAGCTTCAGCATATAGATATAGCCGACCGTCACCTTGCGGTCGAAAGCTTCGCCCGTGCGGCCGTCGAAAAGCGTCACCTGGCCTGAACGGTCGAGACCCGCGCGGGTTAGCATATCGACGATGTCCTTTTCGCGCGCGCCGTCAAAGACCGGCGTCGCGATCGGTACGCCACGTTTCAGATCCTTGCCGATCTCGACGAGCGTTTTGTCGTCGAGCTTCGCCAGCTCCTCGTCCGGCCCGTAGATCTCGGTCAGCGCCTTGCGGAGCGGCTTTACGTCCTTGTTGCGCAGATAGGCGTCGATGGTCTGGCCAACCTGCTTGCCAAGACCGGCGCAGGCCCAACCGAGATGGGTCTCGAGGATCTGACCGACGTTCATGCGGCTTGGCACGCCGAGCGGATTGAGAACTATGTCGACGGGCGTGCCGTCTTCAAGAAAGGGCATGTCTTCCTGAGGCACAATACGCGAAACGACGCCCTTGTTGCCATGGCGGCCGGCCATCTTGTCGCCGGGCTGAATCTTGCGCTTCACCGCAACGAAGACCTTGACCATCTTCATCACGCCGGGGGGCAACTCATCGCCACGCTGCAATTTTTCGACCTTGTCGAGGAAGCGGTTTTCGAGGCCCTTCTTCGACTCGTCGTATTGCTTGCGCACCGCCTCGATTGAGGCCATGAGCGCGTCGTCCTCGATCACGAAGGTCCACCACTGCGACCGCGGATATTCTTCGAGAATCTCCTGCGTCAGCGTCTCGCCCTTTCTGTAGCTCTTTGGACCGGCGATGGCTTTTTTACCGATGAGGGTCTCGGCGATACGGGTGTAGACGTTGCGGTCCAGGATCGCGAGTTCGTCGTCCCGGTCCTTGGCGAGACGTTCGATCTCCTCGCGTTCGATCGCTTGTGCGCGCTCATCCTTTTCGACGCCATGTCGGTTGAAGACGCGCACCTCGACAATCGTGCCCTGAACGCCCGGCGGCACGCGTAGCGACGTATCGCGCACATCGGAAGCTTTCTCGCCAAAGATGGCGCGCAGCAGCTTCTCTTCCGGCGTCATCGGGCTTTCGCCCTTCGGCGTGATCTTGCCGACGAGAATGTCGCCCGCCTGCACCTCGGCGCCAATATAGACGATGCCGGCTTCGTCGAGATTCTTCAGCGTCTCTTCCGAGACGTTGGGGATATCGCGAGTGATTTCTTCCGGTCCAAGCTTGGTGTCGCGCGCCATCACCTCGAATTCGTCGATGTGAATAGACGTGAAGACATCGTCCTTGACGATGCGCTCGTTGAGCAGGATCGAATCTTCGAAATTATAGCCGTTCCATGGCATGAAGGCGACGAGGACATTGCGTCCCAGCGCCAGATCGCCAAGGTCCGTCGAGGGACCATCCGCGATGATGTCGCCCTTCTGCACCAGATCGCCCACCCGCACGAGCGGCTTCTGGTTGATGCAGGTCGACTGGTTGGAACGCTGATATTTCATCAGGCGGTAGATATCGACGCCGGGCTTGGCCGGATCCTGCTCTTCCGTGGCGCGGACGACGATACGCGTCGCGTCGATCTGATCGACGACGCCCGTGCGGCGGGCGGCGATGGCGGCGCCGGAGTCGCGGGCGACAATCGGCTCCATGCCGGTGCCGACCAAAGGCGCGTCCGCCTTGACGAGCGGCACGGCCTGACGCTGCATGTTCGAGCCCATCAGCGCACGGTTTGCGTCATCGTTTTCAAGGAACGGTATGAGCGCCGCAGCAACCGACACAAGTTGCTTGGGCGACACATCCATAGCGTCGACCTTCTCGCGCGGCACGAGCATCACATCGCCGGCGTGGCGGCAGAGCACAAGGTCTTCGGTCAGTTTTCCATCCTTGTCGACCGGCGCATTGGCCTGCGCGACATGGTATTTCGCCTCTTCCATCGCCGAGAGATAGGCGACCTCGCCCGTCACCTTGCCGTCGCGGACGCGGCGATAGGGGGATTCAATAAAGCCGTATTTGTTGACGCGCGCAAATGTTGCGAGCGAATTGATCAATCCGATATTCGGACCTTCCGGCGTCTCGATCGGACAGATCCGGCCGTAATGGGTCGGATGCACGTCGCGGACCTCGAAGCCGGCGCGCTCGCGCGTCAAACCGCCCGGTCCCAGCGCCGAGAGACGGCGCTTGTGGGTGATTTCCGATAGAGGATTGGTCTGATCCATGAACTGCGAGAGTTGCGACGAGCCGAAAAACTCGCGCACCGCCGCCGCCGCCGGTTTGGCGTTGATCAGATCCTGGGGCATCACCGTATCGATATCGACCGACGACATGCGCTCCTTGATTGCGCGCTCCATGCGCAGCAGGCCCAGGCGATACTGATTTTCCATCAATTCGCCGACAGAACGCACGCGACGGTTGCCGAGATGGTCGATGTCGTCGATTTCACCGCGGCCGTCGCGCAGATCGACGAGCGCCTTCACCACCGCGAGAATATCCTCGCGACGCAGGGTGCGCATCGTGTCCGGCGCGTCGAGATCGAGACGCATGTTCATTTTTACGCGCCCGACCGCCGACAGATCGTAGCGCTCGGCGTCGAAGAACAGCGAGTGGAACATCGCCTCCGCGGTGTCCATGGTCGGCGGCTCGCCCGGACGCATGACGCGGTAGATGTCGAACAGCGCTTCCTCGCGGTTGCTGTTCTTGTCGATCGCCAGCGTGTTGCGGATATACGGGCCGATATTGATATGATCGATGTCGAGGATCGGGAGTTCGTCGAAACCCCTCTCCACCAGCAGCGGCAACGTCTTCACGGTGATCTCGTCGCCCGCTTCGGCGAAAATCTCGCCGGTGTTGGGATCGTAGAGATCCTGCGCAAGATACTGGCCGTAAAGGTCTTCCGGAGCCACGCGGATCGACTTGACGCCTTTCTCGGCAAGCTGACGAGCGGCGCGCACGGCGAGTTTCTTGCCGGCTTCAAGAATGACCTTGCCCGTGTCGGCGTCGATCATGTCGGCGACGGCTTTAACGCCCTTGACCCTTTCGGCGTCGAACGGCATCCGCCAGTTTTCGCCATCTGCGGTGTAGGTTATGGTTTTGTAGAAGGTCGAGAGAATTTCTTCGCCGTCGAGACCCAGCGCATAGAGCAGCGAGGTCACCGGAATCTTGCGGCGGCGGTCGATGCGCGCATAGACGATGTCTTTGGCGTCGAACTCGATGTCGAGCCACGAACCGCGATAAGGAATGATGCGGGCGGCGAACAGCAACTTGCCCGAGGAATGGCTCTTTCCCTTGTCATGGTCGAAGAACACGCCAGGCGAGCGGTGCATCTGCGAAACGATGACTCGCTCTGTGCCGTTGACGATAAAGGTGCCGTTCGACGTCATGAAGGGCATATCGCCCATGTAGACGTCCTGTTCCTTGATATCCTTGACCGACTTCGCCTGCGTGTCGGGATCCAGATCGAACACGATTAGACGAAGCTTCACTTTCAGCGGCGCGGCGAAGGTCATGCCGCGCTGGCGGCACTCGTCGACGTCATATTTGGGCGCCTCGAATTCGTAGCGAACGAATTCGAGCTGGGATATTTGTGAAAAATCGGAAATCGGAAAAACAGATTTGAAAACGGATTGTAGTCCCTCGTCAGGACGACCGCCCTTGGGCTCGTCAACGAGCAGAAACTGATCATAGGAGGCTTTCTGCACCTCGATCAGGTTCGGCATCACCGCAGCTTCGCGGATATGACCAAAAAATTTGCGAATACGCTTGCGACCGGTGAACTTACGCGCCGATGTTTGGGTCATCGTCTGAGCCATGTCGCTTTTCGAGCCTCTTCTCGTGAGGGTCGACTGCTCGCCTTGAGCCGTCCGTCACCCTGTCGGCGTCTGATCCGGCGTGTCGCCGTCGCGCCCCTCTTAACCGCGCGCGGCCCCGGCGTGAGCCGGGACCGCGAAACTCGAATTCTGCGCCGTTCAGAGACGGCGTCGAATTTACTTAAGCTCGACCTTGGCGCCGACCTTTTCGAGGGTCGCCTTGATCTTCTCGGCCTCTTCCTTGGAGGCGCCTTCCTTGACCGGCTTCGGCGCGCCCTCGACGAGGTCCTTGGCTTCCTTCAGACCGAGGCCGGTGATGCCGCGGACTTCCTTGATGACTTCGATCTTCTTGTCTCCGGCCGAGGCCAGGATCACGTTGAACTCGGTCTTCTCTTCCACGGCGGCGGCGGCGCCGCCGCCAGCGGCCGGCGCAGCGGCGACCGCCACGGCGGCGGCGGCCGAAACGCCCCACTTCTCTTCAAGGAGTTTCGCCAGTTCGGCGGCCTCAAGAACGGTGAGGGCCGAGAGGTCTTCGACGATCTTTTCGAGATTAGCCATTTTCTAAGTCCTTTGAATTTGGTTCTGTCTGGATGGGCGTGCCTGCTTAGGCCGCGTCTCGTTTGGCGTAGGCCCCGAATACGCGCGCCAGCTTCGCGGCTGGCGCGGTCGAGAGCTGGGCGATCTTGGTCGCGGGCGCCTGAATGAGGCCCACGAGCTTTGCGCGCAGTTCGTCGAGGGACGGCATGGTCGCAAGCGACTTCACGCTGTCCGGGTTCAGGGCTGTCGGACCCATGGCGCCGCCGAGGATGACAAATTTGTCATGGTCCTTGGCGAAGGCCACAGCGACTTTCGGCGCCGCCACCGGATCGTCCGAATAGGCGATCAGGGTCGGCCCCTTGAGAAGGGGCGCGATCGAAGCGACGTCAGTGCCATCGAGAGCGATCTTGGCGAGGCGGTTCTTGGCGACCTGGACCGTCGCGCCCGCGTCGCGCGCCTGCTTGCGCAGGTTTTGCAACTGGGCCACGGTCAGGCCGGAGTAGTGGGCGACGACGACAACGCCGGTCTTGCTAAAGACTTCGCGTAGCGCCGCGACCGCTTCTTTTTTCTCCGCTCTGTCCACGGTTGCTCTCTCCACTGGCGGGAAATCCCGCCGGTTGCGACATGCCGGTTGCAAATCCGCAGGAGCGGGGCGACCGGCGCCGTAGATCCTGTCCCCGTAGCCCGAGGGCTCCGGTTCAGGGGGCGCGAACCAAATTCAAAGGACGCTGACCTGTGTCGTCTGCGGCCTCAAAAATTTTTCCGTTTCCCCGTCTGTGCAGGCCGTTCGAAAAGTCCCGGATATCCGGAGGTTTCCGAACCGATTGAGCCGCTTCGGGAGGGTAAAGTCCCTGGCGTGCGCCGGCAGTCTCGGACAGGACATGGCCGGACGGGACACGAGAAGATTCCCCCCGCGTCCGCCGGCCTATCCGCCGCCTTTCATGCAAGCATTTGTTTTTACGAGCACTTCAGGCGGAAGCTCAAATTTGAAGGCGAGGCCGCAATTCAGTCGACAACCTCGAATTGCGTTAAATAGTCGGCTGGGCTTCTTTTGCCAAGCGTTAATTTTCAGGTTTTGTCATCGGCCTGTTCGAAACTCCATCCGCATCCGCCCCCTACGGCCATGGCCGCTCCAGCCATGATGGCGTCCGTGGCTGCGTCCGCTGCGCGCCTGACGTCCGCCTTTACCCGGTTCCGCCGTGTTCGCGGGCGTAGCGGTCTCGCTCTTGTCGATGGCCTTATCTCCCTCGCTGGCGACGCCCGGATAGGTCTTGTTATGATCGCCGCGGGTCGGGCCGAAAGAGGCGAGACAGAGGTTGTAGGCCTCCGGCTCTTTGATCTTCTCGCAATCGTCGATGCTGCGTGGCGCCGCCGCTGCGTGCGCGCAGATGACAGCGGCAATGGCGATCAAGAGAATTGTTCGCATGATCCTACCTCAGGGTTGCGCCCGTTTTCTTTCCTGCTTCTGTGACAATTTTGAGAGCGACGGCCTCTATTTCCGGGTCGGTAAGTGTCTTGTTGCGCGGTTGCAACGTAACAGCGACGCCTACTGATTTTTTGCCCTCAGGCACGCCGGCGCCCTCATAGACGTCGAAAACGCTGACATCGACGATGAGCGCGCGGTCTGCGCCGGCAACCGCCTTGAGCAGATCGCCGGCGGCGGCTGTCTTGTCGATGATGAAGGCGAAGTCGCGCGAAAGAGGCTGCAAATCGGAGAGTTCAAGCTTCGGCTTGATCTTGGTCGGTTTCGCTTTCGGCGCCGGCAGAATGTCGAGAATGATTTCGAAGGCTGCAATCGGCCCCTCAATATCGAGCGCCTGCAAAACGCGTGGATGCAATTCGCCAAAATGACCGACAATCGCCTTCGGCCCGAATTGCAACGTCGCCGAGCGGCCAGGATGCCACCATGACGGCCCGCCGGGGACAATTTGCAAACCTCCCGTTGAAACGCCGAGCGTTTGCAACAGGGCCATCACGTCTTCCTTTGCGTCGAAAGCGCCGGCGCGTTCCGGCTTCGCCGACCAGTGACGACCGGTTCCCGCTAATCCCCGGCGGACCCCGGCGGCGGCGAGCCGCTGCCCCTTATCCGAGGGATCGAGGAAAATCTGTCCCACTTCGAACAACGCCTGATCGCCCAGCCCGCGCGAGACATTGCGTTGTGCGGCGGCGACAAGTCCCGGCAACAGGCTCGGGCGCATGTCGGAGAGCTCCGAGGCGATCGGATTGGCGAGTTTGAGACCCGCCGCGCCGCCGCCAAAGGCCTCCGACTGCTTGCTGGAGACGAAAGACCATGTCACGGCTTCGACCAGTCCCTGACCGGCCAGCGCGCGCCGCGCCGCGCGAGCGCGTTTCTGCATTGGCGTCAGCACAGCAAGTGCGACTCCCTCGGCGCGCGGCAGCGGCGTCGAGGGCACATTGTCGACGCCATAGAGACGAACGATTTCCTCGACGATGTCAGCCTTGCCCTCAATGTCCGGACGCCAGCTGGGCGCCGTGACGCGGGCGTGGGTCTCGTCGCCTTCAACAACAAAACCCAAACGCTCCAGCAAGGCCGCAGACTGTTTCGCCCCAAAATCGACGCCGGCAAGACGTTTGGTCTCAGACCATGGGTAATCAACCACAGCGCTCTCGCGCGGAACGGCGCCGGCGAGCACAAGTTCGGAGGCTTCGCCGCCGCACAGGTCCAGAACCAGTTGTGTCGCCAATTCGAGGCCCGGCAGGGCGAAGGCCGGATCGACGCCCCGCTCGAACCGATAGCGCGCGTCAGTGACGATGCCGAGCTTTCGTCCGGTGTGCGCAATGTTCTGCGGGTCCCAGAGGGCGCTTTCGATCAGCACGTCAGTCGTGTCGTCATCGCAACCCGACGCTTCGCCGCCCATGACCCCGGCGATGGACTCGACGCCATTGTTGTCGCAGATGACGACCATGCTGTCGTCAACTTCGTGGGTCTTCCCATCGAGCGCCAGAAGCATCTCGCCTTTTTTGGCCCGGCGCACGACCAGATCGCCTTTCACCTTTTTCGCATCGAAGACATGCAGCGGTCGCGCGTAATCGAATGTCAAATAATTGGTGATGTCGACCAGCGCGTTGATCGGCCGTAGACCGATGGCGCGCAGTCGCTCCTGCATCCATGCCGGGCTCGGGCCATTTTTCACGCCGCGCACGAGACGCAGAACAAAAAATGGCGCGAGATGTTTGTCGGCCTCCGTGAAATCAAGTTTCACGCCGACAGGGCAGGGGAAGGCGCCGACGGCCGGTAAAATCTCGCGCTCCCTCAATACGCCAAGACCGGCCGCTGCGAGATCGCGCGCAATGCCATGGACTCCCGCCGCGTCCGCGCGATTGGGCGTCAGATTGATTTCGATCACCGGATCATCAAGACCCGCCCATTGCGCATAAACCGCGCCAACCGGCGCCGTCTCTGGCAATTCGATGATTCCCTCGCTCTCATTTGCGAGATCGAGCTCTTCGAAGGAGCAGAGCATGCCGGCCGACTCGACGCCGCGAATGACGCCCCTGGCGATCGTGATCTTTTTGGCAGGGATGTAGGTCCCGGGAGGCGAGAAGACGCTCTTCAGTCCCTTGCGCGCATTCGGCGCGCCGCAGACGACCTGCACCGGCGCGCCATCGCCGGTGTCGACCATGCAGACCTGAAGTTTATCGGCGTTCGGGTGGCGCTGCGCATCAAGCACATGCGCAATCCTGAAGGCGGCGAGCTGCGCAGCGGGGTCATGCACATGCTCGACCTCAAGGCCGATGCGCGTCAGCGTTTCGACGATTTCGGCGAGAGGCGCCGATGTGTCGAGATGTTCCTTGAGCCAGGAGAGGGTGAATTTCATGGTGCGGCTGCTCGATCAGCGGGTTTTGGCGATTAGTTTTACGGCAAGACATAGCCGGGTCGGCGGAGGCAATGCGGCGATTGCTGCGATAACGCCCTGGGCCTCCAGAATGAGATCACGGGTTTCCTGTCGGGAATAAGCGAAAGGTTCCGGCAGATAGTCTGCCTCTATTCGCGCATCGTGCAGCCTCGTGAATGCAAGTCCGATTGCCGCGACCTGCGATCCCTCATCATGGAATCGTGCCGATTTCAGAACTCTCAGGGCGGCGTTATGATCGACGTATCGGTAGATTGGCGTGTAAACGCTCCAGGGTTTGGAGGGGCCAACCAGTTCGTCGGCGCACATTTTGGCGACGGCATGAAAAACGGCATAATAGGCGCTCGCGGCAGCACGCCGCAATGACGACTGCTTCGGCCTTCCGGCGTCTCTTCTCGTGAACTCCCCGGCGAGAGACAGCAAATCGTCGATCAAGAATGTCTCCGGAGAGGTTTAAGAATCATTTCCTCGGGCCGGTCGTCGTCATTGGAGCGTTTCGTTTCAAGATAAGGAAAACGTTCTTCCCCTTCAGCGAGGAGCGCATCGCTTAATGCTAGATGCGCAGACATGAGCGTCGTCGGCTCCATAGCCGGGCCGCCTTCTCCAAGCAGCGCCTTCACATAGACCGCAGGCTCGTTGCTGTGATCGAGCCCGGAGCGAACCTCCGCGCCCAAATAGCCATATTTGCCGAGTTGCGCCTGCAACACCCGATAGGCGATCATTTTGATTTGAAGGTCATTCATTGCGTTGCTCCGCTGCGGGAGGCTGCCTGATCCGATATCAAGATTGTATTGCGCATTTCTAGCTGCTCAAGCCGCCAGCGAGCGTCGGGAAATCGAGCGGCCGGAAACCGTAATGCTCCAGCCAGCGGGTGTCGGCGTCGAAGAAGGCGCGCAAATCCGACATGCCATATTTCAGCATGGCAAGACGATCGATGCCGACGCCAAACGCAAAGCCTTGATGCACGTCGGGATCGATGCCGCAATTGCGCAGCACATTGGGATGCACCATGCCGCAGCCGAGAATCTCCATCCAGTCCTCGCCCTCTCCAAAGCGGATTTCTCCGCCCTGACGCCGGCATTGCACATCGACTTCCATGGAGGGTTCGGTGAAGGGGAAGAAGGACGGACGCATCCGCAGCTTGACGCCCTTCACTTCAAAGAAGCTTTTAAGAAACTCCTCCAGCACCCATTTCAGATGACCCATATGGGTGGTCTCGTCGATGACGAGCCCCTCGACCTGATGAAACATCGGGGTATGCGTCTGATCGAAATCGCAGCGATAGACGCGACCGGGACAGATCACCCGGATTGGCGGCTGTTGCGAGATCATGGTACGCACCTGCACCGGGCTGGTGTGGGTGCGCAACAATTTTTTCTCGCCGGCCTCGGGCGCGAGGAAAAATGTATCCTGCATTTCCCGAGCCGGATGGCCCTCGGGAAAATTGAGTTTGGTGAAGTTGAAATCGTCGCTCTCGATGTCTGGCCCTTCCGCCACCGCGAAGCCCATGTCGGCGAAGATGACGCTCAGCTCTTCCATCACCTGAGAGATCGGGTGGATGCGGCCGCGCGTCAGCGGGCTGGTCGCCGCAGGGAGGGTCACGTCGAGGGTCTCGGCGGCGAGCCTCCTCTCCAGGGCTTGTTCGGCAAGCTCGGCGCGACGCGCGGCGAGCGCCTCGGTCGCCTTGTCCTTCAGCAGGTTAATGCGGGCGCCTTCGTTCTTGCGCTCTTCCGGCGACATTTTGCCCAGCGTGGCGAGCAAGGCCGAAATCGCGCCTTTCTTGCCGAGTGCGGCGAGGCGTACGGCCTCAAGGGCAGTTTCGTCAGCGGCTTCGGCGATCTGGCGCAGGGTTTCCAGTTCGAGTGTCGCGATGTCGGTCATGTCCGGCCAAGGGTTCGGGATTTGGCCGGGTTCTGCCACGCGGGGGGCGGGATGTCGAGAAGCGGCTAGCCCAGCCCTCTGCTGCGATGGGCGAACAGCTGCGCCAGCGCGCAGGAGGCGACGCGCGAGGCGACGTCGTCAGCGCGGCTGGTGAGCACAATCGGCACGCGGGCTCCGAGAACCAGGCCTGCCGTGTCCGCGCCGGCGAGGAACACCAGCTCCTTGGCCAGAATATTGCCAGCTTCGAGATCGGGCGCGACCAGAATGTCCGGATCGCCGGCGACCTGCGAGCGGATATTCTTCTGCTCCGCCGCCTGACGCGAGATGGCGTTGTCGAAAGCCAGTGGTCCATCAAGATCGGCGCCGTTTATCTGTCCGCGGTCCGCCATTTTGCACAGCGCCGCCGCCTCGATGGTCGAGGGGATCTTTCCTTCAACAGTCTCTACGGCGGACAAGATCGCGACCTTTGGTCGGGCGACGCCAATCGCCTGCGCCAGATCGATGGCGTTGCGAACGATGTCACGCTTGTTGTCAAGCGTCGGAGCGATATTGATCGCAGCATCGGTGACGAGCAGCAACTTGTGATAGCCCGGCGTATCGATGACGAAGACATGGCTGACGCGCCGCTCGGTGCGCAGGCCGGCGCCTTCCTGCACCACGGCGTGCATCACCTCGTCGGTATGCAGCGAGCCCTTCATAACCGACTGCAATCTGCCTCGACGCACCATTTCCACTGCTGCGGCTGCGGCCGCATGGCTGTAGGGAGCATCGACAATCTCAACGCCCTCAAGACCAAGCCCTGCCGCCTCGGCCACCGACTCGATCTTGCGGCGCGGCCCGATCAGCGTCGGGACAATCAACCTGTTTTCGCCAGCCGCCAGCGCGCCTTGCAGCGAGGGCGCGTCACAAGGGTGGACGACGCCCATGCGCACAGGCGGCAAGGCCTTTGCGCGCCGCACGAGTTCCTCAAGCAGGGCGCCAGGCTTTCGGGCCTGCCTATCCGACAGAAGCTGACCGGGATTGTTATCTGGCGAGGGCGTTGTCATGAAAACTCCTGTATCATGACGCAGCGCCGTATTTGTGAAGGTGGGCGCCGTGCATTGCAAGCCAGCCCTCGGCGCGATCGACCGCAGGAGAGAGTCGATGCGCCAATTTCCAGAATTCTGGCGAATGATCGAGGTGGACGAGATGCGCAACCTCATGCGCGGCGAGATAATCGAGCACGAAGGGCGGCGCGAAAATCAGCCGCCATGAAAAATTCAGGGAGCCGGCGGCGGAGCAGGAGCCCCAGCGGCTGATCGGATCGCGCAGACCGACGCTGCGCGGGGCAAGGTCGAGAGTCGTGGTATGGCGGGCGACAGCGGCTTCCAGATCGCGCCTGGCCTCGCGCTTTAAATGATCTTGTATGCGACGATGCATATGTTCGACTTGTCCCGAAACACAAAGCGCCATTGTTGGTTGCGGGCTGTCAACTGAATAGTCATAGAGCTGCTCCGTCCACACTACGCCGCGCTTTTCCGGTTGATGCATCAACAAATGATTGACGCCGCGTAACGGCAGGATGGAGCCATGCGCGAAGGGAATGATTTCCGGCAGCCTTTTCAGACGCACGGAAATCCAGGCTACGTTTCGCTCTGCGAAGGCTCGCGCGTCCTGAACGGAGGCGCGCTGCGGCATGGTCAAAACCGCGTCGCGAGCGGCGAAACGCACACGCAGAGTGAAACGACGCGCCGTCGGCGCGCGCTTGAGTGTGACGCGAATTGTCTCGCCGGCATGGGTCAGGGTGAGCTGCGAGACGCGATCCGTCGTTGAGGATTTTCGCTGAAGGCCGATCATGCTGCGCATGTTAAACAAAGGCGGCGCGAGTCGCGAGCCCGAAAAAATCTAGAGATATTTCTCCAGTTCGCGCGCCGCCTCGTAGGGCTTGCGGCCAACATTGAACGTGCTAACGAAGCGACCGGTTTTATCCATCAGGTAAACGACGGTCGTATGATCGACGGCGTAATCGTCGTTATTTCCCGCCGTGCGTTTGGCGTAGATGCGATACTCGCGCAGCATCGGTTCGAGCTGGGGCCGTGGTCCTGTCAGGCCGATAATGCGCGGATCGAAATTCGACAGATACTCCTTGAGCGTATCCGGCGTATCGCGTTCGGGATCGACGGTGACGAATAATCCGCCGATTTTTGCCTGCGGACCCAGAGCGCGCAAGATTTCCGACATTTCGAAAAGCGTTGTGTGGCAGACGTCGGGGCAATGGGTGTAGCCGAAGAAAACCAGAAAGGGCCGACCCAGCAAATCCTGCTCGCTAACCTGTTGACCATTGTGCGCGGTTAGCTGAAATGGACCGCCAATAGAAGCGCTTGACGGCGCTGGCGCCTGCTCATTGGTGAACAGGACAAAGCCTGCGAACATCGCTGCGAAGACCGCGCCGCCGCCAATCAATAACCCCTTCGACACAGCCGGTCCATTGTCGCCGGGGCGCTTGCCCGATTTGGAGCTGCTTTTGATCGGCGATTTTGACATGCAAGCCTTTCGGAGTGCGAGATCAGGAACTTATCGTAGGGCTACCGGCGTTTCAGTCAACGAGGACGATGTGAGCGTCGCTGCACAAATCGACCTCGCCAGAATCCTTGATGTCCTCGAATGACCAGCGCGCCAGAAACGCGCAACCCTGCGCGCCATTGAGCGGAAAGCTTGCCGCCGCGCCGGAGGGCAGGGGCTTTTCGAGCTTGCCGACAACGATTTCCGGCGCCTGATCCTTACCAGCCATCACAACCTCGAAACTCAATAGCGGAACGGGACGCTTGTTCTCGATACTAACCGCTGCGGCTGGTCTTGGCGCAGATGACCGGGGAAAACCAGATTTTGGTCGGCCTTGCGCCGGGCCAATGGCCAGGAGCGCGGCCAGAGCGAGCCCGACAGCGAGAAAAGGACGGGAGCGGCTCCCTAGCATAGCGTTCATCTTTCCTTGTTGACGCTGATTTTAGCTTGAGGCTGGAATTTCGCCAACTTGGCCGGAGCCTTTATTCGCCCTCAGCGGCTCTGGCTGCGAGAGCAGGATATTTGGTGTATTTTCGATATCCCATGATTCCCCAGACCGAAAGCATTCTGCGATGAGCGACGCCGCCCACGCCCTTCCCGGTAAAATTCTTGTCGGCGCCACCGCTACGGACGCGACGCGGGCCTATCGGTATTTAACTCTGTCGCTCGGCAATCGCCACGGCTTGATCGCCGGGGCCACGGGCGGCGGCAAAACCGTATCTCTTCAATTGCTCGCCGAAGGCTTCGCCAACGCCGGAACGTCGGTTTTCATGGCTGATATCAAGGGCGATCTTGCGGGCCTGTCGCAGCCGGGCGACTCCAAGCCGGCTTTCGTCAACCGCGCGAAAGAAATTGGACTCGCCTATACGCCGGACAGTTTTCCGGTCGTTTTTTGGGATATTTTCGGCGAGCAAGGCCACACAGTGCGCGCCACCATCTCGCAGATGGGGCCGCTATTGCTAGCCCGGCTGCTTGACCTCAACGACACGCAGGAGGGTGTGCTCAACATCATCTTCAAGGTCGCTGACGATCAGGGTCTTCTGATGCTCGATCTCAAAGACCTGCGCGCCGTCCTCAATCACGTTCAGGAAAACGCTTCAGAAATTCGCAAGACCTATGGTTCGGTCGCCTCGGCGTCGATTGGAGCTATTCAACGCCAATTGCTGGTGCTGGAGTCTCAGGGCGCCGAGAATTTCTTTGGCGAACCGGCGCTGGAGATTTCCGATTTCATCCGCACCGACCGCGATGGACGCGGCGCGATCAACATTCTCGCCGCCGATAGACTGATGCGCTCTCCGCGTCTTTACGCCACCTTCCTGCTATGGATGCTCTCGGAATTGTTTGAATCCTTGCCGGAAGTCGGCGATCTCGACAAGCCCAAACTGGTGTTCTTTTTCGACGAAGCGCATCTTCTGTTCGATGACGCGCCGAAAGCGCTGCTTGGCGCCATCGAGCAGGTGGTGCGCCTCATCCGATCCAAGGGCGTCGGCGTTTATTTTGTGACCCAAAATCCGCTCGACGTGCCGGAAACGGTTTTGGGCCAACTGGGCAATCGCATTCAGCATGCGCTGCGCGCCTTTACCCCACGCGATCAGAAGGCGGTGCGCGCGGCGGCGTCGACCTTTCGGCAAAATCCAGCTTTCGACACCGAGGATGCGATTTTGCACCTCGGCGTCGGCGAGGCGCTGGTTTCGATGCTCGGCGACAAGGGCGCTCCCGAGGTTGTCGATCGAGTGCTCATCGCGCCGCCGTCTGCGCGAGTCGGACCGATTACGCCCGCCGAGCGCAACGGCGTCATAATGAAGAGCCTCTTCACCGGCAAATACGACCGTATAGTGGATCGTGAGTCAGCTTTTGAAGTGTTGAGGGATCACGCCGGCGGCAAAGGTCGGGCCGGGGCCGGCGCCCCAGCTGAGGAAGCGACAAGCGGCGGGTTAATCGGCGCGCTGGGCGGCGTTTTGGGCGGTCTGTTTGGAAAGACCAACAAAAAGAGGCTGTCTCCAGCGGAAATCGCCCTGCGATCCGCGGTACAATCGGCCGCCCGCTCGGCTGGCACGCAAATCGCCCGTCAAATCCTGCGCGGCGTTCTGGGCGGCATGAGTCGGTAGGCGGCGCCGTCTAAACCAGTCGGCTCTGGGCTTTCGCCGCCGCAATAAAGCTGGCGAACAGTGGATGCGGCTCGAATGGCCGTGATTTGAGTTCAGGGTGATACTGCACGCCGATGAACCACGGATGCTCGGGAATTTCGACCGTCTCCGG
The DNA here is from genome assembly GCA_044233645.1 of Methylocystis sp. GTDB lineage: Bacteria > Pseudomonadota > Alphaproteobacteria > Rhizobiales > Beijerinckiaceae > Methylocystis. Next base: position 62,981 of record JBIIJP010000001.1, on the reverse strand, counting down.
CAGCAATCCATCCGGCGAGACGCCAGAAAATAAAAGTCCGCAGGCCTCCAGACGATCGCGATAGGCGAAGTTCACTTCATAGCGATGGCGGTGGCGCTCGGAGATGTTGGTCGTGCCGTAGATCCCTGCGATCTGCGAGCTCTCTCTCAGGCGAGCGGGATAGGCGCCAAGACGCATGGTGCCGCCCATGTCTTCATTGGCGCCGCGCCGTTCCAGCTCATTGCCCTTGAGCCACTCCGTCATCAGGCCGACAAGAGGCTCGTCGCAGGGGCCAAATTCCGTTGAGTTGGCGTTTTCGATGCCTGCCAGCGCTCGCGCCGCCTCAATCACCGCCATTTGCATGCCAAAACAGATGCCAAAATACGGCACCTTGCGCTCGCGGGCGAAACGGGCGGCGAGAATCTTTCCCTCTGCGCCACGCTGACCGAACCCGCCGGGAACCAAAATGCCGTGAACATGCTCGAGATGCGCCGCCGGATCGCCGCTCTCGAAGACTTCAGCCTCAATCCAGTCGAGATTGACCTTGACGCGATTCGCGATGCCGCCATGCGCCAGCGCCTCGATCAGGCTCTTGTACGCATCCTTCATCTCTGTGTATTTGCCGACTACAGCGATGGTGACGTCGCCTTCCGGATTGGCGATGCGTTCAGTGACGGCGTTCCAGCGGCTCATGTCCGGTTTGGGCGCAGGCTCGATGCCAAAGGCGGCGAGCACTTGTGCATCAAGGCCGGCGGCGTGATAGGCGCGCGGCACATCGTAGATATTGTCGGCGTCGCGGGCCTCAATCACCGCTTGCTCGCGCACATTGCAAAAAAGACCAAGCTTGCGGCGTTCCTCGCGCGGGATTTCGCGGTCGGTACGGCACAGCAGAATGTCAGGCTGAATGCCGATCGAGCGGAGTTCTTTCACCGAATGCTGGGTCGGTTTGGTTTTCAACTCGCCGGCGCTGGGGATGTAGGGCAGCAGCGTCAGGTGGACATAGATACAATGATGCGGTGGAAGATCGTTCTTGAGTTGTCGGATCGCTTCGAAGAAGGGCAGGGCCTCAATGTCGCCGACCGTGCCGCCGATTTCGATCAATACGAAATCAACATTCTCGTTACCGTCCAGAACAAACGCCTTGATCGCGTTGGTGACATGCGGAATGACCTGAATCGTCGCGCCGAGATAATCGCCGCGTCGTTCCCGATTGATGATATCCTGATAGATGCGCCCTGTCGTAACGTTATCCTGACGCGTCGCAGGACGTCCGGTGAAGCGCTCGTAGTGACCGAGGTCGAGATCCGTTTCGGCGCCATCGTCCGTGACGAAGACCTCGCCGTGTTGATAGGGACTCATCGTCCCTGGATCGATGTTGAGGTAGGGATCAAGTTTGCGAAGTCGGACAGTGTAGCCGCGCGCCTGCAAAAGCGCGCCGAGGACTGCCGACGCAAGACCTTTGCCGAGAGAGGAAACCACGCCGCCGGTGATGAAAATGTACCGCGCCATGGGACCTATCGCTTATCGTTTTTCTTGTCGTCTGAACAGCGGTTTTTTAGATGGAGAAGCAGGAGCTTCCCCAGCCGTTTTGGTAATATTCGGAGACATCCTGTAGCGCCGATCGATAACGTCGATTATTTGGTCGGCGCCGTCCAGTTGATTGGCGGCGGCGGCGCTGGAGCGGCGGCAGGGGGCGTTGGCTGAGAGACTGGGGCTGTCGTCGAGGGCGTTGAGGGCTTGGGGGCTTCCGCTCTGGGCTCCGTGGCGGCCGGCGCATCAAGCTTTGGAGCCTCAATTTTGGGCGCTTCCGGCTTTGGCGCTTCGACGGCTGGCGTGGGCGTGATGGGGGGTGACGTCGGCGTCTGCTGCTGACGCTGTTGCTGAGCGCGTTGCAACTGATCGAAAATAGTATCCTTACCAGCCTCGGGAGCCGGCGCTGCCTTGTCGCCCGGCTTGATTTCCTTCAGCTTGATGTCGCCCTGTTTGATCGCCTTGGTCCAGTCGCCGCCAGATTCCACCCGCCGTTGCCAAGCCGGTATGACTGTTAGCGCGATGCTGGTCAGGAAAAACGCCGTGGCGAGAATGCCGGTCGCCCGCGTCAGGGCGTTGGCCTGACCCCGGCCGGTGAAAACGCCGCCCTGGCCCCCCATGCCGAGGGCGCCGCCCTCGGATTTCTGATATAAAATAACGATGATCAGGGCGATCACCACCATCAGATGGATCGCCAGAATAACCTGGGTCATTTCAGTCCTTCCCTGACGCGGAGCGGCCCGGGCGCCGGCGCTCAACGCTCAATTCCGCCGCGCTTCTACACTATGACCGTCGGCGCGCAAAGTCCGCTTGTCATAAGCCCCGCCGGCAAAAAAATCGCGCGCCGGTAACGGCGCGCGATCGGATTTTGGGCGCTTGTGGAGAATTGGTCAGTATTTGGCGCCGTCCTGACCTTTCCATCCGCCTTCCGTTTCGTCGAAACGGGTTTCATCCTTGAATTCGATGGATTTACCGGGCTCGATATACTGACGTTCCTTGACCATCTGATTTTGGATGGTGGTGGAGTAGTAAGTGCTGGCGGAGCAGCCTTCCTTGACCTTGCCGTCAGCTTCTGGCTTGCAGTCGAGGTTGGCGCCTTTGGGGAATTTAACCGTGGCGGTGAAATAATACTCATAGCCGGCACGACCTGCGCCCTCGACATCCAGCGGCCAACCGCGGGTGATGTCAAATTTTTCGATCACGGCGTCCGGATCGAATTTCTTCTTGATCAGATTCTCGAAAACCTTGCGGGCGGCTTCTGGCTTGGGCTCGCAATTAAAGACGCAAAACGCGCTTGCCGGCGCTGATGCCAAGAAACCGGCGATAAGCACAGCGGCGGCGATCATCAATCTTTTCATGTCCTGCGTCTCCTTCCCTGGCGCGTGAAACTTATTTTACCGATGCGGACACTCAATCGCACGGCGCCGTTTCATCGCGCGTGAACCCAGTAATTGACATTTTTCAAGCTGCACACGATCCCCAGTCGTCGCAAGGGTGACGCCGCGCGCGAATTGTCGCACAAGAGCGCCTGTGGTCCGAACTTGCCTGCGGTGTTGCGTCGCGTCGGGGGTCGATCTATTGACGGCGCGATCATTTCCAACGCCTGTCCGCAAAAGAGGTTTTCATGTCCGCCTTCAAGCTCCTGCTCCTTCCCGGCGACGGCATCGGTCCGGAAATCACCGCCGAGGCGGAGAAGGTTCTCACCCTGCTCAACGCAGCGGGCGTCGCCCAATTCGAAATTGAACGCGGGCTGGTCGGCGGCGCAGCCTATGACGCGCACGGCGCAGCGATCAGCGAAGGCGACATGAAACTGGCGCATGCGGCCGACGCCGTATTGCTCGCAGCCGTGGGCGGTCCGAAATGGGATGGCGTGCCCTATGAGGTGCGTCCCGAGGCAGGATTGCTGCGTCTGCGCAAAGACCTTGCTCTCTTCGCCAATCTGCGTCCGGCGATTTGCTACCCGGCGCTGGCGGACGCTTCATCGCTCAAGCGCGAACTCGTCGATGGTCTCGATATTATGATCGTGCGTGAGCTGACCGGCGGTGTCTATTTTGGCGAGCCGAAAGAGATCACCGATCTTGGAAATGGGCAGAAACGCGCCGTCGACACACAGGTATACGAAACTTTCGAAATCGAACGAATTGGCCGTGTCGCTTTCGAACTTGCGCGCAAACGCAACAACAAAGTGACATCGTCTGAAAAAGCCAATGTTATGAAATCGGGCTATCTGTGGCGCGAGGTCATAACGGCTCTGCATAAACGCGAATATTCCGACGTCAAACTCGAACACATGCTGGCGGACGCGCTGGCGATGCAACTCGTTCGCTGGCCCAAACAGTTTGACGTTGTCGTCACCGATAATTTGTTCGGCGATATGCTGTCGGACGAAGCCGCCATGCTCACAGGTTCGCTCGGCATGTTGCCGTCGGCCTCGCTCGGCGCGGTGGACCCGCAAGGCAAACGGCACGCGATGTATGAACCTTGTCACGGTTCTGCGCCCGATATCGCCGGCAAGGGCGTCGCCAATCCAATCGCCATGATCGGTTCGCTGGGTATGGCTCTGCGTTATTCCTTCGATCTGTCCAAGGCCGCCGACGCGATCGATGCGGCGATCGCCGCCGTTCTGGCTCAGGGATATCGAACCGCTGACATCAAGGGTGACGCGACTTCAAGCGTCTCCACTGCCCAGATGGGCGACGCCATCCTTGCTGAATTGAAGAAATCACTTCGCTGATCAAAAAAAACGCGCGGGGGTCGCTGTGACCGCCGCGCGTAATTGATGAAAGTCTGAGCCTTTTTTCGCGTTTTTAACGACGGCTTTCGCCTCTTTTAACGATGTTTGGCTTTGCCGCCCTTGCCGCCGCCAAATTGCGCGCGGCAGGCCGCGCTGAGTTTTGACATGTTCGCGCGAAGGCATTTCTCGATCGCGTTTTCATCCGGGATGGCCGACTCGCAGTAGGTGCGCGCGTCGTTTTCGCAGGCCGCCTGCTGATCAGCCGTTCCGCCGGCGTAAGCGGGGACAGCGGCGAAAAGAGCCAGAAAAGCAGAAATCCGGATAATATTGCGCATTCAGTCGTTTCCTTCTTTCGATGAATATCTTGCAGCGGTTTCTCCGGTTTTCCGGAGCCGCCCATCCCCTCTGTTTTTAACCATACGCCATCGGGACGAGTCGATAAATGATTTTGATCGAGACGGAATGCAATGGGAGCAATTTAATTTACAATTTTGATTGGGGCAGGCCCCAGATTATCGATTAGATGATTGTGAATAATAATAATATCAATTATTTAAGAAAAAATTGACCAGACGCTCGCACTGCGTTTTATGGGAAAGCTGTGGCTGAAGTTTTATCGTTCCAGATCTACATGCTCTTGCCCTGACCCGGCGTGAAAATTGCTTTGACTCGATTTCCCGGCTGTCCGGCCGCAGCACCGCCTGTCGGGCTTGCGTGTGCGGTCGATGCAGGACCTGTTCGAACGACGCCCTGGTTCGTTGTTAAATTATACTCCATGGCCTCGCCGCGAACGACTGTATCCTTTTTGACGTAGACGACGTCACCCGTAAACAGCGCCGTGTTGGCTTTCCGGTCGAAATCCATTTTTCGCCCGGTCACAGATGTATCGCCAGAGATATAAACAACATTATTGTTGAGAACGATTTTGTCCCTGGCCTGATCGTAAACAAGCTTTTCACCCTTTACGACGGCGGCGCCTTTTTGAAATACGACGTTTCCGGTTAGCAAAGCGGTGTTATTCCCTTTATCAAATTCGAGATTATCCGCTCTGGTCAGGCCGTCTCCCTGTTGAATGGTTACGTTTCCATTCAAATAAATTTTATTTGTATGCCTGTCGTATTGAAGCCGATTGCCGGAATAGGCCTCTTTCTGCGTATTGATGACAACGGGGCCGTTGGCCTCGATCCTGTTGACCCGGTCAGTGGTTGATCCAACGCCAGCCTCGGCGCTGTCGAGATGGATTGTCAGATCGGATGATTTCAGCGTTGAGGGTCCATTCGCGACCAAAATATTGCCAGTGTAGACCAGTAACTTCCGTGAGTCCTTCATATCGAGGCGATTCGCTTCTATCGTCAGCGGGTCTTCGGCCTTCGCGCCCGGCAACAAGCCATCGCCGGCGCGCAGGGGCGATGAGACGAGAAGTGGAGCTAAACCGGAAAAAAAAAGAACTGCTAACTTCCGTCCCATCCGCTCCAGCCTCGCAACGCAGGCGTTTCACAAAAATCAGGAGAGAATGTCGTCGATTTGCGACAAAGCTTTGAGGACGTAATTGCCGCCAGGAAAGCCATTCAGAAACTCTTCGGTTTTTTGAGGCTCCTTGCCGGAAGCGACCATCAAGCCTGCTGTGACGAGCAGCAGCAGCGCAAGAAGAGGAAACAGGAAGCCCGCCAAAACGCCAGCGCCCAGAACGATTCCGTATTTCATGCGATTCGACGACATGTTTCTGTCCTTTTCGATTGAGATTTAATGTGTGGGTCAGGGTATTTGAATATAAACAGATTGTCCCGGGGGGAATACAGTTTGCGTCGATCGAGGATTGGGTCAGTTCTCTGTCAAACTATTCTTTTATCCGGGGCAAAACATGGACAAAATTGTAAGGCTCTCCGCACGCAGGTTTATATGTCAACGCAACCGCTGTACGGCAATGCGCATGACCTTGGTCCAGACAATATATCCACAGTCAATGTTTCCCTGACTCCTTGATAGGTTGCCGTTTACGGATTCCAGCTCTACGCACTAAAACTCAATTTGGGCGAATTAATGCGTCAGAGATCAAATATCGATTGAAAATGGTGCGCTGCAAAAATAGGATGGTTTTGCTCGATTTGAGATTATCTCCTCGAGCACTCCCTCCCTTGACTTGGGCCGCCGGGAAACCGGCGGTCTTTTTTCTTTTGTTGCTCACAAGAGCGCCGGACGTTGTCCCTGTCCAGTTCAGGGGACTGACGGCGCCAGCCTCGGGAAGGGCTTTCCTGCTGACCGCCGATATTTGCTAACTTTTTTTGTCTCAACTTTCAGGAGGCCCCGTCCATGCCGATGTTCAAGCTGCCGCTCTCCGGCGACGTCACCCAGTCGATCAATCCCTGGACGTCTATTTTCAGTCCAAACAGCAGCCAGTTTGGCCTCGTCAATATTACTCTGGGCCAATCGAGCGCTCCGCAGATCGAGGCCGACGTGCTCACAGATGTCGCCGGCTACGGCAAGCAGCTCGGGCGTATCTGCGATGTAATCGAGGTGCTGCTGAAGCATCTGCCCAAGAGCACGGAGCTTAATCCCGAAGAGTGCGCCGCGATCGATGCGTTTGAGCAGATGCGCGCCGGAATCGAGGCCGTAAAGCGCCGCCACGCCCATAGCGGGAAATCATGAAGGCGCGGGTAGGGGGCGCCGCAAAAGCCCATTTTTCTTTTGCGGCTGAGGACCGCGTATTGGTGGCGGGTGGACCGTCGCCGAACCGAACCCCACTCGATTGTGAAATCCATTCGCCACAGCCGAAAGATGAAATTAAAACTCTGAGGGATCTTTCGCGACTGTTCACAGCCGGCCCAGAGCGTGGCAAGAATGTCACAAGAACACGAATTGAACCGGACTTGCGGTTTTCGCCACAATTCAGCCGAGGGCAGAGGTGAGGATGTGATTACGCCTCCTTGGCGTTTTCCTCCCTAGACTTGGACCGCTGGCTTGTTCGGCGGTCCTTTTTCTTTCCGGACGGGCGAACTGTAGCGGGAGGTCGGCATGATTGGTAAAATTGTCGCGACGCTCATTGTGATCAGCGGTCAGGGCGGCAATATCGCATCCACCTATCATCAAAGCTGGACCGCTTGTCAGGCCGCGCGCGCCGCTTTGCCGGACGGCGGTTACGACAAGGTGGAGCTGACGGCGCCAAAGCCCGAAGAACCCTCTAGCCACAAAATATCCGATCTCCCGCCGAATGTGACGCTGTTTGTCCAGAAAAAAGACCGGCGGCCGGTCGCCTGGGCTTTTTGCGTGCCTCAGGGCAATCTTTCCGAGGACGGATTACAGGACACCCCGCCACGATCGGGCAAGTGACGGAACTTTCGGTCGCCGGGCGTCGGTTGCGTAGCGACTGAAACAATCAGAATGGGTGATACTGATAGAGCCAGTTCTCGCTCAGCATGACGTCGCCGTGCTTGAGATAAAGTCGCATTTCGACCGGGTCCGGTCCATCGACGGTCAGATCGAACTGCGCCCGCCAGTGGCCGGGCACCTCATCGAATACCGCCTCTGTGAAGACATAGGAGAAGGTCCCGCGCGAAGCCCAGAGCACTGGTTCCGGCTTTACGCCAAAGGGCAACTTCGCCAGCGGCTCGCCGAGAAACTCGACCATGAATTTACGCAAGCCCTTCGGCCGCGGCAGGCCCGGCTGTCCGCCATTGCCCAGTCTCGTCGCCACGCAACGCGCCAGAGACGTAGGATAGGGTTCGTCGGCCTGCCAATGCAGGCGATAGGAGAGTTCGAAACTCGCGCCGGGAACGGCGGGTTTCTCGGGCACCCACATGGCGACGATGTTATCGTGAATTTCATCGTCGGTCGGAATTTCGATTAAATGGATCGCGCCCTTGCCCCAATCGCCTTTGGGTTCGATCCACACGCTCGGACGACGGTCGTAGAAGACCCCATCGAGGTAATGGTCGAAATTGCGGTCGCGCTGCATCAGACCGAAGCCTCTGGGATTATTGTCGCCGAAGGCAGAAGCCATCACCCGGCCCGGGTTGTTGAGCGGTCGCCAGAGGCGCTCCCCGGCTCCGGTCCACATGCTTAATCCATCCGAATCATGAACTTCCGGCCGCCAGTCGACGCCGGTTGGCTTCACCGTTTCCGAGAACCAGTACATCGAGGTCAGCGGCGCGAGGCCGAAGCGGGTGAAGGGGCCGCGCAGATAGAGGGCGCAGTCGATGTCCATCACGACTCCCTTGCCGCGCGTCATCAGGAATTTGTAGGCTCCGATGATCGAGGGGCCCTCAAGCAGGGCGTGCAGGATGATGCCGTCTGCGGTCTCGGGGCCAACATAAATATGCGTGAAATCCGGGAACTCCTCGTTAGAACCCGATTGCCATGTATCAAGCGCGACGCCCCGCGCTGAGAGACCATACTGACGCAAGGCGCCAATTGCCCGGAAATAGGAGGCGCCCAGAAATGCGACCCAATCGTTCTTTTTCCAGTCGAGCGGGCCGTCCTTGGCTTCCTGGATGCGGAAGCCGGCGAAGCCGGCGCCTGCAGGCAGTTGGTGGGCAATCGAGTCGGCCGGCATGTTGAAATAGATCGGATCGTAGACGATTTCTCGCGCCTGACCGTTCTCGACGGCGTAAACCCGCACCGCTTTCTGGAAGAATTTTCCAAGGTGAAAGAACTCAACCGGAAAGCGTTCCTTCGTATCGGCGAACAGGGCATGATCGGTGTTGTAAGTGATCTTTCCCCAGGCCTCGTAATCGATCTTGGAGGTGATCTCCGGGGCAGGAATGTTCGGTTTGCGATAGGGCTCCCTGATCAGCTTTTGAGCTTCCTGCCTAAGCGTCTCGAAGGAGAACGGGCGAGGTTCGCCAAGCTTCACGGCATTGGTCTGAGCCTGCGCAGGTTCGGCGCCGACGGCGCCCAAAGCGCCAGTCGCCGCCGCGACCTTCAGAAAAGAGCGTCGATCCTGCTTTTTGAACATGGCAAAGCCTCCCGACAGTTTGGCGTCGCGGATAACAACCGACGTAAGTTTAAGACGCTCGCCCGCCTAGCCGCGGATTGGCTCGTTTTTGATAGCTGTCCGCATGAAAAAATAGAGTCCGACGAAACCCAGCACCGAGAAAAACACTTCAAGGGCGCGGCTAACCATCGGATCGAGCTGAAAAAGTCCGCCCAGCGCCCAGCCGGCGGCCCATGACGCGCCAACAAGCTCCGTGCCCACAAGGATCGCAACCGCGACCAGGGTCGAGAGATGAAGGTAATTGATCGGCTTGTCGCTCATCCTGGCTTACCTTGCTGGCTTAGCTTTGGGGTTGCGGCCGCGCCGCCCGGCTTAACCTGCTAACCGAAAGCCCCTCCAGGCGCAATCGTTCCAATTTATTTGACCTAGAAGGGAATGTCGTCATCGAGTTGCTCGGAGAGCCGGCCGGCTGGCGCTGCCGCAGGGCGTCGTTCCGACGGTCCGCGCTCCATCGGCGAGGATCGACCGAAAGAGCCTGCGCTGTCGTAATCGCCCTCGCCTCTACCGCCGCCCTTGCTGTCAAGCAGGGTGAGTTCGCCACGGAAACGTTGCAGCACGACTTCGGTTGATTTGCGCTGGTTGCCGTCCTTGTCCGTATACTCGCGGGTCTGCAACTGGCCTTCGAGGTAGACCTTGGAGCCCTTGCGGCAGTATTGTTCGGCGATTTTTCCAAGATTCTCATTGAAAATCTGAATGTTATGCCATTCGGTGCGGTCTTTGCGCTCGCCGGTGTTTTTGTCGCGCCAGGATTCTGTGGTCGCCACCGAGAAAGATACGACCCGATCGCCAGAGGGAAAGGTTCGCACTTCCGGGTCACGGCCGAGATTCCCGATCAGAATGACCTTGTTGACGCTGCCCGCCATAATCTTCTCTCCAGCTATTTCGTAAACGCACTCTAATCCAAACGAGACCCGGACAGACGCGCCGCCCAATTTTGTCCACAGCTCATCGTTGTTCTTTTTTTGTTCCTATCATCACGGCAATCGTGGCGCAAGCCGATCCGGCTCGTCTTGACAGTGCCCAGCAAGCAAACGGGCAGGGTGGATGGTCAGCCGTCTGTTTCGTTTTGTGTCGCATTGCGCGGATTTAGCCGGCCGACAAGCGTCAGGGCCATCCGGCCGCGATCCAGTTCCCCCTCCCATGCGGAGATAACGATCGCGGCGACGCTGTTGCCGATGAAATTTGTCAGAGACCGACATTCGGACATGAATTTGTCGACGCCCAGCACCAAAGACATGCCCGGAGCGAGCGCCGGATCGACGGCGGCGAGTGTAGCCGCAAGCGTGACGAAACCCGCACCGGAGACGCCGCTGGCTCCTTTGGACGTAAGCATGGCGACGAGGAGAATGGTCGCCTGCTGACCGATATCGAGTTCGTGACCCATGGCGCGGGCGATGAAAAGGGTCGTCAGGGTCATGTAAATGTTGGTGCCGTCGAGATTGAATGAGTAGCCCGTCGGCACCACAAGCCCGACAACCGACTTTGAGCAGCCTAGCCGTTCCAGCTTCTCCATTAAGGCGGGCAGGGCGCTTTCCGAGGAGGAGGTGCCCAGCACAATCAGCAATTCGTCGCGAAGGTAAAAGAGCAGGCGCAGGATGTTGAAGCCCGTAGCCCAGGCGATCAGGCCTAGCACAACGATCACGAAAAGGGCGGAAGCCAAATAAAAGGCGCCGATGAGACTGGCTAACGCCGCAAGCGCCGCCGAACCATATTTTCCGACCGTGTAGGCCATGGCGCCAAACGCGCCGATGGGCGCCGCTTTCATCACAATCGCGATGACGCCGAAGACCGCATGCCCGGCGTCGTCGACGAAGACGCGCATACCGCGTCCCTTCTCGCCCAGCGCCTGCAGCGCGAAGCCGAATAATAAAGAGAACAACAGCACCTGAAGAATGTCACCTTCAGCAAAGGCTCCGACAGCGCTCTCGGGGATGATGTCGAGCAGGAAATCGACGCCGCTGCGCGCTGCCGTCGGGCGCACATATCCGGCGACGGCGGCGGGATCGGGCGAACCGCCGAAGCCGGCTCCTGTTTTGAGCAAATTTCCGACGATGAGCCCAATCGCCAGTGCGAAAGTCGAGACCAACTCGAAATAAACCAGCGCCTTGATCCCGACGCGTCCCACTTTGCGCGCATCCTCGACGCGGGCCACGCCCGAAACCACGGTGCAAAAGACGATGGGCGCGATCACCATTTTGATCAGTTTGATGAAGCCGTCGCCAAGCCCCTTCACCCAGGGCTGGGCGGCGAGCCCTGGCGCCAGCCAGCCAAAAAGCCCCCCCAGCGCGATAGCGATCAGAACCTGAACGTAGAGGTGATGGTGCAGGGGTTTTTTGCCATCTGGGCTCATGCGCCTAGCTGATAGGCCGGGGACAGCCGGCGGGCAAGACGCAGGCTTTGGCTGCTCCGCTGTGGATTCTCCCTGCGGTCCGTGGCAGGAAGTCTACAGGGCCGATGACGGCGCAGCTCCCGGATCCTTTCGATATCATGGCGGTTAATAGCAAAAAAAAAGCCATTGCGGCGGCGGTGGACAAGACGTTCTCCGACGCGAAGGTCATCACGATCCGCGGCGCGCGCGAGCACAATCTGAAAAACGTCGATCTTACCATTCCGCGTGACAAATTCGTCGTTTTCACAGGGTTATCGGGTTCCGGGAAGTCGTCGCTCGCCTTCGATACGATCTACGCCGAGGGCCAACGTCGTTATGTAGAGTCGCTTTCCGCCTATGCGCGCCAGTTTCTGGAGATGATGCAAAAGCCCGACGTGGACCAGATCGATGGCCTGTCGCCGGCAATCTCCATCGAACAAAAGACAACCTCGAAAAACCCGCGATCGACCGTGGGCACGGTGACGGAAATCCACGATTACATGCGTCTGCTCTGGGCGCGTGTCGGCGTTCCCTATTCGCCGGCGACCGGATTGCCGATCGAGAGCCAGACCGTGTCCCAGATGGTCGATCGCGTGTTGGCACTGCCGGAAGGATCGCGATTGTATTTGCTCGCCCCGGTCGTGCGCGGCAGGAAGGGAGAGTATAAAAAAGAAATCGCTGAATATACGCGACGCGGGTTTCAGCGCCTGAAGATCGATGGCGAATATTACGATATCGCGGACCCGCCGGCGCTTGATAAAAAACTTAAACACGATATCGACGTCGTCGTCGATCGTATTGTTGTGCGCAAGGATTTATCGTCGCGTCTGGCAGATAGTTTCGAGACCGCCCTCGATCTCGCAGGCGGGCTTGCGGTGATCGAATTCGCCGACAAGACGTCGGCGGGCCAGGCGCCGTCGTCGGCGGGAGCCAACGTATCTACGCATTACGCCGCCGGTCATATTGTGTTTTCATCCAAATTCGCCTGTCCGGTGTCGGGGTTCACCATCCCGGAAATCGAGCCTCGCCTTTTCTCTTTCAATAATCCCTTTGGCGCCTGTCCGTCCTGCGGCGGTATCGGTTACGAGCAGAAGATCGATCCCGACCTGATCGTCCCGAACCCGAAATTGACGTTGCGCAGGGGAGCGATCGCCCCATGGGCGAAATCCTCCTCGCCCTATTATGTCCAGACGCTTGAAGCGCTGGGCAAACATTACAAATTTCGCCTTGAAACGCCTTTTGAGGATCTGCCGAAAAAGGCGCAGAACATTATCCTCTTTGGTTCTGGCAGCGAGGAAATCCGCTTTTCCTACGACGACGGTTTTCGCGCCTATGACGTGAAGAAACCCTTCGAAGGCGTCGTTATCAATCTGGAGCGACGATATCTCGAAACCGATAGCGAATGGGCGCGCGAGGAAATTGGCCGTTTCATGTCGGCGACGCCCTGTCTTTCTTGCGAGGGTTTCCGACTTAAGCCCGAGGCCCTTGCTGTCAAGGTCGCCGGCAAACATATCGGCGAAGTGTCAGAACTCTCGGTTCGCGCCGCACTCGATTGGTTCACGGCGCTGCCGTCCGAACTCGACAAAAAGCGGAACGAAATCGCCTTTCGTATCCTAAAGGAAATTCGCGAACGTCTGACCTTCCTGGTTGACGTCGGCCTTGATTATCTGACCCTTTCGCGCAACTCGGGCACCCTGTCTGGCGGAGAGAGCCAACGTATTCGTCTCGCTTCTCAGATCGGTTCCGGCCTGACCGGCGTATTGTATGTCCTCGACGAGCCTTCCATCGGCCTGCATCAGCGCGATAATGATCGTCTGCTCGACACGTTGCGCCGTCTGCGAAATCTCGGCAACAGCGTCATTGTCGTCGAACACGATGAGGACGCCATTCTGGCTGCTGATTATGTTGTCGATGTCGGGCCGGGAGCCGGCATTCACGGCGGCAAGATCGTCTCGCAGGGAACGCCATCGGAGATCATGGCTGATCCGAAGTCTCTGACCGGCCAGTATCTGACCGGCGCGAAGCAAGTCGTGCTAAAACACAAGTTGCGCAAACCGGCGCCAGGCCGCTGGCTCAGGCTGTTTGGCGCGCGCGGCAACAATCTTAAAAATGTAACCGCCGAAATCCCTTTGGGTCTCTTTACCGTCGTTACCGGCGTTTCCGGGGGCGGCAAGTCGACTTTGGTGATCGAGACGCTCTACAAGGCGATCGCCCGACGCCTTAACAATGCTCACGAGCAACCAGCGCCGTATGATCGCATCGAGGGTCTGGAACAAATCGACAAGATCATCGACATTGATCAGTCGCCGATCGGCCGAACGCCGCGCTCCAATCCGGCGACCTACACTGGAGCCTTTACGCCCATACGCGAGTGGTTTGCGGGCTTGCCTGAAGCCAAGGCGCGCGGTTACGCGCCGGGACGCTTTTCTTTCAACGTGAAGGGTGGACGTTGCGAAGCCTGTCAGGGCGATGGCGTCATCAAGATCGAGATGCACTTCCTGCCTGATGTTTACGTCACCTGCGATATCTGCAAAGGCAAGCGCTACGATCGCGAGACGCTGGAAGTAAAATATCGCGAAAAATCCATCGCCGATGTGCTGGATATGACGGTGGAGGAAGCGTCGAATTTGTTCAAGGCGGTGCCCACTATTCGCGAAAAAATGGAGACGCTCAAACGCGTTGGTCTCGATTATATCCATGTTGGTCAGCAGGCGACGACTCTTTCGGGCGGCGAAGCGCAACGCGTCAAGTTGTCCAAGGAATTGTCACGCCGATCAACGGGCCGAACACTATACATTCTCGACGAACCGACGACGGGCTTGCACTTCCACGACGTTGCGAAATTACTTGAAGTTCTCCACGAGCTGGTCGAGCAGGGCAATACAGTGGTAGTGATCGAGCATAATCTTGAAGTCATCAAGACTGCTGACTGGATTATCGATTTGGGTCCGGAAGGCGGGGATGGCGGCGGCGAGATCGTCGCGCAGGGTCCTCCATCAGAAGTTGTAAAACAAAAACGCAGCCATACCGGGCGCTACCTTGCCCAGACCATGGCGAAAAGACCGCGACGGTAACTTCAATATTCAGGCTGGAATAGAGAAGAGCGCACGCGTATGGGCGAGGCGCCGTTCGCCTTGATCTTGTCATCGCTTTCAGGGCGGATCATAATTATGCTTATCGGATTTCTGTAAGTCATTTTCGCCAGGCTCGGCGTGTCGTTTACGAAAGGCGCTTGCATGACCATTGAAGACGCCACTCGCAATATTCTTGATCTTTCCGCTTTAGAGCCGGACGATTCAATTGGTTTGGCGTTATCCGGGGGCGGCTTTCGTGCGTCGTTGTTTCACATTGGAGTTCTCGCCAGACTGGCGGAGATGGATATACTCAAACATGTTAATGTATTGTCGACTGTTTCAGGCGGGTCAATTATTGGAGCCTATTATTACCTCAAGATTAAGGAATTGCTCGAAGGCAACAGAAAGGATCTGACAACCCGATATGGGCGGATTAATCGGGATTGTTACGTTTCTATTGTCAAGGAGATTGAAAAAGAATTTCTTGCCGGCGTGCAAAATAACCTGCGGGCGCGTCTTTTTGCCGACGCCCTCAGCAACGGTAAAATGGTCGTTGACGACGAGTATTCTCGCAGCGACCGAATGGGCGATTTGTATGATGAATTTTTCTTCCAAAGATTTGTCAAGGGGCCTACTCAAAAGCGCATTCTACTTGAAGATACCAAGATAATTCCCGAGGGAGAAAATTGCGAAACATTTGATCCAGTCATCTATAACAAGCATGCCGAATTCAGAGTTCCCATTTTAACCATTAACGCAACGTCGCTTAATACCGGCAACAGTTGGCATTTTACCAGCTCATGGATTGGAGAGTCGGCGCCGCAATGTATGATTAATACCAATATTGTCTTGAAATTTCTTCGCTTTGACGGGTCATATCCCCCAGAGCCCCAATATGCTCCGGAGGGCACAGAGACCCAGAAAAAATTACGTGAAGCGAAGTTTAAACAAATTCGTCTTGCCGACGCCGTGGCTGCGTCGGCTTGCGTTCCGGGCGTTTTCAAACCACTCGCCATACACGACCTGTACTGGAACAGTCGGGGAGAAGAAATTGTCGTCCAGCTTGTCGATGGCGGTGTTTTCGATAATCAGGGTATTGATGCGTTGATCAAAGCCAGGTGTGATTATGTGATTTGTAGTGACGGCTCCGGACAAATCGAGGACGAACTCAATCCTTTCACTAAGTTAATTTCTGTTGTTAATAGATCGAACAGCATTCTCATGAAGAGGGTTCGCGAGGAGACGATTGAAAATTTGTATCTAGAAAAACAAATTAGCAAAGGTCAGGAAAAATACGCCAAAAAAGGATGGTCTGTTCTGCATCTGCGGCAAGTTTGTCGTGGAGATATTGTCTATCCGCCCGTGCCGGGGCCGGCCGATCGAAGCGATCCGGAAAAAGGAAATGGTCACGTCTATCGTCTTTCCAATATTCGAACCGATCTCGACACCTTCACGGATATTGAGGCCTATGCGCTCATGTATCACGGCTACATGCTTGTTCATGAAGGGTTGAGAGTAAAAGACGGCGCGCCACGACTTGAATGGAGATTTTTGGCGATGGCTGCGTTGCTCACAAATGAACCGGGACTGATCTTGCAACATCTGAAGATCGGTTCACAGCTTGGCTTCAAGCTGCTGTCATTTTCGCCCGCAGCGAAAAATCTATTGATGCTTTTCGGCGTATTACTGGGTGCAGGCGTCGTCAGGAATTATGTAGAGCTGATCAGCTGCGCTGACGCCGTGCTTGATATTGTTTTGTGGTTGTCTCCAGCGCTGCTGTTGATTTGGTCCGGCATGAAATTGGCGAACCATTATATTGGCGGCTCGCAATGGATGACAGGATTGAAAGAGTCCTTTCGTGATTACAGGCGTTTGGACGACAATCTTATTACTGCTGCAGTCTCATTAGTTTCCTATCCGATCGTTGTGGGGAGTAAATTCTACGTTCGTTATCTTGATCCAATTTTCAAAAGCATCGGACATATCTGATATTTTCATCAGATATGAAGAATGCACCATAGGTTGCGGATTATGACTCTGGTTCTGTGAGTGGTTCCTCTTGATTTGTCGAACCGCCAGTTTCGTCTTTTTTGGCTTCGGTTTCGTCGTTCTCGCCACGTTTTTTCCCGGCTTCGATAATGTCGCGTTCGGGGCGCGGCAATACTGGTCCCTCTGGATAGACGAAGCCAAGAGTTTTGCTTCCCTGTTCGTCGCCGACAACGACAACTCGCACGGCGCCGCCATTTTTGAGGCGACCGAACAAAACCTCGTCCGCTAACGGTGTTTTGATGTGTTGGTGGATCACGCGTGACATTGGACGGGCGCCCATTGCCTCATCGTAACCATGCTCCACGAGCCAGTTACGCGCCTCGTCGGACAGTTCGATGGTGACGTTGCGGTCAGCGAGCTGTGCTTCTAGTTGCATAACGAATTTGTCGACGACGCGTTTGATGACATCAACCGGCAGATGGCCGAAGGGAACGATCGCATCGAGACGATTGCGGAATTCGGGCGCAAAGAGGCGATTGATTGCGTCGCTATCGTCGAGATCGCGACGTGAACGGGTGAAGCCAATTGGCGCGCGCGCAAGGTCTACAGCGCCGGCATTTGTCGTCATGATCAAAATCACGTTGCGGAAATCGATCGTTTTGCCGTTGTGGTCCGTCAGCTTGCCATGATCCATCACCTGCAAGAGAATATTGTAAAGATCGGGATGAGCTTTCTCGATCTCGTCAAGCAGCAGAACGCAGTGAGGATGTTGATCTATGGCGTCGGTCAGCAGGCCGCCCTGATCGAAACCGACATAGCCGGGAGGCGCGCCGATCAGACGGCTCACCGTGTGGCGCTCCATATATTCTGACATGTCGAAGCGCACGAGTTCAATCCCGAGCGAGCTGGCGAGCTGACGCGCCGCCTCAGTCTTGCCGACGCCGGTCGGTCCGGAGAACAGATAGCAGCCAATTGGTTTTTCGTGATCGCGCAGGCCGGCCCGCGCCAGTTTGATGGCCGAAGAGAGCGCGCCAATAGCCTTGTCCTGACCATAAACAACGCGCTTCAATGTTTCGTCGAGATGCGCCAGCACTTCAACGTCATCCTTAGACACGGTTTTTGCCGGTATCCGCGCCATCGTCGCGATGGTCGTCTCGATCTCCTTCAGACCGATGACTTTTTTGCGCTTGGCTTCAGGCGCCAGCATTTGCGCCGCGCCACATTCATCAATGACATCAATGGCTTTATCGGGGAGCTTACGATCATGAATGTATTTCGCGGATAGTTCCACTGCTGCCTTAAGGGCGTCGCCAGTGTAACGAATTTTATGGAACTCCTCAAAATAGGGCTTCAAGCCCTTAACGATCTCGATTGCATCAGGGATTGAAGGTTCATTGACGTCGATCTTCTGGAACCGGCGCACCAGAGCGCGATCTTTTTCAAAATATTGGCGATATTCCTTGTATGTGGTCGAGCCTATGCAGCGCAGGACGCCCTGCGCCAGCGCAGGCTTGAGCAAATTGGAGGCGTCCATGGCGCCGCCCGAGGTGGCGCCAGCGCCAATAACGGTGTGGATCTCGTCGATGAACAGGATCGCGTCCTTGTGCTGCTCGATCTCCTTTACGACCTGTTTCAGACGCTCCTCGAAATCGCCGCGATAGCGCGTCCCAGCCAGAAGCGCCCCCATGTCGAGCGCAAATACGGTGGCGCCAGACAGCACCTCCGGCACATCGTGATTCTCGATTTTGCGTGCGAGACCTTCGGCAATGGCGGTTTTGCCGACGCCCGGATCGCCTACAAGCAATGGGTTGTTTTTCGCACGGCGGCACAGAACCTGAATGGTCCTCAGCACTTCTGCGTCGCGGCCGATCAAAGGATCAATACGGCCATCCCTGGCCTTTTTGTTGAGATTGACGCAATAGGCGTCGAGCGCGCCTTCTTTTTTGCGGTTCTCGCCGTCGCGGTTTTCGGCGCGATCGGTCTCTTCCTCGGCGCCGCGGGGGCCGCGGCTTGCATCAGAGAGACCTGGACGCTTGGCGATGCCGTGACTGATGTAGTTTACAGCGTCGTATCGCGTCATATCCTGTTCCTGCAGGAAATAGACGGCATGGCTCTCACGTTCGGCGAAAAGGGCCACCAGAACATTTGCCCCGGTTACGTCTTCGCGTCCGGAGGACTGAACGCTTATGATCGCTCGTTGCACCACGCGCTGAAAACCGGCCGTGGGCTTGCAATCATCAGTTTCTTCATTGACCAGATTGTCCAGTTCATTATCGAGGTAGTCGCGCAGATTTTTGGCAAGCAACTCCAGATCGACGGAGCAGGCGCGCAACACGGCTGCGGCGTCGGCGTCCTCAACGAGGCTCAGCAGCAGATGTTCAAGCGTCGCGTATTCATGATGGCGTTCGCGCGCGGCGGCGAGTGCGCGGTCTAGAGATTGTTTGAGATTGCGCGAAAAAGCCGGCATGTTCTGGGTTCCCTATTTTTTTTCCATGATGCATTGCAGCGGATGTTGGTGCTTCCGGGCAAAATCCATCACCTGGGTGACCTTTGTTTCTGCGACTTCGTAGGTGTAAACGCCGCATTCCCCGACGCCGTGGTTGTGGACGTGGAGCATGATGCGGGTCGCTTCCTCCACCGATTTGTTGAAATATTTACGCAAAACGATCACGACAAATTCCTGGGTTGTGTAATCGTCGTTCAGCAACAGGACCCGATACATATTTGGTTTTCGGGTCTGCGGCTTTGTTCGGGTTACCAGGGCTGTGCCTGACCCTGGTCCGTCGGGTGATTTCCGGGGTTCGCGACCGCCGTGCGGTTCGGTGTTGCCAGAATCCCGGGCCAGTCCCATCAGCATTGATTTTTCTTTATTTTCTTCTTTAGACGCCACTTGTGACCTTTCCTTGCATCCTGTCATTTAGGGAGCCTAACTCCAGAAATTGAGAGGACATGTCGGAGGTCTCGCACTTTTACTGTTCTAGATTTCTGCCTCCAGAGCGTCTTGGCAAGCATCTTTTTCATAACCTGCTCAAAAAAATGGTTTTGTGAACCCTATGTTTACCGACTGTCATTAAGTTGCAGATAAGCCCCCGGTTATGTTTGGCCAGTATATTGGACATGTTCGTGCAAAATTCCGCGGAGAAATCGTCGGATAATCAGCGAAGGCGGCTTCTGGTCGAGACCCAGGGCGGCTCGCCTTTGCCGGGCCTTGCCGTATTGACAGCTCTGATGTTGATGTGCAGCGTGCTCGTCGCAAAAACATTGGCCTATATGGTTGAAAGTCTAGAGTTCCGTCAGGGTGTTGAGATGGCGCAGGCGTCGCCCCGGCCAAACTCCGCGCCACCTGTCCATCGCCGCGCCTTATCTGACAAGTATTTGCGGATGGGCGTGGATGATATTTCGACAGGAGCCATATATCCGCTGCCAGCACCACGATAATTCCGCGATGGTAGATGCAGGATGTCATGCGATCAGCCTCGGGAAGCGCCGATCTTATTGACATTCGGCTTTTTTTTCTGCATTGCTGACGCGCTATCCGGCATCCTTCTGTTGATCTCCGGCATTAGCCATGCGCCCTTGATTAAGTTGGCGAGATCCGCCAGCAAAACGCGCACATATCCCCAGTCGCGATCGTGCGCCGGGAAATCCAATAAATTCAGGATTATTAATGAAATTCGACGAACTGGGCCTTTCGGATAAGGTTCTCGCGGCCGTTCAGGCGTCCGGATACACGACACCCACGCCGATTCAGGCCCAGGCCATTCCGCCGGCGCTTCAAGGCCGCGATATTCTTGGAATCGCCCAGACAGGCACAGGCAAAACCGCCGCGTTTACCCTGCCAATGCTCAGCAGACTGGAGCAGGGGCGCGCCCGCGCCCGCGTGCCGCGCACGCTAATCCTTGAACCGACCCGCGAGCTTGCAGCGCAAGTTGAGGAAAGCTTCGCCAAATATGGCGTTAATCATAAACTCAATGTCGCCTTGCTGATCGGCGGCGTCGCTTTCGGGGATCAGGAAGCCAAAATTATGCGCGGCGCCGATGTTCTCATCGCCACGCCCGGCCGACTGCTGGATTTTTTTGATCGCGGCAAACTATTGCTGACCGGCATCGAAATCCTCGTTATCGATGAAGCCGACCGCATGCTTGATATGGGGTTCATTCCGGATATCGAGCGCATCTGCAAGCTTGTGCCCTTTACGCGTCAGACCCTGTTCTTTTCGGCGACCATGCCGCCGGAAATTACCCGACTCACCGAAGCCTTCCTTCATAATCCGGTTCGGGTTGAAGTCGCGCGCGCCTCGACGACAGCTTCGACCATTCGGCAGGCGCTGGTGGCGACGCACGGGCATGCCGAAAAACGCGAGTCACTCCGGCGGCTGATCCGAGCCGCAGAAAACCTCAAGAACGCCATCGTCTTCTGTAACCGAAAACGTGATGTCGCCATCTTGCATCGCTCTCTGGTCAAGCATGGCTTCTCCGCCGGCGCGCTCCACGGCGACATGGATCAGCTCGCGCGAATGGCCTCGCTCGATGCTTTCAAAAATGGCGACGTGTCATTGCTTGTCTGTTCCGACGTCGCCGCACGTGGGTTGGACATTCCCGATGTCAGCCATGTTTTCAACTTCGACGTGCCGACTCATAGCGAGGATTACGTTCATCGTATCGGCCGTACTGGCCGGGCTGGTCGTTCAGGAGTCGCCTACACTCTTGTGACTGGCGACGACTCTAAATATGTCGATCAGATCGAAAAACTGATCGGTAAGGCCATCGATTGGGAAGGTCCGATCCCAGCCGATTTACCCCCTCCCGTCGAAACGCCCCGATCGCATGATCGCCGTGGCGAACGCGGAGAGCGAAACGGCGGCCGGCGTGAACATGCTGGTCGCGCTCGTCCTTTACGCATCGCCGAGCGTGCTGGGTCTCCTGTCGAAGCGCCCGTATCGATGGCGCGCGACCGGTTGGAGGACACGCATCAACCCCGCTCTGGTCTCACCAGACGGCCTGCAATCGAGGAAAGCCGTCATCGGCTCGCAGCGGGCGACGACCGTCGTGCGCGCCGACCGCGTGACCGTTTCGAAGATGACGGTCCGCCCGTGATCGGTCTTGGCGATCATGTGCCGTCTTTCCTGCTAAGACCTGTCTCTCCACGTCTGGCGAAAGCCGTTGAGGAAATCGAGGAATAGACGCGCCAATTTAGGCAGGTAGGGGAGTCATCGCGGAGCGGATTTTTTCTGCCTGTGCGGCAAGCGTAGCGTCGTCGGCCATGACCCCGGGCGGTCGTAGTGCGACCCCCTCCCAGCGCGGCAAAATATGGAAATGCAGGTGAAAGATCACTTGCCCCCCTGCGCTTTCGCTGAATTGATGCAGGGTCATCCCGTCCGCATCCAGCGCTGTTTTGATCACGCGGGCGACATGCTGAACGCGTTTGATCAATTCTGAAAGCGTTTGTGGCGAAACGTCCAGCAAATCACGGGCGCCTTCTTTCGGAACGACAAGGACATGTCCCTCGGCGCGCGGCATGATATCCATGAAGGCGAGCGAGATGTCGTCTTCATAGACCTTGTGAGCGGGAATTTCGCCGCGCAATATTTTCCCGAAAATATTGTTGGGATCGTAGACGACGGACATTTTTCATCACTCCTGCTGCGCTCAGTCTTCGAACGCAAAGGCCCGAATATTGGTGACTCGAAAGTCCGCCGCCGGGTAAACGCCCAGCACTTCGACTTCCTTTGAGAAAAAATCAAGTTCCTCGAAAGCTCTTGCCAGCGCGGGTTGATGGGGGTGGCCGTCAACATCTGCGAGAAAACGCGTCGCAGCAAATTCGCCGTCAACCATGTAGCTTTCAAGTTTGGTCATATTCACGCCATTGGTCGCAAATCCGCCAAGAGCCTTGTAGAGCGCCGCTGGAACGTTTCGCACCCTGAATATAAAAGTGGTCATCATTGGGCCACTGTCGAGCGCGGCCCATCGCCGCGTTTTTGAGAGGACAACGAAGCGCGTGGTGTTGTGCGCTTCATCCTCAACATCTTCCGCGAGGATCTCCAGCCCGTAAATCTCGGCCGCGAGCCGTGGAGCCAGCGCCGCTTTGGCTGGGTCCTTCCATTCCGCAATTTCGCGCGCCGCGCCAGCCGTATCGCCGGCTGTAAAGGGCGTGAGACCGAGATCGCGAATGATCCGACGACACTGGCCGAGGGCATGTACGTGACTGAAAACGCTGTTTAATCCCTCGCGCGTCGCCCCTCTCGGGGCCATGAGCTGAAAATGGATCGGCAGGAAATATTCACCGACAATATGTAGTCCAGACTGCGGCAGGAAATGATGAATGTCCGCGACCCGTCCGGCGATGGAGTTTTCGATCGGGATCATGGCCAGAGCCGCACGACCTTCCGAAACGGCGGCGAAGGCGTCCTCGAAACTGGCGCAGGGCAGGGGGATCAGTTGCGGATAGGCGTCCCGACAGGCGATGTCTGAATTCGCACCGGGTTCTCCCTGATAGGCGATGTATTGGGTCACGAATTGTCCTGGGCAATCGCGGCAGCGGTCGCCGCCGACAGGTCGCGACCGGTATCGACCGAAGGCGCGTCTTTGTCCAGCATGACCGCGTCGATCCGCATCCCGGCTTCGAGTGCGCGCAACTGCTCCAGTTTTTCGCGCTGTTCGAGCAGCGATGGCGGCAGGGCGACAAAACGCTCAATCGCCGATCGGCGAAACGCATACACGCCAATATGTTTTAAGAGCGGCCCAGAGCCCCATGGGGCGTGGGCGCGGGAAAAGTATAACGCCCGTAGGCGCCGTCGATCGATTTGCGCGCCTATGAGTTTGACGGCGTTGGGGTCATCCGCCTCTGTTTCCGTCGCTACAACCGCAAGCGTGCCAATGTCGGTTTCCCTGTGTTGAAGAAGATCAATTGCGGCGGAGAGCGCTCCCGGCGGCAGAACGGGATGATCTCCCTGCATATTGACCACGGTCTGATGACGACGTTCGGGATCAAGTTCGGCGAGCGCTTCTCCCACACGGTCTGTGCCGCATTGGCATTTACTGCTTGTCATGACCGCCATGCCGCCTGAGGCGCGTATGACCGAGGCGATTTCCGGGGCGTCTGTCGCCACCACGACAGGTCCTATTCCGGCTGCCAGGGCGGTTTCCCATGCCCGAACGATTAAAGGCTTTCCGCCGATGTCCATTAGTAATTTACCCGGCAAGCGGCTTGATTCAAGCCGTGCCGGGATCAGGATGATAGGCGCCGAAGCCACCGGCTTAATAGGCGTTATTGTCCTCGGCGACCCAACCCTTGTCGGATTTGACGAAGTGCAAGGTCCCTTCGCTAGTGGCGATTTCGCTTTTGGCGAAGGTGCGATCTTCGTTCACGCCGAGAAAAGCGCAGATTCCGCGATCTTTCTCGTCATGGCATTTCGCCTCATAACCCTCAGGAAATTGAACCTCTGCCTCATACATGAGTTCGAAAGCTTCGACATTGCCGTGCTTGACCTCACGGCCCTGAACTTTCTTAAACGATACGATTTTAGCGCTTAAGCCATTCTTCTGAATAATATTGCTCAAAACCTTGGAGCCGGTCGCGTCGCCGGGCTGGTGATCCCCGCAGCTGACGAGGGCTAGTGATGCCGCAATCGCAAGCACATAACGGGCGTAAGTGATGACCATTATTTCCTCCGAAATCCGACGCCGGGGCAGCGACGATGCCTTCGTAAATAGCGCTAGCTGCTCATAAATCCATAATAGGCGCGCTCAACGAAGGCGGTGAAATTTTTCTGCTGGCTCGCGAGGCGTGAAATTTTGGGCTCTCAGGTTGCTTTTTTATGCAGTCGGGTTAACCTGACCAAGGTCAAGATTTCCTGATGCTGGCAGCCCCAGTATTCAAATAAATTCTAGAGTTCAACCTACTGTAATTGTCTCGAACACCCTGCGGAGTGCTCAGGTCCGCCGCATCTCCTGGGTCCGTGGGGTTGGCCGGCTGGCGATGGTTGGAGTGGCCTCCTTGAAGCCATCGTCAGTCGGCCGCCAAGCTACAGGGATTATATTCCATCCCAGTCTTTCGACCATTCAAAAACCATGGCAGCGGTTTTTGACTATACGACCCTGTATTACTTGATTTTTGTTTCCTTAAATTCCACGTGCTTGCGAACAACCGGGTCGTATTTTTTGAACACGAATTTCTCAGTCTTGGTGCGCGCGTTCTTTTTGGTCACATAGAAAAAGCCTGTATCCGCCGTGGACAGAAGCTTGATCTTGATCATGGCGGATTTGGCCATTTTTCTCGTTCCGGTCTGCTAATTAACAAAAAATCGTCCCCGCCGGAGGGTTCGCGACGGGGCCGAATTGCCCTGCAACATACGTGCGCGACGAGGGATGTCAAGACAGCAAAACGCTATCCCTTCGGTGTCTCGCGCCTTCCACGGAATTTTGTCCCCGAAGCGCCAGTGCGCTTGCGATCGCCCTTGCGGGCAGGGGGCGGGGTTCGCTTGCCGCCGCCGCCAACGATCTCAAAACGCAAGGCGCCGGCGACCGGAGCCGCTTCGATCAGCCTTACATCAACTATATTAGCAAGGCGGTAACTGACACCCGACCGGGAGGTCAGGGCATGGGCCGCTTCGTCATAGGCGTAATATTCACGTCCCAGAGTCGCGGCCGGCACAAAGCCGTCGGCGCCGGTTTCGCTCAATCGCACGAACAGTCCTGATTTCGTCACCCCGGAGATGCGCGCCTCGAACCTTGCCCCGATCTGGTCGGCAAGATGATGGGCGATCAGACGGTCGACGGTCTCGCGCTCCGCAGCCATAGCGCGACGTTCTGCTGCGGAAATCCGTGCGGCGATTTCCGCTAATTCCGTGGCTGGCGTATCGGGTAATGCGCCCTCGCCGAGTTTCAGAGCCCTGATCAAGGCGCGATGAACAATCAGATCGGCGTAACGCCGTATTGGCGAGGTAAAATGCGCGTAGCGGCGTAAATTTAGACCAAAATGCCCGTAATTTTCGTGAGTATATTCCGCCTGAGCCTGTGTGCGAAGTATAATCTCATTCACAATGTTTTCGTGTTCATGCCCCTTCATTTGGGAGAGTATGGCGTTGAAATTCGCAGGCCGCAGCGTCTGACCCCTGGCGAGCTTGACTCCGATCGACGCCAGAAATTCCGACAACGCCGTCACCTTTTCGCGCGAAGGTTCGTCATGCGCCCGATAAATCAGTTGCTGTCGAGATTCTTCGAGAGTTTCCGCCGCCGCAACATTGGCGAGGATCATGAATTCTTCGATCAGCCGATGCGCTTCGAGCCGGGGCGGGATCACGACGCGATCAAATGAGCCATCTTTCTTCAACAAAATCTTGCGTTCGGGTAGATCAAGATCAAGCGGCGCCCGAAGATTGCGCGCGTGCTGCAAGGCCTCATGCGCTGCGTACAGCGGCCTCAGCGCTTTATCGAGCAAGGGTCTGGCGACATCGTCCGGCGTCCCGTCAATTGCTGCTTGTGCTTGCTGGTAGGAAAGCTTCGCATGAGAGCGCATCATCACGCGATGGAAGCGATGATCGAGTTTCTTGCCTTTTGCCGTAATGCGCATGCGTACGGCGAGCGCCGGACGATCTTCCAGGGGACGAAGCGAACAGAGATCGTTGGAGATCCGCTCCGGCAGCATTGGCACAACGCAATCCGGAAAATACACCGAATTGCCGCGTTCCAGCGCGTCGCGGTCGAGCGGTGATCCTGGTTTCACATAATGCGCAACATCGGCGATAGCGACTGTGAGGATATATCCGTCCGGGTTATCCGGCGCGGTGTCCGCAGTGGCGTGAACAGCGTCGTCATGATCCTTGGCGTCTGGCGGATCGATGGTGATAAGCGGCAAATCCCGCCAATCTTCTCGATCCCGAAGCGTCGCGGGCCTTGCGCGTTCGGACTCGTCAATCGCCTCAGGACGAAACACATCCGGGATATCATGGGCTCGAAGCGCAATGAGACTGATGGCCTTTTCATTGGCGATGGAACCAAGCGTTTCGCGGACTCGGGCGCGCGGCGCGCCAAAGCGTGTCTTGCCCACAAGATCGACGCTGACCAGATCGCCGTGTTGCGCTTCTCCCATGTCGGCCGCCGCGACAGCAAGCTCGCGCCCGGCCTGTTTTTTGTCGATCGGCGCAACGCGTCCGCCGCCATTGGCTTCGATGCGCAAAACGCCAAGAATGCGATGCCTGGCGCGCGAAAGAAGTTTGACGACGCGTCCTGCATAAGGCGGATCGTTCGGACCCGCGTCGCGGTCGGGTTCGGCGCGCGCCAGCGCCCTGTCGCCGACGCCAGGCAGCGGTTCGCCGGGTCGTGCGCGACGCGGCGCGCGGATATGGATGCGTGGCGCAGGTCCAAGCTCCGCGTCGTTCCATTCGACAGGAACGGCGACAAGCTCGCCGTCCCGGTCTCGCTCGACGATGTCGACGAGCGTCACCGGCGGTAGCGCGCCTTTTTGACCCAGACGTTTGCCGCGTTTCTCCAGCACGCCCTCGGCGGCGAGTTCGGCGAGCATTTTTTTCAGGGCCAATCGATCTTCGCCCTTGAGTCCAAAGGCCCGAGCGATTTCTCGCACGCCGATCTTGCCTTCGTTTCGCGCTTCGCGTTCGCGTGCGAGAAAGGCGAGAAGATCGTCGCGGCCGGGCAGTTCCGAGTGTTTTTTGGAAGGCAAATTCATTCTCTGGCGCCGTGCGTCTTCGGCGGCTATCCGCAATATAAGAACGAAAACCCTTTTACGCCAATGGGCGCGCGTCTGGTTCCCCGTGGGGGCGGGAAGTACCTTAGCGCCTCCATGTGCTCTTGGTGCGGCGGATCATTTCGTAGCTTTTTTGGCCGGCGTCTTTTTGGATGTCGCTTTCCCGGATGCGGCTTTTTTCGTTGGCGCCTTTTTCTTGGCGGCTTTTTTCACGGGCGCGCTGTCTGCGAATGGCTTCTCGTCGCTATCGACGATGGTTTTTTTTGCCTTAGCCGATGTTTTTTTGGCCGGCGTTTTTTTTGTAGCCGTTTTCTTTTTGGGCGGACCGCCCTTGTCGTCGATCAGCTTGATCGCATCCTTTAGCGTGACATCGTCGGCGCTCATGCTTTTCGGAAGAGTGGCGTTGATTTTGCCGAGATTGACATATGGGCCATAGCGTCCGGCGCGAACGGTGATGACGCCGCCTTCGGGATGCTCGCCCAGAACTTTGCCGCCGTCGGCCCCGCCGCCTGCGGCTTTGGCGGCGATCATCTCTACAGCCTGTTCCAGAGTCAGGCTTGCCTGGTCGACAGCGCGCGGGATAGTGGCGTTGACCTTGCCCCAGCTCACATAGGGGCCAAAGCGTCCGGATTTCACCGTGATGGCTCCGCCGTAGGGATGGTCGCCAAGCGTGCGGCCAGGATCGGCTGCTCGCCCAAAGCGCGCGCCGCCGCCGCCGGACTCCTTCTGGACAATCAGATCAATGGCGCGATTTGCGCCGATGGTTAGCACATCGTCGTCTCGGCCGACATTGGCGTAAGTCTTGCCGTGCTGAACATAAGGGCCGTAGCGGCCGATATTGGCGAGAATCGGCTCGCCGGTAGTCGGATGTTTCGCCACCTCACGCGGCAGCGACAGTAAGGCTAGCGCCTGTTCGAGGGTCAGTTCGTCGGCGCGGATGGTTTTCGGCAGCGACGCGCGTTTTGGTTTCTCGCCGCCCTCCTCCTGCTCGCCCGCCTGCACATAGGCGCCAAAACGGCCGTCCCGCAGGGTAATTTGCGCGCCGGTATCGGGATCTTGCCCCAGCACCCGAACGCCCGGTTGCGCACCTTCCGCGCCATCGCCGCTCGGCGGAGACAGGGTGCGCGTAAAACGACATTCAGGATAATTCGAACAGCCAATGAAGGCGCCAAACTTGCCGACCTTCAGCGACAATTGACCGGCGCTGCACGCCGGACAGGCGCGCGGATCAGAACCGTCTTCCTTCGGCGGGAAGATATGCGGTCCGAGCAAATCGTTGAGACTGTCAAGAACCTGCGTCGTGCGCAGGTCCTTGGTTTCGTTTACCGCTGCGGAGAAATCGCGCCAGAAATCACGCAACACCTCTTTCCAGTCGATCTCGTTGTTCGAGACGAGATCGAGTTTCTCCTCGAGACTGGCCGTGAAATCGAACTCGACGTAACGCGAAAAGAAGCTTTCGAGAAAAGCAACGACGAGACGTCCCTTGTCCTCGGGAACCAGTCTCTTCTTGTCGAGGCGTACGTATTCGCGATCCCGCAAAACGGCGAGCGTTGAG
The DNA here is from genome assembly GCA_044233645.1 of Methylocystis sp. Lineage (GTDB taxonomy): Bacteria > Pseudomonadota > Alphaproteobacteria > Rhizobiales > Beijerinckiaceae > Methylocystis. The sequence goes on along the minus strand of JBIIJP010000001.1, from coordinate 34,061 downwards.
GCGTAGGTCGAGGGCCGGCCGATACCCAGCTCTTCCATGCGTTTGACCAGCGTCGCCTCGGAGAAGCGCGGCGGCGGTAGGGTGAAATGTTGCGTAGCGTCGATCTTGTCGCGCGAGAGGGGTTCGCCCTCCTTCATCGCGGGCAAACGACCGCCGTCCTCATCCTCCTCATCGTCGCGGCCTTCCTGATACAATTCGAGGAAGCCCGAAAAGCGCATGACCTGGCCGGTGGCGCGTAATTCAAGACGACGTCCGCCTGCCCTTGCGTCGATCTCGACAGTGGTGCGCTCGAATTCAGCGGATTCCATCTGGCTGGCGACTGTGCGGTTCCAGATGAGTTCATAAAGCCTGGCCTGTTCCGGTTCCAGATATTTGGCCATCTGCTTGGGCAGACGCGCCGCATCTGTGGGACGGATCGCCTCGTGCGCTTCCTGCGCGTTTTTGGCTTTCGCCGTATATTTGCGCGGGACCTTGGGCACGAAGCTATCGCCGTATTCCTTGCCGATAACGCGTCGCACGCTGGCGACGGCTTCGGGAGCCATGTCAACGCCGTCTGTTCGCATGTATGTGATCAGACCGGCGGTCTCGCCGCCGATGTCCACCCCTTCGTAGAGGCGTTGCGCGATCCGCATGGTGATGGCCGGCGCAAGCCCCAGCTTGCGAGAGGCCTCCTGTTGCAGGGTAGAGGTTGTAAAGGGCGCAAAGGGATGACGTTTCGTGGGCTTTGCTTCGACCGAGCGCACCGAGAAGTTCGCGGCGTCGAGCGCTTTTTTGAACGCCTCGGCTTCTGCGCCGGCGCCAATATCGAGTTGGTTGATCTTTTTCCCATCGGCGCCGACAAGACGGGCGGTGAAAGGCTCGCCGGCTTTTGTTTTCAGATGCGCCACAAGAGACCAATATTCGCGCGCAACGAATTTTTCGATTTCGAGTTCTCGATCGCACACAAGTCGCAAGGCCACCGACTGAACGCGTCCGGCGGATCGTGCGCCGGGCAATTTGCGCCATAGAACCGGAGAAAGCGTGAAACCGACAAGATAATCGAGCGCGCGTCGGGCGAGATAGGCGTCGACCAGCGCCTGATCAATCTGACGCGGATGCGCCATCGCCTCCTTGATTGCGTCCTTGGTGACCGCATTGAAAACGACGCGCTCGATCTTCTTGTCCTTGAGAACGCGTTTTTTGTTCAGAATGTCGAGCAGATGCCAGGATATGGCCTCACCTTCCCGATCCGGGTCTGTGGCGAGGATGACCTTGTCCGCCCCCTTAACCGCTTCGGCAATAGCGGAGACGCGCTTGGCGCCCTTGGCGTCCATCTCCCAAAGCATGGCGAAATCGTTGTCTGGATTGACCGAGCCGTCCTTGGGCGGCAGGTCGCGGACATGCCCATAGCACGCGATAACATTGAAATCGCGACCAAGATACTTATTGATCGTTTGCGCTTTGGCCGCCGACTCGACGATTACGACATTCATGACGTGCGACTTCCCAAACACGACGTCCGGACCCGCCGGCGGCGGCTAGATGGGCGAAAGCGGCCATGACTGTCAAATCGGCCTGCCGGGAAACTACCAGGGGGATGGCAAGACACCTGCGCCCCAGCAATAGGAATGATATACGATAAGGCACTGAAAAATGGTTGTTTTCGATAAACTAGCCGCAACCCAGCACTTCTCTGATATCGAGTTTCTGAACACATTGGTTTCCCTGGCCGTGGCGTTGGTTTTGGGGACGATTATCGGCGCCGAGCGCCAGTATCGACAGCGCACAGCCGGTCTGCGGACAAATGCGCTTGTGGCGTTGGGCGCTGCGGCCTTTGTCGATCTGGCGATGCAACTGGCCGGCAACGACGGGGCGACGCGTGTGCTCGCTTACATTGCTTCAGGGGTTGGATTTCTGGGGGCCGGCGTCATTATGAAAGATGGCGCGAATGTCCGGGGCCTAAACACCGCCGCCACGATTTGGTGCTCCGCCGTCACGGGCGCCTACGCTGGCGCTGATCATCCGCTCGGCGCGATGGCTATGTGCGTTTTTGTTCTGGTTGGCAACACATTTTTGCGTCCGCTGGTAAACTATATCGAGCGAGCGCCGATAGACGAGAGTGCGACCGAATTGACCATTGAGGTTCGTGTCTGCACGTCAGAAGCGCGACGGATCGACGTGAGAGAGAAGCTACTGGAAGGGCTGGAGGTCGTTGGTTATCCGCTGCGCGACTTGCGTGAGATTGCCCGTGATAATCAAATCGAGTTGATCGCAACCCTAGCGACCACCAGCGCACAGGCGCATGATCTAAATCGCCTTGCCTCGGTCTTGATGCAGACGCCCGGGGTGATGCATGCGACCTGGACATCACGGGCCGAGGAGTAGCCATTTGTGCAGACTTGCCGGCCGCGCCCCCCTCCTGTAAGAGCTTCTCCTGCCGGGCGCATCGCGTTCTGCGCCAGGACGGCCTCGTGGCGGAGTGGCTACGCAGAGGACTGCAAATCCTTGTACTCCGGTTCGAATCCGGACGAGGCCTCCAGAATTCTGTCGACGAGTTCAAACTTGTGACAGTCAATGAAGGTAAGGGTCGTGAACGCCCTTTTGCCAGCACCTGTCCTGGGGAGACAAGAATGTTGCACGCCCTGATCGCCGAGGCCCAAAAAAAGCTTGACGCCGCGCGCCGTGAACTTAAGCACGCGGCGATAGATTTCGAGGTCTCCGACGAAGAATTGCTGGAAGCGCGCGCCAATGCGCGAAAGATCTACGAGGAACTGAGGGCGCTGGACGCCAAAAAACTCAGCAGCAAGGGTCTATTGGGTTTCCTCAAATTCTGGTGAGTCGCAACAAGAGGTCGCGCGAGCCTCTCGACACATTATTACCTGAGCCACCAGATGATTTCTCCCGATACGCCTCCCGGAACAGAGATCATTTGTATTGACGCGACGGCAGGAGCATACGGCCCCGTCAGGTTGGCGCATGGAGCGATCTATACTGTCGAGCGCATTGAGTCGGCGCTTTATGGCGGATATGTCGTCTTGCTGTCTGGATTGCCACTTTCGCAAGCATACGAACCGCCCTGGGGTCAGGTGATGGTTGGTTTTGACCTGAGGCGTTTTCGTTATCTTGAGATTCCCGACTCACTCTTTGCTTTGTTGCAGAGCAATACGATCTCGATGGAAAACGTCTGACCGCCCTCAAAGCCGAAATCAGGGAGAAGGCGGCGCAGCGCTCCCTGCCGGCGGGAGCAATGTTGCTGCGGCCCCGGAACGAAGGATAAAGCTCTGCGGCTGAGGCCGCCAGCTTGGACTATCCCATACCCCCGTCAAATCGAAGACGATGCCGGGGAGCCGATCGTCGGGAGCGCCTTTGCTGGGTTGAATTTCCCTTGCGACAGTTGTCAGCGACAGGATGCGCTCTGGTACTTTGATGTCGCCCGATAGCGACAGAGCGTAATCTTCTCCTCTTGCATCGCCCCTCGCGACACCGAGACCATTCGTGAAACCTATCGTCGCGCTGGCCGTTGTCAGTCGTGAGCCTCCAGTCCGCGCCGCCTGAGCGCTGGCTAGGGGATTCGTCGAGAGCAGCTTCAGGGCCCGCGGGAAATCCGCGCCTTCAACGTCGCCGTTGATCAGGGTGAGATTAGCCTGACCGGTGAGACCGCGCATCATGGCGTCGATATTTGCGCCTTTCGCGTCAAGACTGACCTCGGCGTCTAGCGCGCCGGTAATTTTATGCTGGCCGAAGACATCCCATAACAATGCGCCAGCGTCGACTTTTTGCGTCAGGGCGACGCCATGCGCCGCAACGATCCCAGAGGCGAGCGGTCTTAGCTGGGCTTGCGCCGTTATTTGCCCCCCATAGGCCCTCGCCTCATTCAACCCCAGCTCCAGGGCGCCGTCGTGCGCCAGCAGGGTCAAGGCGCCATGATCCATGGTCAGTGGCCCCAATCGCGCATGCGCAGTATCGAGACGGATGTTGACCTCAAGCGCTTTAAGATCAGGCAGATCGAGAGGTTCGCGGCTCCACTGGCCATCGGAGGCCACCATCGCGGGTAAATCGGCCAGCATGGGCGCCAGCGAAACGAATGAGCTCTTGAGAGTTGCGGAAATCTCAAATTTGTTGGCAGCGTTGCGAAGTGTGGCGTCTCCATCAAAGACATTCCCGTCGACCCGCATATGCAGGTCCCTGAAACGCGCCTCCTTATCATCCATTTCTGCTTCGGCGGAGAATTCCGCGTCGAGCAAGGAGCCCGGCATGCGTGGATGAATGTCGAATAATTGCAAAGCCTCCCGCGCCGCCGCCGCCCGACCGGCTAGATGACCAGAGAAATGAGCATGCTCGTCAAGAGCAACGAACCCCTGGGCTTCGAGGGTTAGATTTTTGCCGTCCAGTCGTGTCGCAATGAAGGATTGCTCATGTCGCAAAAGCAATCCGGGGCGCGCGATCCACATCATCGCCTCATGACGCTCGCCGCGCCAGTCGACGCCGCCTGCGATCAACGCCGGTTGGCCGACACGCGGCCAATCCAGAGAAACGATGATCTTTTCGAAGATCTGGTCCTCGCCACGGCGTTTGATGGTCAGGACGCCATCGACAATATTGATGACGCCAAGCCGGGCGGCGTCTGCCTTCTGCGCCTCTGGCGTTTCTGGCCGTGTCAGAGACGCCCGCATGACCGCGCCGGGGGCGACGATTGGTCCCTTGTCGGCGTCGATGGTCGCACGAGGCTGCACGAGAGTGAGCGTCGTGACCTGAACGCGACCGGCGAGCAGACGTCCCACGTTAAGCGTGCAATGCAGCTCGGGAGCCTCGATCAAGAGCCCGCCGTTCAAATCGGCGAAGGCGACGTCCTTCGCCACAATGTGCGGCCGAGGGGTCAGGACCAGCCGCGAGGGTCCACGTGTCATGACGAAGAGTCCCGACGACGTCTGCAGCTGGCCGGAGACGGATCGGCTTAAGGCTTCGGCCGAAAAAAGCCACGGCGCGATCATCGCTCCCAGAGAAGTTAATATGAAAAACGTCAGGGCAAGGAAGATAAAAATACGCAAGACTTTCCCGCGTCGGCCTGCAAAGGCGGTTCGACGCAGCGCTCCCAGCGCAGCCTTCGGCGGCCAATGTTCCCTGAACGGCCTCACACGCGCGACACTCCCTCAGGACATAGTCCCTTGAGAGCACGGCGATTACGTGGCGAAAAAAAGCCTTGGGACCCAGCAGGCGTAAAAAAGGCGATTTGTCGTTGTGTTGGAGATGGTTGTTCAGTCTGAAGGATCTACCGGGGGATCGCGCAAAGCTTCCAGCGCCTGACGACCGCCAATCATTTGCTTCGGCGACCAGACATAAAAATTGGCACGAGTCGTTAGCGCCCGCTGTAGCGACTCATGATAGGCCGCCCGTGTAATTTCGATGGCGCCAAGGGAAGCGAGGTGGGGCGTCATGAACTGGGTGTCGAGTAGTGAAAAACCTCCTGCGCGCAATCGCGCGACAAGGTGCGTCAGCGCGACTTTCGAGGCGTCGCGTTCGAAGTGAAACATGCTCTCGCCGAAAAAGGCTGCGCCCATCGCGACGCCATAGAGTCCGCCAACGAGCCGTCCGTTGCGACGACATTCGACCGTATGGACGAAACCCATGTCGAAGAGTTCGCGATAAAGCCTGTTTATTTCACTGTTGATCCAGGTTTTTTCCCGATCTGGAGCCGGCATGGCGCAGCTGGCGATCACGGCGTCGAAATCTCTGTCGATCGTCACATCGTAACGCTCGCTGCGAACCGTTTTCGCAAGCGAGCGTGAGACGACAAATGCATCAAGCGGGAAAATCGCGCGTTGATCAGGGTCGACCCAGAATAATTCCTTGTCTCCGGCGCTCTCGGCCATGGGGAACAGGCCCAGAGAATAAGCGCTCAGGACGTGATGGGGCGTGATGGTCCTCAGTTCGCGTCGTGACATGAAGTCACCCCCGGCGCGTAATTATTTCCGGCTCTCGGATCAGAAACCGGGTTCAATGCCTCCGGTCGCCAGGAAATGCTCCAGCCAGTGAATGTCGTATACGCCATTCTGAACGTCGGCGTTCCGCACCAGTGTGCGGAACAGGGGCAAGGTTGTGTCGATGCCATCGACGATGAATTCATCGAGCGCCCGGCGAAGACGCATCAGCGCTTCCGTACGATTACGGCCATGTACGATCAACTTGCCGATGAGGGAGTCATAATTCGAAGGAATAGCGTAGCCCTGGTAAACGGCGGAGTCGACACGCACGCCAACGCCGCCGGGCGGGTGATAATAGGAGATGCGGCCGGGCGAGGGACGAAAAGTCGAGGCGTGTTCCGCATTGACGCGGCACTCGATCGCGTGGCCATAGAACCAGATGTCTTCCTGCCTGAGCGAGAGCGGCGATCCGGCGGCGACCCGTATCTGCTCGCAGACGAGATCGACGCCTGTAATCGACTCCGTTACCGGATGCTCGACCTGGATGCGGGTATTCATTTCGATGAAATAGAACTCGCCGTTCTCGTAGAGAAACTCGATTGTGCCAGCGCCAGCGTATTGAAGATCGCGCATCGCCTTGGCGCACACTTCTCCGATCTCCCGGCGTTGCGCGTCGTTGAGTGCGGGCGAAGGGCTCTCTTCGAAAACTTTTTGATGGCGTCTTTGCAACGAACAATCGCGCTCGCCGAGATGTACGGCCTGTCCCTTTCCATCGCCAAAGATCTGGATTTCGATATGACGCGGCTTGCCGAGATATTTTTCGATGTAAACCGTATCGTCGCCAAAAGCCGCTTTTGCTTCCGTGCGCGCCGTTGCGATAGCGTTGGCGAGTTCGCCCCGGTCGTGCGCCACCTTCATGCCGCGTCCGCCGCCGCCGGAGGCGGCTTTAACCAATACCGGAAAACCAATCTTTTCCGAGACTTTAAGCGCTTCCTTTTCACTCAATACTGGACCGTCCGATCCTGGCACGCAAGGAATGCCCAGTCGTTTCGCCGTCGTCTTGGCTTCAATTTTATCGCCCATCAGCCGGATGTGTTCTGATTTCGGACCGATGAACGTGATATTATGTTCTTCGAGAATTTCCGCGAAGCGCGCATTTTCTGAAAGAAAGCCGTAGCCGGGATGCACGGCGTCGGCGCCAGTGATCTCACAGGCCGAAAGCAATGACGGAATATTGAGATAGGAGTCGCGGGCCGAAGGCGGTCCGATGCATACCGACTCATCCGCTAGTTTAACATGCATGGCCTCTGCGTCCGCAGTGGAGTGAACCGCGACGGTGGCGATTCCCAACTCCTTTGCGGCGCGTAGAATTCGAAGGGCGATTTCGCCGCGATTGGCGATGAGAATCTTGTCGAACATCTGTCGGCCTATTCGATTACGAGAAGCGGTTCGCCATATTCGACGGGCTGGCCATCGTCGACCATAATGGCGGTGACGACGCCCGCCCTGGGCGCGATGATGTCGTTGAAGGTTTTCATTGCCTCGATCAGAAGCAGCTTGTCGCCGACCGAGACGCGGGCGCCAATCTCGATGAAAGGCTTCGAGTCGGGATTGGGTCTCAGATAGGCAGTGCCAACCATCGGCGATTTAACGGCGTTGGCGTCAGCGTAATCCGATTTAGCGGGTTCAGGGGCGGGCCGCGGCGTTGGCGTTTGAACGGTCGAGGCCGGTGGAGGGGCATGAATGACCTGAGTAGGCGCGGGCGCTGCAATCGTGTAGGCGGCCGGCGCCGCTGGCGCTCGTACGGCGCGAATGCGCAAATCGCCTTTCTCGACCTCAAACTCAGTCAGATCGCTATCTGCGACAAGCGCGGCAATTGTTTTCAGCAGGCCGGAGTCTATGCCCGAGGGGCTTTGAGCCGCCGCCGGACGGAGCTGAGCTTTGGGAGGCGTTTGAGCTTTGCGCGCCATGGATCTGTCCCGGTCTTTCTCAGAGTTTTTCGAAAATCGCGTCAAGCGCGAGTAGGTAGGAAGCGGGTCCAAATCCCGCGATGACTCCGCGCGCCGCTGGCGAGACGAAGGAATGGCGTCGGAAGCTTTCCCGCGCATGAACGTTGGACAAATGAACTTCAATAACTTGGGCGTCCGATCCCTTTATCGCGTCATAAAGCGCAATAGAGGTATGTGTCAGCGCGCCGGGGTTGAGAATAATGGGGGCTCTGGCCTCGCCGGCCTCCTGTATCCATGTCACAAGGTCGCCCTCGTGATTGGATTGTTTGAAGATCAGTGTCGCGCCCCGCGCAGCGCAACGCGCCAGCAAAAGATCGTGGATGTCCTTAAGGGTCGATGAGCCGTAAATCTCCGGCTCGCGTTTCCCGAGAAGATTGAGATTGGGGCCGTTGAGCACATGAATGACGGTCATAGAGGTGTCGAACGATCCCATTGTCCCTGAGGCGATCAAGCGCCTGCCTATTCAACAAGAAGATTATGTTTTCGCCGGAAGACCGTTAAGATCAACTTAGAAGGTGTTCGCCCTCAACAGGCTGTTTTGCCGCATTGATGCATGCTGTCGATTTTCTTCTTGAGTTCATCAAAAGGCACGCCGCCGACCAGCGCTTCGCCGCCGACGACCCAGGCCGGCGTTCCATCGAACCGTAAGGCGTCGGCGAGACCGCTTACCTCTTGCAAAGCGGCTTTTGTTTCCGGCTTGTCGAAATCTTTCTCCAGACGGGTCATATCGGCCCCGACGTCCCGGGCGACGGCCATGGCCTGTTGCTTGCCAATATGGCCTTTTGTTTCCAGTAGTTTACGATGAAACTCCCAGAATTTTTCGGGAGAAAACTGCATGCGAGCGGCATTGGCGACGAGCGCCGCCTCAACTGAGTCGGGACCGAGAATGGCGAAGTCTTTCAAGACGACGCGCAGTTTGGGATCGCCCTCGATCAGCTTGGCGACGGTGTTGACCGAGCGCTTGCAATAGCCGCAATTATAATCGAAGAATTCGACGAGCGTGACGTCGCCCTTGGGGTTGCCGACAACCGCCTGATTGACTGAGTTGAAGAGCGTCGCGGCCTTGTCGGACACCACTTTGCCGCGCTGATTCGCTTCATCGGCCTTTTGACGTCTATCCAGCTCTTCGATCGCCTCCCGGACGACTTCTGGATTGGCGATGAGATAGTCGTGGACGATTTTCTCGACCGCAGTCTTTTGACCGGCGGTGAATTCGCCAGCCGCCCGCGCGTCTTCAGGCCAGGCGCCGCCGATGATGGAACCTGAAAGAAAAACCCCAGCGGCGAGCCAAATCGGAAGACGCATTCTTTTCTCCATGTTTGCGAAGCAACGCCAAGCTGGCCGCCCGGGTGGGGCGGACGCCGGTCGGACTACCCGTCCTCTTGGTAAAGCAGGATAAGCGCACCGATCATGACGCCAACAATTGCGGGGGACCAGGCGGCGACGATGGGGCTGATCAATCCCGCGCCGCCAAGATCCGACAGGACTTTGGTGCCGATATAAAGCACGAAGCCCGCCGCCACGCCATAGGAAAGGGTCCTGCCGACGCCGCCCATGCGCGAAAATCGCAGCGAGAAGGACGCGGCCAGGAGAACCATCGCCACCAGTAACACAGGACGCGACAAAAGTGATTGATATTGAATACGATAAGCTGTGGCATCGAGCCCAGCCTCGGCGGTGTGGGCAGCGACTTCCGGCAGGCTCCAGAACGGAGTGGATTGCGGCGGCGTATTGACAGCCGCCGCCTGCTCGGGCGTCAAACTGGTCGCCAGCATATAGGTTGTGACATTGCTGGTCGGTTGACCGGGCGCGCTGATAACGGCGTTGTTCAACACCCACACGCCCGGCTCGAGATGTCCCCGAGCCGCCTCGACGCGTTCGACAAATCCTCCCTGTGGCGAGTAGACATTAACGCTGACCTCGAACAATTCGGTGCCCTTGTGAGCCGAACCGGTGGCGTGAATGACTGCCAGACCATCAACTCCGTGCTGTCGCAACCAAACGCCGTGATCAATACGGACGCTGCCCTGAACGCCGAATAGCTCGACCTCCATTTGGTCGGCTTGCTGCTTCAGAGAGGCGGCCAGCGGGTTATAGGCCGCGATGGAAACAGTTCCGATCACAAATGCAGTCATGACCGGGGCGAACAGGAACTGCCAGACTGACATGCCGGCCGCGCGCGCGACGATCAGTTCGAGCTTGCGGGTCAGATCGACAAAGGCCGCCATGGAGCCAAACAGCACCGCGAACGGAAGGATAGCCTCGGCGGCGGACGGCACTTTCATTAATGTCACCAGCGCCACGATTTTTGCGCTGGCGTCCGGGCTGTCGCTGGCGCGTCGTAACATTTCAACGAACACAACGACGAACATCAAACAGAATATGGTGAAAAAGATCGACAGGATCATCATGGCGAAGCGCGCCGCCAAATAACGGGTGATCGTCACGCCGATCATAGACGTTCCGGGGTCCTCGCGCCTCGGCAGGGCGGCGAGCCGACAAATCGAGAAAATGGCGCAGAAACGGTCACCCTCGGCTTTTGGGAGTCGATCACGGCCTTTTCGCGGCGCGATTGACCGCTCGACGCCAGCGGGATATTCGCCCATTTAACAATTTCACATAAGCTGTGCGCGCCGCGCGCCGCGACTCTCTACAAGAGGCGGATATGACGCTAAATTTGAAATACGACGCCGTCGCTTACGATGCTGTCGCCGCCCGCGTCCAGGCCCCTGAGGAGGCAGGACGACCGCGCACCCTCGTGGTTTTCGCCGGCAAGGATCTGTTGCTCGGGGATGTCGCTAAATCCCTGCTGACCGGCGTTCAGGAGCAAATCTCCCGCGCCGCCGCGGCCGCCAAATTCAAGGGCAAAACCGGATCAACGCTGGAAATTCTAACGCCGGCGGGTCTTGCGGTCAGCCGACTGCTGATTGTCGGCGTGGGCGCGGCAAATGGGGACGAGGCAGATGGCGACAAGCCTGATACGGAGGCTAAGGGCGACGATTTCCTTACCCTTGGCGGACAAACTGCGGCGCGACTGAGCCAAGGCGGGGAGGCGAACGTCATTCTTGAGCTTCCGGACCGTCCCGCCGATCCGGCGGCGGCGGGTCAGTTTGCCTTGGGCGGTTGGTTGAGAAGCTACAAATTCGATCAGTATAAAACCCGAAAAAAGGACGAGGGGGATAAGGAGGGGCCGATCGATGTTCTCCTCGGCGTCGGTAATTCTGCCGCCGCTACTTCTGCTATCGAAGAGAGCGCGTATCTTGCCGAAGCGGTTGTGCTCACCCGCACGCTTGTCAACGAGCCGGCGAATGTCCTTTCGCCCGCTGAATTCGCCCGACGCGCGTCTGAGTTGATGAAACTCGGCGTCGAGGTCGAGATTCTCGACGAGAAATCGATGGCTGAACTCGGCATGCGCGCGCTCCTGGGCGTGGGGCAGGGCTCCGAGGCGGAGAGCAAACTGGTTGTATTGCGGTGGAATGGCGGCGGCGCGGCTGCGCCTGTCGCCTTTGTCGGCAAGGGCGTCGTTTTCGACACCGGCGGCATATCGATCAAGCCTGCCGCCTCAATGGAGGATATGAAGGGCGATATGGCTGGCGCCGCCGCTGTAACCGGCGCGCTATACGCCATTGCCGCGCGCAAAGCGAGAGCCAATGTCATCGGCGTGCTCGGACTCGTTGAGAATATGCCGGACGGCAAGGCGCAGCGACCCGGCGATATTGTGAAATCCATGTCCGGCCAGACCATTGAGATTATCAACACAGACGCGGAGGGCCGCCTTGTGCTCGCCGATGCGCTCACCTATGTCATTGATAAATACAAACCTTCTGCGGTCGTCGATTTGGCGACCCTGACTGGGGCCATCCTGGTTGCGCTCGGGCAGGAGTATGGCGGACTGTTCTCTAACAATGACGAATTGGCTGGGCGTCTAACCAATGCTGGCGTCGCCACCGGCGAAAAACTTTGGCGGCTCCCGATGGGGCCTGCCTACGACAAACTCATTGATTCCAAATTCGCCGACATGAAAAACACGGGCGGTCGTCACGCCGGCTCGATCACCGCTGCGCAATTCCTGCAACGATTCGTCGGCAAAACTCCTTGGGCGCATCTCGACATCGCCGGCACGGGCATGGGCTCGCCGTCAAGCGAGATCAACCAGAGCTGGGGATCTGGCTGGGGTGTGCGCCTGCTCGACAGGCTGGTGCGCGACAATTACGAAACCTAACTCCCCTGCCGCGAAGGAGACGATATACGCTCGTAGAGAGTTTGGAAATGCATGATCGTTGCCATAACGATTTCGAATCATCGATATACGCGCCCCGTAGCCTCCAGTTCGGCGACCTTTTTTTAAAAGCAGTCGGCCACCAGCCGGCTCTGTCTTGCTACGCCAAGATCACAATTGATCTATCTGAATGTCCGCTCGCCTTTGCGTCTTGGTGTCGTGCAACGCTCATAAGGTAATGGACTGCGAATACTCGTCCGCTCGCGTTATCGCAGGCGATGATGAACGTTCGAGCTCTTGTGGCTTAAAGCCCTGAACCAAATGATCTGAAACGGCTTTTGCTATTTCTTCCGACCTGCCCGGGCGAACGAACATGACGCCTGCGCGGTCTCTGTGAAAGATTCTGTCAACAACGGAATTGGACGGACGTCGAAGGTCAGCCTTCTGGCTTGAAGTTTTCTAACCAATCTATAGGCAATCGCCAAGTCCAGCAATTTCGCGGATGCTAATAATAACTGCAACAAATCAGAAGGATCAGGATTATCATTTACTGGAGAGCCCGAGGCGCTTGAGGAGGCTTGCGCGCGATCATGGAATTGGTCATCAATGAAAGGTTGCAATAAATCGGCGCTGCCATGATCGAAGTCTCTTTCTACCATCTGACCAGCAGGACAGTTGATTCGGCTTTGCAGGCGCTGCTTGAGCGCGTGCAGGGACGAGGCTGGCGAGCCGTGGTGCAGGCTTCCAGCTCAGCGCGACTCAAACAGATTGATGAACATTTATGGTCTTACCGTCGCGAGAGTTTCCTGCCGCATGGCGGAGCGGCCGATCCCGATCCTGTCTCGCAGCCGATCTACCTCACTTGCAAGAATGACGATAATCCCAATGCTGCGGAGATCCGTTTCTTTGTCGAAGGTGTTGCGCTGGCGCCGGTGCTGGAGAGCGACGCCGCCCCGACGACACGCGCTGCGCTGATCTTCGACGGCGAGGATTCGACCGAACTTCAAGATGCGCGCGCGCAATGGCGGGAGTTGCGCGACGCCGGCTACATGTTGGTTTATTACCAACAAAACGACGATGGCAAATGGGTCGAGAAAGCTCGGGAGCCAAAGCCATGAGCCTGTCGCCGGCGACTGGCCCAAAGGCCGTTCCTCTCCTCTCAATTCGTCAGGTCTCGAAGCATTACGGGTCGGTCGTCGCGCTCGACGATGTCTCGCTCGACATCCAGCGTGGCGAGTTTTTCGCGCTGCTCGGCCCCTCCGGATGTGGAAAGTCGACGCTGATGCGTAGCGTCGCAGGTTTCGAGACGCCCGACAGCGGACGGCTTCTCCTCGACGGCGAAGATCTTGCCGGTATGCCGCCTTATCGGCGCCCGGTGAATATGATGTTTCAGTCCTATGCGCTGTTCCCGCATCTCAACGTGTTCGAGAATGTCGCTTTCGGTTTGCGTCGAAAGGGTCTGGCGAAAAACGCTATCACAACGCGCGTCGCCGAATTGTTGCAACTCACGCAACTCGCGCCGTATGGCGCCCGTCGTATCAACGAATTATCAGGCGGCCAACGTCAGCGGGTCGCGCTTGCCCGCGCTCTGGCGCCGGGACCGCGACTGTTGCTTCTGGACGAACCACTCGGCGCGCTGGACCGGAAACTGCGGGAAGAGACGCAATTCCATCTCAAGCAGATACAGCGCGAGACCGGGACAAGCTTCATGATCGTTACCCATGATCAGGACGAAGCGCTGGCGTTGGCCGACCGCGTCGCCGTTATGCGGGCTGGTCGCATCGAGCAGGTGGCCGGGCCAAACGATATCTACGAACGGCCTGCAACCCGATTTGTTGCAGGCTTTGTCGGAGACACGAATTTTATCGATGGGCGCGTGATTTTGGACGCCGGCGCATGGCTGGCGACGGATTTCGGGCGTATCGCGCTCTCGCCATGTTCTCTGCCGGACGGCGCGCGAGCCACGCTGAGCGTGCGGCCGGAGGACATTTCGGTGCGCCGGGAAGGACAGGGGATCGCCGGGATTGTCGAGGAATTTGTTTTTCGTGGCGACAACACACTGTTACGCGTCCGAGTCGCCAACGGCGATACGCTGCGAGTAGCGACCTGGGATATGCGATTTTCGACAGGCGAGGATGTCTTTATGCGATTTCCTCTGGACACCCCCGCGTTGTTCTCGGAGCAAGCATGACAAACCCTTCACCGCTCACGCGCAGGCAGCGATTGATCCTGCTGGCGCCCTATCTGTGGATCGGTGCTTTCTTGCTGGCGCCGCTGATCCTGATCTTGAAAATTTCCGTGTCGCACACCGTTTTAGCGCGTCCGCCCTACCGGCCGCTTTTCGATCTCTCCGACGGGATTGAGGGGCTGTGGATCAAGGCGCAAACACTCACATTGGACTCTTACCGGACATTATTGAACGATCGACTGTATATTGACGCTTATGTGTCCTCATTGAGCATCGCCGCGATCGCGACACTCGTAACCTTGCTGGTCGCCTATCCCTTTGCGCTGGCGATGGCCCGCGCGCCTTCGCGCTGGCGACCGTTTCTGATTGGCCTAGCCGCGGCGCCGTTCTGGACAAGTTTTCTGATCCGCGTTTACGCCTGGATCGCGCTTCTCAAGGACGAGGGTTTGATCAACAACGGATTGATCGCCCTTGGATTAATTGATACGCCGATTCAGATGTTCGCGACCCGTTTCGCCGTGGTGGTCGGGATCGTTTATTCCTATCTTCCCTTTATGTTATTGCCGCTTTTTGCGGCGCTGGAGCGGCAGGACCCAGCGCTTCGGGAAGCTGCTGCGGATCTTGGCGCTACCCCTCTGCAAACATTCCTGCGGGTGACCCTTCCGCTATCGTGCGAGGGCGTGATTGCCGGAGTCTTGTTGGTTTTTATCCCCGCAGCGGGCGAATTCGTCATCCCCGATCTTCTGGGCGGCTCTGATACGCTAATGATCGGCCGCACACTCTGGAATGATTTCTTCGCCAATCATGACTGGCCGACAGCCTCTGCGGCCGCTGTTGTGCTCCTCGTCTTGCTGATTGCGCCACTGGCCGCCCTTGAGCGTATGCGAGTCGACCAGAAGGACGCACGGCCATGAACCGTCCGTTTCGCACGCTACAATTCCTTATGTTACTGGCTGGGTTCACATTTCTATACGCGCCGATCGTTATCCTCGCTGCGATGAGCTTTAACGCCTCCAGGCTGGTGTCGGTCTGGGGCGGTTTTTCAACGCAATGGTATGCTGCGCTCTTCAATAACGAGCAGTTGATGCATTCAGCATGGATTAGTCTCGCCGATGCGACGCTCTCTGCAGCTCTGGCTACGGTTCTTGGTCTGCTGGCAGCCGTTGCGCTCGCGCGGTTTGGAACATTTCGGTCCCGCCTGCTGTTTTTTGGCGCCATTCATGCGCCATTGGTCTTGCCTGAAGTGGTGCTCGGCCTTGCGCTGCTCAGTTGCTTTGTGGCGCTTGGCGTCGGACGGGGTTTCACAACGTTGGTCATTGGGCATGTGACCTTCACCATGTGCTTTACCACCGTTGCTCTGCTGGCTGCGCTGCGAGAATGTGATCCGGCGCTTGAGGAGGCGGCGATGGATCTTGGTGCGACGCCGCTCAGGGCTTTCATACTGGTCGGATTACCCCAGATCTGGCCGGCTCTTGCCAGCGCCTTTCTGCTCGCTTTTACGCTTGCCCTGGACGATCTGGTGATCGCCAGTTTCGCGACCGGTCCCGGCGCAACGACCTTGCCGATGCGGATCTATTCGCAAGTGCGCCTCGGCGTCTCGCCGCAGATCAACGCCATGTCTACATTGTTGCTGGCCATGGTCGCCGTTGTGATGGGGACCGGCGCGCTTATCCTGCGACCGGCAGGGCGGCATGGTGGCGCCGTCTCTATAAAATGATGAATAGTATAGCTTTTCATTAATCATTGACCCTGGCTTGCCTACCCGTCTATCACTGGCCCCAGAGCGGGATTGACAACGCATGACGAAACAGGCGCGCAGGGCAAGACGAAAGAGCGGCGGTCCTGCTTCGTCGCCCGCAGCCAGGATTGCTCTGACGCCGACTGCGCACTCCATGGTCGCCGTCGTTCCGACGCCTGCCGAGGTCTCTGGCCACGCGCCGAGCGGCGTCAAATGGGCTGGCCTGAGCCTCGAACGCCAATTCATTTTTTGGGGCGGTTCGCTGCTGCTGATGGCGGGGATCCTTTATTTACTGAGTCCCGTATTGGCGCCCTTCGTTGCTGGAACGGCGCTGGGTTATTTGCTCGATCCCGTTGCGGATCGCCTCCAGCGTCTGGGGATGTCGCGATTGGGCGCAGCGCTGGTGCTACTGGTTTTATTCATCGCATTTGTTGTCACCGTCCTAATCATCCTGCTGCCAATCCTGTCACGGCAGTTTGCCGGATTGATCACGGCTATGCCGGGATATCTGCAAACTCTGAGCGGACTGATTGCGGAATGGCAGGCGCGTTTCACAAGCGATTATTTCAACGAGTGGCTGCAAAGTTTAGGGCTTGGGCCCGCCGGGACGATCGACACCCAGAAATATATCGATGATCTGACCAGTCAGGGCGCCGCGCTGGTTGGCGATTTTCTTAAATCACTCGTCTGGCGCGGTTATGCATTGATCAACGTGGTTGCCCTCGTTGTCATAACGCCAGTAGTCGCATTTTACATGATGCTGGACTGGGACCGGATGATGCAGATTCTGGACAATCTGGTGCCGCCCCGCCATCGCGAGGATGTGCGTTATCTGGCCGGAGAGATCGATCGGGCGCTCGCCGGTTTTGTGCGCGGTCAATCTCTGGTTTGTGTGTTCCTGGGGGTTTGGTACGCCGTCGGGCTGTCGGCGATAGGGTTGAATTTCGGATTTTTGATCGGGGTTATCGCTGGCGTGCTGAGTTTTATTCCCTATATTGGATCAATCACAGCATTTGTCTTTTCTATCATCATCGCTATCGTCCAGGGCTGGCCGCATATCAGTTTGCCCGTCGAGGCCATCGCCATCGTCAGCTTCGGGCTGATTATGGACGGATATGTGTTGTCGCCGCGATTGGTCGGAGCGTCAGTGGGTCTCCATCCAGTCTGGATCATGTTCGCTCTGCTTGCGTTTGGGGCGCTTTTTGGTTTTACCGGCATGATCATCGCCGTGCCGACGGCGGCGGCCCTCGGCGCGATTATGCGGTTCCTGGCGGCGCGTTATCGCCGTAGCGCGCTCTATCGGGAGAGCGGCCATGTCTCTCACGGGACCTGAGGCCGATGGCGGCGAATATGCGTCCAAACGAGGAAGAGCAACTACCGCTCGATTTTCCGGTTGACACTCGCCTTGGTCCCGACGACTTCCTGCCCGCACCCGCCAACGAGGCCGCGCTCGCTCTCGTAAGCCGCTGGCCCGATTGGCCCGACAGGATTGTTTCGCTCGTTGGCCCTGCCGGAAGCGGGAAGAGTCATCTGGCGGCGATTTGGGCGTCTCGCGCCGGCGCCAGAAAAATCGATCCGCTCGCCTTACCGTCACTAGCTACGCTGACAAAAACGGTTCCGACTGCGCTGCTCATCGACGACGCGGATCGGGTCGTCGACGAGAAAGGGCTCTTCCACCTGCTGAATTTTGTGATCGAGCATCGGCTGTCGCTGCTGATGACCCGTCAGCGCCCACCCCTACCAGCAGAAGTGGCGCTACCAGATCTACTGTCGCGACTGCGTCGCGCGCCAGCGATAGAAATCGGATCGCCGGACGAGAAACTCGTGATTGCTGTGCTTGAGAAGCTTTGTCGTGATCGGCAGCTAAGCGTCGATGCCTCGACACTGTCCTATGTCGGTTTGCGGCTGGAACGATCGCTCGACGCCGCTCGCGCCTTTGTGGTGGCGTTGGATCGCGCCGCCCTGTCACAGGGCAGGGCGGCGACGCGAGCGCTGGCCGCTGACGTTCTCGCCCGGTTCAATGGCGACGCGCAGGAGATCGAAAGTTAGCCTCGGAACGCTTCGACCACGGCGGCGGAAGGTGATAAGAGACACTCCATTGAGAACGAAAACAGGAATATGAAAGTGTCCGAAACCGTGGAGTCGACTGGCGAGGCGAGCAGCGAAGCCGCCGGCATTGAGGTGATGGACCCGGCGGGCGACCTGCTGGCGCACCCGGACGCGCTCATTGACTCTCCCAAACGCTTCATCAATCGCGAATTATCCTGGCTTGAGTTTAACCGCCGGGTGCTTCAGGAAGCCTCCAACCGCAACCATCCGCTCCTCGAACAATTACGCTTTCTTTCGATTTCGGCGAATAATCTGGACGAATTTTTCATGGTCCGCGTCGCGGGTCTGCGCGGACAGATGCGCTCGGGCATGACGGCGTTGTCTCAGGACGGGCTGACGCCCGCCGAACAGCTTGTGAAAATCACCGAACGGTCGACCCGTCTGACGAGAGAGCAATTAAGACGCTGGCGCGAACTGCGGCGCGAACTGGATGAGGCCGGGATTAGCATTGTCGAGCCCGCCGATCTCTCGAAGCCGGAGTTGCATTGGCTTGAAGAACACTTCCTCAATCGCATTTTTCCGGTGTTGACGCCGCTCGCGGTCGATCCGGCGCATCCATTCCCGTTCATCCCTAACTTGGGTTCAACGCTGGCGCTGGAGCTCGTGCGACCCGGCGACCGCAAGACCCTTCAGGCTTTGGTGCGGCTGCCGGCGAAAATCGAGCGATTTGTTAAATTGCCCGGAGATGGCGATACTGGCGGACGCGAGCGTTTCATGTTGCTCGAGACGCTGATCGCAATCAACGCCCAACGGCTTTTCCCCGGTTATCTGTTGCGCGGACAGGGCTTGTTCCGCGTTATTCGCGATAGCGATCTTGAGGTCGAGGAAGAGGCAGAGGATCTCGTCCTGTTGTTTGAGACGGCGCTGAAGCGTCGCCGGCGCGGCTCGGTGATCCGTCTCGAAGTGGCCGCTGATATGCCGGAGAGTCTGCGCGCACTGGTCGCCGACGAACTCGATGTCGCGCCGACCGAAACATTCGAGATCGATGGTATGCTGGCTCTGACCGATCTCTCCGAGCTCGTGGCCCGCGACCGTCCCGATCTCAAGTTCAAACCCTATAATCCAAGATTTCCAGAGCGCGTGCGTGATAATGGCGGTGATTGTTTTCTTGCCATAAAACAAAAAGATCTCGCGGTTCATCACCCTTATGAATCGTTTGACGTCGTGGTGCAGTTCCTGCAACAAGCGGCGCGCGATCCAAATGTCATCGCGATCAAGCAAACGCTATATCGCACCTCCAACAATAGTCCGATTGTGCGGGCGTTGGTCGAGGCGGCGGAGGCGGGAAAATCCGTTACGGCGTTGGTCGAGCTGAAAGCGCGCTTCGACGAAGAGGCGAATATACGCTGGGCGCGCGATCTTGAACGCGCCGGGGCCCAGGTGGTTTTTGGCTTTATCGAATTGAAGACTCATGCAAAATTTTCTCTGGTGGTGCGACGCGAAGGCGCCGGGCTTGTCACCTACTGTCATGTCGGCACTGGTAATTACCATCCCGTAACGGCGCGCGTTTATACCGATATATCAGTCTTTACAGCCGATCCTGTGATTGGGCGCGACATCTCGCGTATTTTTAATTACATCACCGGTTACGCCGAGCCCGCTGGACTGGAGCGGATGGCGGTGTCGCCGATATCGCTCAAAAAGAAACTGCTGGCGCATATCGAGAGCGAGATCGAGCACGTAAAAGCCGGCAAGCCCGGCTCGATCTGGGCGAAATGCAATGCGCTGGTCGATCCAGAAATCATTGACGCGCTATATGCAGCGTCCCGCGCAGGCGTCTCCATTGATCTTATTGTGCGCGGCATCTGTTGCCTGCGCCCCGGCGTTCCGGGGTTGTCAGAGAATATTCGCGTTAAATCGATTGTTGGACGATTTCTGGAACATGCGCGGGTTTATGCTTTCGGCGGCGGTCATCCGCTCCCGCACACCCGCGCTCACGTCTACATCTCCTCTGCCGATCTGATGCCGCGCAACCTCGACCGCCGGGTTGAGTCCCTCATGCCAATCGTCAATCCTACTGTGCATCAGCAATTGCTTGATCAGATCATGGTCGCCAATCTAATGGATAACCAGCAAAGCTATCGCGTCTTGCCAGACGGTTCCTCGCAACGGATCTCGCCTGCCGAAGCCGAGGAGCCATTTAACGCACATCAATATTTCATGACGCACCCCAGTCTGTCGGGGCGTGGAAAATCGCTCAAGGACTGGCGACCGCGTTCGCTGATTAAGAAATCCAAAAATGCTTGAGAAATTTAACCATGCACGGTTGTCGCCGGAGACGACGGATATCGCGTCGACAAAGCCGGTCGCCATTATCGATATTGGTTCTAACTCCGTGCGACTGGTCATTTATCAGGCTCTCTCGCGCGCGCCGACGCCAATCTTCAACGAGAAAGCCATGTGTGGTCTCGGACGTGGCGTATTGACAACGGGTCGGCTGCAGGAGGAAGGCGTCGACAAGGCGATGAAAGCCCTGCGACGCTACCGCGCTTTGTGCGACATGATGGGCGTGCGTGAAGTTGAAGCCATCGCCACCGCCGCCGCACGCGACGCCGACAACGGCGCCGCCTTTATTGATGCCGCGCGTAAGGTGATCCGTTGCGATATTAATCTTTTGTCCGGGCGCCGCGAGGCGGAGCTGTCAGCGCTGGGTGTGATCTCGGCCATCCACAAACCAGACGGTATTGTTGGAGATCTAGGCGGCGGTTCCCTCGAATTGATCGATGTGAAAGGCGAGGAGACAGGTAAGGGGGTGACTTTACCGCTCGGCGGCCTCGCCCTGATGGACGCGTCGCGTCGCTCTACCCGAGAGGCCATAAAAATCGCCCGCAAGGCTATCGCCACGGCGAGGCCGCTTAAATACCTGAAAGGGCGAACTTTCTACGCCGTTGGCGGCACCTGGCGTTCGCTCGCCAAGCTACATATGAAGCAGCGCCATTATCCGCTGGGCGTGATGCATAATTACCGCATCCAAACGGGCGAGGCGGCTGATTTCGCTGAACTGGTCGAATATATTGACAGCGATGCGATTGAAGACATTGATGTCGTTTCAGCGGCGCGCCGTCCGTTGCTCGCCTATGGCGCGATTGTGCTGGATGAGATCATTCGTCGAGCCAGACCGCGGGAGATTGTGATTTCCGCTGCCGGCGTGCGCGAGGGCCTGATCTACGACCGCCTCGCGCCTGCCGAACGCGCGGTCGATCCCTTGCTCTTCGCCTCTCGCGAACTTGAGACGATCTTCGCTCGGGCGGCGGGCTATGGCGATGAATTGATCGTATGGGTCGACGACTTTATGCGCTCATGTTCCATTGACGAAACCGAGGAGGAAAAGCGGCTTCGTCATGCCGCCTGTCTGCTATCCGACATCGCCTGGCGCGCGCATCCGGAATATCGCGCCCAGCGGGCGTTGAATGTGGTTACTCAAGGACCTTTTGTCTCAATCGATCATCCGGGACGGGCTTTTTTGTCGATGGCGGTTGTCCTGCGGCATGAGGGGCTGGAGGGAGACGATTCCATCGCAGAACTACGCAGCATTTTAACGACGCGTCTGTTTCTGCGCGCCCGCGTGCTTGGGGCGACGATGCGCGTCGCCTATCTTTTATCAGCGTCGATGCCGGGTGTGCTCCTGCGCACCAGGATGCGACTTGCCGAGGCAACGCTGAAACTTTCCCTGCCTCCAGAACTGGCCGATCTCGCGAGTGATCGTGTGCTTAATCGCTTGAAATCCCTTGCACGGCTGCTGGGCGTCGAGGCGGAGTTAACTATTCAGCGCTAGATTTATAACAACAATGCCTGTCCACGCGTTAATGCGCATCATGAAAGACCCATCTTACTCAGTTGGGATGGTTAGGTTGCTATTTTGTAAATGGCTGCGAATTTTTGTGCAGGATTATTGATCGGCGCCAGAAGCGCTTGGTTGGGTTTTATTGATATAAATCTTTTGGCGATTGTCCTGCCAATATGGCGAGGCAACTAACGCAGCCAAAGCAAGCGCCATAACCCATATGGCGGCGGGGACTATTTTTTCCTTGATGGAATTATCCGCACGATCCATTATCGATCTCTCACATGAGCGCCAAATTTGTATAAATCCATAAGAGAGTGATGCCGGTCATTGTCCGGCATTGCCCATACAGGCGCGACTAGAACAAGTGAGGTTCCTGGTTATAATATTGTTTGAAACTGAACGGCTGGAGCTGAGCGCGACAGGCCTTGCTGATCTGACCCATGTGCTGAATCAGGCATTCCTCCATTTCATGCTGCCACATGATGTCGTCATGACAATATTTGGCGGCGTCTTTGGCGCAGGCGTCGATCTCGGCTGCGCCGCCTTCACCAGCGGTATAGTCTCGCGCCAGAGTCTCATTGCAGTTAAACGCAATCGTCAATAGTCCAAGAGATAAAATTCCGATACGCGTTAGCATGGGATGCGTCATTGTTTGATCCTTCAATCTTTTATTGTGAGTGGTAATTTCCAATCTTCAAAGGCTCCTCGAAAACTAGAAATTCGGTATAAGGGTTTTATTCCTGTGATATTTGCGGAAATCTGTATTATCCATATGCTTGCGACATGACGATGACAGATAAGTGATATGTTGTTGTAAACAATTTTCAAGCTCAAAGAGCAGCGGCTCCCACTCTATGCAATATTTTTTTATATCCCTGAGACAATCACCAAATTGTTCGCCATTATCGTTATCGGTATTCGGATCATAGGAGTGCTGCTGGGCCCAGGCTATATTCCCCGACAAGTGGGTCATGAATAAAATTATCAAGATCAAATTTCTGGAATTCAATGATCGTCGGGTATGAAAAGAGATTGTTTTGATAGTCATGCGAGAGACTTTTGATATATTGAATATTTTAAAAATAAAATTGAAAGTGAATAAACAAGATTTGCGTTCATGGCGCATTAATTGCTTCTTTCATTTAGGCCCGAGCTGAGCATTATCTAGCAATCTTTATAGTTTCTACTATGACATATTTTAACCATCTCATTAACTTTCGGAATCTCATCTTTATTTAATGTTTTTTGTGATAAATCACGCAGAGATTGTTTCTCTACTACTGAATATGCTGGAGACTCTGTCGCAATCAATGTCCACATTGCGCCTCTAAGTACATCTCTTTCAGTACCTTGTCCGAAAGCATACATTGTTCCCAGATTTGCTTGCGCTTCTGGATCGCCGTTTGATGCAGCGATCTTCATCCACTTAAACGCCTCGTTGAAATCCTGTGGCACCCCATTGCCTTCGTAGAACATAGCTGCCACACCAGCCTGAGCGGCAGGAACTCCTTGACCGGCCGCTGCCAAAAACCACTTCATAGCTTCCCGGAAATCCTGGGGCATAAGCTGACCATCCATATAGATTGTGCCGAGATTATATTGTGCGGAAGCAAGCCCTTTCGTCGCAGCCTCTTTTGTCCAATAAACTCCCAGTTTTGTATCGCGCGGCGCTCCGCGCCCGGACAGATATAAAGCGCCTAGTTCGCCTTGAGCTCGGATATCGCCTTTATCGGCAAGGGGCTTTAATAATTTGAACGAAGTTGCGTAATCGTTCCGCCTTGAAGACTCCATAGCCGTAATGTAGTCGTCGCATTTCGCCTCAGCTGAAAGTAAACATAAAATTATTGTAAATAAGATAAGCCGATATGCAATGATCATTTAAAGCTCCGGGATCGAGTTTTCTGGATCAATAGGAGGAATGTTTGATGCGTGAGAAGAAATCCGGGCAAATCCATGCCCGGATCTTAGAAATAATACCCAAACGCACGGTCAAGATCATCAGATCAGAATTTGGCGACAACAGGCGTTGGCGTTGAGTTAAAATGATAATTAACGCCCGCTCTGACCAGATTACCCGTCAAACGCGGATTAATCGTCGAGGCTGTCCACAACGCCGTCGCACTTCCGACCGCCGCGCCTGTGCGAAGAGGTCCGGCATAGGAGTTGAGAATTAAATCAGCGCTACCGAGGTCGTAATAGAGATACTCGACCTTGGTTGACCAGTTCGGCATGAACATCCACTCGGCGCCGCCCCCCGCTGTCCAGCCTACCTGAACATTTGAAATACTGTCGTTTGCGAAAGCAGACTGGTTCAGCGCGCCTGTTCCGCTGTACCCGAACTGTGAGAGATTGACACTGTAAGTGACATTGCCGTAGGCGAGACCACCTGTGCCAAAAATCAGAAGGTTTGGCATTGCCAGATAACCAACGCGCCCACGAACCGTTCCAAAGAAGTTCATGTTCCCGTTGCCGCTGAGCGAATTCCACACTGAACCACCGGTCGATATCGGCCAAATATTATTTATAACGCGGGTGGTGTTGCCCGTAGCCACAACTCCCTGAATATCAGCCTCAAAACCCGCAACAAGGTTCCCGTTTAGATAGCCAGGCTGCCAGTTGTATCCGACCTGAGCGCCGCCGATGAACCCATTTGTGCTGCCGATATTTAGTGGGCCGTTCAAGGAGGACCAGAATACGTCTCGTTCCGGGTGTGCAGCTGTAAAACGTGAAGAAACGGGATACGTGGAGACCTGAGTCGAACCGCTATTCGACCAGATGCCGCCGGCGTTGAGACCGATATAAAACCCTTTCCACATCGGGGCTGGGGGAGGCGGCGGCGGCGCCTTGATTGTGGGCAGATCGGCGGCGAAGCCGGCGCTCGGCAGCAGCAGAGCCGATAAGCAGAGCAGTGTTTTGAGTTGATTTGTCATTGTCATTCTCCAAACTTGCATTTTTTGTTGTTACTGAGGAATACGATCTCGTTTTCTTGTCGGGCGCATGAGCGCCCGACAAATTCCGCCGTTCTTAGTAGTTCCACTGTAGCTGCCAGCGCAGGGTATCGGCCTGGAACTGACGGTAGGGGGCCGCTGTGATGTTTGTGCGGTCTGATTTATTGTAGCTTGCCGTGATCTCGACCTCGGGCAGCGGTTGATACTCGATACCAACGTCCCATTCGTTCACGCGGTTCTGTGGCGCATTGACTTCATATTTGCTGAAGCCGTTGAAGTATTGATACTGAACATAGGGGAAAAAGGTGCCGAGACCGAAGTCCTTGTCCTCGTATTTGTAGTTCACAAGGACATAGCCGCCATTGATTTTCTGTGAGGTGATCGCAGTCTGGGTCGCGTTAAGACCTGGGCTGACGCCCCAGTTCCATTCTGCCTGCACGCCGAAAGGCTGCGGGTATATGACGCCGGTCAAAGCCACACGGGAGTCCTGAATGCCCTGACAGCCATTGGCGCAAGCTGGCGACCATGCTGTCGTGCGGGGCCAATAGCCGAGATTGTAATTTCCCGGAACATTATAACCTGGCGCAACAACGACAGGCAGATAGGAGTTACTCCCAGGCTGAAAAGCCGGCAGCATGACGTTACCCGCCCAGTTCGTGGCCATGCCAAGAGAAGGCCGAATGGCGGCTGTTATCGGCATGACGCGGCCGGTGTAGCCCTGAATTGAGGCTTCAACGACCTGTCCGTTTTCGAAGACGTAGGGGTATGTCAGGCGCGCAACAAAATGAGTGTTTTTATTAAGTTCCACACGATTTGCGCCTTGACCATTGTAGACGCCGAAACCGAACATGCCGTAGTCGCCCGAGCCTTTAAGATTGTTCTTCACCAGATCGCGGAAGAGGTGACGCATGTCTTTGGGTGTGTAGTAGAAGAATAGACCAAGGTCGCGTTCGTCACGCGTTGCCGTGTTGAGGGCGTCCGGTCGATCAAGCGTCAGCCGGTTTTGGGAAGACTGCATATTTGTGAAACCATAGGGAACCTTCGACTGTCCGGCGCGGACCCGGAACTCTTTGTCGTGATCGAAATAAATATCGGCATAGGCGTCACGAAGCTGAGCAAAATTACCGCCAGTTGCTGCAGCATAGGTTCCAATCTGACCCTGATAATAGGCGTTCACGGGCTGGTAGGGGCCCTGGTAAACGCCATAATAGCCGGGCAGGATGCCGTTAGCGCCAATCGGCCCCGAAGCCGGTGAGTTAAGCGCTGCGGCGTATGTCGCCGCGTTGGAATATCCGCCAGGAGGCGTGCTGGCGAAATCAGGCTGGATATAGATGTAGAGATGATCGGACACGTCGCCGGAGAAGATCAGGCGCATTCGGCGGATCAGAAAATTTGATCGTGGTCGTGCCGAGTTGTCCGCCCAGTAGACATCATTATTAGCGAATTCCGAATTCTGCAGGAAGTTGGTGTAGCGCATCTGGGTGTAACCACGGATGCTGATGCGGTTATACCACTGCTGAAGGGACGCTGACGGATCGGGAGCCGAGCCGCCTTCGTAGCGACCATCGGCGCTGGGGCGCGTAGGCGTTCCTCGCGCGGTTCCAACTTCCCCCGGATTGCTGCCCGAAGTGCCTGTGCCCAGGATACCCTGACCTGTGCCCCGAGGATTGTTCATAATTGGATTGGCGTGGTGGCTGTGGCTGCCGCCGCCACTACCGCGCGATTCGAGTTGCTGGATGCGTTTTTGCTGTTGCAATACAAGCGCCTTCAACTCTTTAAGATCGTCTTCGGTGTTGGCCTTGGCTGGATTGATCTTGCCTGCAGCGCCGGCGCTGAACGCCGCTATCATCAGGGCTTTTATGGCGACCGAGGATTTCATTGTCCAAACCTCCAAAGGTGTGAAGGTTGACCCCCCACATTTCATGGGAGCTAGTTTTCAGCTTCCTATGTGACGAATGGATAACAGTAAGGGCCTCAGGTCCCTCAATCGGATCAACGCTGAGAGTCTGTTGTTCGATAACAACACGCCGCGAGCGCGTTTTTTGTATAAGGTATTGTGAACAATGAGCTTTGTATGAGATTTCGAACAAACGACAGACTCAATGACAATTTATGCGTGTCATAAAAAGCATAAACTCTTGAATAATTGAAATATTTGATCTCATTTATATTTAAATATGGAATGTTTTAAACCAAAAATGAGCTCGGCGAGTCTCCGCAGTTCAGCCATGCGTCGATGCTGCAATCGCCGCTTTTGGACAACGTTTCGTTCGGTACGGGATATGGTGGTTCAGGCGCGATGAAATAGCTTTGGGAATATTTGAAGGGCTAATCGAAGAGATTATCCGCTTCCTCATGGTATTTTCGGAAATCAGTTGGCGCAATTTGATCTTTGCAGGCAGGCGAGAGTTGGCGTGTATGTCTGGAAAGACAAATCTCCATCTCGAATAGCGCCGTAACATTTCCGCCGCAAAAACGCGCGGCGTCGGCGGCGCAGGCTTCCTGTTCCTCGCCGATATTTTCCGCCGTTACCCCGGAATAGGAATGTTGTTGAGCCTGTGAAGAAAATGACGCGAGACAAAGCATCGGTGCGATCATGAAGAAATAGTAACGCCTCATGATCACATATCCTGACAGGTTAATAGTCTCGGTTGCCGGTCGTGAATGCGACGCATTCGTCAGATCGCTGTAAGGTTTTCAACCGGGACGGTTCCGGACGATAAACTTGCGCGTCTGTTTCTGGTTTTCAGGATCAGCGGATCGTCGATACTGAGGCCGTAGCCGATGCCTCGAACTGATCGAATAGCGTCTATTCTATTCGGTAAAGCCAGGGCTTTTCTTAACCTGCCCATCATCACATCAATTGTTCGATACTCGATTTTGTCCGGTTGCTCCCATAACATTTTGATCAATTCCTGACGCGTAAAAATCTTTTTCGGTTCTTTCAATAAAATTGTCAGAAGCCTGAATTCGGCGTCGCGTAGCTTAATGGCGGCGCCATGTCTACGCACATCTCTGGCTTCAACGCGCATGTCGATGCCATTGTGTTTTAGTAAGGTATTACTTATCTGATTGTTGAGAACAACATCGACGGGCGCAGCTCTTCTGATGGTTTTCTTTCCTCCCGAGAAAAAGCTTTTTGCGCGCAGGAAACGCAGTTGCGCCCAGGCGCGCGTTACCAGTTCCATATCAGAAATCGGACGGCAAAGGTAGTCATCCGCCCCAACCGTCAGAACCCGGATCGCATCGATCTCATTGTAGACTTCCGAGACAACCATGACCTTGGTTTCGTGAAATGAGATGTCCGATCTTATCCTCAGGCACAAATCCAGTCCGTTTGCACCAACAGCGCCCCAGCTTACGATAATGATGTTTGGTATAAATTGCTTGATTGTCGCAAAAGCTTCGGTGCTATCTGTCGACCATTTAACCAGATAACCCTCTCTCTCGAAGCGTTGGAGCAGGGGCTCTGCGTGTTTTTGGTCATTTTCGATCAGCAACAATCTCGGCGCAAAACCCAGCAAGCTGTCCATGATCAGCAACCTTATGTTTAAATTCTAGATACACTGTTTTGTACGTCTTCAGGCCCGGAAGGCGATTCTACAATCGCATTAGTTTTTGAGAAATCCGGGCAGCCATCCGGTTAGCGACGACGCCGCTGCGCCCTGCTTGTCACCCGAATCTACATCGGGTTTGCGTATCGTTTCATTCACACCCGCCGTCTGGGCGACAGGATCGCCATCATTACCTTCGCCACCGAACAGTCGGCCGAGGAAGCCGTTTTTGCGAGAAGTGTCTTTAACTTCCTTGAGCGGAACAGATGGGTGCCGATAACCCTCCGGCGGTTCGGATAACAATTGCCGTTGCGGCTCGTCGGGCTCCAGTTCAGCGGCTCGTTGTTTGTTAGTGATGATCTTTTGCAGGAGACCAGGCTCGTCGTCCGTCCCGGCCGATGTATTTGTGACTGGTCCGCGAATACGCTCCATCAATCCCGGCTTTGGCTTTTCTGCCTCGGCGCCTGGCGCACGCGCGTAACGATCTGTACGTCGGTGCTCTCTTGATGCGTCCTGCGGCCATCCCTCCGGTTTAGGCTGGGCGTCGCGCGGGGTTGGTAAAACACGAGAGTCCCGTGGCATAACCAGTTTCGCACGTTCATTGTAATTAATTTTGTCGATTCCTTCGTCTTTGGTCAGTCCAACCATGTCGGAAACGGCCTTGAAGGTCGATTTGTCATCGCCTGCGCATGCAACGCCGGAGAACGCCGTTGTGGCGGTAATCATCAGATATGCAACGCCGGCGAGATACTTAAATTTCATCATGATGACGCGCCCTGTCTTGTCATAAAATGATCATCGCGATGTTTGGTGACGGCTTCATGACAGTCGACAGGAGGCGGCCTTTGGCTATATAATGTTGATAATGTTACTATTATGACTTCATAAAAATGTCATTCAGCAATTTTGATTTGAAATGTTCCGCCAGTTTGCTGTCAAAACACCGCGTGTTCCGTTGAGCCAGCAATGAGAGGTGAATGCTTCACGCACGGGAAAAATCGACGTATTTTGTGCCGGTCAGTCAGTTGAATGACAAAGAGCATAAACTAGAGCATTGCGAGAT
Source organism: Methylocystis sp. (assembly GCA_044233645.1). Classification (GTDB taxonomy): domain Bacteria; phylum Pseudomonadota; class Alphaproteobacteria; order Rhizobiales; family Beijerinckiaceae; genus Methylocystis. Next base: position 4,546 of record JBIIJP010000001.1, on the reverse strand, counting down.
ATCATGCGCAAGATAGAATTTACCGTCAGGGGAATGAAGGGCGATCTCTACACCTGCACATTCGAGCGAGCAGGAGAAAATCTAAACGCCTTTTGTACGTGTCCTGACGGGCGCGCCGGAAATTATTGCAAGCACAGATTCGCGCTGATCGATGGTAATCGAACAATCGTTGTAAGTGACAACGCCCAGGAGGTTGATGATCTGCCAGAGATGATTGCAGGCACAGATGTTGAAACTGCGCTGGTTGCGCTCTCGGAGGCCATCGAGATCTATGAGCAAGCGGAGGAGAGATTGATTGATAAGCAACGCGCCCTCGCCACGGCGATGCGTAAATAAGCCGTTGCCCAGAGGTTATCCTTTCCGGATGTCTTCCAGGCGAATGCTGTCTTCGCTGCTTTCTGTCGGCGTTAGCTGGCGTATTTTTTGACGCCGCCGACCCATGTTTCGCTTATCTTTATCGATCCAATCTTATCCGGGTCCGTTTTATATGGATCCTGTTCAAGGATAACGAAATCGGCTTCCTTGCCTTTTTCCAGCGAACCGATCCTGTCGCCCATTCCGATCTGCTTTGCCGCGTCGATCGTGACCGAGCGCAAGGCCTGATCCAGCGAAACAGTCTGATCGCGCCCGATAATGGAGCCATCTATCTCGCAACGCCTGGTTATGGCGGTGCTGACAAGACTCAAGGCCCCAATCGGCGAACAGGGGGAATCCGTATGGAGCGTGAAGGGTAATCCCTCTCGCACACACCATCCGGCCGGATCGGTTGTTTCTGCGCGTTTGGGACCAAAAATATCGTCTCTATAGGCCGCGCCATAGTAACGAACATGATTCATGAGGAAACTAGGCTGAACATTCAATCTCTTCATGCGCTGGATTTGATCCAGCCGAACCATAGTCGAATGTTCTATTCTATTAATCCCATATTCGGTCGATCCGTTATAGGCCGCCTCGATAGCGTCAAGCGCAATGTCGATCGTATAATCACCGTTACAATGAATGAGCACGGGAAGTTTGGCGTTATAAATGTCTCTCACCATCTCTTTCATTTGATTGGCGTCGAAATTAGTTTTTCCTTTATCGGTCGTGTTCAGATAGGGCTGGGTTTGCGCGCCAGTGAGGGTTTGATTTGAGCCATCGCCTACAATCTTTATGCCGTAGAGGGTAAACAGCGTGTCTGGAATTTGTGCGCCTCTGGAGCCTGGACCGAGGTTGCGATAGGGTTCAAACCCTTTCATGTCCTCATACATCAGACTGGCGCTCGTGCGGCACATCATCCGTGTCGATAGTTTTGAGAAAGGCTCAATCCATTCCGAGCTGAGAGTTCCGGGCTCGTGCACCATGGTGTTTCCACTGGCTGCGGCAGTTTTCAGATAATCGGAAATAGCTTTAGCGGCCAGTTGCGGCGTTAATTTAGGCAAAAACAGACTGACAAATTTCAATATCGCGCTCTCTTCATACGCCACTCCGTTGAGCGCGCCCGAGCTATCGCGGCCAAAATGTCCGCCGCCGGGTAGAGTTCCGATGTTCTCCGGTATTTTCGCAAGCTTGAGCGCCGCACTATTCACGCATGCATCGTGTCCATTCGTATACCATACGAAGATGGGATGATCGGTTGAGATGGCGTCAAGCTCCTCTCGGGAGAGATCGCCCCCTTGCAACAGATTGTCGAAGTTAGAACAGCTGATCCAATGCCCCGGCGGCGTTTGCGTAACAAGCGCGCGTAATGCCGCAAGCATTTTCCCACGCGTAGGGAATTTCGTGTAACCAATATCTTCCAGCAATTCGAGAATTAACGCCGACAAAACCGTATGATTGTGAGGATCTATAAATCCTGGCATCAGGATCCGACCGTCAAGGTCAATAATTGTCGTGTTGTTTGACTTGTATTGCATGACAGCGCTTTCGCTTCCAAGCGCCAATATTTTACCTGAAGCGATGGCAATCGATTTCACGGACGCTGAACCGGGGAGCGGTATAATTTTTCCGCCCTGGAAGATAACATCCGCTCCCGCATTGGCGGCGAAGGATCGATTTTGTTCAGAGAATGCCGCAATCGTAGAGGCTGCACCTGCCGAGGTGGCTACGAAATTTCTGCGCGAGGGTCTGTATGATCCATGCTCGAAAAGTCTGCCTCCTGAAGTCGCGAGAAGTTCAGCATTGAGCAATAATGGAGAGAAACACGATCGGCACATTTTTGAGCCCCATGAGTGAAACGAATCTTGACCCTGAAAAAAATGACAAGGCTGATCGGGCGAGAGAGAGATTTAAACGAGCTTACCACGAAAGCGACGTTTCGGAACTACATGTGAGGAAAATGAGAGCTGCTGACGATCGGCGCTACTTTGATATTAAAATCCTGCAGTTCTCAAGGAAGCGACGCTGAGCGGGATCGTGGGAAGGCCGCATGAAGTTTGTTGCGCAGGCGAGGGAATGATCTGTCTTGTTGATCCGCGCCTTCTGCCGGTCAGAAAAATCGTTTGTTTTTCCCTCGGCGCCGGCCTGAGCGACTGCGGGACAATGCCCTAAATCGAGAGTTGAGAACGTTACGCACGTTTCCTTGCGTTGATTTTGGTCCACTGTAGTTGGCTATATATATCCTTGGGACCACACCTGACTGTTTCAGTTATGCGTAAACTATTTTTTAACGTCGACCAGATCCGCATTGATTGGATAATCGATTCGCCGGTGTCGGAATGTCCAAAAATATTCATGTAATTTTCGTCGTTTCTGCGGCGGCTCTGGCCAAGCTTAAAATTTGCAGGTCGGAAGAGGCGCCGATCGGTCCATCGGCTTGATGATGCAGCCGCCCTTCCGCAGAGCTTATTCATGTCGGGACTGACGCGTCCACAGGGCTGATGTCGCACGAAGCGAGGAAGTGCAGCGCCACGAACGGCGCGATGTATCAATTATGTCGATTTAATATCAAATAATCATAAAAAGTCATATTTAGCGCCGTCATGGGTGAATAAAGACCGACGACGGCAGGTCTCGATTCGTCCTCTGAATTTGCTAAATCTATGAAATAGTGAAGCTTTATGTGAAAGTCATGCTTTTAAGACATGTTAAACGTCTATTTATTATTTAAGGTTTAATACCACTTTAGCGCCATATTACGTGTCGTATTGGCGCCATAATTAGTATTGCAAGTATGTGTCTTGCGGAATTGTTCCATTCGAAATGATGCACAAAGTGCATTCCAAGTGGCGCATTTCTCTCAAGTGTGAGTTTGAAAGACTTATTTCAATCCGGAACATGGCGGGGGACACATGAAAAATCGTTACCGGGATCTTCACCTGCGGGGAAGCTCAAATCTACTTGACGCCGACCTCAACAAAAGTCCGGGCGTCACTCCCGCCTCGGGGAGGAAGCGGCGAAAATTCGCTCTTGCGCTGTTGTCCACGGTCTTTGCCAACGGCGCCGCCTTCACCATCGGCGGCGTGGCGCATGCGCAACTTGTGACCAGCCCCCCGCCAGCATTTCCCAATTCGCCGCTTTGCGTGGACGGCAGCGGCGCTTTGATTTTGTGTAATATTGTTGCTCCATTGGGAATCCCTTCACTGTCCGGTACATCCATTCAGGGCAGCTACGGTTCGTTTGGCACGGTAACTGGAACGACCATACAGGGCAGCCTGGGTTCGTTTGGCGGGGTTTCTGCGACAACCGTCTCTGCCAACACGGTTTCTGGCGCTACGGTTCAGGGCAGCTACGGTTCTTTCGGCGCCATTTCGGCGACCACAATTGAGGGCAGCCTCGGCTCCTTCAACACGGTCTCGGCGAACACTGTGTCCGGCGGCACGGTTCAGGGCAGCCTGGGTTCGTTCTCGACGGTTTCGGCGAACACGGTTTCCGGCACGACGGTTCAGGGCAGCTTCGGCTCGTTCACGACGCTGCAGGGTAGTGTCGGTTCGTTCTCGTCGCTTTCTGCGGCGAACGTATCTGCCGGCTCAATATCTGCTGGCACCATAACTGTCGGCACTATTTCAGCGGGCACAGTCTCGGCCAACACGGTTTCCGGCACGACGGTTCAGGGCAGCCTGGGTTCGTTCTCGACGGTTTCGGCCAACACGGTGTCCGGCACGACGGTTCAGGGCAGCCTCGGCTCGTTCTCGACGGTTTCGGCGAACACGGTGTCCGGCACGACGGTTCAGGGCAGCTTCGGCTCGTTCAACGCCGTCTCGGCGAACACGGTTCAGGGCAGCCTCGGCTCGTTCAACACCGTGTCGTCGAGCACGGTGTCCGGCGGTACGGTTCAGGGCAACCTCGGCTCGTTCTCGACGGTTTCGGCCAACACGGTTTCCGGCACGACGGTTCAGGGCAGCCTCGGCTCGTTCTCGACGGTTTCGGCCAACACGGTGTCCGGCACGACGGTTCAGGGCAGCTTCGGCTCGTTCAACGCCGTCTCGGCGAACACGGTTGAGGGCAGCCTCGGCTCCTTCAACACCGTTTCGGCGAACACTGTGTCCGGCGGTACGGTTCAGGGCAACCTCGGCTCGTTCTCGACGGTTTCGGCCAACACGGTTTCCGGCACGACGGTTCAGGGCAG
>JBIIJP010000023.1:0-33004 GCA_044233645.1 Methylocystis sp. | reverse complement strand
GCACCCCGTCACGTCAGCAATTCGCGCCCATGTCTTCGCCACTGCGTCAATAGCGCCGTTGTCGTTTTCAGATACGCGATGCGAGGATATGAATGGATCCACAATAAGCACGTCGATCCGGTTTGTTCTAATCGCTGCAATGATGGCGTCGACGACTGGCGTGCAGATTGAAAATCCGGCGCGCTCAGTTCTGGCGATGATGATTTCAGTGTCGCGCCCGGAGTCGACGAATAATCCGCCGCCAAGATCATCGGCCTCGATCCCGCGATGTAGACAGATTGCCGCGAGGCGGCGCTCAATTTCCTCGCGCGGGTCTTCGCCGTTGAAATACCAGACACGCAACGGCTTGTGTGTGCTGTGGCCGGCAACGGGAATCGACGTAACCATTGCGACGCTATCGGCGAGTAGCAGCGTCGACTTTCCGACGCCACCCGCCGCCACAGTGCAGGACAAAAACCGCCGTATCAGGTGTTGCCCATAAAGCCATTGCCGCGTTGGAATAGTTGCCGGGTCACGCCAGACATATGGCGTTGGCTTGATCGACTGCGGCGCCGTCGCTGGCATGTCTGGCGGCGCGATTTCATAGCCGGCCGGTTCGACAGGCGCCGCGCCGTTGCCGCGCGCAGGCTGGGTGTTACGCGATGCGGAAGCCCTGTATTCGGCGGCGGACGATGATGTTGGTGTCGGGTTCATGCGGCCTCCGAATGTTCGGAGTTGGCGGTCTCGGTTGTTTTGATCTCCCGGCGGGTCGTTACCATGTCGCTGGCGATGCACCGCAACAGGGCGAACAATTCATCGTACGTCGCCACGTCGCCAGCAACGGCGGCCATCCTTATGGCGACGGCGCGGGCGGCGATGAGGTCTGCGCATTCTGCAAGGTAGTCGAGGCGTAGGGAGTCCATCGGGTGCTTGATCGGTTTCATCGTCCGCCCTCCCGTGACATGCCGGCGACGGCGATCTTGACCGCGCCCCAGTGACTCAGGACGGCGATTGCGTCGTCAACATTATCGGCGACAGAGTGATTGATCCCGTTGGCGATGGCCCAGCGCAGAAAATCCTCTTGAGCTTCCGACATGACCCCGCCGGGTCTTTTCAGTTCAAGACCGTGAAAAATCCCGGCCGGACTGATTAAGAGAAAGTCAGGCCAGCCGGCCTTGACGCCCATGCGCTTGAGTTTGGCGGCCGTGCGGATGTCGCGTTTTTCGCCGGCGGGAAAGTGCGACCATATCCAGCCCGGCGACGAAAAGTCCTGCAACAATTTGACGACGCTCATATGCAATTCGATTTCTCGCGGCCGGACAATCGGCGCCTTGCGCGGGCGCGGCTTGCGCCCTTCGGCGATCATCAAAAGAGGCGGAATTGTCGTCATCGCGGCGCCTCCACTGTGAAGGCGAGACCGGCGACGGCGGCCGCGAATCCCGGCGCGAGGCGATGGCGACGGGCAAGAAAGGCGGCGCGGATAGCTTGAAGATTGGGGTGGTTTTCTGTATATTCTAGCTTGATATTCCCGCTCGGATATATCGTCGCCTCGCGCCCGCCCCGATTGCCCCTCGGGTCGGGCGTTTCTGTTTTAACAATCATTTTTATTCATCCTTCATGGGATGCGGCGCCATCACGGCGCGGCGAGTTGAGGGTTCGATGATGCAGGCATGTCGGCCGCTCAGGCGGCCTTGCCGCTCATGCGGCGATGCGCTCCGGGCACATAGCTTTTTGCTTTCGGACCAGAAACGCGAGTAGATTTTCCGTGCTTCTCGATCTCCAGCGCGCCAGCTTTAATGTCGGCGTAGACCATCGTGCGGCCGCATTGTTTCAACTGACAAAGTTCGTCAATCGTTATGAAGCCATATTCGAGGCGATCCGCGAGAGTAACGGCGGCGGCGTTCAGATTATTTTGCAATTTTTTCTCCCGTGCAGTTGAATTGCTGCGAACGGGAAAAATCATGAGCGAAAACTAATAAATCTCGCGGCGGAAAAAAGTTTCGCCTTTTTATTTCATAAATTCAGTTATTTACTGACTGCGTTTTGAAAAAATCGACAATAGCGGAAACGCGGGCGGCGACTATTTCGCCAGCCTGTCCCCATCCCAATAGTTCAAGTCTTGCGGGCGCCGTGTCTCTGATGGCTATGTCATCAGCAAAAAATAAATCTATTGTTCCACATGAACGGATTATCCACATTGCGTCATCGATCTGCGACTGATTAAGCCTGTCTGTTTTTTTAACCTTTCGATCAGGATCTATTAAAAGCCAATTTTTTTCGAGTTTCTTGCGCAGCGCGTCTATTCGTGATCTCCAATATATCGGCTTTCCCGGCGCGGCGGTTGCGTGCCTATTTTCGATGTCGGCCGGAGTTGCGCGCTCTTGGTCGCTATTAAGGAAAGATATGCCGATGCAATCTTTTTCGATGATGCCTTCAATTTCGCTTTTTGTTGAATTTGAAAAAAGTAAATCAAACATTCTAATTTCGTGCGCATTAAGCGGACGTTTTATTGTTCCATTAAATCTCAGCCAAAGCATGGCGCATATTACAAAGCGATCAGGATCGGATTGCAGCGTCTTCGGCTTTCGTCCGCCATCTCCAGCTAGTGGCCCCCTGCCCCGCGTCGTCATGATGACTGCCCAGTAAGATATGCGGCCCAGTCATTCATAAGCGCCCGGCGCTTCTCCAGTGCGTCGCCGCGACGGTAGGCTTGTTCGGCCTTGTTCCCGATGATGTGCGCCAGCGCGGCCTCTGCAATCTCGCGAGGGTATTGCGTACGGTCTCCGGTCCAATCGCGAAAAGTGCTTCGCCAGCCGTGAACGGTGACGTTACCGGCGCCCATGCGCTCCAGAACTTTGGCCATCGCGATGTGCGACAAGCCGGCGTTTCGCTTGCGGCCCGGAAACAGAAAATCGGACGTACGCCAATTTTCCATCTCCAGCACGATCTCTATCGCGCGGTCGCATAATGGCACTCGATGGCCGGATTTCATTTTCATGCGTTCTGGCGGAATTGTCCAAAGTTGGGCGCCGATGTCTATTTCGTTCCATGTCGCGCCGCGCGTCTCGCCGGACCTAGCTGCGGTCAGAATTGTCCACTCCAAAGCGCGGGCGGTTATGCCTTCCGTCTCGCGTAAACGGGCGTAGAAAGCCGGCGCGTCGGCGTAGGGCATAGCTGCATGATGACCCTCTAGGGATGCGTCGTGACGCGGCAACAGGTGCTCCAAATGACCGCGCCATCGCGCCGGATTGTCACCGTGTCGCCAGCCCTTCACTGTGGCGTAGTCCAGAACCGCTTCAACCTTTTCCCGGATGCGCCGCGCCGTCTTTGGCGTCTTCAACCAACGCGGTTTCAGGATGGCCAGCACGGCCTCGGTATCGACCGAAGCGATCGGCAAGCCCCGCAAGGGCGCTGCTTCGCGAGTGAGTGCAAGCCGGGTCATCTCTTTATATTTGTCGTTTCCCCAGTCCGGCGACTTGGCGACAAAATACGCGTCTGCGGCGTCGGCGAAGGTCTTAGCGCTGGGCGATGCAGTCCTAGCGGCTCGGCGCGCTTCAATAGGGTTAATCCCGGACCGGACCAGTCGTCGAGCGTCTGCGGCGGCGTCTCTTGCCTCTGCAAGCGACAAGTCGTCGACATGCCCCAAACCCATCTCGGGGCGCCTGCCCTGCCATGAGAATCGATAGACCCACGATCTAGACCCGGAAGGCGATACGCAAAGATAGAGACCGTCGCCGTCTGGATGCACTCCCGGCCCGGCGCTTTTCACCTTCGCAGCGGATAGGATTCTAACCTTGGCCAGCTTTCCTAGTCCCCCGCTCAGTCCCCCAGTCTGGCGCGATTATATGAGAACAAACGCGAACAGACAAGAACGGTGGAAAAATTTCGCCTTTTGATTTCAATGAGATTTTGAACGTCGGCGAAAACTGGCGAACAATGTCTGGTCGGGGCAGCAGGATTTGAACCTGCGACCTGAAGTACCCAAAACTTCCGCGCTACCAGGCTGCGCTATACCCCGAATAACAGAGGTGAATTGGCTAGCATGCGCGACGCCGCCTCACAAGCCAGCTCACCTAGTGACGGAACACCGGATGTTCGACTTTTGCGCCTTCCGCAATGCCCAATTCGCTGGCGACTCCAGCGTTCAGCTCGATCACCGCATAAGCGGGAGTTCCAGAGCTGATAAGGTCCAGCGAAAATGGCGTCGTATTCGCGGCGACGGATGTGACCCGGCCGTGGCGGGAAACAAACACCATGTCGAGCGGCAGATAGGTGTTTTTCATCCACATGTGGATCGGTGTTTCGCCGTCAAAGGTAAAGAGCATACCCTGATCGCGCGCCATCGCCCGACGGCACATAAGTCCTTTCACCCGCTGTTCGGTCGTACGGGCGACCTCGACCCTGAAGGGATGAGGACCGCTTGAGGTGACAATCTGCAAGTTCTCCCGCGGACGTTCCGGCGCGGGTATGCACTCTTCGTCGGCATGAGCGACGGGAGACAGAGCTGACAGTGCGAGAATGGCGGCGAGAAGCCCCCGGCGCACGCGAAATCTTAAAAGGAAAGGATTCATGAGAAGATCAATGGGATGATGGCGCTTTGGCTTCGAGCGGACGCACTTCAGCCGCCATCAATCCCTTCTCGCCATCGCCGTAACGCACCAGCACGCTATCGCCGGGTTTGAGTTCCGTCATGCCAAATCGACGCACCGTCTCCATGTGCAGAAAAATGTCTTCCGTGCCTTCTCCGCGAGTCAGGAAGCCAAAACCCTTGACGCGATTAAACCATTTAACGATGGCGATTTCATAGCCGCCCGTAGGCTTGACCTGAACATGAGTACGTCCGGCGCTGGATTGCGCGGGATGAACCGCCGTCGATTCATCCATTGAGATGACGCGGAAGACTTGCGCGCCCTTGGCGCGACGCTGCGCCTCGCAAACAACCCGCGCACCCTCGAAAGCGGTATGGAAACCGCTGCGGCGTAAGGTCGTAACGTGAAGCAGAACGTCCTGTCCACCATCATCCGGGATAATAAATCCATAGCCCTTGGCGACATCGAACCATTTGATGCGACCTGCAATTTCAAACAGCTCGATTTCGACATCGCCGTTTTCGGCTTGGCCGGCTGCGGAGCTTAAATCATCCTGAAATCCCACATGCGCCCCCAATAGATCGAACCGCGACGGGAACTCGAGACCGGTCCCCTCGGGACGACAGGAATCGTCGACATCGGTGAATCACTTAACGAAGATACCATTAGACTCCGACCGGCCAAGCTGCAATTTAGCAATGAAATTGGCTGTGGATACCGATGTGTCGCTGATTTGGCGCGCCGTTCCATCTAAAAGATCGCCCGAAATGGCAATAAACTACTGACCTTTAGGAATAAAACCGTTTGCAAGATCATGTAGATGGCGCGACGGAGCCGTGTTATACGAGAGCAGCTTGTCACGGTCTACATCTGCTGCGCGCACGATCCCGGCAAGGTTCGGAACTCTATGCCCCGATGTTCCCGATTTTCCGACCGTGTGGTAGTCAGTCGCCATGACCCGCTTTAATTCGTCTGCGCTAGCCGCCACAGAACTTAAAGCTCCAAGGGCTGACATTAGCGCACGAGCGCATACTCCGGAGTCGCCGAGATGACCGACCTGACTATCCTATCGGAAGATAGACTTTCGACTGGCGGCTCCGCGCCCGACTTTGCAGCGCGCATCGCGAGCCGGGAAAATGAGCGTTACGGGCTGCATTCGCAACATCTCAACGAGATGTGGGTGCGTGTTCTGAAAACCATCGGATACGATGTCGGTTTCACGCGCGGCCTTGGCCCTTATCTCTGGGACCGCAAAGGCGATCGATATCTCGATCTGTTAAGCGGGTGGGGCGTGTTCGCTATCGGGCGCAACCACACTTATGTTCGCGATGCGCTGGTCAGCGTGCTGGACGCCGAACTCCCCAATCTTGTGCAGCTCGACGTTTCCGTCCTCGCCGGCGTGCTCGGTGAAATGCTTCTCGAATACGCTCCCTGGCTGGACAAGGTCTTCTTCGCCAATTCCGGAGCCGAGTCGATTGAGGCGGCGATCAAATTCGCCCGCGCGGCGACTGGCCGGCCGGGAATTTTACATTGTGCGCACTCCTTCCATGGCTTGACCTATGGCTCGCTGTCGATGAACGGCGACGAGATTTTCAAAAAGGGATTTGGCCCGCTCCTGCCTAGTGCGCATGAAGTGCGTTTCGACGATCTCTCAGCTCTTGAATCGGCTCTGGCGACGCGCGAATACGCCGCTTTTTTCGTCGAACCGATTCAAGGGAAGGGCGTCAATATCCCCAGCGACGAATACTTGCCTGGCGCCCAGGCTCTCTGCAGGAAATACGGGACTCTTTTCGTCGCCGACGAAATCCAGACTGGTATGGGCCGCACTGGCAAATTCTTCGCCATTGACCACTATCCGGGACTTGAGCCAGACATGGTCGTCTTGGCCAAAGCGCTGTCTGGCGGCCATGTGCCTGTCGGCGCCGTGTTGACCCGTAAAGCTGTTTTCGACAAGGTTTTCGACCGTATGGATCGCGCCGTCGTCCACGGCTCAACATTCAGCAAGACGGACCTGGCCATGGCCGCCGGCATCGCCACGCTGGATGTAATCAAAAACGAACGCGTCATCGAGAACTCAGCCGCCAAGGGCGAACGATTGCTGGCTTCCTTCCGTCACATGGTCGAAAAATATGAACTCGTCTGCGACGCCCGCGGCAAAGGTCTGATGATTGGCGTCGAATTTGGCCCTCCACAGTCCTTCAAGCTTAAAGCGGCGTGGAACCTGCTCGAGACTGCTAATTCCGGGCTGTTCTGCCAATTAATCTCGATCCCCTTGTTCAAGGATCACAAGGTGCTGACTCAAGTAGCCGGCCATGGCAATCATACGATCAAATTACTGCCACCCCTCACTATCACAGACGCTGATTGCGACTGGATTGAGTCCTCATTCGATGCGGTCATCGCTGATGCGCATAACGCCCCGGCCGCTGTCTGGTCTCTGGGCAAGACACTGGCCGAAAACGCCATCAAATCGCGCATGAGCGGATGAAGTTAAAATCGAGATTTTAGACACAGCCTGACATAAGCCAGAATTAACCTTATCGGGTTTTTCGTCACCGTCGAGGCGGGAAAAAGCTGGCGTTTAAGGTAAAGCTGACGCTTAATTCGCTTTGGAAAACCCAAAGGGAAGGCGTTCACCATGCGTATGGCCGCAGACTCAACTCCGCGTCTGGCGACATTTGTAGTTTTGCTCGGCCTGGCGTTCATCGGCCTCGCCAGCAGCGCGCGGGCGCAGGATTTCTCATCTCCCTATTACCGTCATGGCTGGGGACCGGTGAATTACGATCAGGCCTATTTCGTCGGTATGCCGCAGTATCCGGCAGCGGGATATGGCGGCGGGCTCTATCGCCGTAATGGCTATAGCGCCGGGGATATCTACATTTCTGGGGAGAACGAAACTGAACTGTTTTATGCGCCGGTGGTGCAGCGCCAGGTCATTCCGGTAACAAGCTATGCGGAAGTCGATACGATCGTTGGCTACGAGCCGGTCATCCGTTATCGTCGCGTCCATCATCGCCAGAAACGACGCCGTTGTGACTGTAACGGTTTTTACTAACCGATTATTGATTGAGCCATTCGGGGGGCCTTCCGGCGTTGACTTCGCGTTCGTAATCTTCGATCAGGGCGCGGGATACGGCTCCGGGTTTGAAGCGATAGCTTTCTCCGATCTCCGCCACTGGCGTCACCTCAGCGCCTGTGCCGCAAATGAAACATTCCTCGAAACAGCTCATTTCGTCAGGCATGATGCGCCGTTCGATAACATTTATGCCACGACGTTTCGCTAGGTCTATGACCGTCCGGCGGGTGATGCCGTCAAGGAAGCAATCTGCGATGGGCGTATGCAGCGCACCGTCTTTGATAAAGAAAACATTTGCGCCAGTGCATTCAGCGACCCTGCCCTGCCAGTCGAACATCAGCGCGTCAGCATAACCACGCCGTTCGGCGCGATGCTTCGAAATCGTGCAAATCATATAGAGTCCTGCGGCCTTTGCGCCTGACGGCGCCGTCATCGGGTCCGGGCGCCGGTATTCGGCGATGTCGAGCTTGATGCCTTTCATCTTGGTCGCAATGTCGAACATGCTCGGCCAGTCCCAGACAGCAATGGCGACATTAATTGTTGATTTTTGGGCCGCAACAGCCATCATCTCACTACCGCGCCATGCGACCGGTCGAACATAGCAATTGACCAGGCCATTGGCGCGAACGGTCGCATCTTTGGCGGCGTCGATCTCTTCGACACTGTAGGGGATCTCGAAATCAAGAATTTCGGCGGAACGCCGCAGACGTTCGGAATGTTCGCGGGATTTGAAAATATTCCCGCCATAGGCGCGCTCGCCCTCAAATACGCAAGAGCCGTAGTGAAGTCCATGAGACAGGACATGCAATTTCGCGTCCCGCCATGGAACGAGAGAGCCATTATGCCAAATGAAACCGTCGCGCTGATCGAAGGGCGGAAGCGACATGACAAAGCTCCGGGGATTGGCGTCATCGAGCCCCCGAAGACCCGCGCCGCTTGCGCCCTGCACTAGCCATCGGCCAGAATTATGTCAATATAGCTGACTTAAAGCGGCCCCGAACCGGGACGCGTTTTGGAATCGGGCCGTGACCGACGCATTACATCGAAAATCGACGGCCTCGCCCGGCGGCGTTGGCGCGCCTGGCCTTGGCGCCGTCTGGCGGCAACCTGTCTCGACGCCCACGGCTATTCTGCAGCCCACGGCGCGCATCGCGGAAGATGGCGAGGTCCTTGATCTCGTAGAGCTTTTCTTTTTTGCCTATCGAGATTTCGTTCGTGACGCCGATCGATTGCTCGAAACTTACGGCTTCGGTCGCGCGCACCATCGGGTATTGCATTTCGTTGATCGTCGTCCCGGACTTTCTATCGCAGCTCTTCTCGACATTCTGAGAATCACCAAGCAGAGCCTCAATCGTGTCCTCAAGCAGCTTCTGGATGCAGGTTTGGTCGAGGCGCGCGCCGGCGCGAACGATCGACGCCAACGGTTGCTGTATTTAACTATTCGCGGAGAAACTCTGGCTCGCGAGTTGGCAAGCTTGCAATCGGAGCGATTCAAACGCGTTCTCGGAGACATGCCAATTCAGGCGCGGGATGCGGCTGCAGATTTTCTTTTTGCCATGATCGATAGCGATGAGCGCGCACGGGTCCGGGACCATCTCGCCCGAGCGCGCGATCACGTCCACACTATGGACGAACCGCTATGACATCTACTCAGGCTTCGACAAGCGCACCGCGCCTTTCTGCCGATACGGCCGGGGCCCATATCCTCGTTGTCGACGACGATAAACGCATCCGGAGCTTATTGTCGAAATATCTAACCGGCGAAGGATATCTGGTCAGCGCCGCGGCAAATGCGCGAGAGGCTGGCGAGCGACTGCGTGATCTGGTTTTCGATCTGATAGTGCTCGATATGATGATGCCGGGCGAGACTGGCGTCGACTTCGCCAGCCGGCTACGGGCCAGCGATGAACCTTTGCGATCAGCGCCTATCCTGATGCTCACAGCCCTTACGGAGACAGCCAATCGGGTCGCAGGCCTGGAGGCGGGAGTCGATGATTATCTCGCCAAGCCGTTCGATCCCCGCGAATTGTCGCTGCGCATAGCCAGCATATTGCGACGTTGCCAATTTCCGCGCCCGACATCGTCTATTGTCGCGCGTTTTGGTGAATACGCCTTCAACCCTGTGAGTGGCGATCTGTTACGCGGAAGCCAACCGGTTCCATTGACGTCGCGAGAGTCCGCTATACTCTGCCGACTTGTCGAACATAAGGGCGATATCGTTTCGCGCGAAACGCTTGCCAAGCGCGGCTTGGGTCTTTCGATCAATGAGCGATCGGTAGATGTCGAGATCGGACGCCTACGTCGAAAGATCGAAATCGATCCCTGCACGCCGCGCCTGCTGATCACGATCCGAGGCCAAGGTTATCGCTTGATACTTGATCCTCCTGGACTTGGACCTGCGGATCCCAGAGGCTCCAAATGAACGTCGCTCTGACCGATATTATCTCCTCGCCGCGTAATCTCTGGCGCGCCTTCAAGATTTGGCTCCACGACCGAATGCCGCGCGGCCTGTATGCGCGCGCTCTGCTGATCGTCATCCTGCCGATCGTTTTGTTGCAATCCGCCATCGCATACGTGTTCATGGAGCGTCATTGGGAAGTCGTCACATACCGACTTTCCGCCGGGGTTGCGCGCGAGGTGGCGGCAATCATAGAAATTTACAAGGAATTGCCCGACGATCCGGAGCACGAAAAATTGCGTCGGATCGCCGCCATCGCAATGAGCGTAGAACTATCGGTCCTGCCAAGGGAAACCATGCCAGAGGAGCAAAAACGCAGCTCACTCTTTGCGCTTCTCGACACAGCCCTGAATAAGGAGCTCTCCCGACGGATCTCTCAACCCTTCTGGGTGAATACAGGATTGTCGCGCAACTTTGTCGAAATTCGTGTTGCGCTCAACGACGCGACTTTGCGGATGTTATTCAACCGTTCACATGCCTACGCCTCGAATTCCTATATTTTCTTCATGTGGATGGCGATCGCCTCAATTATCATCCTGGCGGTCGCCACATCTTTCCTGCGCAACCAGATCCGGCCTATCTTGCGGCTGGCCGAAGCGGCGGAAGAGTTCGGCAAGGGCCGTGATGTTAAGTTCACGCCCAAGGGCGCGCGAGAGGTGCGCCGCGCCGGCGCTGCCTTTCTCGAAATGAAACGTCGCGTTGAACGCGCTATCGAGCAGCGAACAACCATGCTCAATGGCGTCTCGCACGATTTGCGCACCATTATCACCCGCTTTAAACTATCCCTGGCGCTGATGGGGGAGAGCAGCGAAACGGCTGAGATGCGCAAGGACATCGACGAGATGGAACGTATCGTCGAGGCTTACCTTGCTTTCGCGCGTGGCGACGGCGGCGAAGCCTCTACGCCAACCGACGTCGCCGTCATTCTCGATGAGTTGAAAGCCGATAGCGAACGACATGGTCTCAAGACCGCTCTGAGTATAGAGGGTGATCCAACTCTTGTTGCCCGGCCCGCTTCGATCAGGCGGCTATTCGCCAATCTCGTCGGAAATGCGCAACGCTACGGACAGAATTTAGAATTTTCGATCATCAATGACGGCCGTTCGATGTTCATCCACATCGACGACGATGGCCCCGGAATTCCCATCGAAAAACGCGAAGACGCCTTTCGCCCGTTTTATCGGCTCGATGAGTCTCGCAATCAGGATACCGCCAATTCGGGGCTTGGTCTTGCCATCGCCCGTGACATCGCTCGCGCCCATGGCGGCGATATCGAACTCGACCGCAGCCCGCTCGGCGGCCTGCGCGCAATCGTGAAGCTGCCGATCTAAACCTCGACGTTAGAACTCGATCCCTTCCTGCGCTTTCACCCCTGCTGCGAAATGATGCTTGACCAACGTCATTTCGGTGACGAGGTCGGCGGCGGCGATCAATTCCGTTTTTGCGTTTCGGCCAGTCACGACAATATTGAGATCTTCCCGACGCGCTTTGAGGGCGTCGAGGACCTCAATCAACGGAAGATGTTCGTATCGCAGGGAGATGTTCAATTCATCGAGCACCAGTAGACGCACTTCCGGGTCCGCCATTAAATCGTGCGCTTTGTCCCACGCCCGTCGCGCCGCCTGCTCATCGCGGACGCGATCCTGGGTCTCCCAGGTGAAGCCCTCGCCAAGGGTATGCCAGGACACATCTCCCAGACTTTCGAGAATTTTCCGCTCGCCGCTTTGCCAGGCTCCCTTGCCGAACTGAACAACCCCGACTTTCCAGCCATGTCCGAGCGCGCGCAGGACCAAACCGAAAGCTGCCGTTGACTTGCCCTTGCCAGCTCCAGTATGCACCATGAGCAAGCCTTTGTTAGTAATTGATTTTCCTGCAACCTCAGCGTCCTGATGCGCCTTGCGTTTTATCATTTTTTCGCGGTGGCGTTGGGCTGCAGCCGCCCCATTTTCCTCGTCCACTCACATCTCTCCTTCTGTTTGACGGAATAGCGCCGGGCGCATAAGACTGTGAACGACGGTCCTTCGCAAGAAGGCGAAAAGGGAACGCGGTGAGGGCTCTCCGCCCGAAACCCCGGCTGCCCCCGCAACTGTAACCGGCGACACGCCACGTCAATAGCCACTGGACGTTGAGTCCGGGAAGGCGGCGCGGAACATGGCCGGAAGCCAGGAGACCTGCCGTCACGGCGATGACACGTCGCTCCGGACTTCAAGACGCCGCCGGCGGGGCGGCAAGGAGAGTTTTATGCAGACCAATACCCTTTCCACGCTCACGTTGCCGGCCAAAAAAATTGAGACTCTCAAGGCGGCGACAGTCGCTTTTGTGCTCGGCCTCGGCCTTATTTATGTGGTCGGTTTCGCACCGATGGAAAGCGTACACGACGCGGCGCATGATTCGCGCCACGCGCTTTCCTTCCCGTGCCACTGACCGCTTGAACCACGCATTATCGTGATTACGCGCGTTCTGGCGGCTGGCATCGTCGGCGGTATCGTCACGGGCCTTGTCGTGTCGACCCTTCAGCACGTCACGACGACGCCGATGATAATTACTGCCGAGGTTTATGAAGCCGCACAACATGTAAAGCAGCATGTGGCGGAGACAGCCGGGCCTGCTACCGACGTAATGCGCCGCACTTTGTCGACGAGCATGTCAACGATCGCTCTCTCAGTGGGTTATGCGCTGATTTTACTCGCGACCATGCTTGTTACTGGCGACCATATCACGCCACGTAACGCCGCGCTCTGGGGAGCGTGCGCCTTCGCGGCAACCGGACTCGCCACAAGCATAGGTCTTGCGCCTCAGTTGCCTGGGGCAGCGGAAACCGAACTCAGCAGTCGACAGCTCTGGTGGGGCGCCACCGCTTTGGCGACAGCCGCTGGTCTTTACGCACTGCTGCGCTCGGAAGACCGGCTAGCGCAGGTTTTCGGTCTAGTCCTGCTGGTTTCGCCACATATCTTCACGCCAACGCCGGCATCGCCAGAGAGCACGGCGCCCGCTGAACTCGCTGCGCGCTTTGTCGCCGCCTCACTTGTCGTGCAGGCTGTAAGCTGGGTTCTCGCAGGCGCGCTTGCTGGCATGACTTTCCGCTTGTTCCGCCAGGACGAGGACGACACGCCCGCATGACCACGCAGCGCAAAATTCCCGCGACTATCGTCACCGGCTTCCTTGGCGCGGGCAAAACGACGCTGATCCGTCATGTGCTTGAAAACGCCGGCGACCGCAGACTGGCTCTGATTATCAATGAGTTTGGCGATGTCGGCGTAGATGGAGAGATTTTACGCGCCTGCGGAGTCGAGAATTGTCCAGAAGAGAACATCGTCGAACTGGCGAACGGCTGCTTATGCTGCACGGTCGCCGACGATTTTTTGCCTGCAATCGAAGCGCTACTCGCGCATGAGAAACGTCCAGATCATATTATTATCGAAACATCCGGCTTGGCGCTGCCGAAGCCGCTAGTGAAAGCCTTCGACTGGCCGGCGATTCGCTCAAAGCTCACGGTCGACGGGGTGATTGCCGTGATCGACGGTAAGGCTGTAGCGGAAGGTCGTTTCGTTGACGATCCCGAAGCGCTTGCGCGCGAGCGGGCGGAGACAGAAACCATCGACCATGACAACCCTCTTGAAGAAGTTTTCGAGGATCAACTCGCCTGCGCTGATTTGATCATCCTGAATAAGACAGATCTCCTTGATCGCGATAAAGAACAGGCGGTCGTCGTCAGCGTCGCCGACCGAGCCCGGGCAAGCGCGCCCATCTTGCGTGTTCGACAGGGTCGCATTGATCCTAAGGTTCTACTGGGGCTGTCTGCGGCCGCCGAAAACGATCTCGCCAATCGACGATCGCATCACGACTCAGAGCCTGATCACGATCACGATGACTTCGACAGTTTTGTAGTAACTCTTCCGGCCATAGTCGAGCCAGAGGAATTGACCGAAAGGATCGAGAAGATCGCACGCGAGCACGACGTCTTGCGCGTCAAGGGCTTTGTTGAGGTAACTGGCAAGCCTATGCGTCTGCTTGTGCAGGCAGTCGGCGCACGCATCCAGCATCACTTTGACCGTCCATGGAAACCGACAGAGCAACGCGAGAGCCGTCTTGTGGTGATCGGCGAAAAGGGTCTCGATCGCGTCGCCATAACTGCAACACTGATGGAGTCGTGAGTCGGCGCGATGCATCTGCTCTCTCGCGATATTACCAATCTTGACGACTCCGCAGCAGCGATCGATCTTGGTCAGACGCCAGCAGATATTGTCTTTTTATCTTTTTCCGACTCGGAATTACAGCTGTTAACGCGACTGCATGAAAGCGAAGACTACCCCAGTCTACGTTGCGCACAAATTGCTCAATTAAAACACCCTTACTCCGTCGATCTCTATTTCGAGTCTGTTATCTCACATGCAAAACTGATTGTCGTTCGCCTGCTCGGCGGAAAGGATTATTGGCCTTATGGCGTAGAGCAACTCGACACTCTGGCCAGGTCTAGAGGCATAAAACTTGCAATTGTGCCGGGCGATATCGTCGACGATATGCGTCTCTCGCGCGCTTCGACGCTCGATCACGTTGTCCTCAATCGTATCTGGCGATATTTTCAGGACGGCGGCCCCGATAACATAAGTAATTTCCTGCGCTTCGCCGCAACCTTGACTGGCCGGGCGATGGAGTGGCGCGAAAGCTTGCCCGTCGCCAACGCAGGCCGTTTTGCGGCGGGATGTCGCTCTGGCGATACTGGTTGTTACAGGGCCAGTCTTATCTTCTATCGCTCGTTGTACCTTGCTGATGATTTTGCGCCGATTATTAACCTCGCAAATGCTCTCACAGATCGAGGCTTTGCGGTCGAAACGCTATACGTCGCAAGCCTGAAAGAGCCAGAAAGCGAAAGCTTTGTCGCACAGTCTCTGGACGCCTTCGCGCCTGACGTGGTCATCAATACAACTGCCTTCTCGGCGATGCGCGAAAGTGATGCTGTGCTGGATCGCGCCAATGCTCCTGTTCTGCAAGCAGCTTTGTCGACCAGTACACATGAGGCATGGTCAGCCTCGACGCGTGGCGCTAATGGCGCCGATCTGGCAATGAATGTCGTATTACCTGAAGTTGATGGACGGATCTTTACAAGAGCCATATCTTTCAAGGAGCCAAGCACACGTCGTGGTGCAACAGAATTCAACGCCTCCCGCCATGCGCCGGATCCCTCCCGCATCAGGTTTGTTGCCGATCTTGCATCAAACTGGGCAAACCTTCGTCGCAAAAAAAATGAGGAAAAGCGCCTGGCGCTCGTCCTCTCCAATTATCCAGCTCGTCGTGGGCGCAGCGGCTACGCTATCGGATTAGACGCCCTGGCAAGCATTGAAGAGATTGCCTCAACTCTAAGAGATACTGGCTACGATATCGGGTCAGCCACTCTCCATGATGGTATCAGCATCATTCGCGCACTGGAGGATGGTACCCAGACGATATCTCTGGCCATTGATGACTATCGTCGCTGGCTGGCAGAGGCGCCAACTGCATTCATGCAGTGCATCTCAGCGGCTTGGGGTGCGCCAGAGGATGACGAAATGTGCCGGGATGGCGCATTTCATCTGGTCGCCATTGTGACAGGCAATCTCGTCATCGCCCTCCAGCCCGATCGGGGCGTCTACGCTGAGCGTGGGGGGAGTTATCACGATCTGCAAAGACCGCCACGCCATGCCTTTTTCGCCTTCTACTTATGGCTACGGCATTGTTGCAAAATCGACGCGCTCATTCATCTCGGCGCCCATGGGACACTGGAATGGCTGCCAGGTAAATCCGTGATGCTTTCAGAAAATTGCGCGCCAGAAGTCGTGTTGGGACCCACGCCGCTGATTTATCCCTTCATCGTCAACGATCCAGGAGAGGCCGCTCAGGCAAAGCGCCGGACAGCAGCGGTGACAATCAGTCATCTGACGCCGCCTTTACAAGAGGTGTCCCTGTTTGATGCGGCAGAGAGAGTTGAAACGCTGCTGGATGAATACGCCACAGCATCCACGCTGGACCCACGACGCGCCCGGCGAATCGCGGATACGATTCTCGATGAGGCTGAGCGCGGCGGATTGGCGGCAGAGTGCGGTCTCTCCCGCGACATGAGTCTGTCCGATAAGCTAAGCAGGCTTGATGCCTGGATGTGCGACCTCAAGGAAATGCGCATTGGCGATGGACTTCATGTCTTTGGTCGCGCAGATGATGATCCCACGCGACATGCTTGCGCCCTCAGTGAACGGCTTGCCCTGACCGCCGCGCTGGAGGGACGTTTTGTCAAACCCGGACCGGCCGGCGCGCCCTCACGAGGCCGGAGTGACGTCTTGCCCACCGGGCGAAATATTTTCTGTATCGATCCCCGACATGTCCCAACACAAACAGCATCCATAATCGGGCGTCAGGCGGCCCACGAGGTAATCACCCGACATTTACAAACTCATGGTGAATATCCGCGATCCATCATGCTCGATCTTTGGGGAAGCGCAACCATCAGAACCGGCGGCGAAGATTTCGCCCAGGCCCTAGCTCTGCTGGGCGTAACGCCAGTTTGGGATACAACGAGCGCACGGATAAACGGTTTTGAGATCCTTCCCCAGGCGAGATGCGAATTTCCGCGCGTCGATGTGACTTTGCATGTATCCGGATTATTCCGCGATATGTTTCCTGGTTTGATTGCTCTGTTTGATGACGCCATAAGGGCTGTCGCAGCGAGGAATGAAGATGCGGATTTCAATCCCTTAATTTTGGCGAAGGATTTGCGCAGGGTCTTTGGAGCCGCCTCTGGCTCCTATGGTTTGGGCGTTGGCGACAAGATTGTGCGTGGGGAATGGTGGACCCAGGAAGATTTGGGACATCATTTTATTGAAAGCGCTGGTCACTCACTCAATAGGGAGGGTGAAAGCAGCCCGGCTGCTGCTGCATTCAAGAAGCGTGTCGCCGCTACAGACGCGCATGTACATGTACGGGACATGATGGAGGTCGATGTGCTGACTGGTCCAGCCTTCACCGATTTTGAAGGAGGATTCGCCGCCGCCAATCGCCTGCTTGGCGGCAAGGCAGAGATCGTTCATCTCGACGCTACGAGACCAGATGCGCTACGCGCCCGCTCACTTGGCGAAGAGATTGCTCGGACATTACGCATGCGATTGACCAATCCGCAATGGCTCAAAGGCCAAATGCGCCATGGCCATCGCGGCGCCGCCGAAATCGCCGAGGGTGTCGATAATCTATACGCTTTTGCCGCGACGAGCGGGTTAGTCTCCGATGCTCAGTTCGATCTTGCATTTAATGCAATACTTGGAGACGAGATGGTTCGTGAATTTATGCAACGCGTAAATCCTCGGGCTCTCGCCGCCATTGCTAACACCTTCAACGAAGCGCAAAAGCGTTTGCTCTGGCGCACAAGGCGCAACAGCGTAGGTTTGCTGATCGCCCAGTTGGAAGACATCAATGTCGCCCTCACCTGAGATCAGGGGCTGGTGCCCTACGGCCTATCGGCCAATGGAAAGCGGCGACGGCCTTTTGATCAGAGCCAAAGTGATTGGCGCGAAAATCAATGCGGCCCAGCTCAGAGCCATCGCCCAAATTTCTCAAAATTTCGGGAATGGACTGATTGATCTTACACAACGTGGGCAATTTCAAATCCGTGGAGCACAGCCATCAACATTTAGAGATGCGATCGACGATCTCGGTAAAGCAGGGCTGATATCCGCCAATGCAGATATTGAGCGCATAACCAACATTCTTTCGCCGCCACTTGCTGGTCTCGATAAATCAGCGATGTTCGATGCGAGTCTTCTTGTCTCTGATCTGGCTAAGATGCTCGCGCAAGACCCTGCGCTTTACGCTCTCCCCGCAAAATTTCTTTTTGCAGTAAACGATGACGGCGCTCTCCCGATAGACGATAACGAAGCGGATATTTCCATTCATCCGGCATCGGAGTCTCGTTTCGCGGTGCGACTAGCCAGCGTCGAAGATCAAGCGGCTATCGTCCCGTCCAAAGACGTTATCGATACGGTTCTTCGACTAACGAAAGCATTTATTAAATTACGATCTGCTAATCCTTTTGATCTGCGGAGGATGGGTAAATTCATTGAGGCCATTGGAGTCTCTCAACTGATCGAGAGAGCCAGTGTTTCCCTCAGCTGTTTCACCCCATCGAGAAAAACAACGATTACAGATTTTCTTGGTGCTCACGAAATGAGCGGATTTGCCTTTGTCGGAGTGGGTGCCCCCTCAGGACGCTGGCGGGCGAAAGATCTCGCCGTGCTGGCAATGGAAGCCTCATGTCATGGTTTGAATGAAGTTCGCCTAACACACTGGCGCGCTATTCTTTTGCCAACTCCTGATATGACGTCAGCAATCAGAATAAAAAACCAGGCGCAAATAATGGGATTGATCGTTGACTCCAACGATCCGCGTCGCAGCGTCGTCGCCTGTCCGGGTTCGCCGGAATGTTTTCAGGCGAAGGGAGAGACACGTAGATATCTCAAAAGACTTGCGTCATTTGCCCCCCTATTTGCTGGACGAGATGGTGTCGGCTTGCATATTTCGGGTTGCGAGAAAGGTTGCTTCCGCAGGAAATCAACGCCACTAACTTTGGTGATTGATCATGAAGGTCTCAATCTCGTGATTGATGGGAGAGCACAAGATCAACCAAATCAATCTAACCTTACGATCGAAGAGGTGGAACAATCATTGACCCATGAATTGAGGAAAAAGGCGCAATGTCTAAAGGATTAAATTATATTCATGATGGCGCCGCGATCTATCAACATTCCTTTGCGATAATTCGCTCAGAAGCTAGACTTGCACGCTTCACGACAGATCAGGAAAAGGTCGCTGTGCGAATGATACATGCATGCGGCATGATCGAACTTGCTGATGATATCGAATTTTCGGTTGATTTTGTTGAAAAAGCGAAAACGGCGCTCAGGTGCGGCGCACCGATCTTATGCGATGCAAATATGGTTGCTTATGGCGTGACGCGTACGCGTTTACCCGCGAATAACCCAGTAATTTGCACCCTGTCAGAACCTGAGGTGCCGGGGCTGGCCGCCCAAATAGGCAATACGCGAAGCGCTGCCGCAATGGAATTATGGCGCCCGCATCTCGCCGGATCTGTCGTTGCGATCGGTAATGCGCCAACCGCTCTATTCCGTCTTCTCGAACTATTCGATGAGGGGATCGATTTACCGGCGGCGGTGATTGGAATGCCCGTCGGCTTTGTCGGCGCCATGGAATCCAAGGAAGCTCTAGCAGCTGATAGACGCGCGCCTTTCGCAATTGTGAAAGGAAGAAAGGGCGGCAGTGCGATGACTGCGGCGGCGATCAATGCTTTGGCGAGTGACAAGGAATGAACACCGGCCAGAAGCTGAATACAAATATCTCACCCGCCCCTGGGGCGTTGATTGGCGTAGGTCTTGGTCCCGGCGATCCAGAACTAGTGACCATAAAAGCGGCACGTCTTATCAGAACAACGAATGTCATCGCCTATTTCGCAAAGGCCGGCCGCGGAAGCAACGCGCGCGCAATTGCTGCGACGTATTTTCCATCCGACTATGAAGAGATACCCCTGCTCTATCCCGTCACGACCGAAATTCCTGTTGCCGACCCCGCTTATAACGGTTTTTTAACGCCATTTTACGCGGAATGCGCCGAGCGACTAGCGCAAATCCTCGAACAGGGACGGAACATCGCTCTGCTTTGTGAAGGCGATCCAATGCTCTACGGATCGTTTATGCATATCTATGATCGTCTTTCTCCGCGTTTTCACGTTGAAGTATGCGCAGGAGTCGCCGGAATGTCTGGCTGCTTCGCCGCAGCGCGTCAGCCGATGACGTGGGGAGATGACACTCTTACCGTAATGCCAGCTACTCTGGATGAAGAAAGCCTTGTCAAAAGACTAAGCGTTGCCGATGCCGCAGTAATTATGAAACTTGGCGGTAATTTTCCGAAATTACGTCGCGCTCTTGCCCGCACAGGTTTGACAGAGCGGGCGATTTATGTCGAGCGCGGTACGATGGCTGGTGAAAAGATTTTACGCCTGACGGAAAAGACGGATGATATTGCACCGTATTTTTCTATGGTTCTGGCTCCCGGTCAGGGCAGAAGGCCATGAGCGGACGTCTCTACGTCGTGGGTCTGGGACCGGGAGACACGCGCTGGCTCACGCCAGAGGCCCAGGAGGCTTTGTTCCTCGCCCAGGATATTATTGGCTATGCCGCCTATGTCGAGCGTATCCCAAAACGTCTTGGCCAGAACAGACTTGCTAGCGATAATCGCGTTGAGATTGAACGCGCGCGAGAAGCATTGGAACGCGTCTCCTCCGGCCGTATCGTCGCGGTTATTTCGGGCGGAGACCCTGGCGTCTTTGCTATGGCAGCCGCTATTTTCGAAGCCATAGATGCTGGCGCGCAACATTGGCGAGATCTCGATATCCGGGTGATGCCGGGAGTCTCCGCAATGCAGGCGGCGGCCGCGCGTTTTGGCGCTCCTCTCGGACACGATTTCTGTGCGATTTCTTTGTCTGATAATCTCAAACCATGGTCATTGATCGAGAAACGTCTTGAACATGCTGCGCGCGGAGATTTCGTGATCGCACTTTACAACCCCGCTTCGAAAGCGCGTCCGACGCGCATCCTCGATGCTTTTGCATTGCTACGCAAACTTTTGCCGGGTGATCGGTTCGTAGGCCTGGCCAAATCGGTTGGGCGTGAGCAGGAAGAGATAATTCTCACGACGCTCAATGCCGTCGATCCGGCGAAAGTGGATATGTCGACGCTCGTGATGATTGGCGCCACTGGCACGAGACAAATTGCCCGAAAAACTGGAAGTGACTGGGTTTACACTGCACGGGCCGCTCCATGATGCAGCCAGATAAGACAGACGCCATGGCTCCGTGGTTGTCGGTTATCGGTATTGGCGAAGATGGTTTTGATGGCCTCTCATCCGCTGCGCGTATTCTTGTCTCACAAGCCAAACTAATCGTCGGCGGCCCCCGTCATCTTGCACTGATTCGGGAGGTCAACGCGCAGAAACTAGTTTGGCCGTCGCCTCTTACCAACGCTCTGACAACTCTTCTTGCCCATCGCGGTGAGCCAACTGTTGTGCTTGCTTCGGGCGATCCTTTTTATTTTGGCGTCGGCGAGCTACTTTCTCGTCATGTTCCAAAGCGGGAAATTTTGAGCCTGCCGACACCATCCGCCTTTACGCTTGCCGCTTCGCGACTGAAATGGAGCCAACAGGATTGCGCCTGCTTGTCGCTTCATGGCCGCGCGTTTGAGCGGATTATTCCTCATTTACAGCCGCGCGCACGCATCATTGCCCTCTCATGGGATGAAACGACCCCGGCGCGACTGGCGGCGCATCTCACGGCAAATGGTATGGGCGACTCGCTCATTCATGTTCTCGAGCACATGGGCGGATCAGATGAAAAAATACGCCTGACACGTGCGCGAGATTTTGAGCTCACTGATATTTCTGCGCTGAATACTATTGCTATTGAGATAGTTACTGACGCTCAATCCAAGGTTATTTCATTAGCGCCGGGTTTACCAGATGACTGGTTTGAAAACGATGGCCAACTTACCAAGAGAGAAATTCGCGCTATCACGCTATCAACGCTCGGGCCACGACGGGGGGAAATTTTATGGGATATTGGCGCCGGAGCAGGTTCAATCGCAATTGAATGGATGCTGACTGATCCGTCGAATCGCGCCATCGCCATCGAGAGACATCCAGACCGTGCTGCGCGAATTGCACGAAACGCCCTGACACTTGGGACGCCTGATCTCGATATTGTGACCGATGAGGCGCCGAAATGTCTGGAACGGCTGGAACAGCCGGATGCTATTTTCATTGGCGGCGGCGCCAATAGCAACATGCTGGCGGCCGCCTGGGAGGCTCTGCCGATCAATGGTCGCCTGGTTATCAACGCCGTGACGCTGGAAACACAGGCGCTGCTCACGCAACAATTTGCGCAGAAAGGCGGAGATCTTATAGAGATCAACATTGCCCGCGCGCGTTCTGTCGGACGCTATCATGGTCTTGATCCGGCAATGGCGGTGTTACAATGGCGAGGAAATAAATCATGACGACATCCTACGCCATCGGTCTTGGCGCCCGACGCGATATTGAGCCGGAGATTCTCGTCGAACTGGTGAGAAGGGTTGCGAGCGAACTGGACATAAATCTTGCTAAAGCGGGACTTTTCACCACCGAGAGCAAAGCGACGGAGCCGGCTTTTCACGAAGCGGCTCAGCAGCTTGGACTATCGCTTACTTTTCTTGCATTCGACTCTTTAAAAAAGCGGCGTAGCTCTGCGAAAACCCATTCGCCTCGCGTACAGGCGATGTTTGGAGTTGGCAGCGTCAGCGAAGCAGCGGCGCTGGTCGGCGCGGGCCCAGGAAGCCGACTGCTGGCGCCGCGTCAATCCACGCCATTAGCTGCCTGCGCCATCGCCGTTTCAGATCCTACTGCCGTGGAGCATGATTAATGACGGTGCATTTCATTGGCGCCGGCCCCGGCGCCCCTGATCTCCTAACCCTGCGCGGCCGCGATCTTATTGCCCGCAGCCCCGTATGTCTTTATGCAGGCTCTTTGGTTCCCGGCGGAGTATTGGCGCATTGTCCGCCCGATGCGAGGATTATAGACACTGCGCCACTATCGCTTGATGATATTATCAACGAAATTCAGACAGCGCATGTAGCGGGACAAGATGTAGCGCGACTGCATTCCGGTGACCTCTCGATCTGGAGCGCCGTTGGCGAACAGACACGACGGCTCGATCAACTCAGCATCCCCTATACTTTGACGCCGGGCGTGCCTGCCTTTGCGGCAGCGAGTGCGGCGTTGAAGCGCGAGCTGACCTTGCCAGAAATAGCGCAATCGCTTGTGCTCACGCGGACATCGGGACGGGCCTCGGCAATGCCAGAAAGCGAGAAACTCGCCACGTTCGCCCAAAGTGGAACAACACTGGCGATTCATCTTTCCATTCATGTATTAGCGCAGATCGTCACTGAGCTAACCCCCTTTTATGGCCCACGCTGTCCTGTAGCGATCATCTATCGCGCTTCATGGCCGGACGAACGCATTATCAGGGGCGAACTCGCAACGATCGAAGCGCTCATCGGGGCGAGTCCGCTGGAACGCACGGCGCTTATACTGGTAGGTCCAGCGCTGACTGAGCAAAATTTCCGCGAGAGCGCCCTCTACGACGCCGGCTATGATCGGCGATTCAGACCACGGGGTAGTTTGTGACGATCCCGGCCTTGCTTATCGGCGCGGCGCGATCCGGTTCGGGGAAAACAACGCTGACCCTCGGTCTGATGCGCGCACTGACACGGCGTGGCCTCCGGGTCGCAGCGGTGAAATGCGGACCTGATTATATCGATCCCGCCTTCCACGCTGCAGCCACTGGGCGACCGGCCCTTAATCTCGATTCCTGGGCGATGCCCCCTGATTTGATTGTCGAGCTTGCCGGCCGCGCTGCGGCGGAAGCCGACATCATCATCGCGGAGGGCGCAATGGGCCTGTTTGACGGCGCACCCTGTGGCCTGGCTGGTTCGGGCGCCAGCGCCGACATTGCCGCCCTGCTTGGCTGGCCCGTACTCCTCGCGCATGACGTCTCTGGTCAGGCGCAAACTGCTGGCGCTATTTTGCGCGGACTAGCGGGTTTTGACCCCCGGGTGAGGGTAGTGGGCGCGGTTCTGAACAAGATCGGCAGCCCGCGACACCAACGTTTATCCGGAGAGGCCACAAAGGCGGCGGGTCTGCAATTATTCGGCGCACTACCCCGGGATGAGACACAATCTCTGCCAGAAAGACATTTAGGGCTGGTGCAAGCCGGTGAAGTCCCGCGTCTGGAGACAAAACTGGACTCATTGGCGCAATTCGTCGAGTCGCATGTCGACATAGACGCCCTGCTCGCCGAATTGGAGAAGGTAAAGCAAACCATCCCGCTTCAGGCGCACCCTCAGCCGAATAGGAGTCTGACAAGACCGCCGGGACAGCGTATTGCCGTGGCGCGCGACGACGCATTTTCCTTCTTTTACCCCCATCTCGCCAGCGCTTGGCGGATCGCTGGCTCGGAAATAGTCTTTTTCTCGCCGCTTGCCGATGACGCGCCACCCGATAACTGCGACTTGTGTTGGCTGCCGGGGGGTTACCCCGAACTTTACGCCGGCCAACTTGCTGCGTCTCAGGTCTTTCTCACGGGTCTCAGACGCTTCGCTACAATCCACCCTGTTCATGGGGAATGCGGCGGCTACATGGTCCTTGGGGAGAGGCTGATCGACCAAACGGGAGTGGCGCATCAAATGACGGGACTTCTCAGGCTCGAAACAAGTTTCGCCAGCCGCAAGCTACATCTTGGCTATCGGAACATTCGTCTGCTGGAGGATCACCCGATAGGCGCAGCTGGCGCTGCGCGGCGCGGGCACGAGTTTCATTATTCAACGATCGTCCGGGAACAAGGCGCTCCATTTGCCAAGTGCAGGGATCCCTATTCGGAAATCGAAAGTTTTTCGGGTTTACGCGATGGTCTTGTTTCCGGCTCGTTTTTCCACCTGATTGCATGAAAAAAGGGCCACTGGATAGATCCAGCGGCCCAAGTCAAGGGAGGAAACGCCCAAGGAGGGCTACGAAGCAAGAAAGCTTGCTGCGATGCAATCAAAATATTGCTGCAGCGCAAAATGTCAATAATGAAAAATGAGGCGCCTATCTCTACGAGGATGGCCGGAAATTATGCAGTGAGGAAGAACAAACCATGTGTGATGAAAACGCAAGAAAACAAAATAATTCAAAAAGAACAATAAATTACAAAAGAGAGCTGGAAGAATTAATAAATTTCACCATTGCAGGGATAGGCGCTAGTCATCAAGTAAAATCCTGATGACAAAATTTTCATAAATTATTGATTTTATTATTTTTTTATCCTATCTCCACTTGATGGGCCGACATCGCCTGTTCCTGGTGCATAGCGGCAGAATATTCGGCGATTACCTTCCGCGGATCACCCATACGATGCACAACGCCATTCTCAAGCCACAAGACCCTGTCGCAACGCTTGGCAAGAAATTCAAGACTATGAGAGACAATCAGAGTCGTCCCGGTTTTAGAAAACTCATCAATAAAGGCTTCGCATTTTTCCTGAAAAATTTGGTCGCCGACAGAAAGCGCTTCATCCACGATCAACACATCAGCCTTGGAGAAAACACAAATAGCGAAGGCCAATCGAGCAATCATGCCCATGGAATAGGTGCGCACCGGTTGCTCGAAGGCTGGACCAATTTCAGCGAACCCTGCGATCTGCTCGATACAGGCATCAACTTCTCTGTTCGTCAGACCAAGTATCGCAGCCCCGATCCGCGCGTTATCACGCCCAGTAAGAAGGACATCGAACCCCGAACCTAGCGCCAAAATTGGTGCAATCCGCCCGTTGACCTCAAATTCACCTCTGGTGGCGGTGGTAATACCGCAAATAATTTGCAGTAAGGTTGTTTTTCCAGCACCGTTACGACCCACGATGCCGACACGTTCGCCGCGATGGACAGTAAAACTAACGTCATTAAGAACCCATTTCTCTTTATAAAATTTCCGCCAGTAGCCAAAAAGAACCTGTTTTAACTGGTCGTTCTGATGAGCGTAAAGCTGGAAAGCCTTACCGATGCCATGGCATTGAATGATCGGTTTAGATGACATCGACAATCACCGATTTGTAACGCATGAAAAAACGATAGCCCCCGATGAAAACGGCATAGGAAGCGACAACGGTTAAGAGATAGACCAACGGATCTGGATACTGCCCTGTAAAGGCAAGATCGCGCATCATCTCGACATAATCGCCAATAAGATTAATCCTCATCAATACGCCTGCAACCGGCGATATGCGTGAGATATAATCCAATTTGAAAAAAATAGGCGTCGCAAACATTAGGAGCGGCACGATCGAAGCCATAATATGCGCCACATCACGCGTAAAAGCGCCCAATGCCATTAAAAACCATGTCATACCCAACATAAACAGGGCGAAAGGAATGATAACCAGGGGAGCAAGAAAAATTGTCAGAGGAATGTGACCGACAGTCAAAAGACGGAAAATGATATACACCCCAAACGAGATACCAGAATAAATAAAAGCCCGAATAGCCGCCGTCCATGCGATTGTTTCACTCGGAAAGATAGATCTTTTAACAAAATTGACGTGCTCGTGTAAGAGCATGGGCGCCCGGTAGCCGAGTTCGCTAAAGAGATTGAAAACAATCAAACCGATGAAAATGCTTCCGGAATAATCTGAAACGGATTGATTACCTCGCAATTCGGGCACAGTTAAATAAAATAGTGAAGTATAAGTTCCTAACACTACGAGTGGCGCAAGAACTGCCCAAATCCACCCAAGGGCGGCGCCACTGTAACGGGATAGATACTCACGACGCGCAACTGCACGAATGAGTTCGCGATGACGCCAAGCTCTTACGAAGGGTTCAGCATACCCATAGAAGATTCGTTGATATTGTTGCATCAAAGCTGGAAGCTGTGCGATTACCGGATCTGTCATGGAGGGTTATTTCATTACCCGGATTGATATGTCAATGTTTAATAATAACAATCGACTAAACAATGATCAAGGCATATTCTGCTCCTACTGCGCCCCTGGGCGACCTTATGAGGATATTCTATCATTAATGAAGATTCTAAGCCGGGCGACATATTCAGAAAAAAACAAATCGACTGGTCTCAGGTAGCGCGCTCTTTGATACAAAAAAAGTGATGATTTAAGAAAGAAGACAGGATCAGGCATACCGCAATCAGACGATACAACCGAATTAATTCTTTTTGAGACTATGTTTTTTGACGAATTGAGATACACACTTGAAACAATTGCTAAATTGAGGTTCATTTGTGTATCAATGATCTTTTTTAAATGAGGTGATATAAAATATACGGGGGTCAAAAACTCATGATGATTGAAAGTTGATTATGATTGACAGATCAACCAATGACCAGTCCGACGAGAACTCTGGTAAATTCAGAGAAATGGAAATCGAAAATAAAATCGGTTCCTATCAGATTGAGGAATTGCATAAGGAGTTGGATTATCTCAAACGCCGACTGGCGCTGGTGCCCGAACCAGTTCAGTGGTGCTGCAAGCATATCCAACAATTCTGGTGGACTGTCTCATCACTGGCTGGATTAGGATGGTTGCATAATGGCGCCAGACCGATGGCGCAAAATACCTCCTCTGAGCCCACTATTCAAATTCCTACAATACAGCCGGCTGAAATGCCGGTTCCGCGCCTGTTTCTTGATGTAACGGTCACCTGCAAATCCAAATTAAATACTGGCGTGCAACGGGTGATACGCGAACTTTGTCGGTACGGCGAAAGCGGTGGGGAGCTGGCCCCGGTTCTCATTGAGAACGGACATTTCGTCACTTTACCCAATTTAATACCTCTAAGATTTCAACAAGGCGATAAAATCCTATTACTGGATTCAGGATGGACACATACAGAAATGTATCCCCCAGCTCTTGCCAGGGCCCGACAAGAGGGAGCCGATATCATTCTCGGAATTTACGATCTCATTCCAGTCCAATATCCTGGTTTCGTCCATCCTTACTTCACTAGCATATTTGAAAACTGGCTTAAAACTGTAACCCCTTTTTGTAAAACAGCGCTGACTATTTCCAGATATTCGGCTGACTCATTTAAGAATTGGACAAAAAAGCAAGGCCTGTACTCATCTATCCAGGAAATTGGCTGGTTTCACTTGGGCGCCAATTTTCCGGCACTCGACAATGTACAACAATCGAATTTTCGAAAACGCAAAACAATCCCGGATAGCTTCGTCCTTTCTGTAGGAACGATAGAACCCAGGAAAGGTTACTCCTGCGCTTTGGATGCTTTCGACATACTTTGGAGTGAAGGCTCATCATTATGCTATGTGATTATCGGTCGAAAAGGCGACCTTGCGTCGCATGTTATAGATAGAATTATCAATCATCCTCAGTTTGAAAAAAAACTATTTTGGCCTCAAGACGTCGGTGATCAGGATCTTGCAAATTATTATAAATTATCAACATGCGTCTTGATACCTGCTCTTGCAGAAGGATTTGGATTGCCTCTGATAGAGGCAAATTTTTACGGAAAACCAGTAATTGCGAGTAATTTACAAGTTTTTGTTGAAGTAGCGCCGAAAGGCGTTAAATTTTTTGAAGCAACACGAAGCGATAAACTTGTTGAAGCCATTAAAGAACTATCCCTACAAACTGATCTCCCTGCGCAAGGGTTGCCAACGCTTGACTGGCAACTGGCCACAAACAACATGATAGAAATAGTTAAATCAAGCAAATATCAGATTAAATATTAGATCAAGATCCTGTTTCTCTAAATAAATGAAGAGAAAATTTACTTAGAATTTCTGATCGTTTATTTGGCTATGAATATGATAATCATGGACCTCGCGCGAGAGGCTCCTTGAAATTTTCGGCGCTTCTGATAAACTGACTACTGTGTTAATCTGAGGCGCCAATAAAATGCCTAGCGTTCCTGAATATATAAACCATTATCTTTCTCGATTATTTGGGTTAAGATTAATAACAAAGACTGATTTCGATAACATATATAAAGCTTTGACTACGTTAAACAGTCACAACTATTTTTATTATCTGCCAAATGATCCAGAAACAATAAACAGAGTAAATCAAATCTATGAATTTCTTAAACCTGTAAAGGCTGTTGAAGGAAAAAAGGT
Source organism: Methylocystis sp. (assembly GCA_044233645.1). Classification (GTDB taxonomy): domain Bacteria; phylum Pseudomonadota; class Alphaproteobacteria; order Rhizobiales; family Beijerinckiaceae; genus Methylocystis. The sequence goes on along the minus strand of JBIIJP010000023.1, from coordinate 4,161 downwards.
TAGGATTGGAAACCCCAATGATGGCGGGTATGTTTGTTTAGACTATTTCTCAAACATAGCTGCTGCTGTTTCCTTGGGCATCAGCACCGATGTTTCCTGGGACCTCGAAATTGCGAGCCGGAATATCAATGTGTATCAATATGATCATACAGTCACTGGTCCGCCGGTCCACAACGAACGTTTCATATTTCACAAACTAAAAGTATCTTCCGAAGATGGGCTAAATTGTATATCGCTTGACTCGATTGTGAAATCCACTGAGCTTACATCTCCGTCATCCATTTTTTTAAAAATCGATATAGAAGGAGATGAGTGGGACACATTTTTATCAACCTCACCTGTAACATTGGATTTCTTTTGTCAAATTGTATGTGAGTTTCATAATTTTCACCTGCTTACTGATGATATTTTTTACAAAAAAATACAAAATGTGTTTTTTAAATTAAAGGAGAAATTCGAAGTCATTCATATTCATGGCAATAATTGCTCTCCACTTCTCATATGTCCTGGCTACAAGACAATACCTCAGGTTATGGAAATTAGCTTTGCCAACAAGGAAACTTTTTCTTTCAATAAAAACGAGGACGTATTTCCTTGTCCGCTTGATGCGCCATGCGATCCTAATCATGCCGATTACTTTATTGATATATCAAGATTATGATTGTGTAAGTCTTGAAGTAATTATCTATTGATTTTATTCAATTTCACCTAGTAAAATAGATATAAATAAATTAAAATCTTTTTGGGAGACATACCTTAATATAGAATTTTATTAATTATCACAATTCAATTTAAAACATTATTAAAGATTAAATTTAGTGATAAATTTAAAACATAAGTATTTTGATTTTAATACCAAAGGGAATAATATAAAAGCCGTGAACCGTAGGATACCGGAAAGAATTTAGAATGCTCATGATCCACTACTTTAAAACACTCCCGATACTTGCCGTTACGTTTACACTCTCAACTTACACTTATGCTGTTGCGGATCTGACAGACGCTAAATCCATACCCAAACCAATCCTGATGATGGGTTTATATTGTAACAGCGCTCTCTCAGCTTTGAAGAATCAATTTGAGGCTGACCCGACGGCCATACCATGGAAAGCTGTAGCAGGAAAGAAGCAAGAGGCGATACGATACTTGCTACAAAAACTGGATACGTCTGATGGATCTTACGACAAAGCAATTAGAGACCGAGCACTTAGTCCTGAAGAGGCAAGATTTATCAAATTTTCTGCTGTGCACGAGTCCATGCAATGGCTCAATAATATAAGACTTTCTTGCGTCAGTGCAGATCCTCAGTCCACAGACTATGAAGCGTGTCTGAAAGAGAGCAACAGCGAAATCTACAAATGTTACCGCCAGATCATTGATGCAGCACAGACAATTATTAAATTAGCACCAATCAAATAAATGCCGATACTTTGAATTGATCATAAAATAAATCATTCTGACATCTATGAGTGCCAGGTCCATTCTGTTCTTATTATTTCGTCAAGACAGGATATTTCGGACGCCACGGAAATTCTTGCATAGCCCTACGGACATCAGTAACTTATACTACCGGATTACCTTCAGTAAGCGTCCGATCTGCCCCGTGTAACGATCTGCGATCCTATTTTGGGATGATCGATTTCGTTTTTGACGAGGAAGATCGGTGCAATCTGATCCTATATCCAGTCCTATATTTGAATATAGAACTTACCAGTTACTCGAAGGGCGGCAGACACGCCCTCGACGTATCTGAGAGCTGGCCTCACAAATTCGGACAGTAGGTTGAGTGGATTTTCTGCCTGACAGCGGCAAGGATTCTTGCCGAGAATTAGGAGCATTAAATGACGAAGCAAAGCCACCGGACTAAACAGATTTTCAAAAGAACGTCCGGATTGTGATTTTTTTAATCTGTCCGACGAGCGACTGATTAAGGAAAAGATTATGCAGCTGCTTCCAATGAGCGTCTTTCAAGAAGAGTGATCACCTTACCACCCATGATCTCAAGCAAAACACGCGTGCGGCCTTTGTCATCCATACTGAGAACTTCACCCATTAGACGTACGAACGGTCCTTGAACGACACTAACGCGTTGCCCAGGGTTCAAGTCGCGATTGAGCTGACAATTTCCCTTTTCGTCGACATAGGTCATCAAAGCCTCGACAACGCCAGGCGGAGCCGGAAGCGGTCGTTGATTTCCCGTCAAGAGACGAGAAACGCCAATTGTCCCATTTACACATCGCCAGCGATGTTGCTGTGGATCAAGGCGAACAAATAGATATCCTGGAAATAATGCAACCTTTGTTGTACGCATTTGTCGGGCATGCCGTGTCGTTTTAAGGAATTGGGGCAAAAAAACCTCAAATTTTTGCGCTTCAAGGTTCATTTTCGCCAAAGGTTCCTGACGCGCGCGCGTTTGAGCAACATACCAGCGCAGCCCGCTTATAACCCCGGAGTTTTCGCCGTGAACCATATCTTGAGATAACATTACACTGCCCTGTTGTTCAACACAGTTGGTTAGGCGCCTCATGTTCCTCATATGCAAATATGAAGTAAATCCTAGGATAAAATTGAGCAATTAAAAACAGAAAAAGTTTTTCCTATAATCAAACAATAATGTCATCAAACCAATCATTTAATCTGTTAGATTTAAAAAAATCATTCATGCATTCGTCATATTTTTAGCGCCGCAATCGTAGGTTACACAAGTCATGTCTACCTGAATACATTAAACTCAAGGAGAAATCAGCAATTCGCATAGTTCTGGGAAGAGTTCAATTCGAACGAAAAAAAGCGTCACTTTCGGGTGACGCTTTTAAGGAATGGTGAAGAAAATTGTGTTTTGCAGGCCTGGCGACGACCTACTCTCCCAGGTCTTGAGACATAGTACCATTGGCGCAAGAGCGTTTGACGGCCGAGTTCGGGATGGGATCGGGTCTGATCGCTCCGCCGAAGGCCACCAGGCCGGCGAAACACAATTTTGAAGCAAATGATTTATCTACCCGCCCAGTATGGGCGTCGATAAATGAGAGCGATCAAGCCAATCGAGCTATTAGTACCGGTAAGCTCCATGCGTTGCCGCACTTCCACACCCGGCCTATCAACGTGGTCGTCTTCCACGGCTCTCAAGGGAGAACTCGTTTTGAGGTGGGTTTCCCGCTTAGATGCATTCAGCGGTTATCCCGTCCATACATAGCTACCCTGCACTGCGGCTGGCGCCACAACAGGTCCACCAGAGGTATGTTCATCCCGGTCCTCTCGTACTAGGGACAAATCCTCTCAATTCTCCTACACCCACGGCAGATAGGGACCGAACTGTCTCACGACGTTCTGAACCCAGCTCACGTACCACTTTAATCGGCGAACAGCCGAACCCTTGGGACCTTCTCCAGCCCCAGGATGTGATGAGCCGACATCGAGGTGCCAAACAACCCCGTCGATATGGACTCTTGGGGGTTATCAGCCTGTTATCCCCGGCGTACCTTTTATCCGTTGAGCGATGGCCCTTCCACGAGGGACCACCGGATCACTATGACCGACTTTCGTCTCTGCTCGACTTGTCTGTCTCGCAGTCAGGCAGGCTTATGCCATTGCACTCGACGAGCGATTTCCGACCGCTCTGAGCCCACCATCGCGCGCCTCCGTTACTCTTTGGGAGGCGACCGCCCCAGTCAAACTGCCTACCATGCACTGTCCCGGATCCGGATAACGGACCACGGTTAGACATCCATGACGATAAGGGTGGTATTTCAAGGATGGCTCCACACGAGCTGGCGCCCATGCTTCAAAGCCTACCACCTATCCTACACATGCCGACACGAATGCCAGTGCAAAGTTACAGTAAAGGTGCACGGGGTCTTTCCGTCTGACCGCAGGAACCCCGCATCTTCACGGGGAATTCAATTTCACTGAGCTGACGTTGGAGACAGCGGGGAAGTCATTACGCCATTCGTGCAGGTCGGAACTTACCCGACAAGGAATTTCGCTACCTTAGGACCGTTATATTTACGGCCGCCGTTTACCGGGGCTTCAATTCAGAGCTTGCACTCCTCCTCTTAACCTTCCGGCACCGGGCAGGCGTCAGACCCTATACGTCATCTTACGATTTCGCAGAGCCCTGTGTTTTTGATAAACAGTTGCCACCCCCTGGACTGTGCCCCTCCC
>JBIIJP010000010.1:0-120364 GCA_044233645.1 Methylocystis sp. | reverse complement strand
GGGCGATAACATTGCGATGACGGTGACGCTGATCGTCCCGATCGCGATGGAAGAGAAGCTGCGCTTCGCCATCCGCGAAGGCGGCCGAACCGTCGGCGCCGGAGTCGTCGCTTCAATCATCGAGTAATCGACGCGGGGCGACCGGACCTCCAGTCGATTTGAAAGGAGAAAAGCGCGGTGTTCCGCGCTTTTGCTCTAGTTGATATTGGATTTAAGCGGCGATGTTTTCCCGGATTTCCTCAATCAGGGCGCTACGCTCCTCAAGCTTCACGGGCGTCGGTTCAGTTGGTTGAGCGTTGAAGCTCGATGCTTCCAGTGCTGCGGCGACGGCCGAAATGCCTATCTCGCGATATAGACGCGCCAGCAAATCATGCGGGTGGCCGTTGGAGTGATCTTGATTGAACTCCGCAGAAAATGGTTCTGACATGGCTACGCTCACAAGATGCAATTGGGATAACGATATGTCTCCCGCTTCCTGAAAAATGCCTTATTCTCCTTAATGATTCTCTAATCCAGCGGTGAGGCCGCCGCTTTTATTTGATTTTCGGGGGCACCCAGGATGCGCCGACATCTTCCCCGCGAGCCATGGTCGCAAGCTGCGCTGTGGAGCCGTCACATTGCCTTTTTCGCAGCCACCGTAGCCTTGCTTTCAGTCATACTCGCGCGTATCCACGTGATCGATCCACCATCTGCACTGGCGTCTCTGGGTGCGGCTGTGGGGCTTGCGCTGGTGTCACTGCTTCTTTTTGCCGCCGCCTGTTTTGTGATTTGGCAAACCGGGCGGCGGGGCATGGGGGTGGCGACCGTAGCGGCCCTGATCGCGCTGGCGACGCTCGCATGGCCGGCTTACCTGGCTTACCAGGCGTTGCGCCTGCCGACTCTCTCCGACATCGTAACGGATACAGACGACCCGCCTTATTTTTCCATGACGCGGGTCGCTGATAACGCAAGGAAAGGCTTTCAGCCCAAGTCGCCGCCGTTACGGGTGCGGGCGGCGCAAAGAGAAGCCTATCCAGATGTCGAACCGATCGTTGTGGATCTGGACGCTGATGAAGCGCTGACGCTCGTGCTGAAAACCGCGAAAGAATTGGGTTGGCGGTTAATCGATCAACGCCCGTCGGGTGGTCGCACAGGCGACGCGCATGCCGACTTCATCGACCAGAGTCTGATCATGGGCCTTGATGAGGATATTACTGTGCGCCTTCGGCCTCTTGTTGGACAAACTCGTATTGATTTACGCGCCGCCACTCGCCACGGCCGCCACGACTTTGGAGCCAATGCGCGTCGAATTGTGGCCTTCGCTGAGGAATTGCAATTACAGCTCGACGCCAGATAACCGCACGGACGTCTCGTTTTTCTCCTCGAACTTTGCTATCTAACATATTGTCTTCGCAGTGGCGGACGGGAGGCGTGTTGAGGAATGGCGACCGGACAGGATGACGAGACAGCCGCGCCGATAGCTGAACTCTCTCGCGAGCAGGAACTTGATGCTCTGCGCGACATGCTGCTGATCCGCCGGTTCGAGGAGAAGGCGGGCCAACTCTATGGCATGGGCGTTATCGCCGGCTTTTGTCATCTTTACATCGGTCAGGAAGCGGTAGTCGTTGGCGTAAAAATGGCGGCGCGGGAGGGCGACCAGTTTACAACAAGCTATCGCGATCATGGTCATATGCTCGCCATGGGCATGGACCCGAAGGGCGTCATGGCCGAACTGGCAGGCAAACGAGGGGGGTATTCAAAGGGTAAGGGCGGTTCGATGCACATGTTCTCCCGCGACAAGAATTTCTTCGGCGGACATGGCATCGTGGGCGCGCCTGCCCCCATCGGAACCGGTGTCGCCTTTGCCAACGCCTACCGTGAGGACGGTAGGGTTTCGATCACTTTCTTTGGCGAAGGAGCGGCCAATCAGGGCCAGGTTTACGAGAGCTTCAATATGGCGTCGCTGTGGCGCTTGCCGGTTGTTTTCATCATCGAGAACAATCGCTACGCCATGGGCACGGCTATTAATCGCGCCACCGCCCAGACCGAGTGTTTCCGGCGTGGGGCCGCATTTGCGATCCCGGCGCGTCAGGTTGACGGCATGGACGTCCGCGCCGTCAAGGCCGCAGCCGACCAGGCGATCGACTGGTGTCGTACCGGCAAGGGACCATACCTTCTTGAGGTTTTGACTTATCGTTATCGCGGTCACTCGATGTCTGATCCAGCGAAATATCGATCCAAAGAAGAAGTCGAGAAAATGCGCGAGGAACACGATCCTATCGAACAGGTGCGCGCCCGACTTCTCGCTGGCGGCATGAGTGAGGACGAACTGAAAAAAATTGACTCAAATATTCGCAAGATTGTCGCCGACGCCGTCGATTACGCGACAAACGATCGTGAGCCGGACCCTGCCGAATTGTTTACCGATGTTGTGGCGTGAGGATGTGAACCGATGAGCATCAATGTCCTCATGCCGGCGCTTTCTCCCACGATGGAGCAGGGCAAACTCGCCAAATGGCTGAAGAACGAAGGCGATCCCGTTAAATCTGGAGACGTCATCGCCGAAATCGAGACCGATAAGGCCACGATGGAAGTCGAGGCAGTGGACGAGGGCGTCCTGGCTCGCATTCTGGTGCCGGGCGGTTCAGAGAATGTCGCCGTCAACACTCCGATCGCCATTATAGCCGAGGATGGTGAGGACCCGGTGAAGATCGAGGGGGTTGTCCCGCCGCCCAAACTCGCCGGAGATATGGACGCCGCCCAGACCACCGCAAGCATCGCGACGGCAGCTCCGGTCGCCGCGCCAACTTTTGTCGCTTCAGCGACCTACGCACCCGAAGCGCCAGCCGATGCGCAGATGATCCCGATGACCATGCGCGAAGCGTTGCGCGACGCGATGGCGGAGGAGATGCGTCGCGATCCTGCCGTCTTTGTGATGGGCGAGGAAGTGGGTGAATATCAGGGCGCCTACAAGGTCACACAGGGGCTGCTGCAGGAGTTCGGCGCCAAACGGGTTATCGACACGCCGATCACGGAATATGGCTTTGCGGGCATTGGCGTTGGCGCCGCCTTCGCCGGGCTACGGCCCATCGTTGAATTCATGACTTTCAATTTCTCAATGCAGGCCATCGACCACATCGTGAATTCAGCGGCCAAAACGCTCTACATGAGCGGCGGTCAAATCCATAGTCCCATCGTATTTCGCGGCGCCAATGGCGCTGCTGCGCGGGTCGGCGCTCAGCACAGTCAGGATTTCGCCGCCTGGTATTCAAGCGTGCCGGGTCTGATAGTGATTGCGCCCTCGAACGCCAGCGACGCCAAGGGTCTGCTGAAAGCCGCCATCCGCAGCGACAATCCGGTCGTGTTTCTCGAAAACGAAATTTTGTATGGCAAAACCGGGGATGTGCCGGCAATTGAAGATTTTGTTCTGCCGATCGGCAAAGCTCGGATCGCCCGACAGGGTGTGGACGTTACCCTTGTATCGTTTTCCATTGGTATGACCTATGCGCTGGCGGCGGCTGAAGAGCTTGCCAAGGACGGGATCGAGGCCGAGGTAATCGATTTGCGTACGCTCCGGCCTATGGACTCAGGCGCCATCATCGAATCCGTGAAGAAAACTGGTCGTTGTGTAGCAATTGAAGAAGGATGGCCACAAAACGGCGTTACGGCGCATATCGCCGCTGTGGTTCAACAGGAGGCTTTCGATTACCTCGACGCGCCAGTTGCGCGCGTCACTGGCAAGGATGTGCCGATGCCCTACGCCGCCAATCTCGAAAAGCTGGCCTTGCCAAGTACGGCCGAAGTCGTCGCGGCGGCCAAAGGCGTGCTCTACAGGTCATGACGATGGCGCAACAGTCACTTGATCGCAATGCCTCGCGCGTATTCGCCTCGCCGCTGGCGCGTCGTCTGGCGCGGGAGAGCGGACTGGACCTTGCAAGTCTCGCCGGGTCGGGGCCTCATGGACGCATCGTCGAGCGCGACGTCAAACAGGCGCTTGTCGCCGGTCATGCGCGCCGTCCAACAAGCGCCATCGACGCCCGGCTCGCGACTCCGGCTGCAACGGAGACCACGCGAAAATTCTACGCGCTTGATAGCTACGAAGAAATTCCGCATGATACGATGCGCAAGACGATCGCCCGGCGCCTGACCGAGTCCATCCAGACGATTCCACACTTCTATCTTGATGCGGAATGCGAGATCGACGCCCTTTTAAGGTTGCGAGAAGATTTCAACAGCGCAGCGCCCAAGGGCGCCAATAATGCGCCGCAATGGAAAACATCGGTCAATGATTTCATCATCAAGGCTTTGGCGCTGGCGCTTCAGTCCGTGCCAGACGCCAATGTCACCTTTACCCCGGACGCGATGTTCAGGCACAAATCCTCTGATATAGGCGTGGCCGTCGCCATCCCCGGCGGACTGGTGACTCCAATCGTTCGTAATGCTCAAGCCAAAACCTTAAGAGAAATCGCGGAGGAGGTCAGGGAGCTGGTGGAACGCGCACGGGCGCGCAAGCTCAAGCCGCAGGAATATGAGGGAGGCGTCAGCGCCGTCTCCAATCTGGGCATGTATGGCGTGAAAAGCTTCTCCGCTGTAATCAATCCACCCCAATCGACCATTCTCGCGGTTGGTCAGGGGGAGCCGCGCATGATTGTCCGCGATGGCGCGCCGGTTGTGGCGACAATGATGAACGTTACTTTGTCGTGTGATCACCGCGCCATTGATGGCGCGCTTGGAGCGCAGTTGCTGGCCGAATTTAAGCGTATGATCGAACATCCGGCGGCGATGTTCGCCTGAGCGATGGCGCTCTCATCTCCGGGAGACCGAAACGCTGGCGGCAGGGTCCGGCCAGAAACGCAACAGCGCCGATTTTACCAAGCGTCGCCCCTCGCCAACCTTGCCTTCGGTGACGCGTGACAGCGTGTAGGCAAAAAAAATAGTCAGAGCCATTGACGTAGCAAGCGCCGTCCATTGTGCAGCGGAAGCGGCCGCAGTAATCCATGCTGGCCCCAGCACAGCTGTCGTCGTTGCGCGTAACAGCATCAGGGTTGGATTGTGTATCGCATAGAGCGTAAATGAGAAATCGGCGAGCGTTTTATGTCCGTTCCAGTCAAGAATTGGCCAGCCGATCCCATCTGAAAAACGCATCGTCAGGATAAGATTGGCGAAGGCGATAGCCGAGACAGCATCGGAAACGTATTGCATCCATGGACGGGCGTAGACTACCTCCGTATTGATAACTGCGCCAAGAAACAGGCCGATCAGCAAAAACTGAACGAACGCGAGTCTCTTCGATGAGATGAGGGGTTTCCCTGGCAAGGATATTACTGCACCAAGCGACCACAGCATAAAACCAAAGGGAAACCATATCTGGCGCAGAGTAATCGCGATGCAAAAAAACACGGCCAGCGCAGCATAAATGCGCGCTCGATTTTTATCCAGGGAGACAATCAGAGGAGCCAGAAGCAATGGAAATGCGATATAATACCAAAATTCATATCCCACAGACCATAACGCTCCATTGCTTCCGTAGTGCGTCGCAATAACGCCTTGCAGATTAAGCAAATTGGTCAGAATATAACGCGAGTCGTAGTGACCCTCGAAGACTGGATACGCCCCGTAATTGACCGGAAATATCGACCGCCCGATGGTGTCGAAGAGAAATGTCAGAAATACAGCCGGTATGACAACCATATAGATGCGAACGACGCGATGAATGAGATAGTCTCGCAGGAACGGCTTTTCGCTGTTAAGCCGGGTCAGAACCTGCCCCCCGACAAGGAATCCGGACATGACGAAAAAACCAATCACAGCCTGTCGCCCATATGGATAGCTCACAATAAATCGCCATAGGCTAGTAAAAAGCGAGGCGTCTTTTGGCTTCAATTCGTTGAAGTTCATGAATGTAGCTGTCGCATGGACACCCAATACAAGTAACATGCCTAACCAGCGGGCGGCATAGAGTAATTGGGAGAGTTGATCTGGCATGTGTTTAGGCATGTTCCCTTGATGACCGTGAGAATTATTGACTGAATATGTTTCTGATGAAGCGCGGTTCATTGTCGACAATCTGGCTTTACTTCGGATAACGCTGAAAGGGGATTTGGGATCACATAAGGCCCCAGCTTTTCTGGGATGTCCATTACTTGATAATCATTCCGAACTGAGTGTGATTTTTTTGTCACAGTCGCTACAAGCAACGCCTTTTTTGGAATTGCTTCATTTGAATTCGATGTTCCTGTCTGGGCAAATGTTTGGGAGAAACTAGACTGCCTTTGACTTCCGGAGCGATGGATGTCCCTTATCCGCCTGACCAAAGTATCAACCATGGCGATTATTATGGCTTTGGGCGCAAGCGAAGCATCGGCGCAAATGAGCTTGCCGACGATTAATGTCGGTCAGGCGCGGAGAATGGCTCCCTCGAACGCAAAACGAGTCGCTCATGCGACCTCAGCCCCTGTGCGGTCAAGGCCCGCGCCAGTTGAGCGGACAGCGGCCAGATCTCCCGCAATCCCTGACGGGGGGGGCTCCACAACAACCAACAGTTTCGTTCCGGCCGGCCAACAGATCGTGCGCGGACCGATTGGGGTTAACGGGTATTTTGCTGAAGGAACGTCCACGGCTCTGAAGATGGACACCAAGCTGATTGATTTGCCTCAATCGGTGACCATTCTCACCCAGCAGCAGTTACAGGACAGAAACAGCCTAAGTCTCGGTCAGGCCCTTGCCTACGTTCCCGGCGTTAACGTCGCGCAAGGAGAGGGACAACGCGATCAGGTGACGATACGGGGCCAAAACACCTCTTCTGATTTCTATCTTGATAACGTCAGAGACGACGCTGAATATTTCCGTGATCTCTATAATATTCAGTCTGTCGAAGTACTCAAAGGTCCCAGCGCCGTCACTTTCGGCCGCGGCGGCGCCGGCGGCGTCGTCAACCGGGTCACTAAAAAGGCGGACGGCGTCAGAACAAGAAATCTTGAGTTCAGCACGGGAAGTTTTGGCCGCAAGCGTGTGACCCTGGATGTTGGCGACAAGCTTAACGATCAAATCGCCTATCGCTTTAATGGACTTTACGAACAGTCCTACAGTTATCGGAATTTCTTCAGTCTTGAACGCTGGGGACTCAATCCGACGGTAACGTGGAAACCATCAGACAAAACATATGTATCAGCCCAATATGAGCATTTCCGTGACAGGCGCGTTCTCGACCGAGGTATTCCATCTGTCAATTTTCTGGATACTCTCCCAAATAGAAGCAATGGTTCAGTCGCCTATCGCTCATTCCTTTCAGCTGGCGGCGGCTTTCTGTTTCCGGGCTATCCTGCGCCGACAAATAATTGGACCTATTTCGGCAACCCGGACGCCAGTCATTCGTCGATCAATGTCGATCGTGGCGTGATATTTGTCGATCATACCTTCGATAATGGCGTGAACGTCAAAAACCAGAGCGTCTACGCAAATTACGATAAATATTATCAGAATGCCTACGCCGGCGGTCCCGTGAATTTCAATACGGGTTCGCAACCCTATCTCGGTTTCGCCAACAGCGCCAACGGAACCTGTCCGGCCCCGGCCGGCAATACGCCTTTCGCTACAGGAGCAATCGCTCCTTGCGTCCCGATCGTTGGCTATAACAATTATACGCCGCGTCAGAACTGGTTCAACCAGATGGACTTTACCTACAAGTTTAACATGTTCCCGGATGTGGAGCATAGCCTGCTGGCGGGTTGGGAGCTGGGCAATCAGAAATCGACGGGCAACAGAAATGAAGGGCGTTTTAACAATCCGACGTTTGGCGCAGCAGCGAGAGTCAACGCTTTCTTTTATCAACCCACGATCTGGAACCCGACCTATTACGATCAACCGAACTTCCGACGCCACACCAATCTTGATCTTGTCGCGGGATATGCAATGGATCAGATCAAGATCACCAAATATGTCGATGTACTCGCCGGTGTGCGTTTTGACAGTTTCAATCTAAAATACGTCAATAACATTGGAGCGGTCAGCGCAAGCTCAGGCTTGCTGGCTACAAGCTGGAACAATTTCTGGGGTCAGGAAATCATCAATGCGACGAACCGCGTCTCGCCGCGTCTCGGGGTGGTTCTCAAGCCTATCGATAAACTATCGTTTTACGCAGCATATTCGCGTTCTTTTCTGCCTGGCGGCGCCGGAGCCGACCAGTTCACCAATTTGACTCTCACAACCAGGGGTCTCGATCCTCAGGGTTTTATGAATATCGAGGGCGGATTTAAATACGAGATCAATCCCGCGCTACTATTGACGGGCGCCATCTATAATCTCAAACGCACAAATCAGATCGTCAATGACGGCACGTTCTTTTCAACTCTTGTAAATTCCGACACTAATGGCGGCGAGTTGTCACTAACGGGCAAGGTGACCGATGATTGGGAAGCTTCGATTGGTTATAGCAACCAACGCCCGTATGTGACCAGCTCCAACAAGTTGACGGCAGCGATATATGAGTCAGCCGCGATCGGTAAACCGGCGCCTTTTGTCTTGTCTGAGGCAGGCCGTATCGTGCCGCTGGTGCCTTTTAATATGTTCAACGCCTGGAACAAATACGATTTTTCCAACTTGCTCGGACAGAAAAAAGACACCTTCGGCATGGGAGCGGGAGTCATTTACAATACCCAGCAATATGCGGCGCTCGATAACGCTGTGATTGTCCCCGGCTATGTGCGTGTCGATGGCGCAGCCTATTTCAAGATCAGCGACAGTCTGTCCGGCCAGATCAACGTTGAAAATCTTCTTAACGCAAATTATTTCGTTTCGGCGCATAACAACAACAACATCACGCCCGGTTCGCCGCGAGCGGTCTTTTTGACTATGAACGCCAAGTTCTGAAGTTCAAAACCCGTCCTGTAAGGAACTTCATTACGCCTGCAGCCTATTTGGTTTCTATGCCCCGCCAGTGGTCCGAAGCGGAGAACGCGTGCGAGTATTTGTCTTGACCGCCCAGTAGACGCCCGCCTCAATCCGCCTCATATGATGATTTTGGAATTAATCTAAACCGGCGGGGAACCATTCATGGCGAATGAGGCGGACATTCTGAAAGCGCTTGAAAACCTCTATGGACCGGGAGGCGTTTCGCTCGCCGGCAAGGTCAGCGGCGTTATGTTGTCCGGCGCCAAGGCCTATGTCTCCCTCGCGGGCGATCCGGCGAAACCGGAAGGGTGGGAGGCCGCACGCGTGAACGCCGAAAAAGCGATCCGGGCGCTGTCTGGAATCGAGGCCGCCGTTGTCACCCTCACCGCCGAGCGCCGTGCTGCGCCGGGGGAAGGGGCAGGGCAAGATCGCCCTCGCCAAGACCATCATCATCACCATCATCATGACCATGATCATGGACCGTCGACGGCGGCCCGGCAGCCGCCACGCAAAGGTATGATCCCGGCGTTGGAGAAAATCCGTTTTGTGATCGCCGTCGCCTCCGGCAAGGGCGGCGTTGGCAAATCGACGACTGCGGCCAATCTCGCGCTTGGTCTGGCCGCCCAGAATTGGCGTGTCGGCCTCCTCGACGCGGATATTTACGGACCTTCGGCGCCGCGTCTGTTTGGCCTGAAGGACAAGCCCAAAGTCGAGGACGGAAAGCTCATTCCATTGGAGGCTTATGGCATCAAGGTGATGTCGATGGGCTTTCTGGTCGATGAGAATGTGCCGATGGTCTGGCGCGGACCGATGGTCGCGCAGGCGCTCATGCAGATGCTTGGCGAGGTGGCCTGGGGCGAACTCGACGCGCTGGTCGTCGACATGCCGCCAGGCACTGGCGACGTGCAGCTCACCATGGCGCAGCAGGCGCCGCTGGCCGGCGCTGTGATCGTCTCAACGCCGCAGGATTTGGCCCTGATCGATGCGCGACGCGCGGTCGCTATGTTCCAGAAGGTCGAGACGCCCGTGCTCGGGATTATCGAGAACATGAGCTACTTCCTCTGTCCGCATTGTGGGGGGCGGTCGGAGATTTTCGCGCATGGCGGCGCGCGTCACGACGCCGCGCAAATGGGCGTGCCATTTTTAGGCGAGGCGCCGCTGGACATGAAAATCCGCGAAACCTCCGACTCGGGCCAACCTGTCGTCGGCGTTGAGCCGAACAGTCCGCAAGCGGGAGTTTATCTCAATCTCGCCGCCAAGGTGAAAACCCTGCTGGAAACGCAAAAGCAACGCGCCGCGCCGGCAATCGTCATGGGCTAAGGTTTTGTTGCGGCGTCAGACATCGATCAGACGCCGCCAAAGCCCATACCATCCGCCGGCGCAGATAGCGAGAAAAGCGGCGGGTGGCAGCTTGTGTAGTTCCGGTCCCTCGAAATGTAGCAACCGAGCCAGCGGCGGCAGATAAAGGCCGGCAAAGAGCGTCGTCAGAGCGATGAAGGCGATTGCCCAGAATACGCGGTTCTGCCGCGCGAAGGGGGATACGCCCTTCGGCAGCGCGTCCGACAGCGCGAGCGTGAGATTGCCAATAATCAAAGTCGCGAAAGCGAGGCCGCGCGCTTCCGGCTCTGGAAAACCGAAGGCGGTGTCGATCAAATACACCGCCATTACCGCCAGAAAAACTGAGAGCCCCTGAAAAAAGCCCAGCGTCAGATCGCGCGCGCCAAACAAGGGTTCATCCCGTGCGCGCGGCGGCTTGAGCATGGCGTCCGCCTCGCCGGGCTCCGACTCGAAGGCCAGCGAACAGGTGGGGTCGATCACCAGTTCCATCAGCACCACATGGGCCGGCAACAATAATGGCGGCAGACCGAGCAGAATCGGAGCCAAAGCCAGTCCGGCGATGGGGATATGAATGGCGGTGATATAGGTCAGAGCCTTGCGCAGATTGGCGGAGATTCGCCGTCCGAGTTCGACGCCGCCGACGATCGACGCGAAACGATCATCGAGTAAAACGATGGACGCCGCCTCGCGCGCGACATCTGAGCCGCGCAAGCCCATGGCGATCCCGATATGGGCGGCGGCCAGCGCCGGTCCATCGTTGACGCCGTCTCCAGTCATGGCGACGACATGTCCATCCTGCTTGAGCGCCTCGACAAGCGCCAGTTTGCTGGTTGGCGTGACGCGGGCGAAAACGCGAATATTCCTGATCTTCTGCGGCAGGACGTCTGACGGCGTCGCAACGATCTCCTCGCCGGTCATCACGCCGGCCGAAGCCTCGATTCCGGCAGCGTCGGCAATGGCGCGCGCGGTGGCTGGATAATCGCCGGTGATCATCGCAACCATAACGCCAGCGCGCCGGGCGGCGGCGACGGCTTGCGGCACATCTGGGCGGATGGGATCCTCGAAAGCCAGCAGACCCAGAAATTGAAACGGCGCATCCTCGAGCGTCGGCGCGTCCGAGGGCGTCGTCTCCGCTACTGCGAGAATGCGTAGCCCCCGATGCGCCATTTCCTCGACAAGGCGCGCGTAATGCGCTTCTTCGTCCCCTGTGACGTTCGCCAGCCGAAAGATCGTCTCCGGAGCGCCCTTCGCCGATTTCATGACGCCCGCGTCGAGCCGCCAGGACTGGATGAAGGCCAGGCGCTCTGGCGTGATCGGAAAACTTTCGATCACAACGCCCGATGTCTGAACCTCCAGCGCTTGCGCCAGCGCATGAACGGCGCCGTCCATCGGATCAACCGGGTTTGGCGACGAAGCCCGCAGCGCCGCTAAGATCAAACGATGCTGGGCGGCGGTCGGCGCCGTCGGCACAGGCTCGATCTGCGCGCCGGTGGAAAGCGCCGCCACTTGCATCTTGTTCAGCGTCAACGTGCCGGTTTTGTCGACGCACAGCATTGAGGTCGCGCCCAGGGTCTCTGTGACCGAGGCGCGGCGCACCAGCACATTCCGGTGCGCCAGACGAAAGGCGCCCAGCGCCAGGAAAATCGCCAGCACCATCGGAAATTCTTCCGGCAAGAGACCGATTGCAAGGGTGATGCCGGCAAAGGCGCCTTCGAACCAGTCGCCATGCACGAGCCCATAGGCGACAACCACGATGACGCAGAAAAACAGGGCGAATACGCCAAGCCGCACCACCAGCGCGCCGGTGCGTCGCTGCAAGGGGCTTGGTTCCGGATCGATCACGGCTAGCGCTGCGCCGAGCGCGCCGACGGCGGTCCGCGCCCCAGTTCGCGCCACTTCGGCGACGCCGGCGCCGCGCGTTATCATTGTGCCGGCATAGATAAAGGGGGTGAAATCGCCGCCCGGCGCCGGAAACTCGAGCGTCTCGCCGGGCATGGCGAGCGTCTTGGTCACTGGCGCGGACTCGCCGGTCAGGATCGACTCGTCGATCACCAGCGCGTCGCCGGAGATCAGCGTGGCGTCGGCTGGTGGACGCTCGCCTTCGCCGACAAGGATCACGTCGCCAGGGACAAGATCGCGCGCCGGAATGCGACGGCGTTCGCCATCGCGCACGCAGACCGCCATCGGTTCGGCCAGTCGGTTCAGCGCCTCCAGCGCGCGGGCGCTGCGCACTTCCTGAAACACGACGAGCGAGATCGACATGCCGGCGCCCGCGACCATAAACAAGCCCTCGCCGAGATCGCCCAGCGCCAGATACAGAACCGCCGCCAGCATCAACAGAAAGAACATGGGTTCCTTTAGCGTGCGCAGCGCGATGGCCCGGATGCTGACCGGCGACGGCTGCGGCGGCGCATTGGGGCCGTGGATCGCCAGTCGGCGCGCGGCTTCTGCCATGGTGAGGCCAGAGATATTCGATCCGGACATGCGCCGTTCTGTCATCAAGGTGGGAAAGCCGCGTGCTGACGCTCCGCGACGAGGTCGATGAACTCATCAAGGATCATCAACCACGCCTGCTGCGCCGGCCGGAATGTCGCATGCAGGCTTTTTGGCATGACAAGTTGCAGTTTTTTGACGCGCATTTCGTTCGTTTGGGGTTCCGAAATGGCCGGTTCCAGCGTCAGCAGATGTTTGTTTTCGATTCTGTCGGCTTCCGCCAGAACCTGTCGCCAGCGATCCTTAAGCGTACTTTTGCTCCCCAACATGGTGAGTTGCCGGCTGGGGAAAGCTTTGTCGTAATATTCCACTCTGCCGGGAAAGAGGAAATCCGGCTTCGATTTTCCCTCGGTGACCGCTCCGCGGTCGAAGCGCAGTTTCTTTTGCCTGAAAATCCATTCCAGATGATTTTCGAGCGAAAATCCGGCCCTGCTTTTGCGCCGGTTCTGGATTGTCAGAGAGTAGGCAAGAAAACCCTCAACATCGATTTTGTCTTTATCGCCGAAGCCGATCCGCAATCTCTCGGAAATCTGAAGTCGCTCCAGCCGCTTGAACAGCGCCTCCTCCCGTTCGAGCCAGATCATGAGCGCGGCGTCAGCGCTTTCGCCTGTATCGACATCGGGAAGGGAAGAACGGGCGAGGGCGGAAAATACCGAAGCCGAGGGGAATTTGCCGCCAAGCGGTTCGAGAATACTGTCGAGCAGCGCAGCCTCCTGCTCCTCAACTTCTATCCCGAGTTCATCGAGAATATAGCGCGCTGCAAAATCGAGTTTGGGCTCATGATCGCGCGAAACTTCCCTGAACTGTGCCTGATCTCCCGGCTCTTCGTTCAGTCCAAACAACCATCGAAGCTGGGAGTCCAACGTACTTTCCCGAGGAACAATGACAACAAGAATCCGGCTATCCGGTCGTCGTGCGAGAAACATGACGTCTCCCTGCCGCATGGCCTCGGTCACCGCATTCACGCAGTAATAAAGGTGATATTCCGTGGCGTGCGGCTTGTCCTTGCGAACATTGCTCCACGAGACGAAGCCGTCGACAGATACGCCCTCCTGTTCCTCGGACAACAGAACAAAGCGGGTAGGGATTTGGCGCTGATCTTCGTCGCCAAATAAATCGCGGAACGGACGCATTCCCTGAAATTCATGTTGATTTGACCTCGGCGTCACCGTTTCCACGAGCGTCAATCTTTTCGACACCACACCAGTGAAAAGATCGGAAAGAAGCCCGCGTCGCATCGTCAATCCAATCTTCTCATAACTAAATAGATTGTCGGATCAGAGCCATGACGCTTAACTTTGGATCAAAGAGTAGAGATATTTTAGTCGTTCCTTGATCTCACATTTTAAGATGTCGATTTCAGCTCAGTTGCCCATACGTCGCGTTCATTAATCATCACATTTGTTTCCATTTGATTCTGGTTGGGAGTGCGAATGCGCCAAACCAGCTCATGTGCTTCTCGATCTGGGAATACACCTCATGATGATCGATTGTTTTCTAAAAATCTCCTTGCTATGAGATTCCCTACTGAAGACTAAGAGTTATTCTCAGGCATCTATAAAAGCGAGTAAAGGCATTGTTAGTTGCTTGGAACGCCATTGCACCCAAGCTGGCATAGTCTACCATATATCTTTTTATAGTGGTAAATCTACATGATAAATGTATATTTAGAGTGTCAATCACTAGCGGCTTTGTAGATTCCGAGATCACAGCGATAGGGTTGAAGACCTAAGAAGTCATGAAGGCTATTTTCACGACTAAGGTATTGCCTGTTTACGATGACCTCCCTGAGGTTCGTTATCATTTTCCAAAATCGTATCTTAATCAGGTGAGACAAGCCGTAGGGGATTGGATCGTCTACTATGAACCCCGAAGGTCGACGGGCGATGTGTCCAGCAGCGGCGGACGCCAAGTCTATTTCGCAACGGCACGGGTCGCTAGAATTTATGATGACTTTTCATTGCCCGATCATTTCTATGCCGAAGTCGAACAATATCTCCCTTTCGTTACGCCTGTTCCGTTCAAAGAGGGGACACAATATTACGAGACTTCGCTTAAAAAAGAGGATGGATCAACAAACAAAGGAGCCTTTGGCAGGGCTGTCCGCATCATAACCGATGACGAGTATGATGCGATCTGGCAGGCGGGATTTGCGCATGTGCTTGGCCTTCAGGAGCGCCTCCGTCCTGATCCTGATCCGCCGGAGCAACCGATCTCCCCCGGCAAAGGATTTGACGAAGCGCAAAAACCCTACGAGGTCTACGAACCATTCGAACAGGACCGAAAAATTGTCGAGCAGCTCGTCTCAAGGCCTTTCCGCGACAAAGCCTTCTCTTCGGCCGTTAAGGGCGCCTATCATGACACTTGCGCAATAACTGGCCTCAAAATCATCAATGGCGGCGGCCGGTCAGAAGTGCAGGCGGCGCATATTAAACCGGTGGCTCTTCGCGGTCCCGATAGCGTTCGCAATGGCGTCGCTTTATCCGGAACTATTCATTGGATGTTCGACCGTGGATTGATCTCCATTGATGAAGACTATTCCATTCTCTTGGCGAAGGATCGTGTACCGGACACTGTGGAGAGGTTAATCGCCGGGCGACCGAGGTTGATCCTGCCCGAGCGTCAGGATTTGCGTCCGCATCCCAAATTTCTTGCGTTTCACCGTCAGGAAATTTTCAAAGGTTAAGATGTGTCTCACGGCAATTTGCCCCCCTCATCCGGTTCGCCTGCGGCGAACCGCCTTCTCCCGTAAGGGGAGAAGGGAACGAGCGGCGAGGCCGGGCGTTCTTCCCCTCTCCCGGCGGGAGAGCGCAGCGCGAAGCGTCCGGTGAGAGGACCGTCGTCGGGAAACCCGGCGCCTTGCGAGGGGTCGCCCTAACACGCTAGATTGCCCTTAATGGCGAGGGGCGCCGCCTGTGCGGCTGAGAAGCACCCGTCGAACCTGATCCGGGTCATGCCGGCGGAGGGAATGCCAGTCTACCGGGCCGATGCGCCCGTCAGACGGATTCCGTTCTCCCTGCAACCCGCTTGTCCGCCTTCCTTGACGAGGCGCGATTGAAGGAGCGCATCCATGAATGTCCACGACAAACGCACGCCCGCCAGCGTTACCTGTGGTCCGGTCGGGCGCTCCCAAAAACGCTATTCCGCGCCGGTGGGACGCTCCGACATTCGCGTGCCCTATCGTGAGATTGCGCTCGATCCGTCAGCCAATGAGCCGCCGCTTCGGCTTTACGATCAATCCGGCCCCTATAGCTGCGAGGCCTTCACGGCGGATCTCTCGCAGGGCCTGCCGTCCGCTCGTCCATGGCTTGAGACGCGCGTCGGGGTGGAGACCTATCAGGGCCGGTCAGTGAAGCCTGAGGACAATGGCTTCGCCGAGGGCGAACGGCTCGCGCCGCCCTGTCCGGCGCAGCGTCAGCTCTATCGCGCCGCCGGCGCCGCGCCGGTCACGCAACTCGAATTCGCCCGCGCCGGAATTATCACCGAAGAAATGATCTATGTCGCGCATCGCGAAAATTTGTGCCGCGACCGCGCGTTCGACGCCGCAAAAGCGCGTCTTGCCGACGGCGAAAGCTTTGGCGCCGACATCCCCGAATTCGTAACGCCGGAATTTGTGCGCGACGAAATCGCGCGTGGACGCGCGATCATTCCGGCCAATGTCAATCACCCGGAACTGGAGCCGGTGATCATCGGCCGCAATTTTCTCGTCAAGGTGAACGCCAATATCGGCAATTCCGCCATCACCTCGTCGGTGGCGGAGGAGGTCGAGAAAATGGTGTGGTCGATCCGCTGGGGCGCCGATACGGTTATGGATCTCTCCACCGGCCGCAACATCCACAATATTCGCGATTGGATCATCCGCAACGCCCCGGTGCCGATCGGCACCGTGCCAATCTATCAGGCGCTGGAGAAAGTCGGCGGCGATGCGCTCAAACTCGATTGGGAGGTGTTCAAGGACACGCTGATCGAGCAGGCGGAGCAGGGGGTCGATTATTTCACCATCCATGCCGGGGTGCGGCTTGCCTATGTGCCGCTGACCGCCAATCGCGTGACCGGCATCGTTTCGCGCGGCGGTTCGATTATGGCGCGCTGGTGTCTCTCCAAACATAAGGAGAGTTTCCTTTACGAGCGCTTCGACGAAATCTGCGACATCATGCGGCGTTACGATGTGTCGTTTTCGCTCGGCGATGGATTGCGTCCGGGCTCCAACGCCGACGCCAATGACGCCGCCCAATTCGCTGAACTCGAAACGCTCGGCGAATTGACGAAAATCGCCTGGGACAAGGGCTGTCAGGTGATGATCGAAGGCCCCGGTCATGTGCCGATGCATAAAATCAAGGCCAATATGGACAAACAGCTCAAGGTCTGCGGCGAGGCGCCTTTTTACACGCTCGGGCCGCTCGTCACCGATATCGCGCCGGGCTACGATCACATCACCTCCGGCATCGGGGCGGCGATGATCGGCTGGTTTGGGACGGCGATGCTTTGTTACGTGACTCCCAAGGAGCATCTCGGCCTGCCGGATCGCGATGATGTGAAAACCGGCGTCATCACCTATCGCATCGCCGCCCACGCCGCCGATCTCGCCAAGGGCCATCCGGCGGCGCGCGAACGCGATGACGCGATGAGCCGCGCGCGTTTCGATTTCCGCTGGAACGATCAGTTCGAGATCGGCCTCGATCCAGATACGGCGCGTCTGTATCACGACGAGACCATGCCGAAGGAAGCGCACAAGGTCGCGCATTTCTGCTCGATGTGCGGTCCGAAATTCTGCTCCATGCAAATCACCCGCGATTTACGCGAGGAGGCCGCCGCTCTCGCCGAACGCGACAAGGGTATGGCGGAAAAAAGCGCGGAGTTTATGCGCAAGGGCGCCGAAATTTACGTTCGGGAGTAAGCCCTCGAAACGCAAAGCCCAGCATGGGCGACAAATCGTGGTCGCTGGCGAAATCCACTGCTAATTGGCGAAAATACGGGTGTCTGCGAGGGGCCAGCCTGCACACCCTATGAGTGCGAAGCTGATCGACTCGTTCTGCTCACACTTTATAGTGTGTGATTAACGCGCGGTCGGCGCGGCGACCTGCCATTTTCGCCTTTTGGCAATCCGCCGTAGCGGGGATGCGCGCTAACGACCAACGTTGGTCCGCTTCCGTCTCTTTGGGATGTTCGTTCGGCTGACGCCGGACACCTCCCGAACGCCCAGGGAGCTTCGCCCGGCCGTCAGGCCGGGCGTTTCTCCTGGGCAGTTTTCACGGCAATATTCTCCTTGTCGACAAACTTGTTCCGAGGCGCCAAAAAGCGCTGCGGAGGATTTTTTATGACAGACGCCAGAAGAAACGCCGTCATCGGGGTTGTCACCGTTTCTGATCGCGCCAGCGCCGGCGTCTATGAAGACAAGGGCGGCCCCGCGATCGAGGCCTATTTCGCCCGCGTTCTCGTCACCCCCTATCGCATCGAGCGGCGGGTGATCCCGGACGGCTTTGAGAGCGTTCGCGACACGCTGATCGACCTCGCCGATAATGCTGGCTGCGATCTTGTCGTGACCACTGGCGGCACCGGGCCGAGCCCGCGCGATCTGACCCCCGAGGCGACGCTGGCCGCCTGTCCGCGCGAACTGCCCGGTTTCGGTGAATTGATGCGGCAGGTCTCGCTCTCGCAAACTCCCACAGCGATCCTGTCGCGTCAGCTGGCGGCGCATCGCGGCAAATGTCTGGCGATTAATCTGCCGGGCAAGCCTGCCGCGATCGAACTGTGCCTCAATGCCGTGATGCCGGCGACGCCCTATTGCCTCGACCTGATCGGCGCGGCGTGGATCGACACCGATCCGGCGCTGGTGAAGACGTTTCGGCCAGCTACAAAATAACTACCCAATCGGGCAGGAATTCCTCGCATTTTCCGGGTTCTGCGTCGCTTCTCATCCTGCTATTCCGGCTGTATAGGAAGTCGACGCCGTTTGGCGTTCCCGCCAAAACCACCCTGCGAGGTTTTCGATCATGAGCGATTTGCGTCTGGCGCTCCTGGGCGTTGCGGGCCGCATGGGCCGCATGTTGATCCAGGTTGTCCCCGACACGCTCGGCGTCAGGCTGGTTGCGGCGCTGGAGGCCGAGGGCTCGCCAACGCTGGGCGCCGATAGCGGCGCCGCTTTCGGGCAGGGACCCAATGGCGTGCCGGTGACCTGCGATGTCGCCGCTGCGCTGGCGAATGCTGATGTCGTCGTCGATTTCTCCCGTCCCGAGGCCACGGTCGCCATGGCGCGCGCGGCGGCGCAGGCGAAGGTCGCGCATATCATCGGCACAACCGGCTTCACCGACGACGATCTCGACGTCATCGCACAGGCGGCGCGCGATACAGTGATTGTACGCTCCGGCAATATGAGCCTCGGTGTGAATTTGCTCGCCGTTCTGGTCGAGCGCGCGGCCAAGGCGCTGGGGCCGGCGTGGGACGCAGAAATCGTCGAAATGCATCACCGATTGAAGGTCGATGCGCCCTCTGGCACCGCTTTGCTGCTCGGCGAAGCGGTTGCGCGTGGACGCGGAGTCGATCTCGCCGCACACAGCGCGCGCGGACGCGACGGCGTCACCGGCGCGCGCGCAACCGGCGAAATAGGTTTCGCCAGCCTTCGGGGCGGCACAGTCATCGGGGATCATACGGTGATTTTCGCTGGCGCCGGCGAACGGATCGAACTCGCCCATCGCGCCGAAGATCGGGGCGTATTTGCGCGCGGCGCGCTGGCGGCGGCGCTATGGACGCGCGGCAAACCGCCGGGCCTCTACTCCATGGCGGATGTTCTCGGTCTTTCAGTCGCATGAGTTTCCAGAGGCGCGCATGAACATCAGTCGCACGCTCGTCCTTGTCCGACACGGACAAAGCGAATGGAACGCCAAAAACCTGTTCACGGGATGGAAGAATCCCGATCTCACGCAACAGGGCGTCGAGGAGGCGCGCCGGGCGGGGCGCGAATTGCGTAAACGAGACATACTATTCAGCGTCGGGTTCACCTCGGCTTTGCTGCGCGCGCAACATACTATGTCGCTCATATTCGAGGAGCTTGGCCAATCCGCCGTGCCGACGGTGCGCGACCGCGCGCTGAACGAGCGCCACTACGGCGATCTCTCGGGTCTCAACAAGGACGAAGCCCGAGATAAATGGGGCGAGGAGCAGGTGCGCCTGTGGCGACGCTCCTATGACGTGCCGCCGCCGGGCGGCGAGAGCCTGAAGGACACGGTGGCGCGAGTGTTGCCGTTTTATTGCCAGCGCATTCTGCCGCCGGTGATACGCGGCGAGCGCGTGCTTGTCGCCGCTCACGGCAATTCGTTGCGCGCTTTGGCGATGGTTCTTGATCAACTCACGCCCGAAACGGTGTCGACGCTGGAGATCGCCACGGGCGTGCCTATCATTTATCAGCTCAATGCGGATTCGACCGTGGCGACGAAAACTGTGATTGAAGCTGGTTAAATATTGAGATCGCGATAGACGCTGACCTCTCTTTCGCGGGCGATGCGCGCATCATCGCCGGCCTTGACCCCGCGCCAGATGTCAAAGGCTGCGATCGCTGTCGCAATCAGTCCGATAATCTTGCCGAACAACATGCCGAGGGGAAAGATGAGCCGCTCCAGCGGCACAATGAATTGCGTGCCGAAAAAGATCGTCGCGGCATTGATAAAATAAGCCGGCCGGAACAACGATTTTTCCTTCCAGGCTTCGCGCGCGTAGGGCCGCGACCGGTTTTTCACCGCCTTGTTGTAGCGCGGGTTGACAGCCAGCCCGAAGAAACGCCGCTTCGGCGGTAGGGCATCCGGGCCGGCGATGAGATCCTCGAGCGTCCAGGTTAGCGAGACATGCGCGTAGAGGGCCAACAGCGCATTAGCGACCACAAGCGCAAGCTTGAGATAGAAAAAAGATAAGCCAATCTGAGCGGGCAGGTCGACAAAAAACAATTGGGCGAATGCGTTGAGCATGAAGGCGGAACGATGGAAGGCCGCCCGATTCATGTCCTGGACTTTTTCGTCGATAAACGACGGGCCGCCTTTGGTTGCGGCAAGAGTGAACAAGGACTGTTGCTGACTCGCATCCAGACGGAATTTCCTGTCGAGATCGGCGATGGAGTCCTCAGGCTTGCCGCGGGCGATTTTAAAGGTGACGGCGGTGAAGAGGGTGTTGGCGCGCGAGAGAAAGCCTCGGGCGTTGGCGTAGCTTGATACGACGCTATCGAGGAGATTGTCAGAGTCCGCCATCACATCTGGTTCCGGAATTATGCGTCGACGTCTGTGAGACGTCCGACGCGAATCGCAATTATCATAACTCTTGTCGATGCCCGTGCCCCGTCTTAGCGAGACATCATGGTTCCAATGCCATATAGCGTCGGCGCGAGAGGCGTCAGTCCCGGGGAGCGACAGTGACAAGGTTCGTCGAGCCGCTACCGGGCGTTCGTCACGTTCCGGGTTTTTTTGACGTCGACGCCCAAACGAGACTGGCGGCCGATATCGCAGCGGCGATCGCCGCCGCGCCGCTCTTCGTTCCGCGCATGCCGCGCACCGGCGTTCCCATGTCGGTGAAAATGACTAACTGCGGGTCGTTGGGCTGGATGAGCGATCGGGAACAGGGCTATCGCTATGAGCCGCGCCACCCGCAAACGGATAACCCATGGCCGTCTATTCCCGACGTTTTACTCGAGGCCTGGGACCTGTTGACCGGCTATCCCAAGCCGCCGGAAGCCTGTTTGATCAATGTCTACGACGACAAAGCCCGCATGGGACTGCATCAGGATCGCGACGAAAAAGACTTCGATGCACCGATCCTGTCTGTTTCTCTCGGCGCCGACTGTCGGTTTCGGATCGGCGGCCTCAGACGCGTCGATCCGACTGTCTCGCTGATCCTCTCGGCTGGAGACGCGCTGATTATGTCTGGACCGGCGCGACTGCGTTTTCATGGCGTCGACAAGATTTTCCCCGCACTGATCGCGCCGTTGCCCTTGCCGCTGTTGAAGGTGGGATCGCGCGTAAATTTAACCCTCCGACGGGTCACCTAAACGAAAAGTTCATGCTCTGTTCAAGCTTTCCGGGTTAATGTCTCTCCTGACGCGGCGTATTGTTTCTTTGGTCGGGTTCGTTTAATTTCCGGCCGATAAACGATTTTCCGGAACGATCTGCTCGGGCTGGACAATAAACGGTCGCCATACGCAAGCGCCGACAAATGAGGAAAGGAACAAGGATGAAGTCTATTTCCCTGCTGACGTTCGTTGCGAGCGTCGCTCTCGCCGCTTCCGCCGGCAACGCGCTCGCTGGCGACGCCGCCGCAGGCGCCACGGTCTTCGCCAAGTGCAAGGCCTGCCATCAGGTTGGCGAAACCGCCAAGAACGCCGTCGGACCGAATCTCAATGGCGTCGCCGGTCGCAAGTCTGGCTCTGCGGAAGGCTATAATTATTCTGAGGCCATGAAGGGCTCCGGCCTGACGTGGGACGAGGCGACCTTCAAGGAATTCATCAAGAATCCGAAGGGTAAGGTTGCTGGCACCAAGATGGTTTTCCAGGGTCTTGCCTCCGAGAAAGACGCCGACGACGTGTGGGCTTATCTCTCTTCCTTCGGCGCCGACGGCAAAAAGAAGTAATCCGAAAGCGATCTCTGGCTTTTTGGAAAGCGGCCCTTGCGGCCGCTTTTCTTTTTTTATCTCTCCCCTGTCACGCCCGGCGATAGCTTGATTGATGCCTGATCCTTGATCCGTGGTTCGTCATCGCCTTATTTCTCCATGTAATTCAAGGCTCGCGGCCCGAGCCGGAATGGCCTATAGGAATGGCCAACTTTCATGTCCGGCATCCTGATGCGGCAAAGACGCCAGCCGGGACGCCAGCAAACCATCACTAGCCGTGAACAGACGCCCCGACGAAATTTCACCGGAAGTCATGCAACCGCTCGCCACGCTGCCGGTATTCTTTCCGCTGGCCGGCAAAAAGGTCATTGTGATCGGCGGTTCTGAGGGCGCGGCGTGGAAGGTCGATCTCGCCGCCGCCACCGGCGCGCTTGTCGATGTATACGCCACGGACCCATGCGAAAAAATCAGCGAACTCGCTGCATCCTGTCCCAACATCGTTTTGCACCACCGCGCTGTCACTTCGGCTGATTTCGAGGGCGTCGCCCTGGCTTTCGGCGCCACCTTCGACGATGCAGAGGCCGAACTGGCGCGCGCCGCCGCCGATGCTGCCGGGGTCCCCCTCAATCTCGCAGATAGACCGGGGATGAGCGATTTCATCATGGGCGCTATCGTCAATCGTTCGCCGCTTGTGATCGGCGTATCGACCTGCGGCGCTTCTCCGGTTTTTGCGCAGGCGGTGCGCGGACGGATCGAGTCTCTGGTGCCCGCGAGCTTTACCGCCTGGGCGCGCGCCGCGCAGGACTGGCGGCCGAGCGTTCTGGCGTCGGGACTGGATTTTGTGGCGCGTCGTGACTTCTGGCGACGATTCACCCGACTGGCCTTTCGCGATATTGAACGCGCGCCGCTGGAGAGCGATTGCGCGGCGCTGCTCGCCGAGACCCGCGCCGCAGGTCCAGCCGTTGCGCGCGGACGGGTGACGCTGGTCGGCGCCGGTCCCGGCGATCCCGAGTTGATTACCCTGAAAGGCATGCGCGCGCTGGCGGGCGCTGATGTCGTGTTGTTCGACGACTTGGTGCCGGCCGGCATTCTCGATTTTGCGCGGCGGGAGGCGGCGCGCATCAATGTCGGCAAGCGCGGTTATGCGCCTTCCGTGCGACAGGATGAAATTTCCGCGTTGCTGGTTTCTCTCGCGAAAGAAGGCAAGCATGTCGTGAGATTGAAGGGCGGCGATCCGCTCATTTTCGGTCGCGCCAATGAAGAAATCGCCGCCATGCGCGCCGCCGGACTGGAGATCGAGATCGTGCCGGGCGTCACCGCCGCCTGCGCCAGCGCCGCCGCCATCGGCGCATCGCTGACCAGTCGCGAGACGGCGCGGCGGCTTCAGTTCATCACTGCCCACACCAAGGACGGCGTGTTCCCCGAAGATTTCGACTGGGGGGCGCTCGCCGACCCGCGCGCGACGACCGCCGTTTACATGGGCAATCGCACCTTGCCGGCGCTCTCGGCGCGGCTGCTGGAAAAGGGGCTGCCGCCCGATACGCCAGCCTTTTTGATCGAACGGGCGTCAACGCCGGATGAAAGAGTTATTTCAGGCACTATCGCCGATCTGCCGACAAAGGTTGCAAATGAAACGCTGGCGGGTCCGGTGATGGTGCTGATTGGTCAGGCGCTGGTTGATAACGGTTGATCAGGACTCTTGGGACTTTTCGTCCAGAAGCGCCAGCAATCCTTCTTCATCCGGCCTTGTCGCCACCTCGACAGGCAAACCCATGGCCCGCAGCGGCGTCGCCACATCCTCTGACAGCGCCAGCGCCCGCATAGACGAAAGCGTCGACGTTAGCTTTTCCTGTTCGACGAGCCGCAGGAAAATCTCGACGCTGCGGCGCGAATAATGAAGGGCGACATCGATCCCATTCGCGCGCAGGGCGTCGCGCGCCGCGTCACTCAGCGCGATCGCGGCGCGCGCCTCGTAAACATCGACGGCAGTGATGCGATGACCCTGCGCGCGCAAACCCGCTTCGAGCGTCGGCTGGCGATCCCGTCCGGCGAGATAGAGGAAATGAACCGGGCGGTCATAGGCTGAAACTAATGACGGCAGGATTGTTTCGGCTGCTCCGGCGACGATATGCGGGCTCAGACCGCGCGCCCGCGCCGCCGCCGCTGTTTTCGCCCCAACCAGATGAAAGGGCAGGGCGTCCAGCTTCGAGACATCCGCCACGGCCTCAATGCCCTTGGCGCTCGATGCCAGAACGGCGTCGTAATCGCCGGCTGGGATCGGCGCATGGGTCGCGACGATCTCCAGCACGGGTGAGAGTATGGCCGCATAACCCAGCGCGCGCAGTTTTTCCGCGGTGCGCGCCGCGTCGTCGCGGGCGCGCAGCAGCAGGGCCTGTTTCACATCAACCCCGCGACGCCATACGGCAGGCGCAGCATGATTTCCTTGCCCGCGTCGGCGCCGAGCAAGGCAGCGTCAATGGCGCGGCCTTCGCGTCGCACCTTCCAGGTCTCGCTGCCGTCGGCCTTGAGCACTTCTCCGTAAAAGGTGAGATGATCGCCATCAATGCGCGCCAGTCCGGCAATGGGGGTGCGACATGAGCCGTCGAGCGCGGTCAGGAACGCGCGCTCGGTCGCCAGCGCCTGCGCCGTGGCCTCATCGAGCAGCGGCGCCAGCGCCGTGCGAGTCTCGACGTCGTCGGAACGGGCGGTGAGACCGATGGCGCCTTGACCGGCGGCTGGCGGAAAGTCTTCGAGCGGGAGCAGGGCGGTGGCGTGTTCAGCGAGGCCCAGCCTTTTGAGGCCCGCGAGCGCGAGCAGGGTCGCGTCGATCTCGCCCTCTGAAACCTTGCGCAGCCGCGTCTCGACATTGCCGCGCAGCAGCGTCGTGCGCAGATCGGGTCGTTTACGCTTTACCTGCGCAGCGCGCCGTAAAGACGCCGTTCCGACGACGGCGCCCTCGGGAAGCGTGTCGATCGTCAGTCCGTCCCGGCCGATCCAGGCGTCGCGAGGATCTTCTCTCGGCAGGAAACCGGCAATGACGATCTCCGCCGGCAGATAGGTCGGCAGATCCTTCGATGAATGGACGGCGAAGTCGATGGCGCCGGCGATCAGGGCGCTATCCAGCTCCTTGGTGAAGAGCCCCTTGCCCCCTGCCTCGGAAAGCGGCCGATCCTGGATCTGGTCCCCGGTCGTCTTGATGATCTCGATGGGGAAATGATCTTCCGACACGCCATGCGCGTGGGCGAGGGCGGCGCGGGTCATTCGTGTCTGCGCCAGCGCCAATGGGCTGCCACGCGTGCCGATGCGCAAACTTTTGACCTTCATGTCACATGATCCTGAGTGAAGAACAACGTCGTGTGATGCTGACGCCGAACCGATATTTGCAATTCATGACACATAGCCTAATGCAAGGCGTTCATGAGCCGTCGGATGAATGGAATTCTTCCGAAAGCTGCGTGATCGATGCGCAATGCCGCCACGCGGCGCTTGCCGGTTCGCTTTACGCGCAAAGCGGCGCGGGCGTCGGCCAGAACGCCGGCGCGGTAGCCAGCGCGTGAGAGCGTTGCGGCGCCATGGCTCCAACCGTTAAAAATAGCATCCTTGGCTGAATTGTATCGGCTGGTGTCGCCCTGCTGGGCGGCGACGTCAGCCAAACCGAAGCTATACACGCGAAAAGACGCCCGGCTGATTTGACCGCTATGACCAGGGTCCATTTCAGCAAAGCTGCGGCCGATAAACCGATCAGCCTCCGAAGAGTCGATCACTCCATCGCGATTCTCGTCGAAATTATAGAACATCGCGTCGAGGACATGTTCGGCGTCGCTTTGCGCATGCGCAACCGGAGCGACAATGAGCGAAATTAAGGTTGCGAGAAGGAAAGAACGGTAAGGGCGCATTGCAAATTTACTCATATTTTCACCAGTAGGGCGAAAGTGGCGCGTCGCCAAGCAACTCGGCGATGCGAGCCCTGGTCGCGGGCGTCGCGTCTTCAGGCAAGCGCTCAAGGGGAAAGAAACCGCTCTCGGCGATTTCTCGGTCGGGCGGACGCGGTCCGTCGTAACGAAAGTCCCGCACCGTATAAAGCGCAACATGATCGCGTGGCGAACTTCGACGATTGAGATAAACAGCGCGTAGTTGCGCTTCCCCGACAATATGGACTCCGCACTCCTCGACCAGTTCCCGCGCCAGCGAGTCGGCCAACGTTTCACCCGCCTCCACGCCGCCGCCGGGAAGATAAAATCCCGGCACATAGGTGTGACGCACCAGCATGATGCGATTGTCGGCGTCGATGACAATCGCCCGCACGCCCAACGTCATTGGTCGATGAAAAAGCGCCGCCAGAGTGATCAGGCGATGAACCAGACGGGCGGACGCAGATGGCTGCGCGCCGTCGGCGGGAGCTGATGGCGATGAGGCGGACATTCCCGGACTATGGCAAAAGCGCGGGGGATGCTCTAGTGGTCTTCGCCAACGGAGACGGAAACCCGTGTCATTTCTGCTGGCTCACCTATCGGATGCGCATATCGGTCCCATCCCGCGCCCCAATCTGACCGAGCTGCTCGGCAAGCGGGCGACAGGTTACGCCAACTGGATTTTCAAACGCGCCGGTCAGCACGATATGGGCGTTTTGGCCCGCATCGTCGCAGATTTAAAAGCTCAAGCCCCGGACCATGTCTTGATGACCGGGGATATTGTCAACATCGGATTGGCGGCCGAAATCGCCCAGGCCAGAGAATGGCTTGCTGGCCTCGGACCTTGCGAACTTGTCAGTTACGCGCCAGGCAATCACGACGCCTATGTCCTCGACGCCACCCAGATCATACACGAGACTTTTGCGCCATGGACGGCCGGGGAGGGCGATAAGCCCGGCTTTCCCTATCTGCGCAGACGGGATGGGATCGCCCTTATCGGGCTCGACTCAGGCGTGCCGACAGGCCCTTTCATCGCTTCGGGAAGGCTTGGCGCAGGTCAGCTCGCTCGCTTGAGCGATCTGCTCGATGAGACGAAGGCGGAAGGACTGACGCGAGTGCTGTTCGTTCACCATCCGCCCCATGTCGGCGGCGCGCGCATCCTGCGCGGCCTTGATGACGCCAGCGACTTTGAGGCGGTGATCGCCAAACGGGGCGCCGAGCTCATCCTGCATGGCCATAATCACAGGCAGAGCCTTGCCCGGATCGCCGGTCCGCTGGGCGTCGAGGCGCCTGTTGTCGGCGTGGCTTCCGCCTCCGCCCGGCCGGGCGGCCATTATCCCACAGCAGCCTATCATCTCTACGATATCGAGCGCACTGAGGCGGGCGTGCGCATCGCCCTGCGGGCCCGGGAGATGAACGCGTCGGGAGAGATCTTGGAAACGCCGGCCACAACGCTGTATCCGGCTTCTCAGACGGGCAGGCTGGTTCTGTAAATCCAGTAGGCGATGGCCGCCAGAAGAGCGAAAAAAACCGTGGCGCCAAAAACCTCGACTAAAAACAGATAGGCCAGAAAGGCCGGGCTGGCCCTGAGATCATCTGCAAGAGTTTTGCGCGGTCCTGCGCCCGCGGCCGTACGCCGAATGGCGACAATGGGGCCTCCGCTGGCGTGATCGATGGCGAGGGCCTTGTCGCGTTCAATCAAGCGGTGGGCGATATAATCGGTGGCCGCGTCGATCAACTCCTCGATCCTGTCGCTCTCGCTTAAAGTGATGCGTCCATGCCTGGTGTCCTGCAGGAAACGATAGGTGCGCCTGTCGCTCGCCATTTCCACGAACCCGATGTGATCTATAAACATTCGTGGCGTTGCGCCGGGCGCGATGCCGACGTCGAAGAGATCGCAATCCTTTGGAATCTGCGCCAAAACCGGCGCAAGCGCCTCGGCAAGCATTTCCAGCCTTGCGATCTCGGCGGCGCGGATATCCTCGCAAGCCGAGGAATGCTCGGCGTTCTCGATCCGCGCCCGGCGTAATGCCAAGGCGAGGGAGGCGACGCGAGTTTCCAGCGACACAGGCGCGCTGTGGGCGGCTCGATGCGGATGATGAGATGTCCCGAGAGCTGCATCCTGGGGTGCGGAGGCCGTCGCCGCGTCCGGACACGCTTTCCCGTCCATGGGCGGCGAACTGTCTTCCATCTTCTCCTGAACGGTCATTCCTGCGGACCCGCAGCTTCGCATCTCGTCTTATAGACCTTGTGAAGACGGCTGCGAAGAGCGAAAGCCGTCCCACAGAAAGAGGAGTCGACTTTTCCAATGGCCTCCGGCAAGTGAAAATATGGCAAATACAGCTGATTCCATCGATTAACGTTATTCTGGTGAAACTGTCGTGGAACGATCGCTGTCGGGGGCGGTTGGAGGGGTGAATGGCGCCGGTCCGGGGAGAAAGCGACGAGACTGGCGTTCGGATCGGACGTTTGCTGATCGGATTGGCGCTGACCGGTCTCGCCGCCTTTGAGTCGGCTCAGGGCCGGGATCATGCGATTTTCGCAGGTCTGGCTGGAGCCGGCGCGATCTATCTGCTTCGTCCCACGCACGATGTGACGCGTCAGGTCGCAGCCGCCGCCGTCGATTTCCTCGCGCTCACGTTTTTTGCTTTTTTCTGTGATCCGGTCATTCCGCTCTGGCGCGCGCCGGATACGGCGGATCAGATCATTCGTTTTTCCTCTGTCGGCGCCGGCGTCGCCGTTGGCATTTATATTTTGGGCGTCGCCGGCTTGAACGCCCGCTCACGGATCGCCCTGCGTGCGGGATTATTTGCGCTTCCCTTTATTTTTAGCCTCGTAATGGCCCTGGGCGCGCCGCCGGTCACACAACTCGGCGGCGCCATGTTGTTTGGCATTGAGGCCCCCGAAGTTTTACGAAAAATCCTTGGACGTACGCTGGTTTTATTCATTCTGAACGAGGCTGTCGTGGTCGGCGTGCCGCTGGCGCTGGGACGCTTTCTGCCGCCGCAATGGCGTCCGCATCGCATCTTGCTCGGCGCAGCTTTCCTCGCCTCACTGACGCCCTACGTCGCCTCGGCCGAAACGATTTTTGTAACTCCCTATCTTCCAAGGCCGCTGGCGGCCATTTGCGCAGCCCTGCTGGTTGGCTTGGCGCAAGCTGGGTTGTGGGGAGAAACTTATCTGGTCACACAATCTCTGGCCGGCGTGTTGCGTGCGACTCCGTCGCTCTCCGCAATTGTTTATCACGACTGGCGACTGGGGGCCGAAAAGGGTTTTGTTTATGGTCTCGTTTTCATGGGCGTCGTTTTGGCGGTGGGGCTGGCGGCCGCCTTCCCGCCGATGGCGGGACTTATTGCGGCGACAGGCCCGCTCGGAGCGGCGGCCCTTGGCGCCCTGATCTACCCCTTGGGGCGCGCCATTGTCGAAAGCACCGATTCGACGCCGCCTTTCATCGGGCGTTTGCAGGAATGTTATTCCCGACCCTCGAATTATGCGCGCGGCGTTGTCGCCGGCGCGGCGGTGAGCGTCGGTCTCTTGCTCAACCTGCCAGCCGCCGGCGGCTGGGAGCGTTTTTCCTTTGGCTTCATCGTGGGGGCGCTGATTTACGCCGGCGTCGATGCAGCGTTCGACGGCGTTGAGCTTTCAAGAGGCCGCCGACAGCACTTTCGGAGCTGGCGCGTTTACACTCTCGGCGTTTTGCTGGGCGGTTTCGTCGCCGGCGCCGTCGCCTGGTATCTCGACACAGGTCAGGTCGAGACGATCTTAAGGAAATTCGCGGCCTATAATTCCCTCGATTACGCGCGCGACGGCAGGACAGTTGAAAATTACATTATTCGGCCGCTGTTCTCTAAGTGGGGAACGACCGATCTTGGGCCTGTCGATGGCGCGGCGCGTCTGCTTTACGACGAGTCTTTCTCCGGCGTCATTCAATGGGTTTTCGCGGCCCCTCTGTTCTCGATCAACTTGTTCTTCCTGACCGCATTGATGACTCGCAGCCTTCGACCCCTTCGCCAATTGGCGAGTTGGGAAGGCCTCGACATGCTCATCGAAAACGCCGTACGCGTGTTGCGCTGGGGCCTGTGGATGGCGCCGGTGATCTATTCATTCCTCAAGGCCGCGCCCGATCCCACCTGGTACAACCAGGATGGTCTGATCCGCACCGGCGTCGCTACGTGGATGAATTATGTTCTGCCAGAAGGCGAGTTCCGGGCCTGGAGCGTCGATATTTTCATGGCCATGCTGGCCTATGACGCGTTGCGCGTGCTGATCTGGTTCGATCACATGGGGCTGCGTGTCGCAACGCTTGTCAACTTGTCTTTTGTCGGCGGCGATGCGCTCGACGAAAAAGCTGCGAAATTCGTTGGAAAAGAGCAAATCAGTCGGGCAATTCCGGAAGGCATTCGCCGTTTCGGCACATGGTTGCCGTTGCTGCTGCCCTTCTACATTCCGAAGGGCGCCGAGTGGGACAAAGCCTGGACCGGCGCTGAGCAACTCGCCATCACTCGACCGCCGTCCTATACCTATCTGGTCGGCGGTTATCTCATATATGCCGCGCTCGTAGCGCTCGGGCTCGTGGTGTTTTTGCTGTCGCGGCTGGCGCAGGCGCAGAAAATTCCGCTAGAGGGCATTACCGGCGCCGGCGGCGCGCCCGGCTCCTGTCCGTTGAAACTCACCAATGGCCTGATGACCAGCGAGTGGTTTCAGGACAGTCAGGGCGCCATTCGCATCGAGGGCGTGGCGCGTGGCGGGCCGCCGATTGATCTGACCCGCCGGCCGGACGATCCGGCGCATCCACGCGGCCGTTTTTTGTTCCTGCGCGAAGAGGGCGGCGAACTCTGGTCGCTTGGCGAAGCGCCAACGCGCTGCGGCGCTGACGCCACACTGACCGACGCCGGCGAAAATTGTCTGTTCCTGATGACCGAGCAAAATGGTTTCGCCGTCGAAGCGCAAGTATCGCTTGCGGCGGACGAAGCCGTCGAGATTACCAGGTTGCGCATCGTTAACCTTGAGCCCCGCGCCCGAAAACTGACGCTCGCCAGCTTGCGCGAATGGGTTCTCAACGAGACCGGAGTTGAATTACGCGACTCTGCTTACAACGCTTTGCATATTGGCACCTGGTATGTTCATTCGCTGAACGCCATCCTGGCTCAAAATCGGTTACTGAAAGGCGGCGCGCGTCGTCACGCGGATCGCCGATTGTCTCCGGAGATCGGTTTTCACGCAATTGGCTCCGGGGCTGACACGCATCTCAGGATCATCGGTTATG
Organism: Methylocystis sp.; assembly: GCA_044233645.1. GTDB lineage: Bacteria > Pseudomonadota > Alphaproteobacteria > Rhizobiales > Beijerinckiaceae > Methylocystis. Next base: position 88,903 of record JBIIJP010000010.1, on the reverse strand, counting down.
AGGATGTAAAGTCCCGCTTTTACGGTATGGGACCGACGACAGCGCCTGACAGCCTGCTGGGACTTACGCACCCGCGCGATCCCGAGGATGAAGGTCTGCTCTACGGTTTTGAGCCCTGCGCCAGTCTTTCTGTCGAAGTCGACATCGCAGCTTCGGGCTTTGCGGAGATCGTCATTCTTGATGGCTGGGCGCAAAACATGGGTCATGCGACCGACGCGATCGCGCGACACCTCGACATTGTGCCGCCAGCGCCGGCCACGCTGGATCGGGCATTGTCGCGTCAACGAAGCCTGATCCTGCCTCCGTCGCCGCAGACCCATCGTTATGCTTTCTCGGAGGACGGTCGCCGTCTGACGCTGGCGCCGGGAACCCCGCGTCCGTTCGCGCATGTCATCGCCAATGCCGTCGGGCAGGGCGCCGTGCTGACCAACGACGGCGACATCTTTTCCTTCCATGGCAATTCGCGCCTGAACAGCTTTACGCCGTTCCGTATGGGTGAGGGACGCACGGCGCCTGCCGGGCAAATGATTTACGTCTACGACCTCGCGCGCGGTGATGCTCACAGCCCTACATTTGTGCCCTTGCGTCGACGCGACGTCGAGTATCAGGTCGCCTTTGCACCGGGCGAAGCCGTCTACCGTTCTACGCGCGATCGTCTGGAGTTGGAGATGACGGTTTTCGTCAGCCCAACCGAGCCGATCGAGTTCAAATTATTGCGTATCCGCAACACTGCGGATCATGACAGGCTGCTGCAAATTGTGCCGGCGATGGAGATTGTGCTGGCCGAAACGCCATCCGAAAGTCTGGGCGCCATCGAGTCGGTCATCGACGATGATTTGCGTTCGATCTACTATCGCAACCCGCGCAATAATTTTGTCAAGGGATGGGCCTTCGTCTCAACCTCAGTGCCAGCGGAATTCGCCGAGACCTCGCGACGCCGCTTCCTTGGCCACGAAAGTCGTGATCCGCGTTTGCCCTACATGGTCGAACACGGACATCCCGACGCTGGCGCGCCCGAGCACGAACGCAAAGTCGCCGCCTTTTGCGGCGCCATTGATGTACCTGCCGGGGGTGAGGCGACAGTCGTCGTGGCGCTGGGACAGACTACGACCATGGAGGAAGCGAAGCGGCTCGCCGCGCACGGACGCGATCTCGACTACGCCCTGAAGGCGCGCGAGGAGAGTCGTCGAGCGTGGGATGCGCAACTCTCCGTTCTGCGGATCAAGACCAATCGCCCGGATGTCGATCGTCTGGTGAATGACTGGTTGCCCTATCAACTTCTTGCCGCGCGGCTTTGGGGCCGCACAGGCCCGTCGCAACGCTCCGGCGCCACCGGTTACCGAGACCAGTTGCAGGATGTCTTGCCCCTCGTGCATCTCGCCCCGGAACGCGCGCGCGCGCAAATTCTCTTGCACGCCCGTCATCAGTATCTGGAGGGCGACGCCTGCAAATGGTGGCATCGGGCGCCCAACGGCGGAACTGGTCTTGCCGATCGCACCCATTCCTCCGATCCACATCTGTGGTTGCCCTACGTGACCATCCGTTACGTCAAGGGAACAGGCGATATGGCTATCCTGGATCAGATCGAGCCGTTCCTCGAAGCTAATCCTGTGCCCAAGGATCAGGAGGGCGAAGCGACTGTGCCGCTCGTTTCGCGCGACAAGGACACGTTGCTTGGTCATTGCGCCCGCGCGATCGATTATACGCTTGCTCGTTTTGGCGCCCATGATCTGCCGCTTGTCGGTTCGGGAGACTGGGACGACGGCATGCATCTCGTAGGCGCGAAAGGGCGTGGGGAAAGCGTCTGGCTGGGCTTTTTCCTGCATGGAATCCTGCTCGACATCGCACCGCTTTACGAAGCCAAAGGCGACGCGGCGCGCGCTGCGCGATACCGTGAGCGCGCAGAAAATTTGCGCGCCGCCCTCGACAAATGCTGGATCGGCGATCGCTATGTGCGCGATTACGCCGATGATGGCCGTCCGATCAATCCGATGAGCGCTATGACCTCTTCATGGCCCGTGCTCAGCCATGCCGTCGACGATGCGCGGGGACGAGAGACAATTAATAATGCCCTCGCCCTTCTAGGCCGTCCGAACCGTGTGCTGCTTGTGACCCCCGCCTATAACGAACATTCGAGTCCCTATCCGGGCCGCAGCGCCGAATATCCGCCTGGCGTGCGCGAAAATGGCGGTCAGTATTCGCATGGCGTATCCTGGTTTGTGGATGCGCTTGCGAGACTCGCCGTGCATGCGCGCGCCGAGGACGACGCGCCGTCCGCCGAGGCGCTGTTCCGTCAGGCCTTCGACACCTGGATTTCCATCTCGCCCATCTCAAAGCTGACGACGCCGGCCGAGGCTGACATTTATGGTCTGCCGCCTCATCAGCAACCGGCCGACATCTACGAGGGACCCGGTTACGAGGGACATGGCGGCTGGAGCTGGTATACGGGCGCAGCCGCGCGCATGATGTCTGCCGCCTACGCCATGCTGGGCATTGAATTTGAGAACGGTGAATTGAAACTACGTCCTGACGCGTTTGAGCCGAAAGGCGACCTGCGGTTGGAAAGCGTTGACTATCGCGGAAAGAAAATATCCTGATCTCGAACGTCTCCGGGGATGAAGCAATGTTGTCCAGACCTGCTCAACTCATCTTGTCACTTGAGGCGAGGGAGGAGCCTTTCGACGAATCGCTTCGCAATGAAATCATCATGTATTGCGCCGGATGCACAGAACAGGAGGCTATTGGCTTCGCCCTTAATATCGGCGATCCGCTGGTTTGCTCGAAAAGCGCATATGCGCTTGCAGCTCTTGCCGGGTTCAATCCGGAAGTCATCCAAGAAACCTCGGTTTATAAACTCGAGGAACTCGACGAGGATCACGACGACGCCAGCGTCGCGGCCGAAATGACCGCTCTGCTGCTGCAGGCGCGTCTGGCTTTTCGACAGTAACTCGCCCGACATGCCGGCAGCTCTCGATCCATCGTCTGCGCCTGTATTAGTTACGGGGTCCGCGCGTCGGATCGGTCGAGCGATCGCAGAACGGTTCGTGCGCGATGGACGGCCAGTTGTGTTGCACGGCCACCCTCATTCAGCTGAATTGATGATCAAAGCGACGCGAGACATTGTTTCGGCGGGAGGACGCGCCGCCAGCGTTTTTGCGGATCTAAGCGATCCTGTCGCAACAGAAAGCGTTATCGCGCAAGCTGCGACATTCTTCGGGCCGCCTGTTCTGCTCGTCAATAACGCCTCGATCTTCGAGGTCGACACTGCTTTTGACTTCGCCATCGACCGCCTGGATCGTCATGTCGCTGTCAATTTACGCGCGCCGGTTCAGCTCTCACGCGCATTCGCCGCTGCTTTGCCAGCCACGCAGCGAGGATCGATCGTCAACTTCATCGATCAAAGGGTTTGGCGCCTCACCCCACAATTTTTCACCTATACTCTTGCCAAAGCCGCCCTCTGGACCGCGACGCAAACCATGGCGCAGGCCTATGCGCCGCGTATCCGCGTCAACGCCATTGGACCGGGGCCCGTGCTGCCAAATGAAGCGCTCGATACCGCCGGTTTCGAGCATGAGATAAAGCATGTTCTGCTTGAGAGCGCCGTTCCGGTGTCGCAGATCGTCGAGGCGGTTATATACCTCGACGCCGCCGAGAGCGTGACGGGCCAAATGATTGCTGTCGACAGCGGACAGCACCTTTCCTGGCGCACGCGAGATGTGGATTTCGAGTAACGCTTTGCAAACAATCATCGGCTACGCGTTACGATAAGTCTGCTTCTGGAGTACTCATGCGCGTACTAGGCATCGAAACAACATGCGACGAAACGGCTGTGGCGGTCGTATCAGACACGCTTGGCGGCGAGAGCGGCGAGATACTGTCGAACGAAGTTCTGAGCCAGATCGCCCGTCACGCCGCCTATGGGGGCGTAGTCCCGGAAATCGCCGCCCGCGCCCATATCGATGTATTGGAGAAGCTCATCGTTCGCGCGTTAGCAAACGCCAAACTCGACATAACTCAGATCGACGCTGTCGCCGCTGCTGCCGGTCCCGGCTTGATTGGCGGCGTGCTGGTCGGGCTTACAGCGGCCAAAGCGCTGGCGCTTGCCGCCGGCAAGCCCTTTATCGCCGTCAATCATCTTGAGGCTCATGCGCTGACCGCGCGGCTGACGGATCGTCTTGAGTTTCCCTATGTCGCGCTTCTGGTGTCCGGTGGACACACCCAACTCGTTGCGGTTCGTGAGGTCGGCGATTATCGCCGACTGGGCTCCACGGTGGACGACGCAGCTGGAGAAGCTTTCGACAAGGTGGCGAAGATGCTGGGGATGGCTTATCCTGGCGGCCCGCAGATCGAGACTTTTGCGCAGAATGGCGATCCGCAACGGTTCGATTTCCCAAGACCGATGCTTGGTCGTCCCGGCGCCGATTTCTCGCTCTCCGGTCTTAAAACTGCGGTGCGTCAGGAAATCCTCAGACTTGGCGCGCTCGGCGAACAGGATAAATGCGATCTTGCAGCCTCGTTTCAGGCTGCGATTGTCGATGTTCTCGTTGACCGCGTGCGAAATAGCCTCCGTCTGTTTGGCGAGAGGGAGGGCCGCGCCAGCGGACTGGTGATTGGCGGAGGCGTCGGCGCCAACAACGCGATCCGCCGGGCCCTGACGCGATTGTGTGCGGAAAGCGGCTTGCGTTTCGTCTCGCCGCCGCCGAACCTCTGTTCGGACAATGGCGCGATTATCGCCTGGGCTGGCCTGGAGCGACTGCGTCGGGGATTGACCAATGATCTCGCCTTTGCGCCCCGGCCGCGCTGGCCGCTCGATACGATCGTCAGTGACTCCCATCACGGCAAGGCCTAACCGAGGCCAGAAGGGTCCATGGGGCGCTGCGCCACGCATCCGATCAAGGTCAATTCCCGCTCTTGGGTTCATTTTTGCGCTATTGGCTTTTCTGGTCACGCCGGGCCCACAGGCTGCAGGGGTTCTGGCGCCCGAGCCCATCATCGCGGGCGTGAGGTTGTTTTATGGTCCAGGCGAAGGTTTCGGCGCCATAGACGAACGTCTGATCGGCGGAGCGCGCACGTCGATTGATCTTGCGGGTTTTGTCCTGACCGATCGCGGAATCATCAATGCTTTGGCGCGTTCGGCGGCGCGCGGCGTGAAGATAAGGGTCTATCTCGACGGAGAGGAGAGCGCGCGCAGCGGCGCGCTTGCTTCTCTGGCCCATACCCCGAATGTCGAAGTTCGCCGCAAGGCGGCGTCGGGCGATTATATGCATTTGAAGTCCTTCCAGGTCGATGGGCGACTGGTTCGAACCGGGTCGGCGAATTTCTCGTTCTCCGCAGGATCGTATCAGGATAATGACCTGATTGTGCTTGAAAGTCCGCAGGCGGCTGGGCGCTTTCTGGACACTTTCGAGCGTTTGTGGGCGCGGCCCGATAATCAACGGATCGGTGTGAAATGACCCGAGACACAGTCGCCGTGCTCGGCGCCGGCGCATGGGGGGTGGCGCTCGCGAATGTTACGGCGCAAGGTCGCGAGCAGGTTGCGCTTTGGGCGCGAGATCCACAACATGTTGAGGCTCTGGCGCGCGATCGCGAGAACAGGCGTCATTTGCCCGGTCTTCCGCTGGATCCTGCCGTGCGGCCCACTGCCGACATGTCCTGTCTGCGTGACGCCAAAATCGTGCTGGCCGTCGCCCCGGCGCAATCCATGCGAGAGGTTATCCAAAAAGCGCGGCCACATCTTGCCGCTGACGCGACTTTTGTCGTCTGCGCCAAGGGCATCGAACGCGGCGATCACAAATTCATGAGCGAATTGGTCGCCGAGGAGGCGCCTGAGGTCCATGTCGCCGTTTTATCCGGTCCAAGCTTTGCCGCCGATGTGTGTCGAGGATTGCCCACGGCGGTGACGCTGGCGGCAAGAGACGACAGCCTGGCGCAGCGTTTGTGTGAACAACTATCGGCGCGGCGTTTTCGTCTTTATCGTACGACCGATGTGCGCGGAGTCGAGATCGGCGGCGCGGCAAAAAATGTTCTTGCCATCGCCGCTGGCATGGCGGCTGGCCGCAATCTTGGGGCGAGCGCGCAGGCGGCTCTGATCGCGCGGGGCTTTGCGGAGTTGACCCGGCTCGGTCGGGCGCTTGGCGCCCGACAGGAGACGATGATGGGGCTTTCAGGTCTGGGCGATCTGGTGCTGACCTGCGGCTCGTCGCAATCGCGTAATTTTTCCCTGGGGCAGGGGCTCGGCGCCGGCAAAACGCTCGAGCAGGCGATGGACGGCAAGCTGGCCGAAGGCGCCTTCACGGCCCGCGTGCTGGTCGAGATGGCGCAGGCTTTGGGCGTCGATATGCCGATTTCTCAGTCGGTCGACGCGATCATCGCCGGACATATAAGCGTCGATGAGGCCATCGAGGCCTTGCTGATGCGCCCGTTGCGGGCAGAATCATAATCACCAACTGCGCAGATAATCGAAATAACTTCGGGTTCGGGCAGCGTTACGAACCCGCTGGATGGCTTTTTTCGCGGCAACCATGGTCTCGTTGGCGTGAGTTTCGAGATCGCTGATCGTATCGTCGAGTTGTTGGATACCCGGTTCCATCGCCTGCAACCGCGCCGCCGTTTCCGCCGGCGTCATCGATTTATCTGAGGGTGAGAATAATTTTGTGCGCAACTCGGTGGCTTTTCGCCTAATCGCTGAGCGGATGTAGCATTGATGCAGAGAGGCCAGCAGCCATGTCGGACTAGTCCAGTTCGCGGGCAGGCTTTCGTTTTTGGCGTCGAAGGGTCGATCGCAGCGCAATCGTTTCTCGAGATTGGCTGTGCTGAAGGAAGAATACGGCAACATGCCGCCATCCGGGCCGATCTCAAGCGAAAACTGAAAATCCTGCAATAATTCGGGATAATTCAGGTTCCAGTTGGCGACGGCGGCGTCGAGTTTCGCAACTTCGGCGTTAAAGGCCTGTTGATCCGGATCAGTGAGATAACGGACGACGCGGAATGCCTGATAATTGCGCGCAGCCATAAGTTTCGCCGCCTCGTCAAAGGTCTGCGCCGCTTCAGCAAGACTCGATTTCACCAGATCGAGCCGCGCCTGTTCGCTCCAGCTTTTGTAATTAAAACCGGTGGAGACGAGGCCAGCCAACACGCTGGTGAACAGAAAGGTAGATATCTTTCCTTTCAATCCCTCATCGGCCATGGCGTTCACGCTCCTTTCGTGCGCTGCGACGTCGTCAGGCGTTGGCGTATCGCGGCAAATAAAGCTCGATTGTCGTGCCCGCGCCGGGGGCGCTGCGAATTGTTACCAGTCCACCGGATTGCCGCACAAAACCATGCACCTGTGATAGCCCCAGACCTGTTCCCTTGCCGGGAGGTTTTGTGGTGTAGAATGGATCGAAAGCTTTTCCTGCTATGTCCGGAGTCATGCCCGCTCCCGTGTCGCTGACCGACACGACGACATAGTCTCCCGGTTTCAGATCGATCGTTTCCAACGCCTGCGCTGAGTCGACATGAACATTGCGCGACGTAATAAGCAAACGTCCGCCTTCAGGCATGGCGTCGCGAGCGTTCACGGCGAGATTCAGAACTGCATTCTGGAGTTCGGCGGCGTCGACTTTTGTCGTCCATAGTCCGTCAGCGAGCGTGGTTTCGAGGGTGATGTTTTCCCCCAGCGTTCGGGTCAGCATTGTCGACATGCCCGAGACGAACAAATTCGCGTCCAGAGGTTCCGGCGCCAGAGGTTGAATGCGTGAAAAGGCGAGCAGCCGCTTGATTAACCCGCTGGCGCTGTCGGCGCTGTCAAGCGCCGAGTCGATCAGTTCGTCGTATCCGCCTTCGTTGCGCTGAAGTTTGCGGCGAAGAATATTAAGACTGGCGACGATAACGCCAAGCAGATTATTGAAATCATGCGCTACGCCGCCGGCAAGCTGGCCCAGCGCCTCAAGTTTTTGGGATTGTCTTAACTGCGCCTCGACTGCTTCACGCCGCTCCGACTCCTCGATCAGCCTGTCGTAAGCGTTTTGCAGCGACTCACGCGATGATTGCAGCGCCGACATCTGGCGTTGGGCCAGGGTGATCGTGAAAGCGACAACGCCAACGAGCACGAGGATCATGGAGGCGATCGCCGTCTGCAGGGATCGACTGGCCTGCTGCAAAGTCTCGTCGCGCTGGCGATATTGTAGTTCCTCCTCGGATATCATCGCCGAAATCAGCTGGTCCATTTCATCCATCAATTCTTTCCCCCCGCCGCTGCGAAGAAGATGGATGGCATCGTTCAATCGTCCCTTTTTCGTCAGATCAATCTTCAGAGTTAAAAGGTCGAGACGCTCCTTCAGGATCGGACGGATTTGTGCAAGGCGCGCGCTTTGCGCAGGCGAGGCGTCCACAAGTCTCGCGACAGTATCCAAAGCTTCGTTAATTCGGGCGGAAACATCGGCATCCGGATTGAGATATTGCTGATCGCGGGTAAGCAGATAGCCGCGCTCCTCGCTCTCCACTCTGCGCAAAGCGCCGTAAAAACGTTGAAGGGCGCTCTCGACTTCAAGCGTGTGACGCAGCGAACTGGCGCTCTGTCGACGATGCTCGTCAGCGCGATAGGTAACAAATCCTGCGAGCGCCAAAATGGCGAACGCTGAAAGTAAACTGAGGATTTCCGTGGAAAGAGATTGGCGGGAAGCGGGCATCGGGATCTGAGAGAACTTCCCATAGGAGCGCGGCGCGTGCTGGTCAGAGCCGACAGGTGATCATTATTCCGAGGCCGTCACGACAGCTAGACCCAAATCTCATGAAAACGCGCCAAATGTAAAATCTCTCTCATGTGGAGTTATCGAGAGGTGTGTGAATAAAAAAGAAGCCGACGCCCGTAGTCGGAAGCGTCGGCTCTCTAAGTTCGTTATCGATGACGCCGGGAAGCAGACCTCCTCGGCGGCACGTCAAACTTACTGAATCATGCGCGCGGTCGAACCAACGCCGTCGCCCTGGATACCGTTGCGGTTGCCGGTGCCGTTGGTGCCCTCGGGCGAAATCCAATCCGGAACCCAAGTAAGAGCGACAACGACGAACGCCACGAAAGCGGCGACGTAGATCAGCGCCTTGCCAATGGAACCGCCACTGTGAACGTTAACGGCCATGATATTTCCCCCATGTTTTGTTTTTTGACCAGAATGCTCAGTAAGCATCGGAATCACCGTAGCCCGATTTGAAATTCTTGGCAATGTGCTTTTAAAGCCGTCAAAACTGTCGCAAAATTCATGTTATCTGCTTTATTTACAGCAATATAGTGTGCGACAGAAGGTCGCGGAGCAAATGAATTTTTTTTCGTTCGGCGGCCATTTTCAATGCAAGGTCGGCAAGTTTCGGGGTTTCTTTCGGGCTGGCCAACCATCCCGACTGTTAGAAAACCCCCTGGGCCATCGCCCTTGCTTGCAGAGCATAGGTCCATCGCTTATAAGCCCGTCCATTCCACAGGCGAAAGCTTTACGTCTCCTGACTCAAGGAGGCGTTTCCGGTGGCCGGCTTCCGGCTTCTTCATCTCGTTTTCGCCGAGGTTCAACCGGAGAATTACCATGTCGCTTCCCGATTTCACCATGCGTGGCCTGCTTGAAGCCGGCGCTCATTTTGGTCACCAGGCGCACCGCTGGAACCCCAAGATGGCGCCTTACATCTTTGGCGCCCGGAACAACATCCATATCATTGATTTGGCCCAGACGGTGCCCATGCTGCATCAGGCGTTGAAGGCCGTTTCCGACACCGTCGCCAAGGGCGGCCGCGTACTTTTTGTTGGCACCAAGCGACAGGCTCAGGATCAGATCGCCGACTCTGCCAAGCGGTGCGCGCAATATTACATCAATTCCCGCTGGCTCGGCGGCACGCTCACCAACTGGAAGACCATTTCGGGTTCGATCAACCGACTGAGAAAGCTTGAGGAGATACTCTCTGCCGGCGCACAGGGCGTCACCAAGAAGGAACGCCTGCTCCTGACCCGCGAGCGCGACAAGCTTGAGCGCGCGCTGGGCGGAATCAAGGATATGGGCGGAACGCCCGACATGATTTTCGTGATCGACACCAATAAGGAACAGCTGGCGATCAAGGAGGCCAATCGCCTTAAAATCCCGGTTGTCGCGATACTCGACACCAATTGCGATCCCGACGGCGTTAGCTACCCGATTCCCGGTAACGACGACGCCGGCCGCGCCATTGCGCTCTATTGCGATCTCATCGCCAGAGCCGCCATCGACGGGATTTCACGAGGACAGGGCGCGCTTGGCGTCGATATCGGCGCCATGGAAACGCCCGATGTCGAGCCGGCTGTAGCCGATGCCGGGACGGCGACATCGGGCGGCGAGGCGTTCGAACTGCTGACCGCTCCGCGCGGCGCTCCCGACGATCTCGCCAAACTGACGGGAGTGGGACCGCAGTTGATCAAGAAATTAAACGACGCCGGCGTATTCCATTACTGGCAGCTCGCCGCCCTGACGGCGTTGGATATGGAAAAACTCGACACCGATCTCAAATTGAACGGCCGCATCGCCAGAGACAACTGGATCGAGCAGGCCCGCGCGCTGCTGTCCGCGTAATCGGCGTCCCGGCGCTTTTCATACTCGCATCAACAACCGGGCGTCGACTCATTCGGGTCGGCGCCCGTCGCAAATCAGTAATCTGGGCCGTCACGACCGCTGGGGCACTCTGGCGCTCCCGCCAACCCTCCTCGGCATGGCCCATCAGACAGAAGGATTTCGCTCATGGCTACGATTACCGCCGCCCTCGTCAAGGAGCTGCGTGAGAGCACCGGCGCCGGCATGATGGACTGTAAAGCGGCGTTGACCGCCGTTGAGGGAGACTTTGAGGCTGCGGTCGACTGGCTGCGCAAGAAGGGTCTGTCCAAGGCCGCCAAGAAAGCGGACCGCGTTGCGGCTGAGGGACTTGTCGCCGCCGGTGTCGCCGGAAACAAAGGCGTCGTTGTCGAGATCAACTCGGAGACCGACTTCGTCTCGCGCAACGCCGATTTCCAGACGCTGGTGAAAAACATCGCCGACGTGGCGCTCAAATCCGGCAAGACGGACGCCGATGCGCTGGGCAAGGAAGCCTATCCGGGCGGCGGCACGGTCGCTGAGGCGATTACGAGCGCTATTGCGACGATTGGCGAGAATCTGACGCTTCGCCGCGCCGCCGCGCTCTCGGTCGCCGACGGTGTTGTCGGCCGTTACGTCCATTCGCAGGTCGTCGACGGACAGGGCAAGATCGCTGTGATCGTCGCCCTCGAGTCGACAGGCGACAAGGAGACACTCGCCGCGCTGGCGCGCCAGCTCGCCATGCATGTGGCCTCCGCAAATCCGCAGGCCCTGGACGCCGCCGGCCTCGATCCTGCGATCATCGAGCGGGAAAAGAAGCTGCTGGCGGAAAAGAATGCCGGTAAGCCGGCTAATGTTCTCGAAAAGATCATCGATTCGGGCATCAAGACCTACGCCAAGGAGGTTTGCATGCTCGATCAGGTGTCCAACCACCCGGACCATGCCGGCAAGACGGTGGCGCAGGCGGTCAAGGAGCTGGAGGGCAAGGCCGGCGCGCCAATCGTCATCAAGGGCTTCACCCGCTTCGCGTTGGGCGAGGGCATCGAGAAGGCGACCAGCGATTTTGCCGCCGAAGTCGCCGCAGCCGCCAAGGGCTAATCCCGGTTGCCAAGGCCGCCGAGCCGCATCGAAGAACTGCACGGGGGGCGCTTTAAGCGCCCCTTTGCTTTTGGGATCCCCGTTTATCTTCGGGCCGGATCCAATCTTGTTGAAATCGTCAAATGAACCGATACTTTAAAATCTTCTCAAAGAGACGCCGGGCGCGTGCGCATGGATAGCTATTGATGGACCTTCAAGACGCCGTTCGTTTCTCTTTGCACCGCCTCAACCTCGAATTCACCTCTCCGGGGTCGATTTTTTCGATTTATTCGCTGGCGACGTCTCTCACCATCGGTTTTTGTGCGCTTGCCTGGCTTCATTGGAAACGGCGCGGACGCATAAAATTGCGCGCGCTGGCGCGGGCGATTTTCGCCCAAAAACTCCTTCTTCGCGAGTCGACGCTCGCCGACCTTCAGCTTTTCATCATCAGCGTTATCTTCATGCCAGCCATTGTGACGGGGCTCGTCATTTCCGCGAATACGGTAGCCTCATCCGTCCATACCATGCTGAATGGTCTTTTTGGCGTCATAGAGCCCTTCGCGTGCTGTTCCTTGTGGACACGAATTTTTTCGACCGTCGTATTATTCATCGCCTATGAGATCGGTTACTGGATCGATCATTATCTCAAACATCGCGTGCCGTTTTTATGGGAATTTCACAAACTCCATCACACAGCGGACGTTTTGACCCCGCTCACCAATTTCCGAAACCATCCGATCGACAACATCGTCTTCGGCTGGATGCTCGCTATTTTCATCGGCGGCGCGTCCGGTGTGCTGGCATGGTTGTTCAATCAGCCGGCGCAATCTTTTACAGTCGATGGCAAGAACATCCTGTTCATCATTTTTCTCTGGACGATCGGCCATCTCCAGCATTCGCAATTCTGGATTCCCTTTCGTGGTTTCTGGGGCAATCTCGTTCTCAGTCCGGCCCATCACCAGATCCATCATTCGCGCGATCCTGCCCATTACAATCGCAATCTTGGCAGCGTTCTCGCGATCTGGGACAAAGCCTTCGGGACGCTGGAAATCCCTGCGGAGAGAAACCCGCGTCTGTTCTATGGCGCCGACAACGCCGGCGCAGACCCGCATTCGACCTACGGCATATTGATAACGCCGATCATCAGGGCGGCGTTTGCATTGGGACCCGGACTGGGAAGCCTCGCGAAAACGGGCGCCGAAACCTGGAGCGCCCTGTCGGGTAAACTGTCACGAGCGCGCAGCGGTTGAGCCGGCAGCCGAGCGTCCTGTCATGAACCGCCTGCGCGCCGATCTCATGCTCCTGCTCGGCACGCTGATCTGGGGCACAACCTTCATCGCCCAGAAAAAAGCCAACGAAAGCATGGGGCCGCTCACCTTCGTCGGCGTGCGCTTTTTGCTGTCGTTCCTGGCCCTCGCGCCCTTCGCCCTGAACGAGGCGCGTCGATCGACGGCGTTGCGTCTCAAGATCAGGGACTATGGACTGGCGGCTTTGATCGGTCTGTGTCTTTTCCTTGGCGCCAGCTTGCAGCAAGCGGGACTTGTGACGACTACAGCGACCAATGGCGGATTCCTCACCGCGCTTTATGTAATTTTTGTTCCGCTGATCGTCTGGGCGCTGACTGGCGCTCAACCCCGCGTCGTCTTGGTCGCCGCCTGCATCCTCTCGGTGACCGGAGCCTGGCTCTTGACGGTCAAGGGTCCCCTGCAACGCTGGAGCGCAGGCGACGCGTTGGTTCTTCTGGCCGACGTCGCCTGGGCTTCGCAGATTGCGCTGGCGCCTGTCTTCCTCAAGCGCACCCATCGGCCATTCTTTTTGGCTTTTACGCAATACGGAATCGTCGCGGCGTTGGGTCTTTTCGCAGGACTTGTCTTCGAGACGGCGCCTGCTGATTTTCGTGCGTCAATCCCTTCGATCTTTTACGCGGGCCTTCTGTCCGGCGGCGTAGCTTTCACGTTTCAAATTCTCGCTCAACAACACACCCCCGCGCCGGAAGCGGCGCTGATTATGTCGCTTGAGGCAGTTTTCGCCGCGCTGGCGGGCGCAGTCATTTTATCGGAGCCTTTCACGCCTGCGGCGCTGCTCGGGTGCGGTTTGATTTTGTTGAGCGTCGCGCTGGTGGAAGTCGGGCCGTTGAGGAAAATGCACGGCATGGCCAAAACACTGAGAAGCCTGCTAGGCCGCAGTCCTTGAATCTCCGGTTAACTTACCCCGACGTCGTCGATCATCCATGGAGAGCCGCATCGTGTCGACTGATCCCGCTGTTTGTGGCGTGCTTCTTGCCGGCGGGCTGGCGCGCCGGATGGGCGGCGGCGACAAGCCGCTCCTGTTGCTCGACGGGCGGCCGCTTCTGGCCCATGCGATTGCGCGCCTCGCGCCGCAATGCGGGCGTCTGGCGATCAACGCCAATGGCGATCCGGCGCGTTTCGCCACATTCGGCCTGCCGGTTATCGCCGATAGCGTTGCTAATTACGCCGGTCCGCTCGCGGGCGTTCTTGCCGGTATGGATTACGCGGCGGGTCAGTGGCCGCAGATGCGGTTGCTGCTCAGCGCGCCGGCCGATACGCCCTTTCCGCCGGCCGATCTCGTCGTCAGGCTGAAGTCGGCCATGGAAAATACCGGCGCCCGGATCGCAGTCGCGAGTTCCGGCGACCGGACCCATCACGCCATCGCTTTGTGGCAGTTATCGCTGCGGGAGGCTCTGCGCGGCGCGCTGACGCAGAAAGACGAGCGTAAGGTCTCTGCCTTCATCGCCCGTTATCCGAATGTCTCGGTCGATTGGCCTGTTGCGCCCTTCGATCCATTCTTTAACGTGAACCGACCCGAGGACCTTCATCAGGCAGGCGCCATCGCTGAGCAGGACTCATGAGGGGTCAACAAAACCCGGATCGATGCGGACGCGGGTCTCCAGCCACTTCGGCGTCGGCAGATTCTGGCTGCGCAGAAAGTCGGGATTGAAGAGCTTGGAGGCGTAGCGCGCGCCGCCGTCGCACAGGATCGTCACAATGGTGTGGCCGGGACCGAGATCGCGGGCAAGCCGCATGGCGCCGGCGATGTTGATGCCGGAGGAGCCGCCAAGGAGCAGGCCTTCGTCCTGCGCCAGCGCAAAGACGATATCGAGCGCCTCCCGATCCGGGATTTGATAGGCGACGTCGATGGGCGCGTTTTCGAGATTGGCGGTGATGCGGCCCTGTCCGATGCCCTCGGTGATCGAGGAGCCTTCGGCTTTCAAAACGCCAGTCGAGTAATAGGAATAAAGCGCCGCCCCGAAGGGATCGGCGAGGCCGATGCGGATTTTCGGATTTTGCGCCTTGAGCGCCATGCCGACGCCGGCCAGCGTGCCGCCTGTGCCGCAGGCGCAAATGAAGCCGTCGACCATTCCGTCGAGCGCCTCAAAAATCTCCGGGCCGGTGGTCTCAATATGCGCCTGCCGATTGGCGATATTGTCGAACTGATTGGCCCAGACCGCGCCGGCGGGTTCTTCCTGCGCCAGCCGTTCGGCAAGGCGACCGGAAATTTTCACGTAATTATTGGGATTGGCGTAGGGGACCGCCGGCACTTCGACGAGCTGCGCGCCCTGAAGCCGCAGCATGTCCTTCTTCTCCTGACTTTGCGTCTCCGGGATCACGATCACCGTGCGAAAGCCCAAGGCGTTGGCGACCAGAGCAATGCCGATGCCAGTGTTGCCGGCCGTGCCCTCGACGATGGTTCCACCGGGCTTGAGGGCGCCGCGCGCGATGGCGTCCCGGACGATAAACAGCGCCGCGCGATCCTTCACCGAGCCGCCGGGATTCATGAACTCCGCCTTGCCGAGAATTCGGCAGCCGGTCGCTTTCGAGGCGGCGCGGAGTTCGATGAGCGGCGTGCGTCCGATGGCGTCGATCACGCTGGCGGCGTAGGTCATGGGCGGTTCCCGTATGTGGCGAGAAACAGGTGGTAAAACATGTTTGGCGAAAGTTGAACGCCCTGAAAAAAGAAAATCCGGTCAAATTCTCGATTACTTGCGGACAATTATTTTCCCTGCAGGGCGAAAGTCGCCGCATGACGGGCGATAGCGCCGGGCGCCACCAAGCGCATTGAGGGTTTTTCAAAGAAATCGCCGGTAAAACCCACCGGATCGCCATGGCCCGTCCATGGCTCGATGCAGAGATAGGGCGCTGGCGGACGCGTCCAGAGACCGATATGCGGGAAATCCTCAAGAGCGATATGCAGCCGGGCGCCGGCGCCATTATCGAAGACGAGATTTTTGCTCGCGAGATTGAGGAAACAGAGCGCGTCATTGCTGAACAGCGTCGGATCGAGCGGCAGGACGTCGCCAGCGAGCGGAATGGCCCGAGTCTTTTGAGAGAACAGGCCGCCTGGCGCAATGACCGGAACCTCCGGCCGCTCGGCTTTTTCGAACCGAATGGCGTGCAGCGCAGTCGAGCCGGCGAAAGGCCAGCGGAAACCCGGATGTAGTCCGCAGGCGTAGGGCAGGGACCGATCGCCGGCGTTCATCACGATCAGCGTCTGTTCCAGCCTTCCGTCGCCAAGCTGAAAGAGAACCTCGAAGCGAAAAGCAAAAGGATAATGCGCACGCGTGTCGTCGTCGTCGGTCAGAACAAGCCGGACAAAATCGTCGCGCCGCTCCGCGACCGTAAAGGGCTTGCGCCAGGCGAAACCATGCAGGGCGAGAGGATAGGTCCGGCCATCCACCCGAACCTCGCCATTGCGCGTCCAGCCGACGATGGGAAACAGCACCGGAGCAGTGCGGTCCCAGACGTTTTCGTCCAGCTCCCGGATCAGTTCCACGCCCCGCGCCCGCCAGCGATGCAGTTCGGCGCCGAATGGGTTGATTTCGACAAGGTCGCCGTTTGGCCGAGCGAGGAGAATCGTATCGTTCATTCGGATAGTCTATCGTCATGAAGCAGATCAGGCTGCCGCGACGAACAAAAGGATATTAACCGGGCATTAGGCCAGAGATAGGGTTTTCCTATCTGCGTCGGCCAGCCGGGAGTAAACTGTCGCCATGACGATTCCCGCAGCGCCCGGCCCGGCCTATCTCGGCGTCGAACGCTCCATTCTCGGCCGACCCTGGCGCGCTCGTCTCGACAAATCCGGAGAGGCGCTGGCGCAAACCCTGACGCAGGCGCATGGGGTCGACGATCTCACCGCCCGAATTCTCGCCGGGCGCGGCGTCGACCAGGCGGCGGCGGCGGACTATCTCGACCCGACCCTGCGCGCGCTGATGCCGGACCCGTCGAGCCTTCAGGCCATGGACGCCGCCGTGGCCCGGCTGGCGCACGCCATCCAGCGCGGCGAGACGGTCGCCATCTTCGGCGACTACGATGTCGATGGGGCCTGTTCCGGCGCTTTGCTGGTCGACTACTGGCGGGCCGCAGGCGCGCCCGAGCCGCTGTTGTATATCCCCGACCGGATTTTCGAAGGCTATGGACCAAATGTCGAGGCGATCCGCACGCTGGCAGGGCAGGGCGCGACCCTGCTGGTCACGGTTGATTGCGGCACGACCAGCCATGCCGCGCTGGCCGAGGCCAGGACGCTGGGCATGGAGGCGATCGTCCTTGATCATCATCAGGCGCCGGTCGATCTGCCGGAAGCCATCGTCGTCAACCCCAACCGGCAGGACGATCTCTCCGGCCAGGGCGGCCTGTGCGCCGCCGGCGTCGCTTTTTTGACCCTTGTGGGGCTGACGCGAGAATTGCGTCGCCGCGACTGGTGGACGGCGTTGCGTCCGGCTCCTGAGCTTCTCGCCGAGCTCGACCTTGTCGCGCTGGCCACGGTCGCCGATGTGGCGCCGCTGACAGGTCTGAATCGCGCCTTCGTGATCAAGGGGCTGCAAGTCATGCAATCGCGCGGGCGGATTGGCCTGTCGGCGCTCATCGACGCCGCCCGTCTGGAGGGGCCAGTGCGCGCCTCGCATCTCGGCTTTGCATTGGGCCCCCGGATCAACGCCGGAGGCCGGATTGGCGACGCCAGTCTCGGCGCGCGGCTGCTGACCCTTTCCGATCCCGACGAAGCGGGGCGTCTCGCGCAGACGCTGGACCGCCTCAACGCCGAGCGTCGCGTCATCGAACAAAAGACGCTGGAGGCGGCAATCGCCCTTGCCGAGGTGGAATTAACGAAAACGAACCGGCCCGGCTGTCTCGTCGTCGCCGGAGAGGATTGGCATCCAGGAGTTGTCGGCCTGATCGCCAGCCGTCTTAAAGACCGCTTTAATATACCTTCTTTCGCTATTGCTTTAAATGGAGAAAAAGGAACATCTTCAGGTAGAAGTTTAAGTGGTGTCGATATTGGCCGCGCGGTTCGGCAATGCGTTGAGCTTGGCCTTGTCGAGAAAGGCGGCGGTCACGCAATGGCGGCGGGAGTCACGCTTGGCCGCCCCCAGCTTGATGGCTTTCGGGCTTTTATGAACGCGACGCTGGCTGAGACGGTGGAGGCCACACAAGCGGCGGATGCGCTGGTGATCGACGCTGCGGTGTCGGGACGCGGCGTGAGCCTGGACCTTTTGCGACGACTGGAGAAAGCCGGCCCATTCGGGCAGGGTAACCCTGAGCCGATCTTCGTCCTCCCCGAACAACGACTCGTCGACGCGATCCCGGTTGGCGATGCGCATTTGCGAGCCCGGCTTCGTTCGGGCGACGGCGCCAGTATCGACGCCATGGCGTTCCGGGCTGTCGGGGGGCCTTTGGGCGAAGCCCTGACGCGCTGCCGCGGAGACCTCTTCCACGTCGCTGTAAAGATTTCGCCAAATCATTTTCGGGGCGTCGAGCGCCCGCAATGCGTGATCGTCGACGTCGCCCGACCGGGCTGACATCCTGTGGCGCCCCTGCCACAGGTCGCCAGCAAATCGCCCCGTTAAGTCCCGGTACTGCCCAAAAGCCGTATTTTTGTCTGAATCCAGCCGCCAGCTCACGTTCGAATAGTCATGTCATTAACGGTGCGTTTGCAGTTTTGGTGCGACAACGCCGCACGCCTGCATGGCGAAGGACGAAGTTGATGCCAGTATCCCGAGATCAGACCGGCTTTTTCTCTTCGCTGATGACAGTAATTCCAGGAGTCTTCGCGCTGATCGCAGCCGTCACGCTTGCCGGTTGCGCTTCGACTTCCGAAACGCCGTCCTATGCTGGCCTAGCCACGACAGGAAAATTCAATTCGAAATATGGGGTCAAGGCCAGTCCGCGCGTGATCGCCGACGGCGAAGCGGCCCCGAAGGGCGGCGGCAATTATATGGTCGGCAAGCCCTATAAAATCGCCGGCAAAACCTATTATCCCAGCGAGCAGCCCTACAGCGCCGTTGGCGCCGCTTCATGGTATGGGTCGGATTTTCACGGTCGACGCACGGCCAATGGCGAAGTCTTCGACCGCACCTCGATCACCGCCGCTCATCCCACCATGCCCTTGCCGAGCTATGCGCGGGTCACGAACCTGAAAAACGAACGATCAATCATCGTGAGAGTCAATGACCGTGGCCCCTATCACGGCGGACGCGTGATGGACGTCTCCCAGCGCACCGCCGAGGCGCTGGATTTCAAAACAGCCGGTACGGCAAAGGTCAAGGTAGAGTGGATCGGTCGCGCTGATCTTGCTGGCGACGACGACGCCATGCTTCTCGCCACTCTTCGCGAGAACGAGCCTGCGAAACTCGAGGGCGACGAACCTGTTCTGACCGCCCTTCGGGAGGTGGCGCCAAGTCGCGTCGCCGCCGCCGCGCTTGAGGCCGAGGGTGGCGCGCTCGCTTATGCCGGGACCGATACGCCGACCGAACCCGTCGCAACGCCGCAGCAAGCAGTTGCGGTCGATGGAGAAGAGGTCCCCGGCGCCAGGCGCTAATGCGCAGGTGGTCGATTGCAATTCTGTATTGTGGGGGTAATGGTTAAGCCTCTGCGGCGGCGGCGTCGCGGGGCCACCGGAGTTCTCTCTCTTTTGATGACATCACTCCTTTCGTCTATCCGCCTCCTGCTGGCGGGCTTATTGATGACGATTGCGCCAGCGGCCCTCGCGCAGGAGATGCAAACCAGCGCCCCGAACGCGATCCTGATCGACGCCGGCACGAATACTGTGCTCTTCGAGAAAGCGGCCGATACGTCAATCGCCCCGGCCGCCACCGTTAAAATTCTGACGGCTGAACTGGTGTTGAAGGAACTGGCCGCAGGCCGCCTGCAACTGACCGACGCCTTGCCCGTATCCGAATACGCCTGGCGCAATGGCGGCGCGCCATCGGGCGGGGCTGCAATGTTCCTGCCGGTCAAAAGCACGGCCACTGTGGACGATCTGCTCCGGGGGTTGCTTGTCGACTCGGGCAATGACGCGGCGCTGGTGCTGGCGGAGGGCCTTGCCGGTTCAGAAGAGGCCTTTGTGGCCCGCATGAACACACGCGCTGGCGAACTGGGACTGGCTCGCTCGCGTTTTGGCAGTCCGTGGGGCAAGGACAGCGCGGACCAAAAAGTAACAGTCCGCGACATGGGGCGTCTCGCCGCGCATGTCATCGCCGCTTATCCTCAATATTACCATTACTTTGGCGAGAGAGAGTTCACCTTCAACAAAATTCGCCAGCAGAACCGAAATCCGCTGCTGTCGTTAAACCTTGGCGCGGATGGGCTGGCCGCCGGCGCTGTGGATGCGTCGACCTATAATCTTGTTGGCTCGGCCGTCCAGGACGGGCGACGTCTAATCGTGGCGGTGTTCGGCGCAAAAACCGCCAAAGAGCGCACCGATGAGTCCCAAAAACTTCTCCAATGGGGCTTCCACAATTTCGAAGAAAAAATCTTGTTCAAGGCGGGCGAGGTCATCGGTCCGGCGTCTGTGTATGGCGGCGCGCAGGGCTCGGTGTCGTTGACGTCGAAATCCGATGTCCGCATGCTGCTGCCTCGCACAGGCGGGGCAAAACTTTTCGGTAAGATTGTCTACGAGGGGCCTGTCATGGCGCCTGTCGCTGATGGCGCGCCGGTGGGAAGACTGGAGATCCGTCGCGGCGACGCGCTGGTCCTGACGCAAGCCCTGCAGACTGCAGAGGCTGTCGAACAGGGGTCATTGCCGGGGCGCGTCTTCGATGCGCTTTACGAACTCGCAGCCGGCGCCGTACATCAGAAACTGGCCGGGCAGAAATGATCGGCGGCTCGAACAGAGGCAGATTCATCACGTTTGAAGGCGGGGAGGGCGCTGGCAAATCCACCCAGATCGGATTGCTGGCGGATTATCTGCGCGATGGCGGGATCGATGTGACGACGACACGCGAACCGGGCGGCACGCCGAAGGCGGAGCGGCTTCGTGAGATTCTGCTCTCTGGCAAAATCGCCTCGCTCGGTCCCCTCGCCGAGGCTGCGCTGTTTTCGGCTGCGCGCATCGATCACGTCGAACGTCTCATCGAGCCAACGCTCGCTCGCGGCGGTTGGGTGCTGAGCGACCGTTTTGCGGATTCGACCCGCGCCTATCAGGGCGCGCGTGGCGGCGTGTCGACGCGAGACATCGATTTGCTCGAACGCGCCGCCGTTGGAGTCATTGCGCCGGATCTCACCCTCATCCTCGATTTGCCGCCTGAAACCGGACTGTCCCGCGCCGCCGTACGACGCGGCGCGAGCGTGGAGATCGATCGTTTCGAGGCGGAGGACATCGATTTTCATCGCGGCTTGCGCAAGGCTTTTCTCGATATCGCCACGCGCCACCCGCACCGCTGTCGCGTGATCGACGCAACGCGGCCGGTGGAGGAGGTGTCTCTGACCATTCGCGCCCTGATCGATAGGCTTTTGCCGGACGGTCTCGGCCGCGTGGCGGCTCAATGAGCCGCGAGCCCGCCGAAACGCCGGAGAGCGATTGTTTTGCCGGGGCTCCGCACCCGCGCGCGACGCTCAAGCTTTTCGGCCATGCCGACGCCGAGCATGAACTCCTCGACGCCTTCCGACGCAATCGCATGGCACAGGCGTGGATTCTCGGCGGTCCGGAAGGCGTGGGCAAATCGACGCTCGCGTGGCGACTGGCGCGATTTCTGCTGGCATATCCCGATCCGATGGCCGATGTCGTGCAACAGGCCATCGATCTCTCGGTTCCGGAGGATCACCCGGCGGCGCGGCGCATCGCGTCTCTTGCGCTGGCAGACACTTTTCTCCTGCGTCGCGAGTGGAACGATAAAGCGAAACCGGCCAAACATTTCACCGAAATCCGGGTCGACGATGTGCGCAAGGTGATTGCCGCCTTTCATCGGGCCTCCGGAACGGGCGGCTGGCGCATGTGTATTGTCGATTGCGCAGATGATCTCAATCGCTCAGCCGCGAACGCTCTACTCAAACTCATCGAGGAGCCGCCGGAACGGTCGCTCTTTCTGCTGATTGCGCATCAGCCGGGCCGTCTCCTGCCTACGATCCGCTCGCGCTGCCGCAAGCTGATGTTGGGCGGGGTGTCGGAAGCGCAGATTGTCGCCGCCGTCCGCGCGCTCGGAGCAACGTGGTCGCAGCGGCCGGCGGAAGAGATCGCTGCGGCGGCGGCGCGCGCCGAAGGCTCGGTGCGGGAAGCCCTGCGTTTGCTGGATGGAGACGCGCTCGCTTTCGACGCCAACGTTGCCCGCTTGTTCGAGCGCCTGCCGCAGGTCGATTGGTTCGGCGTTCACATGCTCGCCGACAAGCTCACTGGCCGCGACAATGAAGCAGCCTATGAAACCTTCATGCGCGCCCTGCAGCGTCATATCGATCGTCGGGTGCGCACGCTAGCAGGGGCAGGGACTTCGGCGGCGCAACTAGTGGGCTTCGCCCGGGCATGGGACGAAATACGCGATCTGGCGCACGAAACGGAAGTATTCAATTTCGATAAAAAGGCGCTGGCGCTGGCGATCTTCGACCGTCTCGCCAGCGCGGAACGGGCAGTCCGTTAACGACGATAAATCCTAGGGCACCTCGCGCACGGCGCCGCGCGCGGCGCTGGTGGTGAAGGCAGCGTAGGCGCGCAAGGCCGTCGAAATCTTGCGCGGACGCGGTTTTGCCGGCTGGAAGCCTTTAGCGGCCTGCGCGGCGCGCCGCTTCTCCAGTTCGGCGTCGCTGACCGCGAGCGTGATCGTGCGGTTGGGGATGTCGATCTCGATCCGGTCGCCGTCCTCGACCAATGCAATCGTTCCGCCTTCGGCAGCCTCCGGCGATACATGGCCAATTGACAGGCCCGAGGTGCCGCCCGAGAAGCGTCCGTCGGTGATCAGCGCGCAGGCTTTGCCGAGCCCCTTTGATTTCAGATAGCTGGTGGGATAGAGCATCTCCTGCATGCCGGGGCCGCCGCGTGGACCCTCGTAGCGGATGACGACGACGTCGCCTTCCTTGATGTCGCCGGTGAGAATGGCCGAAACGGCTGCGTCCTGACTCTCCAGCACGCGCGCCGGACCGCTGAATGTGAGGATAGACTCATCGACGCCGGCGGTTTTGACGATACAACCGTCT
The DNA here is from genome assembly GCA_044233645.1 of Methylocystis sp. GTDB lineage: Bacteria > Pseudomonadota > Alphaproteobacteria > Rhizobiales > Beijerinckiaceae > Methylocystis. The sequence continues at coordinate 65,856 of JBIIJP010000010.1, read as the reverse complement.
TCGGCGAGGTTGCCGAAGAGGACGGCGAGTCCGCCGTCCTGCGAAAAAGCATGTGCGGCGTCGCGGATCACGCCCGTCGAACGATCCGTATCCAGTTCGGCGAAACGTCGTTCCTGACTGAAGGCGACCTGCGTCGGCACGCCGCCCGGCGCGGCGCGGAAGAAGGTTTTGGCCGTGTCGCTGTCGGTAACGCCGATATCCCAGCGGGCAATGGCGTCGCTCACAGAGGGACTGTGCACGGTCGGCAGATCGCCATGCAGCAGTCCGGCGCGATGCAACTCGCCGAGAATAGAAATCACGCCGCCGGCGCGATGTACATCCTCAAGATGCACGTCCGCCTTGGCGGGCGCGACCTTGCACAGCACCGGCACGCGCCGCGACATGCGATCGATGTCGGACATCGTGAAATTTACTTTCGCCTCATGCGCGGCTGCGAGAAGATGCAGCACGGTGTTGGTCGAGCCGCCCATGGCGATATCAAGCGCGATGGCGTTCTCGAAGGCCTTGAAGCTGGCGATTGAACGCGGCAGCACGCTCTCGTCGTTTTGCTCATAATAGCGACGGGCCAGATCCACGATCAGATGGCCCGCCTCAACAAACAGGCGCTTGCGGTCGGCGTGGGTAGCCAGAACGGAGCCATTACCGGGCAGGGAAAGCCCCAAAGCCTCGGTCAGGCAGTTCATGCTGTTGGCGGTGAACATGCCGGAGCAGGAGCCGCATGTCGGACATGCGCTTCGCTCGATAACGGCGACATCGGCGTCGCTGACGGTATCGTCGGCTGCGGCAACCATGGCGTCGACGAGATCGAGCGCATGTTCTTTGCCGTCAAGAACGACCTTGCCGGCCTCCATGGGGCCGCCGGAAACGAATACGGCGGGTATGTTTAGGCGCATGGCGGCCATTAACATGCCGGGCGTGATCTTGTCGCAATTGGAAATGCACACAAGCGCGTCGGCGCAATGGCCGTTGACCATAAATTCGACGCTGTCGGCAATGAGATCGCGGGAGGGCAGGGAATAAAGCATCCCGTCGTGGCCCATGGCGATGCCGTCATCGATCGCTATGGTGTTAAATTCCTTTGCGACGCCGCCCGCTTTCTCGATCTCGCGGGCGACAAGCTGGCCAAGATCCTTGAGATGGACATGACCTGGCACAAATTGCGTAAAACTGTTGGCGACAGCGATGATCGGTTTGCCGAAATCGCTGTCCTTCATGCCGGTGGCGCGCCAGAGGCCGCGCGCGCCAGCCATATTACGGCCGTGTGTCGTTGTACGGGATCGATAAGGCGGCAAGGCTCTATCTCCAAAATGTCATGCGCAAACACGCGCGATTTTGACTAGAGATAAACCAGCCTGAAGTTTCGGGCAACGCGGCGACGCCCGAAACCCGCAGAGTTGTGATCGCGATTGAGAATTTGGGCCGGCGAGGCGGCGGTATCAGGCGGCGCGGCGCAATTTAGCGATTGGCGTAGCCTTACCGAGGCTTTCGACAATCGCTTCAATCGATGCGAAGTTCTGACGACGCAACAGCTCTGGCGGAAATTCGACGTCGAAGGCTTCTTCGAGCGCCAGCATCACCCTGATTGCCGCAAAGGGCGTGAGACCGGCGGCGTAAAGATTGTCGGTTGTCGAAAGCGTTTCCACAGCGGTGTGAAGCTTTCCATTCTCCTTAACAAGTCGGCGTATGGTCTCGATCATCTATTTCCTCCGCAAACTGACGCGTCGATTTTCAGCTCGGTGTCAGCGTTGTTGGTGTTTATGGCGTCAAATTTATGAACAAGGCATCAACGCAGATCTTTTGCGACTGGCTGAGCAGGATCGATCCTCTCCGAAGCTTGGATTCTGGTTAACAATTCCTAAATCTCCCTGAGAGAAGGCTGCGACAGTTGCGGAGCAGGGGCGCTCCCGGTTAAGGTTTTTCTATGATCAAAAATTTTGCGCTAATTTCATCTATAATGATCGCTGCTTTATCCCTCCCGCTCGGAGCGACGACGCGCGCCGAAACCCCCGAGCGCCGACCTGTCGAGGACTCCGACAATAATCTGCTGGATCGTCTCGCGCATGCACAGGACGAACTCGAATCCCGTCACATCGCCGAGACCCTGTTGCGTCGCTGGGCGCGGGCGAATTCCGACACCATTGACCTCCTTGCGGCTCGCGCGCAGGCGGCGGAGGCCGCCGGCGCCGCGCCTCTTGCGCGTCAACTGATGGATTATGTTGTTTCGCTTGCCCCTAACTGGGTCGACGGTTACGTGCGCCGCGCTCGTGCGCGCGCTGCCTCTGGCGATGAAGCGGGCGCGCTGGCCGACCTTGAAACGGCGCTGCGGATGGAGCCTCGTCGCTTCGACGCCCTGACGATACAGGCCGCCCTCGCTGAACGATCCGGCGACAAAAAGCAGGCGCTCTCCGCAATCCGCAGAGCGCTGACGCTGCAACCGATGAACGAGGAATTGCAGAAGACGGAGGAGCGCCTCAAGACCGATGTCGAGGGACGCGATATCTGACGACTCTTCTGATGAGTGGCTTCACTCTTGTTTCAGTCTTTGCGCTTAAAGAAAACAGGTTCTCGCGGTTAAACGAATGCCTTACCGGTTTATGCCCGCTATGCGAAAAGATGAGGAAACAAAGATGGCCTCCGGCGCCGCGCGTTGGATCGCGTTCCTGGTTTTTGGCCTCTGCGCCGCTGGCGCGGGGGCGCGGGCGCAGGACGTCGCGCAAGAAGTCTGGTCGCCGGGCCGCATTATCGGCGATATTGGCGAGCAGACAGGACTTCACGACAAAGTTCCCCCGGCGCCGGGATTCGTCGTCAAGACCCGTCCTCCTGAAGGGGAACTTGATTATCGGCCGCTGGAGCCGACACAGGCTGAGTCGCCGCCGGACACCGGCGCCGCCGCCCGAGCCGCCGGGCAGGAGCTGGACGCCGCAATAGCCAAAAATCGCAGACTCGTGACAGGAGTTCCCGCGCCTGCCCCGCGCAACCCCATGAATAAGCCCAAAAAGGGGATGGATCCCTTTGATAGCGGGCAGGACGCAGCGAGCAATTGATCGGCGGCTCCTGAATCGGAGGGGGCGTCACTCGAATTTTTGTCGTTAGCCTCTTGCGTCCGTTCAGGCGAGAACGGGCCGGATTATTCCCGATGTCTGGAGATATCCGCCTTTGCGCGTCCGCCGTCGATCACGCGCTGCAACCGACTCAGCGCGCTGAACAGGAAGGCTGTCGTCAGACCAAGCGTCACGGCGGCTGTGAGGGCCTCGATTTGCAGCAATAACCGCCATTTTTTCTCAAACGTAATAGTTGAGTCACCCATGGTCGAATAGGCGCCCAGAGAGTGCAAAAGCGCGTCTGAATATTCGTCGGCGGCCCCGAGGCTCCAATAAAGCGCCGCCCATCCGGCGGCCTCCAGCGCATGCAGAAGAACAGCCCCGGTCCCGAGGAGTGAAAACGCCACGATCGAGAAAAACAGCGACCGCTCCCGAAGTTCGACGACGCTGTCGTAGAAGATGACAACCGACATGCAAAACAGCGCAGCGACATGAAAAGAGATCAGCAGCGCAGACGACACCGCGCCCCAGACCCAATCTTGCGTCCAGATCATGGGACCTCAAAAAAAGTCGAACAAGACAGCCAGATAGTCTGACGATCCCTAAACTCGGCGAAACAGGCTGCTCGTCATCGGCAGAGGCTTTGGAAAAGAGCTTATTCTCTTCTCATGAGCTCGGTGCGCGTATAGTCACGCCGTGAGGGATCACGAAAATTTGTAATAACGCGAACTCTCAGATTTTCGCCCGATGGCGAGATGCGAACGTCACGACGGGCAAAACTTTGATTATAGCTCATGTTCATTTGCGTGCCGGCCGCGTTCGTAAAGCGACCAGTGCGCGCCCCCCAATCGCAGTCGGTTGGATGACATTTGCCGAACAGGCGTACGCTGTCGGGAGGGCTGCAATGCAACTCTCCGTTCAGAATTTGATCGCAGCAACCGACTTCCACGTGGGCGCGGGTGAGGAACCGCGTCGAGGGATTGGTCGTAACCCAACGACCTGACATTGGGTTGGCGACGCACAGCGCATAGGCTGGCGAATGAGTTGCGCCGGCAAGAATTATGCTGGCAAGGAGCAAGCTGCGGGCGGATAATGATGAACGAAAGCGCGCCGACATTGTCGTTCTCCCTGCTTTATCCCGGAAAACTCAACGAATTGGAGCATCCTGCATTGAATGAATGAAATTGACAAGCGCATCCGCCCGTTCCGGCGGCAAGCCGAAGAGTTTGACGCTCCGGGCAAAAGGCCTGAACGCCGAAAGATCTTGCCTTGCAAGGATTTCAGGGGGGTGGCTGCGCCAGTCTGATGTAGGTTAAAGTCAGCCACAGACGGGAACGACGCAACAATCGTTCAACATGCGGTTTCTGCATTGGATGCTGGGCCGCTAAGATCCGACATTCGAGCAAGGATCAGGTGTTCCATACGATGATCCGATTTGTTTTTGTCCTGTCCTGCCTGACGCTTACGGCCGGTTGCGCCGTCGGGCCCTATAAAACGCCGGGACGGCTCGGCGACAATAAATACGAACTCGCCTATGGCGCCGACCGCTACGCCGCGATGATCCAAATCGATAAATTCTGCGTCGAGAGGGGCTATGTCCGCGCGGCGCCACTCAAGGATTTTGGCGCTGCTGTCGTGTTTTCCTGTGTGCGATGATGGCTGAAGGGCGATAGTAAGCTCGGCGGCGAACCCCAGTTCCTCTCAATAACAATTTACACCGCAAGCCGGCGGCATTGGCGACGGCGTCGTAACCGCGCCGCCCCCGAGGTGGCAGGTTCCGCCACAACCGGCCGTCTCATTGTTCACCCACCCGGCTCGCGCCGGCGTGCCCGAGAGCGGCAAGTAACGCGGATGAAGAACGCCGCCTACAGGAACGGTGTTAACCGCCGCTTCGACCCTGAGAGTAAGGTTTGCCGCATCTGCGCCGCCGGGCGCCGCACAACCCGACCCGGGCTTGCCGCCGCGCAGAAGTCGGCACCATGTCGGATCGTCGGGCGCGACGAGATAGACATTGTTGCCCTGGTGACAGTTGGTGCAGTTTTCGGCGAGGTTCGATCCATCCTGAAGCTGGTTGATCTTGAGGGGTTGAACGTCCCACTGAATCCTTTGTAACGTGGTGCGGTCGAGATTGTCCCAAAAGCAGGCGTTGCCCGTTGTTGCGCTCTGACAAATGACTCCCGCAACGGTGGCAGGAGAACCGGGAGTCGAGCCACTGCGCCGGGGAAGCGCGACACAGGCCCCTCGTCCTGATGGCGGCGCCCATGTCCAGACTTCTGCAACATTGCCCGGAGAGAGAATATTCTGCGACAGCTGTCCTTGCCGCGTCCATGCCGACCCGGTGATCGAGAAATTCGGCGGCACAGGCACTCCGGCGTTCCGGCAATCGGTCATGTAGGAAGTCTGCAGAGCATTCGCGAGGATTTCGCGAATGCGATTCCAGTCCAACAGCAGCGGTTGAGAGATCAGATCCTCCAATCGCCTGCCTCGCAGAAAGTGGTGGTTCAGGATGTATTGTGCGCGCCAGACGATATCGCTGCGCTGCGCGTCGGGCAGTCGATTGGCTTGAGCCAAAATCAGCATGTGACGCACGAAACTTGCGTCCAGGGGTTTGCTTTGAATCGCCAGATTAGGCTCAACACTGGCCCCGAACTCCTTCAACTTTGAGGAGAGTTCAGGCGAAAGCTTCGGGTCGGGCTGGGCCTCCAATGCGGCCTTGAGAAGCTCGTTCTGAATCGGTTCGATTTCGGCGTCCTTGAGGATGACGCGACGCCCCTCGGCGTCAAAAAGCACCCCATGTCCCGAGAGCGTCATCCGCTTCTGGAAAGAGTAACGAATGTCCTTGAGCAGTTCGGGGGGAATGATGACCGGCGCGTTGGGCGACACTTTCACCTGGAACTGCCGGTCAGGGCTTTTCGAGAGATAAAATTCAATCTGAGCCTTGAGATCGTCCTTGAAGGGGAGTTTTTGTTGGGACGACACCGCGAAAGGCCAGAGTAGGGCTGCGGCAAACAATCCGAATAAAAGGAGGAAGCGGGTCAAGCGCATGGTGAACCCCCCGGGAAAAATAAGGATTGGTCTTAAATACTCATGATAAATTTCAACATGGAAAGACCAGGCTTGCAAGCCAGAAAATTCGCCCGGCTTCTCATCCTTTATACGACGAGCCCCATGCCGCGCGGCGCATGGAATGTTATCGCGAACGAACAATCCCCGAAATAAACAGGCGCGTTGGCGAAACTGTTAATGTGTTGAAGTGGCTCCCCGAGTAGGACTCGAACCTACGACCTAGCGATTAACAGTCGCGTGCTCTACCAGCTGAGCTATCGGGGAACGTGACAGGGCGTATACAAGCGCCCGGTCGCTTTGCCAACCCCCTGGACAAGGCCGTTCCGGGGCTTTGTTGCGGCGAAAATCAGCCCTCGCGACGAGATCAGGCCTCAGGGAAGTCAGCGCGGGCCGCCTCGACATCCTCCAGCGTCGGCAGGCCGGCCTCATTCCCCAGATGCTGGATTTTGTGGGCGGAGGCGGCGCGGGCGAATTCGAAATACGCCCGCCAGGGCGCGTGCGGGTCATCGAGATAGGCGGCGCAATAGGCGCCATGAAACACATCGCCAGCGCCCGAGGTGTCGATGATTTTCTCCGCCGGCACCTTTAACGACGGCATATGCCGGACGTCTCCGTTTTCATCATACCAAAGCAAGCCTCTGGCGCCGCTGGTGACAGCGCCGATCCGGCAGCCTTTCGCCCTGAGCCAGTCGAGCGTCTCTGTTTCCGTCAGCTTCAACTGCTCGCAGAATTTCTCCGCCACCACCGCCACATCCACAAAGCCGCACAATTCCTCGATGCCGGGGCGCAGCGCGCCGCCGTCGAGCGAGACGAGTATCCCCTTTTCGCGGGCGAGTTTGGCGTAATACAGCGCCGCATCGGCCATATGGCCGTCGAGATGCAACAGTTTGAGCTTGTTGATTCCTAACCGCGGAATCGGTTGGAGATAGGCGTCGTCGCGGGCACGGAGAATAGCGCGTTTGCCGTCCTTGGGAAAAACGAAGGAGAGAGAGGAACGGGCCACGCGCCGGGGGTGTACGCGCACGCCGTAGGCATGAGCCATGTCGACGAACATGTGACCGAGCCAATCGCGCGCGACAGAGGTGAGAAGATCAACATGGTGGCCAAGCCTGGCGCAGGCGAAACCAGCCGTCACGGCGTTGCCGCCAAAACTGACGGCGTAATCCTTGGCGACCGTTTTTTCATCGCCGCTCGGCACACGGTCAGCCCGCATTGTAACGTCAATATAGGCGTGACCAATAAACAGCGATTCCAATCCTGCCTCCCGAAGCGACGCCGCAGTTGTCGACTTGCGAGGCTACCGCGTCAAGGCGGGGCGTTTCGTCTAAAGCACCGCTTAAACTGAGAAACTTGTCCCGCAGCCGCAGGAGGCGGTCGCGTTCGGATTATCGATCCGGAACGATTGACCCATCAGATCGTCAACGAAATCGATCCTCGCGCCGAGCAGGAACCCCAGGGAGGCGGGGTCGATCGCCACCCGCGCGCCATTTTGCTCGATCAGCGCGTCCTCGGCTCCCGGCGCCGGGGAGATCGCAAATTGATACTGGAAGCCCGAACAGCCGCCGCCCTCGACAGAGACCCTGAACACTGCGCCAGGCGCCTCGGCGGCGAGCAGGGCGCCAATGCGTTTTTGAGCTTGTTCGGTGACGGCGATGTTCGCCGTCGCGCCGTTCGACATGATCAAACTCCGTCTTTTGCCTGCTCGATTGACATATAAGCTGTTATGCGGCGCAACATAGGCCCGTTCCGCACGCCTTTCAACGACAGGAGCCGCCTTGGCGCCCCGACAGCCTCTCGCGCCCTATGCCTGCGACGCCGCCCAATCTCGCGGTCGATTGTATCCGCTCGACGCCTCGCCGACTCGCAGCCCTTTTCAGCGCGACCGCGACCGCATCATTCACTGCACGGCTTTTCGTCGACTCGCCCACAAAACCCAGGTCTTTGTGCCGCTCGACGGCGACCATTTCCGCACCCGGCTGACCCATTCGATCGAAGTCGGCCAGATTGCCCGCGCGCTGGCGCGCGCTCTCAGGGTCGACGAGGACCTCGCCGAGGCGGTGGCGCTCGCCCACGATCTCGGCCACACCCCGTTCGGCCACGCCGGCGAGGAGGCGCTTGAAGCCTGTATGAAGCCCTTTGGGGGGTTCGATCACAATGCGCAGGCCCTCAGGGTCGTCACCTGCCTCGAACGCCGCTACGCCGATTACGATGGTCTCAACCTCGCCTGGGAGACGCTGGAGGGCATCGTCAAGCATAATGGTCCGCTTGCCGGACCCAGGGCGAGGCGGCCGCTGGCGCGCTACATCGCCGAGTTCGATACGCAATTTCCTCTCACTCTGGATAGCTACGCCAGCGTGGAGGCGCAGGCGGCGGCTCAGGCCGACGATATCGCCTACCTTGGCCACGATATCGACGACGGTCTGCGGGCCGGACTCTTCAGCCTAGAGGATATCGCGGGAGCCGTGCCTTTCATCGCCGATATTGTCGCCACCGTTGATAGATGGCGGCCCGGGCTGGAACGCGGACGATTGATTAACGAGGTCGTGCGGCGAGTGATCACAGGTTTTGTCGAGGACGCGATTCAGACGTCTGCGGATAATCTCGCTCGTTTGGCGCCGGCGACGGCGACGGACGTCAGACAGGCAAGAGACTCTATGGTGATCCTGTCGCCCCTGATGCGCGCCGCCGAGCGCGACCTCAAAAGCTTCCTGTTCGCGCACATGTATCGCCATGAAAAGGTTATGGATGTCTGGGTGCGTGCGCGGGAAGCCATATCACAGCTTTTTCCAGCTTTCCTCGACAGGCCGGCGCTCATGCCGCCGGAATGGACAACGCTGGCAGCCGCCCGTGATGAGCCGGCCCGAGCGATTGTGGTCGCAGATTATATCGCCGGGATGACCGACCGCTATGCGCTGGGCGAGGTGAAACGCCTCTTTGGCGCTTGAGTCCGGAAGCGGGTGATTTAAGCCGATCAAGCTGCTAAACCTCCGAGGCGCCCCTCACTTTCTCTTTTCCAACCGGAACCTATGAACCTTTTCAATATTTTCCACGAACGCGTCGCCGCGATACTGGACGATTTTGTCGCGGCGGGAAAACTCGCTCCCTTCGATGCCGCTCGCTTCGTCGTCGAACCGCCGAAGGACTCGAGCATCGGCGACCTCGCCTGCAACGCGGCGATGGTTTTCGCGAAAGAGGCGAAAGAGGGCTTTGGCCCGCCCCGCGCTTTCGCCGAGGTCATTTGCGAGCGCCTCCGCGCCTCCGATGGCGTCGCTGAGGCGGAAGTCGCCGGGCCGGGCTTTATCAACATTCGCCTTCAATCCGAACTTTACGCCGACGTCCTGCGGGCGGTTTTGCGCGATCCGGAAAATTACGGGCGAGTCGCGAAACGGCGGGCAGGAGCCCTGCATGGCAAGGTCAATGTCGAGTTTGTCTCCGCCAATCCGACCGGCCCGATGCATGTGGGGCATGGCCGTGGCGCTGTTTTTGGCGACGCGCTGGCCAGTCTACTTGCTTTTTCAGGCTGCGAGGTGACCCGCGAATACTATATCAACGACGCAGGTGCGCAGGTCGACGTTCTCGCCCGTTCAGCGTTTCTGCGCTACCGCGAGGCGCTCGGCGAAACCATCGCCATTCCGGAGGGCCTATACCCCGGCGACTATCTCAAACCGGTTGGCCAACAGCTCGCCCGGACTCACGGTCGCAGGTTGCTCGAACTGCCTGAGAGCGACTGGCTGCCGATCGTCAGGAACGCCGCCATCGACGGCATGATGGAAATGATCCGCGCCGATCTGGCGGCGCTCAACATCAAGCATGAATTTTTCTTTTCCGAACGCACCCTGCACGCCGCCGTCAATGGCCCATCGCCTATCGACGCCGCTATCGACTGGCTGCGGGGCAGGGGACTGGTTTACGAGGGTCGTCTGCCCCCGCCCAAGGGTCAGTTACCGGACGACTGGGAGGATCGCGAGCAGACCTTGTTCAAATCGACGGACTTCGGCGACGATGTTGATCGGGCGTTGAGGAAATCAAACGGTTCTCCGACCTATTTCGCTGCAGATATCGCCTATCACAAAGACAAGATCGATCGCGGTTACGACACGCTCGTCGATGTCTGGGGCGCCGATCATGGCGGCTATGTTAAGCGCATGAACGCTGCCATTGCGGCGCTGTCGGGCGGCTCCGTCAAACTCGACGTGAAACTCTGTCAGCTTGTTAAGCTGATGCGTGACGGCGAACCGGTGAAAATGTCCAAACGAGCCGGAGATTTCGTCACCCTGCGGGAGGTGGTCGACGAAGTCGGCGTCGACGCCGTTCGTTTCATGATGCTTTATCGCAAAAACGACGCGCCGCTGGATTTCGACCTCGCCAAGGTTATCGAACAATCGAAGGACAACGCTGTTTTCTACGTCCAATACGCGCACGCGCGAGCAAAATCCGTTCTGAGACAGGCGAAGGCGGCCTTTCCCGACCTCGATCTTTCGCCTCTTGCATTTGTCGAGGCGCCCCTCCAATTACTCACGGATGAGGGTGAAAAAGAGCTGACTCGCATCATCGCGCAATACCCGCGGGTCATCGAATCCGCATCAACGGCGCATGAACCGCATCGAATCGCTTTTTTTCTTCATGACCTCGCAAGCCAATTTCACTCACACTGGAATCGTGGGAAGGATCACCCCTCCGTGCGTTTTGTCGATGGCGAAGCGAAACAACCTACGCGTGCAAGGATTGCCCTTGTTTCATGTCTGATTGCCGTTCTGGCTTCAGGTCTCGGTATTCTTGGCGTTAGCGCGCCGAACGAAATGCGCTAATGTCAGTAGCTCGCCGATGACTTAGGCGATCATGCGCAAAGATTGAGGAATAATATGCGTGAGCCAACGACCAGAGGACCAGCCGTCGAACTCGACGAACTGGAGAAACGCCTCAGATCCGGCGCCAAGCCTGCGCAAACCGCCCCGCAGGCAAAGCCAAATATTCCCGCGATCAATGTCTCCGCAGCTTCTGCGCGCGTCGAGCGTCCAGATCCCCTGACCGAGCTGGCCCGGCTGATGCCGGCGACTCAATCCGAAAGCGAGCGCAGTCCACTGGCGCCTCCATACGTGGCGCCACAGTCCCCAGTTAGGCAAAACACCTTCTCTGATGCGACGCCACGCCGTCCTGAACAGGCTCCCAGGCCTGCGCCCGGCGCTCCGATGGCGCCTGCGCCATCATCCGGGTCTCAACAGCCATCATTTCCTTCTGCGCCGCCTTTGCCGCCATTGCCAACACTGCCGCCATTGCCGCCGTTGCCAAATCGGGACCCTAAATTGCAACGCGAACTGCAACCGCCGACCTTCACGCCTCCAGCGCCGCCTCCGCCGGCTTACAATCGCCCGGACCTCGGACTGCGCGGGACGCTTCCGTCGAGAACGCCAGACAATGTCGGGGTTCCTGACGATTACAAAGCATCCCCCCGGCCATCCGTCGCGGCTTCCTCCGACTGGAACAAGCAGGATTCCCGGCATTCTGAGGATGTGCGAATGAGCGCGCCGCGGGCGCCTGACGTCCAAAGCGAACCGGGTCAACACGGTGCGCAAGCATATGAGACCGAATTCCACGACCGGGGCTACGCGCCAGAGATTACGGCGGTCGATCCACAGCGCCATGCGCATGAACAGTCCGGGTATTATGCCGATGCCTATCCTGACGACACGGCCGGTGATTGGACGCAAAATTCCCCTGAGGGGTTGGGCCGAACCTCCGGTCAATACGAGACTGCCTACGATCCCTATGGCGAGAGCTACGAGGGGGAAGAAAACGATGGCGCGACAGTCGATCAGGAGTCGTGGAGCGCTGACGAGCTTCGTCGCAAACTGCGACCCTGGCACGCGGTTGCAGCGATCGCCGCGTTGGCGATTGTCAGTATCGGATGGAGTTTTCTGCACCGCGCCGGTATGGGGGGATCGCGAGAGATCGCCACGATCGCTGCCCCTGAAGGGCCGATGAAAGTGAAGCCAGTCCTGGAGCCGGAGTCGGACGCGCCGACGGCGGGCGCAGCAGCGGTGCTTGACCGCAACGAACCGGAGTCAGTCAAAAAAGTCGTTAAAAATCTTGAACAGGCGGTAGACCCTTCCGTTGCGCCTCAGCAGAATGGCTCTATCGTCCCGGACGCCGCGCCGCCTGCCGAGATCCCCGGGACCGTTCAATTGGGCGCCGGACGCGTGGACGCCCCGCACGAACCGCCTCCTGCCGGAGGCGCTCAACAACCCAGAAAGGTAAAGTCCATCGCCGTTCCGGCTACACCGGTCGCGCCGCCAACAGCGCCTGCGCCGGGACCGGCGGCGGCTCCGCAGCCCGTCGCGCCGACAACCGCAAAAACAGCTTCAGGCGCAAAATTCATCGCACAGTTCGCTAAGGCCAACAGCGAAGCTGAAGCGCGAACCATAATTAAAAATCTCTCCAGCAAATACGGCGGTAGTCTCGCAGGCGGCAAATTCACCTTTAAACCCGTTAAGACCGGGCCCAAAACTATTTACCTTGTGCGTGCTGCCGGAATGACCAGGGAAGCGGCCGACGCGCTTTGCGCAAGAGCCACCGGCAAGGGCGACTCTTGCGCCGCCATCGGCAATTGACCGCATTGAGGCGCCAGTTGGCGTAGACACTTTTTTCAGGAGCGGGCATGCGAGCGTTTATCTGCGGGGTAAAAGGTTTTGTGCTCGACGACGAGGAGCGCGCCTTCCTGCGCGAGTCCGCGCCCTGGGGGGCAATTTTATTCCGCCGAAATGTTGAAAGCCCCGAGCAGGTGGCGCGATTAACGAGCGAAATCCGGGCGGCGCTGGGACGCGACGCTCCAATTCTTGTGGATCAGGAAGGCGGCCGCGTTCAACGCCTTACGACGCCGCATTGGCGGGCCTATCCGTGCGCCGCGCGTTTTGAGACGACCTGCGACAGTCTCGATACGGCGTCGCGTCTCGCCTGGCTGGGCGCGCGACTAATGGCCCATGATCTGCGCGCCGTCGGAATCGATGTTGACTGTTTGCCGGTGCTGGATACGCCGGCCCCCGGCTCGCACGAGATCATCAGCGATCGCGCCTACAGCCATAATCCCGATAATGTCGCCCGTTTGGGACGCGCCGCAGCCGAAGGATTGATGGCGGGCGGGGTCGCGCCGGTGATGAAGCACATCCCCGGTCATGGACGCGCCCGAGCCGACAGTCACCTGGAGCTGCCTGTCGTCGATGCGCCCCGCACCGAACTCGCCCGCATTGATTTTCCGCCTTTCCGCGCCAACACCGATCTGCCGATGGCGATGAGCGCGCATGTAGTCTACGCTTCGATTGATCCCGATGCGCCGGGCACATGGTCAAAAACCGTTGTCGAAGAGATCATTCGCGAGGAAATTGGCTTTGACGGCCTGCTGATGACGGACGATCTGTCGATGAAAGCGTTGACCGGCGACTTCCGAACCCGCGCCGAGCGCGCGATCATAGCCGGCTGTGATATCGTTCTGCATTGCAACGGCGATCTTTCAGAGGCGCGTCCCGTCGCCGAGGGCGCGCCCCAACTTTCCGGCCTCGCGCTGGAGCGCGCCATCCGGGCGCTCGAATGCGTCCGGGCTTGTGCGCCTCTGGACGAGGTCGCGGCCCGCGCCGAATTCGCCGCCATATTCGCCGCCGGGTGACAAACGCCGCCGGGGCGCCTACTTCTAGCCTTCGCATTTTCCCCGGAGACGATAGCCGCCCATGACCGCCGCCCCCCTCGCGCCGACCGCCATCGACACAGCCGTTGTCCAATCCGCCGAAAAAGCGCTTGATCAGATCGGAAAGGCGCGCGCAGCCATTGGCGCCGTGATTTTTGGGCAAGAGGAGGTTGTCGAACAGGCGCTGGTCACATTGCTGGCCGGCGGCCATGGCTTGTTGGTGGGGGTGCCAGGCCTCGCAAAGACGCGTCTGGTGGAGACGCTGGGCAAGACGCTCGGTCTCGCCGAGCAGCGCGTGCAATTTACGCCGGACTTGCTCCCTGCGGACATTATCGGCTCGGAAGTTCTGGAGGAGGGCGCAGACCGCTCGCGTCATTTCCGTTTCATCAAGGGTCCGATCTTTGCGCAACTTTTGATGGCCGACGAAATCAATCGCGCCTCGCCGCGCACCCAATCCGCACTGTTGCAAGCCATGCAGGAGCATCATGTCAGCGTCGCAGGCAAGCGCTACGATCTGCCAAAACCTTTCCATGTCCTTGCGACACAAAACCCGCTGGAACAGGAAGGCACCTATCCGCTGCCGGAGGCGCAACTCGACCGCTTCCTGATGCAGATCGACGTCGATTATCCCGACCGCGCGAGTGAACGGCGCGTCTTGCTGGAGACGACCGGAGACACAATCGCAACCCCGACGCAGACGTTGAACGCCGGCGAACTCGAAGCGATCCAGCGGCTCGTGCGGCGCCTCCCAGTCGGCGACGCCATTGTCGACGCAATCCTTGATCTGGTGCGCGCCGCACGCCCAGACTCGGGCGATGCTGAGATCGCTCCGCATGTCTCCTGGGGGCCAGGCCCTCGCGCGGCGCAGGCGTTAATGCTGGCGACGCGCGCCCGGGCGTTCGCGACAGGTCGATTGGCGCCCTCGCTCGACGACGTAGCGGCGCTGGCGGCGCCGGTTTTGCGGCACCGCATGGCGCTCAATTTCGCCGCGCGCCGGGAGATGAGCGTTGAAGAAATTATTCGCAAGCTAGTGGCGCGGATTGGCTAGGATGAGCCTAATCGGCGGCGTCGACACAAAGTGGCGCGATCCGGCGCGCCGCGCGCCAGACGACGGCGCGGCGGCCTCCGAACTTGCGGCGCGTCTGCCGCGACTTGTGGCGCGCGCACACGAAATCTCCGCCAGCGTCGCCTATGGCGTGCATGGTCGTCGACGCGCTGGCGCCGGCGAGACATTCTGGCAATACCGCCCCTTTGCATCGGGAGAGTCGGCGGCGCGCATCGACTGGCGTCGTTCGGCGCGGGGCGATCATCTTTACGTGCGCGAGCGCGAATGGGAAGCCGCGCATGACTACCACATATGGATGGATTGTTCGTCATCGATGAGCTTCGCCTCGTCGCTGGCTCCGGAGGACAAACTTTCGCGTGGCGTCACGCTCGGTCTGGCTCTGGCGGATGTGCTGGTGCGCGGCGGCGAGCGTGTGGCGGCTCTCGGACTGTCGCCGCCGATATCCGCGCGCAACATCGTCGATCGTTTGGCGCGCGCCCTTTACGCTCAGGCCGCTGTCGCCGCGACGCAGGAGCTCCCGCCCGAAGCGGGCGTCAGGCCTCGCGCGCGGCTAGTGTTGATTTCAGACTTCCTGATCGCGTCCGAAGAATTATCGGCGCGACTGAAGTCTTACGAAGCGCTTGGCGCAGGCGGAGCGTTGCTGATGGTGATTGATCCCAGCGAGGAGTGTTTTCCCTTCGCCGGGGAAACGATGTTTCTCGACACCGACGGCGGCGAAGCCTTTCGGGCCGGCGACGCCCGACACTTGAAATCAGCGTATATGATACGTTACGCCGAGCATAAAAAAGCTATCGCTGCGGTGGCGAAGTCAGCCGGCTTCGCGTTTTTGCAGCATCACACGGACCGACCGGCCGCCGAGGCCGCGCTGGCCCTGGCAATGAGCCTGCAAGGCGTTGAGGCGCGCCGCTGATGGGTCTCGCCTTCGCCGCGCCGGCCGCCCTGTTCGGACTGCTGACACTGCCGTTGATCTACTGGCTGTTGCGGGTGACGCCGCCGCGTCCGCGCGAAATCATTTTTCCGCCGACTCAAATCCTGCGCGAGTTAAAACCGGACGCGCCGACGCCGTCAAAAACGCCATGGTGGCTTCTGGCCCTCAGGCTTTCCCTAGCCGCTGCGCTCGTTCTCGCCATGGCGGGGCCCGTCTGGAGTCCTTCAAGTCCCCTCGCGACGCTGACCGCGCCAACGCTGGTGATCCTTGATGACGGCTGGCCCTCGGCTCCGACTTGGGATAAACGCGTTGCTGCGGTCAACTCGATCATTGACAGCGCGGCTCGCGCTGGCGGGCCTCTCGCCCTTGCACCGCTCTCGGAGAACGCAACCCCGGAGATAACAGACGCTGCGCAGGCGCGCCAGAAGGCGCAAGCGTTGCGTCCTCAACCCTATCAGCCGGATCGGGTCGCTGCGGCAAAGCATCTTACGGAATTCGTCAAGGCGCATTCCGGCGGGCGGATCGTGTGGATCAGCGATGGTCTCGCTCATGAAGACTCAAACGACTTCGCCCTGGCGCTCAAGAATGCTGAAGCGTCAGGCGCGCGGGTTGAAACGCTTGGCGATGCACATGCCAATCTGGCTCTGGCGGCGCCCATGAACAGAGCGAAAAGTCTGTCAGTCGACGTGATGCGCGCGTCCGTTACAGGACCGGCGCAGGCGACCCTGTCGGCAAATGACGCCAAGGGTCGGACGCTGGGACGCTTGACAGTCGATTTCGGCGATAAATTGCGCACAACTGCAAGTTTCGATTTGCCAATTGAGGTGCGTAACGACGCCAGCCTGTTGCGCATCGAAGGAGAGAAGAGCGCCGGAGCCGTGGCCTTGCTTGACTCGCGATCGGGCGTCAAACGGGTGGCGTTGATCGCCGGTGTCGGGGCCGACGAGGCGCAACCGCTTTTATCCCCCCTCCATTATCTCGAGAAAGCTTTCGGACCCTTCGCGCAAACGCGTTTGGCGCGTCCGGGCGCGACAGAGCCGGCGCTGGAATTGCTTGCCGAACACCCCAATGTCGTTGTGTTGGCCGACGTCAGCCTGCCGTCGGGCGAGAGTTTCGACGCCCTCGCAAAATTTGTCGAAGAGGGCGGCGCACTGGTGCGCTTCGCAGGACCGCGACTGGCCAACGCAGCCGACTCGCTCCTGCCGACGCGTCTGCGGCGCAACGGTCGGGTATTGGGCGGCGCGATGTCATGGGAAACGCCGAAGGCGCTGGCCGAATTCGACGCCGTTAGTCCTTTTGCCGGATTGCCGGCCAGCAAAGATGTGAGCGTGCAGCGCCAGGTCCTGGCCGAACCCGATCCCGGACTGGCGGCGAAGACCTGGGCGCGACTGGACGACGGCACTCCGCTCGTGACCGCCGAACGGCGCGGCAAGGGCATGATCGTTTTGTTTCACGTCAACGCCGACACCAGCTGGTCCAACTTGCCGATTTCAGGTCTCTTCGTGGATATGCTCAAACGCATCGTCGAGCTTTCACCACAGACCGCGCCGGCGTCGGACGTCGACGACTCAGTCGCGGCACAGGGCTCAAACGCCGGCGACCCAGGCGCGTTCTCGCCGCGTCAAATCCTCGATGGTTTCGGTGCGTTAGGCGAACCCTCGTCGATGGCGCAACCCATTCCTGCCGGTTTTACGGGACCAGCCAGCGCCGAACATCCGCCGGGTTTTTATGGGGCGGCCGAAATGGTTGTCGCCGTACAAACGCTTTCCGCCGCCGATACGCTCAGGCCTTTCGATTTTAACGCCGCAGGGCAGACTCCAAGCCCCCTTCAATCGAACCGGGTTTATGACTTCCGTCCGCCGTTACTGGCGCTGGCGCTGATCGCCTTTATTTTTGACACGCTGATCTCGATGTTGATGTCGGGAAAACGTAGCAGACAGGGGTTTGGCCTGGCCGTTGGCGCTCTGGCGATGGCGCTGGTGCTCGCGCCGAATTATGAGGCGCGAGCAGGCAACGATGAGTCGTCTGCGCATTCGCCGCGCGAGGCGGCGCTTCAATCGCGACTGGCTTATGTCGTCTCAGGCGACAGACAGGTTGACGATGCCGCCCGCGCCGGTCTCGAAGGCCTGTCGACTGCGCTTGCGATGCGCACTTCTTTTGCGCCGGCTGAGCCCGCCGCTGTCGATCCGGCTAAAGACGAACTTGCCTTTTATCCGATGCTCTACTGGCCGATTGTCGCTGGCGCGCCGCAGCCCACCGCGAAGACGGCGGCGAAAGTCGCCGCTTACATGAAACAGGGCGGCACCATTATCTTCGACACCCGAGACGCTCTGCTGCAACGTACCGGCGACGCACCGACTCCGGAGGGACAATGGTTGCGGGATTTCGCCAAAAATCTCGACCTACCTGAACTGGAGGTCGCGCCGCGCGATCATGTCATCACCAAGACATTTTATCTGCTCGATAATTTCGTCGGACGTTATGTCACCGGCGAGACCTGGGTCGAGGCGTTGCCGCCGGAAAGCAAGGAAGCCGGCGAAGCGCGGCCCGTACGCGCTACCGATAGTGTTTCAGCAATTGTCATCACCTCCAATGATCTGGCAGGCGCATGGGCGCAGGATAAAAACGGCCAGCCCCTGTATCCGCTGACGCCCGGCGGCGCACGTCAGCGCGAGATGGCGCTGCGCGGCGGCGTTAATCTGGTGATGTATACGCTTACCGGAAATTACAAATCCGATCAGGTGCATGTGCGCGATCTGCTGGAAAGGCTTGGTCAGTGAGCTTGAGCGATCTGAAACTCGCCTTCACGCCGCTCCTGCCCTGGTGGGCGATCATTGCGTTGGGCCTTCTCGCTGCAGCCGTGCTACTTTATGGCGTAACGCGTAACCCGCGCGGCCTTTTGTTGCGCGGGCTGGCGATCGCGCTGACCCTCGCCGCGGTGGCTGATCCCTCGCTGGTTCGGGAAAAACGCGATCCGCAAAAAACGCTCGTGGCCATTGTGCTGGATCGCAGCGAGAGCCAGAATTTTGGCGCGCGAACGCAGCAGACAGATGCGGCGGCGCAGGCGCTCGATGCAGCGCTAAAAAAATTCGGCGATATCGATACGCGCGTCATAAATGTTTCCAATGCGACGGGCGGCGATAACGGCACGCAACTTTTCTCCGCTCTCGGCGCGGCGCTCAAGGATACGCCGCCGGAACGCGTCGGCGCCGCGATCCTCGTCACCGACGGCGTCGTGCATGACATTCCCGCCAAAGCCGCCGCACTCGGCTTTCAAGGACCGGTTCATGCGCTGATTACCGGTCGCGAGAGAGAGCGGGATCGTCGTATCGAACTCGTCGAAGCGCCGCGTTTCGGGATCGTCGGTAAGGATCAGGTGATCCGTGCGCGGATCGTCGACACTGGCGGCGACAATGCGCGCACGCCGATCACTGTGCGTCGCGACGGCGAGGAACTGCCGACCTACACGCCTGTTCCGGGCGACATTGTCAGTATTCCGGTTCATATCGCCCATGGCGGCGCCAATATCGTGGAACTCGATATCCCGCCTGCGCCCGGCGAACTCACGCTCGCCGACAACAAGGCGGTGGTGTCGATTGAAGGCGTGCGCGATCGACTCAAAGTATTGCTGGTTTCGGGCGAGCCGCATCCGGGCGAGCGCGCGTGGCGCAATCTTCTGCGCGCCGACGCCAATGTCGAACTGGTGCATTTCACGATTTTACGACCGCCGGATAAGCTCGATCTCACGCCAGCCTCCGAGTTGTCGCTGATCGCTTTTCCGACAGCTGATTTGTTCGGGCGCAAGATCAACGAGTTCGATCTGATCATCTTCGATCGCTATTCGAGCCAGACGCTGCTGCCGTCCGTCTATTTCGACAACATCCATCGTTTTGTCGAAAACGGCGGCGCGTTTCTGGCGGCAGTGGGGCCGGATTACGCTTCGATGCGCGGACTTTATTATTCGCCGCTCGAAGACATTCTTCCGGCCAAACCCGATGGCGCGCTGCATGAGCAGGCGTTTCGCGCAAAGATCAGCAAGGAAGGCGAGAAACATCCGGTGACGCGCGGTCTCACTGGCGCCAAAGCCGAGCCGCCAAACTGGAGCGAATGGTTTCGTCAGGTCGATGCGAGCGTGGTCAAGGGCGCGTCGATCATGACCGGCGCCAGGGACAAGCCGCTTCTGGTTTTGTCGCATGAGGGCAAGGGGAGGGTGGCGCTGCTTCTTTCCGATCAGATCTGGCTCTGGGCGCGCGGCTACGATGGCGGCGGCCCCTATGCCGATCTCACGCGCCGTCTGGCGCATTGGCTGATGAAGGAGCCGGATCTCGAAGAAGAGGCGCTTCGCGCCAGGGCGCAGGGCCACGCCGTGACCATCGAGCGCCAGACCCTGCAGGACGCTGCGGCGCCAGTGAAGGCGACCTCGCCCTCCGGCAAGACGCATGAAACGATGCTTGCGCAGAACGAACCGGGCCTCTGGCGCGCGCAGTTTGCGGCGGACGAAACAGGCCTGTGGCGGTTCGAGAGCGATGGACTGACGGCGCTGGTTACGGTCGGTCCGCCTAATCCGCGCGAGTTCCGCGAAGTCGCTTCCACCACCGAAAAATTGAAGCCGCTCGCGGAGGAAACCGGCGGGAGCGTCAGGCGTCTCAGCGTCAACGGCGACGCCATTTCCATGCCGCGCCTGGTCGAGATGCGCGATGCGCGGCGCTACGCCGGCGGCGACTGGATCGGGATCAAACAGACCGGCGCCTCTACGCTCACCGGCGTGGAAGTCATGCCGCTCGGGCTAGGCCTGTGGGCGATGCTGGCGCTGCTCGGCGCCGTTGTCGCGGCGTGGGGCTGGGAGGGAAGACGCCCGCGTACGTGACTTGTTAGTCTCGTCTTTCAGGAGAGATTCGCTTGTCCCTTTACCGCGCCATTGGCCTCATGTCCGGCACGTCGATGGACGGCGTCGATATCGCCTTCGTCGAGACGGACGGCGACGCGCAGGTCTCGCTCGGACCCTGCGGGCATTTTCCCTATAACGACGCCGACCGCGCCCTGTTGCGCAATGCGTTGGGCGAGGCGGCGACACTGACCGACCGCGACGCGCGGCCGGGCGTTCTGGCCTTCGCTGAACGCATGGTGACGGATCGCCACGTCGAGGCGGTCGAGAATTTTCTCGCCGCCCAGAGCATCGAGGCGACAAGCGTCGATCTCGTCGGCTTTCACGGCCAGACGGTGCTGCATCGGCCAAAGGAACGTCTCACCGTGCAGATCGGCGACGGCCCGGCGCTGGCGGCGCGGCTCGGGATCGACGTGGCTTACGATTTTCGCGCCGCCGATATTCTGGCGGGCGGCGAGGGGGCGCCGATCGTGCCAGTATTTCACCGCGCGCTGGTCGTGGCCGGCGGCATGAAGGGCGAGGTGGCGCTGCTCAATATCGGCGGCGTCGCCAATGTCACTTTTGTGGCCGACGGCGAGCCGCCGATCGCTTGCGACACCGGGCCTGGCAATGCGCTGATCGACGATCTGATGCTCCAGCGCACCGGCGCGCCCATCGACCGGCACGGTCATATGGCGGCGCGCGGTCGCGTGAATGAAGCGGCGCTGCTGCGGATGCTGGCGCATCCCTTCTTCGATCAGCCGCCGCCGAAATCGCTCGACCGCAACGCTTTTGCGCTCGACGCCGTTATGCGGCTCTCGACCGAGGACGCGGCGGCGACGCTGACCGCCTTCACGGCGGCGTCGGTGCTGCGGCTATTTCCGCATTTGCCGGCGCAACCGCAACTGCTGATCGTCTGCGGCGGCGGCGCGCGCAATCCGATTCTCGTGCGCGAACTGGTGATGCGACTGCCCTGCAAGGTGACGACGGCGGATGCGGTCGGCTGGTCGGCCGACGCCATGGAGGCGCAGGCCTTCGCCTATCTCGCCGCGCGGGTGGCGCAGGGCCTGCCGCTCACCTTTCCCACGACGACCGGCGCGCCGCAGCCCCTGCCGGGCGGCTTGCTGGCGCGGGCGCCGGCCATGGGTGCGAGCTGATCAGTCGCCCCGCGAGGGAATCGCGATGCGCGGCGGGTTGCCCAGGCGCCTGTCCAGATAGGCGTCGACATGTGCGATGAGCGGCTCGACCCGATCCTCGAAAAAGTGATTGGCGCCCTCGACCACCGCATGTTCGATGACGATGCCCTTTTGCGTCTTCAGCTTCTCGATCAGCGGCGTCACTTCCTTGAGCGGCGCGACGCGGTCGAGATCGCCGTGGACAAAGAGGCCCGAGGAGGGGCAGGGGGCCAGAAAAGAGAAATCGAAGCGGTTGGCCGGCGGCGCCACTGAAATGAAGCCCTCGATCTCCGGACGGCGCATCAGAAGCTGCATACCGATCCACGAGCCAAAGGAAACGCCCGCGATCCAGCAGGCCCGCGCCTCCGGATTGACGCCCTGCGCCCAGTCGAGGGCTGCGGCGGCGTCGGAGAGTTCGCCCGATCCGTGGTCGAAACTGCCCTGGGAGCGACCGACGCCCCGGAAATTGAACCGCAGAACCGAGAACCCGCGCTCCGCGAAAGAGTAATACATATTATAGACGATCTGATTGTTCATCGTGCCGCCGAACTGCGGATGCGGATGCAGGATGATGGCCAGCGGCGCGCCTCTGGTGGCGGACTGATGAAAACGGCCTTCGAGCCGGCCGGCGGGACCGGTGAATATGACTTCGGGCATGGACGTCCCTTGACTGAATTATGGCAGGCCGCCTTCTACCACGCGTCGCCCGGCAGATTGCAAGGATATTCGTCGGCCAGTCCGCGACTTCCGGTCGGTTGGCCAGCGGTCAATCCTGTGGATTGCCGGTCCCGAACCTGCCGTCGGCTTGCGACGACGGGCTAAAACAACCATTCTCCGACCAGTTTTGGCGTAGAGGCGCGGCGAGTCGCGTTAAGGAGTGTCATGGCCCAGGAACTGGCGTTCGAGCTGGAGGACGGACCGCGCGACGAGGGGGAAGCCTTCCTCGTCGACGTCGATGGGTTCGAAGGTCCGCTTGATCTGCTGCTGGAGCTGGCGCGTCGTCAAAAAGTCGATCTGGCGAGGATTTCAATCCTTGCACTGGCCGAACAATATCTTGCCTTCATTGAGGCCGCCCGCAAGGTGCGTTTGGAACTGGCCGCCGACTACCTCGTGATGGCGGCCTGGCTCGCCTTTCTCAAATCGCGCCTGCTGCTGCCGGAACAGCCGAAAAACAGCGAGGAGCCCTCGGCGGCCGATCTCGCCGCCGCGCTGGCGGAACGATTGCGTCAGCTTGAGCTGATCCGCCTTGCCGCCGATCGGCTGACCCAGCGCGCCCAGCTTGGCCGCGACATGTTCATGCGCGGCGGTCCCGAGGGGATCGAGACAATAACCCAGCCGAAATATCAGGCGAAACTTTTCGATCTTTTATCGGCCTACGCCCGCCAGCGGCAAAAGACCGCGACGGCTCGGGTGGTTGTCCGACAGAGAGCGGTCTGGTCGCTCGCCGAGGCGCGGGAGGCGCTGGAGCGGCTCGCTGGCGTCGCGGCGGAATGGACCGTGCTTGACGACTATCTGATCCATTATTGCTCTGACATGCAAACGGCGCGCACAGTCCGGGCATCGGCTTTCACCGCCTCGCTTGAAATGGTGCGAGAAGGCCGGTTCGATATTCGGCAGGATCGGCCCTTCGCGCCCTTGTGGGTGCGGCGGCGTCCGCCAGAAAAACCAGAACCTGCCGCCGATGTTATTTCGGCGCCGGCGTCGTAATCGGGGAGAGTGCGGATTGGCGCAGCCAGCCGAAAAGATAGAATTGTTCGACGTGAATAGCGACGAAGAACTGGCGCGCCATCAGGCGGCGCTCTGCGAGGCCGAAAGGATCGTCGAGGCGATGCTGTTCGCCGCCGCCGAACCGCTCGACGAGAGCGAATTGTCGCGCCGCGTCGACGAAAGCGTCAGTCTCGACGATGTGCTGGCGCGGCTCAGGGACCATTACGCGGGGCGCGGCGTCAATCTGACCCGCGTCGGCAAAAAGTGGTTTTTCCGCACCGCAGCCGATCTGTCGTGGATCCTCGCGCGCGAACGGGTCGAGGAGAAGAAATTGTCTCGCGCCGCCCTGGAGACTTTGGCGATCATCGCCTATCACCAGCCGACGACGCGCGCCGAAATCGAGGAAATTCGCGGCGTAGCCATCTCCAAGGGCACCTTGGACGTTTTGCTCGAAACAGGCTGGATCCGGCTGCGTGGCCGGCGCAAAGCTCCTGGCCGTCCTATCACCTATGGCACGACTGACGCCTTTCTGATGCAGTTTGGCCTGGAGCAAATCGGCGATTTGCCGGGCCTGGAGGAACTGAAAGGCGCCGGCCTGTTTGACGGACGGCTGCCAAAGGGCTTCGGGGTGCCGCAACCCACTGACGACGAGGCCCTGCGCGACGACGAAGATCCCCTTGAAGACGAAGTGCCGCTCTTGCTGGAGATGGAGTTCCCCGAGGAGGCGGAGCCGCTCGACGCCGAGACGGATGAACCGGGCGATGAGATCGCCTGACGGTTGGCCCGACCATCCGGTCTTCGCCTTGTTTTTGCAAGGCTGGAGGCTTAGGTTTCGCCTGATCGGATCGTCCGATTCAAATGATTTCGCGCCTGGGAGGCCGGTAATATGGGCAGTCTGTCGATCTGGCACTGGATCGTCGTGGGCGGCGTAGTTTTCGTGCTCTTCGGCGGCAAATTCAAAATCTCCGACGTCATGGGCGATGTCGCCAAAGGCATCAAGGCCTTCAAGAAAGGTCTCGCTGAAGAAGAGATCGCGGACGAAAAGCCGGCCGCACAGCGCGCCATTGACGACAAGTCCGCCGGCGGCGAGAAGGTCTAACACCCGGCGCGCGCTTCCCGCGCGGCGCGCAGGCTCAGGGGCATATGTTCGATCTCGACCCCGGAAAACTTCTGGTTATCGGCATTGTCGCGCTAGTCGCGATCCCGTCGAAGGACCTTCCGCGCGTATTACGCGCGCTGGGGCAGGCGACAGGTCGCATGCGGCGCATGGCGGCCGAGTTTCAGGGTCAGTTCATGGAGGCGATGCGCGAGGCCGAGCTCGATAGTTTGCGCAAGGAAATCGACGCGACGAAAACCGCCATCCGCAACCCCATCGATCTGGACTCCGCTTTCGATCCGCTGATCGAGGCGCGCAAGCAAATGACCGAGGCGATCGCCGCCCAAACGAAGCTCACGCCGCCAAAACCCGCGCAAGCCTCAGTCGTCCAGTCCGAACCGGACACGAACCCGGACTCCGGCGGGGACGCCAGGGCATGAACGAAGCCGACGAGGCGGAGATCGAGGCCAGCAAGGCGCCGCTGATCGAACATTTGATGGAGTTGCGCGAGCGCCTGATCAAATCGCTGCTCGCATTTCTCGTCATGTTCGTGCTGTGCTTCTTCTTCGCGAAAGATATCTACAATCTGCTGGTGATCCCCTACACGAAGGTCGCCGGGCCGGAAGCCAAGCTGATCTACACCGCGCCGCAGGAATATTTCTTCACCCAGATCAAGGTGGCGCTGTTCATGGCGGCGTTTTTGTCCTGCCCGGTGGTGCTGGCGCAGATCTACGCTTTCGTCGCGCCGGGACTGTATCGGCATGAACGCGCCGCTTTTCAGCCCTATCTGATCGCGACGCCGGCGTTTTTCCTCATCGGCGCGCTAATTGTCTATTTTCTGGTAATGCCGAATTTGTTGCATTTCTTTATCGGGATGCAGCAGGCGAACGAGCCCGGCAAGGCGCAGATCGAACTCCTGCCGCGCGTGTCGGAATATCTGTCGCTGATCATGACTTTGGTCTTCGCCTTTGGCGTCGTCTTCCAGACGCCGGTGATCCTGACCTTGCTCGGACAGGTCGGGATCGTCTCGTCGCAGTTTCTTGCCGAACAGCGACGCTACGCCATCGTGATTGTTTTCGTGATCGCGGCGATACTCACGCCGCCGGATGTGTTTTCGCAACTCGCACTCGCCATTCCGGGCGTGCTTTTGTATGAACTGTCGATCTATTCCGTGCGAATGGTCGAGAAGAAAAGAGAGGAGCGGGAACAGACGATCGGCGAGGGGCAGTAGACGGTTGCGCCGTCCATCCAGTCGCTGAAGTCGATCCGCAAGAGATCAATGTACGACATCAAATGGATTCGTGAAAATCGCGACATATTCGACGCTGGCCGCAAACGTCGGGGATTGGAGCCGCTCGCCGAACAGCTCTGCATTTTCGACGATGCGCGTCGCGCGGCGATCGCCGACTTGCAGAAGGCGCAGGAGCGTCGCAATGCGGCGTCGAAAGAGATCGGCGTGGCGATGAAAGCCGGCGACGGCGTCCGCGCCGAAGAGTTGAAAGCGGAAGTCGCCGCCATCAAGGAAAACTGGGAGAAGCTTGAGGAGGCGGAGCGTTACGCCATCGCCGAACTCGACACTGCGCTCGCGGCCATTCCCAATACGCCGCTGGCGGATGTTCCCGACGGCGCCGATGAAAACGAAAATGTCGAAATCTCCCGCTGGGGCGAACCGCGCGTCTTCGATTTTACGCCGAAGGAGCATTTCGATATCGGCGAGGGTCTTGGATTGATGGATTTCGAAACCGCCGCGAAGATTTCCGGCGCGCGTTTCGTGGTCAATAAGGGGCCGCTGGCGCGGCTGGAGCGGGCGCTGGCGCAATTCATGCTCGATCTGCATACGGGCGAGCATGAGTATATGGAAGTCAATCCGCCGCTGCTGGTGCGCGACGAGGCGATGTTCGGCACGGCGCAATTGCCGAAATTCCGCGAAGACCAGTTTGCCGCTGGTGACGCTTTTTGGCTCATCCCCACCGCCGAAGTGCCGCTGACCAATCTGGTTCGCGAGAGCATTCTCGACGAAACGCAACTGCCGATGCGTCTGACCGCCGGCACGCATTGCTTCCGCGCCGAAGCGGGCGCCGCTGGACGCGATACGCGCGGCATGATCCGCCAGCATCAATTCTTCAAGGTCGAACTGGTGTCGATCACGACGCCGGAGCAATCGCTCGCCGAACACGAGCGCATGACCGCTTGCGCCGAGAAGGTGCTGCAAGCCCTCGGGTTGCCCTATCGCAAGGTCTTGCTTTGCACGGGCGATATGGGCTTCGCCTCGCAGAAAACCTACGACCTCGAAGTCTGGCTGCCGGGGCAGGGGAAATATCGCGAAATTTCCTCCTGCTCGGTCTGCGGCGATTTTCAGGCGCGACGCATGGGCGGGCGCTATCGCGCCACTGACGACAAAAGCCCGCGTTATGTGCACACGCTGAATGGTTCGGGTGTCGCGGTCGGTCGCGCGCTGGTCGCCGTGCTGGAAAATTATCAGGAGTCGGACGGCTCCGTCACACTACCGGACGTCTTGCGCCCCTATATGGGCGGCCTGACGCGCATCGCCCGCGCTGGGTAGGGCCGGGATCACATGCGCATACTGGTCACAAACGACGACGGCGTTCATGCCCCCGGCCTCGCCATAGCTGAACGCATCGCGCGGACGCTCAGCGACGATGTGTTCGTGATTGCGCCGGAGTTCGAACAATCCGGCGTCGCGCATTCGCTGTCGCTGAACGATCCGTTGCGGCTACGCGAGATTTCGCCGCGACATTACGCGCTGAAGGGTACGCCGACCGATTGCGTGATTATGGGCGTGCGTCATTTGCTGCTCGATCATCCGCCCGATCTGGTGCTCTCCGGCGTCAACAGCGGCCAGAACCTTGCCGAGGACGTGACCTATTCCGGCACCATCGCCGGCGCCATGGAGGCCACAATTTTGGGCGTGCCGGCGATTGCGTTATCGCAGGTCTATGATTTTTTTGCCGGTCGTCAGACGATCATCTGGAATTGCGTCGAAACCCACGGGGCGGCGATTGTGCGGAAAATTCTCGCCGCCGGCATACCGAAGAACGTGTTGATCAATGTGAATTTCCCCAATTGTCAGCCTGACGCCGTTCAAGGCGTTGCGGTGACGATGCAGGGACGACGCAGCAACGATCTGATGAAAATCGATACGCGACGGGATGGACGCGGCAATCCCTATCACTGGATTTCCTTCCAGCGCGGCAATTATCGTCCGGGACCCGGCACAGATCTGGAGGCGGTGGAGCAAAACCGGATTTCGGTGACGCCGTTGCAACTCGATCTCACCGATCATCCCACCGTGACGAGTCTCGCCACAGCCTTCGAGGCTGACGCATGATCGAGGCCGGGCGCGCTTCTGCCGAAGAACGCGGCGCGCTGCTCCTCGCCATTCGTCGCGCCGGCGTGCGCGATCTCGCTGTCTTGCGGGCTATTGAGGCGACACCCCGCGAGTCGTTTACGCCCTACCGTTATCGCGATCTCGCCAATCGCAATATTTCGCTGCCCATCGGGTGCGGACAAACGATGACGCGTCCGGTCGATCTTGCCCGGCGCATCGCAGCATTGGGGGTAGAAAACAGTCATCGCGTCCTTGATGTCGGAGCCGGTTCCGGCTACAGCGCGGCGATCCTTTCGAGATTGGCCGGCGAGGTCGTAGCGTTGGAGCGCTATCGGGCGCTCGCGATTGAAGCGACAGCGCATGTCGAGGCGCTGGGGCTCGCCAATGTTCGAATTCTTCATGGCGACGGACTGGCGCCGCCGCCAGAACTTGGCCGCTTCGACCGTATTTTTGTTGAAGCCGCTCTCGTCGCTCCGCCCCCGGCATTAATTGCGGCGCTCGCGCCGCAGGCCGCCTTGCTGTATGCGCGGGCGCATCCGAATGGGCGTCAACGTTTGATTAAGCTTGTTCGCAACTCATCCGGCGCCATCGAAGAAAACGATCTTGGTCCCTGTCGCCTTGTGTTTTCTGCGGAAGGACAGGCCAAATCGATGTAAATACGACACTCGCGACAGGTCGATTTTTACGCAACCCGATCATTTCGGATTCATCTTAAACGGCTCCTTAACCGCCCCCCCCTATAAAGGCTTGTGTTGTTTGTGCGTGCGAGTGGGCAGCGTCATGGCTAATGAGCGTCGAATTGTAATTTCGCGGGTCGCGGTGCGGCTAATGTTGGCGGCCGGTTCGGCCGTATTGATGACCGGCTGCGCCGACTCGTCGCGTTTCGCTGATCCCTTTAATGATCCGTTCGGCGGAAAGAAATCGCTGGCTTCTCGTCAGGTGGATCAGGCGCCGACCGGCAGCATCCAGCAGGATTTGCCCAGCCGTCAGGCTTATGTCGCGCCGGTCGAAACCCGGCCGCTGCCGGCCCCGCAGGCGAGCGCACATGCCGCGACCGTCGCCTCGACTCCGGTCGCTCCACAAAGCATTCCTGGCCCGCTGCCCGGCGCCGATCCGCACTGGACGACAAACGGCGGCACGCCCATCATCATGGCGCAAGGCGAAACGCCAGCCGTCATCGCCAATCGTTACGGCGTGCCAACCGACGCGCTGGTAAAATCTAATGGCTATGCAACCGCAGCGGCGGTGCGTCCCGGCGCCAAGTTAATTATTCCCGTCTATCGCGCCAACGCCAACGCTGTCGCCAGAACGAACGCTGCGACGACGCCGCAGCAGATCGCCGGCGCCGCTGCCGGCGTGTCCGGGAAGGTCACCGAAGCGAAAGCCGAATCCAAACCTGTCGCGGCGCCCGTGATGACTAAAGCTGAGCGTCTCGCCCAGCGTCAGGAAGAGCTCAAGGCCGAACGCGAAAAAGCTGCTGCGAAAGAGGCCGAACGCAAGAGTGCGCAATTGAAGGCCCAGGAGGAACTCCGGGCCAGGAAAGCTGCGGAGCTGGAGGCCAAGACGAAGAAGCAGGCCGAACTCAAGGCGAAGGCGGAGGCCGAAAAGGCTGCAAAAGCGCAGGCGAAAAACGACTCCCTGAAATACGCGGCTGCCCGAAAGAGCAGCGCCGTTGCCGAGACGTCGCAAGCTACGGCCACGACGGCGCCTGTTCAAGTTGCGAAGGCTGAGCAGAAAGTCGTCGCTGCGGCGCCGACCTCCGTCGCGAAAGGTTCGAACGTCGATACCTCTGCGACCGGCGCGATCAATCCGGATGTTCTCAAACCCAATAGCGCAACCGCCGATAGCCAGAAATCGGCCTCGGGCGAGGAAAAACGCCCAGAATTTCGCTGGCCGGTGCGTGGCCGCATCATTCAGGGTTTTGCAAGCGGGGGCGACGGCATCAACATCGCCGTGCCGGAGGGAACCCAGGTGAAGGCGGTCGAGGAGGGCGAAGTCGCCTTTGCCGGCAGCGAACTGAAGGGCTTCGGGAATATGATCCTCATTCGCCACCCCAACGGTTACGTCTCGGCCTACGCCCATAACAGCCAGATCGAGGTGAAGCGGGGCGACAAGGTCAAGCGTGGACAGACGATCGCCCGATCGGGTCAGACCGGCAATGTCGGCTCGCCGCAGTTGCATTTCGAATTGCGCAAGGGCTCCACGCCGGTTGATCCGACGACCTATCTCGCCGGGCTTTAAAACGCTAATTCCCCCGGCGTTCGCGAGACACTTGCGCTGGAGGTTCATCGGGCGGCGGGTCCCAGGAAAGGCCCGTCGCCCGTTTAATTCGGGTTCGGGCGCCTCTATATGCAAACCTGTCTCACAGGGAGCCGACACTCGTGAAAAAAAGCCTCGCATTGCTCATTTTTTTTGCCGCCACGCCCGCTCACGCCGTCGACCCGACCGGTGTCGAAGCGTGCGACGCATTTTTGAAACGCTACGAGGCCTGTTCCTCGGAACTGTCGCCCCGGCAATTGCATGATGCGCAGAAAGAATTGCTTGAAGGCGCAATGGGGATGCGCGCGGCGGCGACCGACCCGAAAATCCGCGCCGAACTGGAAAAATTCTGCGCCGAGCGGTTCGCGCAAATGAAAAAATCCAGCGACATCAGGGATTGTATGTCCAAGCCCTGAGCGCTCCGCCAGATGCAGTGTTTTCGATCCACTCTCGCGATCGCATTTCGGCAAGTCTCGACGCCGCGCGCGTGAATTCTCGCGCCTCCGATCCAGTCGCCGCAACGTATAATTCTGAGGGTTCCGCGGCGGCGGATACAGCGAGCAGCGCGCGAGCTTCGTATAATACGTCGATCAACATGATCAATCGTCGCGCTTCGTTACGACGATCAGGAGCCAATATCGGAATGTCGTCGACAAGCAGGCTGTCGTAATGGCTGGCGAGCGCAAGATAGTCGCTCGCTGCCAGCATTTGACCGCAGATGTCGTTAAACCCCATGCGCGCGATGCGACCCGAGGATTGCGGGATGAAGATGGCCCGGCGCTTGACGTTCAACGTCGACGGCGCGCCGCGCCCGACGCCTGCGAGCGCGACGAAGAGACCGTCCATCGCCGCCGTTGCTTCGTCGCCAAGGGGTGAAAAATAAACCTCGCCGACGCACATCTTCTCCATTCGATAATCTTTGGGGGCCTCAACGCGGATGACATCGAGTCGCGATTGCAACAGTGAAATAAACGGCAAGAACAAATCACGATTACGTCCGCCCTCGTATAAACGTGAGGGCTCGACATTCGACGTCGCAACGACGATTACGCCGGACTCGATCAAATGCGTGAAGAGCCGTCCAAGAATTGACGCGTCAGCGACGTCATGAACGGCGAATTCGTCAAAGCAAAGCAGCTGGGCCCCGGAGGCAATATCGGCGGCAACCTGCGCGACGGGGTCGCTGCCGGCCGCAAGGGTCAAGCGTCGGGCGCGATGCAGGCGTTCGTGGATGTCGGCCATGAAGGCGTGAAAGTGCTCTCGACGCTTTTTTGTAATCGGCGCCGCTGCGTAGAACATATCCATCAGCATGGTCTTGCCACGCCCGACATCGCCCCAGAGGTAAACCCCACGCAACGGGGTAGTTTTCCGAATCCACGACAATGCGCGATGGAGAAGACCCGCGCCGACGTCAGGTTCAGCAGCGGCCAATCGATCCAGCACTCCCTGAAGCGCAACAACCGCAGTTCGCTGGCTGGCGTCGGATGTCAATTCTCCTGACGACACAAGTTCGGCATAGCGTGCGGCGAGCGTCGGAAGCTTTGGACTCATCGCCGTCGCATCTTGCCGGAGGTCCTCGCAAAGGCGCCAGGTTCCAATTCATGGTAGAGCAGGCGGTCAGGATCGACCGGTCCTGGCATCACGATCTTCCCATGCGGCACACGCAAAAATCCGGAGCGACTGTAGTAATCTTCATCGCCAACGAGCAACACGAGTCCATGACCTGCGTCACGCGCGGCGTCGAGAGAGTGCTTCATGAGCGCCTCGCCAACTCCCTGAGAGCGAAAAGCCGGCTCGACGGTCAACGGCCCCAACAGCAGCGCTGGCGCAGAATCGACGAGGATTCGCGTCATTCGGATCGCGCCGACCAGAAGAGTGCCAACGCGCGCCACGAAGGAGAGCGAGGCGTCTGCGTCGACGCCCTCACGCAAACGATAGGCGGTGCGCGCAAAGCGACCCGGCCCGAAGGCGCGCTCGTCGAGTTTTTCGACCAGCGGCTCATCGGCAGGGCTTAGGGGCGAAAATTTGATAACCAGGTCAATCATGGCGCGACTTTTTTCTGGCGGAGCCCATATCACGGCATGCGGAAGCGGCAAAACCCCCGGCGCTCTGCATGTCGAAACTTAACCCAACCACAACCATGGCTTCTCACACCATCCGCCGCGGCGACGCAGGCGATATCCCCAATCTGGCGCGACTGCATATTGCCGCCTGGCGGGAAAGCTACGCCGGCTGGATGCCGGACGATGTGCTCGCCAGCCTCGACCCTGCGGATTGGGAGACACGCTGGCGCACGCAAATGTCAGCGGCCGCGCAGGACCCGGCCTATGCCGTATTTCTGGCGCTGGACGACACGGGCGAACCGGCGGGTTTTGGCGTCTGTCGCAGCCAAACCTCGCAAAAATTGCTACCGCTCGGCTATGACGGCGAGATCGTTTCGCTTTACTTGCTGCGCCGGATTCAGGCGCAAGGGGTTGGTCGACGTTTGGTGGGCGAAATGGCGACGAATCTCATTGCTCATGGTTGCAGGTCTTGTGGTTTCTGGGTGTTTCGCGACAGCTTGCGCGCACGTGGTTTCTACGAAAATCTGGGCGCAACGCCGACTGGCGTGGAGTCAGTTTGGGAAATCCTTGGTATGGTGTTGCCGGACATGGCCTATGGATGGAAAGACTTGCCACGCCTGACGACGCTGCGCGGGGCGCCTCCCCCTTAACTCGCCTCAAGCCGCTGGAAGATCCAGATGCGCCGGATTTTTCTTGATCACAACGCGACCTCGCCGCTGCGCCCACGGGCGCGCGCTGCGATGGATCAGGCGCTGGATTCGCCGCGCAACGCCTCTTCCGTTCACGCAGAGGGGCGCGCCGCCAAAGCTATGCTGGAGGAAGCGCGCAGTAGTATCGGACAAGGCGTTGGAACGTCGGCCCGGAATGTGATTTTCACCAGCGGTGCGACCGAGGCCGCCAATCTCGCGCTCACGCCCCATATACGGGCAGGTCGCGACGCTACGCCCTTCGATCTTCTGTTACTGGGAGCCGGCGAACATCCAGCAGTGTTGTCGGGGCATCGTTTTGATCCGGCGCAGGTCGAGACCGTAGCCCTGATCCCCTCGGGCGAACTCTCAATAACGGCTCTCGCGACGGCCCTCGAACGTCACGCCGGCCGCCATATCCTCCTTGCCCTGCAGGCGGCGAATAATGAAACCGGCGTTATCCAACCCGTACAGGAGGCGGCGGCGCGCGTTCACGCCGTCGGCGGGCGCGTGGTGTGCGACGCCACTCAGACTATTGGGCGGATCGAGACGGATTTTGCCTCAACGGGCGCCGACATCTTGTTTTTTTCCTCTCACAAATTGGGGGGGCCTGCCGGCGCGGGGGCCCTTGTTGTCGCCGACGCAAACCTGTCGATCGAGTCGCCACTGATCCGTGGCGGGGGACAGGAATTTGGCCGACGCGCCGGCACGGAAAATATCGCCGCCATAGTCGGTTTCGCATCGGCGTTTCAGGAGGCGATGACGAGGCGGGCGGAGGAGGCGAGCCGGCTTGGCGCGCTGCGAGATCTGCTGGAATCAGAAATAGCGCGTCTTTCTCCCAAGACGCTGTTTTACGGACAGGAAACCGCGCGCCTGCCAAACACCAGCGCCTTCGCGCTGCCAGGCCTAAACGCCCAAACGGCGTTGATGGCGCTCGATCTTGCCGGCGTCGCGGTCTCCAGCGGCTCCGCCTGCTCCTCAGGCAAGGTGAGGGAGTCTCACGTGCTCTCCGCTATGGGCGTTGCGGAGAAAACGGCTCTCCGAGTCAGTCTGGGCTGGACAACCACGCCAGAAGATATAGATGAATTTGTAAAGGTTCTAGAATCCGTAGTAAGTCAGATCCGGTCCCGGCGCTCGGCCCCAGATCGGTGAGGTCATGACGGTGAGGATCTGATCGGCCGGCGGGCCTTTAACCCGCTGCGACGAGGAGATACAATATGGCGGCTCGTCACGAGACCGTAGCGCGCGTCGAATCCATCGACGTCGATGCCTATAAATACGGGTTTACGACGGACATTGAGTCCGAAAAGGCTCCCAAGGGCCTCAACGAAGACATCGTAAGATTTATCTCCGCAAAAAAGAACGAACCCGACTGGCTGACGGAATGGCGTCTCAACGCCTATCGGCGTTGGTTAACCATGCGCGAGCCTGCCTGGGCGAGGGTGCATTACCCGCCGATCGACTACCAGGATCTTTATTATTATTCAGCGCCAAAATCGACGCCGGGGCCCAAGACCCTTGATGACGTCGATCCCGAACTCCTGCGCACCTATGAAAAACTCGGCATCCCCCTACGCGAGCAGGAAATTCTCGCCGGCGTGGAGACCCGGAAAGTCGCAGTCGACGCCGTGTTCGACTCGGTGTCGGTGGCGACGACTTTCAAGGAAGAGCTGGCGAAAGCCGGCGTGATTTTTTGCCCGATCTCCGAAGCCGTTCAGGCTCACCCGGAACTGGTGCGCCAATATCTCGGCTCGGTCGTTCCCGTGACCGATAACTACTTTGCAACACTGAATTCCGCCGTCTATTCCGACGGCTCCTTCGTTTATGTGCCCAAGGGCGTGCGGTGTCCGATGGAGCTGTCCACATACTTCCGCATCAACGAACAGAAGACAGGCCAATTCGAACGCACGCTGATTATCGCCGACGCTGGCTCCTATGTCAGCTATCTCGAAGGCTGCACAGCGCCCAAGCGCGATGAAAATCAGCTTCACGCAGCTGTTGTCGAGCTTGTGGCGCTGGATGACGCTGAAATCAAATACTCGACGGTACAGAACTGGTATCCCGGCGACAGCGAGGGCAGGGGCGGGATCTATAATTTCGTCACCAAACGCGGCGACTGCCGTGGTCGAAATTCTCATATCTCCTGGACACAGGTCGAGACCGGTTCTGCGATTACCTGGAAATATCCAAGCTGTATCCTGCGGGGCGATAACTCCCAGGGAGAATTTTACTCCATCGCCGTCTCGAATGGTCATCAGCAGGTCGATAGCGGGACGAAAATGATCCACCTCGGCCGCAACACACGGAGTCGCATTGTCTCGAAGGGTATCTCCGCCGGAAAATCGCAAAACACCTATCGTGGACAGGTATCGGCCCATCGCAAGGCGGAGGGAGCGCGCAATTACACGCAATGCGATAGCCTGTTGATCGGCCACGACTGCGGCGCCCATACTGTGCCCTATATCGAATCTAAAAATCCTAGCGCGCAATTCGAGCATGAGGCGACGACCTCGAAAATTTCCGAGGATCAATTGTTTTACGCCATGCAGCGAGGCCTGACGGCAGAAGAATCAACGGCGCTGATCGTTAATGGTTTCGTGCGGGACGTATTGCAACAATTGCCGATGGAGTTCGCCGTCGAGGCGCAAAAGCTGATATCGATTTCTCTGGAAGGCAGCGTCGGCTGAAACATCTGCGGGACTGATAAGCTATGCTAGAGATCAAAAATCTTTATGTCTCCGTCGGCGACCGGGAAATACTGAAAGGTCTGACGCTCACCGTGAAAGATGGCGAGGTCGCCGCGATCATGGGGCCGAACGGAACGGGCAAATCGACGCTGTCTTACGTTATCGCCGGGCGAGAAGGCTATGACGTTACACAAGGCGAAGTTCTGCTCAATGGAGAGAATGTTCTCGTTCTCGATCCACATGAGCGCGCCGCACGCGGACTGTTTCTGGCGTTTCAATATCCCGTGGAGATCCCGGGCGTCGCGACCATGCAGTTCCTGAAAGCGGCGCTCAACGCCCAGCGCCGTTCAAGAGGCGAGCCAGAGCTGCAGACTCCCGAGTTAATGAAACGCGTGCGGGATGCAGCGGCGAAACTGGGCGTTAGTCAGGAAATGCTGCGTCGTCCGCTGAATTCCGGATTTTCCGGCGGTGAGAAGAAGCGCATGGAAGTGCTACAAATGGCGTTGCTGGAGCCAAAGGTTGGCATTCTCGACGAAACAGACTCCGGACTGGATATCGACGCCCTCCGGGTTGTTTCGGAGGGCGTGAACACGCTCCGTACGTCGCAACGCTCTTTTCTTGTCATTACGCATTATCAGCGCTTGCTTGACTACATCCGTCCAGACACTGTGCATGTAATGGCGCAAGGTCGCATCCAGCGTAGCGGCGGTCCGGAACTGGCGCTCGAACTCGAGAAGAATGGCTATCGGGATTATATCGCCGAGGAGGCGGCCTGAACCCATGATCAAACTCGCGAACGAAGCGGAGGCTGTATACGCGGCTCAGTTCGAGACGATGCGAGGCGCTGGCGCCACGCCTCGTCGCACGGAGGCCTATCGGATTTTCGCCGCGCGCGGGCTGCCGACTCGCCGCAACGAGTCCTGGCACTACACCGATCTTAAAACGGCGCTCGCATTACCCGCGCCTCTCGCGACAGGCGTTTTGCCGCAGCAGGAGATCCCGCGCGCTCACGACGCCACGCGTCTTGTTACGCTCGACGGAAAATTTCGGCCTGAACTTTCCGATCTTGAGACGCTGCCCGCCGGGCTGAATGTTTTATCCCTTCGTGACGCGCTCGATAGCGACGATCCAGCAATTGACGCTGCGCTGTGGCTGGATAATGTCCACATCGAGGATGCAGCGATCGCACTAAATGGCGCGGTGGTGCAGGATGGCGTCGTAATAACGGTCGCTCCTGGCGTAAATGTCTTACGCCCTCTGGAAATCTTGACCCTCGTCAGTGGACATAAATCCCAATCGGTTTTCACGCGCTCGGCGCTGATTGTCGGCGCGGGCGCAAGCGTTCAAATAATCGAAACGCTGGGCGCACTCGACAAAGAGGCATCGAGCGCCCAGCAGCTCAATCATCTCCAGGTATTACGACTCGGTAAAGACGCTGGCGTCGAACTCCTGACCCATATCTCCGGATTTAGCGCCGATACCGTTTGTGTCTTCAGCAT
This sequence comes from Methylocystis sp., assembly GCA_044233645.1. Taxonomy (GTDB): domain Bacteria; phylum Pseudomonadota; class Alphaproteobacteria; order Rhizobiales; family Beijerinckiaceae; genus Methylocystis. The sequence continues at coordinate 28,695 of JBIIJP010000010.1, read as the reverse complement.
AGCGCCTCTGCTCGACGCTCGCTCCCGGCTTGACTCCAATCTTCTGATCGAAGGGGGGGGGCTATTGCGGCGTCAGATCCATGCTGTAATTGATGGCGAATATGCTCATGCCGCTTTCAATGGCGTTACACTGGCGCGAAGTCGCCAGCATATGGATACGACGCTACTTGTTGACCATCGTTTGCCGCACGGAATGAGCTGCGAGCGATTCCGCACTATCCTCGACGAACAGGCGACTGGCGTTTTTCAGGGAAAAATCATTGTCGGACCCGGCGCGCAAAAAACGGACGCCACAATGCAATCGAAAGCCATTCTGCTCTCGGATGGCGCAACGATGAACAACAAACCGGAACTGGAAATCTTCGCTGATGATGTCAAATGCGGACATGGCGCAACCTGTGGACGTCTTGATCGGGACCAGCTTTTTTACCTGATGGCGCGCGGCCTGGCGCGTAGCGAGGCGGAATCGCTTTTGCTCGAAGCTTTTGCCAATGAAACGTTCGAAGGCATGAAAAACGAAACGTTGCGGGATTTCGTCCTCACGCGCATACACGCGTGGTTGGCCGAAAGGACGACGGCATGAATCAGATCGTCCCCCCCTCGCAACTCTTCGATGTCGAGGCCATTCGAGCGGATTTTCCGATCCTTGGCGAACGTCCCTATGGCAAGCCGCTGGCCTACCTCGATAACGCCGCTTCGGCGCAAAAACCGCGTCAGGTTCTGGAGCGTCTGAATCATTTCTACGAACACGAATACGCCAATGTCCATCGCGGCCTTCATTATCTCGCCAACGCCGCCACAGAAGCCTATGAGGGCGCGCGCGAAACGATCCGTCGCTTCCTTAACGCGGAATCGACTGACGAAATTATTTTCACCCGCGGCGCCACAGAGGCGCTGAATCTTGTCGCAGCCTCATTCGGTCTGGCGCATATCGGCCAAGGCGATGAAATCATCCTGTCGATGATGGAGCATCATTCCAACATCGTGCCCTGGCATTTCCTGCGCGAGCGCAAGGGCGCCGTTCTCAAATGGATTGAGGTCGACGAGAACGGGCATATTGATCTCGCAGCCTACGAAAAACTGTTTTCTTCACGCACCAAAATCGTTGCGTTGACGCATATGTCAAATGTCCTGGCGGCTCCGGTCCCGGTTCAGGCAGCGGCGCAGATCGCACATAGTCATGGCGTCCCGATTGTGATCGATGGATCGCAAGGAGCTGTGCATCTTGATCTCGACGTCCGTGCCCTCGACATCGATTTTTATGTTGTCACCGGTCACAAACTTTATGGCCCTACCGGGATCGGCGTTCTTTACGGCAAACGTAAATGGCTTGAAACCCTGCCGCCCTACGCCGGCGGCGGTGAGATGATCGAAACAGTAACGCTTGAAACGGTCACGTATAATACTCCGCCTCATCGTTTCGAAGCTGGCACGCCGCCAATTGCACAGGCGGTTGGACTTGCCGCCGCGCTTGATTACATCGATCATATCGGACGAGCCACCATTCACGCGCATGAGGCTGGACTTACCGCCTATGCGACGCAACGCCTGTTGCAAATTAATGGCCTGCGTATCTATGGCAATGCGATGGACAAGGGTCCTATTATCGCCTTCGACATTGAGGGCGCTCATGCGCATGATATCGCGACGATTATCGATCGCGCTGGCGTCGCCGTGCGCGCCGGCACGCATTGCGCCATGCCCCTGTTGACCCGCTTTGGCGTGACCTCCACCTGCCGAGCTTCTTTTGCGATGTATAATACGCGTGAGGAAGTCGACCGTTTGGTCGAGGCGTTGTTCAAAGCCAAGCAACTTTTCGGTTGAGGAGAGAGACGTGCTCATGACGCACGACGCAACCATTTCCGCAGATACTCAGCAGTCTCCGTCCTCGACGGTCTCTGAAGTCGATGACCAGCTCGCAGCTGATATCGTCAAGGCGTTGAAAACCGTTTATGATCCGGAAATTCCGGCGGATATTTACGAACTCGGTTTGATCTACCGGGTCGACGTGGGCGAGGGAGGCGTCATCGATATCGATATGACCCTCACTGCTCCCGGTTGTCCGGTGGCTGGCGAAATGCCGGTATGGGTCAAAAACGCCGTCGGCGCAGTGCCGGGAGTCTCGGAGGTCAAGGTTAATATGGTCTTCGATCCGCCGTGGGATCAAAGCCGAATGTCAGATGAGGCGCGCATGGCCCTCGATATGTGGTAATCTTGGTTGCATCCAAGGGAAGTGTCGACATGAGTTCCGCAGTGATGACTGTCAGTCCCGCCGCCGTGGAGCGCCTGAGAGGTCTGCTCTCCAATGCCGCGCCCGGAGATGGGCTCCGTGTATCGGTAGAGAAGGGCGGCTGCGCCGGTATGTCCTACAAAATGGAGATTGGCGAACCCCGAAGGGGCGACGAAATTATTGACACCGAAGGCGGGAGGGTGATTGTCGACGTCGGCGCCGTTCTATACCTGCTCGGAACGAGGATGGATGTAAAAACAACTCAATTCTCCTCCACCTTCGTTTTCGATAATCCCAATCAAACCTCGGCGTGCGGCTGCGGCGAGAGCGTCGAATTAAAACCTGCCCTCGCGCTATCGGCTTCGACCTGAACGGGCAGCTTGTGAGCGACGATAACCAGAGCCGCCACGATTTTCGGAATGTCTCCCAGACGCTCGTTCTCATAGAGGACGCACGTAAACGCGGAATCGAGCGCCTGTATAACAATGGCATGGCGCGTCTTGATGATCTTGAAGTGCAGGTCAGAGCCTATCGACCCTCCGAAGATGAGCTGGAGGAACACGGATCGCTTATCGCGCTGATCGAAAGCCTGCGCACCTCCCGGCTTGTTAAACGCTGATCCCGGACGCGCATTCGGAATATCGTTCAACATTTGTCGACATTTCACGGGAGGCTGGATTTCCAAAGGCTGAATAGTTATGCTCAAGATTGTCTTTCGACGCGGAAGGTCGGAGCAGACTGATGCCCCAACACGCCGTCATATCATTGTTTCTCTTCTTATTGGCGCTCGCGCCCTCGAAGGCCACAGCGCATGTTCATCGTCGCAGCGTTGGACCGGTCATTCTCGATCTCGGACCCTTGCCCCCGGCGGCGCCGTTATCAGCGGGCGACCCCGGATCTGGACCGACATCATTGGATAACCAGTCTGCGCAGCAAGTCGAACCGCCAGCAAGAACCCAGCAACCTTCGCCGCCTCAGGCGACAGCGCCAATCTTCCCGGCACACGCGCAAATTCTTGGCCCTCTGGTTTTAACTTTCAACACGCCAATCATTCGGATGACGGAAAGCTCAATTTTGTCGCTATCGCCGACTTACGCGACTTTGGCGCCCGTACTGGTCGCCTACTATCATCCGACGCTCGCTGAGGATCTGGCCCTTCTCAACCCTGCTGTCGAAGCGCCGCTGGATCCAGCGATTGCCAAGTCTAATCCAGCGCCCGATCCTGCAGCCCCGGCAGTGAAAGATACATCTCTCCCGCGTTTGCGCGGGTTGCTCTTATGGATCGGACGATTGCTGTTCTTAATTGGCCTTGGCGCCCTGATTATGCTTTTCAGACGTTATCGAGCCCGATCAGGCAATCCCGCTTCGTTATCGCCAGCGCTTGACGCATTATCCGATCCTCAGCTCGGGCAGGATATTGTCTCGCCACGCGCTTTGAGGACAACTCGCGCCATGCCAAGGGCTGCCGCCGACAGCCTCTCACTAATGAACCAAAAACCCACGGCGATTGATACGCCGAAAACCGGGTCGACGACATTTGACCTGATCGAACCCGGCGCCGCGTCCCCTGTCTCAAATACAAAAGAGAGACAACCAGTCCGTGAGGGTCCCGAGAGTCGTTCGACGGTTTGACAGGCGATTTCGAGAGCGTCCGAACCATCCCCAGAAGACTTGTCGCAATATAATTATATTATTGAAATATATGACATTTATTCTTTTGAGTACGCTGGCGTAGCGCGCAAGAATCACCTATAGAAAAAGGTGAAATCGCTCACTTTCAGACTGGCGCGGACCTTGGCTGACGACGACACTAAAAAAGACGACGCCGACAAATCCGGCTCGGATATTCGGCCGGTGTCCATCGCCGATGAAATGAAGCGTTCCTATCTCGATTACGCGATGAGCGTGATCGTCAGCCGCGCGCTGCCCGATGTGCGGGACGGCCTGAAACCCGTACATCGCCGCATCCTCTTCTCGATGAACGAGAACGGCCATACGCCCGATAAGCCCTATGTCAAATCCGCTCGCATCGTTGGCGATGTGATGGGTAAATATCATCCGCATGGCGACGCCGCGATCTATGACGCCCTCGTGCGCATGGCGCAGCCCTTCTCAATGCGGTTGATGCTGGTCGACGGGCAGGGCAACTTCGGCTCGGTTGACGCCGATCCCCCCGCAGCCATGCGCTATACTGAGTCGCGTCTCGCTAAACCGGCGCTCGCCTTGCTCGAAGACATCGACGAAGGCACGGTTGATTTCCAGTCAAATTACGACGGCAAGGAGCAAGAGCCGGCGGTTCTGCCGGCGCGGTTTCCCAATCTGCTGGTCAATGGCGCGGGCGGCATCGCCGTCGGCATGGCGACTAATATCCCGCCGCATAATCTCGGCGAGGTGATCGACGCCTGTATCGCGATGATCGATCGGCCCGACATGTCCATCGCCGAACTGATGGAAATCGTGCCCGGACCGGATTTTCCGACCGCGGCGACAATCCTTGGACGCGGCGGCATCCGCAACGCCTACGCAACCGGACGCGGCTCGATCATCATGCGCGCCAAAGCAGAGATCGAAACGCTGCGCAAGGATCGCGAGGCGATTATCTTCACCGAAATTCCCTATCAGGTGAACAAGGCTGCGCTGATCGAGCGTATCGCCGAACTGGTGCGTGACAAACGCATCGAAGGCATTTCGGATCTGCGCGACGAGTCCGATCGCGACGGCATGCGCATTGTCATAGAGTTGAAACGCGAGGCTGTGCCGGACGTCGTGCTCAATCAGCTCTGGCGTCATACGGCGCTGCAATCGAGTTTCGCCGTCAATATGATCGCCTTGAATGGCGGCCGTCCCGAACTGCTGACGCTGCCGGACGTGCTGCGCGCCTTCATCGATTTCCGCGAAACCGTCGTTACCCGGCGCACAAAATATCGCCTCTCCAAAGCGCGCGATAATGCGCATCTGCAAGTCGGCCTCGCCATCGCGGTAGCAAATATCGACGAAGTAATCCGCCTCATTCGTAATTCTCCGGATGCAGCGGCGGCCCGCGAGGCGCTGATGTCGCGCGACTGGCCGGCCAGGGACATGGCCCCGCTGGTCGAACTGATCGCCGATCCGCGTCATCGTCTCGCTGCCGATGGAACTATCCGGCTGTCCGAGGCGCAGGCGCGCGCCATTCTCGACCTGCGTTTGCAAAGATTAACAGCGCTGGGTCGCGAAGAGATCGCCGAGGCGCTCAACAAGCTGGCGAGCGAGATCGCCGATTACCTCGAAACCCTTGGCTCGCGCGAGAAGCTTTTCGGCATCATCAAGGATGAAATGCTGGCGGTGAGGGAAGCTTACGCTACGCCGCGCCGCACCCAGATCGTCGACGCCGACGGCGAGGTCGAGGACGAGGACTTGATCGCCCGCGAAGACATGGTCGTCACCGTGTCGCACGCCGGCTACATCAAACGCGTGCCGCTTTCGACTTATCGGGCGCAGCGCCGCGGCGGCAAGGGCCGTTCCGGCATGCAGACGAAGGACGAGGATTTTGTTCATCGCCTCTTCGTCGCCAACACTCATACGCCTGTGCTGTTTTTCTCTTCCCTCGGCAAGGCCTATAAGGAAAAAGTCTGGCGGCTGCCGCTGGCGGCGCCGCAGGCGCGCGGCAAAGCGCTCGTGAACATGCTGCCTCTGGAGTCTGGCGAGCGCATCACTACGATCATGCCGCTGCCGGAAGACGAAACGAGCTGGGCGACTTTGGACGTGATCTTCGCAACCACCGGCGGCACGGTGCGACGCAACAAGCTGTCAGACTTCTGCGATGTTCGCCGTAATGGGCTGATCGCCATGAAGCTCGACGCCGGCGAAGCGATTGTCGACGTCGCCACCGCGACGGAGCACGACGACATTCTGCTCACCACCTGCGCCGGGCAGTGCATTCGCTTCGCCGTGCCGGAAGTGCGCGTTTTCCAGGGCCGCACCTCGATGGGCGTGCGTGGCGTCACGCTCGCCCCGGACGACCGGATTATCTCTTTGTCTATTCTGAACCACTTCGAGGCGACGGGCGAGGAGCGCGCCGCCTATCTCAAGCGCGCCAACGCCCTGCGCCGCCGCATGGGCGAGGACGTCTCGACCGAGACCGGCGCCGAGAGCGAGACGGAAGAAACCGAGAGCGCGCTGGAGCTGTCGGAGGAGCGCTTCGCCGCCATGCAAGTGGCGGAGCAGATCATCCTGACCGTCTCAGAGAACGGTTACGGCAAACGCACGTCCTCTTACGAATATCGCACGACCGGACGCGGCGGCAAAGGCATCGTCGCCATGGCGGTAAACGCCCGCAACGGTCAGTTGATCGCCGCTTTTCCAGTCGCACAGGACGACGAGATCATGCTGGTGACGGATGGCGGTCAATTGATCCGCTGCCCGGTGGGCGGCATCCGCATCGCCGGGCGCGGCACGCAGGGCGTTATCGTCTTCAACACGGCACAAGACGAGCGCGTCGTCTCGGTAGAACATATCGGCGATGTTGGCGAGGAAGAGGAGGGCGGGGAGTAATTCCCCCCTCCGGGGCGTCACCCGAATCTTTGCTCGAAGTCTTTCATTAAGGAGATTAACGCATCGACGCCCGCCTCGGGCATCGCATTATAGAGACTGGCCCGCATGCCGCCGACGGAGCGATGGCCTTTGAGATTGACCAGCCCCGCCTTTTCCGCCTCAGACAAAAAAAGCTCCTCAAGCGCTGGCGGCAAGCGAAACGGAACATTCATGCGGGAGCGAACGGATGTCTCGACGCTATTGGAATACATCGCCGATCCATCAATAAATGCGTAAAGCTTGCGCGCCTTGGCCATATTGCGCTGTTCGATTGCCGCGACGCCGCCCTGGTCCTTTAGCCATTCAAGCGTCAGTCCCAAAACATACCAGGCGAAGGTTGGCGGCGTGTTCGCCATCGATCCCTCTTGCGCCTGCAACGCATATGTCAGGACAGAAGGCGTATCGGCGCGCGCGCGATCCAGAAGATCCGCGCGCACGATCACGACCGTCAGTCCCGCAACGCCCATGTTCTTTTGCGCGCCGGCGTAAATCAGGCCGAAGCGCTCAACTTCGATTGGTCGTGAGAGAATATTCGACGACATGTCGCTGACGAGCGGAACGGCGCCGACATCCGGAATATAAGGAAACTCGACGCCGTCGATGGTCTCGTTCGCCGTAAAATGCGCATAGGCAGCAGTGGCGTCGATACGCCATTCTTCCATAGGCGGCAGCGTCGTATATCCCGTGCCTGCGGCGCTCGCGATGATCTCAACGGTCGAGAATTTCCGCGCCTCCGCAATCGCTTTTTTCGACCAGGCGCCGGTGTCGAGATAGGATGTCGACCTTTTCGCGCCGAGCAGATTGAGAGGGATGGCGGCGAATTGCAGCGTCGCGCCGCCAGCGAGGAAGAGAACGCGATAATCATCCGGGACATCGAGCAGGGCGCGAAAGTCGGCCTGGGTCTTTTCGGCGATCTCGCCGAAGGCCGCGCCGCGATGGCTCATTTCCATTGTCGAGACGCCGCTCTCCCGCCATGACGGCAAGTCAGTACGGATGCGCTCCACAACGGCAGGAGGCAACATCGAAGGGCCGGCGCTGAAATTATAGATGCGGCTCATGCAGGAATGTTGCACACGAAAGACGCAGTGCCGACGCGAGAACCTTCAGGAGTTCTTGCAGGGGATCATGACCGGCTTCCAGCCGGTGAAATCGCCCCAATCATTGTAGGTCGGAGTCTTCGATTTACAGAGCTTGCCGCGTTTGGCCGGCGCGAATTCCTTGTCGAATTCGTCCGGGCCTGCTGCGGCGTTTTCCTTGTCTTTCATGTCGGAGTAGCCGCCGTCCCAGCCATCGCCCTCGCAATTAATGTTGCCGCAGCCTTCGCCGCCATAGCCGTAGCCGCCATACCCGCCATAGCCGCCCCAGCCCGGTCCCCAATAGCCCCATTGGGCTTGCGCCGGCGTGGTCGAAACGATCGCGCCCGTAACGAACAAGGCAAGGGCCGTAAGAAAGGGAAGATAGGGGCGCGGGGCGTTCATTGGTGCGACTCCTGCGCCCGTTGCAAGCCTGCGGGCGATCAGGCGCGACAATCTACTCCGGGGAGACAAGTTTTAATAGGGCGCGGTTGTCGGGCATTCGGCCGGCGAGCTGCATCTTGGCTTGTAGGCGTAGGGGATCATGGCGGCAATGAAGAGCAACACCCCGACAACGATAATCGCCATGCGATAATTCATGAAAAAGTTCCTTCTTATTCCGCGAGCCTTTGTCGCAGCGACGCCGATCCGTGACTGGAGTTAGGGCGGCGAGCGTCAAAGTCACCCAAGGCTCGTCCACAGGGCGACCTTGTCAGCCGGCGCCAGTCTTTCAGTTGAAGACCAGTTGCGCGCCCGTGATGGCGCGATCGAGCCAGGAGGCGGATTGATAGCAATAGCCATTGGTCGCCATCGGCGCCTCACGACAGAGGGGCGTCTGCGCCGCCCAGTCGAAACCGGCCTTCTGCATGCAAGCGACGATCTGTCGGCCGATCACGCCGGACGTTCCGCCGCGCGCGGCGGGATTGGCCGCCTCGCTCTCCAGTTCGCACTGCGAGGTTTGCGCCATTTGCCCTTTCAGGAAAGCCGTATTGCTGCTGCCGGTGACATGCACGCCAATGCCGGCGACAAACATCAGGGCGGCGAGCGCGAAGATCGTCGTTTGCGCCAGTTTCGAATTCGTATCGAGCAAAACGAGATGGCTTTGCATGAAGCCGACGCCGCCCCGCACGATCATGATCGCGCCGAGCAGAAAAAAGGTCGTCATCGTGAGAAAAGTGAATTCGGCCGACATGGGACGTCTCCGGGTCTGCGCGAAGCCGTGTTGCGAGGGCTTCGCGGTTGGGGCGGATGAAGGTTTCTTTCCCGAAAGGACCGCCGGGCGCTCCGGGCTTGTGACGACCATCGCGGATTGACGCAGGGAGATCTGTGACTTTGTCTTGATGTTGCGGGAATTTATTGTGGAGTGAGTTGTGTGATTGAGTCACACAAGCATTGTAGCCACATACAATTATATACTCAGAAATCCAGCTAAACTCTATAATAGTTAAACATACACTATTCACCTCATATTTTATTGAGTTGGAGTATATATTTTTTTATTTCTCGGTTCATATTATTTTATGTAATTAATCATCAAGACTTTTTATCGAGAATCCTTTGGATCGAGCTTCCTCCAAATATTTGCGAACTGAGTCAGGACTTGGACGCATGATACCATCTTGGCGTCGTTTAATCCGCTCAATTTGTTCAATTCTAATTTGTGCCGCTTGATTGCTTACAAAGTGTTTTTCACTTATTTCTTCCGACGTTAAATTTCCTAGCCGCTCAATTTGATGTCTTGGCATAAGAAACGGAGATGCAAAACGGTTTGCTTCAATTTCCTCTACAAGGACGTTCTTCCGAATTATTTCTGTTCCACGTCCAGAGACGTTTCTATGTCGTATACCTTTATGTTTTAATAGAATATGACCAATTTCATGTGCAATTGTAAATCGTGCTCTCATCATTTTTGAACTATAATCATACGGAAAATTCGCTGCCATAAAGACACTTTCACGTAACATTAATATCTGATCATATGAGTTGTATAACGCTTCATCATCCGGCAATTCATCGTCAGCTACGCGTTGATAATCTTTAATCAAACCTAAATGTTTCAGCTTGATTATAATAGTAATCATATCCGGCGCAACGGTATCGTATAAACTAAAGCTTTTCAGAGCTTTTTCAGCAACTTCTTCAATGCGTTTCTCATTGGCGGGCAACATTAGAAAATACTCCTTAATACCATTAGAACTGATTTACTTCCTTCCTCAACTACACCCCGTCGTGCTGCCGCACGTCTCGCATTTCAGACACGTCCCGTTGCGCACCAGCGTGAAATTCGCGCATTCCGGGCAGGCTTCGCCGACATAGCCTTTCATCCGCGCTTCGGCGCGGCGCTCGGCCATGCCCTCGACGGTTTTTGTCGGCTCGGTCCAGCCCAGCGTCGAGAGCGCGGTTGTCGCTTCAACCTCATGCATGGGCTCGGGTTCGCCGCGCAGCGCCGTCGCGCCGCCGCCCTGAACCACCATCAGCCTGTCGGTCTTGGAGCGCAGCAGGCCGCGCGAGACGACGCTGTTGGTCTCCGGCGCCTTGCCCTCATGCTCGCCCTTGCCGAGCACGTCGTGGCCGATATCGTCGGGCGAGACATGCGCAAGATCGTTGCGGCCGAGATAGGAGACGGCGAGTTCGCGGAACACATAATCGAGAATCGACGTGGCGTTCTTGATCGCGTCATTGCCCTGCACCGGGCCGGCCGGTTCGAAGCGGGTGAAGGTGAAAGCGTCGACATATTCTTCGAGCGGCACGCCATATTGCAGGCCGAGCGAAATAGCGATGGCGAAATTATTCATCAGCGAGCGGAAGGCGGCGCCTTCCTTGTGCATGTCGATGAAGATTTCGCCGAGTCGCCCGTCGGCGTATTCGCCGGTGCGCAGATAGACCTTATGGCCGCCGACCGCCGCTTTTTGCGTGTAACCCTTGCGACGATCCGGAAGCTTCTCGCGCTCGCGCACCACCTGATGCACGACGCGCTCGACAATGCGCTCGGCGAGGGCGGCGGCGCGCGCCGGCATATTGGCGGCGACCATCTCGTCCACCGCTTCCGCCGCATCGTCGTCATCGCCGGCGATGAGCTGGGCGGAGAGCGGCTGCGAGAGTTTCGAGCCGTCACGATAGAGGGCGTTCGCCTTCAGGCCGAGGCGCCAGGAGAGCAGATAGGCCTGTTCGCAATCCTCCACCGTCGCGTCATTGGGCATATTGATGGTCTTCGAAATCGCGCCGGTGATGAAAGGCTGCGCCGCCGCCATCATGCGGATATGCGACTCGACCGAAAGATAGCGCTTGCCGATGCGGCCGCAGGGATTGGCGCAATCAAAGACAGCGTAATGCTCTTTCTTCAGGAAGGGCGCGCCTTCCAGCGTCATGGCGCCGCAGGCGTGGGTGTTGGCCGCCTCGATCTCCGATTTCAGGAAACCCAGATGCGTGAGGAGATCGAAGTTGCGATCCTCAAGCTGTTCCGGCGTTACTTTCAGCGATTGCGTCAGGAAGTCGACGCCAAGCGTCCATTTGTTGAAGACGAATTTAATATCGAAGGCGGAGGGCAGGGCGGCCTCGATCGCCGCGAGCTTTTCGTCGGTGAAGCCTTTGGCGCGTAGCGTCGCAGTGTTGACGCCCGGCGCCTGCGCCAGCGACGCGTGGCCAACGGCGTAGGCCTCGATCTCGGCGATCTCGCTTTCGCGATAGCCCAGCGCGCGCAAACCTTCCGGCACGGCGCGGTTGACGATCTTGAGATAGCCGCCGCCGGCGAGTTTCTTGAATTTCACCAGCGCGAAATCGGGCTCGATGCCAGTGGTGTCGCAATCCATCACAAGGCCGATGGTGCCGGTGGGCGCCACGACCGTGACCTGCGCGTTGCGGTAGCCATGCTGTTCGCCCAGCGTCAGCGCCTTGTCCCAGGCGCGCGCGGCGCGCGCCATCAGTTGCGAATCGGGGCAGGCGGCGTAATCCAGCGGCAACGGGTTAGTGGCGAGGCCCTCATAGCCGGCGCGCTCGCCATGCGCGGCGCGTCGATGGTTGCGGATGACGCGCAACATGGCCTCGCGGTTTTCGAGGAAGCGCGCGAAGGGTCCGCGCTCCCTCGCCATTTCGGCGGAGGTGGCGTAGCAGACGCCGGTCATGATCGCCGACAGCGCGCCGGTAATGGCGCGACCGGCCTCGCTGTCGTAGGGAATGCCCGACGACATCAGCAGGCCGCCGACATTGGCGTAGCCGAGGCCGAGCGTGCGGTAGTCGTAGGAAAGCTGGGCGATCTCTTTCGAGGGAAATTGCGCCATCAGCACCGAGATTTCGAGCACGACTGTCCACAGTCGCACAGCGTGTTCGTATGAATCGATGTCGATGCGCTTCGTCTGCGGATCGCGGAATTGCAGCAGGTTCAGCGACGCCAGATTACAGGCCGTATCGTCGAGGAACATATATTCCGAGCACGGATTTGAGGCGCGGATCGGGCCGCCGGCCGGGCAGGTGTGCCAATCGTTGATCGTGGTGTGGAACTGAATGCCGGGATCGGCGGAGGCCCAGGCCGCGTAGCCGATCTTGTCCCAGAGCGCGCGCGCCCTGAGCGTCTTCGCCGGCTTGCCGTCGAGACGACGCGTTAACGTCCAGTCGCCGTCTTTCTCCACCGCATCCAGGAAGTCGTCGGTGACGCGCACCGAATTATTCGAGTTCTGGCCGGCGACGGTCAGATAGGCTTCGCTGTCCCAGTCCGTGTCATAAGTGTCGAAACTGACGTCGGTGAAGCCCTGACGCGCGTATTGAACGATGCGCTTGATCAGATTGTCTGGCACGTCTTCGCGCCGCGCCGCCTTGATCTCGCGCTTCAGGGCCGGGTTCTTTTCGGGGTTGAAGCAATCGTCGCCGGGCCCCTCGCAGTTCACGCAGGCGCGCATGATCGCCTTGAGGTGCTTCTTGACGATCTTGGAGCCGGTGACGAGCGCCGCGACCTTCTCTTCCTCCTTCACCTTCCAGTCGATGAAGGCTTCGATGTCGGGATGATCGATGTCCACGACAACCATTTTCGCCGCGCGACGGGTCGTGCCGCCGGATTTGATCGCGCCGGCGGCGCGGTCGCCGATCTTGAGGAAGGACATCAGGCCCGAGGAGGAGCCGCCGCCCGAGAGTTTTTCCTTTTCGCCGCGCAGCTTCGAGAAATTGGTGCCGGTGCCGGAGCCGTATTTGAACAGACGCGCCTCGCGCACCCACAGATCCATGATGCCGCCGTCATTGACGAGATCGTCTGCGATCGACTGGATGAAACAGGCGTGCGGTTGCGGATGTTCGTAGGAGGACTTCGACTTCACCAGTTTTCCATTGGCGAAATCGACATAGAAATGGCCCTGGCCGGGGCCATCGACGCCATAGGCCCAGTGCAGGCCGGTGTTGAACCATTGCGGCGAATTGGGCGCCGCCATCTGCGCTGCGAGCATGAAGCGCAATTCGTCGCTAAACGCCTGCGCGTCCTCCTCGCCGTCGAAGTAACCGCCCTTCCAGCCCCAGTAGGTCCAGGCGCCGGCGAGGCGGTCGAAGACCTGTTTGGCGGAAATTTCGGATGTGTATCGCTGGTCTTTCGGCAAATCGGCGAGGGCTTCCGCATCGGCGACCGATCGCCAGAGGAAGGAGGGAACGCTGTTTTCCTCGACGCGCTTCAACCTGGCCGGCACGCCGGCCTTGCGGAAATATTTCTGGGCGAGAACGTCGCAGGCGACCTGGCTCCATTGCGCCGGGGCCTCAATGTTTTCGAGAGAGAACACCACCGAACCGTCCGGGTTGCGGATTTCGCTCTTCGTGGTCCGGAACTCGATGGAGGCGTAGGGAGACTGGCCCGCCGTGGTGTATCGCCGCTCGATTTTCATTTTCTTTTATCCCCTCGGGGCGCAAGCCCCCGTTGCGTCCGCTCGCAGAACGATCACGGCGCTGAAAGTCTGAAACACGAAAACTCGAAAACCGCGCATTCACGGGATGCAGCAAGAACGCCGCACCTGAAAGCACGCCGGAGACGAGAAATACGCACACGCGCGGCTGACGCCCTGTCGGATGAAGCCTTCAGCGATCAAACGAATAAAACGCCGTTTGTCGTCTGCTTCGCCGCTCTGTCATCGCGTAACCTGGACAAAATGCGCGAATCCATCGATGGCGTCAAGATATTGTGCCGAGAATAAATAAACGGACAATATGTGGACAATTCTGGGGAAAGTGGGGACAAGTCGGCACGAGCTTGCGATTAAAAGGTCGTCCGATTCCCGATTTTCGGCAAGCGGGTTTTTCGGAGAAAATTTTCACCGCTGATTTCCCCCACCCGGCGCTATGCGTGCCTCTCCTCCTGAGGGAAAAGGGCGTCGCTTCTCCCCTTTGCGGAAGAGGGTGGTTCGCCAGGGTCGATGCGGATGAGGGGGCGTCTTGACGCCGCGCCCGGCAGTCCCTTTATGTGCGTTTCCCGCCGACCATGGCGGGCCGCTCAGGTTTCAGGAGAATTTCCCATGTCCTTTGTGATTGCGCGCCGCGCCATTGTCGCCGTGGGCCTGTCGCTGGTTTCCGCCGGTTTGGTTTCTGCGCCGGCGTTTGCGCATGGTCCGTCGCGCCAGAAAGTGGTCGAGAAGATCGAGATCGACGCGCCTGCCGACAAGGTCTGGGCCATCGTCGGCAATTTTCAGGATCTGAGCTGGCTCCCGCCCGTCGCCAAAATCGAGGGCTCGGGCGGCAACGCCGTCGACGCCAAACGCAAGATCACGCTCAAGAGCGGCGGGGTCATCGACGAGTCCGTCACCAAATATGAACCGGATAGCAAGACCATCGCCTACAAGATCGACGCCGTCGATCCGAAGGTTTTCCCGGTGAACAATTACGCCGCGACGATGAGCGTCAAGGAGGAGGGCGGCAAGAGCGTCGTCGAATGGAAGGGCGCGTTCTATCGCGGCTTCATGAACAACGACCCGCCGCCGGAGCTATCCGATGAGGCGGCCCTGAAGGCGGTGACCGATCTCTACAAGTCGGGTCTGGCCGCACTCAAGGCCAAGGCCGAAGGCAAGTAATCTCCGGCTCATTCCAAACACGAGACAGCCGCGCAGCGCCGGGGGTCGACAATGGTCTTCCTGTCACGCTGCGCGGCTCTTTTTTTGTTCCTGGTCTCTGCAACAGCGCAGGCGCAGGACGCGACGACGCCGGGACCCAATTCCTGGGCTGCGCATGGCGCTGCGCCGCTTAAATCCATCGAAACCATCGAGATCGCCGCGCCGCCTGAACGCGTCTGGGCGACGGTGGCTGATTTCGCCGGTTACGACTGGCTTCCGGGCGTCGGGCGTGTTGAGGCCTCGGGCGGCCACACGCCCGAGCGGGATCGTCGCCGACTGGTCATGTCGGATGGCGGCGTGATCGACGAAACGCTGATCCGCTGGGATGCAGAGAAAAGAACGCTCGCCTTCCATCGCGACCGCGACGATGTAAAACGTCTTCCCGCCATTAACTTCATGACTCACGTCACGGTGAAGCCAATGGCGGACGGACGTTCTCTGGTCGAATGGAAGGCCCGTTTCTATCGCGGGCACCCCTTTAACGACCCGCCGCCCGGTCTCGATGACGACACCGCCCTGAGAGCCGTCACTACTCTTCATCGGGCTTGTCTTACCGCGCTAAAGTCCAAAATCGAAGGCGGGGCGCCTGTGCGATGATCCTTCGCATTTTGACGATAACAACAACTTTTACGCTGCTGTTGGCGTCGCTCCCTGGCAAAGCCGACGAGGCCTTCGTCACGACGCAAGGCGCGGATGCGCTCGATATCGTCGATTTGTCGGCCCTATCGGTCGTCGCCACGCTGCCGATTGGCGGGAAGCCCGCCGGCGTCGCCGTCAGTCGCGACGGCGCCCGCGTTTTCGTTGCGAGTCCCGAGGGCCAATTCCTCACGGTCGTCGACGCGCATGCGCGACGGATCGAACGGCGCATTCCCGTCGCTGGCGGCCCCCTCGGCGTCGCCGCCTCGCCGGCTGGCGACCGTGTCTATGTCGCCGACTTGTATGGCAGACGCCTTGTCGAGATTGATCCCACATCCGGGACGGCGCTGCGAAGCGCCGGAGTCGGCGCCATGGCGTCTGGCGTCGCGGTGACGCCAGACGGCAAGACGATTCTGGTCGCCGATCGCGACGACAACGCCGTCTCGATCATTGACGTCGCCAGTTTTCAGCGCAAAGGGACCATTCAAGTCGGGCGTCATCCATTTGGCATAATCGTTGATCCAGCCGGCGTGCGCGCCTACACGGCCGATGTCGAATCGGACTCGGTTAGCGTTATCGACATCGCGGGCCGGCGCGTGATCGCGACCCTCAAAACCGGGAGCCGGCCCTACACGGTGGCGCTGGCGGGCGGTCGGATTTTTGTCGCCAATCAACACGCCGACAGCGTGAGCGTCTTCGACGAACAAAGCCTGGCGCGGCTGACGGAAATCCCGGTCGGGGAATATCCCGAAGGGATCGCAGGAACCGCCGACGGAGGCAGGGTTATGGTCGCCTGCTGGTTCTCCAACGAACTCTGGGCGATCGATCCGCTGCGCCTGCGCGTGGCTGGGAAAGCCACGACTGGGGACGGCCCGCGAGCCTTCGGTCTTTTCGTGGCCCCGGGCGGTCCGTCGCCTGCCGCCGGCCTGCGCCCTACGGACTAGACACCGTCGCGCGCCGACGCCATAAGAGGGAAGACATTAAAAATGAGTATTGCGCTCAGGGGCCAACACATATGTCCTATATCGTCCGATTTTTCACATGGTGGAACAAGGCGACCCTCAACACGGGGCTTTGGACGTTATTATACGGCGAGCGCGTTGGATCGGATGAATACGGCAATGTTTATTATCGCACCCGCGGCGGCAAGATCGATCCGGCGCTGGGTTTCGAGCGCCGCTGGGTCATCTACAACGGTTACTGCGAGGGGTCGGCGACGCCGACAGGCTGGTATGGCTGGCTGCACCACACTGTCGATACGCCGCCGACAGAGGAGACCTATGCCGCGAAGGAATGGGAACTTCCCTATCAACCTAACCTGACCGGCACGCCAAAGGCCTGGCGCCCGCCGGGATCGCAACTCTCGTCCGGCGAGCGTCCGCCGACCGGCGGCGATTACGAAGCCTGGCGGCCCGAGGGTTGATTGAGAGTCGAACGCCAGTGTTCTTGGGTCTCTATCATCCAGTCGCGGTGCGGTAATGATGAACAAACCTGGTTTCGGGACAGCCGTGGCGCTGGCGCTCGCCGCCATGACCGGAGTCGGCAACGCTGATCCGATCCGTAATCCCACCGCCATTTTTGCCGGCCTCGATAAAACGACTGGTCGCATCATCAATTTTGAGGTCGCTATCGGCGAGTCAGTTCAATTCGGAACGCTCCAGGTGACGCCGCGGGTCTGCAACACCCGCCCGCAAACCGAGACGCCGCTGACAACCAGCTTTGTCGAAGTCGACGAACTGATCGTCAAGCCAAGTCGCGATTTTAAAGCAGAGCGCGCCGCCGCCGCATCGGCCAAAGAGTCCAAAAAAATCTTCTCGGGATGGATGTTCGCGGCCAGTCCCGGCCTGCATGGCGTCGAGCATCCTGTTTACGATGTCTGGCTGGTGGATTGTAAGGGCGGCAAGGAAACGCCCGCACAGGCCGCCGCCGCGCCGCCAGTTCCTGCGGCCGCGTCAGGCGAGACGAAAAAACCATCACGCAAGGTGACGCCCGTCGCGCCGGCTCCGATCGAAAACGCGCCGATTGGTCCGGCGGACTCTGTTCCGCCCGAGGCGACGACGCCCATGGACACCGGAACGACGCCGGATATCGCCCCGCAAACCGAGGGCGCTGAACCGGTCGATGCGCCGCCGCCGGAGGAGCGGAAAAAGAAAAAGAAAAAGCCGAAGCCGCGCCCGGCCGCTTCGTCAGAAACTCCGCCGGCGGCCGCGCCGCAGCAGCAGCCTTCGGGCGGCGGACTTTTTCCCTTCTGACGGCTCATCCGCCAGCGACACGGGTTGATTGATTCCAGTCGAGGAGCTGCCGCCCGGATCTTGCGTCTTTACAATGGGCGATGATCAAAAATGCTGACTGATCGGTCCGAACGATAGAAAAGGGGTGGCAGTTAATCCTGAAGGGCCGCTGTTTTTTTCACGTGTCGGCGACAGAGTCAGTCGGGAAGTTTATAGATGTAAATCGCAACTGGTATCAGAGTAAATTCGATTGCCATATAAAACAGCAGTAGCGCGGAGGGCTTTCCGTCGATCGCCAGACTGAGAAGTCTTCCCGAGACCAGCCCGGCGGAAAAAAAGACGGTCGTCAAAACAGCCGGGCTCCGCAGACGATCGTCGAATGCCGAGAGGCACCAGAAAAATCCGAACGCGAGATACAAGCCCATGATCGCACGCAGGATATGCGCGAGATTGTTATTCAGACTCTCGACGCCAAGAAATGATCTGGCGAACCAGTCGGGAGATATTCCGTAAAGCACTGCGATAATGGATACGGCGACGAAGGCGAAGATAAGGTAAAGTTGCTTCGTCTTCATCGATGTCTCCGGAACGCGAACGAGTTAATGCATAATAGAAGTATCCCCCGCAGAGAAATCTCTGCGGGGGCTTTGATTTAGTGACCCTGCGATTTGGTGACCGTTTCCATCACGCGATCAAGATTAAAGCTTCCGGGCTTTTGTCGCGGTGGGAACTCCTTGAAGCTCTGCAACCACTGGCCGACATAGGCTGCGGCAGGCGCCACTGCGAACATCCTGTCGAGATACCAGCGCTGATAGCCCATAGCGTTTTCTTCCTCGGCCCGTTCGAAGGGATCCATCCGAAGATTCGTCAGAAGCGGCGCGCGCAACGGCTCGAAAGGTTGTTGCCAGACTTTCAGGCCTTTGGCGTTTTGCGCGAGGAAGGTAACTTTCCAGTTGCCGTAACGAAGCGCCGCAACCGAACCGTCGTCCGTCCAGTAAATAAATTCCTGACGCGGCCAAGCCGACTCGCCTTTGAACGCCGGCAACAAATTATATCCGTCGAGATGGACCTTGTAGTTGCGGCCGTTGATGCGCTTGCCCTTGGCCATCTCGGCTCGAATATCCGGATTTCCGGCGGCGGCAAGCAATGTGGTCGCCAGATCCTCATGCGCGCCGACATCGTTGATGACAACGCCGGGCTTGATCACGCCTGGCCAACGCATCACGAAGGGGACGCGATAGCCGCCTTCCCAATTCGTGTTTTTTTCTCCACGAAACATCGTCGTGCCGCCGTCCGGCCAGGTAAAGGTCTCGGCGCCATTATCCGTCGTGTAAATCACAATCGTGTTATCTTCCACACCGAGCTCTTTAAGCTTGGCGAGAAGCTGGCCGACCAGGTCGTCATGCTCCACCATGCCATCGGCGTAAACGCCTAGGCCCGTCTTGCCTTCGGACGAGGCCTTGAGATGCGTGAAAATATGCATCCGCGTCGAATTGTACCAGATGAAGAAGGGTTTATCCTGCTTGACGGCTTTGTCCATGAAAGAGAGGGTCGCATTGGTCGTCTCTTCGTCGATCGTCTCCATGCGTTTTTTGTTCAGCGGCCCGGTGTCCTCCATCTTGCCGTCGGCGTAACTATGGATGACGCCGCGCGGACCAAACCGTTTCTTGAATTCCTCATTTTTCGGATAATCCGGGTTTTCCGGCTCCTCTTCGGCGTTCAAATGATAAAGATTGCCGAAAAATTCGTCGAAGCCATGGTTCGTGGGAATCATATCGTCACGATCGCCAAGATGATTTTTACCGAACTGACCTGTGACGTAGCCCAGCGGTTTGAGCATGCCGGCGATGGTCGGGTCTTCCTTCTTCATGCCCTCCGAGGCGCCCGGCAGGCCAACCTTGGTGAGGCCGGTGCGAATAGGCGACTGACCGGTAATGAAGGCGGCGCGTCCGGCGGTGCAGCTTTGCTGACCATACCAATCCGTAAACAAGGCTCCCTGTTCGGCGATACTGTCGATATGAGGGGTCCGATAACCCATCATGCCGCGATTATAGGCGCTCACGTTGAACTGGCCGATATCATCGCCCCAGATAACAAGGATGTTGGGCTTTTTAGATGTTTCGGCTCCGACAGACTTCGTTATCGTAAAGAGAGCGAATGCGACAGCAATGCAATGGAGAATTAGCCGACGACGTGCGAACACCTTGAACTCCTTCGGTCCGGAGATGAACCCTATGGCTCAGTCTTATATTTCAATGAATTTTTGTCACTAGCCAGTTTACGCAAATTCACTCGTCTGACGCCCTGAGGTTTGAACGAATATAAAAATCTAGCATCATTTTTCTGCGCCATGGCTTCTGCAACCAGTGGTTTGTGAGGCGAACGAAGCGTTCCGTGCTTATCCGCTTTGCAATTCTCCGCGCAGAGCGCGCAAGATTTCATCGACATAGAAGGGTTTTTCGACGATGGCGCGATCGCGATAGGCCTCCGGCAGCCCGGCGCGTCCGTGTCCGGTCGTAAAGACGAAGGGCAAACCCCGCGCCGCAATCACGTCGGCGACGGTGTCGATTGTGTCATGTCCGATATTTACGTCGAGAAGCGCAACGTCGAAAAGGGTTTCCCGCGCCAGCCGCTCCGCCTCGCGCAGATTGCTGGCGACGCCAGCGACACGCATGCCGAAATCGAGAAGCGTGTCCTCCAGCGCCGTGGCGATAAAAGGATCGTCCTCGACAATTAATATTCGCCGACCAGACAGCATATTCTCTGTCACAGCCGCTTCCTGCGGCGCAATCGTGGGCTCTTCATCCGGGGCTGACGACGTCGACATTAGTCAATGGTGCGGCGGAATGGACCGCATGTCCAGCGATTCCGGGCGTCTGAGCCCTGTATCGACCGCTTTATTCGAGATTGCGCAGACCCATGGCGGCCCAGATGGCCAGTCCCAGCCAGGACAGGATCGTCAGACCGCCCCCGATCGGCGCAGCATAGGGAAAAAGTTTGCCGCCCAGATAAACCCGCGCGACAAGATCCGAGGCGAAAAGAGCCACGCCGGCTTGCAGCGCCAGGGCTACGGCCCTTAACCCGACAGGGTTGGGAGCGCCGGCGGCGAGAAGCGCCGCCGCTGACAGGCCGGCGGCGGCGTGAAGCATCAGGAATTGACTGGCGGTTGCGAGCAGGGGGCTTGCATCAACGTGAGCCGCCGCCCCGGCCAGGGAAACGCCTGCGGCGCCCTCCAGGGCGGCGATGAGAGCGACAATCATCGAAAAACGCATATCTTGAAGCCTGTCTGGCGACCGAAAGATTGACGTCCGGAGCCTCTCGCGCGCTGGGGATTTCCATCTTAAATAGCATGAACAATATATTTTGCGGAGATCAACTTACATGACCTTAGCCGGCGCTCTTGTCTGTCTTGCGATTTTGCTCTCCTGCGGTCTCGGCGTTTATCTCCGGATGCGGCAGATCGATACTGTCGATCGCCACCGCGACGCCGTGCCCGGGGATTTCGCTGATCAGGTTACGGTCGAGGATCACCGTCGGGCAGCCGATTATACGATCGCGCGAACGCGCTTTGGAATTGTGGAGACTATTTTCGACTCGCTGTTATCTGTGGGCTGGCTCGCGCTCTGGCTGGGACCGCTCCATGCGTTCGTCGCCGGCGTGACGTCGCCCGGACTGACCCGCAGCGTGGCTTTTGTTTGCGCCTTCACCCTGATTGGACATGTTCTCGAATTGCCGTTTTCGTTTTTCAACGCCTTCTGGCTGGAGGAGAAATTCGGTTTCAATCGGTTGACGCCGAAAACCTTTATTCTCGACGAAATCAAAAGTCTGGCGTTGACGGGCGCGATCGCTATTCCAGCGCTTTACGCCATGTTCGCGCTATTGCGCGCACTGCCCGATAGCTGGTGGCTCTTCGCCTGGGCCGCCTTCATGGCGCTGACGCTGGCGATGACCGTTATTTATCCGAGCGTGATCGCGCCGATGTTCAATACCTTCACGCCGATGGCGGAGGGGAGCGCCAAAAGCCGAATGGAGGCTTTGCTCGAGAAATGCGGCTTTGAGTCAAAGGGTCTCTATGTGATGGACGCCTCGAAACGGTCGTCTCATGGCAACGCCTATTTTTCTGGTTTCGGCAAAGCCAAGCGCATCGTCTTTTTCGACACATTGCTCGAAAAACACTCGCTTGAGGAAATCGAATCCATCCTCGCCCACGAATTGGGTCATTTCAAATACGGCCATGTCAGGCAGTTGATCCTGCAATCGGCGATTGTCGCCTTTATGGGGTTCGCCATCCTGTATTGGGCTTTTTCGACCGGGGATTTCACCGGCTTGTTTGGGTTGCCGAACGAACCCGGACTCGTTCTGGTGGCGTTGATGCTCGCGCAGGAGCCGGTAGCGCATCTTTTGAAACCCGTTCTCTCCTGGCGCTCGCGCAAGGCGGAATTTGAGGCGGACGACTTTGCGCGACAGATTGTCGGCAAGGAACCGATGATCTCCGCCCTGACGCGACTGACCCGCGACAACCTCGCAAGCCTGACGCCCGATCCGCTCTATGCGCAATTCTATTTCTCGCATCCGCCGGTCCCGGTGAGGGTCGCGCAACTGCGTCGAGCAGGCTGAAGAGCGACGACGGGACGCGCGGGGCTCAGACGAGAAAAAGTATGCGCGTTTGCAACTTTGACGCGTAATCAGGATATTAAGACGATCTTCATGCAAGAGATAAACGCGTCGGCGCCAGCGCTGGCCCGATCCGCACAGGGGAACTGAAATGTCAAATCCGACCGTCGCCGAATATGTCGTCAAAAGATTGTCCGATCTCGGAATCGACAAGGTTTTCGGCGTGCCGGGAGACTACTCCTTCCCCATTGATGACGCGATTGAGGTTTGCCCAACGCTGGATTGGGTCGCCTGCGCCAATGAGCTGAACGCCGCCTACGCCGCCGACGGGTATGCGCGGAGAAAGGGCGCGGCGATCCTGAGCACGACCTATGGCGTTGGCGAATTGAGCGCGCTGAACGGCATGATGGGCGCCAAAGCCCACCGGTTGCCGATTTTTCACCTTGTCGGCGCGCCAAGCCGCCGCATTACCCACCAGCGGCTCATCACCCACCATACGCTCGGCGACGGCGTCTATGGCAATTTCGAGAGCCTCTCCGCCGCCGCCTGCTGCGTTTGCGCGCTGCTCACGCCCGACAACGCCGTCGACGAACTGGAGCGCGTCATTCGAGAGGCGCTGCGGCAAAGCGCGCCGGCCTATATCGTCATCCCGATGGATTACGCGCGCATGCAGATCGTGGGCGCGCCCGTGACCGGAACCCCGCTGGCGCAGATCAAGCGTCAGTCCAGCGTCGCCGTCGAACTGGAGGGCGCGCTGAAGGCGGTGATCGCGCGACTCAAGGAAGCCAAAAATCCGGTTGTCCTGCCCAGCGCCATGCTGGCGCGTTATGGCTTGCAGGAAAAACTCAAAAGCTTTCTCGGCGCGACGCAACTCCCCTACGCCACGACGCCGATGGACAAGGGCGTCGTCAGCGAGGGTCATCCGAATTTTCTCGGCATGTATAACGGCGACCGTTCGTCTCCGCTCGCCGTGCGCGACATTGTTCAAAACGCCGATCTTATCCTCGATCTGGGCGGCATTGTGCTCGAGGACCTCAACACCGGTCTGTGGAGCGATGTCATTCCGATGGCGCGCATGATCAGTATTCACGATCATTGGGTGCAATTGGGCTCGACCATCTTCTCGCATGTCGCCATCGACGACATGCTCGACGGGCTCATTGCCCATGCGCAAAGCGGCGCCGGAAAGCCAGAGGCTCCGAAGTTCGACTTGCTCTCAATAACAGGATCGGCTGGCGAGAAACTGGGCTCCGCAACCTTCTATCCGCGCCTGCAAAGATTTTTGCGCGCAGGCGATGTGCTGGTGATCGAAACCGGCACATGCATGCTGCATCTTGCCGCCATGAAGCTGCCGGATGGCGTGGGGTGCGAAACGCAGACGCTGTGGGGCTCGATCGGTTGGGCGACGCCGGCGGCGCTGGGCGTCGCGATGGCGAATGCGACTGGCCGCAGCATCATTGTGACCGGCGACGGCTCCCATCAGATGACCTTCAACGAACTGGCCGTGATGGGACGCTATCGCCTCAAACCGATCATTTTCGTTCTCAACAACGGCATCTATGGCGTCGAGGACCTTCTGAGCGAACGCGGCCACGACTACGATAATCTTGCGGCGGTGGACTATCATCTACTGCCCCGGGCGATGGGCTGCGCGGAATGGCTCTCGCGTCGCGTCGCCACGGTGGGGGAACTGGAAGCCGCACTCGCAGACATCGCCGGAAGCGACGCCGGCGCGTATATCGAGGTGATGATTCCAGAAGCTGAAAGCCAGCCGCTGCCCAGAGAGATCATCGATCAGATTTACAAGTTTCGAACGCCGTATGCCGGGTGAGTGTTATGCGCACTCTCATGCTGACGCATAAGCGTTAGCAGCATCCGGAAGTTTAAGTTCGTGAAGAATTGGTTGATCAAATATTGTTGTTTTTTGGTAGCGGAGGAGCGCTATCGTCATGCCACACACGGCCCAAACATACGATATCGCCTCCTGTCGTCCGCCTGACTTACCATACAGACCTTGACGGTTACCATGCCAAAAAGCTTCTTGAGCCTCAAGGAGTGCGTCGCGTTCACCACCGCCAATGCCGACGGTCTGAGCGCGTAGGAGGTCATCAGCCTGAAGACGGCCGACATCTATAGCGAACGCAAGAACAGGGGCATCACGAGCTTAAGGAAGAACTTACGTTTGATCTCTCCACGACCGGTCAAGGTTAAACCAACATAGTCATGCATTTATGAAGACGATTGATTGCGCCTTTCTTCAATCACTTGGCGTCAAACCTGCGTGACGAAATTAAAAATACAAGGGTTCTCCGTCACAGCCAAAAAAAACGCCCGCTGTCCGGCAGGCTATCCTGGAACACTTTTCTCACACATCACTCACGTGATGTACGCATTGTCATAAATTAATCATCAAACACACCAACTCAAATTCGCCAAATTAGTGTTAAATTTTTCGAGGATTTGGCCCGGAGCAATCAGGTCACATCATAGACCTGAATCCAGATGTTGTTGGTTGTTAAACCGCCCCCGCCGCCACCAATACCGATGCCGAGACCCATGCTCGAATTTTCGCAGTTCATCTGAGAGGAGGTGTTGGTCGGGGTGCTGGTAATAGGAAAACTGCTCTGGCTGTTGTTGCAGATTTCGATCTGTTGCCAAGCGGATATTTTACCATCTGTATAAAACCAGAAGCAGATGGTTTCGCCGCTGGCGGTGGTCACAAGCGGCGCGGCGGCGATCTGCCACAAGTAACAATCTGCGTCCTGGTCATCACCGTTTCCGCCTGCTGAGTAATTGAGTATTGAAACCTGTGCAGTTTCGCCCGGCGCAACCGTCCCGGTAGAATTTCCCGAGACAAGGTGCGGGTTCAAACATGCGAGTAGAGAACTCAGGTCATAGTTGAAAGACGATCCGGTTGTTTTGTTTTGAAAATTATACGTAAATAAAACCCCCGCGTTCATGTCCGACGGCTGGGATGGCCCAAAGATCTGAGTTATTCCCGCCCAGCCCGACTCATTATTCGAATAATCAGCATTGAAACCAACCATGGCTTGCTATCCTGTCTTGCCGTTCCCATTCAAAACCGCACGACGATTTGTGGCGGTCCACGCGAAAAACACTGTTAAGATTTTTCCGACAAATGTAATCATCAATTTTACAGTTATTCTGCGAACACACTTTATTGTCAAGCATTCAAGATTTAATCAAACGGTCTCCCAAAAATTCGTGACAAAGATCAATGATACGGAAGTGTAGACGCTGCCGAAGTCAACTTTTTTCGCTCCAACCCGGCGTTCATGCACGTCTGTGGATACTTGACTGACAGATTCCCTTCATCTTGCTTTGCAGCCCACGCTGTCGCGGCTCAAGAACGCCCAAACTGCTTCGCTATGCGATCTGTCCGATCTATGTGTTCGTAAATTAACGGGTTGCATTCCATAACGTGCCGACTTCCTATCACGCGCCGTAATTGCCAAAGCCACGCAAGACGGCGGATAGCATCCGAACCGCGATCATCACCTCGCTGAACCGAGATTACTCTCACTCAATCATCAGCGTTTGAGCGAAAGGTCACTTCGCCAGACACATTAGCTTAAATTAAACTCTCTCCTAAGCTCGCCTTCAGTACGATGCTCGATCTATTTTAGGCAATTGGTGCAGCGCTAATTATAGACCGGATCCTTGCTCGGCAGCTTTCCTTGCCATTCTGTGAAGGTCACGCGAGCGGATTGCTCGGTTTAGAAACCAGGCTACCTTTATTTCGTGCTTTGGATGTGCCGGAAGCTTTGCACACTATTCCAACTTTTAAGCCCTTAGATGCATCCCAATGTAGCAGCCTCTCTTACCAGTCCATTTGATTTCCTTGAAAGTCAAAGAGAAGGCCGCTTTTACAAATCGAACTTTCTTCTATAACGCGACGCATTCCTGCCACGCTTTCACTCGGGCTAAGAGTTGCATCTGGTCCTCCCATTGCTGTTCTTACCCAACCGGGATGCAAGAGCATAACTTTTATGGCCTGTGATTCAAGATCCCTAGCAACACTCCGCATGGCAGCATTGAGCGCTGCTTTGCTTGCACGATAGGTGATGTAACCACCGCTCTCATTCCGAGAGATACTGCTCATGCAGCTGGAAACGGCAATGATTGAAGCATCCCCACTTCGTTTGAGTTGGGTCAAAAATGCCTCTGCTATTTTGACAGGCGCGAGGGTATTTATTATAAATGTCTTTTTCCAAGCAGTGTAATCTAGGCCTCCGAAGCCTAAGGCAGTGTTATCATCGTTTATGCCTGCATTGCATATTATCAAGTTAATTGTCTGATGTGCTAACGTCTCTGCCAGACGATCAATCGCCGAAAAATCCGCCACGTCTAATTCTAAGACAGAGACGTTTGGAGAATGCCTCGCAAGCTGGTTAAGAGATGTCGCGAAATTGGGCGACAAGCACGTAGCCAGGACATTCCACCCACATGAGGCGTATTGCTTACAAAGCTCGAGCCCTAGCCCTTGACAGGAACCTGTAATCAATACTGTCCGCATGTGAATAACCTTGTAATCACGTTACCAGTTCACATCTTTACCCTCAAAGTCTATGAATCGACCCGTATCCTCGTCTAGGCGGAAATTGTCTATGACGCTGACCATGCCCGCTATACTATCGATACATTCCACCGGAGCTTCCGGTCCGCCCATGTCAGTTCTCACCCAGCCAGGATGCATTATCAAAACACCTATCTCGTCTTTTCGCAAGTCGATAGCCAAGCTCTTCATTGCCGCGTTGAGCGCAGCTTTACTTGATCTATAGATTAAAAATCCACCATTCTTGTTGTCTGTGATGCTACCTAACCAGCTGGACATGACGACGATGATGCGTCGCTCACTGCGCTTCAAATGGGGTAAAAATGCCTCGGTAAGCTTAACTGGCGCCTTAGCGTTGATGACAAGGGCATCCATCCACTCAGTATAGTCAATTGTACCGAATCGATTGCTTTCTTCACGGCCGAATATCCCTGCGTTGCAAATTAGCAAGTCTATGTTTTCAGACGACATGTAATCTGCCAGGCGATCAATCGCTGAAAAATCCGAAACGTCCAGCTCATGAAGGGTGATGTTTGCATGCGTACTTACGAGTTTATCCAATTCTTCTTTCGCTTTCAGATTTCTGTAAGTTGCATGTACTCTCCAGTTAAGGCTTGCATATTGTCGACAAAATTCGAGTCCCAAGCCGCGGTTCGCACCTGTTATCAAGACAGTTGGCATGCCAGTTCTCTCCGATGAACTCTGCAATTCGAAATGGTCTTTTTAATCCATTTTGAATCTTCGCATGATTTTGACTCGGAATACTCCTATCCCGCTTCCCGAGTTCTACCAGCGGGACGCAATCCATATCAAGGTGAGGCCGGATGCCATTACAACACAGCCCCAGACAAAATTTACCGGCATTCCGATTGATCCTGGGGCGAGAGAAGGTTCAGCCAATCCCTGCGTGATGAGCAGAAGTCCTATTAGACTTAACAGAGTCCCGATCAGCTGTCTTAAGTCAAAATTCATGAACGGCATCCATAAGATTTATGCGATGGTTTGAGTAGATTACTCCTCTGACTTGTATCTTCGACAAGATGAGTTCCTAAACTTTCTGCTCGGTTCTAAACTAAACGCAAAAAGGCTCACAAAGCGGCTTTCAGGTCAACAGAAGATGAAATTTATTCCCTTATTGTGCAGGACATTCAGTCAAAATCTGCGAAGAGCCGGATGACGCCATTTCCATTGTCTTGGAATAGATCAATTGCTCAGGTTGGCGAAGGCGACACGGTTTTAATGATTCTGGCGGCGCAGGGAAGATCGTTAAGACATTACGAGGCGTATAATCTCTGCGATTTGTGTGGAATCCTGTAACGTCGCAAAGGTTCATATTTCGGAGCCAAGCAAGAACATCTTTATCCGTCGCCGCCGCATGCGAAGGGCGCGGTTCCCGGCCTATGTCGCCAAAGTTTGTTCTGACGCCGCGCCCGACTTCGAATTCCGGCAGCCAAGTCGGCGATCCGCATTAAGACAGCAACCTTCCAGATCCGGCAACTTGATGAGATCGATCGCCCGTGCAAGGAGTTAGCTTGTCGACTGCTCGCGCGGCAAGCTTGGTATTTTCAGCGTAAGCATCCGCTGTAGGCCGCGGGTTGTCGTAGATAATTTCACGCTGCGATAGCAGCCGCGTTATTGTGGCGCCCTTTCCAGTTCCACGGCAGCAGTTCTTCGAGCCGGTTTGCTGGATGGTCTG
>JBIIJP010000032.1:0-10655 GCA_044233645.1 Methylocystis sp. | reverse complement strand
CGGCGTGTTCGGCGTCGTTCTGCAGATCCTCGGCCGCATCCATGCCCTGGTTGGCAAGGAAGGCGTTGCTCTTCTGACGCAGTAATCTGACGACCCGCCCGCATCCCCCAAAGATGCGGGCGGATTTATTCAAATTTTGTCTGGGGAGGATGGAAATGCTTACAGCTTTGTTCCTGGTGTCGATTGCATCACCCCTTGTCGTTTGGTTTGCAATCCCGCGCCGCGCTCCAGTTCCCCTTCGCGTCAAAGCCCGGCGAGACCGATTTTGACATACCCGCTTTCGCCGGACCTCCCAACGGCGTAGATTACTACCCGCCGCTGCCGCACTCGCGGCTCCGCGCGGGTAGAAATTTTTTTAAGATTTTTTCAGATCTCAAAAACAAATTGTTTATTTGTAATGACCTGTCACTCTCCCGGAGAGTTCATCCGCCTGGCAAAACCTTTCCTTGCGATATTTCGTTCAGTTGAGGTTCAGTGTCCAAACGCTATTAAATTTTTCGGACGTTCAGCGCTCGTCTTGAGATCGTCAGACTCGTCTCCGACGCCTACTCATCTTTGCGAACATGTTTTTGATTTTGGAGGCTCCGAATGTACGCTGCTCGCAAACTCCTCGTCGTCGGCATTGTTGCGGCGACCTTCTCCAGTGTTGTCATGTCGACCACGCCCGCAGCAGCCTGGGGGCGCGGCTGGGGTCGTCCAGGCTGGGGCGGCGGCTGGGGTCGTCCGGGCTGGGGCGGAGGCTGGGGTCGTCCGGGCTGGGGCGGAGGCTGGGGTTATGGCGGCTGGGGCGGTGGCTGGGGCGGCGGCGGCTGGGGCGGCGGCTGGGGCGGCGGCGGCTGGGGTTATGGCGGCGCGGCTCTGACGGGTTTAGCACTCGGCGCTGTTGCGGCCAGCGCAGTTCAAAATCAATATGGTTATGCGCAGCCCTACTACGGCTACGCTCGCCCCTATCGCCGGGCTCGTCTGTGCGTCGCTAACCAGGCGTTGTATGACGATTGGGGCGATTTCATTGGTTATCGTCGCGTCCGCATCGCCTGCTGATTAACCGTTAGCGATCATCATTTCGAGGTCCGAAGCCTTAAGCCTCGGGCTCTCCTCAAGTAGCGAGGAACCATGACTGGCGTGGCGGGTGAAGATGCGGAGATCGACGATCTGGCCGCGGCTCTCGACGCCATCTTGACCGAACTCGTTGAATACAGATTATCACGCCCGGCGCGATCAGCACGTCTGCGGCTCGTCGCGATCCCATCGACGGAGCTGGAGCGACGATCTGCGTTATTCAGTCATATTGTCGCCGATCCATTTGAGGGGTCATTGCTCTATGCGCTGAGGGGCGTCGGTGTCGCGCTTTTCGAACATGGCGGCACGCGCCTGATGCGTAAAGTGCTATTGGAGACCGCCGCGCGCGATCCAGAGAACGAAGCTAGTCGACTCGCGCCTGCCGATCGACAATGGGACGGGATCGGCGCCGACGGCGACCGCTGGTTCGCCTGATCAACTCGCACGCGCGGACGGCCAATCGACAAACCAGGTATTGACGCTGCCGCGGTTCTTTAATTCGATTGGCCCGCGATCCTCGAATTGAAATCGTCCGCCCAGCGCCCGGCGCACATCATCCGAAATATGCACGCGTCCAAGCGCGCCATTCTTTTCAAGGCGCGAGGCGACATTCACCGTGTCGCCCCAAATGTCGTAAAATGGCTTGTGAACGCCAATCACGCCGGCGAGCACGGGTCCGGTGTGCACACCGACGCGCACATCGACGGAGACCGCCAGTTCCTCGCGCAAGGTCGGAATGGCGCCAACGATATCGAGTCCCATCATCACCGCACGGTCGACATGATCGATCTGGTATTCGGGCAATCCTGCGGCCGCCAGATAGCCATCGCCGATAGTCTTGATCTTTTCGAGGCCATGACGCCGGGTGATGGCGTCGAAGGTCCGGAAAATTCCGTCAAGCATCGATACGACCTCTGTGGCGTGACGATCGCGCGCGAAAGCCGTAAAACCGGCGATATCAACGAAGACTACCGTCGCCTGATGCTGGTCGGCGATGGTTTCACCATCCTTCATGCGCGTGGCGATCGCCTCCGGCAACATATTCTGCAGAAGTTTTTCCGAGCGTTCCCGCTCCTTTTTCAGTTCGGCGGTACGTTCTTCGACCTGACGTTCGAGATCATGCAGCAATTCTTCCCGAGTCAGAAAAGAGAGAATCCGTTTGAGCGCCGGCAGATCGTCTTCTCCCAGGGGTTTCGGCAAATGGATGCGATTATATTTTTGATTCAAGATCGGCGACTGGATGCATATCTCGCGGCCTTCCTTGTCCAGAAAGACGCATAACTCCGCTGGCGTATGACCGCGCAAATCCTGCGAGAGGATCGATACGATTTGTCCGGCGACCACGCGCTTCAGTCCAGCCGCAACGAGACAGCTACGCAGTTTCTCCCGCGCAAACGGAACGCCATCGTTCGTCGCGATCCGCAACATCCCCAGTTCGATCATGCCGCGCTCCTGCGCCAGCGCAGCGCCAAAACGGCGGCGTCGTCCGTCATGGCGCCAAATTTATCCACAAGGGTCGTTGCTACCGTGTTCGCGGCTCCTCCCGGCAGTGTGTCCGGCGAGGACACGCCATCGGTGTGCATCACAAACCAGGCGTTCTCCTCCAGCGCCGCATGGACAATTTTCGGCCGGCGCATTCTGACGCCGACAATCCCAACCCGAACCAGAAGCGGTCTCAGAGAGACGCTCGCCTGCACATTGCCGACGCCCGCAAACCGAAGCTCCCGCCCCTGCAGCCTGGCCACAGAAACGGCGGCGCCCGTCCCGCCTTTCAGACGCGCATCGAGATGCAGTAACAGCTCATCCGGTTCGGCGTCGGGATTCGCATATACCGCTTCGCGCGCTTTTTGTGCGACGACATACGCCGCCAAACCGTGACCGGCGGCGTCTATCAGGACAGCCAAAGCGCCATCGCCAGCGGGAATGACAATGCCTGAGTCCCCGCCACGCGGCGCGCCGGGATAGGGGCGAACATGGACCGCCCAGTCCAACTCCATTGCTAGCCCCATTTGACGATCCGGACGCGGGTGCCCTGCCCCGGCTGACTCTCGATATCAAATTCATCGACCAGTCGGCGCGTGCCGGGCAGGCCGAGGCCGAGTGTGCCGCCTGTCGAGACATTCTCCCGCATCGCCTGTTCGATGTCGCAGATGCCGGGACCTCGATCCTCGACAATCACCTCAATGCCCGGGCGACGAATTTGCGTGGCGGGCCGCATGCTGATCAGACCTTTGTCTGCGTATTTCGTAACATTGGTGACCAGTTCGCTCACCGCTGTCGCCAGTGCGGCGGTGGCGGCGCCAGACATGTTGATCAGTCTCGCCATCTCGCGAATTTCGAGAATGGCCAGCGCGACATCGTCCTGCGACAGAATACGCAAGCGTCGCCAGCGCTGCGTCATCGCAACCGCTCCATCGCCGCCTCGACCGAAAGAGACGGGATAACCCAGGAGTCGTTGACGTCGAGCATGACCAGTCCGGCGGCGACGCCAGGTTTCATGCCGGCCAGCACGACAGGCGCGCCCATTAAAGTCACGCCGTCGGCAACCCGACGAAGACGCTCGAAATCATGCTCATCGAGCGCTTCAACGCCGGAGAGATCGAGGATAAGTCCAGCGATGGGATGATCACGCATATATTCCAGCACGGATGGGCGCAGTTCATCGAGAAAAGCATCGTGCATCGGATCGGGGAGCGGCACGATCAAAACCCCTTCGACCCGTTGCAGGATGACGCGCGCCTCACTTTGCGCCAATCTTCTGCTCCACGCCGGCGCGATCGAAAGCTATCTTGAGAGCGTCCTGCAAATTACCTGTCGTCTTCATGTCGCCGACTTCGATGCCGAGTTCGACAATCGTCTGAGCAACGGAGGGGGAAAGTCCGGAAACGATGGTGTAGCTGCCCATCAGTCGCGCAGCCTTGGTCATGCGGATCAGGTGATTGGCTACGGCAGTGTCCACAACGGCAACGCCAGAAATATCGAGAATAAACACAATCGCCCGTTTTTCTGCAATCTGCTCGAGCATTCGCTGCATGATGTCCTGAGCGCGGCGGCTATCGACAATGCCAACGACCGGCAGCATTAAAATGCCGTCCCAGATCGCAGTGATCGGCGTGCTCATATCTGTGAGCGCGCGACTTTGCTGGGAGATGATCTCGCCCGTGCGCTGCGAATAGACATCGACGACCAGCGCGCCTTCCATCTGGCCGACCCGCCACATTGACGCGATGAGTTTCGCCAAATCCTTTTGATCGGGCGCCAGTGTGTGGGCGTAGTGACTCCATAATTCCAGTGACTTGTTCATTGTCGCCAGATAATGCCGCGGCTGGATTTGGAGTTGGGCGTGCACCTCGCCGATACGAACGCGGCTTTTAACATACGTCTCGTCCCATTTTGCCTCTAGAAACTCGAGCCAGGCGCGCCGCGACAGGCTTTGCGCCCGCGCCAGCGAAGCTTCGTCTGGAAAATGAACGTCGAATTCATAGCCGAGCGCCTCACGCATATAAGCGTAAAGTCGATCGATGAAATCGTTGATTGCCGGAGAGATCCGAACGCCTAGCGCGCGCACGTTTTCGTAATCGATGTCGCTGACTTCGTAGAGTCTTTTGAATTCGTCGTAATTCATGCTGACTGCTTTCCCCCGCGAGGATCTATGGCGCTTGAGAGCTGATTTTTACTATATTTCAAAAACCCTCGAAGGCAATTTGACTTCTTCCCGTATACCTTAATCCCGGGAAATATTTGCAGGTTTTGATCGGCAAGGGCTACAATCCTATTAAATCATGCGCAACATACCGGAGCGATCGATGCCGCGCCTCGCCTATTTGCCATTCATTCTGACGATCTGCCTGGTTTGGACTGCGCCCGCTCAAGCGACGGTTCGCATCCATATCGATCTCACCACCCAGCGCATGCAGGTCGATTCCTCCTCCGGATCGTGGAGCTGGCCGGTCTCGACGGCTCGGGACGGCTATGTCACGCCTCCTGGGGAGTTTGAACCGACTGGCATGGAGCGCATGCATTATTCGCAAAAATACGACAACGCCCCCATGCCCTATTCGATCTTCTTTTATGGGGGCTATGCTATTCATGGCAGCTACGCCACTGGATCGCTGGGACGCCCGGCGTCACATGGCTGCGTGCGCCTGTCGCCGGGTCACGCCCGCAAACTTTATGAAATGGTGGCGGCGGAAGGCGCGAGCATTTCAATCAGCGGCGAACCGCCGACTCATACATTGTCGAGCGAAGAAACTGGGATCAGGATGGGAAGACGCGTCCGTCCGGCGGCTCAGTCGTCCCCGGATCCGTTCTCTCTTTTCTGATCACGCCCGCCTCGCCTTCACGGCGACAGCGCCCAGTGAAATGGAGTAAGGTCGCGCCTGGATTCGGCAGAAAAACAGGTGCGCCGTGCGCATGACGATCAAGGACATCGTTTCGGGGTTGATCACCCCGATTATGATCATCGCCACCTCCCTCAGTTATTCCGTACTTATTTTCTCCGGGCCGTTGGCCGAAAATCTTTCCATCGGCGCCGGTTTTGCGCTTCTCGGGGCGGGTCTGACAGCCATCGTCTTCGCCTTGGGAAGCGGCCTTCCTTTCACGGTCGCCGCGCCGGACTCGAAAGCGGTGGCGGTGATGGCCTCGCTGACCGGAGCGATTGCCGCTGATTTATCCGTGCAGGGTCGCGCCGATCAGATCGGCCCGACGGCCCTCGCCGCCCTGATCGCCGGCGCGTTGATCGTAGGGGTGACCTCATACCTGTCCGGCGCGCTGAAGCTCGGGCGCTGGATACGGTTCATGCCCTATCCCGTCATTGGGGGCTTTATGGCGGCCTCGGGATGGTTCCTGGTCAGCGGCGCCATCCGCATCTTCGCGCAGGAGCCCCTCTCCCTGAGTCTTCTGGGAGATATCGCCAGTGGACGCCATATCGCCAAACTTCTGGTGGGCGGGCTCATCGCCGTCGCGTTGCATGGCGCGCAGCGCGCACAACATCCGCTCGCTTTTCCAACCGTTCTGGTTGTCTGCATCGTTGCAACAGTCGCCGGCGTGTTCCTGGCGGGCATGTCGCCCGATGTCGCACACGCCACCGGCTGGTTACTGAATATTCCACAGACATCGCTCGACCTGCCGCTTCCCTGGCTGTTCGATCGTCGCAGCCTGATCGATCCCTATGCGATCATACGCTTCTCAGGCCAGTATATTGCGCTGATCGTCGTTATCGTGGCCACTCTGTTGCTGAGCATCATGGCGCTCGAAGTCGAGACGAAAAACGATCTCGATCTCGATCATGAGCTCAAGCTGAACGGCCTCGCCAATCTTGTCGCCGGCGCCGCCGGCGGCAATGTCGGCACGCTCTCGGTCAGCCGCACTTTTTTCAGCTATCGGATGGGCGCGCGGGCGCGCAGCAGCGGCGTCATGGTAGGGGCGCTGTGCCTTTTTCCGCTTCTGCTGGGATCAAGGGCGCTGGGTTATGTGCCCTTGCCGGTGCTGGGCGCAATTTTATTGCAACTCGGCGCCACCATGCTCGACGAATGGCTGTTGCGCGGCTGGCGCCGGATGCAATACGCTGACTATCTGCAGCTTCTGGCGATTTTTCTGACCATCGTTTGCTTCGATTTCGTCGCCGGCGTGGGGGTCGGCATCATCGCCGCCTGCATCACTTTCGCGGTCAACACCAGCCGGATTCGTCTGATCAAACACGGCATGAATCGCAGCAATTTCGCCAGTCGCGTTGATCGGCCGATTTACGATACGGACACGCTTGTCAAATTTGGCGAAGGCATTCAGATCCTCTGGCTGCACGGCTTTATTTTTTTCGGCACTGCGCATTTTCTGCTGCAACACATAAAAGAGGCGCTGGCGAAGAACGTTGGCGCCTGCAAATGCCTGATCCTCGATTTCGGACAGGTGCTCGGACTCGACTCTTCCGC
This sequence comes from Methylocystis sp., assembly GCA_044233645.1. Classification (GTDB taxonomy): domain Bacteria; phylum Pseudomonadota; class Alphaproteobacteria; order Rhizobiales; family Beijerinckiaceae; genus Methylocystis. Next base: position 3,666 of record JBIIJP010000032.1, on the reverse strand, counting down.
CGTAATGACGCTGATCAAACTCCGGCATCTCGCGGAACAGGGGCAGTTCAAACTTGTCTTCTCCTCTCTCTCTCCGGGCGTCGAGCGTAGCTTGCGCAAGGGGGGGTTGCTGGAGGAAGGAGACGATCCCCATTGCCGGATTTTTCCTGACCTCGACGCGGCGCTGGAATGGTCGGAGGATTTACTTCTGAACGCTTCCGAAACGCCGGATGCGCGCGCCCGCACAACAGAGGAATGGCTGAAGGCCGAGCTTGGCGACGATGCGTTTTTCGAGGCCTTTCTGACCTATCTCACGATTCGGGAGCTGGCCCCCGGCGACATCATCTTCGCGCAGGGAGAGACTGGCGACAGTCTTTATTTGCTATCGTCCGGCCGCGTGACAATTCTGCTGCGTACAGCGGAGGGCAAGGAGTTGCGCCTGCGTAGCATGCTGGGACACACGCTGCTCGGCGAAATGGGGGTTTATCGAGGCGCGCCGCGTGGCGCTTCAGTGGTGGTTGATCAACCGACCATTGTCTATCAACTCACTCATGCGGCTATCCGGCGCATGGAGACTGAGCATCCGACCCTGGCGCATGTATTTCATAAATTCGTTATTCGCACGCTCGCCTCAAGGCTCGATTTCGCCAATCGCGAGGTTGCTGCATTGCAACGGTAGTAGTGATTTGGACTTGCGACGGAAGGGGCAGAAAATTGTTTGCGCCGCACGCGCGACAAGTTCGCAACACTCCTGCAAAAAGAGGGATTATCCGGGGGTCTAAAGTATCGGAACGCTTGATTTATAAGTCCTGTGGCGAGAGGCTTGGCGCAGGACGGTTGGTTCTTCGTTCGATGCAGCAGGAGCGACGCCATGAGAAAGCCGGGAAAAAAGCGGGACACTGGAAAAGACGCCGCCGATTGCGGCGCACCGCGCCCCTTCCATCATAATGACGGACCGATCACCGGCGGGCTGGTCAGTCGCCCGCGCCCGGGCCTCTCCATGCGTAGCCGCTCCGGCGATGCGCGCCGCACGCTCTTTGCCGCTTTGGACTAAACCCCATTGGACCACACGTGAAAACGCCGGCGCATTGATCAAACGCGCCGGCTTTATTTTAAAATGTCAAATAATGATCAGCGAAGCGGCGGTGCATATTGAATGCCGCCCATCGTCCACAGCTGATTCAAACCGCGAGCGATGCCAAGCTTCGATTTGACGCCAACATTGCGCTCCAGCGTTTCGCCATAGTTGCCGACAAGCTTGACGACATTCAGCGCCCAATCCTGAGAGAGACCCAGTTGCTTGCCAAAATCGCCCTCCGCGCCCGTGAGACGACGCACGGAAGGCTTCTGCGATTTCAGCGCCTGCTCGACGGTGTTTTTCGATACGCCCAGTTCTTCAGCGTTGAGCATCGCGTAATTCACCCATTTTACGATATTCAACCATTGATCGTCGCCCTGGCGCACCGCCGGGCCAAGGGGCTCTTTCGAGATGACGTCAGCCAGGATCGTATGATCGCCCGACTTCGCCAGCCCAAGACGCTCGGCGTAGAGCTGAGAAACGTCGCTGCTGATCACATCGCACTTGCCGCCCTGATAGGCCGCAACGATTTCCTTCATCTGTTCAAACCGCACTGGCTCGAACTTCATCTGATTCGCCTTGAAGTAATCGGCGACATTGGCCTCGCTGGTCGTGCCTGACTTGACGCAAATTTTAACGCCATCGAGTTCTAGCGCGGATGTCGCCTTACGTTTCTTTGGCAAGAGGAAACCCTGACCATCGTAGTAGGTCACGCCCGCGAAATTCAATCCCTGCCCGACTTCGTTGGAGAACGCCCAGGTAGAGTTGCGCGACAGCAAATCAATCTTGCCTGATTTGAGCGCCGCAAAGCGTTCGTCGGCTTGCAGCGGCACGAATTCGACCTTGTTCGCATCTGCGAAAACCGCCGCCGCGACCGCGCGGCAGAAATCGACGTCGAGACCGGACCAGGCGCCTTTGTCATCCTTGATCGAGAAACCGGCGATTCCGTTGCTGACGCCGCAAACCAGAGATCCGCGTTGCTTGACGGCGTCCAGCGTCGAAGCGTTCGCCGCCGCTGGCGAGAGAGTGAGAGCGGCGAGGGCGACAGCCGTCGCACCGACGCATTTTTGGAAAAAGCGCATAAGAACCTCGTGGGATTAAGGATAGGGAATTATTCTGGATCGGCGGCTTGTTTCACGACAATGCGGGTGCCAACAGGCACGCGGCCGTAAAGATCGATGACATCGCCGTTGACAAGACGGAAGCAGCCCGAGGAGACAGCGTGACCGATGGTTTGCGGCTGATTGGTCCCGTGAATACGGTAAACCGTGCCGCCGATGTATAGCGCGCGGGCGCCCATCGGATTGCCGGGACCGCCGGCCATGAATCGCGGGAGATAGGGTTGGCGCTGGATCATCTCTGGCGGCGGACGCCAATCCGGCCATTCCTGCTTGCGGACGATGCTTTTGATGCCCGCCCATTGAAAACCATCGCGACCAACGCCGATGCCATAGCGGATGGCCCGGTTGTCGGGCTGCACGAGGTAGAGATAGCGATCCGCCGTGTGGACGACGATCGTTCCTGGCTTTTCCGTGGTGCGGAAGAACACGATCTGGCGTTCGTAGGGACCGACAAGGTTTTCCTCCTCCGCGCTCGGCGTATAGCCGGGCTGATCGTCGATCTGCATATCAATCTGATGGGCGGCCGCTCCGGCGAAAGCCGGGACATGGCCCAGCACGCTGGCGGCGCCGATCAGTAACAGGCTCGCGAGGCGCGTTTTAAGTGTCTTCATCGTTTTCCTCTGAAAGAACGGCGCGCCCCGGGATTATTGCCCCGTTGTCGTGTCGCGCCTCAGGAGCAGCGGATATAGACCATCGTTCCGTAGCGGTTCGAATTATCCGGGCTGACCCATTTGACGGTGAAAGTGTTGTCGGAAATTGCGACAATTTCACGGTCGTCAGGCGTGGCGGCCGGACCCGCCGGTCCGAGATAGTTAACGCCGCCGGCGCTCGCCTTGGTCACCAGCTCCTGGGGTTTCGACTGATCCGCGAGATGCATCATCACGCCGCCATTGGGACCTTTGGTGATCACATAAGGATTGCTGCACTGACGGCGCGCTTCGCCCTCGGTGCGCGGACGATCGCTGTCGCGGTGATAGGCGGCGACGCCCCATTTGCCGACCAGGCTGTCTGCGGAAATGGTCGACGGCAGCGCCGGCACCCCGATGGCGCCCGGATCAGCCTGTTGGGCGGAATTACAGCCGCCAAGTCCGGCGACAAGACCGATAGCGGAAAAAGCGGCGCAAATACGTAGAAGTCCAGATGAACGCATGACATCCCTCAAACAAAACGACCGGGGCGACGCTACTCCCCAGCCCGAACTCATAGGCCTCGATTGCGGCAAAAACCATATTAGTCGAAAGCTCGGAAGATTTTCTTAAAACGCTCAACTGCCGCTGTTTGGCGCTAATAGAGCAAAAACACTGAAATGAATAAGAAAACACCCGGCGCCCCTAGTGGGTCGCCGGGTGAATTTTACGCTCACGCGGACGTTAGCCGATTAGTTCGGCAGGGCGAAGACGGTCAGCACGCCGCCGAGAGCGGTGTAGTTGGCGAGGGAGGCGTAGTTGCCGACCGCGCCGAGACCTTCGTTGGACTTGGACAGACCGG
>JBIIJP010000009.1:0-129809 GCA_044233645.1 Methylocystis sp. | reverse complement strand
ACTCGTCACGGATGCGCTGATGATGGCCATCTGGCGGCGCGGGAAGCCTGATGCGCTGTTGCATCATTCCGATCGCGGCAGTCAATATACCAGTGAGCCGTTCCAGCGCCTCATGGCCGACAAGGGCGTCGACTGTTCGATGAGCCGGTCGGGAAACGTGTGGGAGAATGCGGCAATGGAAAGCTTTTTCTCATCGCTGAAGACCGAGCGGATCGGCAGGAAAGTCTATCCGAGCCGGGATGCCGCGAGGGCTGATGTGTTCGATTATATTGAGCGCTTTTACAACACAGTTCGACGTCACTCGACCATCGGCTATGTCAGCCCGGTTGAGTTCGAGCGCTTGGTGGGATTAGCTTAACTGCCTGTCCACAAAACCGGCAGCGGGCCACTATATGTTTTTTTAAATATTTTATTTTCACAACATCAAAGCTGACAAATCTATGACCAAAATCCCGATCGCATATAGATGGGAGCGGGCGTCCACTCCTCCGAACATGTCAAGCGATCAAAAGCGCCAATCGGTTGTAAGGCGCTGGCATCAAGGAATTGACTCTTTCTCCCCTCAGAAGCGTAAAATCATCTTTGTGGATCTTGATAAGGTTGGAAAGCCTCTCCACGCCGCATTTCATGATGGCGACGACCCGTTAGCCGCCCGGGCCGCAAGCCCACACCGTCTGTCCTCGGCATCCATTCCACCGCAAAATGAACTGATGGAGTTGAGAGGGCATCCACCCCATCAGTTCAAAATTTGGGAATACACAGACCCTGAATGGCCTAGTTTTACAGCACAGCGCGGTAGCAAAATACACCAATTCCCGTCCAACGATTACGCGACTGCGTAGACATGCGCACATCTTCTCAAATGCTTTAGAAGCCTCGTCGTGTGATTGGGGATTTTCAGCGCAAGACCATTGGTTAGCCACTCCTAGCCGTCGTCTCGATCAGGCGCAACGCCCCACGCTCACATAGTTGAATCCACGTTTGCGCATCTCCGCTGGGCGATAGATGTTGCGCAGATCGATGACAATTGGCTTTTTCAGCAAGCTTTTCACTCGGTCGAGATCCAGAGCGCGAAACGCATCCCACTCCGTGACGATCACGAGGGCGTCGGCGCTCTCAATCGCGGAGTAGGCGTCGTCGTGAAAGGTAACTTCCGGCATGAGCGGCCGCGCCTGATCCATGCTCTCCGGATCATAGGCGTGGATCGTAGCGCCATCGCCCGCCAGCGAAGCGACGATAGCGAGTGAGGGCGCTTCGCGCATATCGTCGGTGTTGGGTTTAAAGGCGAGGCCCAGCAGTGACACCTGCTTGCCGCGCACGGATCCGCCGAGCGCCTGAATGACCTTACGCGCCATCGCTCGCTTGCGTGATTCGTTTACTGCCACGACTGTTTCAAAGATGCGCAGCGACGCGCCTTCGTCTTGTCCGGTCTTGATCAGCGCCAGCGTATCCTTCGGGAAACAGGAGCCGCCAAAGCCCGGTCCCGCGTGCAGGAATTTCCCCCCGATACGCTTGTCGAGACCAATGCCGCGCGCGACATCCTGCACATCCGCGCCCACTTTCTCGCACAGATCGGCGACTTCGTTGATGAAGGTGATCTTGGTGGCGAGAAAAGCGTTCGCCGCGTATTTCGTAAGCTCCGACGTGCGGCGTCCGATGAACAGCAATGGCGGCGTATTCAGCGATAGCGGCCGGTAGATCTCTTCCATGATCTCCCGAGCACGCGTATCCTCTACGCCGATGACTACGCGATCGGGACGTTTGAAATCCTCGATCGCCGCGCCCTCGCGCAAAAACTCTGGATTGGACACAACGGCGAAATCGGCCCTCGGATTCTCCTCGCGAATGAGCCGTTCGACTTCGTCACCGGTCCCGACAGGAACGGTCGATTTATTAACTATGACCGTTAAGCCGTCGAGCGCACCGGCGATAGTTTTCGACGCGGCGTAAACATAGGAAAGATCGGCGTGGCCATCGCCGCGGCGCGACGGCGTGCCGACCGCAATGAACACGGCGTTCGCGCCTTTCACCGCCGGCGCCAGATCGGTGGTGAAGGAGAGCCGCCCCGCCGCGAAATTATTGACGACGAGTTCGTCGAGGCCCGGTTCAAAAATTGGGATTTCGCCGCGCAGCAGGCTTTCGATCTTGCCGGCGTCGCTGTCGACGCAAATGACCTTGTGTCCGAAATCCGCAAAGCAGGCGCCTGAGACAAGACCCACATAACCCGAGTCTATCATCGTAATGTTCATCAATCACTTCTCATCAAATTATTAATTTTTTCTGCGCCCGATAACGCTGTTTATCGCGCATAAATCTGCGGATCGCGGCGCTGATAAGAACGCATAGCTAGCGATCTGACTCAGAAGTTTCCATTCAACCTGGCCACACGGTTCGAATATCTACCAGCAAAATTTTTAATTGACGCAAGCATATCGCCTGCGGATTTTTTCCATAGAAACGGCTTGGTACCGACAATATATCTGTCGACTAAGGACGGATGTTGACAACTAACGCTTGAACAGGCTCATGAATCCTACTTTTCATCGGCTTTACGGTCTGCGATGCGAAAAAGCTCTCGAACTGGTTGAACCATCAGGATCGTCTCAGCGTAAAATGCATATGCCATCGGAGTCATTGGGCAAATCACTAACGGATGCATCGTTTTGTTGGATGAGGCGTTGTCCATAATAGTGTGGATATCCGGGCTACAAAAACATTTAGCACTACTCCGTAAAGAAACCACCGAAACTTTATTTGTTGATGGTGTGGCATGCACGGATCGGGACTATCGAACCCCCTCAATACATCATTTCTGGGACATGTCGCAGATCAGAGACGCAGCGTCACAAAGGCCATGAAACGCAAGCAAAGTAGCAGAACGGCCATCGAGCCTAAAATTAGTCTTTTAAGGCTAAATCACAGAATGGCGCATAACTACCTCGCACATGCCCGCCGGGGACGACATCAAATCAATCCTTACGGTTGCCGGGCATAACTTTCTGCGCAACCTCGTCTGCCTGAAATTTTTCTGAGCCCGGTTTGTAGTCCCGATCACAAGGAACCAATCAGAGAACTGTCATGCGCGAATTTATCCAAGCTATTTAAAAGGTGAAAAAACATCACACCGCCCAAGCTACCGCAGCGCGGGTGAAGCAAAGCTTCAAACACGTTGTTATTAGATATAGATATTATAAATGATATTTAATTATAATCAATGATAACTTTATGATATGTATGAGGAACTTTAGATTAGGTATTATTTCTTGTGTTATTGGAATTTATTGCGCTCTTTGTTTCGGAAAATCTGGAGAGAAGTTGAGCGCAACAAATTGCGAACAGACCCATGATTGCCTGCGTGCGCAACGGATAGTCGACGAATGAATGCAATAACAGTAGGCCGATCGTCATGATCGCTGCGCGAGCCACGTAATCACTCTCACTATCGAAGGAAGCCATGCGCCAAGCTTCCCGTGCACACTTTCCATACCACCATGCAAAAACAATGATCGCTACGACGCCAATCAATCCACTTTCGAGCACGAATTCAAGATAATCATTATGCGCTCTATTAACATAAAAATGTGGCATGACGTCTCGGATTGGCTCAATCACGGCATAAATTTTCTGGAATGTTCCCAACCCTGTTCCGTAGGGGAACGCTGCCCAAGCCGCATAGAAAGTAGTTTCCGCAATTTTCAGACGGGCATCCTGCTGCGGGTCCGCCTCAAAGCGCTCTAACAGTCGATAGAAACCATATTCCATGGCGAATAACACCGAGAATGCAGCAAACGCGCCCAGGGCCTTTTTCAGGATGCTGTCACCTGCCGCTGTTGCCCCGGTTCCTGTGCGGCTCCATGCCGGTAAAAAAGAAATCAATAATAGCGCGACCATCAGAAGGATGACACCGGCGCGCGATCTGGCCATGACGCAGGATACGATAAATATAAAAAGACTCGCCAAGGCGGAGATAAACAGTAAGAGTCTCTTTTCACTCGCTAAACCCTCATTTCGCGTGGTTTTAGTCATGAGATTTGTCGCAGCCACCGCCGTCGCCATTGGGATGAGCGCATACATCAGGGCAGCGAAGTGATTGCGATTCTTAAAAAAACCGGTAACTTCGCCTGCCACCATGCCGGTATAAAGATAAGCGCCTAGCTCTGAATTTTGGGAAAATTGCAATAATCCGAGAAAAGCGTTTGCGAGGCCGAAAGCCATTAAAAAAATTACGAGACTATCTCGCTCGCGCTTGTTCAGAGACAAAGTGGTTAAAAAGATTGCGCAGGAGGGAAGCATGGAAAGCGCGCTGGCCCATGTCAGTTGTGGAGCCAGACTAAGGCGCCCCCCAAAATCCATGACGCCAAGTGTTTCGAGAGCAGCGGCCGCCCGATCATGAAAGGGGAGCTCTGTCCACATGCCCGAGGGCAGAGGAATAAGCTGCAACACTGGAACAAGTATTACAATAAACACGGTCCACACAGCGATTTTTGCGGATTTTAATTGCTGTTTTGCAATGAATAACTTGTATAAAGACGTGATAAAGAATAGAACGCCAACAGTTTCTAAGATAACATTCGCTAACGTGGCATTTTCATTAGCTCCGCCAAGGATAAAGATCAGAGCAACATAAGAGACAAAAAAATAAAAGAGCGGACTTATCCGCTCCTTAAGTTGTTTTTCCCCCATGACGCCAAGAGTTGCTGGATTTTACTGGCTGATCGGTTTCGGTTTGTTCGCCTCAGCTATGGCGAGCGCAACAAGCGCATTATTCGTAGCCTGATTTGATCCTGAGCTTGAACTGGAGACTCCGACTCCCACGCCGACACCGATTGCCGCGCCGACAGCCCCGAGAGCCGCAAGGCCGCCAAGACCACCCAAACCACCTAATCCGCCCAAGCCACCGATGCCTCCTGCCCCACCAGCGCCACCAGCGCCACCAGCGCCGGCTCCGCCACCAGCCCCGGCTCCGCCACCATGACCACCACCAGCTCGCGCCATGAATGAAGGGTCCAAAACTCGGGAAGTAGCACCTTTTTTGAGGGCCATCGACGAACCGTCATCAGCGGTGACCTTGGCGCTTGCCTTTTTGTCAACATTCACAAGATCGCCAACCTTTACCTCGACCAACCCCTGAACGGGCCGGAACCCCTTACCCTGATTGAGCTTTACAATACCTTGCTGGACATCAAGCGTAAGTGCGTTTGCCTGCAGACAGGAAGCCAGGAGGCCAACAGCGCACGTTAGGGATTTATTCATCGCCGTATCTCCAGAATGAGTGATATAATACCAAATCTTTCCATATTTAATATTCACAATATACGCTCAGACATCATGTGTAAAGGCAACTTTGAACGAATAAATTACGTTCATTATATTTCTTCGCTTATCACGATGTGATTAAACATAAAATGTGCTGATTGATCATATCTATCTTGTAATAAATAAGTTTTCATTGATTGATAGCGTTCCCTTATGATATTAAATTGAAAAATGCACGCAGCTAGCTCAACTGGGCCCCAAAACAACAAAAGGCGCGGGCCCCAGGATGACATACTTTCCATATGTGATTGATTATATTCGATAATATAAATGTGTTTTACGCATTTTGAGTAGCCGCACTTATGTCTTAATCATACGATAACATGTTAAATGATAATAAAACTTGTCAATTCATGGGCAGCTCTATGACTTATGGTGTGGACAATCTTCCCGGCATGATTGATCTCCATAGCCACATCCTTCCTGGCATTGACGATGGGGCTTCCGATCTGGAAACCTCACTCGCTATGGCGAGGGCCTGGGTCGCAGACGGCGTATCAATTCTCGCCTGCACGCCTCATATCCTCCCCGGGCTTTATCACAACGAGGGTCCCCAGATCCGCGCCGAGATTCAAAAACTACAGATCAAGCTTGATGAATATGAGATTCCCCTGCGTCTTGTGTCCGGGGCTGACAATCACGTAACGCCTGATTTTGTAGAAGGCCTGAAAGATGGCCGCCTGCTAACCCTCAATGATACGCGCTACGTATTGGTCGAACCTCCTCACCACAACGCCCCGACACGTTTGGGCGATCTGTTTTTCAACATCATGACGGCAGGTTATCGACCTATCCTGACACATCCAGAAAGACTGACATGGATCAAATCGCATTATGATCTAATTCGACTTCTCGCCTATCGCGGTGTGTGGATGCAGATAACAGCGGGATCGCTGACGGGAGCGTTTGGGCGTGGCCCAAAATATTGGGCAGAGCGCATGCTTGCTGAGCGCATTGTCCATATCATTGCCACAGACTCTCATGACCTGGGACGGCGCTCGCCAATTCTATCCCATGGATATGAATACGCCTCAAAAATCGTGGGTAATGAGGAAGCCTGGCGCCTGGTTCACACACGGCCTTTGGCCATTCTCGACGACCAGAGTCCCGCAGACGTTCATCTGCCGGAAGCTCTGAATAAATCATTTTCTGAAGGAACAAATGTATATGAGAAATCCCGTCGTGAGGACAAGTTTTCCCCATACACTGATGGCAATACTCGGTCTGCTCGTCGTGGCTTTTCTGGCTGGGTGCAACAATTCTTTACCTGATAGCGCCGAGCAGATTGGTCGAGAGCTTCACCTTGAGCAGTCTTTGGCAATCTCCGAGGCATCCGAACCCTATATTGATGCGACTACGCCAGGCGCGGAAGGGTATAAAATCGGTCCGCTTGATGTGCTTGATGTAACTGTATTCAAAGCTCCAGAACTATCGCGTTCCGTTCAGGTCGGAACCAGCGGCTTGATCAATCTGCCACTTATCGGAGAGGTGCATGCTGCCGGAAAAACTTCTGCAGTCGTTGAGCGCGACATCGCAACCAAATACAACTCGGGATATTTGAAATCTCCCCAAATTACGGTTTTCGTCAAAGAATATAATAGCAGCAGGGTTACCGTGGACGGAGCCGTAAAGGAGCCAGGCGTATACCCAACGCGCGGTCATGATACACTTACAGGCGCTATATCCCTCGCCAAGGGGCTCGACAAAGACACAGCCTCGAATGGAATATTACTGTTCAGAAAGGAGCCCGGTGGCGCCAGAACCGCCATACGATACGATCTGTCGGACATACGAACTGGTAAATCACGGGACCCGGGAATTCATTCAGGTGACGTCATCGTTGTAGAGTCCTCAGTAACCAAAGAGATGTTTGCAAGATTCAAGGAATTGATGCCACTCGCCTCACCTCTCAGCTGGGCTCTTATTTCTCTTTAAAATGACATGTATTATGGTGAGTATTAAAAAATGAGTGATATAGATTCAAAAGTACATCGGCTTTACGACGGAAACCGAGTTTCTTCATCCTATAGCGCACTTTCTTCAGCCTCAGCGATTAATTATTTTCCCAGTGCTAACGATGAAAAAAAGTTGCTAGCTGAAGAATCTGCCGGGTTCAATATTCGAGAACATCTTAGAATCCTAACCAAGCATCGAAAGCTTATCCTAACCACCACTGCAGCTATATCTATCCTTGCGCTGGTTTGGTCATTTCTTGTTACGCCTGTCTACACATCGACAATCCGCCTGCAGATTGATCGAACCGGCGGAAAAGTATTGGATCAGGGAAGTGTAGCTCCAGCGGAGCTTACCTATGATCAGGAATTTATGAAAACTCAGATTGAGGTACTGCAAAGCAGAAATATTACTTCAAGGGTCGCAACAATTGCAAACATCACACCTAAATCTGAAGAAAATAATTCAACCGGATTTTCTATCTGGAATATTTTCGGGCAGTCAAAAAGAACTGACGAGCTTTTCGATGAAAAGCGAAAACAAGAAAAAATCATCGACAAGATAATGTCTATACGGATAGTCAAGCTATTACCCGGATCGCGACTTGTTGATGTTTCATATACTGACAAATCTCCCGAGAAAGCCAAGCGGGTTGCCGATGCTTTTGGAGAAGCATTCATAAACTACAATTTGGATAAGAGATTTGAAGCCAACAGTTACGCAAAGTCATTTCTCGACGATCGAATTCAACAGTTAAAGATCCGCCTTCAGGACTCAGAGAAGGCAATGATTGATTTTGCTCAAAAAGAAAAAATTATTTCCACAATTGATAAGGCGTCAATCGCTGAAAATAGTCTCCAACAAACCAACACTGCCCTCGGCACTGTCATGGCTGAAAGAATCAAAAACGAACAATTATGGCGTCAGGTAGAGGGAACAACGGCTATTAACTTCCCTCAAGTTCTAACGAATAAAATAATTGAGGATCTAAGGCAGAAGCGCAATGAACTCGTAGCTGAATATCAAGAAAAGTCGGCAACCTTTCAACCCGGGTATCCGGTGATGATCGAGCTGAAGGTCAAAATCAACGAAGTCGATCGCCAGCTGTCTTCCGAAATAAAGACGATAAAAAATGCATTAAAGTCAGCTTACGAAGCTTCGTTGAGTCAGGAGAATGAACTTAAAAAACAAACTGATAAGTTTAGAACTGAGGCACTTGACCTGCAAAAACGTAGTATTCAATATAACATTCTAAAAAGAGAAGTAGAAACAAACCGTACGTTATATGAGAATCTTCTTCAGAGATACAAGGAAGTTGATGTTGCCGCTGGGGTTGGTATAAATAATGTTTTCATTGTTGATAAAGCAGAGGTTCCTGATAAGCCATCATACCCTCTAAAAACGAAAATACTAGCAATTGCTCTGTTGCTCGGCGCGTCTTTAGGTATTGGAGCCGCTTATCTTCTCGAAAAACTCGATGATATTATCCACACTGCTGAAGACGCTGAACGCGTGACATCCCTGTCTCTTCTGGGGATTATCCAGAAAGTGAATGATTTTCAGGCAGAAACAGCAGATCCTCGTTCAGGACTTTCCGAGGCTTTTCGATCACTTTGCACAACACTTCAGCTGTCAACAGCCGGGGGACTGCCGCGGTCAATCTTGATCACGAGCGCTGCGCCTTCAGAGGGTAAATCGAGTTTGTGTTCAAGTATCGCCAGAAATTTCGCCTCGATGGGCATGCGCGTTCTGTTAATTGATGGCGACTTGCGCAATGCCTCGCTTCACATCAAACTTGGGCATGACAACAGCATTGGGCTGAGTAATTTTCTCACCGGCGGCGTGTCCCCAGTGACGGCGATACAAAATACATCGGTTAATAATCTTTTTTTCATGTCATCGGGTCCACTGCCGCCAAACGCTGCGGAACTACTCTCCAGTGATCGCATGAAACAGCTCGTTGAGGCGTCCATCGAAGCATTCGATCTTGTTCTGATTGACGGTCCACCCGTTATGGGCCTCGCGGACACACCCCTTCTGACAAGCAACGTGCAGGCCACGGTTTTCGTCGTCGCCTCAGGACAATCGAGAATTGGCGCTGTCCGCAGCGCACTGAAAAGATTGAATCTTGCCCGTAGCCACCTTATCGGCATGGTGTTAACAAAATTCGATGCCAGACAATCTGGCTATGGCTATGGCTATGGCTATGGCTATGGCTATGGCTATGGCTATGGCTATGGCTATGGTTATGGTTACGGTGGTAAAGAGAGTTTTACCTATGGACAGCACGCCTCAACTCAGGAAGTAATTGAGGATAAATCTAAAGGTCACAATAAAGATAAACGGGCTCGTATGATCGTATCCTCACTGACGGCTTTCCCCAAAAAAATGATCTCTCGATTAAACCGCAATAATAAAAAAACGAATGATAGCGACAGGAGCATTGACACATAAAAATTATCAACCCAATGGATATTATCGCAGAGGTTGTTTAATTTGATCAAGACCACGGATATCCAGCCGTTAAAACCATGGGGCCTTTTATTATCACTCTTTGTTTTGCTTCTTGTCCTTCTGACGTTGATATTAAAATTTACTTTATCTCTCGCCCTGTCCGAGAATAATACGCAAATAGCCCTTCAATTAAATGCGGCCAACACAGAAGCGATTTTCAATGATTTGAACCAAATGATCACGTCACTTGCTACCAATCAACATCATTCAGCGCCAACCGGTAGCCTCAAAACATCCAGCGATATGCCTGAGAAGCCACTCCAGAATTACGATAACAAGGCATATCTATCCAAAATAAGCAATAAACTGATTGAACGCATAAAGTATGCATTATTAGATGATCCACTAAATTCAAAATTATATCGACTCGCCGCTCAAATTTACGCCTTCAATAATAATATTCCAAAAGCTGTAGCTTTGATGACCAAAGCGTCCAGCCTCTCTCCTCATGAGATCATGGCGCATGACTATATGTTTCGCTACAGTTTGCAAACTAATCATGTCAAAGCAGCGCTCTTTTACCTTGACCGTCTTTTCAGCTCCGCGCCTGAATTGATGATAAGTTATTCTCCTTTCATGGAGATCCTCATTCGGGAAAATACCGCGCGATCAGAGATCGTCAGGCTTTTGTCTTTAAATCCAGTATGGCGAGCAGCTTTTTTTTCACAAGTCGTGCCGAAAATCATGCCTGGTTCTCCCGACGTAATCAGTATGATTTATGAAGATCTTAACAAAGCTAAAGCTCCAGCTAATTCGATTGAGTTAGGGTATTTTATAAACGCCCTTATAGCTTCCAAAAAATTCAGCGATGCCTACGATACATGGTTAAGGTTTCTTCCGGGCGACGATCTTGAAACTCTTTCTTTTATAAACAATGGCGGCTTCGATCGTGATCCATCTGGTTTAATCTTCGACTGGATTTTTTCCGGCGGCAAGGAGGCGGGCGCGCAAATCGGCAATGTACCCGGCGAGGACAACCGTCGCGCGCTCAATATCGAATTTGGCCAGGGACGAGTCACATTTCCAAACGTCTATGAATACATAGCGCTTGCGCCGGGTGCGTATCACATCCAAGGGCTGACAAAAGGCGACGTTTCAGGCAGACGTGGACTGGTTTGGAGTCTCGTATGTGTAGGGGGCAAGGCGCTGGGCGAATCCAGTCAAATCCTCGGGCGCATGCGTCAATGGCAAACATTCGAATTTGACGTTGTCGTTCCTGAGTCAAACTGCGATTTGCAAAAAATTTCGCTTCGACATGATGCGCGATCGCCCTCCGAACAAATTATCTCAGGATCGATTTGGTTTGACGATCTTGTGGCGACAAGATCGGTTGATGATTCTGCCCCATCAGCAGGGAACTGAAAGAATTGATTTAAGCATTCACAGATAATTTTTATATGTTTACATCCAACCCAGTCATACTGATCTCCTATGGGCAGTTTCTCATTCCAGGCACAGGAAAGACGTTTTTCAGGAAAAGTTTATTCAATTGTTTACTAATAATTTCGCATTTATATTAAGATTATTGACCTGAGGATCATTATATCTGTGACTGTTGAATGTATACTTTCTTAATTTCTACCTTCCTACCGTTTTTTTTTGCGCCTGATCATTTATTTAAGGACTTGGTTTCATCCAGCAGAAGGATTGTTGACAATGAAATGGCTTTCCCATTTGAGGTATTCATTTATTCTCTCCTTATTTTTCCTCACTCCTTTAAACATTTCCAATTCTCTTGCCGATCCGGCGCCGGCGGCAACCGAAGCGCCTAAACCGGCTGAACCAAAACCGCTGACTATCAACGATCCCTCGATAGATATCGACGACCTCAAACTTCTTCTTGAGCCAATGTCCAAGGCCGAGCTTGAGATCGAGGCTAATGGTTGGTTTGGCTTATTACGTTCCAAGGTGAAGGAAATCAGCGAAGCCGAGCTGGCGGTTCGCCATAAAAATCGCGAGCTCGCAGCGCTGAAAGAAGTAAAGAAGGCCGCTGAACAGGCGGCTGCCGTGTCGGCCAAAACTGAAACGACCGTGGGGGTGGCCGAACAAACGGAAAGTGAAAAACAGGCCGCAGCCAAACTCGCAGAAGCTAACGCCAAGCTCTCACAAACGGTCGAAGCTGCGAAACCGCCGGAGCCCGCAAAACCTGAGGCGAAAAAAGATGTCGCCAAAACCGCCAACGCTAAATCCGCCGGCTCCAAGCCTGCTGCGCCTGCGCCGACAGCGCCGGCAAGCGATAAGGATATTCTCAAAAAAGCGCAGGAAAGCGCCGAAAAATCGGGCGATGCCGCGGCAGTGACCGAAAAGGCCGAAGCCGCTCGTAAGGCAGCCGAAGCGGCAAAGGACATCGCAACCATTGCGCCGCCTGCTCCCTTGCAGCAACCGGCCGCGGCGAAAAAAGACGCCGTTGAACCAGCGCCGCCGGCGACGAGCCAGGCCGAAGCCATTGCCGCCAAGACCGAGAAAGCCGCCGAGGCCAAGACCGACGTCAAAGTGCAGCTTGTTGACTATTCGACCAAGCTGGCGACAGAACGCACCGCAATCATCGACCGTTTCAAGATCGTTCTTGATCAGATCGACAAACTCGGCGGCGACACCAAAGCAATGCGCGCCTACATCTCCGCTGTCAGCGGCCTGAAAGTCGAGATGTCGGATTACGATTCAACTATCGCGCGCCTCAAGGCCTGGGTGAAGTCTGACGAAGGCGGTCTGCGCTGGGCGAAAAATATTGCTCTCTTCTTTTCCTATCTGGTTGGCGCCTATGTGTTGGCAAAAATTGTGCGCAGTGTTGTTGGAAAGTCGATCGGCAAAGCCACTGCGACCTCCAAGCTGCTGCGCAACTTTCTCGTTGACATGTCAGGGCGCGCCGTCATGGCGCTTGGCTTGCTCGCCGGCCTTTCCGCCCTCGAGATCGATCTGGCGCCTCTACTCGCAGTGATTGGCGCTGCCGGCTTCGTCGTCGCTTTTGCTTTGCAGGGAACGCTCAGTAATCTGGCCAGTGGCCTTCTGATCATGTTCAACAAACCATTCGATATTGGCGACGAGGTCGAAGTAGGTAGCGGCATCAAGGGTCGTGTCGAGGATGTTACGATCTTTTCGACACTGATCCAGACCGAGGAAAACACACGCAAGATCGTACCCAATAACACGATCTGGAACGGCGTCATCGTCAACAACTCTACCGGAGCCACCCGGGCGGCGCCCGCCAGTTAAGGCGCCATATCATTTCACTCCGGCGCGGCAGATCCTGTGTCGCGCCGGGGTTTGTTTTTTTATTTTTTGTATTTTCTGACATCGACGATCAAAATCGCCATCAGATTTGTTTTTTCATTTTTAAATCGATGCGAGTTGCTGATCGGCTACGGCGACAGCATCCTCTGTGCTCTGTTAAATTTCAATTGGTTTCATGTTCCTGTCTGGCAAAACATGAATTAACATTCTTTACGTGTTTTTTCGGTGATAAATTTCGATCATCGTGAGCGTCGATGGCGCTGGCTTTTTTTACACCACGCAGCAAATATCATGCACAAAATGGAAAATTCTTAAAAAAATTGTACACGGTGTCTTATGGTAAAGCCGTTATCATCCTCGCGATTTGCTTTATCTCACGCGCTAACGTCGCCCCTCACAATGCATGAAAGGCTTCGACGCGCCCGTCTGCTGGCTGGCTTCGATACCGCCAGAGCGGCGATCGAGCGTTTTGGCTGGAAGCCCTCGACCTACCGCGCCCATGAAAACGGCCAGAACAAATTCAGGGCCAGCGACTCTGCCGTCTACGCCCGTTCCTATAAAGTAAGCCCCTCATGGCTGCTGTTTGGCGAGCAAGCGCCGCCTGCTCCTCAGTATGTCGATGCAATGCAATCAAACTCTGTTGGCGCCGGGACGACCCTCCGTTCGGACACGCTGTGCATGGCTCCGATCAACACGCCTGTCCGAAACGATTACTTCGATTTGTCCCTGGATATGGATGATCTGAACGGTCTTGCGCGCCGTGGCGATATTCTACGTTTCGCACCGGTTGTCGATCTGCGCAGTCTGTCGGATGGCGACATCGTCGCTGTCGAACGCCGCACGAAATCTGGCGTTGACATATATCCACAGCGCGTGTTTTTCACCCATGGTCGGGCGACATTGGCCGCCCATCCGGCCGGCGAGGCGAAAAGGCTCGTCTTCGCGCGAATTCTTGGCAAGGCGATCTGGTTGTTGCGTCGTCTGGATCATTAATCGATCGGCCGTCGTGCCGCTGGGCGGCGTCAGGCGCCATAGGTTTTTACCGCTCACTCGCGTATAAACGGGCGCTTTCATTTTTCCGTCTGCGTCGATATGACATCCATGCCCGTTTCGATCGATCTCAACGCCGATCTCGGCGAAGGCTACGGCCCGTGGCGGATGGGCGACGATGCGGCGCTGTTGCGCGTCGTCACCAGCGCCAATGTCGCCTGCGGGTTCCATGCCGGCGATCCAGACATCATGGCGGGCGTTTTCGCGCAAGCGCGTGAGGCCGGCGTCGCAGTCGGCGCGCATGTCGCCTTTCCCGATCTTGCCGGTTTTGGTCGGCGGATTTTGCCGATGTCGGCGGCGGAGATCGCGCGCGCGGTCGCCTACCAGATCGGCGCGGCGCAGGCCCTCGCCGCACTCGCCGGTCATCGTCTGTCTCATGTCAAGGCGCATGGCGCCCTCGCAAATTTGGCCGAATATGATCCGGCCATTGCCGACGCCATCGCCGGCGCAGCGCGCGCTGTCGACGCGTCGCTGATCCTGTTCGCCATCGCGGGTTCCGAACAAGTCCAAGCCGGCGCGCGAGCCGGTTTGCGTGTTGCGCATGAGATATTCGCCGATCGGGCCTACGCTGACGACGGACGCTTGCTCGCGCGCGCGCTGCCCGGAGCCGTGATCCATGATGTCGAGACAACGATAGCGCGGGTTCGCCGCATGCTAGATTTGCAGGCGCTGATCACCATTGATGGAAAATTGCTGCCGACGCCGATTGATACAATCTGCCTGCATGGCGATACGCCGCAAGCCGTGGCCATGGCGCAGGCGCTGCGCGCCGCGCTGGCGAGGGATGGCGTCGCCCTGCGGTCGTTCGCATCGTGCAACCCATGACATACGATCCGCCGCGCATTCGCGATCAGGGCGAAACGACGCTCTCTGTCGAATTTGGCGACACGGTCGATCCTGCGATCCATGCGCGCGTGCTGGCGCTGGACGCGGCCCTGCAAAACGACCCTCCCGTCGGCGTGCGGGAAACGACGCCGACCTACCGGGCGCTGCTTGTGCGTTACGAGCCGCTGGAGATCACGCGCGCCGCCCTCATCGACGATATCTCCACGCGAGCTGCAACCAAATTGACCAAGCTCCCGCAGGCCCGGCGTCTCTGGACGATCCCCTGCTGTTACGAGCCCGTCCACGCAGAAGACATCGCTGAGGCCGCGCATGCCCTTGGACTGACGGAAGAGGCGCTGGCGCATTATCACGCAGGCGCGGATTATCGCGCCTATATGTATGGTTTCGCGCCGGGCTGGTGTTATCTCGGCGGATTGCCGGATGCGCTCGTCCTGCCGCGCCGCCTGACGCCGCGCGGGGTAACGCCCGCCGGGGCGGTGTTGATTGGCGGCGGCCTGTCGCTGATCGGCGCAGATCCCATGCCGACCGGTTGGTATGTCATTGGCCGAACGCCTGAAAAACTGTTCTCGCTGCGCCGACAACCCAATTTTCTTATCGAGCCGGGAGACAGCATTCGCTTCGAACCCATCGACGCAGTCAGCTTCAGATCGCTTGAGGCGCGCGTCGCGCAGGGCGAAACGCTCGCCCGTTATGCGCCCGTCTGATGCGCGGCGAACTTTTTATCCGGGCGGCGGGCCCTAACGTGACAATTCAGGACGCCGGCCGGTTTGGTTACGGGCGCTTTGGCGTCACCCCTGCCGGACCAATGGACATGGCGGCGTTCCAAACGGCCATACGCATCATGGACGCCGCCGCCGCGATCGAGATTTCGCTGGGCGGGATAACAATCGAAAGCGAAGGCGCCCCGCTCGCAATCGCAATCGCCGGCGGCGATTTCGATATACGCCTCGACAGTCAGCGGCTGCCGCCAGCCTGTGTGTTGCGCCTGTCGCCCGGCGCGCCGCTGGCGATCCGCGCCGGCGGTTGGGGCGCCTGGTGTTATCTCGCAATTGGCGGTCATTTCGACCTGCCCCCGGCGCTCGGCGCGCTCGCGACCCATGCGCGATCGGGACTTGGCCCCAAACCGCTCGCCGCCGGCGACCGCTTGTCCATCCTCGATCTTTCGCCCGCGCCGGAGGGAGTGAGCGCCCTCGAAGCGCCCTGGCTGAAACCGGACGCCTCGCCGATCCGGGTCATGACCGGCCCGCAGGAGGATTATTTTTACCCGGAGGCGATAGCCAGATTTCTCGATACGCCATGGCGACTTGGCGGACGCAGCGACCGCATGGCCTATGCGCTGGAGGGGCCGCCGGTCGTCCATGCGCGCGGCCATGATATTGTTTCCGATGGCGCAGCGATGGGCGCGATCCAGATTCCTGGTTCCGGCGCGCCCTTCGTGCTAATGGCCGACCGGCAACCAACCGGCGGCTATCCCAAGATCGCCACGGTCATTGGCGCCGATCTCGGGAGGCTGGCGCAAAAACGGCCCGGAGAAACGATTCATTTTCAGGCGACGACGCATGCGGCGGCAGTCGACGCGCGACGCGAGCTGTTTGCCGCGCTAGACCGGGGACCGCAGCGCAAATCGTTCCGCGTAGAACTGACGAGCGAAACGCTGCTCTCCGGCAACCTGGTCGGCGGCGTAATCAGCGCCAGTGATGAACCGTCGCCATAAGTCCAGCGACGCCCGCTATTCGGCGGGCGCGCCGACAACGACTTTCTCCGCCCGGCGGCGCCGGCGCCATTTCATCAGCATCATCCACCATGGATCGCTGGTGTGCAGATGATAACGCAACGGCGTCTTGATGATCGCCAGCACCAGACCGATGCTAAACAGGCACCAGACCGCCGGCCATTCGTTGATGTTGCTGGTGGTGTACCCTGCGAGCGTCGGACCGGCAAGAAAGGAGAACAGCGTAAAACGCCAGCTGCCGATCAGCGCCGGCAGCACGAAAGCCGTCAGAGGGTAGGTAATGAAGCCGCGTCCCAACGTAGCGTTGTCGGCCATGCTGTTGCCGATGCCGTTGGTCGGCAGAAGCCAGGCGATATGCCACTCGCCGCGCACCGTGCACAAGACGTCGCCGCACAGCGGCCGACCGGCGGCGCAATGTCCCGCCCAGCTGAAGGGATAGAGCTGGATCAGCATGACGATGGCGGACACGAAACAAAAGAAATAAGCCCAGGGCTGCACAATCTTCGCGCTTGCCTTCGGCATGAAATACAGCGCAACGGCGTTGATGAAGAATGGCTGGAAGGTGATGTGCAAATAGCCGAACAGCGTCATCATCTGATTGAGCGGCGAGTCGCACTGGTTCAGCACGGAATAGGCGACGGCCTGCAGCGACTCCATGCTGGCGAAATACAACAGGCACACCCAGAGGGCGAGCGGCTCGGGATCCTTCTTGAGCGCAGAATAGGCCGCGCCGGCGATCCCGGTCGCGGCAAGGACGGTCGAAGCTTCTCCGCTCCAGCACATCGGCGGTCGTTTCCTCTGTTTTCTGGGGGTTCGGATACACCATTCGCCCGGCGGGGCAAAGTCCGCGCCGCGCCCTGCTCAACTCTCCGGGAGCAGCCCCGCCGGCGCGATCTCGAAACGCGCGAATTCGAAGCCGGGCGCGACGGTGCACCCCACCAGCGTCCAGCGGCCGAGGCTCCTGGCCGATTGCCAGGCGCCGCCGGGAACCACCGCCTGCGGCCGTTCGCCCGCCGCCAGATCGACTCCCAGACGGCAGGTCCTGCGACCGCCGTCATCGTCGATAGAAAGGTCGAGCGGCGCGCC
The DNA here is from genome assembly GCA_044233645.1 of Methylocystis sp. Lineage (GTDB taxonomy): Bacteria > Pseudomonadota > Alphaproteobacteria > Rhizobiales > Beijerinckiaceae > Methylocystis. Next base: position 112,081 of record JBIIJP010000009.1, on the reverse strand, counting down.
GGCGTAGTAATGCCAGATTTCGGCGGCGTCGACCCGATGCCAGGCGGACGCCTGCCCGGCCGGCAGCAAAAAATAAATCGCCGTCGACGCCGCCCGCCGGTCGACCATGCGCGGATCGCGAAAGGTTTCTCGATAAAAGCCGCCCTCGGGATGCGGAGCAAGACCGAGAAGCCGCACGACGGCTGCAGCAGTCAGATCGTCGATGTTCTCCATGGCGTCGGTCATGCCGCGAAACGGTTCTTTCGCGCCCGCATCTCTGCGAAAACCGTGTCGGCGTCAGCCCCCGGAAGCCCCATCGCCAGTTTCACGGCCGCCTCCCCCGCGCGCAGGAACGGATTGGTCGCTTTCTCACTGGCGATGGTCGTGGGCAGCGTGAACCGGTCCGCCGCCCGCAACGCCAGGATTTCGGCCATCCGCGCCCGCAACGCTGGATTATCCGGATCGACGGTGACGGCGAATTTTCCGTTCGAGAGCGTGTATTCATGGCCGCAATATAGTTTTGTTTCGTTCGGCAGCGCCGCGAGCTTTTCAAGCGAATGACGCATCATTGGAGCCGTGCCCTCGAACAACCGCCCACAGCCAAGCGAGAATAGCGTGTCGCCGACAAACGCAACGCCCGCCGCATCGAAGACGTAAACGATATGCCCGAGCGTATGGCCCGGCGTTTCGATTACGCGGACCTCGGCGTCGCCGATGCTGACCCGATCACCCTCGCGCACCGCGATGTCCAGGGGCGGCAACCTGTGAGCGTCGCTGGCTGCGCCGACGATTTTCATTGCCGGAAAACGCCGTTTCAGCTCGGCGGAGCCCTGAATATGATCGGCGTGGTGATGGGTGAGCAACAGGTGCGTGACGCGCCAGCCGCGCGCCTCGGCCGCCGACGCGATCGCCGCCCCATCCGGCGCATCGACGCTTGCGGTCGCGCCGCTGGACGCGTCGTGGATCAACAAGCCAAAATTGTCGTTCAGACAGGTAAATTGCGCGACCTCGACCGACATGTCGCCCTCCGTTGACGGAGGTCATGATAACCGGCAGGGATCAAAATTGCGACGGGGCGACGCCTTGCGCGCAATCTATTTCGCGCCAATTATGCGGACATGGCGCTCGATGTCGTGGACCTGAGAGCTTTTTACGAAACCGCTCTCGGGCAGGTTGCTCGCAGGCTTGTGACCAAGCAACTGCGGGCCCGCTGGGACGACCACGCCGGCCTGCGCATCCTCGGCATTGGCTACGCGACGCCTTTCCTTAATGAGTTCCGTGAGAAGGCTCAACGGGTGCTTGCCTTCATGCCGGCCACCCAGGGCGTCGTGCACTGGCCCCTAGACGGCAAATCCGCGACAGCGCTCGTTGAGGCGTCGATGACGCCATTGCCCGACGCCAGCATCGACCGCATCGTTGTCGTCCATGCGCTGGAAATCGACGAGCACCCCCATGACCTGCTTGAGGAAATCTGGCGGATTTTAGCGCCGGGCGGACGCGTGGTGATTGTCGCGCCAAGCCGCACCGGCCTTTGGGCGCGGGTCGACACGACGCCCTTCGGGTTCGGCCATCCCTACACGCGCGGTCAGTTGCAGGAACTGCTGCAGGAGGAGCAATTTCTTCCGGTCTATTGGGGTGAAGCGCTCTATGTGCCGCCGTTCCAGCGCGCGCCGCTGCTGCGCTCCGCTCCTGCCTTCGAACGGATCGCCGGACGTTTCTCCTTGCCAGGCGGCGGCGTGCATCTTGTGGAGGCGACCAAACAGCTATATCGGCCGGCGCTGCGCCGGGCCGTGCGGCGGGCGACAGCCCCTCAGCTTGAGGAGGCGCTGGAAGCCGCAGGCGCCGAGGCCGGACTCGAAGGCGCCTGAAAGACGGCGCAGCTCTAGCGTGGCCCGAAATTCACTTTCACGCCGAAGGATTGCGCCAAAAACAGCGCGCCATGCACCAGTCCGGTCTGATCGATGCCATGGCCCAGCCCGGACGAGAGGTGCCATTGGACCGGAACGCCGTCGGCCGCCAGCGCATTGGCGGACATCATCAACGCCTCGACCGGGATAACTTCATCCTCCTCGCCATGCGCCAGGAGGATCGATGGCGGTTTCGGATAGCGCTGACGCGCGTCGCCGGGTTGCGCCGGCCCCTCGACCAGCATGCCCGAGAAGCCCAGCAGGGCGCGTGGCGCGACCGGCCGCCGCAAGCCGGCGTGCAGCGCCATCATCGTTCCCTGGCTAAAGCCTACCAACGCCAGTTGGCGATCATCGATCCCGCGTTTGGCGAGTTCAGCGTCGAGAAAGGCGTCCAGCGTCGGCCGTGCAGCGACAACGCCGCGCCAGCGTTCATCCGGATCGCGCATCGTGAGCGGAAACCACTGCCGCCCCATCGGCGACATTGCGCAACGTTCAGGGGCATGGGGCGCGACGAAATCCGCATCGGGCAAAAAGGCGCGCCACTGACGACCAATCTCGATCAAATCGGCGCCATCGGCGCCATAGCCATGAAGGAAAACGACAAGCTGACGAGGTTTGCCGGATTTCGCCTGAACCCGCGGACCATCGATTATTGTCGCCATCATTCGCTCCCGTTACACCGGCGGCATGTTTCGCGGATGGCGTGGCGCTTGGCAAGAGGTTCGGCAACCGCAGCAAAAATCATGATCAGGAACATAGCCGCACTGAAGTGCGGCGTTTGCCCTTGATTTGGCGTGAATTCAAACAAAAAAAGCGCCACGATGGGCGCAAGATTTGGAGGAGTAAGAGTCGCCGGCCAGGCCGGCGCCGTGCCGGAAGATTAAACGAGCAACGTCCTGACGGCGTAATTCATGATCTTGACGCCATAAATCAGCGCGCCAGCCAGCGTCGCATGTTTGGTCATCAACATCGCAAAATAAAGATGATCAGGCCTCATCATATCGAAAACCTCTCTCCGCTGCGCTAATGCCGGATCGTTCCGCAGGCGCTGCAAGGTGAAGAGACGCAATATTCAGGGATCAGAAAGCCCGCGTCTCAACCTGGGCCTTGCATGAAGCGCGCCATTCGCGCCGTCGTCGTCGCTTCCCGGTCGCGATGTTCTCAATCAAGAACACTTTGCGTCGGAAGAGTTGAAGCGAACCCTCTAACAACAAGTAACGATTTGCGCATGTTTGGGTCAATGCGCAGACTGTCGCACCTGGCGTGTCGCGACATTATGTCACCTGAGGAAACGGGTATCGGCGCAGCCATCATCGAAGCCGACAGGACGGGCAATCATTATCGGGCCGCGCCCAAAGTGCGTCCTGACGACGCCAAATTTTTATCGTCGAAGGCTATGGGGAAAAAATCTCCGCGTCGTCCCGAGTAATTCTGTGCGATAGAGCAAGCACGGGGAAGTCGGTGGTCCGGATAAATGTCCGGAACTTAGACGGGGAGGAAAGATGGCGCCCGTTGGCAAACAAAAAGAATTCACGACCGGCGACGGCGTGCGTCTCGCCTATCTCGAAGCCGGCGCTGGCAAGACGCTGCTCTTTATGCCCGGATGGTCGCAGACCGCCGCCATGTTTGCGCCACTGACACAAGATCTCTCGCGCGATCACACGACCCTTGCGCTCGACATGCGGGGTCATGGCCGTTCCGACAAACCCGCGCATGGCTATCGACTCTCCCGTCTTGCAGCCGATCTCGCCGAATTCGTCGATCGCCTGAAATTGAAAGACATCACGCTCGTCGGCCATTCCATGGGCTGCGCCGTGATCTGGAGCTATCTTGAGCAATATGGAGACAGCGGACTATCCCGATTGGTTCTGATCGATCAGGCGCCCGTCGTAACGGCATGGCCAAACTGGACGGAGGCCGATATTCGCATCGCCGGTTGCCTGCACACGCCGCAATCGCTGTTCGAGGCTGTCGCGATGCTGAATGGTCCGCAGGCTGAAGAGGCGACCGCGGATTATATCCGTCATCAATTGGTGACCTCAGCCTGTCCGCCGGAGACCGTCGAGACGATGTTGCGCGAGAATCTGCTTTTTCCACGCGCCTACGCCGCAAAACTTTTGCTCGACCTCGCCGTTCACGACTGGCGCGACGCCATCGCCCGCATCCGTTTGCCGACTCTGGTGATCGGCGCCGAAGCGAGCATCTTCCATCCTGACTCGCAACGCTGGATCGCACAGCAAATACCGGACGCGCGCCTCTGCGTATTTTCGCAAGCGGAAGGCGGCAGTCATTTCATGTGGCTGGAGAATCCCGAAAAACTGCTTGTCGAGCTGCGCGGCTTTCTGGATGCGACGCAAAACTAAATCCGGCGGGAGATGATTTTATCTGCGAGCGCCGCCGCGACATGCTGAACGAGCACGTAGAACAGGATCGGCAGCACGATCCGGGGCTGATTGGGAAAGGCCGTCGAGGCGAAGACAAGACTGGAGCCATTATTGCTCATGCCGAGACCAAAGACGAGCGACGCCGTCTCCGCCGGCGCCAGTCCGAAACATCCGGAGAGCGCGAAGCCCGCGCCGAACATCGCGACGCCGAGCAGCAGCGCCGCGCCAAGGGCCGTCGCCAGATCGGCGAGATCGGGATTGGCGATCAACGCCGGCAGATAAACGGAAGCGTTGGAATAGACGATCAGCATCAGAACAAGGGTGTTTCCGAGCTTCAAATAAGGCGCAAGTCGCTCGTATCGCGGCCCGATGAACAGCGCACGGATCAGCAAGCCCAGCAGCGACGGCGCGACCACCCAGGCGAGGAGAAAAATGCGCACGGCGCCGCTTTCGACCGTCTGAGCGCGCGCTGCGACGTCGCCGAGACCCGGCATATCGGCGCCGCCGAGAACCAGCGGCGTGCTCAAGGGACTCAACAGCGTTGTCAGCAAAACAAGCCCAAGGCTGAGCGCCAGATTGCCATTGGCGTTTTGCGACCACGCCGTCGACGAGCCCGCAATCGGCATCGCCGCCACAATCGAGACCCCGGCGAGCACATATTTTGTCTGCGCCGGATCGGACGCGAAACGCGAGGCGAAAACAAGGAAAGTCACCAACGCCAGCGGCACAAGCGTATTGCCGATAACGCCAGCGACAAGCGGTTTGAGGCAATCGCCCAGCCGCGCGATCTCGGCTGGCTTCACGCCCAATCCTGCGTTGAACAGAAAACACGCCAGCATCAGCGCCGGCAGGGAAAAGACAATCGGCCGACCCGCGATATGCGCTGCGCCCAGCGAGAAACCGGCCATCCGAACGCCGGGACTAGGCAAAACGATCGCGCAGAGATAGGCGGTAAAAATCAGCGCCAGCAGATTTTCGTGCAGCAATCGAAAGGCGCGTCGCACGCGGGCGAGAAGAGTCATCAAGGCAGGCTTTCTGGCGGTCCCGAAGGGATTCGAACCCCTGACCTTCGGTTTAGGAAACCGCTGCTCTATCCTGCTGAGCTACGGGACCGTGCGTCGCCACCTCTACCACAGCCGGCGGTTTTGAAAAGCCGGCGTTTGGGTCGGCGCGGCGCTTCTGGCATAGTTGGCGCGGATCAATACGAGGCGTTCGCATGTTCGAGTCCAGCCGTTTGCCGCATGTCATGACCGCGCAGGATTTCGCGGCATTCGAGCAGGATTTGCGCGAGCGGTTGCTCGATGCGCAGTTCGAGCTGGGGCAAGAAAAACGCGCCAGCGTGCTGGTGCTGGTCAACGGCTCCGACGGCGCCGGAAAAGGCGAGGTGGTCGACCGTCTCTACGAATGGCTCGACGATCATTTCGTCGAGACTCTTACTTATGGATCGCCGACCGACGAGGAGCGCGTCCGGCCGCGCGCCTGGCGCTACTGGCGCGACATGCCGGCCAGGGGCCGAATCGGCGTCGTGCTCGGCTCCTGGCACCATCATCTGTTGCTGGGCCGGGCGCAGCGCCGGCTGGATCGCGCGGCTTTCGCCGGGGCGCTGGCGGAGATCAACCGCAGCGAGGAGATGTTGCGCCGCGAAGGCGTGTTCCTGTTAAAAATCTGGTTGTCGCTCGACGACCGGGTTGCGCGCCGCCGCCTGGAGCGGCTGCGCGAGAGCAATGGCGCGCTGCGTCGGCCGGCGGTGATCGAATGGTCGGCGATCAATCGGCGCAAGGAGCGCGAACGCCTCAACGCCGCCGCGCTGGAAATGATTGAGATCACCTCGACGGGAGACGCGCCCTGGTCGATCGTGCCGGCCGAGGACCGCCATTATCGCGACGCGGCCATCGGCGATCTTTTGTTGCAGGCGCTGCGCCGCGCCAATCACAGCGCCGCCGCGTCGCCGGGGCGCCCGGCGTTTGTCGCGACGACCGTCGTTGCAAGACATACAAGTCTTGCGTCCTCCCTCGATCTGAACCGCAAGGTCGACGCCGACGACTACGCCCGCGAGTTGCGCGAGTTGCAGCAACGACTCACTGAGGCGACGACGTCGAAGAATTTTCGCTCGCGGGGGCTGGTTGTCGTTTTCGAGGGCAACGACGCCGCCGGCAAGGGCGGCGCCATTCGGCGCGTGCGCGCCGCGCTCGATCCCCGGCGTTTTCGCGTGCATGGCGTCGCCGCCCCGACCGACGAGGAGCGCGCCCGGCCCTATCTCTGGCGTTTCTGGCGCAATATCCCCCGTCGGGGCGATACGGCGATCTTCGATCGCAGCTGGTATGGCCGCGTGCTGGTGGAGCGGGTCGAGGGATTCGCCGACGAAGAGGATTGGCGCCGCGCCTATCAGGAGATCAACGATTTCGAACGTCAATTGGTCGATGCGCAATATTGTGTCGTCAAACTCTGGCTGGCGATCTCGCCGGACGAACAGTTACGCCGGTTCCGGGATCGCGAGACGACGGCGATCAAGCGGCGCAAAATCACCCCCGAGGACTGGCGCAATCGCGACAAATGGCCGCTTTATGACGCGGCGATGACGGAGATGGTTGACCGCACCAGCTCCCGTCATGCGCCGTGGACCCTGGTCGAGGCGAACGACAAGAAATTCGCCCGCCTGAAAGTTTTGCGAACCATTCTCGAACGGCTGGAGGCCTGACGCCGGCGTCATTAGCGCTTGCTCGGGCAGCGGCGTCAAAACAGTTGCGTCAGCGCCCCTCACAGCCCAAATAACGGCCGGGCCGTCGAGGCCCTGTCGCTACTATGGACGCCTCATGACCAAACGCATTCGCAAAGCTGTTTTTCCCGTCGCGGGCCTCGGAACCCGTTTCCTGCCGGCCACCAAGGCGATTCCAAAAGAGATGCTGACGGTTGTCGACAGGCCCGTCGTTCAGCACGTGGTCGATGAAGCGCGCGAGGCGGGAATCGAGCATTTCGTTTTTGTGACCGGACGCGGCAAGGCAGTGATCGAAGACCATTTCGACATGGCCTACGAACTTGAGGACACACTGCGTCGCCGCAACAAGACCAGAGAGCATGAGGCGCTGATGGCCGATCTGCCCGCCGCCGGCGCCACGAGCTTCACCCGCCAGCAGGCGCCGCTGGGCCTCGGCCACGCTGTGTGGTGCGCGCGCGAAATCATCGGAGACGAGCCCTTCGCCGTATTATTGCCCGACATGATCACGCTGCCGGCGCCTGGCAAAACCGCGCGCTGTCTGGCGCAGGCCGTTGCAGCCTACGAAAAGCACGGCGGCAACATCATCGCCGTCGAGGAAGTCAAAGCCGAGGAGACGCATCAATATGGCGTCGTCGCCAAGGGCAAGGATTTTGGCGAGAGTTTTGAAATCACCGGCATGGTCGAGAAACCGCCGCAGGGAACCGCGCCGAGCAATTTCATCATTTCCGGCCGCTACATTCTGGAGCCGCAGATCTTCGCGCTTCTCGAAAAGGGCGAGAAGGGCGCGGGCGGCGAAATTCAGCTCACGGACGCCATGATCCACCTGGCGAAACAGCGTCCGTTCCATGGCGTGCGTTTCGACGGCCGCACCTACGACACGGGTTCGAAGCTCGGCTTCCTCGCAGCGAATGTCGCCTTTGGTCTCGCCCGGCCGGATGTTGCGGAAGGCCTGCGAGCGGAGCTGGCGAAACTTTTGGGCTAATCTCCGCGCGAATTTCGCGTCATGCGACGCGCGCCCCAAAACAGCAGCAGGCTCTGCGCAACGATCGCGGCGATATGCGTCCACCAATGGACAAACACGGCGCAAGGATGTGTCGCGACGCCGTCGCAGCTGAAAGATCGCTCCAGCGGTTCGTCCAGTGCGGCGCCGACAATGCGGCCGAGCGGAAAGGAGACGACATTCATCGCCCGGCGGATCTGGTCGCCGGCCGCATCGAGACGCGGGGAGATATCGTAATCGTCATAGGTGTTGACGTAATGCGCGAGCGTAACAAGCGCGACAACAACAGCCGCTGCTGTCCAGGCGAGCCAGAATTTATGCGCCAGACGGGTGACGTCCACCTGCCTGCCCCCTCATCCGTAGACGTTATGCGGAGCCACTTTCTCCCACGGAGGGAGAAGACAAGAGCGACGATGAATGGTGACAATCCCCTCTCCCCTTGCAGAGGGTGGCGCGAAGGGCCGGGTGAGGGGAGTTGGCAAAGAGCCCTATCAGCCCTTCTTGGGACGGATGCGGATGATCACGTCGCAGCCGACGATCTCCATTCCCTCTGGCGGCGCGGGAAGGCGGGAGAACTCCACCGAGCCATCGGCGGCGTCGAACATCCGGCCAGTCGACTCGTCCATGAAATGATGATGCGGCGAAGTGCGGGTGTGGAAATAGGTGCGGGGCCCCTGAACGGCGATCTCGCGCAAAAGACCCGCGCCGGCGAACTGGTTCAGCGTATTGTAGACGGTTGACAGCGACATCGACAGTCCTGCCTCGCGCGCTTCGGCGTGCAGAGCTTCTGCGCTGACATGGCGATCGCCTTTGCCGAACAACAGACGGCTCAGCGACAGCCGCTGAACGGTCGGACGCAGACCGGCGTTTCTCAGCTTCGCCTTGAGGTCGACGCTCCGGACATCCGTCTGGAGCTCGCGCGGCCGAGCGGCCGTGGCCGAAATCATGGTGACAGGCTGGTTGCTCATACTGATCGTTGACGAGCGGGCTCGCTCCCTGAAAATCATATAGATGCGTTTTGCCAGTAGACGGCAGAGCCCTCCCCCTGTCAAACAAAATGGCGGAAGGTGTAAACTTTCCAAACAAGACTGCCCCCGGAGATTCGCGCCCAATGCCCCGCCCCCTTTCGCCCGGCCGCCGTGCGACCCTGCGTCTGCTCTCGCTTGCGGCCTTGACGGTTATGCTTGCTGAAACGCCTGCCAGCGCCGACAATTTTGCAGCCTTTGTGCAAGGCCTGTGGCCGCGGGCGCAGGCGGCCGGCGTGTCGCGCGAGACGTTCGAGACGGCGACCGCCGGGCTTAAGCCCGAGCAAGCAGTGCTGGCCAAACCGAGAGCCCAGGCGGAGTTCACGATCTCCATCCCCGCCTACCTCGCCGGCGCCGTGACCAATAGCCGCGTGGCGCGCGGTCGCGCCGTCGCCGCGCAATATGAAGCGGCGCTCGCCCGCGCCGCCCAACGTCATGGCGTGCCCCCCGAGATTATCGTCGCCATCCTCGGCGTGGAGAGCAATTTTGGGGTCGCCTCTGGCGGCAGCGACGTGCTCGGCGTCCTCGCCACGCTGGCGTGGAGGGGCCATCGCGCCGAAACCTTCATCGGCGAATTCGTCGACGCACTCGTTCTGCTCGAAAAAGGCTATGCGTCGCCCGGCCAGTTGCGCGGGTCATGGGCCGGGGCGATGGGCCAGCCGCAGTTCATGCCCTCGGCCTATCTGAAATACGCCGAGAGCGACAGCGGCGCCGGCGCCGCCGATATCTGGCGCTCGACCCCCGACGCCATCGCCTCGATCGGGAATTTCCTCGAAAAGTCAGGCTGGGTCGCCGGCCTGCCGGCGGTCGTCGACATCCGTCTGCCGGAGTCATACGATTACGCCGCCTTTGATCTCGATTTTCCCCGCTGGCGGGCGCTGGGCGCCGTGCGCGCCGATGGCGGCGACTTGCCGGCGAGCGGCGCCGCTAGCCTCTACCTGCCGACCGGCGCGCAGGGGCCAGCCTTTCTGATCAGCGACAATTTCGAGGTCATCCGGCAATACAACACCTCCGACGCCTATGCGATGTCGGTCGCGGTGCTGGCCGAGCGCATCGCCGGGCGCGAGATTCCCATCGCCCCCTGGCCGAAAACCGCGCCGCTCTCGACCGCCGAGGTGAAGGAGATGCAACAGCTGCTTTCGCGCGCGGGCGTCTATCGCGGCGGCATCGACGGCAAGCTCGGCCGCTCCAGCCGCAACGCCATTCACGCCTGGCAACTGGCCGCCGGCGTTCAGCCGGCCGACGGCTACGCCAGCAAGTCGCTGCTGGCGCGGCTCAAGGGGCAATAAGCGGAGCGTGTCGAGCGTTCCGGCTAGATCGCCGGCGCGGAAACGAAGCCGAAAGCGACGCGGGTCAGGACATCGGCGCCGAAACGCTCCTCGGCGCGGCGCACCGTCTGGCCGCCGAGACGGCCATAGAAGGCAAGCGCCTTGTCGTTATCGGCCAGCGCCCAGACGATGGTCGAGAGATATCCGTGTTCAGCGAGTTCGCGGCGCGCGACGTTGAACAGCCGCCGGCCGAGGCCAAGGCCCTGATGCTCGGGCAACAGATACAGTTCGAAAATCTCGCCGGAATAGGGCATGGACGGCACGCGGTTCCGGCCAAAAGTCGCATAGCCGACGATGCGCGCGTCGAATTCGAGCGCCAGTAGCCCGGTGCCGCGCAAAATGGCGGCGCGCCACCAGTTCGGCCCGCGCCGGGCGATCATCCGCTCCAGCTCAACGCCGGGAATGACGCCGCGATAGGCGTCCCGCCACGAGATGTCATGGACGAGGGCGATATCCTCGGCGTCGCCGGGCGACGCATGACGGATGGAGACGGAACTCTTGACCATGGCGACAATGTTAGAACTGCTCGTGCAGTTTCGGCAAGAGATTTGGCGAGGGACTTTCAATGGCGCCAATCCTCCATGAGTAAGCGCCGGCATTCGCTCGCCTCGCTTGCCAGCGCGGCCCGGTTTGCCTATGGTTTTTAGATATCTGGTATTAAGGCTGCTCACGCGGGCGAGGAATTTGGCACACAGCGCTGTCAGCTCTGGACCAAGCTTGGAGGGAAAGACGCTCCTGCGCCTTCCCCGCCAGAGAACGCCTGCGCGCCTGCCGCTGCTTCCCCGCCCCTGACCGCCCGCCGGGCTTGCGCCCAGGCCGTCAGGGGTTAAACGCAGGCGAAGACAAGTCCCCTCGAGGGGCGGCGGATTTCGGGAACTCAATATGAACAAAGACACGTCCCCTCACGCGCAGACCGGCGAGCGCGTTCTGATTTTCGACACGACCCTGCGCGACGGCGAGCAGTCGCCTGGCGCCTCGATGACCTTCGAGGAGAAGCTCGAAGTCGCCGATCTGCTCGATCATCTGGGCGTCGACATTATCGAGGCCGGCTTCCCGATCGCCAGCATCGGCGATTTCGAGAGCGTCAGCGAAGTGGCGCGTCGTGTAAAAAACGCCTCGGTGGCAGGACTGGCCCGCGCCTCGGATAAAGACATCGACCGCTGCGCCGAGGCGCTGCGCGCGGCGCAACGGCCCCGCATCCACACTTTCATCTCGACCTCGCCGGTCCACATGAAATACAAGCTTCAGATGGAGCCAGAACGGGTGCTGGAGTTGATCGCCTCGTCAGTCTCGCGGGCGCGCAATCTCGTCGCCGATATCGAATGGTCAGCAGAGGACGGCACACGCACGGAAATGGATTTTCTGTGTCGCTGCGTCGAGATCGCCATCAACGCCGGCGCGACGACGATCAATATTCCCGACACGGTCGGCTATATCACGCCGTCGGAATATGAAGCGCTGTTTCGCACCGTACGCGAACGCGTGCCGAATTCCGACAAAGCGATCTTTTCGGTGCATTGTCACGACGATCTCGGCCTCGCGGCGGCGAATTCGCTGGCTGGCGTGCGTGGCGGCGCCCGGCAGATCGAATGCACGATCAACGGCATTGGCGAACGCGCCGGCAACGCCGCGCTGGAAGAGGTCGTGATGGCGATGAAAACGCGCCATGACGCGCTGCCCTATCACACCAATATCGACGCCAGACTGCTGACCCGCGCCTCCAAACTCGTCTCGGCGGTGACCTCCTTCCCGGTACAGTACAACAAAGCGATTGTCGGCCGGAACGCTTTCGCGCACGAGAGCGGCATTCATCAGGACGGCATGCTGAAGAACGCCTTTACCTACGAGATCATGACGCCGGAGAGCGTAGGCGTCTCCAAGACCTCGCTGGTGATGGGCAAGCATTCCGGTCGTCACGCCTTCCGCGAAAAGCTCAAGGAGTTGGGCTATGATCTCGGCGAAAACGCGCTCGAAGACGCCTTCAATCGTTTCAAGGATTTGGCCGACCGCAAGAAGTTCGTCTACGACGAAGATCTCGCCGCACTTGTCGACGACGAAATCGTCAACGCCCACGATCACATCAAGGTGCTGGCGCTGATGGTGATGGCCGGTACGCAAGGCCCGCAATCGGCGGCCCTGACGCTCGACATTGATGGCGAGAAAGTGACCCATCAGGCGACCGGCAATGGTCCTGTCGATGCGATCTTCAACGCCATCAAGGCGCTGGCGCCACATGAGGCGACGCTGGAGTTGTTTCAGGTTCACGCCGTGACCGAGGGCACCGACGCGCAGGCGGAAGTCTCCGTGAGGCTGAGCGAAGACGGAAAATCCGTCACCGGTCGCGGCGCCGATCCGGATACGCTGGTGGCCTCGGCTCGCGCCTATGTCTCGGCGCTGAACAAGCTGATCGTCAAACGCGGCCGCGGCAAGCCGGAAGCGATGCAAGCGATGTAAATCCCCGTCGGCCTGCAATCTGCGCCAGGACACACAACGCCGCGTCGTTCTTTCGATGCGGCGTTTGGATTTTGATCTTTTTCGCTCGCGATAAAATCAAGTCTGTGCGGTCTGAACGGTTTCTAGACGATAGCTGCGAGCAAACAACGGATCGGCGTCGCGCGGGCCGGAGATATAAATCAGCGCCGAGGATTTCAGCTCGCGATTGAACATATCTGCGACAAGCGCTTTGGTTTCGGGCGCAAGAGCGTCGATCGCTTCGTCGATAACAACAAAATCCGGCCGGCGCAGCAAAAGCCTGGCAAAAGCGATGGCCTGTCGTTCCGGATCGGCGAGTTCACGATCCCATCCGCCGGCGCGATCCAGCGCGGTGGAAAGATAGCCGAGATCGAAGCGCGCAAGCGCGGCGTTCATCTCATGATCTCTGAAGGTCGACGCCGGCGCCGGATAGGCAAGAATTTCACGCAAACTGAGATCGGGAATATAAGCGCGTTTGGGCATGAAGGCGATGCGCGTCTCCGAAGGCATCAAAATACGCCCCCTGCCGGATCGCCACAGACCCGCCAGCGCACGAAACAACAAAGTTTTGCCACAGCCATGTTCGCCAACGATATGAACGCGCGCGCCCGGACCGATCTCGATGGGGGACTCATTCAGCCGGGTCTGGCGCGACGGCAAGGCCAGCGCGACATCCTGCAGGAGGAAACTGTTTCGCTCCTCGACGAGACGAGCGATATGCGCGTGTGCGGCGCCAGGCGCATTCAGCTCCCTCTCAAGCGCAGCCTGTTCCAGCAGCGCGCGACGGAAAAGGCCGACGCGCGCCAGCGTCGCGCGCCAGTCGGCGATGACTCCGGCGTTATCGACGAACCAGCGCAGCGATTGCTGCGCCTGCGTGAAGGCTCCAGCCGCCATGAGGAGGCCGCCGAAACTTAACTGGCCATAGAGATAGGCCGGCGCCGCAACGAGCACCGGCGCCACAATGGCGAACCAGCCATAACCCGCGGTCACCCATGTTAGATTGGTCGTTGCGCCAACAAGTTTACGCAGGATGGCGACGAGCGCATCGAAGGCGCCGGAGAGACGTTGCTCCTCGCGCGCCTCGGCGCCCATCAGGGCGATGGGCTCGCTATGTTCGCTGACATCCACCAGCGCGAAACGCACGTCCGACTCGCGTCCATAGCGTTCTGCGCCTAGCGCCATCAGCGGACGGCCCACCCACCAGCTCGCCAGCGAGCCGATTAGCGCATAGATCAGCGCGCACCACACCATATAGCCGGGAACATCGACATGCACCCCTGCCAAATCGAAAACGACGCCAGTCGACAACACCCATAACACGCCGATGAAACTCGCCAGCAACAGACTGGCTTGAGCGAGACCAACGCCCAGATCGGTGGAAAGATCGGCCAAATGCTGGGCATCGGCATGAATCCGTTGATCAGGATTAACGCCGATCTCGCCCGCCTGGGCAAGCAGGACCGCGCGTTTGGGCGCCAGCCATTGATGAAAAAGATCGCGCGTCAGCGCCTCGCGCAATCTCAGTTTCATTGTCTGCGACAGCCATGTCTGCGAAACATTAAGGATCAGCAACCCGGCGGCGATGGCGACATAGACTTTCAATTGCAAGATAACCCCGGTTAAATCCTTTTGCGCCAGTGCGTCATAAAATGGCTGGTTCCATGCGTTGAGGCGAATTTGCCCCCATGCCGTCGCCGCAATGACGAGCACAAGCGCGAGGGCAAGCAAGCCCAGCCTGAGGCCCTGCGGGCTACGACTCATTGCAGCCAGGACAACGCCGGCCAGCGACAGGACATTTTCCTCCCTGGTCGGAGGCGTGACATTGCCATCCATATCTTTCTCGATCTGGCGTCCTCTTGTCGGCAGTCGGCCGAAGCGATTTTTGACTCAGCATCATTTCATGCGCCGGAAAAGCGCGCTAGTCTCGCGAGATGAGCCGTATCGACGCGCTGCTAAAGACGATGACGCTGACCGAAAAACTGGGGCAGCTCAATCTTGTCGCCGCCGACCGGGCGATCACCGGTCCCGCCGCCGTCAGTGATATCGACGCCGGCATTCGCGCCGGCAAGATCGGCGGGGTTTTCAATCTTTGGGGTCGCGAAGCGACGTCTGCGACACAGCGTGTAGCTATGGAGGAAAGCCGGCTGCGTATTCCGCTGCTCTTTGGCCTCGATGTGTTGCATGGCCACAGCACAATTTTTCCCGTCCCGCTCGCCGAAGCCGGCGCATTTGATCCAGATTTATGGACCCGCACGGCCCGCGCCGCCGCGCGGGAGGCCGGGGAGGACGGCGTCCAGCTCACCTTTGCGCCCATGCTCGATGTTTCGCGCGATCCGCGCTGGGGACGTCTTGTCGAGGGTCCAGGCGAAGATCCACATGTCGCATCAATTTTCGCGCAAGCAAAGGTTCGTGGCTTTCAGGGCGATGATCTGCAACGGCCCGGCGCACTCGCCTCCACGGCAAAACATTTCTGCGGCGGAGGCGCGGCAACCGCCGGACGCGATTATGCACCGGCGGATATTTCGCCACGGCAGTTATGCGAAATCTACCTGCCGCCATTTCACGCCGCCGTTGTTGCAGGCTGTGCGGCGATCATGCCGGCGTTCAATAGCCTCGACGGCCTGCCGATGACGGCGCATGTCGCCTTGCTGCGCGATTACTTGCGCACTGAACTTGGTTTCGACGGCGTTGTATTAAGCGACTACACCGCGATACAGGAGTTGATCGATCACGGCGTCGCCAGCGACCGCGCCGAGGCGGCGGCGCTGGCGCTCAACGCCGGCGTCGATATGGATATGGTCAGCGGCGTCTATCTGGAGAATTTACCCGAGGCGCTGGCGCGCGGTCTGGTGAAAGAAGAGACCATCGACGCAGCCGTACGGCGCGTTCTGGCTCTCAAGGAGCGTCTGGGTCTCTTCGACGACCCCTATCGACTTGTCGACTCCGATGCTGCACAGGCGCAAGCTTCGGGAGAACTGGCCCGTGAAAGCGCGGGACGTTCGATCGTGCTCTTGACCAATCACGACATTCTGCCGATCGGCAAACATATTCGCCGAATCGCGGTGATCGGCCCGCTCGCACAGGCGCGCATGGAGATGCTGGGCCCGTGGTCCGCCGCCGGACGCGCCGAGCAAAGCGTCACGATTTTCGAGGGACTAACATCGGCGCTGCCTGACTGCGACATCGTTTACGCCGAGGGCGTCGGTCTGGTCCGGGACGACGGCGCAGGCATTGTCGGGGCCTGCGAACTGGCGCGCAACGCCGAACTGGCGCTGCTATGTCTGGGCGAAGCCGCCTATATGAGCGGCGAGGCCGCCTGTCGCGCCGCGCCCGATCTGCCGGGCGCACAAAAGCAACTGGCCGAAGCCGTGATCGCAACAGGAACGCCCAGCGTGATCCTGCTCACCAGCGGTCGGCCGATAATGATTGGCGATCTGGCCGAACATGCCGGCGCGATTGTCGCGACCTGGTTTCTGGGCGAGATGGCCGGCCACGCCATCGCCGATGTGCTGACCGGCGCCGTTAATCCGAGTGCGCGTCTCCCAATCACCTGGCCGCGTGTGACAGGCCAGATCCCGATTTTCTATGCGCAATGCTCTTCGGGGCGCCCGCCGGACGAGACCAATCCCTTCACCAGCAAATATCTCGATTCGCCCGTCACGCCGCTGTTTTCCTTTGGCCATGGCCTTTCCTATGGGCAGGCGTCGCTGGAAAATTTCCGCGTCGGCAAGGAGACCTTCTTCATTGATGAACGCATCGAGATCTCAGTCGATGTTGTCTGTTCAGGGAACGTCGCCCGTCGTGAAACGGTTTTCTTTTTCATCCATGACCGTGTCGCCAGCGTTGTGCGGCCCGTGATGGAGCTGAAACACTGGCGGCAAATCGATCTCGCGCCGGGTGAACGCAAAACCATTTCCCTGATGCTCGGGGTTGATGATTTCGTCTTCCCCGGCGTCGATCTGAAACCGACAGTCGAACCCGGCGTCTTCGATCTTTTCGTCGGCTTCAGCGCCACACCCCAGGAATTGTTGCGCGTCAGTCTGACGCTCGCCGCCCGAAGGATCGCCGTATAGCGGAGCCATAGATGTCAAGGGAATGGTGGCGTCGCGGCGCGATCTATCAAATTTACCCACGCTCTTTTCAGGACGCTACGGGCGACGGCGTCGGCGATTTGGAGGGAATACGTCAGCGCCTTGATTATCTTGATTGGCTCGGGGTCGACGCCTTATGGCTATCCCCCTTCTATCCCTCGCCAATGAAGGACTTCGGTTATGATGTCGCAGATTATTGCGCTGTCGATCCGATATTTGGATCGTTGAAAGATTTCGACCGACTGCTGGCCGAGACGCATCAACGCGGAATGAGGCTCATTACTGACTTCGTGCCCAATCACACCTCCGATCAACATCCGTGGTTTCTCGAAAGCCGTCGTAGCCGCGACAATTCCAGGCGTGACTGGTATCTCTGGCGCGATCCGGCGCCGGATGGCGGACCGCCCAATAATTGGCTCAGCCATTTCGGCGGCTCCGGCTGGACATGGGATGAGGCGACTGGGCAATATTATTATCACGCCTTTCTGCGCGAACAGCCCGATCTCAACTGGCGCAATCCACAGGTGCGCAAGGCGATGCATGAGATCATGCAATTCTGGCTGCGTCGGGGCGTCGATGGTTTTCGCGTCGATGTCGTTTCACATCTGATCAAGGACGATGCGTTTCGCGATAATCCGCCTAATTCGGATTGGACCGGAGACGGCCCTGATATTACACGACTGACACAACTTTACTCCGCCAATCGTTTCGAGGTGCATAGGGTCATTGCCGATATGCGACGTGTTGTCGACTCCTTCCCTGATCGCCTTCTGATTGGAGAAGTCTACCTGCCGATTGATCAACTCGTCGCATATTATGGACCCCGGCATAAAGGTCTACATTTCCCATTTAATTTTCACCTGCTCCAGACGCCCTGGCGGGCTCACGCGATAGGCGATCTCATCGCACGTTACGACGCCGCGTTGCCTGAAGGCGCGCAACCCAGCTGGGTCCTCGGCAATCATGATCAACGCCGGCTTGCCGGTCGATTGGGCGAGGCGCAGGCGCGTATCGCTGCAATGCTCCTGCTGACATTGCCTGGCACGCCGACGCTCTATTACGGCGATGAGATTGGCATCGGCGACGTTCTTATCCCGCCAGAGCGTCAATGCGATCCATGGGGACTGAACGAACCCGCTTTCAAGCTCAGTCGCGATCCGGCGCGTACGCCGATGCAATGGGATGAGACACAATATGCCGGCTTTTCGAGCCATGAACCCTGGCTGCCGCTGACGGAAGATCATGTCATCCGGAATGTCGCAACGATGCGTAATGCCTCCGGCTCGATTCTTGTCCTTTACAAAAACCTGCTGACGTTACGACGTCATCACATAGCCTTGCAGGCCGGCATCTGGTCTCGTCTGCCTGCGCCGGGACAGACGCTGGCATATGAGCGCCGGCAAGAGGGCGAACGCCTGTTCGTCGCCCTGAATTTGGAGGGCGAAGCCATTCATGTTCCGCTGCCAGGCGTCGGTCGCCTCCTGCTTTCGACGCATGGCGACCGGATAGATGAAAAAATCGACGGGGCGCTCACGCTCCGGGGCGATGAGGGCGTGATCGTTGAGTCCAGGTCGGACCCGTTAATCTAACGCGTCGAAATGTCTCACGGCTACTTTTCGGAAAACATCGATATCCGACATTTTCACGTAGCCCCCTGCAGTCAGGTCGCTTTATAACGCTGTAACGGCGCATATGATCCGATGACCAAGGGAATGAAATGACCGGGGCAAAGATCCTTTCCGCGAAGCAAATTGAAGCGACGAACGGAAGTTATATTCGTTTCTTCTCGGAAATCGGTATTGGCGATGTGCCGCTGGTGGGCGGCAAGAACGCCTCGCTTGGCGAAATGTATCAGGAGCTGACGCCGCGCGGCATTCGCGTGCCAAATGGTTTTGCCGTGACCGCCGAAGCCTATCGTGAGACGCTCGACGCGGCGGGCGCCTGGACTGCGCTCCATGCGGCGCTGGATGGGCTCGATCCCGATAATGTCGAGGACCTCGCCCGTCGCGCGGCGCGCGCCCGCGAGATTGTTTATGCCGCGACGCCGCCGACGGCTGTCGAGACCGATATTCTCGCCGCTCTGGCGAAACTCACCGCCGAATATGGCGATACGCTCACCGTCGCCGTGCGCTCCTCGGCGACGGCGGAGGATTTGCCGAGCGCCAGTTTCGCCGGGCAGCACGACACATACCTGAATATTCGCGGAGAAACCGCCGTGCTCGACGCCGTGCGTCATTGCTTCGCCAGTCTGTTCACTGATCGCGCCATTCGCTACCGGATCGATAATGGCTTCGATCATTTCAAAGTGTTCAATTCTGTCACGGTCATGAAAATGGCGCGATCAGATCTCGCCGCCTCCGGCGTGATCTTCACCATCGACACCGAAACCGGTTTCGAGAACGTCGTATTTCTGACCGGGGCCTATGGTCTGGGCGAGAATGTTGTGCAGGGGGCGGTCGATCCAGACGAATTCTACGTCTTCAAACCAACCTTTCGTCAGGGCAAGCGCGGCGTATTGAAACGGACGCTTGGCGCCAAGAAGATCAAGATGATCTTCGCCGACAAGGGTCGTGAGACAACGCGCAATATTCCCACCGATCAAAAAGAGCGTGAGAAATATTGCATCACAGATGACGAGGCCTTGACGCTCGCCGGACAGGCGATCGCTATTGAAGAGCATTATAGCGCCAAGGCCGGGGCGCATCGCCCCATGGACATCGAATGGGCCAAGGACGGCGTCGACGGCCAACTTTACATCGTGCAGGCGCGGCCCGAAACAGTCGCCTCGCGGCGCGATCGCAACATTGTTGAGGAATATCGGATCGGCAAACATGGACCGATTAAGGTCGAGGGTCGCGCCGTCGGCGAAAAGGTGGTGAGCGGTCGTGCGCGCGTGGTCGAACATGTCGGCGAATTGTCGAGCTTCATTGCGGGTGAGATTCTGGTCGCCGACACCACCTCCCCCGATTGGGGGACGGTTATGAAAGCGGCCACAGCCATCGTCACCAATCGCGGCGGTCGCACCTGTCACGCCGCGATTGTCGCACGCGAACTGGGCATTCCCGCTATTGTCGGCGCCGACAAAGCGACCCGTGTAATCGAAACCGGGGAGATGATCTCGGTGAGTTGCGCCGAGGGAGATGTGGGCCGGGTCTACGCCGGTGATATCGAATTCGAGACGCGGAAAACCAGCCTCGTCGATCTTCCCAGACCGGCGACTCATGTGATGATGAATGTCGGAAATCCCGATATCGCCTTCAGCCTCGCCGCACTGCCCTGCGACGGCGTCGGTCTGGCGCGTATGGAGTTCATCATCGCCGAGTCGATCAAGGCTCATCCCATGGCCCTTGCGCATCCCGAGCGTCTGAATGACGCAGAACGCATCACTATCGAACGCCTGACGGCGCAATACCACAGTCCATCGGATTTTTTTATCGAACGTCTGTCGGAAGGCGTCGCAACCATCGCCGCCGCTTTTTATCCCAAGCCAGTCATTGTCCGTATGTCAGACTTCAAGAGTAATGAGTATGCGAGTCTTTTGGGTGGGCGCGTATTTGAAGCTGACGAAGAAAATCCGATGATCGGTTTTCGGGGAGCGTCAAGATACACGCATCCTGCCTATCGCGAGGGCTTCGCGCTGGAATGTGCGGCAATGAAACGCGTGCGCGAAGATCTGGGCCTGCTCAACGTTAAACTGATGATTCCCTTCTGTCGTCGTATTGATGAAGCAGAGCGCGTGATCGCCTATATGCGGGAGCTGGGCCTGGCCCGCGGCGAACACGGGCTCGAAATCTATGTCATGTGCGAGATTCCCAATAATGTGATTTTGATCGATGAATTCGCCAGCTATTTTGACGGTTTTTCCATCGGCTCAAATGATCTAACGCAATTAACTCTGGGCGTAGACCGCGACTCGGAAATTGTCGCTTTCGATTTTGACGAGCGCGACAATGGCGTCAAAGCCATGATCAAACTGGCCATAGAGGGCGCGAAACGTAATGGTCGCCACATCGGCATCTGCGGTCAGGCGCCATCGGATTATCCCGAGATGGCCGAGTTTCTTGTGCGCCTCGGCATCGATTCAATCAGCCTAAATCCAGACACCATCCTGCGCACGACGCCGCGCATCGTGGCGCTGGAGCATCAACTGGGGCGCAAAAAGTCCAGCTGAGCAAATCCATTATAGATTAATCGCTCAAGGAAAGACCGGGTCCGGGTCGTCAGTTCCTCGCAAAAGCAGGTCAATAGATCTATCATCGACCGCAGCCAGAGCATTCGGCGACCAGTGCGGATTTTTATCGCGGTCGATAATTGCTGCGCGAATGCCCTCATAGAGATCATGTCCATTTAACAGAGTGCAAGCAGCCCGATATTCGTAAATCAACGCATCTTCAAGACGCGTTGCGCCCTGCGCCCGCGTCAACAGTCGGTGGGTTAGCTTCAGACTGGTCGGAGACGCGCGGTGAAGATGCGCAAGAGTTTCTTGCGCGAAAGCGTCTCCGCCCTCCTGCAACGCTTCCATGCTGTCTTCGAGGCTATCGCTGTCAAACACACGCGAGAGAAGGCGCTCATGCGCAGCTAGTGTCTCGGGTGGCGCTGGCGTGGAGGCGCTTTCGAGGATCGCATTGATCTCATCTATGTCTCTGGCATGTGACAGTCGTTGTTCCACATCCGCCATCCGATCCGGATTGACGCAATAATCTGCGAGAGAAAGGCTCAATAAATCGCCAGCGCCAACGGACGCGCCAGTTAAAGCGAGATAAGCGCCGGCCGCGCCGCGCCGACCGAGCAGCCAGGAGCCGCCCGTATCGGGCAGGAAACCGATCTGCGTCTCCGGCATCGAGAAACGGGTGCGCGCCGTCACAAGACGATGACTGCCATGCGCAGAAACGCCAACACCGCCCCCCATAACGAGTCCATCCATCAGGACGACATAGGGTTTTGGCATAGCCGCGATGCGGGCGTTCAATGGATATTCGACGCGCCAGAACCTTTTGTAAAAATCGGGCGCGCTCGCGCGTTTTTCATAGAGCGCCCGAATATCTCCACCGGCGCACAACCCGCGCGCGCCAGCGCCATCGACATAGATCGCGACAACATCCGGATCGGCAATATAATCGTCGAGCGCATGATGGAAGGTGTGCAGCATGTCGAGTGTCAGGGCGTTCAGCGCATCTGGCCGGTTCAGCCGAATGCGGCCGAGGCGCCCCTGGCGCCAAACCTGAAGATGATCCGACATGTTGTCCTCCATGGAGCAGACGATAGCGGATCGCGGGGCGCAAGTCGTTGACCAGTCGTTAGCGAGATAAGGGGGCGGGGCTTTGAAGTCAGACGCGCCTCTTTCTTACGGCAGAGAGTTGGCGCCCTTATTGCTTCGAACAATAAGGTGTTTTGGCGGAAAATTGACCGTAGTCAATTTTATCATTCCGATTGCTTCAGCCTCGGCCGTAGCAACTCGCCGAAACAATGCGATCGAGGGGTTTCTACGCGCGGGAGAAAGACGCACAAGTTTTCGAAATTTCAACATATCCGGAATAGGCGCATCTGACATGAAAGCCGCAGACTTTTCTCCCAGCTCATGCGCAATCGCGCAATCAGGCATGAACGATGAGATCCCCCTCCCTCCTCGATCGCGACGCCACGACATGCTTTATGTCACATACTTACGCGCCTGCGGCGGCTCGACGCGCGAAGACCTGTGTCAGATTTTAATCCAGGACATTCACGAGGCTTTACGGCTGCAGTCGCGGCCGCTGGCCGCTGACCTGCTTGTTGTGCTCGGCATGATCGTGTCCGAATACGAGAAGCAGCCCATTGAGGAGATTCTCGCCGTTCAGACTGGACGAGCGGCGGCTCAGTTGGGCGGCGAAAAAGCCGCCTGACGCGTCCGGCCAAGTTCGACGCAAGACCCCGCGCGTGACAGAACCTATTTTGTTGCTTTGCTTTTCAACCAATCGACCATGTCTGGATCGTCGAGTCCGCCGGCGATAGTCTTGCGAGAGCCGTCCTGCGCAACCAAAACGGTGAAGGGCAGCTCTCCGCGCCAGTCGTGATCAACTTCGAAATAGAGCTTCTCGGCGAAACTGTCGGCGAAAGCGTAATGGACGGCTCCAGCCAATGCCGCTTTCTCCAGCCGCATTGCGGCGCGATCGCGCTCCTCCAGATCGTCTGTGTCGACGAAGACGATGTCGATGTCCTTGCGCGCGCCGATCAGCGCCGCCCATTGGGACAGTTCTGCGACACAGGCCGGACAAGTCACAGACCAATAATGTATGATCAGGGGCCGTCCGGCGCGTGTCTTGAGTAGAATCTCAAAGTCACCGCGCCCATAGGGTTTGAAGTCCAGCGCCTGCGCAAGGCCGCAGAACAAAAGAACAGCCAATGCGCTGCAGCCGAATCGCCTCATCAATCGCCATTTGCTCATCTTGTCGACGCGCTCTTTTCGTCCCGGGGCAGGGGGATCAGACGATAACCCTCCTTGTGGGAAACCCATGAGAGATAGCCGGCGCCCTTGTTGGCGACGAGTTGAGGATTGTCGGACGCGTCGGCGGCGGTCGCCAAAACATGCGGCGCGCTCCAGCTCTTACCGCCATCATGCGACATCTGCACCGGAACGCTCGTCGTGGTTCCGTCAAACTCTTTCCAGACGCGATAAAGACGGCCCTTCACAGCGAGCAGCGCCGCAAAGGCCGGCGCATGTCCGTCATCGCCGATTTTTTCCGGAGCAGAGAAGGTTTTGCCGCCATCCCGGCTCGCTGCATAGAATAGACCCTGTCGGTTTTTACCCCTGGTGAACCAGGCGACATGCCAAACTCCGGCGTTGTCGATGACTAACGCGGGGCCCTGATGGGGACAGGAATTGATCGCCCAATTGTCATCGCTGACGCGACCGCCCGAGAGCGACGCGCCGTCAGCGGAAAGTTTTGCTGCATAGTGATCGCGCACGCCGCCTTCGAACACCTGACGCCAGGCATAGACAGGCTGACCGTCCCGATCCAGGGCGGCGGACATTTTGCAGCATTCGCAGGCATGATCCATGAGGATCGATTTACCCTTGAACGTCGCACCGCCATCGTCCGACCAGCCAAAGGCGACGCCGCTGCCGGCGAAATCACGTCCTTCCGCCTTGGCTTGCTGCGCATGGGTCTTGTCGAGCCACCCCGCATAAATGCGACCCCTGGGGGAAACCACCCAGGCGTCGAAACGCTGGCCGCCGTCCGTCAGCATGGCCCGGGGCGACGAGAAACTTTTACCGCCATTGGTCGATCGCGCCGTGAAGATCGTTCCGATCATTTGTTTGTCGGGCCGTGTCGTGTAACTAACCAGCAAGGCGTCATCATCGAGCGCAACAATCTTGGGGCGCGCATCGCCATGCGAATCGATCACACCCGTCTCTGCGACAGTTGCGATCTCAACAGGCGGCATAAAACTCTTGCCGCCATTGGCGGAGGACGCCGCATAAACCGTTTTGCCGACGGAGAAAGCGACCCATAACCGACCTTTTTTATCGAAGGCCGGAAACACAGTCATCGCGCATTCTGGCCGCGCGTCGGAACAGGCGGGCGCGACGTGCTTCATCGCCGGCTTGGCGGCGCCTTCAGTCGTCGTCGACGTGGCATGTTCCTCTGCCGACCCGCCGCGCGCGCCGAGCATAGCGGCGACAACAAGAATACCAAGATGTGTCATGCGCCTCATGTCGTCGTCTCCTTGCGCCCGTTTTTTCAGCTAGGGACGAGCTGGTTGAGCTGGCGCGGGTTTTGGCGCTACGGCGGATGCGGCCGGCGTAGTGACCGGCGGCGATGCAGGCGCAAGCTCTTCTGGCTCCGGCTTATGGAATTTGAATGTCTGGCCCACGTCCATCGAGCCGCCGGGCGGCGGCGGCGCCGCCACAGCGCCGAGAATTTGCTTCACGGCATCGGCATGAGCCGGACTGGAGGATTTATCGATCACGACCTTGTCGATCCGACCTGACGCATTGACGTGAAAGCTCGCCGTCACTTCTCCGTCGCCAAGCGTATTCTCCGCCGGGGTATGTTTCTCGATTTCGCTGTAGAGGGCGCTGAGAAACTTGCTCTCTGACATGACGGGAGCCGATACGGCGGGCTGCGTTCCGACAACTGGCGCAGGGTTTCGTGTCTGGGCGCCGGCGATGTCGGCGCAGGCCAAAACTGTTACGCATAACGCCAGTCGCATGGGCAACGCCATTCTCTCTTCTCCACAACGATGGGGTACAGATGAACGCGCCGGGGACAATCGTGTCGCCGGCGCGCGCGTTTAATGGAAGGAGAAGCTCTGGCTCACGAAAGCGGAACCACACCCGGATGAGCCACGTGACGAGGACACGATCCGGCGCGCCAAAGCGGCGTGGGCCGGCGTTGAACCCGACGCCGACACCCCCGACAATCCACCGCCGGGATTGACATGGAACGAGACGGTCGCATGGCCGGGTCCAAGGTTCGTCGCGCCTGGCGTGTGGCGACGCAGATCGGCGGCGACATGCGCCAGACAAGCCGATTGCGAAACCCCGGAGCCCTGCGAATGTCCGTCGGGGGCGCCGGCGTGTCGCTTGGCCTGAGCCTCGCGCGCCTGCTGTGCGTTTTTGACTTCCTTGCGCTCTTCCTTTTTCTTGACCTGTTCTTCCTTTTGCATGGACGGCAATTGCGGCGCGTCGGGCGACATCACCTCCGGCGGCGGCAAAGCCAGTTCTGGCTCCTCGACGACTTCCGGCGGCGGCGTGTCCTCTGCGGCGGCGACTTCTTCGGCCTCGAAGAAGTCGCCTTCCTGAACAAGATCCATGGTGAGCGAGTCGAGCGCGATCACGTCGGGCTTGGCCCATTTTAGAAAAGCGCCAAAAACGGCGACATGCGCAAGCACAACGAGGGTGTAGGTGACGGCGCGCAGCCGCCCCGAAACAATCGGCGGCGGTCCGGCGGGCGGCTCGGTCTGTCGTTGCGTCACGCCGCGGGACAAGGAGGGGTTCGCGGCGATGTCGGTCATTTCGCCCCTCCCCCCGATTTAATCCCGCCGGTTTTGCTCCGCGAGTTGGTCATGATGGCGATGTGAGTGATGCCGTTGGTGGCGAGACGATCCATCATCGACACGACATCGCCATAGGCCGCCTCGGTGTCGCCACGCACATGCACGACACGGCTGTTGTCGCCGCCCATCATGGCGTGAATCCCGTCGATCAGGGATTCAGGCGAGACCTCGTCTGCGCCCAGCGACACCTTGCCGTCCTTACCGACCGTGACGACGATCGGATCTTTCTGATTGATCGGCGCGGCGGCGCTGGCTTGCGGCAGGTTGACCTTCACGCCCTTCGCCAGCAGCGGCGCCGTAACCATGAAGATGATTAATAGCACCAGCATGACGTCGACGAGCGGCGTCACGTTGATATCGGCGAGGGGCTGATAAAGATCGTTGCTCTTTTTGAAGCGAGCGGGAAGCGCCATCACGCGGCCTCCTTCTGCGAACGAGTCTTGGCGCCGGCGCCGCTGGTCATGCGCAGGGCCTCATCCTCGATGTAATGAGCGACCTCCTGACCCAGTTTGGCGAAGGAGGCGCCGATGCGATTGTACCCGATCGAGGCCGGTATAGCGGCGGCGAGACCGTATGCTGTGGCGGCGAGGGCTTCGGCGATACCGGGCGCGACAACGGCCAGGCTAGTGTCCTGCGATTGGGCGATGCCGGCGAAGCTGGTCATGATGCCCCAAACCGTTCCGAAAAGGCCGATGAAGGGCGCGACCGAGGAGATCACCGCGAGGTTCGGCAGTCCGCCCTCGGCTTTCGTCAGGAATTCCCGCGCGGTGCGGCTCATGTATTCTGCGATGCGCTCCCGTTTTTCGCCATTCGACTCGTCGGGCAAATCAAGGGCATAGGCCTCGCGACCAGCTTCCGCCACAGGCTCCAGCACATCGACGGGGCCGCCGGCGCGCGCCGATTTCGTGGCTTTGGCAATGCGGTTGACGGCGACGACGCCCTCGACAATCAGAACCCATGTCCAGACCGAGGCCATCAAAAGAAGCGCCATGACGAATTTGCCGACTGGGCCAGCGTTGAGAAACATGGCGAGGGGCGAAAGCGATGTGTGATCCATGAGATAACTCGTTTTAGCTTGCAGACGCGCGCCTATAGGCGCCGCTTTGTGGAATTGTTTTGATGGTGGCCTCAGGCCGCGCGCTGATCTTGCCGAAGATTGCCGCGGACGATGTCAGTCGCCTAGATGACGACGGGCGGCGCTCTGGCCCCATTTGCCGCACCCGGTATAAGTAATTCCGTCGCGCCTGAGCCGGACTCAAAGAAAAAGGCCTGCAAGCCTGTCTCCGCAGGCGGTTCCGACACATATGACGCGCGAATGGGCAGAGCCAGCACCCCGACGCCGCCGAACAGGCAGCAGTCCGGACAAGGAGCAGCGCCATTCAACCGCTTGACGGGTGCGCCAGCTTTAACAGCCAGCCAAGGATGGTGATCGCAAGGCGCGGAGAAGCCAAAAGACGCAGATCCCGCCCGCGCAGAGGTCGGAGCCGAAAACAACCCGCCGGTAAATACCGCCGCCACGGCGACGAGAACGATCGTCGCACGCAACTTGAACAAAATGGCGCGGATTTGTGACATAAAAAAATCTTAACGGAATTTTTATGCTCTGACAACGCACTCCATATTGGAATATTTCGACATTTGGCCCTTCGGCGGGCGATCCGCCGGCAAATCGAAAAGATGGTTAACGCGCTGAAGGCGCAAAGCCAGACCAAAAGTGTGACAAAAAAGACGCATGCGCTTTTTTTCAGACTAGACCCACGTCTAGGGCCTTTCAACGCGCCGGCATTGGGCACAATGTGCTTCCAGCCAAGGAACAACTCGCTCTGAGATCATGCGCAGAAGATTGCTCGCCCTCCTGATCGTTTGCGTCACGATGCTGACGCAGATCGGCGCGCCCATGGCGGGCGTCGCAACGATCGGCAGCGGCTCGGTTGCGGTCGGCGTCTGGTGCAAAGCCCAAGCCCTGCTGGCGAAGCGCTGGTCCCATGCTCGATCTGAGCAAATAGTTCCGATACAGAGCGCCGCGAAAAAAGATCCCTCCAAGGCTCTAGCCACGGAAGATCTCCCTGTTTCGCACAGGGATCATGCTTCATGCGGCTTCTGCGAGACGAGCGTCGGTCTGGATCCTGTGGGCTGGGTTGCGCCAGAGGCCCAGTTCATCGAAATTTATCAGAAGCTTTCCTTCGATCTCTCCAGCGAAGCCGCTCCGGCGTTTGCGCCGAACCCCAGCGCTCCGGCGCGCGGACCGCCTGCCTTCGCCTGATCCCCCAAACGCGAGCGCGCACTTCGACGCGCATGGATCAGTCGCGCCGAAAGGCGCATGAAGGAATACGAACATGTCACGTGAAAAACTCCTGCGCGGCGTTTCCGCCGGCGCGATAAGCCTCATTTTTCTCTCTTTCTGTCCGGAGACGGCCAGCGCCCAGCAATCCCTGCCGACCATCAACGTCGGCGGGTCGGGAAACGCCCAG
Source organism: Methylocystis sp. (assembly GCA_044233645.1). Lineage (GTDB taxonomy): Bacteria > Pseudomonadota > Alphaproteobacteria > Rhizobiales > Beijerinckiaceae > Methylocystis. The sequence goes on along the minus strand of JBIIJP010000009.1, from coordinate 83,669 downwards.
CGCGTCGCCCGCGCGCCGCGCGGCAAGCCAACCGGCTATGCGCGCGCCACAGCACCAACGCGCGTCGCCTCAAGCGGAGGCGGCGGGAGCGGTAATGCTGTGCAGGCGGCGCCGGCGGAAACGCTGGGCGAGAAACTCGACCCCGACGCGCCAAAGTCGATCTGGTCGCCGACCTTGCCGAACGGTCGACCGGCCTTTGTCGAGAAGTGGCATCTGCCCAACACCGTCGCCAGCATCACGCGAAAGCAGATCGAAACCAAGATCAATATCGTGGATACGGAAGACTCGGTAAAATACATGCCGAGCCTTTTCGTCCGCAAGCGGAACAACGGCGATACGCAGGCGGTGCTGCAAACGCGCACCTGGGGCGTCAACTCTTCGGCGCGCAGCCTTGTTTACGCCGATGATCTACTGTTGACGGCGCTGATCGCCAACGACAACACCCAGGGCGCTCCGCGCTGGGGCCTCGTCGCGCCCGAGGAAATCGAACGCGTCGACTTTCTCTATGGCCCCTATTCCGCCGAATACCCCGGCAACTCGATGGGCGGCGTGCTGAAGATCACGACCCGTATGCCGGAGAAACCGACAGCGACGGCGAAAAACATTACGACCTATCAGGATTATTCCTTCTACGGCACCAAGCGTCTGTTCGTGAATAATGTCGCCCAGTTCTTCATCGGCGACAAAGTCGGCGACTTTAGCTGGAACGTCTCCGGCAACTGGCAGCGCGGCTCCCAGCAGCCGCTGACCTATGTGACGAACGCCATCAACAGCGCAGCGTCGGTCAGAGCCCTTGGAGCCTATCCCAGCGCATGGTTCGATGTCGGCCGATTTAATCAGCCCATTACGGTTCTCGGCGCGACCGGCAATCTCTCCAACGATCAGGTGAACGGTAAATTCAAAGGCGCCTACGACGTTAACGCCACGACGCGCGCCACCTACACCCTCGGTTTCTGGTCCAACGACGGCACCTCGCAAATCCAGAACTATCTCGTCGAGGGGCAAGGCCCATACTTTGGCGGCAGGCCGGGACGCACCCTCGCGACAACTCCGACTCCCTCTATGGGAACGGCGGCTCTCCAAGCTTTCGGATCAGGAGCCTATCGTATTCAGGAAAAAATGCTGACGAACGCCGGCGCGATCAAATCGAACACCAATGGCCTCTTCGATTACGAACTCTCCGCCTCGAACTTCAGCTATCTGCAATCGAACCAGAACACCCCTTGGTCCGGCGCCTATCCCTACGGCGGCTGGACCCAGTTCGGTCGCACCATCAAAAACGGCGGCACCTACTGGACGTTGCTGGACGCCAAGGGAATCCTTCGACCACAGGAAGGCCTGTTCAAGGATCACGCCATCAGCTTTGGTCTGCACGGCGATCAATTCGTGCTGAACAACCCGACATATTTCAACTATAGCTGGACGGGCGGCGAGTCGACCGCTTACGGACTTGCTCAAACGATCGCCCAGGGCACGACGCGCACGAAGGCGCTCTGGTTCCAGGACGCTTTCGACATCGTGCCCGATCTAAAATTCACCACAGGCTTACGCGCCGAGAATTGGCTCGCCAACGGTCTCAATCAGGCTATTCCCGGCACAATTTCGCCGACCGGCTTTGGCTACGCAGGGACCCCGCCCAGAAACGCCGCCGCGGCGGCGATGCCAACCTATCAACCGAATAAATACAGCACACGCTGGTCGCCGAAAGGATCGCTCGAATACAAAATTGATGAGAAGTGGACAGTCAACGGCAATATTGGCATGGCCAACCGCTTCCCGACCGTGAAAGAGCTATACAATCTGAGCTTTAACACTTCTTCCGGCAATAACGTCAATCCGAACCCCAACCTGCGTCCGGAAGTCGCCCTGACCAAGGAAGTTAACCTGCAACGCAAACTCGGCAATGAGGGCGGAACGGCGCGCCTGACGCTGTTTGATGAGGAAGTGCGCGACGCCATTGTTCAGCAACAGACGCTGGCGCCGGGGTCATCCTTCTTCTTGACCAGCGCCAACGTCAATATTGATCGCATTCGCAACAGCGGCGTCGAAGTCGCCTTGCAAAAGGACAATGTCATGCTGGAAGGCCTTGATATGCAGGCGAGCATGACCTGGGTGAACTCCCGGATCATTTCTGATCCGACATGGGCGCCGACGACGACAATCGCCAATCCGCTCTCCGGCAACTATGATTCATGGTGCTGGTCGGTTTCGGGCAAGCGCATGCCCTACGTGCCGGAATGGCGCGGAACCTATCTGGCGACATGGCATCCCGACAAATTCTGGTCCTTCACATTCGCGGGACGCTACCAGAGCAAGGTGTTCGCCACGCTCTCGAATAACGATTACGCTACCAACACTTACCAGGCGTTCGATGGTTTTCTGGTCTTCGACATCAAGGCAGCCTATAAATATAACGACCACTTCACCTTCGACTTTGGCGTCGACAACCTGAACAACTATTCCTACTTCCTGTTCCATCCGTTCCCGCAGCGGACCTATTATATGTCGGCCAAATATGAACTGGGCGACGTGAAAAAGGGTGAGCCGGGCATTTTCGCCAGCGCCCTGACCGGCGGCGAGAGCGGATACCCGGATATCAAAAACTGGGTCAGGCAGACGCCCTTGACCCTCGACTGATAGTCGGAGCAGCCACAAAAAAAGCGCCCGGGTTTCCCCGGGCGTTTTTTATATGGCTTCGTCGCAATTTTTGCTGTGCAGTGTCTTAATGCGAGAGTCCCTTGACGATCGCCTCGACGGTCTTCTTCGCGTCGCCGAACAACATCATCGTGTTGGGACGAAAGAACAGTTCGTTTTCGACGCCGGCGTAGCCCGATCCCATGCCGCGCTTGAGAAAGAGCACCGTCTTTGCTTTCTCGACATCGAGAATCGGCATGCCATAGATGGCCGAACTCTTGTCGGTTTTCGCCGCCGGGTTGGTCACGTCATTGGCGCCGATAACGAAGGCCACGTCCGCCTGTCCGAATTCGGAGTTGATGTCCTCAAGTTCGAATACTTCGTCGTATGGGACATTGGCCTCGGCCAGCAGCACGTTCATGTGGCCAGGCATGCGTCCGGCGACAGGATGAATGGCGTAGGAGACTTCGACGCCTTCCTTTTTCAGCAGATCGGCCATTTCGCGGAGCGCATGTTGCGCCTGCGCCACGGCCATGCCGTAACCCGGCACGATAATCACCTTGCCGGCGTTTTGCATGATGTAGGCCGCGTCTTCGGCCGAGCCCTGCTTGACGTTGCGGGTCTCTTTCTCGCCGCCGCCGCCAGCCGTCTCGCCGCCGAAGCCGCCGAGAATGACCGAGATGAAGCTGCGGTTCATGCCCTTGCACATGATGTAGGACAGGATCGCGCCCGAGGAGCCGACCAGCGCCCCGGTAATGATCAGGGCCAGATTGCCGAGCGTGAAGCCGATGCCCGCCGCCGCCCAGCCCGAGTAGGAGTTGAGCATGGAAACAACAACCGGCATGTCGGCGCCGCCAATCGGAATGATCAGCGTGACGCCGAGCACGAAAGAGACGAGGATGAGCAGCAACAGCCACCAGCCGCTTTCGCTCGCGACGAACAGCATGATCAGGACCGCCAGCGCCACGCCGAGCGCGATATTGATCGTGTGACGCTCCGGCAGCAGGATCGGCTTACCGCTCATGCGCTCGGAGAGTTTCAGAAAGGCGATAATCGAGCCGGTAAAGGTGATCGCGCCGATCGCCGCGCCCAACGACATCTCCACAAGACTGCCGCCTTCGATCTCGCCGGGCGCGCCAATGCCGAAGGCCTGCGGCGCGAAAAACGCGCTCGACGCCACCAGCACGGCGGCAAGGCCGACGAGCGAGTGGAAAAAGGCCACCAGCTCGGGCATCTTGGTCATTTCGATGCGCTGGGCGAGGAAAGCGCCGGCGCCGCCGCCAATGGCGACGCCGAGCAGGATCAGCACAAAACCGAACATCGGCGGCAGGTGCAGCAGCAGGGTGGTCGCCACGGCGAGCGCCATGCCGATCATGCCATAGCGATTGCCGTCGCGAGATGTGGCCGGCGACGAAAGTCCCCGCAGGGCGAGGATAAAGAGAATGCCGGCGGCGAGGTAGAGAATGGCTGCAAAATTCGCGCTCATGGCGATCAGCCTTTCTTCTTGTACATGGCGAGCATTCGCTGCGTGACGAGGAAGCCGCCAAAAATGTTCACGCATGCGAGGATCAATGCGATGAACCCGAACCACCGCGCCCAGCCGGCTCCGCTATCGGTCGCCGTGGCGACGTCAACGCCTGTGGAGAGCAGCGCGCCGACGACGATGACCGATGAAATGGCGTTCGTCACCGACATCAGCGGCGTGTGCAGCGCTGGCGTAACAGACCAGACGACATAATAGCCGACGAACACCGCCAGGGCGAAAATCGCGAGACGAAAAACGAAGGGATCGATGACGCCGCCGCCCAGACCGTGCGCTGTAGCTGCGGCAGCTGTGTGGGCGATTTGATCGGAATAAAGCTGCGCCTGATCGGCCAGTCGTCGAGTCGCCTCGACGGCGTTATGCGCCTGTTCGAGCAATTGCTGGGTGGAGTCGGTCATCTGTGGCGCCTTCCCTTTGGCTGAACGTCGCTCGGGTTGGTTAGTGTGCGAAACGTGGATCGATCACGGCGCCGTCGCGCGTCAGCGCCGTCGCCTTCACAAGCTCGTCGTCCCAGTTGATAACGAACTGCTTGCTCTCCTTCGTGATCATCGTCTCGATGAAGGCGAGCAGATTCTTGGCGTAAAGATTCGACGCCGTCGGCGCCATTCGTCCCGCGAGATTGAGCGCGCCAACGATCCTGACGCCGCCATCGACAATGGTTTCGCCTGGTCGGGTCAATTCGCAATTGCCGCCACGTTCGGCGGCGAGATCGACGATCACCGAACCGGGACGCATGGAGCGCACCATCTCAGTGGAGATCAACTTCGGCGCAGGACGTCCGGGTATCAAGGCGGTGGTGATGACGATATCTTGCTTGGCGATATGCGACGCCGTCAGCTCAGCCTGCGCCTTCTGGTATTCGGCGGACATCTCCTTGGCGTAGCCGCCGGCGGTCTGGGCCTGCTGAAACTCCTCGTTCTCGACGGCGAGAAATTTCGCGCCAAGCGACTCAACCTGTTCCTTCGTGGCCGGCCGCACGTCGGTCGCGGTCACAATGGCGCCCAGTCGCCGGGCTGTTGCGATCGCCTGCAAGCCGGCGACGCCAACGCCCATGATAAAGACTTTGGCCGCTGGCACGGTGCCGGCGGCGGTCATCATCATTGGGAAGGATCGGCCATATTCGGCGGCCCCGTCGACCACGGCGCGATAACCGGCAAGATTGGCCTGCGAGGATAAAACGTCCATTGATTGGGCGCGGGTAATGCGCGGCATCAACTCCATGGCGAAGGCGATGGCGCCGTTGCGAGCGAGATCCGCCAGCGCAGCGCCGTTGCCGAATGGGTCCATGATCGCGAAGACGGCCAGGTTGGGTTTTGCGCCGGCCAATTCGGCGGCTGTGGGCCGCCGCACCCGCAGGGCGACGTCCGCGCCGGAGAGCGTCTGGGCGGCGTCGGAGCCGATTATGGCGCCAGCGGCGACGTAATCCGAGTCGGAAATGTTGGAAGCTGAACCAGCCCCGGCCTGGACCGCTACCTCGGCGCCGAGGCTGACGAATTTTTTGACGGTCTCGGGGGTCGCCGCCACACGTGGCTCGGCGGCGTCCGTTTCGGCCAATACGGCGATGCGCATGACGAACTCCGGTTAGAGGAACCGCCGCCCGTCGAGGAAAGCCCCCAACGGCGTGGCGCGAGGGGCTCTGTTATTATCTTGCGAAGAGGAGGTAGAGGAGGATCAGGGTCACTGCCGTGAAGGACGCTGAGAATTTCAGCAACCAGATAAAACCATTGTAGGTTTTCTCATGTTCGGCCCAGTCTGCGCCGCCCGACGCCGACCCGCTATTACCTGCCATAATGATCTCCCGGACTTAACAAATATCGCGTCGATTATCCTCGACGCTGGAAAACAGGATAGACGAGGCCGAGGGCGTCCGCAACGGCCGCTCCACACGCATTCATGCCGCTGAGAAAACCAGTGTATAGCCGGTCAAAAAAGGAAAAGGCCCCGAAATCGGGGCCTTCGCCAATTTTCCAAAATCTGGGGCGACGTTAGAAGTCCATGCCGCCCATGCCGCCCATGCCGCCGCCCGGCATCGGGGGCGCTTCCTTTTTGGGCTGCTCAGTGATTGTCGCCTCGGTGGTGATGATCAGACCGGCGATAGAAGCCGCGTCCTGAAGCGCGGTGCGCACGACCTTGGTCGGGTCGATGATGCCGAGCTTCACCAGATCGCCGAACTCGCCCTTCTGAGCGTCGAAGCCGAAGGCGTAATCGGAGGACTCGAGCAGCTTGCCAACCACAACGGCGCCGTCCCCGCCGGCGTTGTCGACGATCTGGCGCGCCGGGGCCTGGATGGCCTTGCGCACGATCTCGACGCCGGTCTGCTGATCGGAATTGCCGACCTTGACGCCATCAAGCGCCTTGATGGCGCGCAGGAGCGCGACGCCGCCGCCCGGCGATACGCCTTCCTCGACCGCCGCGCGGGTGGCGTTGAGGGCGTCGTCGACACGATCCTTCTTCTCCTTGACCTCGACCTCGGTTGCGCCGCCGACGCGGATCACCGCAACGCCGCCCGCAAGCTTGGCGAGACGCTCCTGGAGCTTCTCGCGATCGTAGTCGGAGGTGGTCTCCTCGATCTGCCCCTTGATCTGGGCGATGCGGGCTTCGATGTCCTTCTTGTCGCCGGCGCCGTCGATGATCGTGGTGTTCTCCTTCTCGATGCGCACGCGCTTGGCGCGGCCGAGCATGGCGAGCGTCACGTTCTCGAGCTTGATGCCGAGGTCCTCGGCGATCATCTGACCGCCGGTCAGGATGGCGATGTCCTCAAGCATGGCCTTGCGACGGTCGCCAAAGCCCGGCGCCTTAACGGCCGCGATCTTGAGGCCGCCGCGGAGCTTGTTGACGACGAGCGTGGCGAGCGCCTCGCCCTCGATGTCCTCGGCGACGATGACCAGCGGCTTGCCGGTCTGGACCACCGCCTCAAGGATTGGCAGCAGCGGCTGCAGCGTCGACAGCTTCTTCTCGTGAATGAGCAGATAGGCGTCGTCGAGTTCGGCGATCATCTTCTCGGCGTTGGTGATGAAGTAAGGCGACAGATAGCCGCGATCGAACTGCATACCCTCGACGATGTCGGTCTCGGTCTCGAGGCTCTTCGCCTCCTCGACCGTGATCACGCCCTCATTGCCAACCTTCTGCATGGCCTTGGCGATTTCCTCGCCGATGAAGCGATCGCCGTTCGCCGAAATCGTGCCGACCTGGGCGATCTCGTCGTTCGAGGTGACTTTCTTCGAATGCGCCTTGAGATTGGCGACAATAGCGTCGACGGCGAGATCGACGCCGCGCTTGAGGTCCATTGGATTAAGGCCGGCGGCGACCGCTTTGGCGCCCTCTTTGGCGATGGCGGCGGCGAGAACGGTCGCGGTTGTGGTGCCGTCGCCAGCGAGGTCGTTCTGCTTGGAGGCGACTTCACGGACAAGCTGAGCGCCGAGATTCTCGAACTTGTCGGCAAGTTCGATCTCCTTGGCGACGGTCACGCCGTCCTTGGTGATGCGCGGCGCGCCGAAGCTCTTCTCGATGACGACATTGCGGCCCTTGGGGCCGAGCGTCACCTTGACAGCGTTGGCGAGGATGTCGACGCCGCGCAGAATGCGGTCGCGGGCGTCGGTGGAGAAACGTACGTCTTTGGCAGCCATTTATAACTCCTGAATGTAGGGAAAGTCGGATGCGGGCGGTGCCGGGTTAGTCGACGATGCCCAGAATGTCGCTTTCCTTCATGATGAGCAGATCTTCGCCGTCGATCTTGACCTCGGTGCCCGACCATTTGCCAAACAGCACGCGGTCGCCGGCTTTCACATCAAGCGGAACCAGCTTGCCGCTCTCGTCGCGGGCGCCGGGGCCAACGGAGATCACCTTGCCTTCCTGCGGCTTTTCCTTGGCGGTGTCGGGAATGATGATGCCGCCTTTGGTCTTCTCTTCGCCTTCGAGACGCTTGACCACAACCCGGTCGTGCAGGGGACGAAACGCCATTGTAAAGTCTTCCTTTTCTGCGCCGGAGACTGGGGTCCGCCCCACCGGCGAATGACTAAGCGAATGCTGTTGGCACTCTCTGACGACGAGTGCTAGCAGCAAAATTGACATAGGTGGGGGCTTTCATGCTGTCAAGCCATGTGACTATCTGACATGCGGTTTGATGAATAAGCATATCGGTTCCGGAGTCCTGCTTGCCCTGTCTTTCGTCCCGCGCCCTCGGCGCTGTCGCCGCCCTGGCCGCCCTGACGCTGGATCAGGCGCACAAATACTGGATGCTGAATGTTTACGACATCGCCGCCCGCGAGCCGGTGACCCTGACGCCATTTTTCGACCTCGTCCTCTCCTGGAATTACGGCGTCTCCTACTCCCTGTTCGCAACGCATAACGGTTGGGCCCGTTACCTGATGCTCGTTGTTCAGGCAGCGATCGTGGTCGGGCTGATTGTCTGGTTAAAGTCTGCGGCCAGTCGCCTGATCGGTCTTGCGCTGGGACTGGTGATCGGCGGCGCGCTGGGCAATATGGCCGATAGGTTGGCGCGCGGAGCCGTCGCCGATTTTTTCTACCTGCACACTACCCTGCCGGTTGGTCCGCTCGCCAATTATGTCTTCAATGTCGCCGATATGGCGATCACGGCTGGCGTGGCTCTGCTACTTTATGAGAGCCTGACAGCCGCCACCCTCTCAAATCGCCAATAATCTGCTATCGCTACCCGTCGGTCATCATGGGGGGTTGCATGTCCATCGCATGGGCGCGTCTGAACGCCGCCTGCGCCGTCGCCTTTATTGCCGCCCTGGTCACGGGCCCCGGCGTGACGCCGGCCCTGGCCCTTGACGCGCCTGTTGCAGGAAAAATCAAGACGGCGCCGTCCGCAACGCCTCGAAAGCCTGCGAAAGTCACGCCCGGCAAAATCCTTGTTCCCTCTCCACCGACAAAACCCGGTTCGCTGAATCCGGCAGGCTGGCCCGCCGCACCGATTGGCGATGCGCCGGCGAGCAGTTCGGATGGGCCCTCACCGGCCACACAGGCCGAAAAGCAGAAAAATCCGGATCTTCAGAATTCTGCATCGCCAACTCCGGACACACAGCCCGAAGCGGGGGAGCAAAACTTCTTCCAGCGTATGATCCGGGCTCGCACCCGAGCGATTGAGTCCGAGCCTAGCGACTCAGGGCGCAGGGAGCTTGCCGAACCCCAGGAGGATCCCCGACGGCCGACGCAGGAGACATCGGGCTCCAGCGATCCGGAAGCCAATAAATCTCAGGGATTTTTGGGCGCGATCGGCACAATCTGGAGCGGCGTCGTCGCACCTGGCAAAAACAATGGGTCCGAAGGCGCAACGTCAGCCCCGAAACCAGCGCCTGACACGAGCGACACTGGCGGCCTGCTAGGCAAAATCGGCGGAATTCTGCCGGGGCTTCTGCGGGGTTCTGACAAGAAGTGAAAACCGTCCTATATAAAAATCAGTTTAGATCTTAACCCTGTCCACGACAGCCTGTCGCGAGAAAGGATCCCGATGAGCCGTTACGCCTCGCGCGCCACAGTTTCGCTCACACCGGGCGTTGACGCCAGTTCGACCCACGGCGGCGGCGCTGTCTCCCACAGCCGTCTGGAGAATGGCCTGGAGGTGGTTGTCATCCCCGACACCCGAACGCCCGTCGTCACCCATATGATTTGGTATAAAAATGGCTCGGCCGACGACCCGCCAGGGAAATCCGGTATAGCGCATTTTCTTGAACATCTGATGTTTAAAGGCACGAAGAACCATCCACAGGGAGAATTCTCCAATCTCGTCGCCGAACTTGGCGGACAGGAAAACGCCTTCACCAGTTACGATTACACTGCCTATTTCCAGCGCATCGGCAAGGATCATCTCGAAACGCTGATGCGCTTCGAGGCCGATCGGATGAACAATCTTGTTCTCTCCGACGAGGTGGTCACGCCCGAGCGCGATGTGGTGCTCGAAGAGCGACGGATGCGAACCGACAGCGATCCCGCCGCGCAGCTCGACGAAGCCGTGCAGGCGGCGCTCTACGCGCACCATCCTTACGGGACGCCGATCATCGGCTGGAATCACGAGATCGAAAATCTCGGTCGCGAGGACGCACTCGATTATTACAGCCGCTTTTACACACCGGAGAACGCCATCCTCATTGTCGCTGGCGACGTCGACGCTGGAACAGTGATGCGGCTTGCCAATGAGACCTACGGACGCATCCCATCACGCGCGCAGCCGCCGCAGCGGCGACGTGTGCAGGAGCCGCCGCATCGCGCTCATCGTCTTGTGACGCTGTCTGATGATAAAGTTGAACAGCCGGCGCACGAACGCGTGTTCAAGGTGCCGTCCTATCGCACGGCGGCGCCGGGCGAGGCAGAAGCGCTTGAAACGCTCGCCTATATGTTGGGCGGCGGCGCCACGAGTGCGCTGTATGAAACATTGGTTGTGGATCGCAAGCTTGCGGTGAGCGCTGGCGCCTACTACGCCGGCTCAGCCGTCGACGACACCCGTTTCTGGGTTTTCGCCACGCCGGCGCCAAACGTGCCCCTCGAACAGCTTGACGCCGCCATCGACGATGTGTTGCGACATTTCGTTGACCATCCCATCGACGCCGCGCATTTGCAACGCGCCAAGACGCGTCTCATCGCTGACGCCATCTATGCGCAGGACAGTCAGGCGTCGCTGGCGCGCTGGTATGGCGAAGCGCTGGCCACCGGCCTGACCGTCGCTGATGTTGAGGCCTGGCCGACGCGCATGGATGCGGTCGACGCAGAAGCTGTCGCCGCCGCCGCGCGTCAGTGGCTGGACAAGCGTCGCGCCGTCACCGGATTTCTGCTGCCCGCCTGACACAGCCCCTCCGTCGCGCATGATCTCTCTTAAATTGGAAAAATTATGAACGCTCCTGCCGTCGTCATGGCCTCCCGCGCCGAACATGTGCAACGCATCGTCACGCCGGGAGGGCTAACGGCCTGGCTGGTTGAAAGCTACGCTGTGCCTCTGGTCGCCGTCGAATTCGCGCTGCGCGGGGGCGCCGCGCAAGATCCTGCCGACAAGCCCGGCCTCGCCGCGCTTCTCGCCGGAACGCTGGACGAAGGCGCGGGTCCTCACGATGCGCGCGGTTTCCACCATGCGATCGAGGAACATGCCATTCATTTGGGCTTCGGAGCCGATCGCGATTCCTTCTCTGGCCACCTGCAAACCTTATCGCGCCATCTCGACAAAGCTTTCGACCTTCTGAAGCTGGCCCTGACCGACGCGCGGCTTGACGCGGCCGACGTCACGCGTATCCGCAGCCATCTCGCGGCGGAACTGAAGCGCGATTTGAACGATCCCGACGCCATGGCGGCGAAAGCGTTTCGCGAAGCGGCTTTTCCCAACCATCCCTATGGCCGCCCGGTCCGCGGCGCCCTAGAAAGCATCGATTCCCTGACCCGCGAGGATTTGATCGCCCTGCGCGAGCGCCTGTTTGCGACAAAAGATTTGAAGATCGCCGTTGTCGGAGCTATCGACGCGCAGACGTTGTCGACGAAACTCGATCATGTGTTCGGAGCCTTCGCCCGTGACAACGATCTCGCGCCCGTCCCTGCCATCGCAGTGTCGAACGTTGGTCTGCGCAAGATCGTCGATCTCGACGTGCCGCAAACGACCATCCGCTTTGGACGCCCTGGCGTGACGAAATTGGACCCCGATTATTTCGCCGTCGTCGTCGCCAACCACATTCTGGGCGGCGGCACTTTCACGGCAAGATTATTCCGCGAGGTTCGCGAGAAACGCGGTATGGCCTACAGCGTATATTCGCAACTCAACGAATACGACCATTGCCCGATGCTCATCGGCGCTGCCGCTACCAAAAACGAGCGCGCCGGCGAGGCGCTCGCCGTGATTGAGGAACAGGTGCGGGATTTCGCCGAACGCGGTCCGACCGAAGACGAGCTCGACAAGGCGAAAAAATATCTGATCGGCTCCTATCCGCTACGCTTCGACACCTCGACAAAGATCGCCAGCCAACTCGTAAATTTGCAGCTCGATGGTTTCGAACCTTCCTATCTCGACGAGCGGAATGATCGAATTGCTGCGGTTGGGCTTGAGGACTGCAACCGCGCAGCAAGGAAACTTCTTGGCGATGGCGGCCTTCTCGTGACCATGGCCGGCCGGCCGGCCGGCGTGTAAAACGGGTCAGGGTCGACCTACTGGCGCGGCGGGTTCAGAAGGAAGCGTAAATTCCTTGACTCGCGCACCGGCGCGTCTTTTTTCACTCTCAATCACGAGCCGATAAGCAAGATAATATTTATATATGTTGCTGACATATTTGACGGTCTCGACCCCAACCTTGCGTGCGGCGCCATGTTCGACATTATCGAACCATAAATTCGGGTTGAGTCCCATCGTCTTTGCGAGGGCGCGAAACTCATGCAGGTTTCCTGGTCCGGCGTTGTAGGCGGCGAAAGTCATCAACATCCGGTTGCGTTCGTCGATGCCCGGATCGTTTACGTAATGATCTCTCAGATACCGCATATAAACGGCGGCCGCCATAATATTTGCGGCGGCGTCATGTTCGACGCCGACGACCTCGATCGGTTTCGCACGAGCCGTCGAAGGCAGAAGCTGCATGACGCCCACGGCCCCGCGTGGACTTATTTTCGACTGATCCAGTCCAGACTCCTGATAACCCTGCGCCGCAAGCATCAGATAATCCAGATCATAACGCTCGGCATATTTACGGAAGATCGACGCCAGACCGGTGAATTTCGAGATTTCGTTACTCGAAAGGGAGTTTTTGATGATGCGCGTATCAGTATAATACCGACGCAGAATAGTGTTGCCATAGGAGGTGCCGAAGGCATGGGTCTTGACGAAGAGATCGAGTTCAGCTCTTAGCTTCGGCGAATTCTTTCGGATGCCCCAGGCGATGTCTTCGCCGTCTCCGATCTGAAGGTCCGGACGGGCTCTGAGATTTGGCAAAACCTGCGTCCAGATACTGGCGAGATGCGTGTGTGAGAACGCATACGGCAGAATGCCGGCGTTGACGAACTCAAACATATCCTCGTCGTTGAGACTTCCGTCCGTCAATCTAATCTCGATCGGCCGCAGACCCTTTTTTGCGAGCTTTTTGTTTAGGTCGGCAATGTTGGCGGCGTAACTGCTGGCCACACGCACATGGGCTGTGGAACCGGCAAAATCGTCCAGCGATCTGTAATCTGGCGAAGCAGGACCGGTGACGACAAATTCCTTCTGATCGCGAAACCACGGCTCCAGGAAATCAACCCGATCCGAAAACTCAGGACGCACTGCAAGGCCGCCGGCGACGACATCGCCCTCACCCGCCAGCAGCGCCGGCACAAGCTGCTCCCGAGATTTCGGGATCATGATAACGCGAAAGCGTAATGCTCCCTCTGGATGACGTTTATCCAGCCACTGCTCAAGCTCACGTCCCAGTTCCGCAAGCAGACCGAATTCCTGCCCTCGATCAATGAAAAACAGGGTTTTGCTGTAGGGTAACAAGAGGCGCAAAGTACGACGCGCCACAATGCCATCCAGTTCCCCGGTCCAGTTGTCGATCCTGAGCGCCTGCTCATCCGCAAAGGCTGATGACATTGCGCCGGCAAGCGCCATGGCGAACGCCACGCGTCTCAACATCACGGCAAAAGCTATAAACTTCATACCTACCAGCCTGCGCAATACCTGCCGGTCGCCGATGGGAGGACAAGAGCGGTCAATCTATACGGCTACGCGGCGCTCGACAAAAACCCTTAGAGCAAATCGAACAATTGTGGACCGAAATTGCGTTTTGGCGCTGCGCGGTGACACACATACGTCTCTAATTTTTGAAAACCAACCAGCTTTGGCAGGGCACCGCACATAGATCCAAAGGCCTAGCGCGCCAGCGCACGCACCCCGGCGACAAGCCGCCCGACGCCTTCCGCCGCCGTCGTTGCGTCAAGTGCGCCAAAGGCGACGCGCAACGCGCAACCCTGCGTCAATCCAAAGGCCTCGCCCGGAATCGCAGCCACGCGATGATCGCGAATGAGACGGGTCACATAATCAAGCGGCGACAGCCCGGATTTCGGCCGCAGCAGAAAATACAAGGCGCCTTGGGTCGGCGGCGTTTCAGCAAGTCCCTCGTGCGTCAACATCAATAATTCATCGCGCATTTTTGCTCGGGTCTGCGCGAGCGCGCGCAGGTGTGTCGCGACCCATTTCCGTCCGGCGGACAAGGCGCCAATCGCCGCCATTTGCGAAATCGCCGGCGGACAGATCAGGATCGTATCCTGAATTTTGGTCATCGCGGATTCCATCGCGGCCGGATACACGGCCCAGCCGATGCGCCAACTGGCGAAGCCATAGGCCTTGGACATCGAATAGAGCGAAATCGTATGCGCAGCGGCGCCGGGAGCAGACGCCGGCGAGAAATGCCGGGCGTCATCATAGGTGAAATATTCATAGGCCTCGTCGTTGATATGATAGAGTCCATGTGCGGCGCATAAATTGTTGACGGCGCGCAGATCGGACTCGGGATAAACGACCCCGGAGGGATTATTCGGCGACACCGTTACGATGGCGCGGGTGCGCGGCGTGATCGCCGCCCGCAATGCATCGAGATCGAGCCGATAATTCCTGTCCGTCGGAGCCAGCACAACGCGCGCATTGGCCATGGCGATGGCCATTTCATGGTTGAAATAAAAGGGCGTTGGCAAGATCACTTCGTCGCCGGGATCGAGTATGGCGAGGGCGACATTGAAAAAGGCCTGATTGCCGCCGGCCGTCACCATGAGACGATTGCCGTGAGACTGCCCGACGGCGACGCCATTCTCCGCGGCGAGCTTTTGCGTCAGCGCTGCGACCAGCTCTGGAAGCCCTGCAGCCGCCTGATATTTATGATTTGCCGGATCGGCGCCGAAGGCCGCGATCGCCGCCATCGCCTGCGGCGGCGGCGCGTAATTAACGACGCCCTGACCCAGAGAGATGGTTCCCGGCTTTTCGCGGATCATCTCCGCGATGACCGGAATAATCGGCGTCTGAACGGCCTGAAGGCGGCGCGACTCGCGCATCGGCGAACCAGCTGCAGCCGGGCAGGCTACTTCAGGTCCTGCGGCAATAACGCCAGAAGGTCGGCCATCTTCGGCGCAGCGGCGGGATTCATCATACCCACGACATGATAGCCGGCGTCGACATGGAGGACCTCTCCGGAAACGCCGCGTGACATCGAAGACAGCAAATAAACGGCTGTTTCGCCGACTTCCTCAATGCTGACGACGCGGCGCAGCGGCGCATTATATTCGTTCCAGCGCAAAATATAGCGGAAGTCGCCAATTCCCGAAGCCGCCACCGTCTTGATGGGTCCGGCCGAGATCGCGTTGACGCGAATATTTTTTTGACCAAGGTCGGCGGCGAGATAACGCACCGAAGCCTCAAGCGCGGCCTTGGCGACGCCCATGACATTGTAATGGGGCATCCATTTCTCGGCGCCGTAATAGGAGAGCGTCAGCAGCGAGCCGCCCTCGGTCATGAGCTTCTCGGCGCGTTGCGCCAGCGAGGTGAAGGAGAAACACGACACCAGCATCGTCTGGCTGAAGTTTTCGGCGGTGGTGTCGACATAGCGGCCGTCAAGCTGTTCTCTGTCCGAGAACGCGAGGCAATGAACGACAAAATCGAGCTTGCCCCATAGTTTCTCCACCTCGGCGAAGATTGCGTCGATTGTCTCGGGTTCCGAAACATCGCAACGGCCGACGACATGGGCGCCGAGTTCGGCGGCCAGAGGCTTGATCCGTTTCTCGAGCGCGTCGATTTGATAGGTCAGCGCGAGTTCCGCGCCAGCGTCAGCGGCCGCCTTGGCGATGCCCCAGGCGATTGAGCGATTGTTGGCGATGCCGAGAATGAGGCCTTTTTTACCGGCGAGAACTCCGGCGAAGGGGGCGGGCGCGGCAGGCTGTGTCATCTCGGGCGTATCCATTCCTGAAAATCGAAGCTGCGCGCCCTTTACCGCGCTTTGTTGCGGATTGAAACCCTTCAGCCCCTCCGGCGGCCCGCGCCGACGCGTCGCAGCCGCCCGGAGAGTTCGCAGAAAAAAACTTCTGTCCACGCTCGTCGGGCCTTGGATATTTCTGCGCTCTTGCCTATGGTGCTATAGCTTTTGTCTCTTGATCTTCCGTGATCCCGCCGATGCGCGTCAACAGTGAAATCCTCGCAGCCTTGACCGAGGCGACTCCCGGATTGCGCCGTTACGCC
The DNA here is from genome assembly GCA_044233645.1 of Methylocystis sp. GTDB lineage: Bacteria > Pseudomonadota > Alphaproteobacteria > Rhizobiales > Beijerinckiaceae > Methylocystis. The sequence goes on along the minus strand of JBIIJP010000009.1, from coordinate 67,311 downwards.
CGCGCGCTGAGCGCCGGCGCCGCCGCCGCCGTGGCCGACGGTCAGGTGCAAAGCGCGCTGCAAAGCGTCGGAGCGCGTCTCTTCGCGCACGAACTTCGCCCAGCCGGGCCGGAGGAGGCGCGGCTTGAGGCCTATATCGCTCTAACGGCGCTCGCCGCCAGAAAGAAACTGGACGCGCCGCCGCCTGGCCCCCGCCATCCCGCCATCGTACATGGCCTTGCCGCCCTGCCCTTTGAGGAACGCGCGGTCCTTTTGCTGATTTCGCTGGAGGGTTTTGGCTATGATGCGGTGACCCGCATTGTCGGAGCCCCGCGCGAAGATGTGCTGAACTGGCTTCGTCGCGCCAGGCGCGCGCTGGCCGGCGACGTCCCTGCTGCGGAAATAGCGGACGCGCCGCGCCCTCATCCTCAGGCCCCGCACCTGCGCATCGTGAAATAGGCCAGACGTGTCGTCGCCCTCGACTTACATCGACGAAACGGATTTGCACGCGCTCGTCGACGGCGAACTCGATCCTGACCATCGTCGTCGAGTCGAAGACCACCTGTTGCTCAACCCTGATGACGCTACGCTGGTCGAATCCTGGCGGCGTCAAAACGCCGCTCTTCGGGCAGCCTTCGAGCCGATCGCGCTCGAAACCCCGCCTTTGTCGCTGAGAACGGCGGCAACGCGCGCGGCCACGCAAACGCAGGCTCCAATCGAAACAGGCGCCACCCATTGGGGCCGGCCGGGCGCGACGCCGCGCCCCCGGCGAATTGAGGATTTGCGCGTCCGACAACGCCGTCAGGCCGTGTTGATATCGGCGTTGCTGCTCGTTTCGGGACTGGCGTTGGCAGGACTTGCGGCCTTCGTCTTTACCAGCGGTCGCGGCGCGGCCCCGCCCCCACTGGCTACTGCAGTCTTCACGCAGGGTTATGTATCGCGCGCCGGCCTCACCTATGCGACCTACACGGTCGACGCCCATCCGGTTGAATTCGACGCGAGCCGGCGGGAAGAACTGGCCGATCGGCTCAAAACCCGCGTTGGCTTCTCGCGCATACCCGATCTCTCGACGCTCAATTTTCATCTTCTGGGCGGACGCATCGTTCCCGGGGCCTCCGGGCCGGCGGGTTTCCTGATTTACGAACGCGCCGATGGCGGACGGATCGGTCTCTATTTCGAGCGCGCCATCTTCGCAGTCGCTCCGCCGGCGCCAAAGGGCGGATTTGGCGTCACCGCCATCGAATGGCGGGCGGCGGATTTCGCCTTCGTGCTGGTAGGTCCGCTCCAGTCCGACGCCATGCAGGCCGCCGCCGAGCGCGCCGCTGCGCAGGTCACTGCTCCCGCTCCCTGAAACCGGGAGCCGTTATCCGGCTTCCGCGCGAATCGGTTATGGAGGAGCCCAAGCGTCAGGGCCAATCCTTGCGCTGTCGATCTTCAAAGGAGCTGCCTGCATGCGCCTCGACGCGATCCCGATCGGGGATAACCCGCCACATGAAGTCAATGTGGTGGTCGAAGTGCCGCTGGGCGGCGAGCCAATCAAATATGAACTCGACAAGGCGTCCGGCACGTTGTTCGTCGACCGTTTTCTCTACACGGCGATGCGTTATCCGGGAAATTACGGTTTCATTCCCCACACGCTGTCGGATGATGGAGATCCTTGCGACGTTTTGATCGCCAACACGCGTCCGATTGCGCCGGGGGCGGTGATGTCGGCTCGTCCGATCGGCGTCTTGCGGATGGAGGACGAGGCGGGCGGCGACGAAAAAATCATCGCTGTGCCCTCTTCGCGACTGACGCCACGGTACATCGATGTTCATGAATACACCGATCTGCAGGAGATGACCTGGCGGCGCATCGAGCATTTCTTCGTGCATTACAAGGATCTCGAGCCCAAAAAATGGGCGAAGATCGCAGGTTGGGGAGACGCCGCCGCCGCCCGTAAACTGATCACCGAGGCCATCGAGCGCGCCAAAAACGCCAGGTAGACGGATTGCGTTCGCAGTAGCGTTAGGGCGGCGGCACGCGGGCGATGACGCCCTTACGGAAAAACGCCGGACGCTGTTTCCAGGCCACCACGCCGGTCTCGCTGTCCGCATAGGCGCGGGCAGCGTCAATAACGCCGTCGATATGCGCATCGACGTCGATATCGCCAATGACATAGGTCCATTTGCCCGGCGCAACGAAGGAAATTGTTGCCGGCCGTTTGCACACGGCCAGACACTCAACAGGCCGAATCACGAGGCCGCCGTTCTCATCATTAAGACGCGACGAGAGCTTCTCAATCAGCCGCTGCCCTGGACGGTCGGCGCCGCCCTCGCCAGCCTTGCAGGAGCCACAGACAAAAATCGTCACAGCTGTTTCGGACATCGACGGCTCCAGAAAAGCATGCCAGCGCATCCTTGAATAATGCGACGGTCTCATATGATCTTGACGGAGGGCTGTCCATGACTTCGGCGCAAGCGCACGCCGTGTCAGGCGTCAGGCTGCGTTGTCGCGGGTCAACCGGCCGGTTTGTTCCGGAAGCCGAATCGTACGTCCAAGATGTTCGCACTGCGCAACTAGACGCGACACGCTCTCAACAAGAATATCGCGGGTTTCCGTGCGCACGCCGTGGTCACGCAATTTGGCGAAGGCGCGAGACAAAGTCTCCTGCTTGATCCCGAGCTGCGCAGCGATCAAGCGTTTATCATAGGGCAGACGGAATCGGCATTGTTCTTCGCCTGGCGGGCAAAGCGAGAGAATAAAATTCGCCAGACGCAAATCGGCATTCTGGGATTTAAGCGCCTCAATCTCGCTGATCAGTGCGGCGATTCGTCGAGTGGCGTCCTGCGCCACGGCAGCGCCCAGCGCCACCGATTCACGGGCAAGACGCGCAAAACGAGCTGCAGGCACTTTTACAATGGTGGTCGGACCGATTGTTTCTGCGGAGACACCGCAGGTTTCCTCCGGACTCATCACCGGTTCGATAATCGTCTCGCCATTGGCGCGGATGGCGATCAATGTTTCGTCGCCACCCGGCGCAATACGCAAAAGCTTTACGAAACCTTTGATCACCACTACGATCGATGTAATCGGATCGCCCTGACGAAAGATCGTGGCTCCGGATTCGCAGGTCTCCACCTTGGCCTCAAGCGCCAGTAGCGAGAGAGTCCCTTCGTCGACGCTGGCGAAAATCGGCAGATCCCGAAGCGAGTAGGACTCTGCGGACTTCACACGATCGCCGCGACGCGGCTGGCGCACCTTTCTCGGCTCGATGACAATCTTCAGATCGTTCAAATCGGATCGCAATGTCCGTAGCCTCCTGCAGCGCGCCATGGGCGGCATGGACGAGTGGGTCACAAACCAGGGAGCCGTTCGAATGACCTCGCAGCGAACGTGCGTCTGGAACCGTGCAAATAATTGACCAAACCCACGCTAACGCGAATGCGACGGCGACGAAAGACAACCCGGCGGGACAAACCGTCGCATGGCGGGATGCGCCGTCGGTCTATCGGGCTGTGGTCAAGCGCTCCAGAAGGAATATTGCCTGCTCGCCCATTAAATTCCACACCCACCAGGGCGCATTGACCCGGATCGGCGCGCCGTTGCGATCCAGCGCCGCGCCGCGAACGATGTAGGCGTCGAGATCCTCCACCAATTCGACGAAATCGCGAATGGTGCAAAGGTGAATATTCGGCGTGTCGTGCCAACTGTAGGACAAATTCCCGGTGACCGGCATGCGCCCCAGAAAGGCAAGTTGAGCGCGCACGCGCCAGTGCCCGAAGTTCGGAAACGAGACAATGGCGCGACGCCCGATGCGTAGCATGTTGCGTAATACAGCCTGCGGTTGGCGGGTCGCCTGCAACGTCTGCGAGAGGATCACATAGTCGAAGCCATCATCTGGATAGTCCACCAGATCGGCGTCGGCGTCGCCCTGAATAACAGACAGACCTTTCGCCACGCATTCGTTGACGCCGCGTTGCGACAACTCTACGCCACGACCATCGACGTTCTTCTGCTCCGCCAGCAATTGCAGCAGCGCGCCATCGCCGCAGCCGACGTCGAGAACCCGCGAACCCGGTTCTACAAGATCGGCGATCAGAGCAAGATCGCGACGCGGTTTGCCGATAATCGCGGTCACAGGCGGGCGCCCTTCAGTCCACGTGCGGCGGCGGCGGACTCGAGAAAGCCGCGCGTCGTGGCGATGAACATCGGTTCATGCAACAAAAAGGCGTCGTGACCCTTATCGGACTCGATTTCGACGAAGGACACCGAAGCTCCACCGGCGTTCAGCGCATGCACGATGGCGCGGGAGTCCGATGTCGGATAGAGCCAATCCGAGTCGAAGGCGACAACGCAAAAACGAGTTTTCGTATCCTTGAAGGCGCGCGCCAGCGAACCGCCATAATCGGCGCCAAGGTCGAAATAGTCGCAAGCGCGCGTAACAAAGAGATAGGAATTGGCGTCGAATCTTTCGACGAACGCCAGTCCTTGATAGCGCAAATAATTTTCGACCTGAAAATCCGCATCGAAAGAAAAGGTCGGAGCGCTTCGATCCTGAAGTTTGCGGCCGAATTTGCGTTGCAACGCAGCTTCCGAGAGATAGGTGATGTGTGCTGACATGCGCGCGACAGCCAGTCCCTTCTCCGGCCGCACGCTCTGTTCGAGATAGCGCCCGCCGCGCCAATCTGGGTCGGCCATCACCGCCTGGCGGCCGACCTCGTGAAAAGCGATGTTCTGCGCCGAATGTTTTGCCGCCGTGGCGACAGGCATCGCAGCGAACACTCGCTCCGGGTAACTCGCCGCCCATTGCAAAACCTGCATGCCGCCCATTGATCCGCCGGCGACGCAAAACAACGTCTCGATCCCCAGATGATCGATAAGCATTGCCTGAGCCCGGACCATGTCGCGAATGGTGACGACGGGAAAATCCAGGCCATAGGGTCTCTCCGTCGCGGGATTGACTGAGGCCGGCCCGGTCGAACCCATACAACCGCCGATAACGTTGGAGCAGATCAGGAAGTAGCAGTCTGTGTCGAAAGGCTTGCCGGGTCCGACCATCGCCTCCCACCAGCCCGGCTTGCCCGTCACCGGATTTACGCCCGCGGCATATTGATCGCCGGTGAGGGCATGGCACAGGAGGATGGCGTTGCTACGATCAGCGTTGAGGACGCCATAGGTTTCATAGCCGATTGTCAACGGCGCGATCGAGCGGCCGCCATCAGTCACCAGCGGTCGATCCTGCGGAAAAGTCACACTTTTTCCGACCGCAAGGATATCAGGTCGGCTGACTGAAGCCGCGGCTTCCGGCGCCGGCCCCGGCGAACGCGACTGCGAAGGTTTGCTCAAAACGCCCTCTGGTGGCGCCCCAATGCGCCCTGTCACCCCGCGCAAGCGGGTTTTTGCGTTCGTTACGACGAACGATTTGTTCGGCAACATTGATGGGCGCGCCGGGGCTGTCAAGCCTCTTGTCGTCTCAGACGAACTGCTCCTGCCCAGCACCAGCCGGAGACTGGTCCAGCTGATCAATGGCGGCGGCGAGCTGGGCCAGATCCTGTGGCCGCGATAAACGATGGTCCCCATCGGCGATGAAGGAAAGCGTTACTGGATCGGCGCTCATGTGCTCGACAAGATTGAGCGCATGACGCCAGGGCACATCCGGATCGGCCATGCCTTGCAAGATGTGGGTGGGCGCATATGTGCGGATCAGGCCGCCGAACAATAGATGACGTCGCCCGTCCTCAATGAGTCGGCGCGTAATCGGCGTTGGTTCGGGGGCATAATCCGACGGCCGTCTCCAGACGCCCTTGTCCAGGAGTTCAGTGCGTGCGCCGGGGTCAAGCGACGACCATAGTAACGCTTCGGTAAAATCGACGGCTGGCGCAAGCAGGATCACGCCGGCCAGACGCGCCAGCGCCCCTGCGGCGGCGAGATGACGGACCATCAACAGCGCCAGCCAGCCCCCCATCGAACTGCCGATCAGAATTTGCGGTCCATTGGTCGACGTCTCGAAAACCGCGATGCTCTGCGCCAGCCAATCGCCAATACAACCATCGACGAAGCGGCCGCCCGACGCGCCATGACCGGAATAATCGAAGCGTAGGCAGGCGCGTCCCTGTTCGCTGGCTCGTTCGGCGATAAACTGCGCCTTGGCGCCGGTCATATCGGAAGCGAACCCGCCCAGCCAGACCAGCCCGGGACCCGCATCAGAGCGCGCTGGCGTTGTCAGGAGGCGGGCGATCCGCCACGGCGGACCGCCGGCGGGATTTGGGACATCGAGAAAGTCGTGCGCCGCGTCGCGGATCATAATTGGGAAGAAGTGGAGAAAGTCGAATTTGATCACAGATCATAAACCAAAATGTCGGAAACTGCGAGCGAGAGGACAGCCATGCTCGCATCCGTCGCATCAATGATCCGTTACCCCGACGCGCCCATCGGCGCTGAGTCGTCGCTCGCCGGCCGCACTATTTTGCAGATTGTGCCAGATTTGAATTCTGGCGGCGCCGAGCGCACCACCCTGGAGATCGCCGAGGCGCTGGCCGGCGTCGGCGCCAGGAGTCTGGTGGCCGCGCAGGGCGGACGCATGGTGAGCGAACTCCAGGCCAAGGGGGGCGTCTGGTTGCCGTTTCCGGCCGGCTCTAAAAACCCACTGCAGATGATGGTGAATTCGGTGCGGCTGGCGCGTATTCTGCGCGATGAGGGAGTGGACATACTGCATGCGCGCTCGCGCGCTTCCGCATGGGTCGCCTATTTCGCTGCGCGTCGGGCTGGTGTGAAGTTCGTCACCACCTATCACGGCGCCTATTCGGGCGTCTCGGCGATGAAACTGCGCTACAACGCCATTATGGCCGCAGGTCAGGCCGTCATCGCCAATTCGACCTTCACGGCGCAGCGCATCCTCGACCTCGATCCCGCAGTCGCTGATCGACTTTTCGTCATACCACGCGGCGTGGATCTGCGTCAGTTCTCGCCCACGGCAATCGATCCCGCGCGGGTCGAACGCCTGCGGCGGGAGTGGGGCGTCCTGCCACACGAACGGATCGTTCTGATGCCGGCGCGACTATCGGCGCGCAAGGGCCTTGGGGTCGTCGTGGAAGCCGTCAAGCTACTCGCGGCGCAGGGCGCGGCGCAGGATTGCATCGTTATTCTCGCCGGGGACCCGCACAGCGAATCCTTCCGCAAAACCGCCGAGTCGCAGATCGTCCGCGCCGGAGCAGAGCGTTTCATGCGAATCGTCGGGTATTGTGACGACATGCCCGCCGCCTATCTCGCCGCCGCCGCCGTGATGGCGCCAGCGACTGTCCCGGAAGCCTTTGGACGCATCGGGGTCGAAGCGCAGGCCATGGGGGCGCCGGTAATCGTCACCAATATTGGCGCCGCCGCCGAAATCGTCCTCGCGCCGCCCGAAACGCCCGCACAACTGGCGACGGGCTGGCGTGTGCCCGCCGGCGACCCGGCGGCGCTGGCCGCGGCGATTCGCGAAGCGCTCAATCTGCAGGCCTCGGCGCGCGACGCGCTCTCGCTGCGGGCGCGGGAACATGTGCGACGGCGCTTTTCGATCGAAGAGATGCAACGCGCGACTCTCGATGTTTATCGGCGCCTGCTGCATGCGCCCTGACCGATCTCCCGCATAAACTGCGCGCTTCGCCGTTGCGGCCTTTTCATGCAATACAGCGTTGATCTATCGACGTAGACCCAATGGCGCGCCATGACCAACGCCCTGCACCTCGAGTCCTATCGCGAAGCGCTGGTGTTTCTCGGCACAGCCGGCGTCGTCGTGCCGCTCTTTCATCGGTTGCGTGTGAGCCCTGTGCTCGGCTTCCTGATCGCGGGAGCGGCGCTTGGCCCCTCGGGGCTTGGCAGATATGCCTCGCAAAGCGATGTCGCCGCCCTGTTGACCATCGCCGATATCGAGGGAGTCAAGAGCCTCGCGGAATTCGGTCTCGTCTTCCTCCTGTTCATGATCGGTCTCGAACTCTCATGGGAGCGGCTGACGCGCATGCGGGAGCTGGTCTTCGGTCTGGGTCTCGCACAAGTTTTCGTATGCGGCGGCGTGCTGGCGACCATCGGTCATTTCTGGTTTGGCGTGACCGCCGCGCCCTCGATTTTGATGGGCGTCGCGCTGGCGATGTCCTCGACGGCGGTTGTCATGCCGGTGCTGGCCGAAGAACGTCGTCTCAACAAAACGCCCGGTCGTGTCGCTTTCGCCGTGCTTTTGCTGCAGGATTTGATGGTGGCGCCGGCGCTGTTTTTCGTCTCGGTGCTGGCGCAGAGCGACGCCGGCTTCGATATGCAGTCGGCTCTTGCGACATTTGTGCCGGCGCTGGCCGCGCTGGCCGGTCTGATTATCTTCGGGCGATTGTTGCTGCGCCCTCTGTTTCGATTGGTCGCCGCCGCCCAGCTCACCGAACTCTTCATGGCCGCATGTTTGTTGGTGGTTGTCGGAGAGGCGCTGGTGACGGCCGCCGCTGGCCTGTCGATGGGCCTTGGGGCCTTCATCGCCGGCCTTTTGCTTGCGGAAACCGAGTTTCGTCGCGAAATCGAAGTGACGATCGAGCCGTTCAAAGGATTGCTGCTGGGTCTCTTCTTCGTTTCGATCGGCGCCGGACTGGATATTGGCGCGCTATTCGCCGATCCCATGCCAGTTGCGATAAACGCCCTTGGATTGATCGCCGTAAAAGCAGCGATCATCTTCGCCCTCGCTATGCTGTTTGGCGTAGAGCGCTTCGCCGCGATCGAGGCGGCGCTATTGCTTGCGCCGGGAGGCGAATTCGCCTTTGCTTTGCTGACCTCGGCGATGAGCGCCGGCGTCTTGCCCGGTCATTTCGGCGCAGACGCCATGGTTGTCGTCACGCTCACGATATTTCTCATCCCGTTGATGGGCCGAATCGGCGCAAGGCTATCGCCCGAAAAAACCAACGCCGCTGCGCATGCGCATCTGGCGCCGGAAACGCAGATCGCCAGCGGACGCGTCATGATCGTTGGATTTGGCCGAATCGGCGGACTGGTCGGCGACATGCTGGCGCGTCACGACATTCCTTATGTCGCTGTCGACGACGATGTTTCTATTGTCGCCGCGGAACGCGAGAAAGGTGTGGAAATCTACTGGGGAAACGCAACGCGACGAGAATTTCTTGTGCGCTGCGGCCTCGAACAGGCGCGCGCGCTCGTCGTCACTGTTCACAAGGCGACGGCTGCGGAAGAAATTGTTCGGATCGCCCATGAAATCCGGGAGGGTCTGGTCATTGTCGCGCGGGCGCGCGACGCGGATCACGCTACGTCTTTGTATCGGCTGGGCGCCAGCGATGCGATTCCCGAAACGATTGAAGCCAGTCTGCAACTCGCCGAAACCGTGCTTGTCGATATTGGCGTGCCGATGGGGTATGTGATTGCGTCCATCCATGAAAAACGCGATGAATTCCGAATGATTTTGCAGCCAACCGACGCCGCCGCAAAGGCGCGGATCAGTGCGCGCCGCCATACATTGCAGATCAAACGCGCGCAGGCGCGGCGGCGTATATCCGGCAGCGACGGATCGTCCGACTCAACTCCGGGAGAAAATAATGCGTAATTTTACTATTGCTTCCGGACGCAACACGATGTAATCCTATTTTTAGGAAAATTAACGTATTTAATCGGAACCCACATGAAAGCAGTCCTTTCTCACGAGCAGGTCTGGAAAGCGATCGATGGACTGGGCGCGCGCTATGGTCTCACGCCATCGGCGCTGGCCCGTAAAGCCGGTCTGGATCCCACCACCTTCAACCGCTCGAAGCGCCAGACGCCGGGCGGTCGAGAACGCTGGCCATCGACCGAGTCCATCGCCAAGGTTCTTCAGGCCACCGGCGCCAGTCTTGAGGAGTTCATCGGACTGACCTCCACAAATGGGATGCGACGGCACACGCGACCTCTGTTGCGACTCTCCCAGGCTGGCGCCGAAGGATATTTCGATGAGTCCGGACGGGTCACGGGCGACGGCTGGGACGAAATCGACATTCTCGCCGACGCCGACGAAACTTCCTACGCCCTCGAAATCTCCGGCGACGCTATGTCTCCACTCTATCGGGATGGAGACATTGTCGTTGTTTCGCCATCGGCGCCCGTGCGACGCGGCGACCGCGTGCTCGTCAGAACCACCGACGGCGAAGTCATGGCGCGGGAGCTGAAACGGCAGACGACGCGGACAGTCGAACTAGCCTCCTTCAAGCCGGACATGCCCGACCGGATTCTGCCCAGCGAGGAGGTAAGCTGGATCGCCCGTATTCTCTGGGCCAGTCAGTAGGGTCGACAAATTCGTCCGGTCTTTCCAAAACAAAATGTGCTAAAGAAAAAAGTCAGCGCCTTCAATCGACCAAGCGAGGATTCGACATGCGTTTTCCGGCGATCGCTCCATTTTTTGCGGCTTTTGCGACGATTGCCGCAGGCGTCGGACCCGCCAGCGCCGAGTTGGCCCTGCAGGATCAGGCAAAAAAACTCTTCGAGCCGATTCCGAAAACCGCCCCCGCTATACCCGGCGATCCCGCGACGGACGATAAACTCGCCCTGGGACGAATGCTGTTTTTCGAACCGCGTCTGTCTGACAACCACCAGATCAGCTGCGCCACCTGCCACAATTTGAGCCTTGGCGGCGTCGACGGCGGCGCATTATCGGGCGGACATGATGCGCAACTCGCCGGTCGCGAAGTGCAGACCGTGCTCAACGCGATTTTCAACAAATCTCAATATTGGGACGGACGCACCAGCGATCTCAAGGATCAGGTGGTTAACTCGGTCATGGCCAATCCAAAGGCGATGCTAAAGACCCGCGGCGGGCCGATGGCGATTAATCCGGCTGAACTTTCGGCGACCAAACAACGCGCGATCGACGAGTTCAAATCTATGCCAGCCTATGTTCAGGCTTTCCACAAGGCTTTCCCCGACGAGACCAACCCGATGGTCTATGAAAACGTCGGCCGCGCCATTGCGCTCTTCGAGGCGACGTTGATAACCCCTGACGCGCCTTTCGACCGCTGGCTGACGGGCGAGGCCGCCGCCCTCTCGGACGAACAGAAAGACGGCCTAAAACTCTTCATGGACAAGGGATGCGCTGGTTGCCACAATGGCGTGAACGTCGGAGGCGCGAGTTACGCAAAATTTGGCGCAGTTGCGCCGCCGCCGCCTGAATATCTGCCGGCCGACGATCTGGGCCGCTTCACCGTCACCAAGAACGTCGCCGACAAATACGCCTTCAAGGTTCCCTCGTTGCGCAATGTCGAGCTGACGGCGCCCTACTTCCACAGCGGCGCCACGTTCGAACTTTCGAAGGCTGTTTCGGTCATGGGCGAAACGCAACTGGGCGTGAAACTCGGGGAAGACGAGACCCGCAAAATCGTCGCCTTCCTCAAGTCGCTCACCGGTCGCCAACCGGAAGTCACGCTGCCGATCCTGCCGCCGCGCAGTCACTAGGCGCCAGGCCGGGCAGCCCAACGGACCCCGCCGGATGTGGCAGGAGCAACTCGATTACTTCTGGGATGGCGGTCGTCGCCTGGCGCTTGGCTTTTTCGATGGCGACGACGGCCCCCGCGAGCACGCGCCCCATCCGCCATTGACCATCGTCTCGGCGCGTGACGGGGCGTTTCTCTCTGGACCCGTCCTCATCGATGTGATCGACCCGGCGCGCTGGCGCAGCCGCATCATTTTCCTGGATCTGCCCGTCGATAACTGTTTTGTGCGCCTGACCGCGCCTGACGGCGCGCAGATTGTTCTCGAACTTAGCCGCGTATCCGATCCGCCTGCAGCCAACGACTGGCGGCTGCTAATGCTGCTTGCGCCAGAACCGGGCGGCGGCGACGCCATCGACCTGCGCGTGGCGGCGCTGTCGGCGCGCGGCGATCTCGATCAACTCGCGCAAGAACAGATCCTGGCGGCGGGCGCGCGTCTGGTCTGGGCGATTGGCCAGCGCCGCATAGTAACCCTCTTCGACGACGGCGGGGTCATGGCCCGCTTGATGCCGGCGACACAGGTCTATCCGGTCGAGCAAAACCGGCTTGCCCTCGAAGCCAAGCCCTATGACGCCGAAACCGCCGCCGACACGCGAGACGCCCCCTTTGCGATCATGCAGCTCTGGCTGGCTGAAAACGGCGCGCCGCGCGCGGTGCTGCGCCTGCGGCTAGCCGAATCGCTCGATGAGAGCGCCACCCTTCTGGGACGGGTCTCGGTCGCCATGGCGCTGCGTCAGCGTCAGCGCCTCAACAGTTGGACGCAGGCTCAAAGGCAGGCCGGGGAACCGACGATCGATCCGCTCGCCTTCGAGGATATCCGCCAGGCGACAGGCGATCCGACGGAACATCCCGACGCCGTGGAAACCGGCGAGACGGTCGTCGTCGTTAATCTGCTCAATCTGATCCTCGATCCCGAGGCAACCGATTCCGCCGGCGTCGCGGTGCGCCGCGCCGTGTTTAACCGCGCCGGAACGAGCGGCGGCGAAACAATCGAGATCGATTTCTACGGGGCGGCGCTCGGCGACGATGTCGGTCTGGTCTCGCCCTCGGCGGCGGCGGGCGACCTCGGCGTCACGCCAACGGATCCCGGCGGCTCGCCCTTCGTGCGACTGCTGCGCGTCGAGGGCGATGGCCTCGTTCCGCGCAGGATCAACGATGACGATCCGCTTCTCGACGAGATGTTGCGGCGCGCGACTGGCGCGGCGCGCGCAACCAGCGGCGCGGCGGCCCGCGCTGTCGCCGAACGGGCAAGCGCCCAGCGCGGCCGTCGTGAGCGATTTATCGCCGCGCTCAATGCGATACTGGCGAAAACCAATGCGCCGGATCGCCTTGAAAGCGCCGGCAGATGGGAGTTATTCGACCCATTGTTGCAAACGAGCTTCGCCGCGCGCGCCGCACAGGGACCGATCCCCGGCGGGTTCGCCGCCTATGTCGCCGATCCGGCGCTTGCCATTGCGCTGTCACGCGCAGGCGCGCTCCTGGCCGGCAGAGCGGCCGCGCCAACGCGCAACAGCCGCAGCGCGCCGTCTCTGCTCAACCGCCTGCTCGCATCATTGGGTCTGGCCGGCATGGCCCCCAACGACATGGACGCCGCAACACAGGCGCTGTTTTTACAAAAGCTGACGACCAGCAGTCCTGATGCAGCGGCGCTGCGCGACGCGCATGTCTCGTTGCCTGCCGACATTTCGCGCTGGGACGAGACGGTCAAAGCGGCGCGTCGGCTTGACGATACATCGGTCATCGACGTCGCGCAGACGCATTTCATCGCCCACGACGACCCGGAAGCGGCGGCGGCGCTTGCCGATTATCTGGCGTGGCGCAAGGCCGGCAACTGGCTGCCGGCCGCAGACGCCGCCGTTCTCGCTGCGCTGATCACGCGCGCTGAAACCGAAAGCGTGGAGGCGCGCGCTCGAGAGGAGGCCGCAGCGCTCGCGCCGCCCCCGGAAAAGCCGAAAGGATTTTTCCGGCGGCTGTTTGGGTAAATCCCTAGCGCGCCGGGACCATCTGTCTCATGACCGGGGCGCCCTCCTCCGCGCCGACCGCTGGCGCATCGCGCCAGAGCATCGGATAGGCTGATTTGAGATTTTCAATCTTCGGCAAATCGTTGATGACGATGTAGGGCGCATCGGGGTGGCGGATCAGATAATCCTGATGATAGGCCTCCGCCGGGTAGAAACGGCTCAGCGGCTCGATCCGCGTGACGATGGGCTTCGCAAACACTTTGCTCGCCTCAAGCTGGGCGATGTATTCTCGCGCGATTTTCGCCTGGGCGGCGTCGGAAACGAAAATCGCCGACCGATACTGGGTTCCTGTGTCAGGCCCCTGACGGTTGCGCTGGGTCGGATCGTGCGCCACCGAGAAATACACACTTAAAAGAGTCCCCAGACTGACCCGACGCGGATCGTAGGCGATCTCCACAGACTCGGCGTGGTTGGTGTCACCCATCCCAACGCGCTGATAATGCGCAGTCGATTTGTCGCCGCCCGCATAACCGGAGATAACCCGCAACACGCCGTCGACATGCTGGAATACGCCCTGCACGCCCCAGAAACATCCGCCGGCCAGGACAATTTTTTGCGTCTTTTGGCTCGTCGGGGGCGGATCGTATCTGGGCGGCGGCAAAACCGTCGCCGTCTCGGCGAAGCCCGGTCCGCTCGCGAGCAGCAGAATAAACAGGAATGGAAAGGAGCGTTTCACAGCGTTGTTTATGCGCCGCGCGGCGAAAAGATCAAGGCGACGCCGTTGATGCAGTAACGCAATCCGGTCGGTTTCGGTCCGTCGGTGAAGACATGCCCCAGATGCGCATCACATCGCGTGCAGGAAACAGCCGTCCGGCGCATCCACATGGAGAAATCCGAGCTCTCGACGACATTGCGCTTCGAAATCGGCGCATAGAAACTCGGCCAGCCCGTGCCGGAGTCGAATTTCGTTTTCGAGTCGAAGAGCGCCGTATCGCAGCCGACGCAACGGTAGAGCCCGTCGGCGTGGTCGTCCCAGTAGGGGCCAGTGAAGGCCCGTTCGGTTCCCTCCTGACGCGTCACCTCATAGGCGAGCGGCGACAGGGTCGCGCGCCAGTCGGCGTCGGTTTTGACAAGCTTCTCGACGCTCTCTACGCCCGCGCTCAAACCATTGACGTCGAAGCGCTCAATCTCTACGCGCGCGGCGGCAAGAACGCGCGCAGTCGATGTCGGCCACACGGATATGCCGATTAACAGAGTCCGTCGGGAAATTGCTGTCACGACCAACCTCCATACAATCGAAAAGTAGAGGAGTCCCGCTGGCCTTCAATGAGGGGTTCAGGCGACCGATTACAGCATCGCTCTATTTCCGCCCAAAAAGCTTTTCGATATCGGCAAGCTTCAATTCAACGTAGGTCGGCCGGCCATGGTTGCACTGACCGGCGCCTGGCGTCGTCTCCATTTCCCGCAATAACGCATTCATCTCAGCCGCGCTCAGGCGCCGCCCGGCCCGCACGGAATAATGGCAGGCGCAACTCGCCAGCACATGATCGAGGCGTCGTGACAGGCCGCGCGCGTCGCCATCCTCTGCGAGCAGATCGGCGATATCTGCGACAAGGCGCTTGTGATCGATCTCGCCAAGAATCGACGGCGTTTCTCGCACCAGAACGGCGCCGGGGCCAAAGGGCTCCAGCACAAGACCCAGTCCGGCCAGTTCCTCGAAAGCCGGCGTCAGCGCGTGTAGGCGCGCCTGATCGAGATCAACGACGACAGGGATCAGGAGCAACTGTCGAGCGACGCCCTTCTCGGCGCGCTGGCGCTTGAGCTTTTCATAAACCAGTCGCTCATGCGCCGCATGTTGATCGACAATCACCAGGCCATCGCGGGTCTGGGCGATGATGTAGGTTTCATGCAGTTGCGCGCGCGCAGCGCCGAGCGGCGCGGCGTCCGGGTTCATCGCCTCCCGATCCGGCTCCATCGCGGCAAGCGACTCCGCCCCGCTCTCATGCGGACGCGCATCGGCGGCCGGCGCGCCGATATCGAAGGCCGCCTGCCCCCGCTCCGCAAATCCCTCGGGCGCGGCGGGCGACAGACTCAAATCCCAATTCGCCGGCGGCGGGGCGCGCCATGCAGAACCCTGAGCGGGAGAAGAACCGGCGCGCGCCGAGCGCGACAGCATGTCGATCGCCGCACGGGCGCTGCTTGTCGAACTGCGATGGCTTTTTTCGGTGAGCGCCTGCTTAAGCGCGCCCACGACCAGACCACGCACCAGACCGGGATCGGCGAAGCGCACCTCGGCCTTGGCCGGATGCACATTGACGTCGACGCTGCGTGGATCGCAGTCGATGAACAGCGCCAGCGCAGGATGACGGTCATGCGCGAGAAAATCCATGTAGGCGGCGCGAATGGCGCCGCTGAACAATTTGTCCTTCACAGGCCGGCCATTGACATAAACATACTGCCATTGCGCATTGCCGCGATGATAGGTCGGCAACCCCGCAAGTCCGCCCAGGCGCACCGCGCCGCGTTCCGCCGCGATCTCGAAGGCGTTGGCCCGAAACTCCTCTCCCAGCACCTGCGCAATGCGACGGGCGCGCCCCGCCGCATCGTCGCCGCAGGCAGGATAATCGAACAGCGCGCCATCGTCGGCGGCGAGCGAAAAACGCGTTTGCGGATGCGCCATCGCCAGTCTTTTCACGACATCGACGACGGCTGCGGTTTCGGTGCGGTCGGTTTTGAGAAATTTCAGTCGCGCCGGCGTCGCAGCAAATAATTCTCGGGCCTCGATGCGCGTGCCGTGCGGCCAGTTGCTGGCGGTCAGTCCGCGTCGGTCGCCGGCCTCGACGCGAATTGAAAATCCATGCGGCGCATGAGCGGCGCGTGTGTCGATGGTGAGCGTAGCCACGGCGGCGATCGACGGCAACGCCTCGCCGCGAAAGCCCAGCGTGGCGATATTGGTGAGATCGCCATCCGGAATTTTCGATGTCGCGTGACGCTCCACGGCAAGCGCGAGATCATGCTCATCCATCCCGCAGCCATCGTCGACGACGCGGATCAGCTTGCGCCCGCCCGCTTCAATCGCGACATCGATGCGCGTCGCGCCGGCGTCGAGCGCGTTCTCAACCAGTTCCTTCACCGCAGCGGCGGGTCGCTCGATAACTTCGCCAGCCGCAATGCGATCGACGAGAACGGGATCGAGACGACGAACAGCCATCAGGGCGCGACCGACCACCACGCCTCTAGCGTCGGGTTGAACATCGGCGCCGAGTAACGAGGCGGACGTTCGGGATGCGCGATGTCTCTGGAATGGGCGAGCCATTGTTCGGAGGCGTGAAACAACGGTACGACATAAAAGCCCGACAGCAATACACGATCATAGGCGCGTACGGCGGCGACGAAATCGTCGTGGCTTTCCGCCGCCAGCAGCGCAGCGATCATCGCGTCAATCGCCGGCGAAGCGGCGCCCGCAAGATTGAAGGAGGCCTCTTGTGCGGCGCTTGCCGAACCCCAGCGATTGCGCTGCTCATTGCCGGGCGAGGCCGAGGCCAGCCACTGGCCGATCATCATGTCGAAATCGAATTTCTGGCGCCGACGTTGATATTGCACCTCATCGACCAGCCGCACGCGCGCCTCGACGCCAATGCGTTGAAGAGACGAGGCGTAATTGAGCGCGAGGCGTTCCTGCGCCCGATCCTTGACCATGATCTCGAAAGAAACGGCTTCGCCATCCTTGATCAAATGATCGCCCTCAAGCCGATAACCGGCGGCGGCCAGCAAATCGAGCGCGCGACGCGCCACGGCGCGATCGCGTCCGCTACCGTCATTCAGGGGCGGACTCCAGCCGCTCTCAAGAATATCGGGACGGACCGCATCTGGAAACGGCGCCAGCAATTCGCGTTCGCGCGCGCTGGCCTTACGGCCATGCGACGAGAGTTCGGACCCGTCGAAAAAGCTTTTCGTGCGCGTGTAGAGGCCGGAGTAAAGATTCGCGTTGACCCATTCGAAATCGAACATCATGCCAAGCGCCTCGCGCAGGCGAATGTCCTGAAACATCTTTCGACGAGTGTTGAAAACAAAACCCTCCAGACCTTTTGGGGAGTCGTTCTTCAACGCCTCGCGCTTGATGCGCCCATCCTGTGCGGCTGGAAAATCATAACCTGTCGACCAGCGCGTCGTGCTGGTTTCGTCGCGATAATCGAGCAGTCCGGCCTTGAAGGCCTCGAAGAGCGAATTGCCATCCCGGAAATACTGGATATCGATCTCGTCGAAGTTATAGAACCCGCGCTGACTTGGAACATCGACGCCCCAGTAGTTTGGATCGCGATGCAGCAGAAGCCGCGATCCGGCTTTGGCGTCGGCGACGACATAGGGGCCGGAGCCGAGCGGCCATTTCAGCGTCGCATCGTCGAAATGCTCGACATCAACAGCGTGTTTCGGCAACACCGGCATGATGGCGAGGATCAGCGGCAACTCCCGATCGCCGGCGCCCGTGATGTCGATGCGTATGGTGTGCGCGTCTGGCGCAACGATCGATTTAACCAGCTTGTAAGCGCCGCGCTGTTGCGGTCTTCCCTTGTTTTTCAGCAGTTCGAAGGAAAACAGCACATCGTCCGACGTGATCGGCCGGCCGTCGGAAAAATGTGCGCGCGGATCGAGATGAAAGACAAGATGCGAACGCGCCGGATCGATCTCGATCGATTGCGCGATCAGGGGGTAGAGCGTGAAGGGCTCGTCCTGCGAACGCGCCATCAGGCCCTGAAATATATTGCCGATCAGACCCTGCGCCGCCGATCCCGACTTGAGGTTGAAGGGATTCAGGCTGTCGAAGGTTCCCGGCAAGCCGACGCGCAGCCGCCCGCCCTTTTTCGCCTGCGGATTGGCGTAGGGAAAATGATCGAAGTCCGGCGGCAGGGCGGGCTCTCCATGCATGGCGAGACCATGCATGGAGAGATCAAGCTTGGCGTCCGGCGCGGCAGACGGCGGAGCGGCCAGGGCCGTCGGCGCGCGAAGATCGCCGCCGGTCATGGGTCCCAAGAGCGCGATCAGGACAATGGACACCCAGCGCAAGGTCGGGCGAATCGCAAAATGCATCATATCCTCACCCTACCGGACTCCCCGGCGGGTAAACCAGTGATCGTGTTAAATTGTGGATTTTGCAGAGAGCTGCGGCATCGGAGCGCGGCAATCGCTGGAATAGCTGGAATTCGCCGCGACAAAGCTGTAAAGAGCTGGGTGCGCGCCCGCGCCTGAAGCGGGAAGGCGCGGCCGCGATCTGGACCAACCATCCATACGACGTCGGTTTTTTATCAGCCCGCGACGGGCGACCGTCCCTGGCCCGGCCAAGCAAGTAACCTCCTCGCGGCGCCCAAAGCGTCGCAAAACTGAAAATCGAAAGGATTTCAGATGTCGATCCACTTCTCGCGGTCCGTCGCGACCGCCGTTGCGGGCGCGTTCCTGTTCGCTGGCGTCCCGGCGCTGGCTCAGGCCCCCGCACCGGCTGCGCCGCCGGCCGGAGCCCCGCAGGGCGCCGCCCCAGGCGGTCCGGTCGCCGCAACGCTGGCGCCCGTTCAGCCCGATTGGACCAAGATTTGCGGCGCCGATCCGGCGACAAAGAAAGAGCTTTGCTACACCACCCGCGACTTTGGCGTGCCGGGCGCAAAACCCGAGGACCCGCCGCAACCTTTAATGGCGCTCGCCGTCTACGATCCGAAGGGCGACGACAACAAAATCATCCGACTGCTGCTGCCGCCGGGCTTGATGCTGCGTCCCGGCTTCCGCTTCTCGGTTGATAAAAATCCAGCCGAGACAGGCGCGTTCGAAATCTGTTTCCCGAACGGCTGCTTCGCCCAGGTCAACGTCAAGAAAGCGACCGTCGACAGCATGAAGAAGGCCGAGAAAGCCACGGTCGTCGTCAAGAACCAGGGAAATGCGGAAGTCACCTTCTATCTGCCGCTCAATAACTTCGGCAAAGCCTTCGATGGTCCGCCGATCGATCCGAAAGTGCTTGAGGAGCAACAGAAGAAACTCGCCGCCGATCTGCAAAAGCGCGCCGAGGAAGAGCGCAAACGGCTTGAGGGCAAGGGCGGCGCGGCCCCCGCTCCTGCGCCGGCTGGCAAATAAGCCCCACAGGCCAGGCTGAACGAACGCCCGCGCGAGAACCGCGCGGGCGTTTTTGTTTTGGCGCTGGCGCAATCGGCCGTCGGGCGCGAAGCAGCCGGGACGCCCGGAGCTTCACGGGCTAATGGCGGATGGCGACACGGATCCGGTAAACGCCATCCTCATCGCGATCGAATGTCTCCTCAACCTGAGGATGGCGCACGGGTTCTCCTGACGTGTCCGGGATCAGATTTTGCTCCGACACATAGGCGACGTATTCGGTATCGGCGTTTTCTGCAAAAAGATGATAGAAGGGTTGGTCCTTACGCGGCCGCAGCTCTTCCGGGATCGATAGCCACCACTCTTCGGTGTTGGCGAACTCCGGATCAACGTCGTAGATCACGCCGCGAAACGGATAACGACGGTGTTTGACCACCTGTCCGATCGCGAATTTTGCGATGCTTTCACGCGGCATTCTTGCGACGCCTTTAGGCCTAGCTCACCCTAAGCGCGTTGGTAGCCCAGCCCTACGGCCGCCGTCAACGGCTATCGGCTACCTCTGCAGAGCTGAGACGCCCGGCAGAGTCTTGCCCTCAAGCCATTCGAGGAAGGCGCCGCCAGCTGTCGAGACATAAGAAAACGCCTGGGCCGCGTGGGCCTGGTTGAGCGCCGCGACGGTATCGCCGCCGCCGGCGACGCTGAGCAAATGGCCGTCCATGGTGAGTCGGGCCGCCGTGCGGGCGATGGCGTTGGTGCCTGCGTCGAAGGGCGTCAGCTCGAAGGCGCCGAAGGGGCCGTTCCACACCAGAGTCTTGCATTTCGTGAGCAGATCTTCGACGTGGGCGACGGTTTTCGGTCCAATGTCAAGGATCATATCCTCGGCCCCGACATGATCGACCGTCACGACATGCGACGGCGCGTGCGCCTCAAATTTCTGCGCCACGACCGCGTCGAGCGGCAAGACGATTTCGCAGCCCGTCACTGAGGCCTTCTGTAAAATCCCCCGCGCCGTATCGGCGAGATCGCGTTCGCAGAGCGATTTCCCAACCGCCTTGCCCTGCGCAAACAGAAACGTATTGGCCATGCCGCCGCCGATAATGAGATACTGGGTCTTGTCGACAAGATTGCCGAGGAGTTCAAGTTTGGTCGAGACCTTGGCGCCGCCCACCACGGCCATGACCGGTCGCGTGGGGTTGCTGAGCGCCGCCGATAACGCCTCGAGCTCCGCCTGCATTGTCCGGCCCGCGTAAGCCGGCAGGACATGCGCCAGACCCTCTGTCGAAGCATGAGCGCGATGCGCCGCGGAGAAGGCGTCATTGACGAAAATATCGCCATTTTTGGCAAGGTCTGCGGCGAAGGCGGAGTCGTTTTTTTCCTCGCCCTTGTGAAATCGCGTGTTCTCCAGCAGAACCACGTCGCCATCCTGCATCGCGTCCACCGCCGCCGCAGCGGCGGGACCAACACAATCCTCGGCGAAAGCAACCTGTCGTTTGAGATGCTGCTCGAGCGCGCTGACAACGCCGCGCAGAGATTCTTCCGCGACCCGCTGTCCTTTCGGCCGCCCGAAATGCGCGAGCAGGACCACCCGACCGCCCTTGCCCGACAGCTCCTCAATTGTCGGCAGCACACGATCGATGCGGGTTGCGTCGGTGACGCGACCATCCTCCATCGGCACGTTGAGATCGACTCTGAGTAATATGCGTTTGCCTTTTGGATCGAGGGCGTCAAGCGTCTTGAAAGCGGTCATGGGGGTCCCTGAAAGAGCCGGTCAACGACATCGTCAACGCGTGGTCATGTTTCTTTTCACGACGGCTGCGACCCCGGTCGCGGCGGCGGATCATGAAAAAGCCGGACGCTGGGATTGCGTCCGGCCAGCGAAACGGCAGCGCTCTGCCGCGAGCTTATTTGCTGGTGCGCAACAAACGCCGATGATGGCCCGGACGAAGGGCGCGCGGACCACGTTCGATTTGTCGGTTGCGCCACCATTGACGCCAGCCGGTCTTCTTGTGCGCCTCGGTCGCCGCCGGGGCCGCCGGCGTCGCCGCGGCGGCCGCATCGGCGCCGGTTCCGGTCACGTCGCGCATCAGAGAATCGACCGCCTCGGCCGGATCAGGGAGCGCCGGGGCTGGCGTTTGCGCCAGGGCCGGAGACATCGCAAAAACAATCAACGACGCAACAACAAGCTTTTTCATTCCATCCTCCAGCAGGAGTTTATTGTTTGCTACATCCTCTCAACACGCCAGACCGGCGACCTGTTCCGCCACAATCCTTGCGGCGCTAGAGGAATTTGCCGATCTGCGCGGCTGTGTCGGTCATGCGGGCGGAGAAACCCCACTCATTGTCATACCAGCTCAAAACCGAAACCAGATTGCCGTCCATCACTTTGGTCTGATCGAGGTGGAAGCAGGACGACAGCGAATTATGATTGAAGTCGATCGAAACCAATTTGTCCGCCGTGTAGCCCAGCACGCCCTTGAGCGGACCGTCTGCGGCCACAGTGATGGCCGCATGGATCTCGTCCTTGCTGGTCGGGCGCTTCGCCACGAATTTCAGATCGACAGCGGACACATTCGGCGTCGGCACGCGGATCGCGTAGCCGTCGAGCTTGCCGTTCAGTTCCGGCAGCACGAGACCGACGGCTTTGGCGGCGCCGGTCGATGTCGGGATCATCGACAGGGCGGCGGCGCGGGCGCGATAGAGATCCTTGTGATAGGTGTCGAGCGTCGGCTGATCGCCGGTGTAGGAGTGGATCGTCGTCATGATCCCCTTCTCGATGCCGATCGCATCGTTCAGCACCTTCGCCACAGGGGCGAGACAATTCGTCGTGCAGGAGGCGTTGGAGACGATCAGATGATCCTTGCCGATGAGATGATGATTCACTCCGTACACCACGGTGAGGTCCGCGCCATCGCCCGGCGCCGACACCAGCACGCGCTTCGCGCCGGCGTCGAGCAAAAGCTTCGCCTTGTCGCGCGCGGTGAAAAGACCGGTGCATTCGAGCGCAATGTCGACGCCGACCTCACCGAAGGGAAGCTCTGACGGATTCTTGATCGCCGTGACTTTGATCGGGCCACGTCCGACGTCGATCGTGTCTCCGGCAACCTTGACCTCCTGCGGGAAACGGCCATGCACGGAGTCGTAGCGCAGCAAATGGGCGTTGGTCTCGACCGAACCGAGATCGTTAATGGCGACGACCTCAAGATCCTTGCGGCCGGATTCGATGATGTAACGCAAAACGTTGCGGCCGATGCGGCCGAAACCATTGATCGCCACTCTCGTGGTCATGAGACGAAACTCCCTCGCGCCGCCCGTCGGGCAAAAAAGTGGGCGACTTCTTCTCCCTGCAAACGGACGCTGGGCGTCCGGGTCGGGAGGCGAGGGTGTGATAACACCTCGCGCCCCCCTGTCAACGCGACGAAGCCGCGCTGTCGCGACCGCGTCGGCTTGGGATTCGCCGAAATCGTGTTACCACAGCGAAACAAGTCGAATCGTCGTCCATCGCGGGGACGATGGGGTATCAATGGTTCAGTCATGAGCAATCAAACCGAGTCGGGAGAAACGTATTCTGCGGCGTTGACGCGTTTTTCCGCCGCCCTCGACCAGCTTGAGCGCACCGTCGCTGCGCGGATCGAGAATGACCTCGCCACCGCCGATATCGAGGAAGAACTCGCCATCATGCAGGACGACCGCGCCCGACTCGCGCTTGATCTGGACGCTGCATTGACCCGCGCCGCTTTGCTGGAAAAAACCCGCGACGAGGTGCTGCGCCGCCTTGAGACCGCCGGCGCCGGCGTAGCCGCCGCGCTCGGTCGGCAGGACGGCTAGGCGAATGGCGACAGCGGTCGTCACCATTGCAGGACGGACCTATCGTATGTCCTGCGCCGACGGTGAGGAACCGCGCCTCGTGGCGTTGGCGAAGTCGGTCGAGGAAAAAATCGAAGCGATGCGCGCCGGATTTGGCGACATCGGCGAACAGCGTATTGTCGTCATGGCGGCGATCGCCATTGCCGACGAGGCGGCGGACGCGATTGATCGGGCTGAGCGTCTGGAGTCGGAGGCCTCAAAGCTTCGCGCCGAACTTGTCGACGCTCGCGCCGCTGCGGCGGCTTTCGAGAAGCAAGCGACCGCCGATCTCCAGAAGGCGACACGGCG
Organism: Methylocystis sp.; assembly: GCA_044233645.1. GTDB lineage: Bacteria > Pseudomonadota > Alphaproteobacteria > Rhizobiales > Beijerinckiaceae > Methylocystis. The sequence goes on along the minus strand of JBIIJP010000009.1, from coordinate 43,667 downwards.
GGTTGAGCTGATCGCAAACGATCTGCAAAAACCCGCCGCGCCCCGCGTGGAATTTCCCTGAAGCCTATTTGCCCCAGTTCTCGATGCTCGGGTCGCGCTTGGCCTTTTCGAGGTTATCCGCTTGTTCGGAGAGCTGATAATTACGGTTTTGCGCCGCCAAGGCTTCGTTCCCGTCCTTCATGATGGCGATTTTCATCTGCTCGGTCGCCAGGTGATTGAGTTCGTTGATCCATTGATTGAGGTTGGCGAGCAGTTTGTCCTTGCGCGGTCCCTGAACAGTGCGATCCGAATCGGTGTTTTTGGCGAGGACGAGTTCTTCTTTGGTGTCTTCGATCAACTTGTCGATTTTCTTGAGCTTATCCTCCAGCGCCGCCGCCTGGTCCTGCGCGCCGCCCTTGGCTTTCTCAAGCGCCGCCTCGGTCTCCTTTTTCGCCTTGGCGAGATTGTCGAGCCCGTCCTGCAGCCATGTCGCCTCGACGTTAAGCAAGGCGTCTTTGGCGATCCCGTTGAGATTGAAACCGTTGGGCACCGGGAAGTATTCACCGAGCGGCGCCGCCCGGGCCGGCGTGAGGAAGAGAGCAAGGCTTCCGCCGACGGCGAGCGCGACGAGGTAAACGCGGCCGCGGGCCGTCGTATTATTGGCGAACATGAATTTCACTCCCCGAAGAATGGCGCAGTTGGCTAGGCCATCGCAGACCATTGGCGCCCAGTAGAGAATTGGGGCTACGGGACGTCTCCGGCAAGACTGGCGAATGCCCTGCGACCCGCCGCTTGACGACGCGCGCCCTTTCGCGCGACCTTGCCTCGGCCGGGGGAGCCTCGCTGGCGCGGTTGTGAACGCGCGAGAGGCTGAGAGGCTGCTGGGCGCAGACGCGCGGCGCAGCGACCCTTCGAACCTGATCCAGCTCGCAACTGGCGGAGGGATGGTGCGTCAAAATCAATTATCCCGCTTCGCGCCGGACGCTCGAAGATGACCCACGCGCGGGTAATCGGCGCCGGCGTCGCCGGTCTTTGCGCCGCCTATGCGCTGGCGCGCGTCGGGGTCGACGTCGAACTCGTCGAGGCGGCGACGACAGCAGGCGCAGGCTGTTCACGCTACGCCGGCGGCATGATCGCACCCTGGTGCGAGCTGGAGTGCGCCGAACCCATTATTGCCCGCCTCGGCGCCGAAGCGCTCGATTTCTGGACCCGCGACATCGCTGTCGCCACGGTCGCCGGCAGTCTTGTCGTGGCGCCGCCTCGCGAAACCGCCGAACTGACGGACTTTTCCCGTCGCACCCAACATTTCAACACACTCGACGAAACCGGCGTCGCGGCGCTGGAGCCCGATCTCGCCGGGCGCTTCGATCGCGCCCTTTATTTTCCTGCGGAGGCGCATCTTGATCCACGCCGGGCCCTCGCGGCGCTCGACGCCCGGCTCTCGGATCTGCCGAATGTCCGACGGCGCTTCGGCGTAACCGCCGCGGCGCTGCCGCCCGCTCCAGACTGGACCATCGATTGCCGAGGCTTTGCGGCGCGCGACGCGCTTTCCAGCCTGCGCGGGGTGAAGGGCGAAATGCTGGTGCTGCGCAGCGACGAGATCAGTCTGTCGCGTCCGGTGCGTCTGCTTCATCCGCGCAGGCCAGCCTATATTGTGCCGCGCGGCGATGGCCACTTTATGATCGGAGCGACGATGATCGAAAACGAGGAGCGCGCGCGGGTGACGGCCCGCTCGATAGTCGAGTTGGTCAATTCTGCGTTCGTCGTGCATCCGGCCTTCGCAGAGGCGGAACTCGTCGAAACAGGATCTGACGTTCGGCCCGCCTTCATCGACAATCTGCCGCGTCTTGTCCGGCGCGGTAAAACGCTGTTCATAAACGGCCTCTACCGCCACGGTTTCCTGCTCGCTCCGGCGCTCGCGGAGCGGGCGGCGCGGATCGTTTGCGACGACGCTCATTTCCCGGAGTTGATGGATGCGCATACAGGTGAACGGGCGTTCGCTTGAGGTGCAAGCGACCACGCTCGCCTGCCTCATCGACGAACTGGGTTACGGCGATAACAAGGTCGGCACGGCGATCAACCGGGAATTCGTGCGCGACCGCGACCGCGCGGCGACGATGCTGAAAGAGGGCGACGCGGTCGAAATCGTCACGCCGCGTCAGGGAGGATAGATGGACCTGTTGACGGTTTACGATACAACTCTGAAATCACGACTGTTACTGGGCACGGCGCGTTATCCATCACCGGCCGTTCTCGGCGAGGCCATTCGGGCGTCGGGCTGCGAGATCGTCACCGTCTCGTTGCGTCGGGAGGCCGGCGGCGGACGCGCTGGGGAAAGTTTTTGGGCGCTGATCCGCGATCTCGGCGTGAATGTGTTGCCGAACACGGCCGGCTGTCGCACGGCGAAAGAAGCCATCGCCACGGCGCATATGGCGCGCGAGGTATTCGCGACGGACTGGATCAAGCTCGAGGTGATCGGAGAAGAGGACACGCTCCAGCCCGATGTGTTCGGACTGGTCGAAGCGGCGCGCGCACTCGTCGCCGACGGCTTTCACGTGTTTCCCTACACGACCGACGATCTGGTCGTCGCCGAACGCCTGCTCGACGCCGGCTGCAAGGTCCTGATGCCCTGGGCGGCGCCGATCGGCTCGGGACGCGGCGTCAACAACGCCTTTGCCCTGCGCGCCCTGCGCGCGCATTTTCCCGGCATCCCGCTTGTCGTCGACGCCGGCCTAGGCGCGCCATCCCACGCGACGGCGGTAATGGAGCTGGGCTATGATGCGGTGCTGCTGAACACGGCGGTGGCGCGCGCCGGCGATCCTGTCGGCATGGCGCGCGCTTTCCGGCTGGCGGTCGACGCCGGCCGCGCCGGCTGGCGCGCGCAGCCCATAAGTCCACGCGACATGGCCGAACCCTCAACGCCAATCATCGGCCGTCCCTTCGACCAGAGCGCCTGAGCCGGATTTGACGGCGCTCACCAGTCCTTAAGGGAAATAGGCAACAAGCGACTCATCATGCATCTCGATCCTTTTTATCTCATCGTCGACACGGCCGACTGGCTGCCGCGACTGTTGCCGCAAGGCGTGCGGCTCGTTCAATTGCGCGTCAAGGATCGCCCCGCCGACGCGACGCGCGACGAAATTGCGCGCGCCCGCGACTTTTGCCGCTCCGCAGGCGCGCAGCTGGTTGTCAACGATTACTGGCGCGAGGCAATCGATCTCGATTGCGACTTCGTGCATCTCGGGCAGGAGGATCTCGATAAGGCCGACATCCGCGCCATCCGCCGACACGGTCTGCGCCTGGGCGTCTCCACGCATACCGACGCCGAACTGGAGCGCGCGCTGGCGCTGGCGCCGGATTACGTTGCGCTCGGTCCGGTGTGGCCGACGCTGCTCAAGGAGATGAAATTCCCGCCGCAGGGACTGGCGCGCGTCCCGGCGTGGAAGAAACGCATTGGCGAGACGCCGCTTGTCGCTATTGGCGGATTGACGCCCGGACGCGCCTGCCTGGCGCTCGCCGCCGGCGCCGACAGCGCCTGCGTTGTGACCGATGTTTTGCGTCATCTCGATCCGGAGTCGCGCGTCGCCGAATGGACTTCTGCAACGGCGCCCTGGCGCGATACGCCGGAACTATGCAAGTCTTTCGCTGCGGATCACGCCAATGCGCGGGTTTTCCCTTCCCCCAACCATGGCCTGCGGACACGGCCCGTAACCTCGCTCATTCTGCATTACACCGGCATGCCGACCTCAGAGAGCGCGCTGGAATTGCTCTGCTCGCCCATCGCCCAGGTCTCGGCGCATTACCTTGTCGAGGAAGACGGCGCGATCCTTCAGCTCGTGCCGGAGTCGCGCCGCGCCTGGCACGCCGGCGCCAGCTATTGGGCGGGGGAAACAGATCTCAACACAAGTTCGGTCGGAATCGAGGTCGCGCATCCCGGTCATCATGACCCGCGCCTCTTTCCGCCAGCGCAGATCGCCGCCGTTATCGAATTGTCGCGGGATATTTGCGCGCGACACGCCATCCCGCCCGAGCGGGTGCTGGCGCATTCCGACATCGCGCCCAGACGCAAAATCGATCCTGGCGAATTTTTTCCCTGGGAAACGCTGGCGCGCAATGGCGTTGGACATTTTACGCCGGCCCCGACTCCTCCCGGCGTTGCGCAATGGGCGCCGGGCGATCATGACTTGCAAATCGCGGAGTTTCAGCAACAACTTGCCCGCTTCGGCTACAGGATCGAAGCGACCGGGGTCTATGACGAAGACACGGCGTCGACGGTCACAGCGTTTCAGCGACACTTCCGACCCGCGCGCGTCGATGGTCTCGCCGACGCCTCAACCTGCGAGGTATTGACGATACTCCTTGAGGCGCAGGCGTGAACGCGCCAATCCACGACAGGAGGGCTGTCGTCGTCACCGGCGCCTCGACCGGCATTGGCCTCGCCTGCGTTGAGACATTGATCAATTCGGGTTTTTTTGTTTTTGGCTCGGTGCGTCGAGACGAAGACTCCAAACTTCTGCAAAACAGATTTGGCGACGATTTTGCTTCGTTATTGTTCGACATTGTCGACGACGCGGCGATTGACGCCGCCGCGCTTGACGTCGCCGCGCGACTGAACGGCAAAACGCTGGCGGGTCTCGTCAACAATGCCGGCGTCGCTTTTCCGGGTCCGTTGCTACACTTGCCGATGGCGGACTTTCGTCGCCAGATTGCGATCAACCTCACCGGACAGCTAAAAGTCATTCAGGCTTTCGCGCCGCTGCTAGGCGCCAGCGGCGCTGACCGCATCGGTCCGCCGGGACGCATCGTCAATATGAGTTCGGTGGCGGGACGTTTCGCCAAACCATTCATGGGCGCCTACAATGCTTCAAAATTTGGCCTGGAGGGTCTCTCTGACGCCTTGCGTCGCGAGTTGATCGTCTATGACGTCGATGTCATTGTCATCGAACCGGGTATGATCGCTACGCCCATTTGGGACAAGCTGGAGGGGTTTGACCTCTCGCCCTTCGAGGGCGGGATTTACGAGACGGCGGCGCGCCGCGTGCAGGCATGGGCGGTTGACAATGGGCGCAAGTCGCCCCCCGCGAGCCTGGTCGCCGAAGCTGTGAAAGACGCTCTCTGCGTCAAAAAGCCGCCGGCGCGGATCGCCGTGGTGCGGAACTGGCTAACTGATTATTTTTTGCCGCCTATTTTGCCGACCAGTGTGAGCGACTGGCTAGTAGCGCGTTGGCTGGGTTTCGACAAGCTACGCGCCGCCCGCCAGAATTACCGACCGTTTTCCTGAGTAATCATGATCGACGCTGCGGATGGCGCGGAAGCCATCCGCAACGTCTCTCGGCGGGTTAGTGGTAATGATGATGATGATGATGGTGGTGGTGGTGATGGTGATGGTGGCAAGCGCTGGACTTGTGCGAATGCGGCTTGCCGATAGTGTGCGCGGAAGCGGCGACCGGCGCGCTGGCGACGCCGAGGCCAAGAATGAGGGCGGCAAGAATTTTTTTCATGATTTAATCTCCTTCGTGGGAACGCCTGTATGGGCGCAAATGTATAGATAGTCTTGTTTTATGGACAGAAAAGGAGCTTGAGCGTCGTTAACCTTGACCCTGGGGAGCCAATTTTGCGCTTTGGAAATATCGCCGCATCCATTAGCCTGTCAGTTATATCCAGTCTTTGGGAGCATTCATGCGCGCATTCCTGGCTTTCTTCATAGCACTTGCCTGCCTTCTGGCGACAGGCCCCAATGATGAGGCCCTCGCCAAACCAAGGCGCGGCAGTGGTCAGGTGAGCGCCGGCGGCGACGACATACAGATACCACTGCCCAAAAATCTCACCTCCGACCGGGATTACCTCGACGATGGCGCAGCGCGGGATATGCGGCCGAACGCGCAGGACAACGACCGCTATTTTCTCGAACAGGAAGATTTCGCCGAACAGGACCCGACGCGCTATTCTGAATGGGGCAGCGTCATGGATCAGTTCCAGCCCTACTGATTTTTCCGGTCCTGAGCTCCTGAAACCCGGTGTTGCGCCGGGTTTTTTGTCTTGGGCGGGTTTAAAAACCCGGTCGCTGCAAGATTTTTTAAGAAATAAGGAATATTTTCTTGACATCCGTGCGCTACTTAGCGTATTAGGACTACATTCCAACATCTCCCCCTGACGACGACTGGCTGGCTCCGCCGCAGAGGGGCATTACGCGTCACGCGCCGCGACGGGAAACGCATTGCCATGTCTGAACAATTAACGCTGGCGCCGATCGTTGTCGGCTATCGCTTCGCGTTCACGCTCGGCTTCACCGGGGCCGACGGCTCGCCGCTGAGCGGTTTCGATCTTTCGACAGCAACGCGCGTTATGGGACAATTTCGCAAGAGCCGGGAAGACAACGGCGTTCCGCTGGCTACGGTCGACACGCAGGACGGGTCGCTCACCATCGTCAACGCCCACTCGCTTTCTTTTGTCCTCTCGAAAGAAAGCACCGCCGGCATGATCGCCGGACAACCGGCATGGATCGATTTCGCTCGGCTCGACGCCGGCGTCTGGTCGCATATACCGGTGCTGATCGGGTGGCCGGTAATCGATCCGGTGACAATCCCGCCGCCGTGACGCCATGACCGACGCGACCGTTCCGATCGTTTTTATAACATCGGCGACGATTCTGTTGACGCCTGTCGGCGTCGTCAACGCCGTCGTCGCCTGCGGGCCTACCGAACTCCCGGCGATGATCGCTATGCCGGGCGCGATTGCCGAAGCGGCAATGATTGATGTCGTTGCAGTGTACCAACCGCCGCCAATGCAACTCTCCAACCCGCGGTTCAGCCACGACGCTAGCGGACGTCTGACCCAGATCGACTACGACGGCTCCGGGCGCCAAATTTTGACCTACAGCGATGAACGGCTTGTTTTCGTCGAATTGTTCGACGGCTTCCGCACGCTGCGCAAGAGCTTCGCTTATGACGCCTCGGGCGCGCTGACCTCGATTTCCGAAAGCTATGTCTGATGGCAAACCAGACCGTTACGACGAGCCTGAATTACGACGCGTCGTCGATCTCCGGCTTACTTGATGGCGAGACCATTTCGATCAACGGCGGTTCGCTCACGATCAATTCGGATGTGCGCAGGAACCAGCAGGCGGCGGTACTCGGCAACATCACGCTTTCAGCAACTTTAGGCGGAAACCTTGCAATCGACGGAACGACCGTCTGGGAATTACCCTTTTCGTCATCGACCGGCAACGTGCCGACGCAAGCGGCTCTTGGCTCCAATGGAGTGACCGGAGGCACGAGCGGCGCAACCGGCGAGTTAATGCGCGTCTGGTCAAGTGGCGAGTTAACGCCGCGCACGGCTGGCGGCGCGATGCCTGCGACGGGCTATGTCAAGCTGCGCACCCGCTCCGGGACGTTTCAATCTGGTGAAACGGTCACGCTTCCGGGCGGCGCGACAATTGTCTTGTCGAGCGCGGGAAAGCGTTCATGGCTGCATATTGTCGGCGCGGCCAGTGGCGTGTTGACCCAGACTCGCCTGTCGACTGTGACAATGCAGGGCGATTGGTACGAACTTGGATCGACCAACGGCGCGGACGATCAAATCATCCAGTTGCCTGTGCGGGAAGAGATTACCGCCGTTCAGATAGAGACCTCTGCGGGAAGCGGCGTTTACGAATGGTGGGCGAACGGCGGCGACGCTTTTATGAGCCGCTGGTTTTCGGAAGATAATCAAAGCCTGACCAATCTGACAAGAACTAAATATCTTACGACTGGTCCGTCAAACTATCCTAGCGCGGACAGGGTCAGAGAGACGACGGCGAACAATGTCCATCACATTAGCCATTCTCGCAGCGCCGCCACTGGAAGCGTAACGTTTTCTGCGATTGTAAAGCAGGAAACGCGTCAATGGTGCGTCGTGCAGGTTAGCACGGCGAATGACGCCAATCGTTTCGGGGCGCTTGTTGACCTGTCCGCCGGAACAATAATCGCCAATCCGTCGGTTGGCAGTCCAACCGGAACCGCATCAGCGATAACGTCGCTGGGTAGTGGGTGGTATAAAGTCGACGTAACGATCAGCCACACGTCCGGCTCGTTTAACTGCTATCTTGCGACCGCAAATTCCGCGACGCCAACATATTCCGGCGGGCTCCCGACATACACCGGGACGACGACGGAAGGCATGTTTATCGGATTTATGTGGTTTGAACACGCCACATTGCAGGTTATTCCAACGGATGCGCGAGGAAAGTTTTTCTTTTCAGACGGCGTAAACGGGACGCTTTTATTCGCTAAAAGAACCGGTGTAACCGCCGGGGCGAAGCCTCCGAGCGGCTGCAAAATACGAATTCCAAATATATTTTTGGGGACATCAAATTCTGCCGATTGGTCGGCAACACAATTATCATGGGTAAACAGATATTCATATTCGATGACCAACGCCGCTATTTCCATAGATGGCGTGAATTTCAACTGGTTAGGCGGCGCGATTGGATCAGAACCAGCCGCTGCAACCATAAAAAACTCGACATGGACATTTTGGCGCATTGGTGGCCGAGCTGTTTCAGTCGAAAATGTTGGTATGGGCTTGTCGTATTTGCAATCAGACGCCATCGATATGACAAGTCCTGTGGACCTCGCGATTACGAAAAGCCGGTTCACAACTCGATCAGGGTTTCATCGAATTACAACCGGCATCAACATCACTTTAACTGACTGTATTTTTGACAAGGCTATACAAAGTACAGGATTACTAACGACAAAGGCTCCCAATTCGTTATTATTTTCCATGAACGATCTGTTCGGAGGCGCGATAACGAATTGCGCGTTCATTGGCGGGCGTATCTCTTGCCTAAGCTCCACAAACGTTACTGTTAAAAACATGCAATATGCGGACAACACAATTGGAGATACGATTTCCTCAGCCCCTGTCGCGGCAATCGCCCTCAATGGTTTTAATATTACAGTTGACGGATTTTCTTCTTACGGAAATCTTTCAAATGTGCATCCCTATAACCAAATAGTTCAGCTGGGCTCAACAATAACCAATAGCAACATCAATATAGTCAATATCGGGTCTCTTCAATCGCCATGGGATGCGGGCTCAGCTAACGCCTGCGGAAATATTCTTACAACGTCGAGCGGAACCGGATTCACGGTAAGGCGGTGCTTTGCCTCAAATTTGCGGTCTGCGCCCATTTCATTTTCATCAGGTGGCGCGGATTTCCGCGCTTTTGATGTGCGCGCAAGCGCTACGGTCACTCAGGGCATTGACGGAAGACAGAATTATATTCGCGGTGGATTTTTTACCCCGTCACGCTCTGTCTTATCAAGCCCCGGATCGCACTGGATTGATGCATTCACATCCAACACGGCGGGGGCGATTGTTATTTATGGAAACGAGCCAACTATATCGACTGCCAGTCAATGCTCAACAATCTTTGGCGTCGGCTCTGGATTTAACGGCTCTGGCTCTGTGATCTTATCCAAAACGACAGACAACATAGTCTGGGCGACGCCGTCAAAATTTTATGGGCACACAGCGTTTGGTGCGGGTGGATGCTCCCTAACAGGAACAGATCTGCAAAATGTTTTGTTCGAATATCAGATTGGTGCTGGTTCGTTCACATTTTTGTGTAACAGCGTTCGTCAGTCGACAGGGGGCGGCTCTGGAACAAACACTATAAGCGTAACCGCCGCTGATCGAGCCGCTTTGGCAAGGCAACCGCAGGTCGGAGATTATATCCAGACTTCGTCTGGCCGGTTGCCGGCAGGAACGACAATAACCGGTATTTCAACAAATACGATTACTTGCTCGGCTAATTTTACATCTAACGTCGCCAATAACGAGTTAATCACCTTTTCGAACGTCAATGTGGCCGTCAGCCCTTCCGACGGATATGAGCTTAAAGTTCGCGCAAGGCCATTTGTTTCGGCTGTAAATCTATTTTCAAACATTCAAATTGGCATCGCGACGAACGCTGCGGCGATCCAGTGTCTGCATCCATTGCCGGGCTCATTATTGAACGTGACGAACCTTGTTGCTCAGTCTCGTGTGAAAGTCACGCGCCTTGATACGGGAGCCTTGCTTGGGCAAGCATCATCTGGCGCCGGGACATCCGTTTCGTTTGATTTCCAATACACCGGAGCCGTGCTGGTCGAAGCGCGCAACGCTTCGTCTATCCCGGCTTATATCCCCTGGTCGACGCAAGTTTCAATATCGCCCACGGTGGCGACAAAAGTCGTCGCGCTGCAACAGTTCGATTAAACAGGTATTAAAAAATGGCAATTCAAGACGATTTTCAGATCAGCGCAACCGGCGACATCCGCCGTCAGGCTGGAGCAAGCGGCACAGTCTATACGGTGCTGGCGCTCCATGCGTGGCTGCAAGATCTCGCAGATGACGCCAGCGCAACCGGTAATGATCTTGTCGACATCCTGGCGCCGAACCCGTCGCGCCTCGACGGCCCGCGCGACGTTGCAGTCGCCTCGCGCCTCAATCTTCTGACCTCAGGCTCGATTGTCTTTAATCTCGACGACACAGCCGCCCAGTTCATCAATTTCGGCTCGATCAAACAGGACAACGCCAACGTCCAGTATTCGGGTCTGAAGACCATCGGCGGCATTGTCGCGGCCTCGCCGGTCTATGTCGTCCAGAATGGCAACAAACTCACCAAATTCTGGTCTAACGGCCATATTCAGATTTTGGTGAAGGTGAAAACCGGTGGGGCGCTGATCGACAGCGGCAATGTGACCGCCTTCTCTCGCAAATGGGGCCAGACCTATTCGCACTTCGACGTGAATCTTGCGGCGGGCGGCGAAACCTCAGCTGCTCTTTCAACCGCAGCGGACAGCGCCATTACGCTCTCAGAAGCCAATGCCGCACTTCTATCCTCGAAAGTGACAGTCACCTTTGGCGACACGACGCAGGATCTTGGCAACGGCAACGGCTCGAAGCTCTACAAAGGCACGATCGCGCTTACCGGCTCCTGCACGTTGCAGGAAGCCTATCAATATCTGCAATATCTCACCCGTGAGAATTCGGCTGCAACGCTGAACGGCGCGCCCGGCTGGCGTTACCGGGTGCTAAATTCTGCCTATACGGAAATTCCGGCCGCGCCCTTCGGCACATTCGCCGGCGGCACCTTTTTCGTCGCGCAAGGATGGTGGCTAACCGGCGTTCTTCCGGCTGAGGCGACGAAATATCAGTTGATCGCCCATGACGGAACGACACAGACGCCGCCGACGCTGGTCGGTATTACGGTCGGCAATCTCGTTTCCGGCGACCGCGTGCTTGTGGCGCGCGAGAACGGATCGGGCGGCATTCTCAAGGACGAATATACGCCGGTCGCCGCGAGCGCGGGCGCGACATCCCTCACGGTCGTCGAGAGCATCAAGACCGATACGCCCATCTCCGGAATCATCCGCATCAAGGGACTGCGCTACACCTATTCGAGCTTCAATGCAGGCACGAAAACCTTCTCCGGCCTATCCCCGTCGCTGGCGAGCAATATCGTGACGGCAGACGATGTGTTCGTTCCCTTCATCGATAAAGCCACGACAACCACCTCGGAGAGCATCAGCTTTATCTATGCCTCGAACTTCACCGCCCGAGTCGACGTGCGCAACGGCTCCGGCGGTTCGCCCATTATCCCGTTCAATACGCTTATATCCGTCACGAGCGGCGGTGCGTCGGTCAACGCCTCGCGCAACAGCGATGTCTAAATATGAGCTTTTACAGCGCGCCGTTCACATTCGATTTCGACGAAAGATACATCAATGTCGATGTCGGGATCGTATCTCTCGATTGTGTCCTGTTATATGCGGCGATCAAACTGGCTCAGACCAGCGAAGCTGGAGTCATTCATCCACGCATCGCCTCGGGTACGGGGCGCAATATGCTTGGTCCTGGCGTCCGCACCGCGCTAACGCTGGAGTTACTCCCCCCCTGGCAATTGCGCTTTTCGCCCGGTGCTTACAGCGTAACAATTTCGGGCGGCAATTTGATCGGTGGATTGAACGGCGATCCAATTGCAGACTGTCCGGGAGCAACGATCGTTCTGATTCAGTCCGCTGCAGCAACAATCGTCACAAGCGGTGGAAGCGCGCCAGCGGCCGATATCGCCGACGCGGTGTGGGGAGCCTCGCTCGATGAGCAGACGGTCGCTAGCACGGCTGGCGCAGCGCTGAAACGAATCCGCGACAATACGGGTCTCATTCCCGCGCTTCTATAATCGAAAACACACTCATTTCCCAACCTGAAACTGCGAAATGCTCATGCGTGCGCTAAGGGAGCCTTTACGCATATGAACAGAAGTTATTTTTTTGAGCGCATTCGTCAGGCCCTGTTTGGCGGACGACTGAGAGCGGAACAAGTCGATGGTCTGCGTCGCATTCTCGATTATCGCGATAGTCATCACGCGCCCATGAGCGACGACCAACTGGCCTATGTACTGGCGACAATCAAATGGGAAACCGGCCACCGTATGATCCCGGTGCGCGAAGCTGGAAGTGAACGCTACCTGAAAAGCAAAAAATACTACCCATGGGTCGGCGAAGGTCTCGTACAGGTAACGTGGGAGGAGAACGCCCGCAAATTTGGCGCAACAAAGCCCGGCGATCTGATGTCATGGCCTTTAGCGCTCCATGCAGCTTTCGATGGCATGACACGCGGACTTTTCACGCGACGCAAGCTCTCCGATTACATCGCAGATGGCGCGGTGGATTACATCGGCGCCCGACGAATCATCAATGGACAGGATCGTGCGCGGTTGATTGCGCATTACGCCCATGCCTTTCGCGACGCCTTGCGGCAGGCAAAACAAAATCCCTCAGCTTCACGAGCTTTGTCAAAGAGAGAAAAGGACTAACAGAATGAACAGTAAACCCTGGTGGAAATCCCTTAGCGTCTGGGGCAACATCTTCGCCATTCTTGCGACGACAGGCGGTTTTTTTGGTTATGTCATCACGCCGGAAAACCAGGCGGCTGCTGCCGTAGCCGCCGAGCATGGAGCGGAACTTGTCGCCGCCGCTGGAGCTCTTCTCGGCGAACTCACGGCCCTGTGGGGGCGTTTACGCGCCACGACACGACTGTCCCAGGGATAGCGCTCTATGCTCTCAATTTTTATCGACGCAGCTTTGCGTCTGATGAAACTAATTAATGGGTTATTGTCTCAGGCGAGAGACAGTCGTCTCATCGCCCTCGGGGAGCATCGCTCGACTGAACGCGCCCTGAAACTGCAGAAAGACACAATCCTGCGGGTTAAAAAAATCGATGCTGACGTGGCGGCGCTTCATCGCCGCCACGACGATGACACTGCCTTCGATGAGTCATTTAAACGCAAGGACCCCACATGACAGCAAGTTGCATCGGTTTTCTCTTCTTTTACAGTTGCACGACGCCTGTTGAGACGCCGTTGGACTCCTACTGCCTGATCGCCAAGCCGATTTTTTGGAGCGCACATGATACGCGCAGCACCAAGGAGCAGACGGATCGTCACAATCGGGTCTGGAAATCGCTGTGTGCGCCCTGAACGTCCAGGGTCGTTCAAAACGACTGAAACCAGCTAACCTTTGGCTTACTTGCCGCTTTTGCGGGCGTTGACGACGGGGGGCGCCAGCCGCCGGGCGGCATCGCAACGTCATTCGCCGCGGGTATTGGAGTTTTGGCGTAAAAACCTGCGGCAAGAGCTTTGGCGGTTTCGAGATCGCGAGGGCCCAATCGACCAGCGACCTCATCGCGCTTTTTCGCGGCGTCGACGTCGCCCTGCGCCGCCGCTGCGGAGAACCAAAGGTAGGATTGAACAAGACTTGTCTCGACGCCCAATCCACGCGCGTAAAGTATCGCCAGGTTATATTGACTGTCGCGGACGCCGAAATCCGCCGCTTTACGGAACCAGACTGCAGCGGCAGCATAATCCGGCTTGCCATCGCCGCCCTCCGCCAGCATGACAGCCAGGTTATGCATGGCGCGAATATTACCGGCCTCTGCCGCACGCTGATATAAATCCCGTGCGCGCGTCACGCTTCGCTCCGCGCCCAGCCCTTTTTCGTACATTGTGCCTAAACGATATTGTGCAGGCGCTAGACCTTGTTGCGCGGCTTTTTCGAACCAGAGAATCGCTAGCTTTGGGTCACGCACAATATCGCGACCGTCAGCGTATCGACTGGCAAGTTCGAATTGCGCGGCGATGTCGCCGTTGGCGGCAAGCGTAGCGAGCGCCATTGCGTTGTTCATTGATGTCGAAACACTGGACTGTCCAGGATTGACAATCGCTCCGACAGGCGCGGGATCGACGGCCGATGCCTGTTTCGATGGCGCGGCTCTTGTGTCAGCAGCGTTTTCTGCCGCCTGTTTCCCTACCGGCGACGAGGTATCCTGCGCTACCGTCGCCTGCGGCGCATCATCAAGAGAAACGTTCTGTGTCAATTGATAGGCGCCAACCAACAACATGATCGCGCCAAGCGAGATCAACGCCGGTCGTCGGTAGGCGGAAACGCCCTGCACAAATTTTCCTTCAGTTCTTGCACCCCCACCGTCGGGAGGCGTTTGCGCGTTTTGCGCCCATTTTCTGCGAGCGGTCTGTTGAGCTGCGCGGCGCGCGGCTGCAATGAAACCTGCCTGCGTTGCACGGGCGTCTACGGCTTTCGTGTCGGCGGTCATCGGTATCGCAAGCGCCTCGACTACCGGCGTCGGGACAACACTCCCATCGACGCGGGAGAGGAAATCTGCGGCATCCGACATCCTGTCTTTTCGCGTGGAGGGGCGGATTTGCCCCTCTTGTAATTGTCGCATCGCCCCTTCAACCGTGGCGAAACGCTCCCCAATGCGCGCAAGCCATTCCTCGACCGCGCGCAAAGTCTCACGGGTCTCTTTCTGCTCAGAGGTCTGTTGCGCCGAATTTCCCTTTTCCAGCGTCGCCTGCGCAGCCGCCTCTCCCGCCTGCCGGGCGATAGTCTCGGCCATTTTCAATGTTTCGCCGTGCGCAAGGTCAAGTCGCTCGGCAAGCTTCTCGATTTGCTTCTCCAGACCGAGAAGGGTCGTATCGGCGTCCTGCCAGTCAAGCGCCCGATCAATCCGCAGCGCCAAATTGTCGATTTGTTGCGCTAAATCGGCTTGACGATTTTCAACGCCGGATTGGACAGATTGTGCCAGCGCGGCCTGCATCGCCTCGAGACGACCGACCAGATCGACGACCGGAGGCTCGCAGACCTGAGGCTCGGCGTTATTTCCGACGCTTTTTTCCGATAATGCTGCGTCTATTTTCAGCGCCAGCGCTTCCGTCAGACTTTGTAGTTTCGCCGTGTCGGCAGCATGACGCGAGAGACCCTCGTCCAGTCGTTGCGACAGCGATTGCGACAGAGTATCGCCCATAATGCGCAGACGCGCGTCCATTTCGACAAGGTTCTTTTGTCCGGCGCGATCAAGCGCACAGACAAAATCATCTACCATCGCTGATATCTGATGTCTGATGACTGCAATGCCGCGATCCGTCTCTGCCGCGACAAGCTCTGAGATGGAACGGGAGAGCGCCTCAAGCCCGCGCGCATGACGACTCTGCGCAAGAGCTCCGGATTCCGCCAGCATGCAGACATGACGCGCAAGCTCTAGAAGCCCGGCCTCAAACCTTGTCGACAAAGGCCCATCATCCGATATCCGCCGCACCTGCTCGCGAATATCGCCGATCTGTCGCGACAGATTACGAATCGCCAAGGAAGAACCGGAATTCGGACCGCAAAGTTCATCAAGACGACGCCCGATAAGATCGAGATCGGTGCGGATATCCTTGATGGCCGTTGTCGGGTCCAGATTGGCGACAGCTTGCCTGAGCTGCCCGACGATTTCTACAGCCGGAGCCAGAAGCGATTGAGATACGCCAGCGAGTCTTTGCGTATCGATGTGATGGTCAAGCAAAACGAGAAGCGCATTGATCTCGCCCTGAAGCGCCCCGGATCGCCGTTCGTTAACAGCCTCGATTATCCGTTTCATCTCGACAATTTCGCGTCGCAGGTCGTCGACTGCGTCAGGATTTTGCCATTCAGGGCTTTGGGCTCTCGCCTCGGCCAGACGTCGTCCAGCCATCGCCAGCGATTGCGTGAGTTCATCACGCGTCGAAGCGCCGCGCCGCTGTTGCAAGCGCCGCGCAATCTCGGCGACTCGCTCCTCCGGCTCTGACGGCGATGAGAGAGGTGGGGCTTTAGGGTCAGTTTTTCTCCGGGGCCTTGATTGGGCCTGCGCCCGGTTGCGCATAGTTTCGTCGCTCCAGTCTCCGGGACTTTTTCCCTCGTGCAGCGCGGCCCGGCGCACGGCGGCGCGGGGTGCGTCGTCGGGACCGGGAGGATGTCGCGAGAGAGGCTTGCTCATTGAGGTTGCGTCATTGGCCGGGGATGAAATTAAGTTGAACGACGCGAACGCATTCAGACGCCATTGGGCGCAAGTTTTCGTCAAACAGGGTAAACAAGTGGTTAAGGTTTAGCCTGTGGCTACATCTTTCCTTCAGGCTAAAGTCGATTTGCTCCCATTTTTCGTGTCATCGTGAGATGCGCGACTTGTATCCCGGACAACTATTGCAGATGACCGTACGTTTCCTAAGTAATCTGTAATCACATCGGAAACTTCCGCGATGGAGACAGTCGATGCCTGGATACAAAGCGCCCGTCGAAGACACGCTTTTTCTGCTCAACGACGTTCTCGCCTACGATTCTTTCGCCATGCTTGCGGGCTTTTCTGAAGCGCCGACCGATGTCGCGTCGCAAATCATCGCCGAAGCCGGCAAACTCTGCGAAGATATACTCGCTCCGCTCAATGGCGCAGGCGACCGTGCGGGTTGCATCAGACATCCGGATTCTAAGGTGACGACCCCACCCGGTTTCCGAGAGGCTTTTATAGCCTACGCCCAGGGCGGATGGATTGGCTTGCCGGTTCCGCCAGACTTTGGCGGGCAGGGGCTGCCCTATGTGCTTTCTATGCCGATGAGCGAATTCGCTTCCTCGGCCAATATGGCTTTCGCGATGTATCCGGGGCTGACGCAGGGCGCGCTTGCGGCCTTGCTGCAACATGGATCTGAAGAACAGAAAAAACTTTACGCTCCCAAAATGGCCGAAGGCCGCTGGACTGGCACGATGAATCTGACCGAGCCGCAATGCGGCACGGATCTGGGGTTGCTGACCACGAGAGCGACACCGCTCCCAGATGGCTCCTATTCCATTACCGGCCAAAAAATCTTTATCTCCGCTGGGGAGCACGATCTATCCGAAAACATCATTCACCTCGTATTGGCGCGGATTGAGGGCGCGCCAGCGGGGGTTAAAGGCATTTCGCTGTTCATCGTTCCGAAAATACTCGTCGATGCCGATGGCTCACTCGGCGCGCGCAATAATGTCTCTTGTGGCGCCATTGAGGAAAAGATGGGCATTCATGGCAACGCGACCTGCGTGATGAATTACGATGGCGCGCAAGGTTTTTTGATTGGCGAGGCCAACCGCGGCCTGAATGCAATGTTCGTGATGATGAACGAGGCGCGGCTCGGCGTTGCCGTACAAGGGCTCGCGCAATCGGAAATCGCCTACCAAAATGCGCGTAATTACGCGATGGAGCGTTTACAGGGACGCGCGCTGACCGGACCGAAAAATCCAACAGCCAAGGCCGACCCGATTATCGTTCATCCCGACATTCGTCGCATACTGATCGAGACGCGCGCCTTCAATCACGCGGCGCGTGGACTGGCGCTCGCCGCCGCTCTCGACAGCGATATCGCCCATCGTTCCCCGGATCCCGCTGCGCGCCAGGCGGCTGAGGATCGGCTCGGCCTGATGACTCCGGTGCTGAAGGGCGTCTTCACCGATGTCGGATTTGAGAACACGGTGAAAGCACAGCAAGTGCTGGGCGGCCACGGCTACATCCGCGAATGGGGCATGGAGCAATACGTCCGCGATGCGCGCATTGCGATGATTTACGAAGGCGCCAATGGCATTCAGGCGCTGGATCTTGTTGGTCGCAAGCTGCCGCGAGATGGCGGACGCGCCATCATGGCCTACTTCAAGGAGGCTGGCGACCTGCTGATGTCGCAGGCTGCGCATGAAGCTATGAAGCCATTCGTCACGCCGATGCAGGCGGCGCTGGCCGATCTGCAAAAAGCGACAATGTGGCTAATGCAGAACGCTATCGCCAGGCCCGACAACGCCGGCGCCGCCTCCTACGACTACATGCATCTTTTTGGTCGCGTCGCGCTGGGTCTTATGTGGGTAAGGATCGCCCGCGCCGCGCTCGACGCCAAAACGCGCGCTCCGGAGACCTCGCCGGCCATGGACGCCAGACTAGCTATCGGCCGCTTCTTTATGGAGCGCCTCCTGCCCGAAACCGCATTGCGTCTCACGCGACTTTCCACAGGCGCCGATACGATGATGTCGCTTCCGGCGGAGATGTTCTAGAAGGGAAACGAATCGGCCGTGGCTGCGGCCGTTTTGGTCGATACGTCAGGGAGCCGCTCATGCCCGAGGCATTTGTTTACGACGCCGTGCGGACGCCGCGCGGACGCGGCAAACCGGATGGCGCGCTACATGAAGTTTCTTCGCTGGGACTCGCGGTGACGGCGCTGAGAGCAATCCGGGCGCGTAACGGCCTTGAAGGGCCTGAAATCGACGACGTCATCCTGGGCTGCGTCGACCCTGTCGGAGAAGCCGGCGGCGACATCGCCCGCGCCGCCGCGATTGCGGCTGAATACTCCTTCCGGGTGCCGGGCGTGCAAATCAATCGGTTCTGCGCCTCCGGGCTCGACGCAGTGAATTTCGCTGCTGGCGAGATCATGTCGGGCCAGCATGAGCTTACCATCGGCGGCGGGGTAGAGAGTATGAGCCGTGTCGGCATCGGCGCCTCGGGCAGCGCCTGGCCGGTTGACCCGACTATCGCGATTCCCTCCTATTTCATGCCACAGGGCGTCTCGGCGGATTTGATTGCGACGAAATACGGCTTCTCGCGCGACGATGTCGACGCCTACGCCGTGCAATCGCAAAAGCGTGCAGGCGCTGCATGGATGGAAGGTCGTTTCGCGAAATCGATTGTCCCGGTGACCGATGTCAATGGCCTCACTCTGCTAGATCGCGACGAGCACATGCGGCCCGCAACCGACATGCAGGCTTTGGCCAGCCTCAAGCCATCCTTTGGGTTTTACGCCGAACAGGGCGGCTTCGACGCTGTGGCGATCCAAGCCTATCCTGAAATCGAAAAGATCAACTATGTGCACCATGCTGGCAACTCATCCGGCATTGTCGATGGCGCGGCGGCAGTGCTGGTGGGTTCGAAACAGGCTGGCGAAAAACTGGGGCTGAAACCTCGCGCCCGCATTCGCGCCTTCGCGAATATCGGCTCCGAACCGGCCATCATGCTGACGGGTCCGGTCGACGTGACGAAAAAAGTTCTGGCGCGCGCTGGCATGACGCTCGACGACATCGATCTCTTCGAAGTTAACGAAGCCTTCGCCGCCGTGGTGCTGCGCTATCTACAGGCGTTCGATCTCAATAAAGAAAAAGTCAATGTGAATGGCGGGGCTATTGCGCTCGGCCATCCGCTTGGCGCAACCGGCGCGATGCTGCTCGGCACAGCGCTCGACGAACTTGAGCGCAGCGGCAAGGGAACCGCGCTGGTGACGCTCTGCATCGGCGCCGGCATGGGCACGGCGACGATCATTGAGCGGGTGTGAGATATCGAAGGGTATGGCCAGGAGCAAAAATATGAATCTCGTCAATTTCCGCTTCGAGACAGGCGCCGACGGCGTTGCGCTATTGACATGGGATATGCCCGATCGCTCGATGAACGTTATCACCCCGCAGGTGATGGATGAGCTCGAACGGGTCGTTGACATGGTCGCCGCCGATCCTGCGATCAAGGGATGCGTGATCACTTCAGGCAAGAGCGCCTTTTCCGGCGGCGCCGATCTCTCGATGTTGCAACAGGGCGCGGCGGAATTTGCCCGAACGAAAAAGGCGCAAGGAGAGGAAGCGGCGCAGAAATTGTTCTTCGAGACCTCGCGGCGTCTCTCGCAAATTTATCGCAAGCTCGAAACTTGCGGTAAACCTTTTGCTGCGGCTCTTCATGGCGTTTGTCTTGGCGGCGCGTTTGAACTGGCGCTCGCCTGTCATTATCGCGTGATGGCCGACGACGACAAAACCAAAGTCGGTCTGCCGGAAATCAAGGTCGGCCTGTTTCCCGGCGCCGGCGGCACGCAGCGCGTGGCGCGTCTGATGCAGACAGGCGACGCGCTGCAATTCCTGTTTCGCGGCGATCAGGCGAAGCCGAAAGCCGCGCTGGGCGCCAAACTTGTGCATGATATTGCGCCACGCAGCGAGATCGTCGAACGGGCGCGCACGTGGATTCTGGATGGCGGAAAGGCGCGGGCCCCCTGGGACGCGAAGGAATTCAAAAATCCCTCTGGCAAAGTATTCTCGCCGACAGGCATGATGATCTGGCCCGCCGCCAACGCTATTTACCGCCGCGAGACCTTTGACAACTACCCGGCGGCGAAGGCGATCCTGCATGCGGTCTACGAGGGCCTGCAATTGCCGATGGATCAGGCGCTCACAGTCGAGTCACGCTGGTTCGCGCATATACTGCGCTCGAAAGAAGCCGCGGCGATGATCCGCACGCTGTTCCTGTCGAAAACAGAACTCGAAAAGGGCGCACGACGCCCCGCGTCGGTCCCGCCGACCCATTTGAAAAAAATCGGAATCATCGGCGCCGGCTTCATGGGCGCGGGCGTCGCCTATGTCAGCGCGCTAAACGGGCTTGAGGTGGTCCTGCTCGACCGCGATCAGCTGAACGCCGACAAAGGCAGGGCGACAATCGATGCGCTAATCTCCGGCTCGGTGGCGAAGGGCAGGGCGACGACTGCCGAGAAAGACGCGCTACTGGCGCGCATTAACGCCACGACCGATTACGCGGCGCTCAAGGGGTGCGACCTCGTTCTTGAAGCCGTTTTCGAGGATCGCGCCGTTAAGGCGGAAGTCACAAAACGCGCGCAGGCGGTTGTCGGCCCTGATGTTATTTTCGCCTCCAACACATCAACGCTTCCGATCAGCTCTTTGGCTGAAACATCATCTGCGCCGGAAAATTTCATTGGGATTCACTTTTTCTCGCCAGTTGAGAAAATGCTGCTAGTCGAGGTAATCCTTGGCAAAAAGACGGGGAAGAGGGCGCTGGCGGCCGCGCTGGATTTCGTGCGTCTGATCAAAAAAACGCCAATCGTCGTCAACGACACGCGCGGCTTTTTCGCCAACCGCTGCGTGCTGAATTTTATTCGCGAGGGTCAGATCATGCTGACCGAGGGCGTTCCGCCGGCGATGATCGAAAATGTCGCGCGCATGGCGGGAATGCCTGTTGGCCCGCTATCGCTCAACGACGAAGTTGCGCTCGATCTGGGCTGGCGCATTCTGACGGCGACCAAAAAAGATCTGGGCCCGACGGCGATCGATCCGGCGCAGGAACGCGTGCTGTATTTTATGGTCGAAGAACAGGGTCGCTATGGGCGCAAAAACGGCAAGGGGTTTTATGATTATCCGGCTGGCGGCAAAAAAACTCTTTGGCCCGGACTATCGGCCCTGGCGACAACGCGCCTCGATCCCGAAAGTCTTGACGTAAACGAACTAAAACAAAGGCTGCTTGTCGTTCAGGCGGTGGAGGCGGCGCGCACCATCGCTGAAGGCGTCGTCACCGATCCAAGAGAGGCCGACGTGGGCTCGGTGCTTGGTTTCGGTTTCGCGCCCTTCACTGGCGGCGCCATCTCCTACATCGACGGCATGGGAACAGCGGCCTTTGTCGCGCTTTGTGACCGTCTAGCGGGTAAGTTCGGACCACGCTTCTCACCGCCCCAGCTCTTGCGAGAAATGGCGGCGAAGGGCGAAAGTTTCTACGAACGCTTCGGCGCGCACAAAAACGCCGCCTGAAAAAACGGCCTATTCACCCTAAAAGCATGACATCGCCGGGCGTCGGGACTAAAAGAAGAGGGGCGCGTCAGGCGTCCGTCCACTCAACTTCCCGGAAACATGCCGTTTTTCGTTCTGCCTTTCCCTGCGATTGATCCGGTCGCCGCCCATCTTGGCCCCCTGCCGCTGCGTTGGTACGCGCTGGCCTATATCGGCGGCTTCATCGTCGCCTGGTTCGGTATGCGGGCCATGGTCTCTGACGATGCGCTCTGGACGCCCGGCGCCACGCGTCCCGACAAAGACAGTATCGACGATCTGCTCGCCAATGTCGCCTTCGGCATTATCATCGGTGGTCGGTTGGGCCATGTGCTGATTTACGATCCCACCTTTTACCTGGCGCATCCGCTCGAAATTCTGGCGACGTGGAAAGGCGGCATGGCCTTTCATGGCGGTCTGATCGGCGGTCTGATCGGCATGGCGCTCTACACGCGAAAAACAGGTGCGCCGTTTCTCACCGTTAGCGACATATGCGCAGCCGTGACGCCCGTGGGACTGTTTTTTGGCCGTCTGGCGAATTTTATCAAACCGGAGATGTGGGGACGTGAAAGCGATGTTCCCTGGGCGATGGTTTTTCCGGGAGCGGGCGACGCCCCTCGCCATCCCAGCCAACTTTACGAGGCCGGGCTTGAAGGCGTGGCGCTCGGTCTGATGCTCTGGCTCGCGGTGCGGAACGGGGCGCTGAAACGTCCTGGCCTTATCACCGGGATATTTGGCGTCGGCTATGCTTTCGCCAGAATTTTCTGCGAATTTTTCCGCGAACCCGACCCTGTTCAGGAAGCCTTGTCGCATGGCCTGACGATGGGAATGGCGCTATCAGCGCCGCTCCTGCTGATTGGCGGAGGCCTAATCCTGCACGCGCTGCGCCCCAGGAGCTTCGCCGCATGAATGCGCTCAAGCAGGAAATCGCAACGAACATCGCCCATGAAGGCCCGATCACTCTCGAGCGCTTTATGGGGCTCTGCCTCGGACATCCGCAGCACGGATATTACATGACCCGCGAGCCTTTTGGCGTCGCGGGCGATTTCATCACTGCGCCGGAAATCAGCCAGATGTTCGGCGAATTGATCGGGGTCTGGCTTGCGGAGGCCTGGAGTGCGGCGGGAGGGCCAACCCCGGCGAATTTGATCGAACTGGGGCCGGGTCGTGGAACGCTGATGTCCGACATGCTGCGCGTCGCGCGCATTGCGCCGGATTTTCTCGACGCTGTTCACCCTTGTCTTGTCGAGATAAGCCCCCGATTGCGGGATATTCAGCAACGAACACTCGCCGGCGCGGTTAAACGAATTTCATGGGTCGATAACTTTGGGACGACGCCGCCGGGACCGGCCTTCATCGTCGCCAACGAATTCTTCGACGCTTTGCCCGTGCGTCATTATGTTAAGACGCTCGCGGGCTGGCGCCAAAGACTGGTCGGACTCGATCAGACCGGCTCCCTCGCCTTTGGACTAAGCGAAAGCATCGAGCCGGCGATCACCGCCCCGGCGCGCGAAGGATCAATCATCGAAGTTTGTCCGTCCGCTCAAAGATTGATCAGCGACATCGCACAGCGTCTAGTCAGGGACAGCGGCGTGTTGCTGCTGTTCGATTACGGCTATACGCAAACGTCGCTCGGCGACAGTCTCCAGGCCGTTTCGCGACATCACTACGTCGACCCGCTCGACTCGCCGGGCGAAGCTGATTTGACCGCACACGTCGATTTCGCCGCGCTCGCCCGCGCCGCGCAGGCGCAGGGCGCAAAGGTTATGGGACCGGTGACGCAGGCTCAATTTCTGTTGCAATTAGGCATCGAAAGACGAGCGGAAACGCTCTCGCGAAACGCGACGCCGCAGCAGACGCAGGATGTGATGGCCTCGCTTGATCGCCTCATCGGGACGCGCGATCCTCAGCGACATATGGGCGCCCTGTTTAAAGTCATGGCGCTAGCGCATCCCGACATGCCCGACCTTCCGGGCTTTTTCTAATTTCCGGTTACAGGAAAATAACTTGTCCGACACTCCCGCTCTGACTGCTGCAAATCTTTCGGCGCCCGGCATGCGTCACGCCTTCTTCACGCGACAGGGCGGCGTATCGGAAGGCGTTTACGCGTCGTTAAACGGCGGCGTTGGTTCGAAGGATGCGCAAGAGAATGTCGCGGAAAATCGAGCCCGCATGGCGGCGCGTCTCGGCGTTGAGCGCGAGCGGCTGCTGGTTCCCTTTCAAATTCACTCGGCGGATGCGCTGATTGTCTCAGAGCCATGGGCCGCAGATGCGCGACCGCGTTGCGATGGACTGGCGACGCGCGAAAAAAATCTGGCGCTCGGGGTCACAGGAGCCGACTGCGGTATGCTTTTGTTCGCCGATGCCGACGCTGCCGTCATTGGGGCCTGCCACGCCGGCTGGAAGGGCGCGCTGACCGGCATGATCGCGTCGACTATCGCCGCCATGGAGTCGCTCGGCGCCAGACGCGCGCGTATTCATGTCGGCCTTGGTCCGGCGATCGGCGCCGCGAGCTATGAAGTTGGCCCGGAGTTTGTCAGGCGTTTTGTCGACTCCGACACGGGCTATAAGCGATTTTTTACCCCCTCTCCGCGCGTCGATCATTCCATGTTCGATCTGCCGGGCTTCATATCGGCGCGCGTCACTGCGCTCGGCGTCGCCTCGTTCGAGGATCTTGGCGTTAACACCTACGCCGATGAAGCGCGCTGTTACAGCTATCGACGCAGCGTGCATCGCAATGAGCCGGATTATGGTCGGCTGGTTTCGGCGATTGTTCTTGTCTGATTATTTTGTCGCATAGCTGAACAACATCGAATGCGGCAAGCCTGCCGGCGGCGGCGGGAAGGGCGCAGCTCGGCGCACAGCGGCGAGCGCCGCCGCGTCAAGCTCCGGCAACCCGCTGGAGCGATAAACCGCCTGGTGGGTAAGATTGCCGGTCTCGTCAATGTAAAAGGCAATGACGCCTTTTTCCGTGCCGCCGACGGAGCGCGCGCTGGGCGGTATCCGCATATGAGGCATGATGAGGCCGTAGAGAATGGTCAGATAGGTCGTCTTGGCCTGACCGCCGCCGATCGGAGATTTCTTCGGCGGAGCCCGTAATTTGAAATCGGGAAGCGGAGTCATCGCCGCAATCTGATCGGCGATCGACATGGCCTCGCCTTTCTTGGCCTTTTGGGCTTCAGGGGCGTTGGGCTTGTCCGGCGGTTTTGGCGTTTCTTGCGCGCGTTCGATGATCTCCGCGTCTGGCTTGTCGTCGGTCTTTTTATCCACCGCCGCCTCGGAAGGCTTGGCGTCGCCCGCGTCATCCTTGGCGTCCTTCAGGCCCTGCGGCTTGTCGTCTTTGGGCGCGGTCTTGTCCGTCGGCTTGTCCTCTCGCGGCGCCTTTTTCTGTTCCTCCGGGGCATCCGAATCGAGTTTCGAATCGGTTTTACTCGCCGCCTTCGGGGCGTCGAAGGCCGGCTCCTCCTCAATCTTGGGCGGCGGCGGGGGCGGAGGCGGTTTCTGCTGCTGTTCTGGCTCCGGCTTGGGAGGCGGCGGGGGCGGGGGCGGCGCCGGCGGCGGCTCGGTGATGACCTCAACCGGAATTTCCTCAACCGGCGGCGGCGCGTTTTTAGCGGCCAGCCAATCGCTCCACAGCAGAAAAGCCAGAAGAGAAAAATGCAGAAGCAAACAAATCAGCAAGAAGACGAGAAATCGCCGTCGCGGCATGAGCCCGCCATCGCGACGCGGCACGAAAAGCCGATCCACGGCGGCGGCGGCCAAACTCGCCCCGAAACTTTTTTGCTCGACCTTTTCCGTCATTCGAACGAAATCGCCGCCATTTTTAGGACATGGGATGGGATCACGGGCCTGGGCGCATCCGACGCGGTCGGGCGATAGCCGCCGACCGGGCCAATCCCTTCCTCTCCGACACTTTGTTTTAACATGCCGAAAGCGCTCTAAATTAGGCGCGCATTAGTGCAATGGCGCCGCAGGTTGTCAGCTAATTGCTTATTTTTAATTGCAAAAGTTGTTAACGGCCGGACCGTTGCAAAAAGTTTGAGCCACAATCATGGCGCCATTTGCCGCAGCCCGACCCTCATCTTCAAGGCGTATATTAAAAAGAAAGAAGATTATTTTCCGTTTTCACGTGCGGAAAGAGAGGGAGAAATTGACAATGCAGGTCCTGAACCGGCGCAGTTTTTTGTTTTCGGCCGGCGCCACTGCGCTCACATCCACGCACCTCCGAAGTGAAGAAACTGGGGTCAGCGTGAAGGCGGGAGCCGTCGCCTCTCCGGATTTCGCCGCTGACGTCGACATCAATCTGATCTGCCAACGGGACGTCGTCCAAATTCTGAAAGGCGCGCCGACTAAAGTCTGGCGCTATGCCGGCGACCTGATCAAAGGCCCTGAGAATACGCTGACTACCCTCCCCGGCGCCTATCTGGGTCCAACGCTGCGTTTCCTTAAGGGGCAGAAAATTCGCATCCGCCTGAAAAACGATTTACCGGAAGCGACAATTGCGCACTGGCACGGACTGCATGTGCCGATGGCGGCCGACGGCCACCCCTCCGCCGCCATCGCGCCCGGCGCCAGTTACGTCTACGAATTTGAAATGCGCAATCGCGCCAGCATGAATTTTTATCATCCGCACACCCACGAGGCGACCGCGACCCAAGTTTACCGCGGCCTTGCCGGGTTGATCATGGTCGAGGACCAGGAGGAGCGTGCGCTTGGATTGCCTGCAGGCGAATTCGAAATTCCGCTTGTGATCCAGGACCGCAATTTCGATGAGGACAACCAGTTACTCTATGGCGGCGGCATGCATCGCAATATGTTCGGTTTTTATGGCGATGTCGTTTTGGTGAACGGCCGCCCCAATCATCGGCTGGAGGTAGCGAGTCGGGCCTACCGCCTGCGTCTGCTCAACGCGTCCAACGCGCGAATTTATAAACTCGCATGGGATGACGGTTCGCCATTGACAGTGATTGGCAGCGATGGCGGCCTACTCGAAAAACCGGAGACGCGGCGATATGTGATGCTCGCGCCATCCGAGCGGATCGATTTATGGGTCGATTTCAGCGGTCGGCCTGTCGGCGCGCAAATGACGATGCGCAGTCTGAGTTTCTCGGGTCTCATTCCTATGATGGCGATGGGCATGTCCGACGAGGACGACGAGGTAGAGACCTTCCCTGTTTTCAGCGTCACAGTAACGCGCGCCGTGAGCGACAGTCCCAAACTTCCCGAACGCCTGACGCCGATCCGGCGGTTTCGTCGCGAAGAACTTGCCAATCCTGACAATCCACGACCGATCGCCATCACCATGGGCCACATGCAAATGTCCCTCAACGGCGGGGAATATGGCCACGGCGACCTGCAACCCAAAGAACGTGTGCCCGTCGACAGCGTTCTACTGATCGAGATTTTCCATGATCATGGCGCAATGGGCGGCGGCATGGGAATGGGCGGCATGGGAATGGGCGGCATGGGAATGGGCGGCATGAGGGGTATGGGGATGCGAGGCGGCATGATGGGGCCGGGCATGGGCATGATGGGCATGATGTCCATGGCGCATCCCATCCATTTGCATGGTCAGCAATTCCAGATCCTTGAACGCGTGTTCGATGGTGACGCCGATGCGCGTGCAACCTATGGCGACGGCTTTATCGACAGCGGCTGGAAGGACACCGTGCTGGTGGCGCCGGGAGAGCGAGTGAAAATCGCCAAACCTTTCGGCGATTTCAAAGGTCGCTTCATGTATCACTGTCATAACCTCGAACACGAGGACATGGGCATGATGCGCGAATTCTCTGTCGAATAATCCCGTTGGATCAGGACAAACAAAAACCCCGCAGCGGCCTGCTGCGGGGTTATTTTCTGACGTCTTCGCCGGCGCTTAATGACGATGACGCGCGCCACCGCCCATGCCCCCGCCGCCCATGCCGCCGCCCATCGACATGCCGACTTTCATGACGCCTGACAGCGTTTCGTTGGCGGTCTTCTTCTGCTCGTCGGTAAGCGCCTTGAACAGTGGCTCGATCGCCGCTTTCTGGGCGCGCACAACCTCCAGGTGATCCACCATGTGGGTCTCCATCATCGACAGCTTGCCGAGAACTCCCGTATCGCCATGATCCATATCCATATGCGCGTTCATGGCGTCGCATTTTGCAAGCGCCGATTGCGCGGCGGCCTTCCAGGCCGTCTCGAACGTCGACCATGCGGCAGTCTGCGCATCGGTGAGCTTCAGTTCGGCTTTCAGGAAGGCAAGGCGCCCATCAAGCTTGTCGGCGAAACCGCAGATCATTTTCTGCATCATGCCGCCATGACCGCCTGACTGGCCGCCGCCCTGATCCTTGCCACCCATGCCGCCGCCAGCCATGCCGCCGCCATCCATGCCGCCATGACCCATCATGCCGCCCATTCCCATGCCGCCCATTCCCATGCCGCCATGTCTGGAATGATCCATGCCGGCATTATCCACTGGCTTACCGTCGACGACGGCGCCCTGCTGGGCCTTGCCCGGATCGGCCCACTGGGTTGGGGCCGAGTCATGCGCGCCATGGTTCATTTTGCTGTGGTCCATCTTGCTATGATCTGCCGCGTCGCCCTGGGCCTGCGCCGCTGTGATTCCCATCGCCAGCAGTGCAACCATGACGGCGGTCGTCAGCCGTGTCGTGTGCGAAAA
The DNA here is from genome assembly GCA_044233645.1 of Methylocystis sp. Taxonomy (GTDB): domain Bacteria; phylum Pseudomonadota; class Alphaproteobacteria; order Rhizobiales; family Beijerinckiaceae; genus Methylocystis. Next base: position 15,098 of record JBIIJP010000009.1, on the reverse strand, counting down.
TTTCAGTTTCCTCGTCATTGAAAACCTCCCCAGGTTTTTTGGCCTCTTAAGGATTTGACTACCTCGACCCCGATCCTGAAAGGTCGCGTCGGCATAACCCGACGAAAGCGCAATCGTTTGAGATTTAGTCACAAATCAACAAAATATTCGAGCCGACGAATCGTCGCGCTTTCTTGCAAGATCTCTAATTTCGTCACATTGTGCCTTCCTTGCTGGGCGCCCGATCATGCCGCCTTCCCTTTTTCCGCTATTCCAACGAGGGCGCGCAATATCCGCCGCGTGCCGGCGAGACGTTGCTTCATCGAGTCGAAATCACGGATGAAAACGACTCGCATATCCGGCCGCACTTTCGCGGAGGCTCCCTGTTCGGCGACATAGCGCACAAGACCGGCGGGATCGGCGAAATGATTGTCGCGGAAGGAGACGATGACGCCCTTGGGTCCGGCGTCGACCTTCTCAACATGGGCGCGCCGACACATGGCCTTGATCGCAACGACTTCGAGTAATTGTTCAACCTCCGGCGGCACCGGTCCGAAGCGATCTATCATCTCGGCGGCGAAGGACTCAATGTCGCCATCGGTTTCGAGCTTTGACAGCCGACGATAAAGTTGCAGTCTCAATGTCAGATCAGCGACGTAATCCTGCGGGATCGTCACCGGCGCGCCCAGCGCGATGGTCGGCGACCATAGTTCTTCCTGCGGCTCCTCGACTCCCGCCTTGAGCAAGGTAATCGCGTCGCTCAACATCTGCTGATAGAGTTCGTAGCCGACTTCCTTGATATGGCCAGACTGTTCCTCGCCCAGTAAATTGCCCGCCCCGCGTAAATCGAGATCGTGACTGGCGAGCTGGAAACCTGCCCCCAGCGTGTCCAGCGATTGTAACACCTCCAGTCGCTTCTGAGCCTGAGGGGTCATCGAACGATTGGCCGGAGTCGTAAACAACGCATAGGCGCGGGTTTTGGAGCGCCCAACGCGTCCGCGCAGTTGATACAACTGTGCGAGACCAAACATATCGGCGCGCCAAACAATCAGCGTGTTAGCTGTGGGAATATCCAAACCGGATTCAACAATGGTGGTCGAAAGTAAAATATCGAATTTGCCGTCATAAAAGGCGGACATTTTATCTTCGAGTTCGCCCGGCGGCATTTGTCCATGCGCGACGACGAATTTTGCTTCAGGCAGATTTTCACGCAAGAAGGCTGCCGCCTCTTCGAGATCTTCGATACGCGGACAAACGAAAAACGCCTGTCCGCCGCGGTAGCGTTCTCGCAACAAAGCTTCCCGCACGATCAGCGGATCGAAAGGCGAGATAAAACTGCGCACGGCCAACCGATCGACCGGCGGCGTCGCGATCAACGACAGCTCTCTCACGCCCGTCATCGCCAGTTGCAGTGTGCGCGGGATCGGCGTCGCCGAAAGCGTCAATACATGAACCTCGGCGCGCAACTCCTTCAGCCGCTCCTTGTGACTAACGCCAAAATGCTGCTCTTCGTCGATAATGACGAGCCCCAAGTCTTTAAATGACACGCCCTTGCCGAGTATGGCGTGGGTGCCGACGAGAATATCGCAGCGCCCCTCGGCGAGATCCTTTTTGGTTTCGCGCGCTTCCGCTGCTCCGACCATACGCGACAAACGCCCAATCTTCACCGGCAGGCCGGAAAAACGCGTCGAGAAGGTTTTATAATGCTGGCGCGCAAGGAGCGTTGTCGGCGCCACAACGGCGACCTGCTTGCCGTTAATCGCTCCACAGAAAGCCGCGCGCAGCGCAACCTCGGTTTTGCCGAAACCGACATCGCCGCAAACGAGCCGATCCATTGGACGTCCCGAAGCAAGGTCGTTGACCACAGCCTCAATGGCGGCGAGTTGATCCTCGGTCTCGTCGTACGGAAAACGCGCGCAAAATTCGTCATACAGACCCTCGGGCGGAACAAGCTTCGGCGCCTGTCGCAAGTGTCTTTGCGCTGCGATGGCAATGAGTCCTTTCGCCATTTCGCGGATGCGATTCTTCATCCGCGCCTTGCGCGTTTGCCAGCCTACTCCGCCAAGACGATCGAGTTGCGCCTCTGTATCTTCGCCGCCGTAGCGGGTCAGAAGCTCAATGTTCTCGACCGGCAAATAGAGCTTGTCGCCCCCGGCGTAATGCAGCTCCAGACAATCATGCGGCGCGCCGGCGGCGCTGATGGTCTCCAGACCGATAAACCGGCCAATGCCGTGATCGACATGCACGACGAGATCGCCCGCCGAGAGCGCCGCGACCTCGCCAAGCAGGTTCTCTGCGCTTTTGCGTTTGCGTCGGCGTCGCACGAGGCGGTCGCCGAGAATATCCTGCTCACCGAGCACGACATAGGCGTGCGTTTCGAAGCCATGCTCAACGCCGAGCACGGCGAGCGAAACGCCGCCTGCGCCAGTTTTGCGCGCTTTCGCCAGAGCCGCAGGCAATGACGCGACAGTCTCGAGATCGGTCAAGCCATGCTCGACCAAAACATGGCCCAGACGTTCGCAGGAGCCATCCGACCAACCCGCGACAATAACTGGACGACCATTCGCGCGCAGAGCCGCGATATGATCAGCGGCAGCCTGAAAAACATTGACGTCGGGCGTATTGCGTTCAGTCGCAAAATCGCGGCCCGGCCGCACGCCGCAATCAATCGCGTCGACGCCCTGCGGCGCGGCGAAAGGCGAGAATTGCGCACTGGCGCGCCGGGCGAGGGCGTCGCGCCACTCGTCCTGAGACAGATACAGCGCCGCAGGCTCCAGCGGTTTGTAACCCGAGCCGGCTGGATCGAGATCGTGGGCTTCTTTTCGCGCCTCGTAATAATCGGCGATCTGCTTGAGCCGCTCCTTCGCCGCCTCGTCGACCAGCGTGTCGAGTATCAGCGGCGCATCGCCGAGGTAATCGAACAGCGTGTCCATATGCTCATAAAAAAGCGGCAGCCAATGCTCCATGCCATGATAACGTCGGCCTTCGCTAATCGCCTCGTAGAGCGCATCGCTGCGGGTCTGTCCGCCAAAACGCGCGGCATAAGCCTGACGGAAACGCCGCATGGAGTCGCTGGTGAGTCGCAATTCGCTCATCGGCGTCAGATCGAGCGCGCGCAACTGACCTGTGGCGCGTTGGGTCTCGGGATCGAAACTGCGTATCGACTCCAGCGTATCGCCAAAAAAATCGAGACGGATCGGGGCCGGCAGACCAGGCGGAAACAAATCAATCAATCCGCCCCGCTGCGCATATTCCCCGGTCTCGCGAACAGTGGAGGCGCGCAGAAATCCGTTCGCTTCAAGCCACTGCGAGAGTTGGTCGAGTTTCAGGACATTGCCAGGCGCCGCAGAAAAGCTCTCTGCGGCAATCTGTTTTAGCGGCGGCGCGCGTTGCAAGAGACAGTCCACGGTCGTGGTGACGACCCTTGGCCGCTCCGTCGAAGAGGCGGTTTTGGCTAATCGCGACAGAGCTGTCATGCGTCGGGCGACGATGCCTGCGTGCGGCGAGACGCGATCGTAGGGTTGGCAATCCCATCCCGGCAGATCGAGAAGATCGATTTCCGGCGCGGCGAAGCGCAATGCATCGCGAAAACTTGCCGAGCGGGCGGAGTCGCGCGCCACATGCACGAAGACCGCCGGCCTCTCCGCCGCCTTGCCGGCGAGCGCGCGGGCGATGTCGGCGCAAAGAAAAGCGTCGAAGCCTTCCGACGCATGAGCGAAGAGCAATTTCTCGCCCCGCTCCAGCCGATTGCGCACGGCGTCGAGTTGCAGCGCCGCCGATTTCGTTGCCGCAACGTTCAATGAATTGGCCCCGCGTGGGTGTGAAAGGCGACAATTTTACGCAACAGCGGGGTATCGCGCGCCGTCGGCGGCGGCGTCACGCCGGCCAACCATCCCAGCAGCTCGGCGTCGGGCAAATCGAGCAAGCTCTCAAGTTCGACAAGTTCGGCGGAGACGAGCGTGTCGAGCCGTGCGTCGACAAAGCCGCCGATCAGAATATCGAGCTCGCGCATGCCGCGCCGCCAGGCGCGTATCCGAATCCGCTTGCGACGGATTTCGTCGTCTGTCGCCGTATCGTCAGCCAAGGGAAAGGAAGTCATGACGCGCGGCTTAGCCCAGCCCGTTTGGAAAGGGAAGCGGGCGGAATTGCTTGACTTCACAGGACGGCTGCCCTATCCCGCAGCCACGCCGCAACGCGTTTGCGGGGGAGTAGCTCAGTTGGTTAGAGCGCCGGCCTGTCACGCCGGAGGTCGCGGGTTCGAGCCCCGTCTCTCTCGCCATTTCACTAAATTCCTTGTTTGACAGTCTTCGCTTTTTTCGTCGGTTTCTCCGCCCCCTGCTGCAAGCTTTTCGCCCTGAAAGATTGACCATGCGTCGTGATCGCACCGATATGCTGGCGGCGCTGGGACGCGGCGATCTCGCTGGCGTGCGGGAATTGCGCCTGCCCGGCCTGCGCGAATTTCCGCGCGATCTTTTCGGCCTCGCCGACACCCTTGAGGTTCTCGACATTGGCGACGGCGAACTGACCGATCTCCCGGCGGATTTTGGCCGTCTCGGCAATCTGCGCGTGCTGTTTTGCTCAGGCAATCGTTTCGAGCGACTGCCGCCGGCGCTTGGCGACTGTCCGGCGCTTAGCCAGATGGGCTTCCGGCGCAGCAATGTGCGCGATGTCCCTGCCGAGTCCCTGCCGCCGCGACTGCGCTGGCTGATCCTTACCGACAATCGCATCGATTATTTGCCGGCATCGCTGGGCGCGCGACCGCTTTTGCAAAAGCTCATGCTCTCCGGCAACCGGCTCACGAGCTTGCCGGCCTCGCTCGCCGGCGCCAACCGACTGGAGCTCATTCGTCTCAGCGCCAATCGCTTCGACGCCCTCCCCGCTTGGCTGTTGGATTTGCCCGGCCTCGCCTGGGCGTCGTGGAGCGGCAATCCATTCGCCTGGTCGGGAACGGCGATGGCGGCCAATACGCGCCGCATTCCCTGGCGCGAGATCGAGATCGGCGACAATATCGGCGAAGGGGCCTCTGGTCGGGTGCATCGGGCGCTGTGGCGCGACTTCGCTGGCGCGCGGACGCTGCCGGTCGCCGTGAAGCTGTTCAGGGGCGCGATGACCAGCGACGGCCTGCCCGATAGCGAAATCGACGCTTCTCTGGCCGCTGGCGAACACCCCAATCTCATCGGCGCCCATGGCCGGATTGACGATCACCCGTCTGGCGACGCGGCGCTGCTGACGCCGCTGTTGCCCGGACGCTGGCGGGTCCTCGCCGGTCCGCCGAGCGCCGAAAGCTGCAGCCGCGACGTCTACGCGCCGGATTGCAGCATGACGACGGCTGTCGCGCATCGTCTCGCGCTGGGCGTCGCCAGCGCAACGGCGCATCTTCATACGCGGGGCGTCTCGCATGGCGATCTCTACGCCCACAACATTCTCTGGGACGGGGACAGGGGCGATTGCGCGCTGACAGATTTTGGCGCCGCCAGCCGTCTGCCGATGGGCGCGGCAGGCGACGCCCTGCGTCGGGTCGAGACGCGGGCCTTCGGCCTGTTGCTCGACGAATTGCTGAATTGCTGCGCGTCCGACAAGCGCGTCGCCGATCTGCGGGACCTCGCGGCTGCCTGCACACAGCCGAATGTCGCGGCGCGCCCGGACATGGACACGGTGAGCGCCGAACTGGCGCGCTGCGCGATTTAGACTTAATGCGTTTTCAGCGCGTCGCGCCGGGCTGCCACAAAACGTCGCCGCGGTCGCGATTGACGTATCGCGAGGCGACGAACAGGAAATCCGACAAGCGATTCACGTAAGCGAAAGCAGTTGGTGACAATTCCTCGCCCTTTTTCTCGCCCAGCGTAACCATCACCCGCTCGGCGCGGCGGCAAACGGTGCGCGCGACATGCAGATGCGCTGCGGCCGGCATGCCGCCCGGCAGGACGAAACTTTTAAGCGGCGACAATGTCCCGTTGAGCGCGTCGATATCTTTTTCGAGCCGCTCCACCTGCGTCGGCGTAATCACCAGGCGCATCGATTGATCGAGATGCTTTTTGGGGTCGGGCGGCGTCGCGAGTTCGGCACCGAGATCGAAGAGCTCATTCTGGATGCGGGCCAGCATGGCGTCGAGATCGGCGTCGCGCGTTTCGATCGAGAGACGGGCGACGCCGATCGCGGCGTTGGTCTCATCGATGACGCCGAAGGCCTCGACGCGACTATCGTCCTTGCGCCGCCGCGCGCCGGTGGCCAAAGACGTTTCGCCGCCATCGCCGCCGCGCGTGTAGATTTTATCGAGTTTGACCATTTACCAGCGTCCCCGCGCATAAACCACGGCCAGCGCAATCAACAGCGCGACGAGTTGCAGCCCAACGCGCCAGCGCATCAATGTCTGCGAACGCTGGGGCGACCCGGCGCCGCCGCGGATCATGTTGATGACCCCGACCGCCAGAACGACGAAAACTGCGCCGACGGCGACGCCGACAACAAGATTGGACGCAGTCGTCATCGTTCTTCCAATCCTGTTCCCGTTGCGGCGTCAGTCGCCGGCCTGTCGCCCGCTGTAGTGAAGCGCGAGGATCAGGGCAAGCTGGTTATCGCCGCAAGAGACGTTCGAGATAATCGAGTTCCTCCGGCGGCCGCTCCGGCTGGCCCAGCCGCCGTCGCAGCTCCTCCTGCACGCGATGAGCGCGCTGGGCCGGCGGCAAGCCGAGCGGGTCGTATTTGCCGCGCGCCTGTTTGCCGCCGCTGTTGCGGCCAAGAGGGTCCTGGCCTTTTCCCGTTTTGCGACGTCCCGAGGGCGAACCGTCTTGATTGTCCCCCTCTCCTTCTCCCCGCATTTTTTCGGCCAGCCGGTCGGCGCCCTTGCGCAGGGAGTCCACCGCCTGCCCCTGGGACTCGACCGCCGCGTCGCGCCCCTCGCCCTTGGGTCCCAGCGCCTCCTCGGCCTCTTTCATCGCCCGGCGGGCGGCGTCGAAATCGCTCTCTGCCTCCGGGTCGGCGCCGTCCATTTCTTTCTGCTGGCGCTCCAGCCGTTCGCGCAACGCCCGTTGCCGTTCGCGCGTCCCGCTCCCGTCCTGAAAGGTCTCGTCGCGCAGACGCTGCTCCTCGCGGGCAAGATCATCGAGTTCCTTGAGCGCTTTTGCGCCCTGCTGACGGCGCTGGGCGTCGGCGCCGCCCTCCGCCGTTTGCAGATTCTCCATGATGTCCTGCAGTTCGTCGAGCATCTGCTGGGCCTGCGCCGCATCGCCCGACTTCATCGCCTTCTCGATGTCGTCGAGCATGGCTTGCAAATCCCCCGGCGTGAGGGTGTCGGAGTCGCCCCTGGCCGAGTTTGAAGGCTGACGATTATGGTCGGGACGAACCCCCATTTGTTCCAGCATGTTGTCGAGCGCGGCGCGCAACTCCTCTGTCTTGCGGGCGATCTCCTCTTCGCTGTCCCCCCGCGCGATCGCCTCGCGCAAGGCCTGTTCGGCGGCGCGCAGATCGTTCTCGGCTTGTGGCGCATGATCGTTTTCGACCGTAAGCGCCAGCGCCCAAAGCATGTCGACGACGCCGCGAAGATCATCGTCGGTGCGGGGACCATCCAGGCCAACCTGCGCCGCGCGAAGGCCCAGAAAAATCGCTGATGGCGTATCGAAAGCCTCCGGCGCAAGCGAGAGCGCTTCCAGCGCCAGCCGAACGGCGGCGCGATTCTCGGGATCGAGCGCCAGAATGCGGCGTTGTTCGACCAGCGCGCGCGCCAACGGCTTTTTGAACCGCCGCTGCGGCAAAACCATCTCGACAGGCGACGACGCGCCCTCCTGACCCGCCCCGTCCTTCGCGACGACGCGCAAGGTCACAGGCGCGCCGGCAAGGGGATTTTCGGCAAGATCAAGCGTTGTCCTGCCCGCGCCATTGCCGCCTGGACCGGCTTGCGGCGACAGGGGCAGTCGTGGCGGCGCGTAAAGCGCGCGCCGCCCGCCCGGTTTTCTCTCAAAGACGGCCTCAAGGCCGACGACGCCATAGTCGTCGCTCGCGTCGTAGACGAGCGTCATCGAACCGTGCGTGTTGTTGCGAGGATTGGCCGTTATGGCGGCTTTCGGCGGCAGATCGGGGATTGCCGTAATCTCAAAGCGTCGGCCATCTGGCAGCGCCAGTTCCGCCGCTCCGGTCAGTTGGTAGGCGGACGGCGACGGCTTGTCGGTCGCGGCGGTCGGCGGCGAGTCGGATTTCTCGGGCGTAGCCTGCTGCGTTAAACCGCCATCGACGGAGACTCGCGTCGTTTCGGGGCGCAGGCGCAAAGTCGCGCCTTTCGGGACTTCCACAACGCCGCTTTTCCGCCCAAGCACGATGGCCGGACGCCCGGTGTAGGCCGGCGGTTCGAACCAGGCGTCGATCCGCTCGGACGATCCTAACCATCGATCGCTGGCGCGCCAGTCGAAGGCCGCCGCCAGCCGCGCGCGTTTTTCCTCTCCGGCCACAAAGCCCGCCGCGACAGCCGCAACGAGCGCCAGCGCGCGGAGAGCAAAGGGATCGCGGCGCGCCAAATCCGGGGCGGGCGAGGCGACCGGGGTGTCCGCCAGCGCCGTTTCGAGCCGCCGGCGGTGCAGATCCCAAAGCGCCCGCGTCGCAGGATCGTCCTTTTGCGCGGCGAGCGTGTCGTCGAGCGACCGGGCCGGCCGCAGAGGCGTCGCCGCAGCGGAGTCGAGCCGCTGCAGGGCGTTGACGCGGGACGGCCAGCCGCGCGCGATTTCCCGCGCGATCAGGTAGAGGGCCAGAAACCCAAACAGGCCGACGCCGGCCATTCGCGCCTCGACTGGCGCAGGACGCCAGAGATCCAGCCAGGAAAGCGTCAGGAAAAACAGGGCCAGCGTCGCCAATGCGGCCCCAAGCCGAAGCAAGCGTTCGACGACAAGCGCCTGCTTCGAGCGAAACAACCGACGATCCAGCAGCGTGGGCGATTTTGACGCGGAAACGCTGTCCGGCCCTGCAAGCGGCGGGCGAGACGCCGGGACGGCGCGCATTCTGGCGACCAAAGCGCGAAACAGATCACGAAAATCGGACATCGACACTCCAGATCCCGAACATTGCTTATCCGTCGGCGGTTTCCAAGTCGACCAATAGCCATGGTCATCGCCTGGATATCCTCGACGGCCTGTCGGGGCGTCGAACGGTTAGATGGCGCTCGCGACAGCCGTTTCACAGGCGCCGGCGCGTCAGGCTACACTCGCCGACATGAAGCGCCGTCCGCCGCCGCAAGGCGATCAAATCTCCTCGCCGATCGACGACCTCGCCCGCCTTCCGGCGCCTGTCGCCGCCATTCGCGCAAAAATTCTCGCCGCGCTCGATACAAACGACATCGAGGCGCTCCGCATCCCAATCGACTGGAATGAGGTGCGGCCTCTCTTCGTCAAAAGCGGGACCTATCGGGCTGGAACCGATCCGATCGACATTCTGAAAGCGCTGTCCTTCGACGGCAATGGCCGCGAAATTCTCGCCATCCTGCGCGCCGTGCTGGCGCAGCCTTACGTCATCGTCTCGCGCGGACCGGTGACGCTCTACGCCTGGCCCGCCTTCGCGCATCTGCCGCGCGAGGCGGCCGTGAAGGTCAATCCGCCAGCGCAATGGGCCTGCGTGCGCTTCGCCGATCTTGTGCGCTCGAACGCGGAAGGGAAGCCGCGTCCCATGAAGCTCGCCATCGCCTCGGACGGCGTCTGGCATTATTTCTGGAGCGCGGATTAAAGCGCGGCGTGAAAGCGGATCGGCCGTCCCTGCGACGGCGTGACCAACTCGCCCTCCCACATCACCTTGCGGCCGCGAACGAAAGTCCCGACCGGCCAGCCAGTCACCGCGCGGCCGTCATAGGGCGTCCAGCCGACGCGCGAGGCGGTCCATGCATTGGTGATGGTCTCGCGGCGTTTGAGATCGACGACGGTGAAATCCGCGTCATAGCCAACGGCGACGCGGCCCTTGCCGGCGATGCCGAAAATGCGCGACGGGCCGGCGCTGGTCAGATCGACGAAACGCGCGAGCGTCAGCCGTCCGGCGTTGACGAAATCGAGCAGCAGAGGCGCAATGGTTTGCACGCCGGTCATGCCAGACGGGCTCTGGGGATAGGGCTTGGCTTTTTCTTCCAGCGTATGCGGCGCGTGATCGGAGCCCAGCACATCGACAATTCCCTGTTGAACGCCGCGCCACAGGCCCTCGCGGTGACGCGCCTCGCGCACTGGCGGATTCATCTGCGCCAGCGTGCCAATGCGTTTGTAATCGGCGTCGTCCATCACGAGATGATGCGGGGTCACCTCGACCGTGGCGATGTCCTTGTTTTGCGAGAGCAGCGCGATTTCTTCCTCGGTCGTCACATGTAAAACATGAATCAGCGCATGGTTTTCACGCGCGATGCGCAGCAACCGCTGCGTGGAGCGCAGCGCCGTCTCGACGTCGCGCCATATTGGATGCGATGAGGGATCGCCCTCGACGCGCAAGGGCTTGCGCTCCTCCAGACGATATTCGTCCTCGCTGTGAAACGCTGCGCGTCGACGCGTATGCGCCAAAACCTCGGCGATACCGGCGTCGTCGGCGATGAGCAACGAGCCAGTCGATGAACCCATGAAAACTTTTATGCCCGCGGCGGCGGGCAGCCGCTCCAGTTCGCCGACGTGACGCGCATTCTCATGCGTGCCGCCGACCCAAAAGGCGAAGTCGCAATGCATGCGATCGGTCCCGCGTCTGACCTTGTCGGCGAGCGCTTCCGGCGTCGATGTCAGCGGATTGGTGTTGGGCATTTCAAAAACGGCCGTGACGCCGCCCATCACCGCGCTGCGCGAGCCGGACTCAAGATCCTCCTTGTGCGCCATGCCGGGCTCACGAAAATGCACCTGCGAGTCGATCATGCCGGGCAGAATGTGCAGACCGCGACAATCGATGCGCTCTCCGGCGTCGGCGCGGGAGAGATCTCCGATCTCCGCAATGCGGCCCTCACGCACGCCGACGTCGCGCGGCGCCTCGCCATCGTGATTAACCAACACGCCGCCAGAGAGAACGAGATCGAATGTTTGCGGCATGTGCGACGCTCCGTTGCTATTATTAATGGCGAGAAAACCATTGCGACCTAATTAAGGGCGATGAAGGCGCGCCGCTATGATTTATTTTTTGCGCCCGATAACAGCGATGGATGTATCGAAGATAGCTATGAACAAAACAATCCTTCTGGAAGATCGCGGCGTCGTCGAAGCGCGCGGGCCGGACGCCGGCAAATTTTTGCATGGCCTCGTCACCAACGATATTCTCGGTCTTGCGCCGGGCGAAGCGCGGTTTGCGGCGTTACTGACGCCCCAGGGCAAAATCCTCTTCGATTTTCTTGTCTTCGCAGCAACTGGCGAGCGGTTCTTTCTCGATTGCCCGCGCGCGCTCGCCGACGATCTTCTGAAACGCCTCTCTCTTTACAGACTGCGCGCGCAGGTCGATCTGGCCAATTGCAGCGACGACCTCGCCGTCGTCGCCTTCGAGGGCGACGCGTCGCCGACCGGCGCGCGGACTCTGGCCAGCGCCGTCGACCCGCGGGCCAACATGGGCGGCCGGGCGATTGTCGCCCGCAATTCCATGGCGACCACACCCGATCGCGCAGACCGCGTCGGTTATGAGGCGCGGCGCATCCGGCTCGGCCTGCCGGCGGGCGGCGTCGATTTCGTCTACGGCGACGCCTTTCCGCACGAAACGAACATGGACCTGCTCAATGGCATCGATTTTGGCAAGGGTTGCTATGTCGGTCAGGAAGTGGTCTCGCGGATGAAACATCGCGGCGGTCCGCGCAAGCGCGTGATCCGTTACCGCGTCGAGGGAGACGCTCCGCCCGCAGGAGAGGTCGTCCGCGCCGGAGAGAGCGAGATTGGGGTCACCGGCTCCTGCGCGCAAGGCGAGGGTCTGGCGCTGGTGCGGCTCGACCGGCTGACGGAGGCGCTGGCAAATGGCGACATCCCGGTCGCTGCAGGCAGGACTCTGCGCTTCGACCCGCCGCCCGCCTGACGCTTTTGTTTCTGGCCAAACCCCGGTAAGTTCCGCCCCGACGCCGCCGGTCCCGCGCGGCAAAGAATCTTTCGATGGGAGAACTGCCAAGTGAGCGGAAGCCACAATTCAGCCGGCCGCACGACGGCGAGCGTCAACGCACTGGCGGGTGAAATCGTCGACCGGCTGGTCGCCGGCGCGGAACGTTACCGCGTTTCCGTTTCGCGCGGTTCGCTCGGCGAATTGCTGATCGACGCTGGCGCCAAGGCTGCCGGCGGCATCGACGCGGGCCTGTTGCTCACGGAAATCTGCATGGGCGGCCTCGGCCGCGTTTCGCTTGCGCATGCGCCAGGCGCGGAAAAATGGCCCTTCTGGCTCACCGTCGGCAGCAGCGATCCGGTTGTCGCCTGCCTCGCGAGCCAATACGCCGGCTGGAGCCTGCAACATGAAAAATTTTTCGCGCTGGGCTCCGGTCCCGGCCGCGCGCAGGCGCGCGTGGAAAAGCTGTTCGAGGAATTGTCCTATAAGGACAAGGCCGAGCGCGTCACGATCGTCCTGGAGAGCGGTTCGCCGCCGCCGAAGGAAGTCGTAGAGAAGGTTGCGAGCAAAAGCGGCGTCGATCCCAAGAATGTCGCTTTTATCTACGCCCCGACTCAAAGCCTCGCGGGCAGCGTGCAGGTCGTTGGCCGCGTGCTGGAAGTGGCCCTGCACAAGGCGCATGAATTGCATTTTCCGCTCGACAATGTTGTCGACGGCGTCGCCACCGCGCCGCTGTCCCCGCCCCATCCCGATTTCGTGCAGGCGATGGGCCGCACCAATGACGCGATCATTTACGCCGGTCGCGCCCATCTCTTCGTCAAGGGACCGGCGGCGGCGGCCAAAGAACTCGCCGAAAAACTGCCAAGCAGCAATTCGCGCGACTATGGCCGGCCCTTCGCCGACATTTTCAAAGCCTACAAGGGCGATTTCTACCAGATCGACGGCAGCCTGTTTTCGCCGGCCGAAGCGCTGGTGACGGCGGTCGAGACCGGCGAAACCTTCCGCGGCGGCGAGATCAACGTCGCTTTGCTCGACAAGTCTTTCGGCGGGTGAGACCAGTCCCCCTCCCCGCAGACGGGGAGCGGGCGCCTCCCCGCGTAGCGGTTTTCACCGACAAGCTCGACTGGCATGTCGAGCAAACGCTGAGCGCCTATCGCGATCTCGGCGTTCGGCCCCGCGCCGTGCGCCTCTCCGCCTGCCGGATCGACACCACCCGCCCCGATGGCCTCGCCATGCCGGGATTTCGCGATCTCCCCGATCTCGCGATTGTTCGAGCGATCGGCGATGGCTCGCTGGAAGCCATCACCATGCGGCTCGCCATTCTGCATGCGCTGGAGGCGCTGCGAGTACCCCTCGTCAACGGCGCGCGGGCCATCGAACGTTGCACGGACAAGTCGATGGCGAGTTTTCTCCTGCGGCGCGCCGGCCTGCCGACACCGGAGACGTTCGCCACCCAGTCGGCGGTTCAGGCAAGGGCTATCGTCCGTCGCGAAGGCGCACGCGGGCCCCTGGTGCTGAAGCCTCTGTTCGGAGCCCAGGGCTGGGGCCTGCGCCTCATCGAGAGGCCCGATGACCTCCCCACGCTGGAAGATGCGCGCGGCGTCTTCTATCTGCAGCGGTTTATTGGACCATCGCGCCCGCCTTTCGAGGACATGCGCGTGCTCGTCGCCAATGGCGCGGTGGTCGCCGCCATGCGACGGCGCTCCAGTCACTGGGTGACCAATGTTCGTCAGGGCGCCCGGCCCAGCGCCGTCGAACCAACCATCCGAGAACGGGAGCTGGCGCTGGCGGCCGCCGAGGTCATGGGCGCGGCGATCGCCGGGGTCGATCTCATCGTTGATGCGACAGGCGAGACGCAGGTGCTCGAAGTGAACAGCATGGCCGGCTGGTACGGGCTTCAGAAAGTGACGCCCTTCCGGATCGCCGAGCGGCTCGCCGCCGAGACTCTGAAACACATGAGCGGCGACAATCATGGCTAAAATCTCGTCCGAGATTGTCGCTCAGACCTTCATCTCCGCCTGCGAAGCTGAACTTCAGGCCCCCAAGCCCGGCAACGTCCACATCTACGGCGACGGCCACGGCATGGCGGTGGAAGATTTCTGTCTCAGCGCCGGCGCGGCCGCGCCCTTCATCGCCGCACCGCAGGCGTCAATCGGCAAGCGCATTCTTGGCGCCATGCGTGCGACATGGGACGTCGTCGGCCAGAACACCAATCTTGGCATTGTGCTGCTTTGCGCGCCCCTGGCGCAGGCGGCGCTGAACGTCACGACCCCGCTTCAACTCGGCGAGGATCTGCGCGGCCATACCGGCCGGGTTCTCGCAGCGCTCGATATCGCCGACGCCGAAGACGCTTTTCAGGCGATCCGTCTGGCGCAGCCCGCCGGCCTCGGCGCAGCGCCGGAACATGACGTCGCCGGTCCTGCCCAAACGACGCTGCTGGAAGCCATGCGCGCCGCGCAAGGCCGCGACCGGATCGGTTTTCAATACGCAAATGATTTTGTTGATATTTTCGAGATTGGAACGCTGACCCTGGCGCGCGCCCGCGCCGCCGACGCTGATCAGGCGACAGCAACCCTTTTGACCTATCTGGCTTTTCTGCAAGCCTTTCCGGACAGTCACATCGCTCGCAAACACGGTCTGGCCGCCGCAGAATGGGTTCGACAGGAGACGTTCAAGCGCTTCGACCCGATCGCCAAGACGGGTCGGGAAGCTCTCTTCGCAACCGCCATCGACTGGGACCGGACGCTGAAAAAAAAGTCACTCAATCCCGGCACAAGCGCCGATCTGACAGTCGCCGCGCTTTTTGCAGACGCACTTGTCGGCATCTTGGCAAAAGCCGCCAAAAGTGATTGAGTCCCGGCCGTTCGGGACAGCCAGGGAGGCTATCCGGCGCGTTGTCTGGATTTGGCGCCTTTCGCTAAATCGCTAACGCAAACAGTCGCCTCGTGATCCAGAGTGGCCTCAGGAGCGATTTGAAGAGTTTTTATCGGGAAAGGGAACGCACATGGCTTTGATTAACAAGATGCTGGTTGGCGAGTCGCTGGTTGGCGAGGGCAACGAGGTTGCGCACATTGATCTGATCATGGGTCCGCGCGGTTCGGCGGCTGAACTGGCGT
>JBIIJP010000008.1:0-144852 GCA_044233645.1 Methylocystis sp. | reverse complement strand
ATCTGCGTCGACCATCTCTTTTATCATCGTCTCCAGATCGATTTCCGGCTTCCAGCCCAATGCGGCCCGCGCCTTGCTGGAGTCGCCCAGCAACACATCGACTTCCGCAGGTCGGAAAAAGGCCGAATCGATAACGAGATGCCGGTCCATATCGAGGCCAGCATGGTCGAAGGCGATCTTGCACATGTCGCGCACCGTTGTGGTGACGCCTGTTGCAACAACATAGTCGTCAGGTTTGTCCTGCTGCAGCATGAGCCACATCGCCCGGACGTAATCTCGCGCATGTCCCCAATCACGCTTGGCGTCGATATTGCCCAGACGTAACTCATTCGCCTGACCGAGTTTGATCGCGGCCACCGTGCGGGTCACCTTCCGCGTGACGAATTCGACGCCCCGCAACGGGCTTTCGTGGTTGAACAAAATGCCGGACGACGCGTGAAGGCCGAAGCTTTCGCGATAATTGACCGTGATCCAGTGACCATAGAGCTTCGCCACCGCATAGGGGCTGCGCGGATAGAACGGCGTTTTCTCGCTTTGCATGGGCTCCTGGATCAGCCCATACATCTCGGAAGAAGAAGCTTGATAGAAACGCGCGCCCGGCGCCCCGATCCGCATGGCTTCGAGCATATTGGTGACGCCGACGGCGGTGACGTTGGCTGTCAGTAGCGGCTGCCGCCAGGACGAGGCGACAAAGGATTGCGCCGCGAGATTATAGATTTCATCCGGCTGCACATCATTGACGGTGCGCAGTAAACTCGACAAATCCGCCAGGTCGGCGTCATGCAGATGAACATGATCCGCAACGCCGAGCCAGCGCAGGCGATGGTCTTCAACGCCGCGATGGGAGGAGCGACGAATGACTCCGTGAACCTCATAACCCTTTTCCAGAAGAAATTGCGAGAGGTAGGCGCCGTCCTGTCCGGTTATACCTGTTACAAGCGCGCGCCGGGCCATAATGTCTCCTTGTTTCCATTTGCGCAGCCTCGTGATTGCGAGGGAGGAACATGCGCCAAAAAGCTCAATAACTTTATCATGCCGTTCCAGCGTTGAAGACGCTTGGAGACGATGGATCAATCGGCCTTACAAAATCGCCGGCAGCGTGGCAAGGCCAGCGCCATGATAACACCGAGGGAGGAGTAAGAAATTACCGGGACGATGGTGCGGACGCGCAATGAGCAGGGCGAAAAAAAAGCCGTCGACGAGTCCCGTCGACAGCCCTCGCAAAAGCCTGTTCAGGCCTCAGGCGACATCCTTGTCCTTCGGGGGCAGTTTGCCCTCTGGCGTCGCCTTGTCGATGGCGATTGGCAGATATTCCGCGAGCATGTCGCGCGCCTTGTCGAGGTCGATGCCGGCTTCCTTCGCAGCCGCCTTGATGCGGTCGATGCCCAGAGCCTGGCCGATTTCAATCTCGTTCAGCGGCTTGTTGGGATCAGTCGAAATCCAGGATTTCACCTCGCGCCCGAACCCCGTCGACTCAATCTTCTTCACGACCCCATCAAGGCCGCCCTGCTGGTCGACGTACGCTTTAATCAGGTTCAGCGCCTCGGCGCCAATCACGCCGCCCGTGATCGCTTTCAGCCAACTCATTAGTGATCTCCGTTTTTGTGCGGCGCAGCGCCGCCGAGTTTCCAGATAGTTCCCCCGCCTCGCCAACGCAATGGCGGACCGACGCAAATCGCGTCCTGTCATGAGCTAGAGCAGGGGTTGGCCCGCCTTCTCCCACCAGCCAAGAATGCCGCCCCAGATGTCTCTGGCGCTTTCCGCAAACCAGAACAAATCCCGATCTTCTGGATCGATGACGCCTTCGGCGACGAGAAAATCGACGTCGAAGGCCCGCCGCCAAAAGCTCTCGCCAACCAAAACGATAGGCAGGGGACTGATTTTACGGGTCTGAACCAGCGTCAGGGTCTCGAATAATTCGTCGAATGTGCCGTAGCCGCCCGGAAAAGCCACCAACGCTCGCGCCCGCTGGACGAGATGCAGCTTGCGGATCGCAAAATAATGAAATCGAAAGCACAAGCCGGGCGTGAGATAGGGGTTTGGAAATTGTTCGCGAGGAAGCGAGATATTGAAACCCACAGTTGGCGCGCCAACGTCAAATGCGCCGCGATTGGCCGCTTCCATGGCGCCGGGTCCGCCGCCCGTGACGATCGCAAGACGGCGACCATCGGGGCAGTCGCATGCCCCGCCAACCAGTGCGCCGAACTCGCGAGCAATGTCATAATACTTTGATTTTTCAAGCAACTTCTCGGCGATGGCGACCTTCTCTCTCAATCCCGCATCATCCGGCGCGGCGCGGCTCGCGGCGTGCGCCGCAGACAGACGCGCACGAGCGGCGACCGGTTCAGCGAGGCGCGTGGACCCGAACACCACAATGGCGTCGGTCAGGCCCTCGGCCTGAAGCAGAGTCTCGGCTTTCAGATAATCGAGCTGGAGGCGGGGACCGCGGGCCAGGGCCGAATTCAGGAATTCGACGTCAGAGTCCGCCTCTCGATAGGCTGGACTTTCGATCAGGGCGCGCACACGTTCGGAAGCGGCGGGGTCTTCATGATCAGGCTTTGGCCTCTCGCCCGGCAGAGGGGACTGTCGGCGAAAGGGATCCGGCGGCCGCGGCGTTCGACAGCCGTATCCGGGGGGATCCTGATCATCCGGCCGGGTTGTCATCTCCTGCGCCTTTTCTTTATTTCCTGAGCCTCCGGGCGTATACCACGCGCAACGCGCCACTTCAGGCGAAATAGAAGGACCAAGGGCGAAAGAAGATGGCCGGGCATAGTCAATTCAAGAACATCATGCACAAGAAGGGCAAGCAGGACGCCATCCGCTCCAAGCTCTTCAGCAAGCTCGCCCGGGAAATCACCGTTGCAGCCAAAACCGGTTTGCCCGACCCGAACATGAACGCCCGATTGCGCGCCGCCGTGCTCGCCGCCAAGGCGGAAAATATGCCGAAAGACAACATCGATCGCGCCATCAAGAAAGCGTCCGGCGCCGATGCGGAAAATTACGACGAGGTGCGTTACGAGGGCTATGCGCCCGGCGGCGTCGCGGTAATCATTGAGGCCCTGACCGACAATCGCAACCGTACGGCTGGCGAGGTGCGCTCCTATTTTACCAAGGCTGGCGGCGCGCTCGCAGAGACCGGCGCGGTCTCCTTTATGTTCGACCGGGTCGGATTGATCGAGTTCGACAGTAAGGTCGCTTCCGAAGACGCGATGATGGAAGCTGCGATCGAGGCCGGCGCCGACGATGTCGCCTCCACTGGGGAAGCGCACGAGATTATCACGAGCATCGAGAGCCTTCGCGACGTCGCGAAGGCGCTGGAGGAGAAATTCGGCGACTCGCGCAAGGCGGCGCTCGTCTGGCGCCCACAGAACACAATCAAGGTCGACGACGAGGCTGGCGAGAAAATCCTCAAACTGGTCAACACGCTTGAGGACAATGACGATGTCCAGAATGTTTACGCCAATTTTGAAATCTCGGACGCGCTGATGGCCAAACTTGCGGGTTGATCCGTCCGAAAGCCAATCATGTGTTTGCTCTGCGGCCTCAAGGGACAGGCGACAAAACGACCACTCCGCCGCCGGGACTTCATCGCCGGCGGCGTGAGCGCGGTCGCCTCTTTTCCCGCGCGGGCCGCAAGCCGAAGTGTGACGCCGAAACCGCAGAACGCCATATCCCCCGAGGCGGCGCTCGAACGACTGCTTGAGGGCAATCGACGTTTTCGCGGAGGCAGCGAAAAGCGACAGGATTTTCGCGCCGAGCGCGAGGCCTTGTTGGGAGGCCAAAATCCTTTCGCAGCGATTTTAAGCTGCGCCGACTCTCGTCTGGCGCCGGCTTATATCTTCGACAGCGAGCTTGGCGATCTTTTTAATATTCGGATCGCTGGAAATTTTGCCGCACCGGAAGTCATCGCAAGCTTTGAATATGCTGTCCTGAAATTAAAAACGCCGCTGCTGATGGTGCTCGGACATGAGAAATGCGGCGCCGTGGAGGCGGCGCTGGAAACCGTCCGGAACAGACAAAGGCTGCCTGGCCACCTGCCCGTGCTTGCCGAAGCCATCGCGCCGGCGCTGGCAGGAATCCAGAGCCGACGGGTAGAGGAACAACTCGCCGCAGCCATCGATCACAACATTCAGTTGAATGTGCAGAAGATCAAAGCCTCGGCGCCCATTCTGGACCAAGCAACCATTGATAGAAAAATCAGGGTGGTCGGCGGTCTCTATCGATTGGAGAGCGGTCGGGTCGATATTTTATTTTCCTAGCCAGACGCTGGTAGCCCGGCAGTTGATGGAGTCCGAGCCGCCTACGGCCATGTCGGCGGCGCAACACGCAATCACGAAATAAGATTATCGTTAACTAAATTTTTCGACGCCGTTTTAACGGCTTGTTCGGCAAGTTCTGTTTTATGGCCCGCCTCCTCAACCGATTACCGGTGTTTGTTGTCGTCGTCGCCCTCGCCGGGTGTTCGGGGCCGTTCAAGCCGCAACGGCCCGCGTGGCGCACCCAGGCGGAGCACGCCTGCCTCGCCCAGAGACGCGTTCAGCCTTCGGAATGGATTGCGCTCGCCAGCGAAGTTGACGGACCAGGCATTTGCGGCCTGACCAAACCATTTAAGGTGACGGCCCTGCAGGGCGGCGCGGTCGCCTTTAACGCCACCGCGACGCTCGATTGCCCCATGGTTGCGGAACTCGACGCCTGGCTCGCCGACGTGGTGCAGCCGGCGGCGCAGGCTCGCTTTGGCCAAAACGTCTCTCAGATCAATTCGATGGGCTCCTACGCCTGTCGCGGCATGAACAATCAGCGCGGCGCGCAATTATCCGAACACTCCTTCGGCAATGCGCTGGATATCGGCGGCTTCGTGCTCGCCGATGGTCGTCAGATCACGCTGGTCAACGACTGGTGGCGCGGCGACGATCAGGCCCGCGCCTTTCTCATGGACGTGCATCGCGGCTCCTGCGGCCATTTCACCACTGTACTTTCGCCAGGCTCGAACGCTTTCCATTACAATCATATACACGTTGACCTGGCGCAACACGGCCATTCCGGTCGCCACATCTGCAAGCCGGCGCCAGTGGAAACGATTTCGCCGCCCGATTTCTCTCGGGAAGTGGCGCAACAAACGCCCCTCGTGTTCGGCGATGAAACCGACAACGACACGAGCGGCAAGCCGCCGGTCGCCGCTTTCGATCAAACGGCGCACGGCGCTGACGCGCTTGGCCCACTGAACGTTCCGGCCGATCCGACGATGCCGATTCCCCCCGGCCGAATTGGCGCGGGCGATGTATCGGACGTCACGTCGAGCATCCGCAAGGGCAGACTGCGCTAGTGGCGCTCAGGTCGGCTTGTCGGAAAGGCCGTTTTTAATCTTGTCAAGAATTTTGGGCAATTCATCCGGCTCGGGATTAAGATCTCGGGCGTGATTCCACTGGAATTGCGCTTCGAGTTTCCGACCGACCCGCCAGTATGCGTCACCCAAATGATCGTTGATCACGGGGTCGGAAGGCTTGAGATCAATCGCCTTCTCCAGTTCGTTGACCGCATCGTCGTAACGACCGAGCCGATAGTAGGCCCAGCCAAGACTGTCGACCACATAACCGTCTCGCTGACGCAAATCGACCGCCCGTCGCAGCATCTTGAAGGCCTCGTCAAGATTGACGCCCTGATCCACCCAGCTGTAGCCAAGATAATTCAACACCAAAGGTTGATCGGGATTCAATTCCAGGGCCTTTTTGAGATCGGCTTCCGCCTGCGGCCACCGCTTGCTGCGTTCGTTCACAATGCCGCGATAATAATACAGAACCCATTGATTCTTATCAGGAGCCGGCTGCAAGGCGAGCACGCGGGAGTAGGTGTCGGCCGCTTCGGTAAACATTTTTCGAGAGCGTTGAAGGTTACCGAGTGCGGTCAACGCCTCTTCGTTTTGCGGATGCGCAAGGACGACCTTCTCAAGACGCTCGGTTGCTTCCCTCGACTTGCCCAGTGTTTCAAGCAGCAACGCTGCCTGCACATCGGCGTTCACTCTCAGGGGATCGTCTTTCGGCACGCTTTCGTAGAGATCAATCGCCGCTTCGCTTTGTTTCATCCGCTCGTAAACATCTGCAAGCGTAATGAGCGCCAGCGCATTTTCGGGCGCGAGATGAAGCGATAGCCGCAGATAAATCAGAGAGGCGAGTTCGTCGCCCTGCCGACCGCCCGAGGATCCAAGCCCAAACAAGGCTTCCCCAGCTCCCTGCCGGGCGTTTTGAACAAAGGACGGCAAAGGTTTGCCGGCGTCGAGGGCCGCGATGGCGACGACAACGGTCGGGTGGTTCGGCAGCTGTTCGCCGAAATCCTTATAGACCTTTCGCGCCTCGTCGCGATGATCATGACGGGCAAGAAAACGTCCGTAGGCGTCGACAACACGCAGGAGGTTATGCTCGGCGCCATAGGCGGCGGCGAAACGTCGCTCGGCTTCGGCGACGTCGCCGCCAAGATCGGCGATCAATGCGGCATGGTAATCACGAAAGACCTGAAAGACGTCTTCCTTAAGGGTGTCCAGCGTCGCCAGAGCGCGTCGGGTGTCCCCAACGCCTGCGTAAGTCCAGGCGCTCAGCAGAGTTGAGGTGATGTCCTTACTGCGATCGCCGCCGCCGCGTCCCAGTTCGGCGCGCGCCGCCGCCCAGCGATTGTTTTCGATATGGTCCACGGCCAGCGTCAGCCGCGCCAGACCATTGCCGCGATCATGGACCAGCACCTGCCGCGCGAGCGGGGCCGCCTGATCCAGCGCGCCATTGGCCAGAGAGGCAACGAAAGCCCGATCAATCAAATCACGATTTTTTGGATCGATGCGCAGCGCTTCGTTGAAAAAGGTGGCCGCAGCCAGCGTATCGCGCTCGGAGCCGGCGACGATAGCGGCCAAATAGTTGCCCGAAAGCCCCGCGCCCACCTCGAAAGGCCGTGACACGACTGCTTCCTGAGACGTCGCGGCCATGACTCCCCGACTCGGGATGGCCAGGAAGTTCAAAAGGGCCAGGGACAGAAAACCCGCAGCCTTGAAAAAACGACCGTGGCGGCGACAGACAATCGAGCGAAAGAACAGTCGCAAGGCGGGATCCTGACCATGGGGGAGGGTGTTGGCCTAATGTCATGTCTGACTTCGGTCAACACTCAATTCACTGGCAAACTTTAGCCCCTAAAATGGCCGTTTCGGGACTTTGTCGCAAGGGCCAGGCCGTAAAACGACTGTCCTAAATCACGCCGACTGGATGGCTTTCACGATTTTCTGGGCGGCGTCGTCGAGATCGTCCGCCGGGATAACGTTCAGACCCGACTCATTGATGATCTTTTTGCCCAGATCGACATTGGTGCCTTCAAGCCTTACGACCAGGGGCACCTTGAGACCGACTTCCTTTACCGCTGCGATGACGCCTTCGGCGATAGTGTCGCACCGCATGATTCCGCCGAAGATGTTAACGAGAATGCCTTTTACATTCGGATCAGCCGTAATGATTTTGAAGGCGGCCGTCACCTTTTCAGCTGTCGCGCCGCCGCCCACGTCAAGGAAGTTAGCCGGGAACGCGCCATAGAGCTTGATGATGTCCATGGTCGCCATGGCGAGACCTGCGCCATTGACCATACAACCGATATTTCCATCGAGGGAGATATAGGCGAGATCGTGTTTGGACGCCTCGATCTCCTTCTCGTCCTCCTCCGACAAATCGCGCAATTCGCCGAGTTCTGGATGCCGGAAGAGCGCGTTGTTCTCGAAACTAACCTTGGCGTCCAGGCAGCGCAGCTTGCCATCCTTGGTGACGATCAACGGGTTGATTTCCAGAAGCTCCATGTCCTTGGCGACAAAGGCTTTGTAGAGTTTTTCCGCCAGCTCGCCCGCCTGTTTGGCAAGGTCGCCCTTCAAGCCCAGCGCGTCGGCGATGTGACGGCCATGATGCGGCTGAAGGCCTGTGGCCGGATCGACAGAGAAGGTTACGATCTTCTCGGGAGTGTCGTGGGCGACCTTTTCGATATCCATGCCGCCTTCCGTTGAAACCACGAAAGAGATGCGTGAGGTGGCGCGGTCAATCAGCATCGAAAGGTAGAATTCCTTGTCGATAGCGGCGCCATCTTCAATGTAGAGTCGATTGACCTGCTTGCCGGCCTCGCCGGTCTGGAGGGTTACGAGTGTCGCGCCCAGCATCTGTTTGGCGAAGGCTTCCGCTTCCTCAACCGATTTGGCGATCCGCACGCCTCCCTGCTCGCCGGCGGAGGCCTCCTTGAACTTGCCTTTGCCGCGGCCGCCAGCGTGGATCTGGGCTTTCACCACGTAGACCGGGCCGGGCAGCTGACGGGCGGCGGCGGCGGCGTCGGCGGCCTTGAGAACCGGAACGCCGGCTGCAACTGGAGCGCCGAAATCGCGCAGAATAGCCTTGGCCTGATATTCGTGGATGTTCATCCCTGCTGTCTCCCCTCGCCTTTAAACTCGCGGATGCGCCGTCGCTCCGGGCGGAAAATCATCGGGGGTAATGGGCATGGAGAGCCCGTAGCCGTCAAGCGGCGGTAAAGCCGCAGGGGGTCGCCGCCTCTGGCGCATTGACGGATCTGACCGGTTGACCGGCGGCCGTCTAAATATTTCCCGTCGCCGGCGCGCCGGCGACGGGAGATGATGTTCAGATTTCAGAGCGCCTTCAGATTTTCGGCGGATGACTTGCCGCTCCGGCGATCGATCATCAGCTCATAGGAGATTTTCTGGCCCTCAGCCAAGCCGCTCATGCCAGCGCGCTCGACAGCGCTAATGTGCACGAACACGTCCTGTCCGCCTCCATCAGGCTGAATGAACCCAAAGCCTTTTTGACCATTGAACCACTTAACTATTCCGGTATTCATGAGATGTCCTTCCAAAAAGGATGCGAACGGCCAGACCTGGCCGCGAAGGATCGAATATGTTGGTAGGACGTCTCACGGGCCGACGCGCCTTTCGGCGGGGAAGCTGGATCGTTCGGCCTTAACTCGACAAAATTGAGATAGAATGACGACCCATGGATTACAAGTGTTTCCGGAGCGCTGAACTGCGGCGTTTCGCGGCATGGGCGCGACGGCTGAAAGGCGCCGCGCCCGCTCAATGCGGATCAAACGGCTGTGGCGGCCCTCGTGGCTAGCACCTTGTCCTGCAGGAAACGCAGCGCCTCCCGGGGCGCGCCGCGCACTGGCAAAACGATGAAGTGATTGGTCTCCAGGGTAAGCAGCCAGACATCTTCCAGCGTTCGGATCTCGCGGATGCGCGGCCATTCGATCATGGGCGCTGCGGGTCCAGACTCGATCACCAGCCCCTCCTCACGCAGCCGCACCAGCGGGTGACGGCCGCCGCCGCCGGCCAGACGGGCCCGCAACTGACGCATGTGCATGCGCCAGCCGGAAAAAACGAAGATCGCGAGCAAAACTGAGACGCCGACGAATAATTCGACGCCTAATTCCTCTTCTCCGGTGAAGTAAAGCGCCCCGCACGCCAGAACAATCAAGGCGAGGGGCAGGTGGGTCAAAAAGGCGTTTTCTCGAAAAATTGCGCTGGTGACAAAGCCGGAAACGGCGCGGCGCAAGGTTTTTTCATCGTAGGCGATGTTAAAGGCGAAACGGTCGGATGCGTAGTCGGGCGTCCGGGGATCGTAAAGGGTCATGGGGTTCCTCCTCACGCGAAGGAGGGATTAAGCTCCTTCGCAACTTCAATCAGCGACCGGACAGAGCCGACCGACTTCTCGAACATTTGACGCTCGGCGGCGTCTAGCTTGATCTCCATGACCCTCTCAACGCCACCCGCGCCGATAACGACGGGAACGCCCACATAGAGACCATCCACTCCATATTCGCCTTTGAGATAGGCTGCGCAAGGCAGGAGACGTTTTTTGTCGCGTAAATAACTTTCGGCCATGGCGATCGCCGCTGTGGCCGGGGCGTAGAAGGCCGATCCAGTTTTGAGAAGACCTACAATCTCCCCGCCGCCCTTCCGGGTGCGCTCGACGATAGCCTCAATCCGGGCCGCCGTCGTCCAGCCCATCTCGATCAGATCCGGCAACGGCACGCCGCCCACAGTAGAGTAGCGCACGGAGGGCACCATGTCGTCGCCGTGTCCGCCTAGAACGAAGGCGCTCACATCCTCGACCGAAAGCTTGAATTCCTCGGCCAGAAAATAGCGAAACCGGGCGGAGTCCAGCACGCCCGCCATACCCACCACCCGGTTGGTCGGCAGGCCCGTGGTTTTCTGAAGCGCCCAGACCATCACATCCAGCGGATTGGTTATACAAATCACAAAGGCGCCGGGGGCGTGATCCCGAATGCCCGCGCCGACCTTGGCGATGACTCCGAGATTTATGTTGAGCAAGTCATCCCGGCTCATACCCGGTTGTCGCGGAATGCCGGCGGTAACGATGACGACATCGGCGTCCTTGATTGCCGCGTAATCGCCGCTCCCGGAGAGATGCGCATCGAAACCGGAGACGGGCGAGGCCTGGGCAAGATCAAGCGCCTTGCCCTGCGGCACGCCCTCGGCAATGTCGAACAGCACAATGTCGCCAAGTTCCTTGAGGCCGGCGAGATGGGCCAGCGTGCCGCCAATTTGTCCGGCCCCGATCAGGGCGATTTTATTGCGCGCCATCCGTCAATCTCTCTCACAAATCCTGATTTCAAAGTGCTAGCGCGGTTTAGGCCTGGAGGGAAGCCGGCGCAGAGCCCTTTTTGCCTCATCGGCGGACGAGAATGTCGCAGCTCTTGCGCAGGTCAGGCCCACCCCCCACGTCCCAGCAAGGGTCGCCGGCTTGTCGCAGCGGCGCAAATATGCGGGGAGGGAGATTGCACATGAGCCTCGGAAAGTCGCTCGCGGTTGTCGGTGCGGCCATTAGCCTGCTGAGCCTGGGCTCAACAAAACCGGTTCAGGCCGCCGACGTCGCATCCATGGATCGCGATGAAGCCGAGCTATTGACCTACTTCGACAAGGTCGATGTCTGGCATTACCCGGTCGATACGACGGTTCGCTACAACAATCAGGATGCGGTTGTGACCCGCGAGGCGGTGATGCAGCCAGCCCCCAGCGGCGAGCTATGCTATATCCGGTTCGATCTGGTGAAGGGCGAAGGGGATTTTGGCTATGGGTTTAAACCCGCCGGCGCGCCTGACGCCAGAAGCCAAACGCAATGGGGCGTCAACGTGCTCAAACGCGGCACGGTGCTCAATCAGTATTATTCGGCGCTAAAACTCAACGCGATCTATTTTCTCGTCGAGGGGCCCAAAAACGCCGAGGCGAAGCAGATCTGCGCCCGCAAGCAGGCCGCAGCGACCCCGGAAGCCGGCAACGCCTATAAGGGGCCCTGGTCTGATCTCGTAACGAAAGTCAGGACGATTCACGGGTGGCCAGCCAAAGCGCAATAATGCGAGCTGGACAGGGCGCCGGTCATTTGCTATTGGCGCCCATCGTTGTCTGGCGTCGAACGCCGATCGACGGGCGCATAGCTCAGTTGGTAGAGCAGCTGACTCTTAATCAGCGGGTCCAAGGTTCGAGCCCTTGTGCGCCCACCAATTAAATCAACGACTTACGTTGATTTTTGGCCGCTGAAAACACCCTCAAAAAAAGTTAAAAACCAGTATAAACTTTTATGGCCGCCAGAACTATTAAGCTCAAGGCTTGGTACCATCCAATGAACCCCGCCCTTGTCTTCGCCCTATTGGCTTCACTCTTCGCCCTCCTCGTAGAAGCGACCGAGGCTCAGCCTCCCAAAAAAATTCAGCACTCCAACGGCAAGGCAAAGCCAACACCGACCAGCGGTGGCGCCGAAGCAATCATGCCCCAAGAGCTACCCTCAAAGGACATGGGCAGCGCTGCTGGTTGGAACGGCAGCTATGTTGGTGTGAGCGCTGGAATGGGGTTTGGAGCCACCGTCGGATCCAACCTGGTCCTCCCCCTTGGACCGCCTTCCAAATCAGAAAAATAAGAGAGCGGCGCTTTGAACTCGGCCGCTTAACAAAAGGGTATATTTTCCTAATAAATGGCGCTAGACCAATTCCCCGTCCGTTGCCGGCGCTAGGGAATGTTTGGGATAACATCGTAGATGAACGGCAGACGAGATTAGAAAACCGCCTGTCCATGTATTCTGAGTCGGACTTCCCCGAGTCGATTCCTTTGCCCCTCCAAGCGGTTGGCGAAATGCCGAAGTCAAGTGCAGCAAACCAATTGAAGTTCGATCTGGAGGGGAGCCAGTTGTTGTCCCTGGAATATGATATCCGCAGCTTTTCTCGCTTCGGCAGCGAGACCCAAGCGCACAAACAAGACGGCATCCCATACTTCGTCAATGAATTTTGGACTGCCGGACAGAGGCAAGCTCACTCAATTCATGAGGTAAGCTATCGTGCTTGTTTCAAGCCTCAGCTGCCCGAGTTTTTCATTGATCGCTTAACGCAAAAAAACGATGCCGTTTATGATCCCTTTATGGGCAGAGGAACGACACTCGTGCAAGCTGCCTTGCAAGGAAGGCAGCCGGTCGGCAACGACATTAATCCGCTGAGCGTCCTATTGACACGACCTCGCTTGTGTCCCCCGACCCTCTCCGCAATTGAGAAGCGTCTTCGGCAGATTGATTGGACCAGCGGCGAGATAGATCGAAACGATTTGCTCGCTTTTTATCATCCTGAAACTCTTCAACAGATAGCCTCATTAAGACAGCACCTTCTCAACAAGGCACCTTTGAATAAAGAACCAGATCCAGTCGACGACTGGATACGAATGGTTGCCATCAATCGATTAACCGGCCACTCTCCCGGATTTTTTTCGGTCTATTCGCTGCCGCCTAATCAAGCAGTATCCGTAGCCTCACAGCTGAAAATCAACGAAAAGAGAGGTCAAACCCCTCCCTTGCGGGATGTCCCGAAACTTATTTTGAAGAAATCGAAACAGCTGCTGTCTGAAGGCGTCCCTCCGGCGCACCCGACAGCAATTATCGGGACTGCAGAAGCGTGGAATACGCCATACATCCGGAGCGGGACAGTTAAACTAGTTGTGACCTCGCCGCCGTTCCTGGATATCGTTCAGTATGCCGGGGATAACTGGCTGAGATGCTGGTTTGCGGGAATAAATGTTGAATCCGTCGCTATCTCACATCACCGCAATGAGGCCGATTGGTCAGCTATGGTAACGTCCTGTTTTGAAGAATTTGCACGGGTTCTCTGCCCGGGAGGGCATGTTGCATTTGAGGTTGGAGAGGTGCGTAACGGTAAAGTTTTGCTCGAAAAAACTGTCTGGAAAGCTGTAAACTCATTGCCTTTTGAACGACTTTTTGTTCTCGTAAATCAGCAGGAATTTACCAAAACGAGCAATTGCTGGGGCGTGAACAACAACAGCAAAGGCACGAATACAAATCGTATCGTGGTGATGCGTCGGACCTGACGTTCGGTGTGGACGCTACAGCGGATAAGAGCTAGCCTGCCTTCTTTGACTGAGGCGGGAAAATATGGACTCAAAATTCATCTTAAATTGGAAACCTGAAGTTTTGGCTTCAGCTTTTGGAATAAGCGAAGAGGACGTAAGACTTTATTTTACCGACGGTCGCCGGGTTTCGTTCATTATCGAGAGAAGGTTGGTTCTTGAAAATAAGGGATGGAAGCTCGCTCCGTCAGAGGGAGCCGGCTACGATTTGCTTGCTCCAGACGACGGAAAATGGGAGGTCCGATCTGTAAGCAGAGGGGGAGTCTACTTCTGCCCTAGCTATATGGTAGGTAGCGGCAGAAAATTTGAGGAAAAAGGCTTTCTCGCGAAGCTTGATGAGATCGAAGGCTATATTCTGAGTGACATCGAAAGCTTCCCAACTGTTCCAGTTTTCAAGGTTGCGAAAAGTCTCGTGAAAATGTGGTACGACGAGGGGAAGCTCGGATCTTCAACTAAAATAACAAGGTCGAAGTTTCTAGACGAACTAGCGCCGACTATAAATGACGCCAAATTCCTTGGGACATAGAGCCAAGACGAAGACAGAGCTCTCAGAGAAAAAGGTATATATCGGCTGATCGTCGATTGATGCCGGCCGAGGTTTAGTGAAATCTGGGTCTGCGTCAGTCCTGCTTTTTACAATGCAGAAATCTGATATCGTTCTGCTTGGCTGAGATGTTGATAGGTCATCGTGCTTCTTCGACTGCCAGGTCAAGGGAACAGACAGCTTACCGCTATCTCAGCTGCCTCAACAGGTTAAAGGAAGTTGCACTTCAAATTTGAATCCAAGTCCCATGATTATCGCATCATGCCACGCAAGCCTCTGTGTCTTCATTATCCTGATGAATCTGATCAGCATCGTGATCATGGCGCGTAAATGCCATGCGCGCCCGCGCAACCTGCCGGCTCCAATTGATGCGGTGCCGGTAAGCATCGTGCGCCCGCTGAGGGGCGTCGAGGCGTTTAGCGAGGAGATTCTACAAGCGTCATTTGCGCTTAATTATCCGAAATACGAGTTGATTTTCTGCGTTCAAAATCCGGACGATCCGATTATTCGACTGGTTAAGAAAAAAATTTATGAGCACCCGAGCCACGATGCTCGGGTGTTAATTGCAGAGGATAGAATTAGCGTCAATCCAAAGCTGAATAACTGTTTGAAGGGTTGGGATACCGCGAAATACGATTACGTGATACTAGCCGGCTCAAACGCAATGACCCCTGTCGATTATGTTCAGACAATGCTGGCGGCATTTCGGGACGATACAGCGCTGACCGTCTCTATGCCCATCGGTTCACGACCCGCTAGTTTCTGGGCTTTGGTCGAATGCGCAATCCTCAATACTTTTCAGGCGCGCTGGCAATATGGCGCCGAGGCGATTGGGTTTGGTTTCGCCCAAGGCAAAAACATGATGTGGCGACGAGAGGTCCTCGATCGCGCCGGGGGCCTTCGCGCCCTTGCCTCGGAAGTCGCCGAGGACGCCGCAGCAACCAAAATCGTGCGCGCCCAACACAAGCACGTTCGACTTGTAGATATGCCATTCGAGCAACCCCTTGGCGCACGGACAGCGAAAGAGGTGTATGCTCGCCACACACGCTGGTCACGACTAAGACGCGCGACATTCCCGGCCTTTTATGCGCCGGAAATCATGAATGGAAGTTTCGTAGCTGTCCTGAGCGGCGCCATCGCTGCTCAGGATTTTGGGTATGATCCATTGATTATCGCTGTGCTCATTCTTTCATTGCTTCATGGGGCCGAAGTCGTTTTGGGGCGCATATGCGGCTTTTACATGGACTGGAGAACTCCGCTTGCGTTGTCGATAAGGGACCTCCTGCTCCCGGTCATATTTATAGATGGCCTCATCTTCGATAATTTTTCCTGGCATGGGGAGGAGATGACAGTGCGCGAACCCAGGGACGCGCTTAAAATCAGTTAACGATCCATCACCCAACCGACACCTTCGACGCTTGCCTCAGCCAGGCGTAGATGCTCGCCAGAGTGTCATAAATTTGCAGTAGAAATTGTTTATCAGAATATTGCATGGGATCGTGGAGTAAAAAAATGAGTCGATCCGTGGTCGACACTGAAGAGGAAAGCGTATCGCGTTATCGAACGATTTTTCTATCGGATCTTCATCTGGGCGCAAAATCGGCCCAGGCCGAGCTACTTCTCGATTTTCTCAAGCATCACGACGCGGAGACGATTTATCTTGTTGGGGATATCGTTGACGGCTGGAAATTGAAAAAGGGTTGGCATTGGCCTCAGGCGCATAATGATGTCGTTCAGAAACTTTTGCGCAAGGCGCGTAAGGGCGCAAAAGTCGTTTATGTGCCGGGCAACCATGATGAGTTCGCGCGGGGTTATACAGGCCTGACATTTGGCGGCATCGATGTCGTGCCGGAAATCATCCACGAGAGCGCGGACGGACGTAGATTTCTTGTTATACATGGCGATCAGTTCGATATTGTCGTGTGTAACGCGCGCTGGCTCGCGTTGCTTGGAGATTGGGCCTATCAACTCGCGATCGCAGTCAACACATGGTTCAACCGTCTGCGACGTCTGTTTGGCGTTGGATATTGGTCGCTCTCTGCCTGGGCCAAGATGAAAGTGAAAAACGCCGTCAGCTTTATTGGCGATTTTGAAAAAACGCTCGCCTCCGAGGCGGCGCGGCGCGGCGTCGATGGCGTGATCTGCGGTCATATTCATCATGCAGCAATACGCATGATCGACAAAATTCTTTACGTTAACACCGGTGATTTTGTTGAAAGCTGCTCGGCCGTTGTCGAGCATGCAGATGGACGTCTGGAAATTCTTTATTGGCGCACTACCGCTGCCGAACGCGTAATCCCTATCACAAAGGAAAAAATTCAGGCCTTGCCAGCACCAAGGTCGCAAGCGGCCTGATGCGTATTCTTATCGCCACCGACGCCTGGAGGCCGCAGGTGAACGGAGTGGTGCGTTCTCTCGAGTCCTTGGCGCGATCATTGCGACCTCAAGGGGTCGATGTTGATTTTATGACGCCACAGGATTTCATCTCTTTCCCGCTGCCCGGCTATCGCGAAATTTCACTGGCCTTGGCCTGGCCCACCCTGGTCCGTCGCCGTCTCGAAAATGGTTACGATCATATTCATATCGCTACCGAGGGACCCATCGGCTATGTCGTACGTGCGATTTGTCTAAGTGACGGCGTTTGTTTCACGACAAGCTTTCATACGTTGTTTCCGGAGTATATTCAGACGCGCTGCGGTTTTCCGCCCAACATCGCCTATGCGGCGCTGAAACGTTTTCATAACGTTGGCGGCGGAACCATGGTCTCGACGCCCAGTCTGGCGCGCCATCTTGATGAACGGGGCTTCAGACGTTTGCTGCGATGGTCGCGCGGCGTCGATCATACACTGTTCTTTCCTCGGAAAACGGACTCTCTCGGGTTGCCTCGGCCGATTTTTCTCTACGCGGGACGGGTGTCGATCGAAAAAAATCTGGAGGCGTTTCTTTGTCTCGATTTGCCGGGCTCGAAAGTAATTGTCGGAGACGGTCCAGCTGCGCCTGGACTTAAGAGGCTTTTCCCCGACGCGCATTTTCTGGGTTTCAAGACTGCCGCCGAACTGGCGCATTTATATGCCGGCGCCGATGTTTTTGTATTTCCCAGCCGCACCGATACTTTTGGCATGGTGCTGCTGGAGGCCCTCGCCTGTGGGTTGCCTGTTGCGGCTTTCCCTGTGATGGGACCGATTGACGTGATAGGCGCGAGCGGCGCAGGCGCTCTTGACGATGACTTGCGCGTTGCAGCTCTTGCGGCTCTCGATATTTCTCGTGAATGCGCCCGCGCGCGGGCGCTAACTTTCAATTGGGATGATTGTGCAAAACAATTTCTAGACAATGTCGCCTACGCCCATGGTGCGATCACGCTCGGCGTCGTGGGGGTCGACTCTTGGTTAGGGCGCGTTGAATTGTCAGTGTAACGACGTTCGGCGGCTACCTGACCCTGTATCCCCTCGCGGATCAATATAAGCTACATTGGCTGCGTGATTTGACTGAATGAGGTCGGGATGAGCCTGAGCGGCGAGGAAATCGAACGCTATGCACGGCATCTGGTGTTGCGCGATATTGGCGGTCCCGGACAGCAACGACTCAAAAACGCTCGCGTATTGGTCATTGGCGCCGGGGGGCTTGGCGCGCCGCTGCTGCAATATCTCGCCGCAGCAGGAGTCGGCGTGATCGGCGTCGTTGACGACGATCGGGTGGCGTTGTCCAATCTTCAGAGGCAGGTGATCCATGCGACAGAGGATGTCGGTCGACTCAAGACGGACAGCGCAAGGGCTGCGATCGCGCGGCTCAATCCGCATGTTGTCGTCGAGACACATGCGCGCCGCCTGGATGAAAGAAACGCCCGCGATCTGATCGCCGCGTACGATATTGTTGCGGATGGTTCGGACAATTTCTCGACGCGTTATCTGGTGTCGGACTCTTGTTATTACGAACGGCGACCGCTGGTAACGGCTGCGTTGGGCGGCTTCGATGCGTCCTTGACGACGCTTCGGCCTTTTGAAACCGACCCGGCCGGTCGGCCAAATCCTACCTATCGCTGTCTCTTTCCGGAGCCGCCGCCGCCCGGAACAACGCCGGCATGTGAGGACGCCGGCGTGTTAGGCGCGCTCGCCGGGGTCGTCGGGGCGATGATGGCGCTGGAAGTGGTTCGCGAAATTGTTGGATTTGGCGAAGGCCTTGTCGGCCGACTGGTCTTGATTGACGCGCGCGCGATGCGCTTCGAAACCCTGCGCTACGCGCAGGATCCCGATAATCCGCTCAATGGCGTTAGCGCGCCGCGATGACGGCGATTTCGACTTTGTAATCAGGAGTGACAAGCTTCGCTTCGACGGTGGCGCGCGCCGGGGGATGAGTTTTGTCGACCCACAGGTCCCAGACGCTGTTCATGTCAGCGAAGTTCGAAATATCGGCCAGGTAGATTGTGGCGGAGAGGATTTTGGCTTTCTCGCTTCCGAGTTCGGTGAGAATATCGTCGATGAGGCTCAGGATTTCGCGTGTTTGATCCGCGACCGCGCCGCCTTTGGTTTTTTCCGCCACCTGACCGGCGGTGTAAATCGTCGACCCATGGACGACCGCCTTGCTCATGCGCGGACCCACGCCAATGCGTCTGATATCGTTCATCTCTTACCTCATAAAAAGTTAAGTTATTGACCTCAATGACTTTTCAGACCCGGCGCAAGGCGTTGAAAGGCGCCGAACATGAGCGCGGTTCAGGCGCCGGCGGAAAAGTCGAACCGCTACCAAGTGGCCTGCTCTAGGCGATGCATTGGGTCCGGGCAAGTTACGGCTGCTTCGACGCCGTCCCGGACCGTCGCGCGACCTGTGGTCCCGCGCGGGGCAAGTAAAATTTAAATCAATTTTTATCTTTAGGGCGAAAAATGCCCCCATGTTTGGACCTGCACCCGGCGCCGAGACAAAAAAACAATCAAATCAACATATTGTTGATGGTATCGCCGCAGATCGCAGCCACATTACTGGCCCAGAATTGCCCAATTACGGCGCAAACAATGCCATCAACGGGTGTTTTAGTGCTTGCGTGTGGCGGTTTGGACACAGTTTTTCCGGGGCGATGTCCCCGTGGTTAACAAATTATATCTTGTGAGGGGCGGATGACTAAGGCAATCGGATCGCAACTGGCGTCGCTCTCTTTTAAGCGTTTGCCATCCGGCACGACGACTCAACGTCTTCTTCTCAGCAGCTCGGCGCTTGTGGCCTCTCTCGCGACGGGGGTGTGGCTACTGCAAGCAAACCCGGCGAGAACTGTCGATGTCGTCGATGCGCGGGACGTTGTCGCGCCGTCGACAAGCAATGCTGCGGGACCCGTTCTGGTCGACGTGCGGGGCGCAGCGAATCTCAAGCCACTCGCGCAGATCAAGACTATCCGGCCCGCCGGCAAAATCTCCATGGCTCCAGCGGCGCCGCCGCCAGTCGCCGGGGCCGCTTTCGAAACTGCGCCACCTCAGTCGCAAGTGGCCGAGATCGAGGGCGAAGTGACCTTGACGCCCCTGCCGCCGCGTCGTCCGAGCGCCGCCGAAATTAAAACTCTGTCAGAAAACAATCGCCCGTCCGCGCCGACGCGAGTCTCAGGCCTGCCATTTCGCCGCACGCCGGTTGCGTCCTCGGCTCCTGTCGACAACCGAAACTTCCTGGAGAAATTCTTCGGCATCGGCGATCAGACGAGCCAGCCGGCGCGCGGTGGGCAGGCGCTGGCCTACGCCGCCCAGGAAACAATCGCGACAGGCCGCTCCCTGCTGGGCAATGCGCCAACCGGCTCATCGACCGGCGCGGCGGTCGCCGCGGCGCGTTATGACAATCACACCGCTGTGTATGATATTTCTGCAAGGACCGTATATCTGCCAGACGGCACGCGACTTGAGGCGCATTCGGGCCTGGGCGATCGTTTAGACGATCCGCGTTACGTGAGCGAGCGCATGAAAGGGCCGACACCGCCGCATCTCTACGAATTGACCCCGCGCGAGGCGCTGTTTCATGGCGTCCCCGCCCTTCGCCTGAATCCGGTTGGCGGCGGCGGCGCGATCTACGGCCGCGCGGGACTTTTGGCACATACATACATGCTGGGACCAAACGGCGACTCCAACGGCTGTGTGTCGTTCCGCGACTATTATGCGTTTCTACGCGCCTACCAGAGCGGCATGGTCAAACGTCTGGCGGTAGTGGCGCATCTCTAATATCCGCAAAATCGGAAGCGCCTGAAACAGTCTTTGTTTCCGCCCGGGTCGGTGAATGATCGACCCGGGCGTTTGTCCTTCAAGCCGACGGTGTCGAAACTAGACTGCGCCCCTGTATTCGCTCCATACCCAGGCGATTGACGTCGGCGACAGACCGGCGGTGTGGCCGGGAATGATTTCGACTATCTCCCGGACCGTCGACGGTACTGAGGCGCTTCTTGAAGATTGCGCTGTTGGGCTTTCGTGACCGGTCTCCGCAACGCCGCGGTATTCGCTCCATACCCAGGCCATCGGCGGCAAGGAAAGCGTTTCCGATTCTTCGGTTGTGTCGATCAGATCGATAGTCTTCGGCTTGATCGTCGAGACTAAAAAATGCTCCTTAAGCCCCGGCAGCAAACGCACAGCCCCGGCAGCGACCGACAGGAGGCCGATCAACAGTAGCGCTGGCATGATCCAGGATGAAGCATAACCTTCTTCAAATCTGTCGACGCCGGAGTCCGTCTCTCTCATTGGCCTTGCGGCTCCCGAAAGAAGACCGTCATTTTCTATTTTTGCAGTCGTCGTTGTGTTTTCGTTTTTTTGCGCCGATGGATCATTTACGCCAGCTGGAGCCGGTCCAGCCGTCATTTTGTGAATGTTTTGCCGAACGGATGCTGACAATTGTCGCGACCGGTCAATCGGAACCGCTTGCTTGCCTTGATAAACAAACGCTCCTTTTTGCTCCACGACGATGTCGCCGGAGTGAGCTGTCGGATCATTTTTTACAATTTTTAGGGAATGTTCCTGTGACTCCTCTGGCGGATGACAGGTGCAGCCGGCGGAAACCTTCTCGCGGAATTTAAAGGCCGTTGGCAAAGACGTGTATTTTTCGCCATTAAGATTGCGCGCGGTTTCGATTGAGGAGCCATGATAATAAGCCACTGGGGCAGATGGGCATGCATACTCGCAGGAGGCCTGTTTAGTCTGCAGCGCCGATTTAATCAGGGGGAAGAAGTAACCATCGCAGGTGCGCACGCAAAATTCGGTTCCGGTGCCCCAGGAGCCGCCATCGTCGTCATGATTTTGCCCTGCGCCGGCTGCGCCGCGCGAGGTTCTGGAGCCTTCAGACGCACGACTTGATCTTGCGCCGTCGTCCTGCCGTTCAGACTGTCCGGGGTAGGCGCGAACCGCATGGCCGCGATCTCTCTCTCGCATGCGTCTGCTGCGATAAACTGGCGTATCATTTTTGCGACCGGAGTATCGCTGAGAGTTGCTCGGCGGCGCATCGGAGCCGAAAAGCTCCTGCAGGAAATCCTGAGCATTGGCGTTGCAGACGCCGAACAACAGAAAGATCAAGAAAAGCGGCGGGCAAGCGGAACGAAATCTAATCATGAACTTGACCATTCAGAAAATATTGAGGAAATACCCTTCTCTCCGTCATTCTTGTCGGCAGAGCGTCGCGATATCAATAAAAATTTAGCGAGGATAAAAACAAGAGATAATTTTTCGCACGCAATGAATTGCTCACTGATTGCGGGCCGAGTTGACAATTGATGCTTGGGCGTGAATGTCAATTTTTTCGCTACAGTCAGAAACCGATCAATAAGCTCGCGCTGCCGGGCAAAAGGAAAATTTAGAGCCAGCAATGATGTGTGAGGGCAATCCGACAGTGTCTTTATGTACACGCAATCGTTGGCGCCCGGCGACCAGCGGGGATCTTCCCAATATTGTCGCCATCGCTGCGCAGGTTCATCCGGATTTGCCGGAACGCTCAGCCGTTCTCGACGAGAAACGCGCATTGTTTCCTCAGGGGTGTTTTTGTCTCGATCATTATGGCCGAATGGTTGGATACGCCCTTTCGCATCCCTGGCGGATCCATGATGCGCCACCGCTTGATTCTTTCCTGGGCGCATTGCCGATTGATGCGGATTGCCTCTACCTGCACGATATCGCGCTGAGCGCCGCCGCCCGCGGCAAGGGCGCGGCGCGGGCGTTAATCCGCCAGCTTGATGACGTTGCGTTACAGATTGGGTTGCCGGCGCTGACCTTGACCTCAGTCAAGGATACGCAGCAAATTTGGGAGGCGTTGGGCTTCGTGGCCGTTTCCGATAAAAGGATCGAAACCGATTCCTACGGCGGCTCGGCGATTTACATGCTCAGACATCCCCTTCAGATCACTGAAGCGAAGCCCTGAGACCGACAGTCATCAACCGCCGTGCGGCTACAAGGAGCGTAATCCAATGATCCTGCCAAAATTATCCCCTGCTATCGCTGGAGTGATCCTGACCCTGGGACTGTGCGTTGCGCCGGCCATCGCCGCTGAACAGGTCTATCTCGAGCAGGCGATCAGCGAGGCCAATGAGGCGATCCAGGCTGGAAACGCGCAGGAGCCGGGCTCTTTGATCGAACATATCGACCAATCCTATGATCGCGCCCGTAGCGCCGTCTGGCAAAATCCGACGGACCATATCCGTCAGGGAATCAAGCTGTTGCGCAAGGCGTCAAAGGTGGCCAAGGGCACCAATTCGCCGGCCCGCATGAGCAAAGCTGTGGGCTATGTCCAGGGAGCCAAGTCACATTT
Source organism: Methylocystis sp. (assembly GCA_044233645.1). Classification (GTDB taxonomy): domain Bacteria; phylum Pseudomonadota; class Alphaproteobacteria; order Rhizobiales; family Beijerinckiaceae; genus Methylocystis. The sequence goes on along the minus strand of JBIIJP010000008.1, from coordinate 122,125 downwards.
CGAGGCGGCGCGCTAGAAGGCGCTCCTCACCGAGGCCCTCTGCGCCTCGGTCATTATGACGCGACTCTCCATCCTCTGGAAATGAACGTCACATGCAAATTGATTGGGTCCATTTCACCCCCTGGAGCGCGCTGTCCGGCGGCGCGCTGATCGGCCTGTCGTCGGCGATGATGATTCTGGGCGTTGGCCGTGTCGCCGGGATCAGCGGGATTATCGGCGGCCTCCTGCCGCCTTGGAAAAACGACGCTTTGTGGCGCGCAGCTTTTATCGCAGGGCTGCTTTCAGCGCCCTTCGTAATTTCATTGTGGCGGGCCCCGCTCGCGCCATCGTTTTCGACGTCGTGGTGCGTTCTTCTTCTGGCAGGCGCGCTGGTTGGGTTCGGGTCGCGTTTGGGCTCGGGTTGCACCAGCGGACATGGGGTTTGCGGTCTGTCGCGGCTCTCGCCGCGCTCATTCGCCGCGACTGCGACTTTCATGACCGTTGGCTTTGCAACGGTTTTTGTTACGCGACATCTCCTCGGGTAAATCCGTACATGCAGATGATTTTCATCTATTTGGCCGGCCTTGTCTTTGGCGTGGGCCTATGTGTTTCCGGCATGAACCGGCCGGAGAAAGTGCTCGGGTTCCTCGACGCCGCCGGTTTGTGGGATCCCTCCCTCGCTTTTGTCATGATCGGCGCCATCGGCGTCGCTTTTTTTGCGTTTCGATCTGCGGCCTTGCGTCCGCGGGCCTGGCTTGACGAACCCATTCGTCTGCCGACCAACAACACAATTGACGGGTCTCTGCTCGCTGGAAGTGCGATGTTTGGTCTAGGTTGGGGTCTGGCTGGCGTTTGTCCGGGGCCGGCCATCGTCGATTTGGCCTTCTTTGATCCCCGCGCTGCAGTGTTTGTCGGCGCGATGCTGGCGGGAATGGCGGCCGAAAGTTTCCTCTCGAAGGCCAAGCGTTAGACGTTTGACCCAGATGACGCGATCCGAACCTCTGGCTCCTGCGCCAATGATTATTCGTGAGCCAGGAGTTTGATGACTCCGCTTTTGTCGCACGCGACAGATAAACTGGCCCACCCCGGCGCCTTTCGAATGGCGCTGGCTCTTGCCGTGTTCCTGCATCATTCCACCGGCTTCAACATCGGCATGTCGGCTGTGCTGGTTTTTTTGTGCTGAGCGGGTACTGGGTCGCCACCATGTGGGCGCACACCTATGCTCATACGCGCGCGCCCTATGCCACATATCTCATATCCCGTGTCTGGCGGATTACCCCCGTATTCGCCCTGTGTTCGTTGATCTCATGGATTTTGTTGCCTGTTCGGCAAGGCCGACCGGAGTCCGTTGGTAATTTGGCGCATCAGATTTTCTCAAATATTCTGATACTGGGTTACAACTCCCTGCCGTTTCAGGCGAATGTGCCGGGCTGGTCGCTGGACATGGAGATCCAGTTTTATCTTGTCGCGCCGCTGATCATTTTTCTGATCTCGCGAAGCGCCTATGCCGTTTTTGTTTGTCTGCTGATTTCCATTTGCTCGAAATGGCTCGGCGGCGGCGTCACGGTAGCCCCTTTCATGTATTTCTTTGGCATAGGGGTCGCTGCCGCAATTCTGGATTTGAAACCAGCGCCAATTCTCGCGCGCGCGTCGTTGTATGCAACGCTGGCGATTATTGTTTTCTGCTTGCTTTTGCTGGGAAAAAACATGATCTTTCGCGAGATTGACGCGCCGCCGTTGCAGGCCTTCAGTAGTCGCTCCAACACATTGATCGCCGTCAGCATGATCCCATGGGCGCTCTACACCGTCCGACAGGACAGTACGCCACAAGATCGCATGCTGGGCGATTTGTCCTATATCTTTTACTTGCTGCATTGGTCGGCGCTGGGCGTCCTGCATGCTGGCGAGGGCGGCAATCTTCACCGTTTAATCATTTGCGTTTTTGCGCTCATCCTGACCCTTGCCGCCTCATGGTTGATCTGGTTTTTTTATGATCAGCCCATAAACAGAAGGCGCGCGCTATGGGTAGCGCAGCGGGTCGTGTCTACCGGATAGACGTGCGCTTTTCTCAGCTCGGGCGTTTCCCCCTTTCTGTCGGATGTTATATAGGCATATACCGATGGGCGCCGGCCTCTTCTCCGGTAAGGTGTGCGATGTCGCGTTGGACAGACGTCCTCATGTTCTCATTTCTCGTCGCCGCGACGGGCGGTATGCTTGCCGTCAAGCGGACGGACGAGCCGGTTGTGCGGTGCGAGACCGTCAACGGCGGCGCCAATGATTATAAAATCCTGATCGTCGGCGAGTCCTGGGCTTCGGACGGCCGAATTTTTCCCGAACTGCCCAAATTCGCGTCGGCGCGTTTAGATGGACGCGGCGTCTCCGCCTGCAGTATCGGGTTCTCCGGACGAAACTCGCGTTTGTTATATTATGAACTGAGCGAGAAATTCCCGCGTGAACGTATCCGAGCGCTTTTTGGCGGCGTTGAGCCGGACAAACTACTATTGATGACGGGCGTTAACGACACCATTCAGCATATCGGCGCGTCAAATTATGTCGAATATACAAAAAAACTCGCCGATTATTTCGAGGGCGTTGACGACATTCAGCTCATATCGATCCCGCGCGTCAACGAGCGCAGCTTTAGGCCGCCCAACCTCTACAGCGCCATCAAACGCACTTTCCTGCGCTGTTTTTATGATGGTTGCGATTATCAGGTGAACGATGTTTACCGGACGGCGCTCTGGCGCGATCATCCGGAGTTAAGCGTAATCGAATATGACGATTTTATCGACGAGTTTCGCGATCATGAACATTGTCATACGCCGGACGGCATTCATCTCACTGGCGAATATTACCACAAATACGGCACCTTCCTCGGCGTAACGATGTCGATCAGAAAAAACGACCATACAAGGATCGTTGGTCGATAGTTTCAGCAAATTCGCGGCAATTGTTCGCCAGACAGCCAATCGACTATACGATAACCGCCGAATTTCGTTTCCATTTGAACATATCGATGATGATCGGAGATAACCTCTCCAATCATCGCCGCATCCCTTCCGAGCGGATGCGCCCGCATGATTTCGACGAGTCCCTGCGCGGCGGCGGCGTCGACGATGGCGACAAGCTTTCCCTCATTAGCGACATTGAGCGGATCGAGGCCCAATAATTCGCACACTGCGGCGACAGCCGGTTTGACGGGAATGTCCGCCTCGCTGATTTTGAAGCCAACCTGCGATTGCTGGGCGATTTCGTTCAAGGTGGCGGCGAGCCCGCCTCGCGTCGGGTCGCGCATCAAGCGGATCGATGATCCAGCGGACGCTATCATCAATGCGACCAGATCGTGCAGGGCGGCGCAGTCCGAGGATAATTTCGCGTTGAACCCGAGATCTTGCCGGGCCATCATCACTGCGACCCCATGTTCGCCAATACCGCCAGAGAGAATGACGCGATCGCCGGGAATCGCCCGGTCGCCAGAAAGATCGATTTCCGTCTCAATCGCGCCGACGCCGGTTGTCGTAATGAAGACGCCGTCGGCCTTGCCCCGTTCGACGACTTTTGTATCGCCGGTGACGATGATCGCTCCAGCTTTTTGCGCGGCGGCGCCCATACTTTCGGCGATGCGGCGTAAATCGAGGAGCGGAAAGCCTTCTTCGATGATAAAACCGGCCGACAAATACAGCGGTCGCGCCCCGCCCATGGCGAGATCGTTGATCGTCCCGTTGACGGCAAGCGCGCCGATGTCCCCGCCGGGGAAGAACAGGGGCGACACAACATAACTGTCCGTGCTCATGGCGAGTCGAGAGCCTGGTGACGCAAAGATCGCCTGATCGTTTCCGGCCGCAAGCAGGTTGTTGGCGAAGTGGGGATAAAAAATATCGCTCACAAGCTGGGCCGACGCCCGGCCGCCGGCGCCATGGGAAAGATCGACACGGCCCCGGACGATATCGAGTCTGCGGTCGAAAGGCCTCATGCAGCGCCAGTGTTTTTCAGTGCCGGACGCCCGGTCTTGTCGCGAAAGCGACCGTATGCCCAATGCGCGGCGCAAGCCCCCTCCGATGACACCATGCAGGAGCCGATGGGAGTTTCTGGAGTACAGGCCGTTCCAAACAATCGACATTCGGCGGGTTTTTTTACGCCGCGAAGAATGTCCGCACAGGCGCAGGCGGGATTGTCGGTGATTGTCGGCGTCGACACAGAAAAGCGTTTTTCGGCGTCGAAGGCGTCGTAATTTTTATTCAAATGCAGGCCGCTCTGCGCCACAACGCCAAGACCGCGCCATTCAAAACGCTCCCGCAGACTGAACACTTTCGCCACCGCCGCTTGCGCCAGACGATTGCCGGTCGGTGTCACGGCCCGTTGGTATTGATTTTCGACCGTTGTGCTGCCCTGATTGATCTGGCGAGTCAGCATCAGGATCGCCTGCAAAACATCAAGCGGCTCGAAGCCGGCGATCACGACAGGTCTCGCCTGACGGGCCGCAACAGACTCGAAAGGGGCAAGGCCGGTTACGGTGGCGACATGCGCCGGTCCGATGAAGCCGTCGAGCCTGAGAGAATCGTCTGCGGTCGGCGCCGCCATGATGGCGTCGATTGCCGGGGGCGTCAGAACATGGTTGCAGATCACGCTAAAATTACCAAGACCCTTGCGTTCGGCGAACAGGATCGCCTGCGCTGTCGCTGGCGCAGTGGTCTCGAACCCTATGGCGAAGAACACCGTTTCACGCACAGGATTTTGTTCAGCCCAACGAACGGCGTCGAGCGGCGAGTAAACCATGCGAACATCGGCGCCATCCGCTTTTGCCGTCATAAGACTTTGACCGCCGGCCGTGGGAACGCGCATCAGATCGCCATAGACGCAAAGCGTTACGGATTGCGTTCGGGCAAGTTGGATGGCGGCCGCAAGGCGGCCAACCGGCAGCACGCAAACCGGGCAACCGGGTCCATGGATGAGTCTGATCGAGTCGGGCAGCAGGTCTTCGACGCCGTAACGCGAAATAGCGTGGGTATGTCCGCCGCAAAACTCCATGAAAGCGTAACCGCGACCAGGCTGGACCGTTACGGCAATCTCCCGCGCCAATGCGCGGGCCAGCGTCCTGTCGCGATAGTCGTCGACATGTTTCACGTCGCGGCCTCAGTGTCGTCAGCAGTGGCGTTACGGATCAACTCCAGCGTCCGCTGTGCTTCGATGGGATCGAGGCGGGCGATGGCGTATCCGACATGTTGCACGACATAATCGCCAACCGCGACATCATCGAGCATCATGACCCCAATCGTCATGACGACGCCGTCGAGTTCGGCGTGCGCCATGCCGTCGGGTAAAAGCTCGGTCACTCTGACCGGAACGGCGAGACACATGCCAATTCCCCCCTCTCCCCGGCCAGACTACCAGACATGAGCGCGCGCCGCGCCAGCAACGCCTGCCCTAGAGACAGGCCGCCGTCATTGGCCGGCGCGCGGCGCGGCAACAGAGGCGTCAGGCCACAAGCGGACACGCGCCGACATAATTCGTCGGCGAGAACACGATTGGTCATACAGCCGCCGGCAAGGGCGATCCGGATGACTCCGACGGACTGTCCGGCGCGTGCTATCCAGTCGGCGATACCTGTCGCAATCGTACCGTGAAACAGATCGGCGCCCTCCGCCTGACTTGGGCGCGAGTCCAGCAAATGAGCCAGGAGCGGCGAGAAGTTGAGCACGTTTCTCTCGAGCCTGTAGCCGCCAGGCAGAACCTTTGGCGTAAGGCATAGAGCTTCAAGCTCCATCGCCGCCTGGGCCTCTTCAGCCTGTTCCTGTCGCAGTCCGAGAATAACGGCGGCGGCGTCGAAGAGACGCCCCAGACTGGTCGTTTGCGGCATGTTAGAGTTACGCAGAAGTTTCGCAACGCCCCAGGCCTGTTTGCGATCGCCGCAAAGACGGTGGATGAGTGCGTCGTCCAGACGTCGTCCAGCTTGTACTGCGGCCGCCAGTCCCATCCGCCAGATTTCACGAACCGCGCGATCGCCGCCGGGCAGAGGCAGCGGGGCAAGATGTCCGAGCCGTCGCCAACGGGCCCCGGAAACCATCATCAACTCCCCGCCCCAGGCCGTTCCGTCGTCGCCATAGCCGAAGCCGTCAAGGGCGACGCCCAGAAGCGGTCCGTCGTGGCAGTATTCTGCTGCGACAGCGGCGATGTGCGCAGCGTGATGCTGGGCCCTCAGCAACGGCAAGCGGCTTTCCTCTGCGAGTCGGGTCGAAGGGAAATCGGGATGAAGATCGCAGGCGGCGGCTTCGGGTCGGATGTCGAGTAGTCTCAAGAGGTGATGCGCCGTCTCGCGATGACGCCGTCGTGCCTCGTGTCCATCAAGATCGCCAATGTGTTGGGAGACAAAAGCCTCCCGGCCGCGCGTCACGGCGATCGTCGTTTTCTGGTGCGCTCCGTAGGCGATAACAGACGGACCGTCGTCGCCGAGGTCAATGGGATCGGGCGTGAAACCACGCGCCCGCCGCAAAAAAGCCGGCGCGCCGGCGAACACGGCCATGACGCTGTCGTCGGCCGGGGCCACGATCGGTCGATCATGCGTGACGATCAAATCAGCGATGTCTGCAAGATATTCGCGCGCTGCATCGTTATCGACAAGGAGCGGTTCGCCGGATCTGTTGGCGCTGGTGAAGACCAGCGACGCATCCCCCTCGCCGGGTTTTGCATCGGCGGCGAGTTGTGAAAAAATCAGATGATGAATCGGCGCATAGGCCAGGAGGATTCCAATCCGCTTCAGTCCCGGCGCAATTTCCGGGGCGAGTCCCGGTTTTCCCTGCATGAGAACGATAGGTGCGGCGTGATGGGCGACAAGCTGTGATTCAATTTTATCCGGCAGAGCGATCTTCGCCAGTGCGGCGCTACTAGCGACCATCACGGCAAGGGGCTTTGCCTCGCGCTTCTTGCGATGGCGCAAACGCGCGACGGCGTCGCGTTGGCGTGCGTCACAAATGAGATGAAATCCGCCAACGCCTTTCAAAGCGACGATCCCACCGGACTGTATCGCCAGCGCTATATCGGTTACTTTCGCGCTCAGGCGAGGTCCGCAGGCAGGACAGGCAAGACTTTGAGCATGAAAGCGCCGGTTCTGCGGATCGGCGTAGTCATTGGCGCATGCGCCGCACATGCCGAAAGCGTCCATCGTCGTGCGGTTGCGATCGAAGGGTAAGGCCTGGGTGATCGTGAAACGTGGGCCGCAGCTGGCGCATGTCGTGAAAGGGTAAAGATAAAATCGGCTCTTTGGATTGAACAGATCGTCCAGACACTCGGAACAGACCGCGACGTCAGGTCCAATGCGCGCGCAGGTTACGTCGGCGGCGCTGGAGAGGATCTTGAAACCGCCGTCATGTCGTGAGGGAACTGATCGTATTTCGATATTATCGATCCGTGCGCCTTTTGGCAGGTCGAGCAGAAGCTTTTCCCTGAAGAAATCGATATTTTCGCCCTCGATTTCAATGGTCACGCCTGAGCCATCGTTGCGAACGAAGCCCTGGAGACCAAAGGCTTGGGCGAGTCTGAAAACGTAGGGTCTAAAGCCGACGCCCTGCACGGTTCCACAGAGCCTGATCCGCCATCGCGCCGGCGTCCCGATACTCATGGCGGCGGGCGTGTGTCACCTGACGCGCGTGGCGTGCGGGCTTTGATCCAGTCACACAGCGCAGCCAGACCCTCGCCCGTTCGGGCGGAGGTCAGCAGGATTTGGATGCGCGGATTGATGCGCAGGGCGTTCGCCATACAGGCGGCGATATCGAAATCGAGATGCGGCAAAAGATCGGATTTGTTCAAAACCATCAGATCGGCGGCAGTGAAGATGTCCGGATATTTAAGAGGCTTATCTTCGCCTTCCGTCACCGACAGCACCACGATTTTATGCGCCTCACCGAGATCGAACCCGGCCGGGCAAACGAGATTTCCAACATTCTCAACAAACAAAACGCCGTCCCTCGCCACCGGCAATTCGTCAAGCGCATGACCGACCATGTGCGCGTCGAGATGACACCCCTTGCCGGTATTAATCTGTATCGCCGGGACGCCAGTTGCGCGGATACGCCGGGCGTCCGCGTCAGTCTGCTGATCGCCTTCGATGACAATGATTGGCAGATGCGCGCTCAATCTCTCGATCAGCCGCGTCAGAAGAGTGGTTTTCCCCGAACCGGGGCTGGAGACGAGATTGAGCGCAAGTGTTTGCGTTCGCGCGAGTCGCTGGCGATTGTGCTGGGCATGCAGGTTGTTGGCGGCGTAAACATCGCGTTCGATGCGAATGAGTCGCGCTTGCGACGAGTTCTCATCCTGGTGTTCAAGCGAGTGCGGCGTCGGCGGCAAGGAATGCACATGCGCATGAATACCCGGACGGGAGCCCGCAGGTTTTTCTGGCGCATGGTCATGATGTGGCGAGGGGCTACAGCCGCAAATCCCGCACATTAGTCGACCTCCATATCGATGACGCGCAATTCGGACCCGCCGATGACCTCAAGGCTAAGACCACCGCACTGCGGGCAGGGCGAGAGGCGGCTGATGAGCGTAACGATTTCCCGACAGTCTTGACACCAGGCCTGGCCTTTTGTCCGCGTGACATTGAGCGTCGCTCCAGCCGCGATTGTGCCTTTGGCTGCCGCATAAAAGGCAAAACGCAACGCCTCAACCTCCACATGGCCAAAAGAGCCCAACTCAATTCTGACATTGCTTACCCTCTGGGCGCCATGGTCCTCGGCCGCCCGCTCGACGATGACGACAATCTCACGGGCTAACGCAAGCTCATGCATCGCAGCGTCAGAATGGACAAATTATTTCGGCGTCGAAACGCGCTCCAGCCGTTTTTTGTCGTCCTCCAGCAATTTGATCAACGTTGCGCATTTATCCGGATCGCCAGGATTTTCCTCCGTGCAGAGTTGATAGGCGTCGAGCGACTGATATTTCGCTGCATTAGCATAGTTGCGCTCCTCCATCCGTCCACCGTTCGTCGAACTGCACCCAGCGCAGGCACACAGCATGCATAAGATAATATTAATACGGGAAAACAACATCGATATCCCCCAGTCGCGCGGCCGCTCCCTTGTTCGCAGAATAGTCTATCCGCGTCATGCCCGAAGACAATCGGCAGCAAAACTCATTCTTTAGCTCAAACGACACCGCCAAAAAAATTCCGAGCCAGGGGAAACTACTCGTCGAAGCGGACGCCGTTGAGGCCCGGAGCGACAGAACGCTTCTGGCTTATCGATAGCTTCGATTTTTGTTTTTGGCGGTGGATTTTCGGCTGGGCTCTGGCGGCCGCGACGTTGCATATCGATCGTCGATTTTCGGTTCAGGATAATAAAACAGGTCGGCGAATGCGCCTTCTGTAACGCTTCCGGGATCAAGGTCCTGAAGCAAAGTTTGTGCATGAGATGGCGCGGCGCCGATGAAAACAGTCGGAATGATAAGAAGTTTGAGGGCGAATAACCGGAACGGACGGCGCATGGTTGCTCTCGGGACTGGGGTTAATGTGGCTTCTAGAGAAGCGTAGCTTGAACGATTGGTCAATGCGGCGGGAGGGTTTTATACACTTGCAAATCAGGTGGGGCTGGGCGCACCGACAATTTCGGATGCGCGGTTATGGAGGCGAGGACGCATGAAATACGACCCAACCCATAACGCCGGGAGGCGAGCGCCCGCTGTAGCCTTGATTTCGATGGCAGTATTGGGTTTATTAATGTTTTTTCTCGCGGCGTTTGCTCCGGCCTATGCGGGCGCAACATCCAGTTCTCTGCCGACCGCCGTTCTCATTGGTCTGGGGGCGATGCTGCTCGGGTTGTCGATTTTAGGGGCGTTGGCGCTTGTCTTGATCGGGTTCAATCGTCATCGGCTTTGAGTGCCAATTATAGAGTCTTGCGCTTCGCCAACTCTGCAAAATGGGTGTTTTCCAGCTTTCGCCAGTCGTTGCCGAAGACAGGGTTATAGACGAGCGTGAGCTGGGTTAATTCGCTTTTCAGAATCAGATCGCGGATATCACTTTCCTTGAAGGGGCCGATGGCGGCTCCGGCGCGCTCGTAATACCAATTATCAGCCGGGATAGACGCCGAGGCTGCGCTCGACTCTAATTTGGCGGCCTTACCGGCAAGTTCGTGTTTCGTCGGGGCGGCGTCCGTTGACGCGTTGGCGCCCAACAGCGCAGTCAGACGCTTTTCTAACTCAGCATAGGCTGCTCTGTTCTTGATGTAAAAATAAACCCCGGCTGCGAGCGGAACCAGACCGAACAAAAACTGTCCGGAGAGTATGAGCCCGAGACCGAAGGAAACCAGGCCAACGATCAATTTTTCCTGCGGCAATTCCTGCTCCATCACGAACCAAACCTTACTTATTGCAATTTCGATTTCTACTTGCCCCGCCAGGCCTGAAGAGAATTCTATTTTAGCACAATAGTTTAAATTTGAGGAATTTGGTTGGAATAAATGTAAGCACTGCGTTAAGTTGAAGATGACGGCATAAAAAATATTAGCCCTGAATCAAGAAAAAAAACATTTTTTAGGAATAAAATTATTTATTAAGGCATTAATCGGTTTGTGATATCATTATATTATCATCTATAAGATTTTTATCCTTTCACATATCTCTCATGATGTAATAACCAATTGTCGCAGCGGCGACCGCGAAAACCAATACTGCGAGACCGTAACCAGCCATGACGCCCTCCCTTATATAATTTTCAGATAGGGCCACGGGCGTGCGGGACAAGCGTTTCGTCAGTATTGTCTTTAACGGGGTTGGCTAGCTCAGCTCCTGGCCGTCGATGTTGACAATTAGCCGGCGCGCGACTGCGGCGCTGTCGGCTGGTGAGGATCTTGAGTCGCCTCCTCCTTGGTGGATGTCATAAATTGAGCGGCCGCCAGTCGAGCAAAACGACCATTCAACCTCACCAGGTCGTCAAAAGAGCCACTCTCGACAATTTCGCCCTGATCGAAAACGAGGATCCGGTCCGCATTGCGGATGGTGGCGAGGCGATGCGCAATAACGAATGTGGTGCGCCCGCGCGTCGCGGCGTCCAGGGCTTTCTGGATCAGTTTTTCGGTTGTCGCGTCCAGCGCGGATGTCGCTTCGTCGAAAACCAGGATTGGAGGGTTCTTCAACAAGGCTCTGGCGATGGAAAGTCTCTGACGTTCTCCGCCCGACAAGGTCCGGCCGCGTTCGCCGACCTGCGTGCCATGCCCGTCGCTCTGACGAGAGACAAATTCCGTGGCCTGCGCCAATTCCAGCGCGCGCTGGATTTCATCATCTGTAGCGTCAGGGTTGCCGATGCGCAGATTTTCTTCGATAGTGCGCGCAAATAACATAGGCTCCTGAAACACAACGCCAATGTTACGACGGAGCGAAACAAGCGTGAAGTCGCGAATATCTACGCCATCGATTTTCACGCAGCCTGAGTCGGGATCAAAGACGCGATGCAGCAGACCGAGCGTTGTCGATTTACCGGAGCCGGTCGATCCGACTAGCGCAATAGTTTCGCCGGGTTTTGCGATGAAGCTGACATTACTTATCGCCGGACGTCGACCATCGTAGGAGAATGAAACATTTTCGAACGCTACCCCACCGGAGAGCCTGCCGGCGTCGCGCGCGTCCGGTCGGTCGCGCACGGCCGCCTCTGTGTCGAGGATACCAAAAAAGTCTTTTATTTTCGCTGATTGCATGAAAAGAACATTGACGAAACCAACGACCTGTTCGAGCCGTCCGATCAGCATGGTGGCGAAATTCATGAAGGTGATGATTTCCCCGATCGTCGCCTCTGCGCGCATGTGCAGCCAGGCGCCGAGCAGAAAGATCGAGAGAATGGTCAACGTCGAGGCGGCTCGGCTGGCGACGACTACCAGCGCCCACCAGGAGAGAACGGGAAGCTGCGCAGCGAGCACATCGTCGATGATACGATTAAGCGTCTGAGCCTCGCGCTCGACACGGGTGAAACTCTGAACGACAGGAATATTGCCGAGCGTATCGGAAGCGTGTTCGGCAAGGGATGAATTGTAGCGCTCGACCTGCCCCTGAAGGTTTTCTGTGCGTCGCAGCACATAGGACGTTGTAATGTAAAAAATCACCACCAGCAGGATCAGCAAGCCGCCTAGCCGCCAGTTAATAAACAGCGTCATAGGCAACAGGACGAATAAAGAGACGAAAGACGCGCAATTTTCGCGAAAAAACGACAGCCACAAGCCAAACATCGCCGCCGCGCCATCGAGCATCGTTTTGAGGATGCGACCGGAATGCACATTGGTGTGAAAAGTCAAAGGTAAACTAAGCACATGGTTGAAATATTCAGACATCACCGCTAGGCGTCGGCGATGCGCAAGGCGATCAGCATTAAGGCCGACCAGTATTGCGCCGCCGATGGAAAAAAGTCCAAACCCCGCCCACGCGCTGACAAGCGGAAGAAGTTTGTCCCAGGTCAGGCTTTGGCCTGCAGCCTGAGCTTGAGTCATGAGGTCGATGATGCGGCCAAACAAAATGGGTTCGGCGAATTGCGCGGCGGCGAGGGTCAGATTTGCCGCCACAAGGACGATTACAAGTTTCCATTGCGGGCGCAACAGACCCAGAACGCGGATATAGACTTGCATCACCGACATGGCGGTCGTCCGGGTTCGAAATTTTATTCGTCTTCGCCGAACCGATTGGCGACCAGGTTTTCCAAAGCGTCAAGCGCCTCGGCGGCCTGGGGTCCTGCGGCGGTGACAGTGATGGTTGACCCTTGCCCTGCGCCGAGTGTCAGAATGCCCATGATCGAGCTGCCGCCTACTGTTTCTCCGTCCCGGGCAACGGAAATCACGGCGTCGAATTTCTCGCAGCATTGTACGAATTTCGCCGTCGCCCTGGCGTGAAGACCCTTGCGATTGACGATCGGAAGATCGCGGGACAGCGGGGCATTAATCGTCGATTGCGAGGCGTTATCCATCAATCAGATCACTTTGCGTTGAGTATTTTGCTGGCAATGTAGACGTATTTCCGGCCGGCGTCTTGCGCCTGTTGAACGGCTTGCTCAAGCGTTGTCGAGTCGCGCACGGAAGCCAGTTTGATCAGCATCGGAAGGTTTATCCCGGCCAGAACCTCAACCTTGCCGCCGTTCATGACCGAAATCGCGAGATTGGATGGCGTGCCGCCGAACATATCTGTGAGCACGACGACGCCTTCGCCGCTATCGGCTTCGTGTATAGCTTCGATAATATCGGCGCGCCGTCGCTCCATGTCGTCCTCGGGACCAATGGAGATGGCGATCAGCTGTTTCTGCGGCCCGACCACATGCTCGAGGGCGGCGCGAAATTCTGATGCGAGGTGGCCGTGGGTCACCAGGACCATTCCGATCATCCGATCCCACCAATCATCAGGGCTGCACGCTTCGGTTCGAGGGGCGTAGGGCTGCTCATGAGGGCGCAATCATCTGTCTGGCGCCCATCGCTCCACTGTCGAGAACAGATGCTCACGCAAAATCCCTATGACAGAGGTTCGCGACGACCGACAACAAAACATTGGTTGATTGGCGCGACCGTATTTCCCTGACCCGCCACTTTCGACGGCTGACAGGCGCGCCATTTTGTGCGTCGCGCGCAAATTGGCAAGCGAAAAGCGCGTCGCCGCCCTAAATTTGCCTAAGCATTTGAATAAATTCCATAATCAATGCTGCCGCGCGAGTATTTTCGACCGCGATGCATCGCTGCGGCAGAGAAACGTTAACCAGCGTCTCAGTCTGAGACGTCTCGTCGGGGACCCGCGCCAGCGCGGCCGCCGCACAGAGGTCAACGAGAGCGTGGATCATGCCGCGAGGCTCATATGGCAGTCTCAAGACCCCCATGCCCCGCGCCTCGATCATCCCGGCGATATTTGGATGCGGGCGCGCCACCAGCCGACCTCCGTGCGCCTCAACCAGCACGCGGTCGTCGGCGATCAGACTCCCAAATTCGCCGCGCATTCGCGCCAGCGCGATCAGTTCGAGAGCCAGCGCGCTCTTGCCGCTTCCAGAAGGTCCGCGAAGGAGCAGGCCGGTCTCGCCGAGCACGAGCGCCGTGGCGTGAAGAGATGCGCGAAGAGGCGGTAAAGCGCTCATCGCGCTGCAGGAAGCCAGACAACGAAACGCGCACCCAGCACCACGTCGCCGGGCTGTGGCTCGTCAGTGCCCCGCGGTCGCTGGCGGGTTCGATTAAGGGCGCGAATTCGTCCGCCATGCGCTTCGACAATCTGTCGGGAAATGGCCAGTCCGAGACCTGAGTTCTGACCAAAACCCTGTTCGGGGCGATCGGTGTAGAACCTCTCGAAAATACGTTCGAAAGCGTCGGCGGGAATACCAGGTCCGTCATCATCAATGATGATCTCGTATCCCCCGATTTGAAGTCCACCGGCTCCTTTGGCCCGCTCCGGCCATAGAAGGACCCGCACGCTTGATCCTGGCGCGGAAAATGATCGCGCGTTATCGATGAGATTGTTGAAAACTTGTCCCAGTCGTGAGTCGTGTCCATAGACCCTCCATGTCTCCCGAGATTGGGAGGGCGAGGGTTTGATGGTCAGTTCGATATGGACGCTATCGCCGCGATCGACGCCGCGCGCAATATCGACAACGGCTTGCAAGACTGCCGACAAATCGACGAAATCCATGTCCGCTCGCGCCAGCTCGGCGTCGAGCCGCGAAGCGTCCGAAATGTCGCTGATCAGTCGATCAAGACGGCGCACGTCATGTTGGACAATATCTAGAAGGCGTTCACGTGCCGACTCTGTTTTTGCGATTGGCAGGGTTTCGACAGCGCTACGCAGGGAGGTCAGGGGATTTTTCAGCTCATGTGAGACATCGGCGGCAAAATGTTCAATGGCTTCAATGCGATTATACAGGGCTGTGGTCATGTCGCGCAGGGCGCCCGAAAGATGACCAATTTCATCCTGACGATCCGAAAAATCCGGTATTTCCTGCCGCGCCTTCGCGCCGCGCCGAACACGATCGGCTGCTTCAGCAAGCCGACGCATCGGTTCAGTGATGGTGTTGGTGAAGAAAAGCGAAATCAGCAGCATCACGCCGGCCGAAACCAGAAAAATCCGGATAATGCCCCAGCGCTCCCTCGCGATCACCGCATCAAAATCGCCGCCCATTGTTGAGAGCAGCAATGCGCCGCGTACTGAACGAAAACGTTGCACGGGAATGGCGACGGAAATGATGGTCTCCCCGCTCTCGGTGATCCGGACAAGCGCAGTGGCATGGCCTTGGAGCGCATTGTCGACTTCAGGATAGATTTTACCATTGCCCATGCCGATTTCTTCATAAAGCGGCAGCGTGTTCATCCGCAGGAGGCGTCGAGCCTCATCGATCGATTTGTGCAAAAAAGAGGAGGCGTCGAAGGTCCTTTGTTTTGCAGTCGAGCCAGGAAGATCAAATCTCAAAATATTGGAGCGGCCTGAGACTGACCGAGAGTCAAGAAGCAAATAACCTTCACGATCGTAAATGCGGGCGCGCAATCGTGTCGGAGACACCAGGCGCCGCAACAGGGGGCCGACACGCTCGGGGTTGAGAGAGAACTCCAATGCCTGAGAATTGCTATCAACAGCGCTGGTGCTTTCGCCCGGAGCAAGCTTGAGCAATTTTTCTGGATCGAGGGTGATGGCGTCCGTATCCACCGTGGCCGACGAGGCGATCGCCGCAGCAATGATTTCTCCCTGCGTCTGCAAACTCTGCACCCGGGCGTCTATCAAACCCTCACGAAATTGGTTGAGATAGAGAAAACCCGCCAGAAGCGCGACCAGCCCTCCCAGATTAAGCACGATGATGCGGCGAGTGAGGGATGAGGAAATATGCGATTGAACCGAGCGCGCCATCCTGCGCGCCCGGATTGAGAGCGCTCGCAAGAATCGACCCGGTCGAAAGCTCAAATCGCTGGCGGCGCGGGTTTCCGTCCTATTTGCGGCTTCCGTTTCTCCGAAAGCTGCAGCATCATCCAGCATGGGTTCGGTCGACAAGGCATCGGAGTCGAGGTCAGACCCAGGCCTCGCGGGCGTTTGACTAGATTCTTGCGAAGCCATTGACTGAGGTTACGCTTCCTTGAAGCGATAGCCGACGCCGTAGAGGGTCTCGATCATCTCGAACTCCTCGTCGACTACTTTGAACTTTTTTCTTAACCTTTTGATGTGACTGTCAATTGTTCGATCATCAACATAGACCTGGTCGTCGTAAGCGGCGTCCATAAGGGCATTTCGGCTTTTGACGACCCCGGGACGTTGGGCCAGTGATTGAAGGATAAGAAACTCTGTGACAGTCAGAACGACAGGATCGCCTCGCCAGGTGCAGGTGTGGCGTTCCGGGTCCATTACCAAGGCTCCACGCTCAAGCGTTTTCGCCTCCGTCTCCTTTTGGGCGGCGGCTTCCTTGGGGTTCGAGCGTCGCAGGATCGCCTTCACGCGCTCAACCAGCAATCGCTGTGAGAATGGTTTGTGAATGAAGTCGTCAGCGCCCATTTTCAAGCCGAAAAGCTCGTCGATCTCTTCGTCCTTGGATGTAAGGAAAATGACGGGAATATCCGATTTCTGCCGCAAGCGGCGTAGCAACTCCATGCCGTCCATGCGCGGCATTTTGATATCAAAGATAGCCAGATCCGGCGGATTGGCGCGCAAGCCGTCAAGCGCTTGAGCGCCATCGGTGTAGGTTTGAACGCGATATCCCTCGCCCTCGAGCGCAATGGAGACCGAGGTCAGAATATTGCGATCGTCGTCGACAAGAGCGATGGTTGGCATGATCACCCTACAAAAATTACTGAGCGGTCAGTGAGGCGGCGCGTGTCAGTATGGTCATGATCTGCCGCATGAGTTGACCGATCGACTTGTCCTGCCGCCGCGTACACGATCTCTCACAGTGAGAAAACTTTCTGATTGTGCCGTATGACGAGCAACAATTAGGAGTATATATACACCAGTTTTGAATGTTTAGCACCTTGATCCGGCTAAGGCCATGAAAGTATAGTAAAAACATGACGATACAAAAGGATAATGATGCTGCTGGCGCTGTAGCGCCAAATCGCCGACAGGATGCGGATTTTGATCCTGTGGCCGAATCTCGTCAAATTTTACGCACCACTCGCGTCGCAACCCTTGCGACCCTGACTGAAGACGGCGCGCCATTTGCGACGCTGACAACGGTCGCCACCACCTATGACGGCTCGCCGATCCTGTTGCTATCCCGGTTATCTCACCACACCCGTTTTCTGGAGAGAGATAGTCGCTGCTCCCTCTTGCTCTCCAGGGGCGGTCGCGGCGATCCGCTGGCGCATCCGCGCCTCACGCTGGTCGGCACGGCTTCGCGGATCGACGAACCCCAGGCGCGAATGCGTTTTTTGCGGCGTAACCCCAAGGCCGAGCTTTATGTTGATTTCCCGGATTTCTCCTTCTGGCGACTGCTTATTCGAAATGTTCACCTGAACGGCGGATTTGCGCGAGCGGCCGATTTTTCTGCGGAAGAACTTCTCATCAACACGCAGGCCAGTGAGTCCTTGATTGCCGCTGAAAACGACATACTGGACCACATGAACTTCGATCACGCCGACACCGTGGCTCGTTATGCAGGCCACTTTTGCGCAGCCGGACCGGGGCCTTGGCGCGCGAGCGGAATCGACCCTGAGGGGCTCGATCTCGTCTGCGGCGACCATTGTGTGCGCATTCTGTTTCCTCAGCCTGTCGAAACCGCCGCGCAAGCGCACGCCGTCCTGGTCGACATGGCCCGTCAGGCGCGCGAGTCGACCTCATGAGCGTCGGAAGCGGCGTCATGCATCCGCTTCTTGTAGAGTTCATCGGCTACCTTGCATCCGCCGCCAGCGTACTGGTCTTTTTTTCAAGAACAATGGCTCCGCTCCGCGCCGCCGCTGTCGTTTCTAATGGTCTCTTCGCCGCCTACTTCATGCTCAAGGGCATCTACCCGATGGCGGCGCTGAATTTCCTGCTTATGCCGATTAATATGGTCAAATTGCATCAAATTTCCCAACTTGTGGCCGATATTCGTCGCGCTGCAGTGGAGGCGATATCGCAGGAATTTGACAGCGAAGCCTTGATGGATCGAGGTCGACGCATATTGTTGCCGGCGGAAACTGAGCTTTATCGAAAAGGCGATATTGCTGAGGAAGCCTATTTATTGCTCTCTGGTCGGGTTTTGTTTGTCGAAAAAGATATCACGATCCTGCCTGTATCGATGTTTGGAGAGATGGGAATGTTCACCGAAAAAAGTCGGAGAACCATGACGGCGCAAACGGCAAGTTCTGTGGAACTGCTCGTGATCAAATATGCTGACATCATGGATATCGCTTCATCAAACTCAAAGTTTTCATTCTACCTAATGCATTTGATGGTGCGAAGAATGACGCAAAATATTGAGGCGGCGCGATCCAGTTATGAACGGTAAAGCACTTCATAAAAGAGCAGAGATCTGCAGGCACTATGATCGACGTCTCTTCAAGAAAGCGCAGTGTTATAACGAAATTGGTTTAATATTTCGTGAGGGAAAATTATTTGGATTTCCAGCCTAGCTCTCGTGAATAGCCTGAGAGCTTTTGTAGATTTTTTTGGAAATTACCCCCGCATCTGCACCGAGTTCATAGATGATGAGGTCCGCAGTTGAGATTTCAAGCAATGCAACGTCCGCCGGAGTTAAATGTTCGAGACGCATGGATAGCGCACGAAGCGAATTTCCGTGAGCGGCGACAATTGCTGTTTTTCCCTCAATAACGCCAGGGAGAATATGCTGGTTAAAGAAGGGAGATACTCTTTCAACGGTATCCTTTAAACTCTCTCCACCGGGCGGAGCCACATCGTAGGAGCGCCGCCAGATTCGAACCTGCTCCTCGCCCCATCTTCGTTGAGCTTCGACCTTGCTCATCCCAGACAGGTCGCCGTAATGTCTCTCGTTGAGATCTGGGCTTGAAACGACAGAAATATCCTTGCGATCAAGTTCCGTAAGGATCAGATCAAGCGTGTGACGGGCGCGCTGAAGCGCTGAGCAGAAAGCGTTCTCAACGGCGAAGCCAAGCATGACTAGTTTACGTCCGACATCTTGCGCCTCCTGTACGCCTGCGCTCGTTAGGTCAGGATCACACCAGCCGGTGAAGCGTTTTTGTTGATTCCACTCGCTTTGACCGTGTCTTACGAGCGCAAGAGTTCTTGACATTGCATCATTCCAGGAAGCCTGAAAGCCAAATCGGGATTTCGCCTGTCATTTGTAGAGGTGATTGGCCAAATTTCTAGTTATCATCGCAGATTTCGCGGGCGCGCATGTCGGCTTGTTGCCCTTTATAACTGATCCGTAAAATGCCCCACTCGCTTTGTCCCGATTGGAAGCTATCGTAGGTTTGCTTCAAGACACCGGAATTCACCTGAAAAAAAATCCTGAGATCTTGTCCGCTCCAGGTTTTGGCCTTTCGAGTGATTGAAGTAAGCTTGACCGGTATAATCTGGCCGCCAATTTTGACCTTTGTGTCTATGAGATAGCGACCGTTTGTGCTTACCACGCCGCACCCGGCGCCGCCATCGGTTTCTGTTTCGGCAAGCGGTTCAAGGTAAGCGATGCTATTCGGCAACGTTTGGGCCATTGCTGCGACGCAAGAGATGCCTGTAAAGGCTATAACCAAAAGTATCTGATTTGTTGAAGCCATGATAAAGTGTCTCTCTATGGCCTTGAACTTGGCGTATCGGCGCGATGAAAACGTGGGCAGGGTTGCAAGGATAGGCAAAAAACCGAAAATGACAAGAGCCGGTGAATTCCCTTGACGCCAAGATCGGAGGACGTGATGGCGAAGAATTTTTTTGCTGCCCTTATCGGTCAAAATTTGAACAAAACCATTTCACTTTGAGGAAAGCGGAGATTCATTAATGATGATGACAAGACGGCAACTGATGCGAACTGCGGCCGCAATGACCGCCATCAATCTCGATTATGCCTTTGCAAAGGAACAACAACCCGCGATTTTGAAGCTTCAACGACAAACGATAGACATAGATGGCAAGCCTGCGTCAGTCTATGCAATTGTTCAGCCGAATGGTCAGTGGGGCGTTACATTCGATTATGGGACGCCATTTAATGTTCGCGTTGTGAATGAATTAAGCGAGCCGAGTTTGATTCATTGGCATGGGCTTACCCCTCCATACGATCAGGACGGCGTGCCGGATATTTCAGGTCCTGTCATTCCTGCTGGAGGGGAGAAGACATATTATTTTCCACAGACCTTTGGCGGCACATACTGGATGCACTCGCATTATAGGTTGCAAGAACAACAATTATTGGCCGCCCCCCTGATTATTCATTACCCGGAAAAATATCGCGAATATCAGGATGCTGTCGTTATGCTCGCTGATTTCAGCTTCACCTCCCCTCAGGAGATCTATGCATCGCTCATCAAAAAAAGGCCTCAGAATTCTGGCCGCTATAATAATGAGAACGAGAGAGACGATGATGGAGAAAGAGCTCACGACCATGCGATGATGATGCGTAACAGCCATTCTGCATCAAATATCTCTAACGACCATGGGGAGGAGGATAGTCATGATATGATGGCGATGCATGAAAATGACCATGATCATGCCATGGCTGATCTCAACGATGTAGTTTATGACGCTTTTCTTGCCAACCTTCGTACGCTCTCCGATCCAGATGTTATTGGCATATCGAATGATGGACGGGTGCTGTTGAGAGTGATCAACGGTGCGACGATGAGCAATTTTCACGTCGACCTAGGCCTCATTGAGGGCGTATTAGTCGCCGTAGACGGGCAGGAGATTTTGCCGGTGAAGGGGTCATCCTTCCCAATCGCGACAGGTCAAAGACTCGATATTTTATTGACCGTGCCGCCAAACGGGATCGCCCAGCCCATCTTTTTCAATCTCGAGGGCGATCGCAGACGCACAGGCGTCATTCTAGCTCGCCCCGGTGCAAAAGTTCAAAAATATTCGGACGTTTCCGACGCTGTTGCATCACCGGTAGATTTGTCGCTGGAAAATAATTTGCAAGCTGCGTGGCCTCTGGAAATACATTCAGCAGATAGATCTTACGTGTTGGATCTAACGGGTAATATGGAGGATTACATATGGTCGATAAACAACGTTGTTTGGAAATCGTCGACACCTTCGCTCATGCTGCGTAAAGGGGAACGGGTCGAGCTTGCAATGACGAATCGTACGATGATGGCGCATCCAATGCACCTCCATGGGCATCGGTTTCAAGTTATTGAAATTGATCAACGTCGCTTTTCGGGCGCTTTACGTGATACGATCCACATTCCGCCAGGAAAGCGCGTTGTGGTTGCCTTTGATGCCGATAATCCGGGGCGCTGGGCTTTTCACTGCCATTTAGCCTATCATATGCATGCCGGAATGTTTGCTACATTTCGTTATGTGTGACTAGAGAGAAAGATGAGAGAGTTCGACCCGAACAAAAAGCAGAGCAATAAATAAGCTCGATATCTCTTGCGAGATATAATTATTCCCAATGAGACGCTGATCTTAATTGGTTGCAGAGTAATAATTTATTTTTTTATCCGCAAGCTCTTGCCGTGCTCCGGTATAACAATGATAATTGATCTAGCTTGAGAATGACATAAAAACTATATCAACGTCCCGGCATAAATCTCGTATGTGTTTATTTGCTTTTAAAACCCCGGACAATAGCCGCTACGGGCGCGCAGGAGCGCTCTCGAGCGCGCGCGGATCCATTTGCGCGGCGCTGGTTGTTTTGGGGATGATCCAGGTTTTGCACATCTATCCATTGAGCGCCGAGGAACGACAAATTGATATTTCAAGAAGGGAGACGTTGGGCGATATCCCGGGAGGGATCAAAGATATTGCGCGCAGCTACGGTATTGAATCACAGATTTGGTCTACGCAGATATTTCAGGGATTAACGTCAGGAGACCGGGGCGGCGTTTCCCGCTATGGCGGCAAAGCAGATGGCTTTTTCAAGATAACTCCCGAGAAATTGGGTCTGTTGCCGGGCTTTCACCTCGATGTTCAATATGAACATTACTTTGGACTCGACGTTAATCGACTTGATGACGCGCTGTTGCCAGTCAACACGGCGCAGGCCTATTTACGCGCAGGCGGCTATCATTCCGCTTTGTCTATAACTGGCACCCAGAAAATCAGTGATAATCTTTCCGTTTCAGTCGGTAAATTTAATTTAATGACTCTTGCTTCCAGGACGCCTCTGATTGGCGGCGGTGGTCTCAACACATTTATGAATCGTGCGTTCGCTCTGCCATCGACTGGCGTTTCCTACACATCGGCTACGGGAGGAGCGGGCGACAGAGTCGTCCTGTCATCGCCCTACAGCCTTGGGGGGATGGTGGAGTATAACACAGATCGTGTATTCTTCGATTTATTTTTAACTGATCCACGGAGCGCTCAAAACCCACGCGTTATTCAGAGACCATTCGAGGAGGGAGTTGCGATTGGCGGCGGTCTGGGTTTCCGGACCAGTGTTTCATCCTTAAATGGCACTCACATGTTTAGGGCGGCTTACAGTAACTCGACAGGCATAAATCTTGAAAATATTTCTGATTTTACCGGTCGATTGAACTCGATCAACAGTGTCGGGACCAAAAAAGGTTATTGGTTTTCATCCTATTATTTTACGCAAAATCTTTTCCAGAGCGCCGCTGATCCGGAAAAAGCGTGGGGCATATTTGGCTTGTATACGCTATCAGACGGAAATCCGACGCCGATAAGGTGGAGTATGCTTCTTGGCCTCGCCGGCAATAATCTGCTCGAAAATCGTCAGGATGATCGGTGGGGGATAGGTTTCTTTCATTTTGGCGTCAGTCAACAGCTTCTGACAAGCTTGCAACAACTCAACGATCCCAGGCAAAGTGAGGGGGGAATCGAAGCCTTTTACAATCTTGCTTTGAACAAATGGTCTTATCTGAGTGCTGATGTTCAAATCATCGAACCATGGAATCCCATCAATCCAGTCCAAAGTTTAATTGCCATTAGAATGCAAACGCGTTTTTAGTTTTTAATCCAAACTTCCTCTTGTGAGTAATTTTAAGTCAATACAGTTAAAACATTGAATAAAAGAGCTGATTTGCGATAACTCAGAGCATACGTCAGTGAACACATATCTATATCTACGGGAGTTCTGATATGATATCAAATTATCATCTACCAGAGATGAGTAACGTGAGCAAAAACTCTTTTCACCTTACACAGCTGATTTTTCTGGCGGTCTCATGTCTGTTTATCGTTTGTTTCTGGATTTGGTTCTTTATCATTCGCTCGCCTGTGGGAGATGTCGAGAGGGAAACGATAGAGGGTAGGGCGATTGTAGAGTTTTTGGCCGTTTGTAACGTCTCCCCGGATGCCCCCAGTGAAAAGTTTCGACGCCAGGACATTACGACCCGCAAATCATCCCCAGACATTGGCGTCAGACCTTTAGTGTCCATGCTTGAAGTTTCGCGCGATGGCTTCGTGTGCCAGTGGGACGGGATCAGTCCGGCGCGAATTACCCGAGCCCGACCCTAAAGTTTAATTGAATGCCGAGGAAACAGGATGAATTACTGATGAATTTAAGTTTGTCGACCGAGATTATCAATCGTGATTTCGAATGTTGGCCGGACATAGATATTGACGTCGATGTTCAGGAAAAGCAAATACGAGATGTTGCAGATCAGCGGAGAGGATTGGACAGAGTCCGTAGTGTGTCAATCCCGGGCAAATAAGAATAACGCCAGTCCCAACCAGGCCAAAAGGAACAAGAACCGAGGGCCTAAATACCTCGGCCGAAGGATAGACGAGGCAAAGAGTTACGTCCGCAGATCCTTATACACTGGGTATCAGAAAGCGAGAGAGGAAGACATGTCTTGCGTTGAGGGCGCCCTGAACGGTTCTGAACAAGCACCCTGTTCACTCTTGCACTGTCAGAAGTCTCTAGAAATTTGACCAGCTAATCATGAGTAGCGCTATCGATGATTTACGCGTCATGGACGGCCGCTAGGTTGTCGATGAGAGGAGAGAGGGGCATGGAATGACCATCGAGCCAAGACTTAATATGACTGTTGGGTAACGATAAAAAATGGACGCGCCCAATATGAACGCGACAGGGACACAGCGCAAAGTCAAAGCAAGACATGTAACAATTTCCGCTTATTCAGCTCCGCAGTGTCGGTATCAACATAGTATTAATCCATGCAAAAATAAGCTAAAAACTCTTTGGTGGACACAATCCTTAACGATAACAGAGTGCGTGGGGCGTGGGGTGACGTGTGGGGTTCCAATGTCGGCTATCCGTTGGGTCTGCCGCTACTCAAGCGGGTTATCAATCAGTCAGGAAAAGTCTGATACATAGAGAAGCCGATCTTCATAAAAGCCAGAGATCCCACATGATATAGAGTGCCGTCCGACTATGTACTTCCGGAGTTGTCATCCCGATAAATATTTGTAGAGTGAAGAATAAACTTATGAGTCCGGAAATGGAAGGGAGCCCGTATGGGGCTTGATAGGTTCAGCTTTACCTCTCGTCTTATCGCTTTGGTCACCGTTCTTTGCGTTGGCGCAACGCTCATTTCATCCGGGCTCCTGATTTGGGTTAATTATCGCACGACAGTGGATGAGGCCGGAAACCAGGGAGAAAACATTTCTAGGCTCCTGGCCAAAAGCGCTCGTTTGGCGCGCGCGCTGCCGAATGAAGTTGAGGATTTTTTTGCGCAGCATATGATTGTCAGCGCGCAGTTACTCTCTGACTATATCGAAATATCTGAGAAAGCAGGATTAACCGCCGACGAGATCAACCGGCGATTAACAAACATTACTGATAAAACCGTTCTCGACGAGTTCTGGGTGACGGATGAGAAAGGACATGCATATCTTCACAAAATAGGCTTGCCTGATTTTACCTTTAGTCCCTCGGCTGAGCAACAACCCCAGGCGCATGAATTCTGGCCGTTGTTGACCGGCAAGTCTGATGTGGTTGTGCAAAGAGCCCGGAAAAGAGAAATTGATAATGAAACTTTCAAATATGTAGGCGTTAGAGGAATAGATAAACCACGTATTGTACAAGTCGGTTATAACGCTAACTACATTAATTCAATCGAGCAAAAACTGGGTATTCAACGCGCCATTGATAATTTACTGGATAGCGAGGACATCGAAGCGATATTTATTTTTAATCGAGAAATGAATATCATTGCAGCTCCCCGATCTAATAATCAGTCCGGCGACCGCCGCGATCTTTCGCCGCAAGAGGTCAATCCTGTAAAGAATGTGATTGAAAGCGGTAAATCCGAGCTTGTTTCGGGTTCGAAAACGATAAGTTTCATTTCGCCAATTCAGAATGAGTCTGGCGAGACAGTGGGGGCGGCCCTCATTCGAACGTCGACTGCGCATATAAATGCATTGGTCAACTCGCAACTTCAAATTGGCTGTGCAATTGCTGCGCTAACGGCCATGTTGGGCGCTGTGATGGCGAATTTACTGGCTCGACGACAGGCTGCGCCGATAATTTCAATTACTCAAGCGGCGCGAAACGTAGAAGCGCGCCAATTTACAGACTATGATTTGGATGACATCGAGGCTCGGCCAGATGAGGTTGGTCAGCTGGCGCGCGTGTTCAAACAGCTTTCCCTTGATTTTCTTGACAAGGAAAAGACTCTCGACGCTCAGGTCAAAGAACGCACAAATGAATTGATTGAAAGGAACAATCAACTCGAAACATTATCAACTCGCTTGTCTAAATATTTGTCTCCGCAAATCTACAGCAGTCTTTTCCGGGATAATAAAAGCGCCGGCAATAACACTAAGCGTAAAAAACTTACAGTTTTTTTCTCGGATATAGTGAACTTCAGCGATATTACCGAGCAGGTCGAGTCCGAGGATATAACCCGGATTTTAAATGAATATCTGAACGAGATGGCCGGAATAGCCCTCAAACACGGCGCAACGATCGATAAATATGTGGGCGACGCCGTGATGATATTCTTTGGCGATCCTGAAACTATGGGCGTTCGCGAGGATGCGCGGGCCTGCATTTTGATGGCTTTAGAGATGCAGGAAAAAATCAAACGTCTCGCCCTAAGCTGGCAAAAAATGGGTTTCGACCATCCATTTCAAATTAGAATCGGCATCAATACCGGTTACTGCACAGTTGGAGATTTTGGCAGCAACGAACGTATGGACTACACGATCATCGGCCATCAGGTAAATCTTGCGGCGCGTCTTGAGCAGGCCGCAAAACCCGGTACTATATTGATTTCACACGATACATACGCGCTGGTGAAGGATCTGGTTGATGTCGAGGAAAGAGAGCCCTTGTTTGTGAAAGGTAACAGTAGGGCGATACACGCCTTTAGCGTCACTGGGCTGAAAGAACAAACGAGTCATTCAGTTATTCAGGTGGAGGCGTCAGGTCTTAATTTTGAAGTAGATTTAACCATCGCTGATCGGGATGAAGTGAGACGCGTACTCCAGTCAACGCTGGATAAACTCTAGTTATACAAGGACTGGTTTGCGTGTTGATTTCATGAGAAGTATAGAAAAATAAGGCTGTTAAACGTTGCTTGCCAGTCAGATTGATGGCGCTGTTGGGGGCAATAACAAACGCCAGCTTGGGCAAATTTATGGTTCAATTACTAGCATTTTCGGGAGTTGAAGAAAGCCTTTTGTCATCCAGAAATAAATTCTATGGTAAGGAATTTTGGTTTATTCTTCTCAATCAATCATGATTATACTATTAATAATGAACTCAAGGATTGCTTTGTGCCCTTGGCGCCTGAAAGGATACAGACATGACAATTGGTTTCACGCACAAAACGCTCTCTGCAATTTTGACATTTATTGTCGCTTTCCAAATGCCTGTTTCACCGGCATATGCTTGGTGTGTTTTGAATGACTCAGTGCTTCCCCTTGCGATATTTGGTGAAACATCGCCTCAATCAACGAAGCAGCAGATAGATAATCTCAGGGCTGAGATTAAATGTCGCGAGCAAAAGAAAAACGAAACAATGCAAGATGATTTCTACAGGTATAATTTCTTTGGATTGGATAATGATTGAGTGCATTCAAGCGCTTTGGATGGTCTCTTATTGGCTTTTTGAACCGACATTATCATTATAGTATGTTTCACTTATGGGGCCGAACAAGTAATCTTCTAACACACGATCGGTCTATTGCTGGTTGGAAGCCATATTATCAAACATGCCCATGGCCATGTCCATGTCCTGCATGCCAGAAGCTTTAAAAATCCTTTCCGCATCATCGCCCATCTATCGAAGATGGTTTCGTAACCGGCTGAATACGAAGAGGTTGGACGGTTATTGACATTTGGATTCACGCACGAAGCGCAACGCGGTTTAGGGAATTTGAAAATATCTCCATCGGAGTTTTATATCCGAGGCGTTTGCGTGGTCGAATATTGAGGAGCCTTTCGATCTTTGCAAGCTCAGTATCGGTCACGGTTGAGAGACTACGGGATTTTGGAATGTATTGCCGAATGAGCCCATTCAGGTTTTCGTTTGATCCCCGCTGCCAGCTTGAGTAAGGATCGGCAATGTAAGTGGTTGATCCGAGGGCCTTATCGATTGCGGCATGATCGGCGAACTCCTTGCCATTGTCATAGGTCAGGGTCTGGACTCCATGAGATATGGGCTTGAGACGCTTAATAATAGCCGCGGAGACGAGATCAGCGGTCTTCTTCTCGACCTTTGCCAATAAGGCATAACCGCTCTTACGTTCTGCCAATGATACAATTGCATGCTTGTGGCGCTTGCCGATCAGCGTATCGCCCTCCCAGTGACCGATCTGACGACGCTCTTCAACATGCCTAGGGCGCTCGCAAATCGGTCTTCGACCAGGGATTTTCCCACGTCTGTCGCGACCGCTTGCATATCGCTTTCGGCGCTTCCTTTGGCATCTCAGGCTCTTGTAAAGATCGCCGCCCATCGCTTTATCAGCATAGACATGCCGGTAGATTGTCTCATGGCTCATCGAGACTTTCGACGTGATCTGTTCGGGGCTCCATTGCTCCTTCAGATAGAATTCAACAGAAAGCCAATCCGCATCTGTAATCTGTCGAGCATTACGGCTATTGAGCGCCCGATTTTCTGCCAGACGGCATGCTTGTCCCGGTCGATAACCTCCTATACCCGAATTGCGGCTGATCTCTCGGCTGATCGTCGATTGATGCCGGCCGAGGTTTAGTGAATTCTGGGTCTGCGTCAGTCCTGCTTTTAACAATGCGGAAATCTGATATCGTTCTTCTTGGCTGAGATGGCGATAGGTCATCGTACTTCTTCGACTGCCAGGTCAAGGGAACAGACAGCTTACCGCTATCTCAGCTGCCTCAACAGGTTAAAGGAAGTTGCACTTCGAATTTGAATCCAAGGGATGTTGCGGTCCCTCCGGATAAAACATAGCAGTCGACAGGCGGCTAACCTGCGTTGCGTCTGCGTATCGAACGTTGTTCATCAGATCGGTTACAGGCGGATGAAAACGCCAACGCGCCGCCTCCTGTCGCTCTAATCGATGTTACCTGCAGCATCAGCATCGCTATGCGATGACAGTTTTGTTCCCAATTTTTTACGCCCGAGCTGCGGCGTTTCCCCAATCAGACGCGACGTGTAATCAAATGGCTGGAATGGGTTCGTTATTACAAACAAAATTGTTTATTCTAACGGTCTGGAATAGTAATAACCCAAACAGGACGTCTGCTGGACGTCCAGTAATGCTTGAGGCAGATGTCGCATGGGCGTCGAGGGACGGGACAAACAGAAAATTCTGGAGGCAGGCGCGCAGGCGCTCTCGGGCCAGCTCGGTCAGACCGTTCAGCGCCTGCGCAAGGCCTATAATCTGTCGCTGTCGGAACTCTCCCAGCAATCGGGGGTCGCGAAATCGATTATCAGCCAGATCGAACGCAACGAGACCAATCCCACGCTCGCCACGATCTGGCGGCTGGCGCAGGCGCTTGATGTGTCAATCGAGCGTGTTCTGCAGACCGCCGAGGACGAACCCTTTCTCGAAAAAACATCGCGCACCGATACGCCGATTCTGCTCTCCGACGATGGAAAATGCCGGCTGGAGATTATCGGCTGGATCAAGACGGTCGACTGGCTGCAATGCTACGAGCTCTCCGCCGACCCCGGCGGCGTATTGGCGTCGGAGGCGCATCAGCGCGGATCGGTGGAGTGCCTGTCGGTGCGCGCCGGCGTTCTGGAAGTTGAGGTCGCCGGGGTGACAGAGTGCGCAAAGACCGGCGAAACGCTGCGATATCGCTGCGATCGCCCGCATGTTATTCGCAACGCTGGCGTTGTGCCGGCGCAGGCGAATATGGTCTGCATCCTCAAGGCGGCGGTGATGGAGTAGGATTTCCTACTCCAGGCCGCCCATGTGTTTCTGTGAATAAAGCTGAACGCCAAGCTGCTTGATCAGCTCGAGCTGGGTTTCGAGGAAGTCGATATGGCCTTCCTCGCTTTTGATGATGCCCTCAAATAATTTTTCCGACACGCGATCATTGACTGAGAAACAATAGGACGCCGCCTCAATGTAATTGTTGCGCGCCTCGATCTCGGTTTGAAGATCGGCGCGGATGATTTCCTCGACTGACTGGCCAATACGCAGCGGATCAAGCACCTGCATATTGGGAAAACCTTCCAGAAAAAGGATGCGTTCCGCAAAGGAGTCAGCGTGACGCATTTCCTCGATGGACTCCTCCCGCCATTTTTTGGCGAGGTCCTTCAAACCCCAATTCTCGAATATGCGATAGTGCAACCAATACTGGTTGACGGCCGTCAATTCGGCCCGCAGTCCGCGATTGAGATAGTCGATAACTTTGGCGTCACCCCGCATCAGTCGTTTCCTTTCCGCCTACGGCGCAGCCATGCCCGCCGATAGGGAAAGGATAGCGCGGCGACGGTCAGGCCGCCAGTGAGTCGCCCCGGCAACTGTCGCAATCGCTGCCCATAGCTTCCTCTAGGGCGTGACCGGCGTGCTGATCGACAATAGCGACAATGCTACGGGCGCAACGTCCGCATTTCGCTTCACAGCCCATATGGCGGAAAACAGCGCCAACCGACGGACGTTCTTGCCGGGCGCCTACAGTTTCTCGGACATCGTGATCGGACAATACGTTGCAGGAACAGACGATCATCGCCTCAGCCAGTTTGGAAAGATTTCAAACTACTTTGTATTTCAGTAGGTTATATTATTTACACGCTGTTTCAAGGCTTACAGTACGGAATGCTTCTCAACTATCGCCGGGTCGGATCAGACCCTGTCATCGCTTTTCGACAGAACTAAAAAATTAGCGTCCCGGACAGTCGAGGCGTTTTTTTAACGGTTCATTAACCCATCGGCGCAATCATTAATTCTACGAGGCGTTCCTCCCGCGCCCAGAAACCTTGAGCCCCCGCCCTCGCCGGGGGCTTTTTTCGCGTTCTTCCGCCAAGAGCCGACCATGCCGCGACTGATTGGCGCCATCGATCAGGGGACGACGAGCACACGCTTCCTGATTGTCGATGAATCCGGACACCTGCGCGGATCCAGTCGACGCGAACATCGACAGATCTATCCCCACCCAGGCTGGGTGGAGCATGACGCGACAGAAATCTGGTCAAATACACAGTCCGTCATCGCGGGCGCGCTGGCGAACGCCGGTCTGACGGGGCGAGACCTCGCCGCCATCGGCGTCGCCAACCAACGCGAAACTACCATATTGTGGGATCGGGCCACCGGCGCGCCGCTGCATCATGCGCTGGTTTGGATGGACACCCGCACCCGGCCTCTGATCGAACGGCTCTCGGCGCGAGGAGCCGGTGACTCGATCCGGGCTCGGACCGGCCTGCCGCCGGCGACCTATTTCTCGGCGTCAAAACTTGCATGGCTGCTGGACAATGTCCCCGGCGCGCGTCAACGGGCGATGCGCGGCGACGCGCTCTTTGGCACGGTCGACAGTTGGCTGATCTGGAATCTCACAGGCGGCCCGAATGGCGGACGCCATATCACCGACGCGACAAACGCTGCCCGCACCCAGTTGATGAATTTGAGCGCGCTTCAATGGGACGACGACCTGCTGCAGTTATTCGATATTCCACACGCCTGTCTGCCTGAAATCCGGACGTCAAGCGAGGTTTATGGTCCCTGCGTCGCACCGCCCCTCGCCGGCGTCCCCGTCGCTGGCGCGCTGGGCGATCAACAGGCTGCCCTGCTCGGGCAGGCGTGTCTCAAACGAGGCGACGTAAAGAACACATACGGCACCGGTTGCTTCATACTGATGAACACCGGTCCAACGCCATGTTTTTCATCCCATGGCTTGCTCACGACGCTGGCCTGGAAACTTGGCGCCGCCAAGCCGGTCTATGCCCTCGAAGGCTCCATCGCTATCGCCGGCGCCCTCGTCCAATGGTTGCGCGACAATCTCGGTCTGATCGAGACAACTCATGATATTGAGGCGCTGGCGCGTAGCGCGCCAGATAATGGCGACGTTTATCTCGTGCCCGCATTTTCGGGCCTCTACGCGCCTTATTGGCGAGAGGACGCGCGCGGGATCATCGCCGGTCTGACGCGTTTTTCAACAAAAGCCCATATTGCCCGCGCCGCGCTGGAGGCGACCGCCTTTCAGACCCGCGACGCGCTTGTGGCGATGACGCAGGCTTCAGGCGTCGTCATTGGCGAATTGAAAGTCGATGGCGCCATGGCGGCAAATAATCTGCTGATGCAGTTTCAGGCCGATCTGCTCGACATCCCGGTCCTGCGACCACAAAATCTTGAAACGACGGCGCAGGGCGCAATCTTCGCGGCCATGCTGGCGACGGGAGCCATCGGCGGCGTCGACGAGATTGCGACGCGCTGGCGCATCGACCAACGATTCGAACCAGCGATGGAGGGGGGGACCCGCGCCCGCCTCGTCGACAAATGGTCGAAAGCGGTCGCACGTTCTCTCGACTGGACGGATTGACGCGCGTCGTCAGTCGAAATCCACGGCGAGTCCCTGGCGATCGAGTTGCGACTCAATCGCATCGAGTATCCGCTGCAATTCCTCAATCTCGATCGGCGTTTCGTCGTCCGGCGCATCCCAACGTTCAATATCGTCCAGTCGCACCAGAAAATCGGCGTCATCTGGAGAATCCTGGTCCGGCGGCGCAATTGGAATCGTTAGCGTGCGTCCGCGCTGGCGCACGCGGATGGCCCCTTCCGTCACGTCCACCTCGATTGCGTTGGCGCGTCGTCCCATTCTCAATCCCCGATCAATCCGGCCGCCGACGCCGCCTTGCGCATCAGCGTCGGTAATCCTGCGTCGACCAATTGATTAAACGCAACCCAGCGCCCCGACGACGCGCATAAAAACGCGTCGCGCGCCGCAATGCGCCCGACGAAGACCGACGCTTCAAGGGTAAAATGTGTGAACACATGCGATAGCGTCGCAACCTCTCGCCAGCGCGCCTGGCGCGGCGCGTGGCACATCTGCGTCTGCGGCTCAATATCCTGCGTAAAGGGCGTCGCCGGAAAGGCGCTCATGCCGCCAAACAGCCCCCGCGACGGCCGTTGCACCAGAAAAACACGCTCCCTGTTCAACAATATAAAGATCGCTCCGCGACGACGGGGCTTGGCGGCTTTCTGCTCGCGAACCGGATACCGATCCTGAGCGCCATCGCGGCTGGCCAGACAAAAACGCGCAAGCGGGCAGCCAGCGCAACCCGGCGCACGCGGCTTGCAGACCGTAGCGCCGAGATCCATGAGCGCCTGAGCGAAATCGCCGGCGCGCGTTGGCGGAGCTAGGGCTTGCGCTTTCTCGCGCAGGAGCGTTTTAGCCCGACGCGGTGGAATGTCGATGGCGTGCAATCGCGTCATGACCCGCTCGACGTTGCCATCGATCGGGACGCAGGATTGATCGAATGCAATGGCCGCAACCGCCGCCGCAGTGTAGGGGCCGACCCCCGGCAATTGGCGCAAGGCGCTCTCCTCTTGCGGAAATCGACCGCCATGCGTCGCTACGACGTGACGCGCGCAGGCGTGCAGATTACGGGCGCGGGCGTAATAACCCAGGCCGGCCCATTCGGCGAGCACATCGGTGAGGGGAGCCGCCGCAAGGACCTCGACTGTCGGCCAGCGGGCAAGAAATTTTTGATAATAGCCCTGCACCGTTACGACCGTCGTCTGTTGCAACATGATTTCGGAGAGCCAAACGGCATAGGGGTCCGGCCGCACGCCCGGCGGCGCCCGCCACGGCAGATCCCGCCGCTGCGCATCATACCAATTTAGAAGCGCCAGCGTTGGGGCGGCGCGCCGGGAAGAAGGCTGGCGGACTCGCCCGGCCTTGCGGACCTTTCGCGGCGAAACGTCGGATTGTATCATGCGGCCTCACTGATAGGCGGCTGGCTACGCCATCGGCAAGTCGGAACAGGGACAGGTTGCATGGCGGCGCGAAATGGTCGGGACGCGATGACCCCCTCGCGACGTCCGGCGGCGATATCCGCCAGGCCACTGGCCGAATACGCCCTGCGCCAGATCGACCCGCTGGTCGCCAAACGCGGTTTTGGCGAGTCCGCGCTGATCCTGAGATGGCCTGAGATTGTTGGCGAAAGGATCGCCGCCCTTTGCGCGCCCGAGCGGCTGAAGTGGCCGCCGCGCCCGCGCCGCAAGGCGGACAAGACGTCCGCCGAAGACGGCCAGAAGGCTTGCGCAGACCGCTCGCGCGACCATGAACCGGCGACCCTTGTTTTGCGTGTGGAGCCGGGTTTCAGCCTTGACATTCAGCACATGACGCCGGCGATCGTTGATCGGGTCAACGCCCATCTGGGCTGGCGCTGCGTGTCCCGCATCGTCCAGCATCAGGCGATAACCGGGCTGGCGCAGCGCGTTCAGCATCGGAGGACGCCAGCGCCGCCCGATCCGATCATCCGTGCGCGCGCCCGGGCGGCTGTCGCCGGAATCGCCGATCCGGCGCTTCAGGCGGTGTTGCAACGTCTCGGCGAAAACGCCCTTCGCTAAAAGACGCGCGCCAACGGAGGGTCGACGGTCGGATGAAGGCGCGCAATCCGGAGAAATCTGAAAAGCTTGCAATCGCCGGCGCTTGCTTTTAGGTTCGCGCCGCTTGCGCCGCCATAGCTCAGTTGGTTAGAGCACCAGATTGTGGATCTGGGGGTCCCCCGTTCGAGCCGGGGTGGCGGTACCACCCCTTTACTTAATCAATCTTGAAGCGGGACAGACGCTGTCGGACGAGCTCACCTCAGCTGAGACCTTATGAAGCCCTCCCGAATCGCAAGTGGAGCGCTTGGGTACACACACAACATCTCTCTCTGCTGCTAAACTTGCTCGCCCATGTGCGATGATGCGTTCTGATCCAACAATTCCAATATTCCACACCTCCCTTTATCGGCTGCCTGCAGAAGTTTGTATTGGCCTGCGCCCCGCTCAGGAGACATTTAAAGTTATAGTCGGCAATATCCGGTCTCCGCTCCCTGCTCTCGTTTTTGGGTAAGAACGACTGGGGAGTTTAGGGAGTTTTAGCAAATTACGCTTGGATCAGGCCGGGCGCATTGGCCCATGACTGGCTTTGATCTCAATTTCTAAGCCGGTATTCGCCTGCACGCGCATCATTGGCGGTCGTTTCACCAAGCACCGTAGCCTCTCTCCGAAACTTCCAGCACCCCGCACAGGACTGCGATCAGTTATGCCAATGGCAATTCGTTGATCCGACCATGGCCCAGCGGCATTCCTTCGCGAACGATATCGACATTTTTAGAAAATCGCACACCATCATCATGCAGCCGGCGCCTTGCATATTCGGGATTATTCAAGCTCAAGCTCTATCGGTGGGAGCTATTCCATACCGACGTTGGTCAACCAGGCCTCACGCTAGGCGCCCCCCAGGAGTCCGGGCGGCTTTTCGCCAGTGACAGCTCCTTTGTTGCTTGCGCCGCCGACACGCCTGTTACTTCCAATAGCTTGACCGCCTTCACGCGAGACCAGGGCAAGGAAATCTCTTGGGTCTCTGTTCCAGCTCAGTCCTCCAAATCGTCTCATGATACGATCTTATGGACTCCATTTTTTCAGCCCTCCTCACCGTGGACGGCAGTATCTTGGGGATCGGCCGTCACAGCCAGATCGGATCTGCTCCAGCATCCGGAACGACGCGCCGGAGCCGATCATCGTGTTGGCGCTAGATCGCCCAGAGTTTATCCCAGCGAGATGACGATTCGTCGCAGAGTTACAGAAGGAACGTTAAAATCAGACCACGAGACCACTCTCTTCTGTCAGCAGCAAACTTGTGATGCTTTGTATTCATGAGGTATATTTTGATTGGAGATCATAACGCGTTATATTGCCGGCATAGAAGTTGGCTCAACTCAGATCGTTGAATTGACGTAAATTTTGTGAACTTTAATGGAGGCATAAATGGATAGTTTGAAAACCTCATATTCCAAATGCCCACTTTGTGACAACGAAAACATCAATCTGATAAAAATTGGCGATTGTTCAAACCATCCAATGTACAATCCAGTTTTATCGCCGCAAATAAAGTGGCTTCAATGTCAAAATTGCGATCATGTTTTTACAGAGGGTTATTTTACTGAAGAAGGATGTTCGGTAGTTTTTTCCAAAACCAATGAAAATCAGAAGCCAGGTTACGACTTCGAAAATCAACGACATATTTGGGCAAGGATTGTGAAATTGGTTTCACAGTTTGTTGATCATGGCAATTGGCTGGACGTTGGATTCGGCAACGGTTCATTATTATTTACTGCCGACGAATGGGGGTTTGCGCCCGTTGGCCTGGATCTCAGAGCCGATAGCGTAGCTATAATGAATAATTTGGGTTTTACAGCATTTTGTCAAAGCCTGGATGATTTCAATCCATCTGAAAAAATGTCCGTGATTAGTATGGCTGACGTTCTAGAACATACGCCGTATCCTAAAGAAGTTTTGAGATCTGCACATCGCTTGCTTGTCGATAACGGCATTTTATTTTTGTCTATGCCAAATTATAATTGTGCTGTTTGGAGATTTTTAGATATGAATAATGCCAATCCTTATTGGGGAGAGCTGGAGCATTATCATAATTTCAGCAGAAAAAGACTGTTTGAACTTTTGCAAGAAGTCGGTTTTGAGCCCGTTCAATACGGTGTCAGCGAGCGCTATAGAGCATGCATGGAGATCGTTGCACGAAAAAAGAATACGATTGCAACATTATAGTTGGTGATTATTGATTGATCAGACGAACATGATGTTCATATGTCAGGTCTAATCATAAACTCAGCTATCTACGACTGTAGCGGTGAGATGGATCGCGCCGAGGAAACCTAGAGCAGTTATGTCGCAGCGAGTATCGATGACACGAAACTGGCTGAGTTTGCAAAAGAGGTTTTTCATCAGGCTGCTTACCGAATAAAGGTCTTTATCTTGGGGGCGCGGCTGTCCGGGAGTCGAGTGAGAGCCGGCTGGATTGCCGAGCGCGCCGACCGTGGCGTGGTTTGTTGTGATCAATCTGCCTGAACTGCGGCCGATTTCCCGGACTTCGCCATTTTTATACGCTGGCGCTGTGATGACGCGCCCGCAGGATTGTCACGTCAATCCTGGCGTATTCATTGTCGGCGCCTTGAGCCAAATGTTTGAAAATTCCCACCCGGGCGACAGCTCTGGCCCAGCGGCTGAAGCGCCAGTACACAAAACAAAAAGCCCATGAGCTTTTGGGCCATCCCGCAAGGCTGGGCCGGTGGGATAGCGATAGAAAATCGCCGCGACAAAAGTCGATTGTCGCTTGATCAATTGCCTACCGCACTCTCTCGTCCCGGCAGGAGATGGTCGATCCGTTTCGATTGATCGTCGCTCAAGACATAGCATTGAGACATCTGTCGGCCTTTCCGACTCGATCGACTGTCCGTGAGTGGTGCAGGACAAATCTTGTTGATCCAGCTGCTTTCAACCAGAATCAGGGCCGATGTGAAATAAGTATGAGGTTTGTTTGCAGCAGGATTTTAAGCGGCGCCGGGCAAAACTCATTGAAATTATTTATCGTTCTTCAATTTATTGTTGTCGACAATCAGATGGGCGGCGTGAGGAGGCCACCGACCAGCGGTTAACCGGTTAAGGCGCAGGCGAAGGTTGGTCCGGCTACGCAATCGTTCCCGCCCATCGTAAAGAAGAATTCAGGCCGCTCGCCCAAGCGTAATCTGATTCGCAATCCGATAATGCGTCGGCTCCCCCTCTCTTGCAGAGCATTTCCAGTCTTTATATATATACACCGGGGCACGACGAATTCACAAATCAAAATGGAACGTCGGTTAAAATCCATCTTGACGTATCAACAACATAATTTGGAGTTTTCAATGCGTCCGATCTGGAATGCTTGTGCTTCTGTGCTGATGCTGCTCGGCACTACCGCTGCCTTCGCCGGCACTGCCCATGCAGGCCCGTGCAATGATTTGAGTGGGTATTACGGTAAGAGGACTGCTATCGTCGTCGGACAGGACGGAAAGACAGTCAATATCACGGTCGCCAGCGGTCGTCCGAACGCTTACGGAACCTGCAATGATAAGCAACTCAGCGTGAATTTTGTGGACGATGGCGTGGTCAAGGGCGTGTTCGACGGCAAGACAATCAAATGGAGCAACAACACGGTTTGGATCAAGCAGTAATTTGTCCCGTTTTAGCATCTGTGGGACAAATTGGTGATTGAATAAATTTGGTTTTCTGGTTCATCGCGGCCCTTCTGGATCGAAGATGGATCAGAAAACCGCGCAAGCCGGTCAACCCGCTGAAGATCTTATCCTTTACCTTCGTCGCTCCCCCGACATTTCCGTGCTGAAGAAAAATTCCATATTTTTTCGATGGTCTGTGCGGCGAGGAGAGCATAGACGGCATCCGCCGACTCCAGCGGATCGCCTCATCAATATATCCAGCAGATCCAGGACATTCCATGAGGCACAAAAATTACGGCCAATCTATACTTGCAGCATCAGATGAAAGCAGCCTAACCTAAAACGAAACCAAACGGACCGAAACCTCCTCTCCGAACATTAAATCTGACCCAATCCATCGGACGACGGACAATTCTACCGTCTTGAATTTCTTGAAGGAATTCTTGTTTTTTCCAACCCCGGTCCCAAGCGTTCGTCCGGAACAAATAACGTTGCAAATATGCAACGTCGGAAAAAATTTCGTATATTTGATCCCTTCGACCTGACGACGTCGTTGATGTAGTCAGGCCATGATGATCTGATCAAAGGGGATGTGCGTATATTAATCGCATTCGTTGAATGTTGACGATTGGTTCCGTTAAATGAAAACAAAATTTTGCTTAATTCTCTCACTCTTTTTGGCCGCCGCGATTGGGCGCGCGACGGCTGCCGATCTGTCGGCTCCGAAATCACGGGAAGGCGCGGTCGCCGGTCTCTCTCCATGGGCGGGTTTTTACATCGGTCTCAATGCCGGCTACGGCTGGGGCGTCAGCAGCGGCGCCTCCGCCCAAGCCTTCCCGATTTACGATGCAGTTGCGCCCGCCGCCAACGCCTTCGATCCGATCAATGCCATTCCTGGAACAGGACTGCGAACCGGCAACACGGCGCTTGCAAGCGCTGGAGACGCCCGCGTCAATCCAGCGGGTTTTATCGGTGGCGGTCAGGTCGGTTATAATTGGCTCATTGGCGCGCGCGCAGCGCGTTTTGTCGTCGGCGTTGAGGCGGATTTTCAGGGCGCGACGATCGGCGGCGGTGGACGCGCGCTCGGCGCATCTCAGGACAGCGTTCAATTCAACGACGGTCCGGGCGTTCATCCCTGCGGTCCAGCTGTCAACTGCATTATCAACCGTCTGGCTCTTGGCGCCGGAGAAACGAAAGCAAATGTCGACTGGCTGGGCACTGTGCGCGCGCGCATGGGTTATCTCGTCACGCCCACAACCATGATTTACGGAACCGGCGGCCTCGCCTACGGCGGCGCGCGAACGACGACGAACGGTTCGGCGCTCACACTGTGGAGCGTGTCGAATTTAAACGCGCCTTTTGATGTCTTCAACGGCACGCTGCCAGTGCCTTCCGTCTCCGGCGCCAATGTCTCAACCGCCACCCTTGTCGGCTGGGCGGCAGGCGGCGGACTGGAGTGGATGTTCGCGCCGGGCTGGAGCCTGAAAGCCGAAGGACTTTATTACGATCTCGGTTCTTTTTCCTCGCCAGCCGCCACGATTGGCTATATTTCGCCAATCACGCTATCCATTCCGCCTCTGGGCGCCGCGACCGGGCTCACGGTTGCGACCGGCCAGTTATTGATGATGAATTCGGCCAGCACAAGACTACGCTACGATGGCGTAATCGCGCGCGCCGGCCTGAACTATCATATCGATCTGACGCCCGCTCCGCTTGTGACGAAATTTTAGTTATATACTTTGCGCATCTAGCGCCTGGCGTTTTACGCTGGCGCGGCGACGGGCCGTTAAGCCCGAAGATCATGTGACATCCTCTTGCAAACGGCGCCGGCGGGCGCTGAACTTGTCAACCCCTCAGAAATATCCGCTTATGCGCCTCGTTCA
The DNA here is from genome assembly GCA_044233645.1 of Methylocystis sp. GTDB lineage: Bacteria > Pseudomonadota > Alphaproteobacteria > Rhizobiales > Beijerinckiaceae > Methylocystis. The sequence goes on along the minus strand of JBIIJP010000008.1, from coordinate 82,665 downwards.
TTTGACGCCTGCGTTTGACAACTTACGTCCATGCGATCGGGCATGAAAACATTTCGCCAGCAGACAGAAAGACTCCGTTGTCAGGCGCTTTTGGACTGCAACGCACATCTACTCCCATCAACACGGATTGCGTCGATGATAGCCAAATAGAAAGCCAAGCGGCTCGCTATGACGTAATTTGGCGAGCGGCCGGTCAAAGAAAACATTGCTGCCGGAATAGGGGTAGCTAAAATCGCAGGTTGGATCGGCCGGCAAAATCGTGGCGGGCGTATCAGCCCCGGCGGCGACCATCAATTGTTGCGTAGGAGCGTAATAACTGCGCCCTTTGAAATCGACCCTCGTCCATTCCGACCCGCCCGGCTCGGGCGCAAGAATCGTCCCGACAGGCGCAGTTGCGGCTATTTTGTAATTTGTTCCCGGTCCCGCGCGCAGCGTTAACGGCTCGACAAGCGTCAGAGTCTGGGCGTAGGCTTGCGCCATGACGCACAGGATCGAAAAGCCAATCAGGATTGCGGAGCGGAGTTTCAAGCCCATCATTTACGCCGCCGCTGAAGCAAAATAGCTCTCGATGATCCGCCGGTAAATCGCGCAAAGCGCATCGATATCGGTAAGTCGCACATTTTCGTTGACGGCGTGTATGGTTTCGTTAGTCAGGCCAAACTCAAGCGCTGGACAATCACGGATAATAAAGCGCGCATCCGACGTGCCGCCGCTTGTCGATAATTCCGGATTGAGACCTGTTACCTCGACAACGGTGCGCGAGACGAGCGCTGAAAACTCGCCAGGTTGAGTTAAAAACGACACAGCGTTGCTTGGCATGAATTCAAGCTCAACCGTCGCCGCGCCGGCAACTTCAGCGACCACCGAACGGATGCGTTCTTTCAGGGTTTCGAGTGTCCAGATATCGTTGAAACGAACATTGAACTGCGCCTGCGCCGTGGCGGGAATGACATTCACCGCGGGATTGCCGATGTCAATTGAGGTCACTTCGAGATTGGAGCGGTCGAAATGCGCTGTGCCATCGTCAAGCGCATGCGCGGAGAGCGCAGCGACAATGCGTGCAATGATCGGGGCGGGATTATCGGCGCGATGCGGATAGGCGACATGTCCCTGTTTGCCGATGACTTTTATTACGCCATTGAGCGAACCGCGTCTGCCAATTTTGATCGTATCGCCGAGCGAATCGACATTTGTCGGTTCGCCCACAATACAATGATCGAACCGCTCGCCTCTCGCCCGCGTCCAATCAAGCATCTTGCACGTGCCATTGATCGAAGGACCTTCCTCGTCTCCGGTAATCAGAAAGGAGAGCGCGCCCCTCGGCGCGCCAAGGGTTCCAACATAATCGATCGTCGCCGCGACAAAGGCGGCGATCGCGCCTTTCATGTCGGACGCGCCGCGACCGTAAAGTCGACCATCCGCAATGTCGGCGGCAAAAGGATCATGACGCCAGCGCGTGATATCGCCCACCGGCACGACATCGGTATGTCCGGCGAAGACGAGATGTGGCCGACCTGTCCCCAGTTTAGCGAAGAGATTTTCGACATCGGGCGTGTTGGCTTCGCTAAACGTCAGCCGATGGGTCTCAAACCCGACCGATTTCAGCGCCGTCTCTATGACGCCGAGCGCACCGGCGTCGTGCGGCGTGACCGATGGACAACGGATCAAATCGCGCGCGAGATCAATAGCGAGAGAAGAAGCGTTCATGGCGCCTTCGAGGGTTGCAGGCCCAGTTCATAAAAAGTCCAGAGCACGACGCCAATCAACAGGGCGTCCGCCCCCCAAACCCAGCCGCGTTCCATCGCCTCGGCGACGCGCGGTTGCAACCAGTGCGCCGCGCCGGCGATTAAAGCGGCGAAAGGCGCGAGGCTGGCGAACCCAAGAGCAGGCGAAAATCCACGATCGCGAAATCGTTTCGCAGAAAGATTGACGTAACTGACCGCGACGAGCAACACGACGAAGGCGTAAAGAATGGCGAAGGCGTAGGCCAGCGCGGTCTGGGGAACGAAAAACGGACTTGTCGCGATATCGTGGTCTGTGTAGGGAGCCAGGACTATCCACAAAAGAACGAAGGGCACGAGAACAAGCGCGAGGGGGCGCACGCCGCGCAGCCAGGCGACCGGATCGATGCGGCCCTGATCGCTGCGGTAGAGGAAACGAAACCGCTCGCTATCCAAGGTCATTAATCCCTCAGCAATTCGTTCACGCCGGTTTTGCTGCGCGTTTGCGCATCGACGGTCTTGACGATCACCGCGCAATAGAGCGAGGGCCCCGGCGTTCCGTCCGGGAGCGGCTTGCCCGCCAAATTACCCGATACGACCACAGAATAGGGCGGAACGTAACCAATGTGGATTTTACCCGTCGCCCGGTCGATGATTTTGGTCGACGCGCCGATGAATACGCCCATCGATAGCACCGAGCCCTTGCCGACGATCACACCCTCGACCACTTCCGACCGTGCGCCGATAAAACAATCATCCTCGATAATTGTCGGATTGGCTTGCAAGGGCTCAAGGACTCCGCCAATGCCAACGCCGCCGGAGAGATGGACATTCTTGCCAATCTGGGCGCAGGAGCCGACCGTCGCCCAGGTATCGACCATGGTTCCAGCGTCGACATAGGCGCCGAGATTGACGAAGGAGGGCATCAGGATCGCGCCCGGCGCGACATAGGCGGAGTGGCGCACGACGGCGCCAGGCACGGAACGGAATCCTGCCGCCGTATGCTCGCTCGCGCCCCAGCCAACGAATTTTGAGGGAACCTTGTCCCACCAGGTGGCGCCGCCGGGACCGCCGGCGATGACGCTCATGTCGTTGAGACGGAAAGAGAGCAGCACCGCCTTTTTCAGCCATTGATTGACACTCCAGGACTCAGGACCTTCCCTGCCCTCGATCTTTTCGGCCACCCGCAACTTGCCGGCGTCGAGCAAACGCAGCGCGCTGTCGACCGCGCGACGAACGTCGCCCTGCGTCTCCGCGTTGATGTTGGCGCGGTCCTCAAAGGCGGCGGTGATGAGGGTCTCCAGACCTGTGTGGGTCATATCGCTTCCGATTGTTTTGAAGGGGCGCATCGGTTTGTAGGCGCGTTGCGCAGGGAGTCAACCGGAGCCGCCCGCGACCCGGGGCGACACGGAACAGTTTGTCGCTGCAGTCACCGTCATGGATCACGAGGTGAGCGTCGACGATCCGATAAAGGGTTGAAACATGGCGGCCCGGCGAAAGACATCCTGCGAATAGTTTCGCCCGGTAGTCCGCGCATCGACATCCTCTCCCGCCTGGATCGCATGTTCGACGTTTCCGATACCGCAATTATAAGCGGCGATGGCGGCGCGCAGAGGATCGACGCCCGGATAGCGGGCCTGTCGGAAATAGTCGTAGTTTTGTCCGAGAATATCGCCGCCATACGCAATATTTGCGGCCGGGTCGCGCCAGTCGCCCGTTTGGGCGAAAGGGTGCGAGGCATAGTCGATTTGCATCAATCCGCGCCCCCATCCCAGACCATCCGGGGGCATGCGCCCATTGCGCGGCGCCCAGTCGCCTGTCCCTGCGGGCCCTCTTGGGCGCAAGTCGAGACCCCACAGGGACTCCCGCGATCCCACGCCGCAGATATATTCGGCGGGAATGCCATGCTTCTGCGCGGCTTCATCAATGTCCGCTGCATATTGTAATGCAGCGTTTATTTCTTCATTCGAGCTCTGCGCCTCTGGCGGCGGCGGGCGAGTTGGCGCAATATCGTGACTGGTCGGCGGCGGGGTCGGCGGCGTCGACAGGGCCGCGCCGCTCTGTTGCGTCCTGTTACGCGACGGCAGCGACGGGCGTCCCGAGCTAATGGTGTTGGCGAAGCCCTCTATGACGTCGACGCCCATATAGCCGATGCTGGCGAGATAAAACAAAACGTCGCTATTGATGGTCGGCGCATTGAACACCTTCGGGGTCATGCCACCAACGACCCCGGCCACGAAGCCAATCATCAAACCGACCGCCAGTCGGCTCGCCGAGAAAGTTTCGGCCTCGCCAGCGGCGGTCTGGGAACGGTCGGACAGTTTTTTCAGCCCGACAATGGTGCGTGCGCCTTGACCGATCATGCCCATGATCCCGGACACAAGCAACAGGATCAGCGTTTGTGTCGGCGATTTCTCGCCGCTAAAGGCAAAAAACTGCCCGTCTACTGGAATCGCCGCGCCGGTTTTCATGCCTGTCGAGGCAACGGACGGGACTGAACCTGATGCGGGCCGCGTCGGTGCAGGCGCTGTCGCATTGGCCGCCTCCCCCGGTGAGGCCTCGGAGTTCTGGGCGGAACTTTTCGACAACATATTGATCGATTGCTGCAGGATATGCAGCTCATCCTCAATCCTTTTGAAATCGACCTCGCGGTTTTGGGGCGCAGCGTTGGTTCCGGCTGGCTCGATCCCTGAGCGAGTCTGGCGCATCGGCTCGGGCTGACGCGTCTGAGGGGCGCCTTGTGAAAGCGCCGCTTGCGAAAACACGAAAATCCCGGCGGCGGCCAAAAAAACGACGCGAAGCGCGTCCTGAGGTGAAACTGATTTCATTATCGGCCTCTCGAAAAAATAAACCCTAATCGGGCGCATAACTTTTGCATAGTCGTTAAAAGGGGGGCAGCGTCCACACGTGCAGGCATTAAAATAGAGATTGTGAAAGGAGAGCTCTTGAAAGTGAGCGCCTGGAATTCTACCCGCGTATGCGTTCGAGAAAACCGGCCAAATTGTCCGTCGCGAAATCGACATGCGGCTCGGAGCCGTCGGACATCTCCCAGACCTCGCGCTCGGGCGCTTCTCCCGGCGGCGGCGTCACCAGCACTGTCGTCATCCCGCAGCGATGCGGCACGATCAGATTGCGATCAATGTCCTCGAAGAGCGCAGCGCGTTTGGGATCGACCCTGAGTCGGTCGAAGAACAGTTCATAGGCGCCCGCCTCGGGTTTGGCGATGAAATTGGCGGCAATAATATCAAAAATATCCTCGAAAAGATGGTCGATTCCAAGTTGCCGGGCCGTTGCGACTGCATGATGTCGCGACCCATTGGTCAGGATCAGCTTGCGTCCCGGCAGCGCAGCGATGGCCTCTGCGAGAGAATGATTCTGAGATAGCGAGGAGCGATCGATATCGTGTACAAATTCCAGATAGCGAACGGCGTCGACATCATGTTCGGCCATCAGACCACGCAATGTCGTGCCGTAGCGATGATAGTAATGTTTCTGCAAGGCGCGCAGCGACAATGCGTCGAGACCAAACAACCGCATCATGAACAATGTGATGCGCGCATCGATTTTCGGCCACAGATCGGCGGTCTGCGGATAGAGGGTATTGTCGAGATCAAACACCCAGGTGTCGATCTCCGCAAATCGATCCGCCAGATCGTTCACCGTGTGATCAGCGTGCCAGCGCCGTGATCGGTCAATAATTCGATCAGCACCGCATGCGGCAGTTTGCCATCGAGGATGACCACGCCCTCGACGCCACGCTCAATGGCGTAAATGCAGGTCTCAACTTTCGGGATCATGCCGCCGGTGATCGTGCCGTCAGCGATGAGGCCCGGAATATCAGCGACCTTGAGTTCCTCGATGATCTGTTTGTTCTTGTCCAGCACGCCCGGAACGTCGGTAAGAAACAGCAGGCGCTTGGCGCCAAGCGCGCCGGCGATGGCTCCGGCGAAGGTGTCCGCATTAATGTTGTAACTCGCGCCGCCCGGTCCCTGCGCGACGGGCGCCAGAACCGGAATCAGCTCGCGACCCAGGACCTGATCGAGCACAGTTGTATCGACACGGTCCGGCTCGCCGACATAACCCAGATCGACCCCATCGGAGCGCTCCAGTTTTTTTGCCGTCAACATGCGGCCATCCTTGCCGGTCAAGCCAATGGCGCGGCCGCCCTCGGAATTGATGTAACCGACAATCTGTTTGTTAATCGACCCGGCGAGCACCATTTCGACAATGCCCATCGTTTCGCCATCGGTGACGCGCAGGCCATCGGCGAATTTCGACTCGACTCCCAGACGGCCCAGCATCGCGCCGATCTGCGGGCCGCCGCCATGAACAACCACCGGGTTTACGCCGGATTGTTCGAGCAACACCATGTCTCGGGAAAAATCTCGCGCCACCTTGTCATCGCCCATGGCGTGGCCGCCATATTTTACGACGACGATGGCGTCGTCGTAGCGCAACATATGCGGCAACGCCTGCATGAGAATCCGCGCCTGCTGCAGCGCGTTGTCGGCGGAGTTGGTGGACATGTCGGGCGATCCTCTGGAGCGGCGATCCGGAACGCGCGCCGCCGTCCCACCTAGACCGCTCCGCGCGACAGTTTCAAGACCGTTCGTGCAACAGCCGGGCGATCGCAGCCCGCAGCGTGGCGACCCCCTCGCCAGTCTGGGACGAAGTGAAAATCAGTTCAGGATAAGCAGCCGGCCGCTTGCGCAGAGCCGAAAGCGTCTCCTCCACAACAGCGCTTCGCTCCGTCGGCTTCAATTCGTCATGTTTGGTCAAAACGGCCTGATAGGAAACCGCCGCCTGATCGAGCAGATCGAACATCTCGTTGTCAACGGGTTTGATCCCGCGTCGAGCGTCGATCAGCACGAACACCCGGGCCAGTTGCGCCCTGCCGCGCAAATAATCGCGCATCAACTTCGACCAGTTTGCGATCTTCTCCTTGCCAACCGCCGCGTAGCCGTATCCGGGCATATCGACAAGCCGCAGGCGCTCGTCGCCGCCTGTGGCGCCGGTCAGGGAGAAAAAGTTCAACTGCTGCGTTCGGCCGGGCGTGTGCGAGACTCGCGCCAGGGTCTTGCGATTGGTCAGAGCGTTGAGGAGCGACGATTTGCCAACATTGGAGCGTCCGGCGAAAGCGACTTCCGGCGCGCCGGGGGTCGGCAGGTCCTTCGCGGAAACGCTGGCGAAGATGAAATCACAGGGCCCGGCGAAAAGCAGGCGGCCGTCCTCTTCGTAATCTCCGCGCGTCAGATTGGTCATATTAAACGTGCAGATTAGCCGACGGCCGATCGTTTGAACGGCCGTCGCGCATCCGTCAGGCCCGCTGAAAAGTCTTGCGAAGATTGTCCCACAATTCGAACTTCACGCCGGCCCGGCTCATGATTACGCCCTGCTGGATGATCGACAGGAGATTGTTCCATGTCCAGTAAATCACCAGGCCCGATGCGAATCCGCCCATGGTGAACGTGAACATCAGCGGCATATAGTTGAACATCACCTTTTGGACTTCGTCCGTCGGCTCCGGATTCATCTTCATTTGCAGCCACATCGACACGCCCATCAGCAACGGCCAAACCCCAAGCATAAGGTAAGGGCCGAAGAAAGCGACATGAGACGGATCGAAGGGCAAAAGACCGAAGAGGTTGAAGACATTCGTTGGATCGGGAGCTGAAAGATCCCTGATCCAACCGAAGAAAGGCGCATGACGCATTTCGATCGTCACGACGAGTACCTTGTAGAGCGAGAAGAAGACAGGAATTTGCAACAGCACAGGCAGACAGCCGCTGGCCGGATTGACTTTCTCGCGCTTGAACAACTCCATCTGCGCCATGTTGAAGGCGTGTTTGTCGTCGCCGTGTTTCTCCTTCAGCTCTTTGATCTTTGGCTGAATTTCTTTCATCTTGGCGATTGACTTGTAGCTCTTGTTGGCGAGCGGCAGGAAAGCCGTCTTGACGATTACCGTCACCGCCAGAATGGCGAAACCAAAATTGCCGAGCAAGCGATACAGGAAATCGATCAGACGAAACATCGGACGGGTGATAAAGTAAAACCAGCCCCAGTCGATCAGCAGATCGAAGCGCTTTAGTCCGGGGGTCGCCTTGTAGGCGTCGAGGGTATCGACCTCCTTGGCGCCCGCGAACACGTAGGACGTCGTCGAGATCGTCGCATCGGCAGCAATCTGTTTCGGCTCGCTGCTCACCGTGTCGGCCTGGTAGGTTTTGACGCTCCCGCCCATGGAAAGATAGCGCGCTTCCATCGCCGCGTTCTGATCGGGCGCGACAACGGCGCCCCAGTATTTATCGGTAAAGCCAACCCAGCCGCCGAGGCCCTTGAAGGTCTTCGTGGCGTTGGCTTCCTTCTCCAGTTTCTCGTAGGTCAGCTCTTCGCCTTTGTCGCCGACGACGCCGACAAAGCCCTCGTGCAGAGCGGCGTAGCCGGCTGACGGCGGATGGCCGACGCGGATCATGCGTGAAAACGTGTAGAGTGATACGGGCTTGCCGGACTTGTTCTCGACGCTGTCCTTCACGGTGAAGAGATATTCGTCATCGACGGAAATCACCCGTTTGAAGATCAGACCCTGGCCATTGTCCCAGGTCAGCGTGACAGGCCGCGCCGTCGTAAGCTTGTCGCTATCGGCGGTCCAGAGTGTCTCAGTCGTCGGCAGAATCGGCGCATTCTGCGTTTCGGCGCTCAGATAGCCAAGTTCCGCATAGTAAGCGTCTGGACCATTTTCCGGCGAGAGCAGGGTGATGATCGGGCTCGTCGGATCGACTGTCTGTCGGTAATTTTTCAGCGACACGTCGTCGATGCGCGCGCCTTTCAAAGCGATCGATCCGGAAATCGATTTGCTGTCGATGGCGACGCGCGGACTCAGGGCCAGCGCGTTTTCCCGCGTCTGAACGACACGCTTGACGGTTTCGGCGACAGGCTTTTCCGGCGCGCCAAGCGGCGTGACCTTGGCGAGGCGCTCCTGCTCGGCGAGGACTTTTTTCTGTCGATCCATTTCGGGAAAGGCGTAGAAATAATCCCATAGTCCGATGAAAATCATCGATACAGCGGCGGCGAGCAGCATATTCCTGGTGTTCTCATTCATCGCGCGGAACGCCCGTTCTCTCTGTCTGGTTACGCCGACCGCGCGCCGCATTGCGGTTGTGTAACCGCGCGAACCCCTCGGCCATCTGCGATACGATATCGGCGAAAGGCGCGTTCAGCGCCTCCCGCCGGGCAATGATTACGTAGTCCTGTCCAGCGCGTGCGCCAAGTGCGGCCACGCCCGCCGCAGCGCCGCCGGTGCGCAAGGCTTCGCGCAAGCGTCGTCGGATACGATTACGCCCAACCGCGTTGGCGACCTTTTTTGTGACCGTCAAACCAAATCTCGGCGGGGCCTCGACCACAGCCGACTCGCCCAGCGCCGCCGGCATCATCCGGTCCTGAGCCGTCATCTGTATGGTGAGTAGACGGCCGGACGCGCGCAGCCCGCTTTTCGCTGCAGATAAAAACTCCCTCCGCCGGCGGAGGCGAAGCGGAGTGGTAGGGGTGTGAGCGGTTCCGGCGGGGGCGTCCGTCGTCATTGTGCCGTCCGGCTGTCCAGCCGCCGCAGGGAGCCTCAGGCCGAGAGGCGCTTGCGACCACGCGCCCGACGCGCGGCGATCACCTTGCGGCCACCGACGGTGGCCATACGGGCGCGAAAGCCATGACGACGTTTGCGCACGATTTTGCTGGGCTGGTAGGTCCGTTTCACCGATGTTCTCCACAGGCGGACGAACCGCCTATCTTATTCAAAACAATATCGAATCAGTCCGTTTCCACGCGTAGGGCCGATTTTTTCTAATTCGGGCGATCCGGCGTCGATGGACCGTCAAAAGTCATGGCGTCGCCCCCCGTGAAGAAGCGACGCCGCAGGAGGGATATAGTTGAAAGAACGCCTGCAAGTCAATGACGCCGGCACAGGCCATCCGCCTGTTTCTCGTCAACCTCTTCCCCAAGCGTTTGGAAAACAGCTAAATTGATTTTAGACGACTGATTCGTATCGATCGACGTCGTCTCCTTCCCAAGTATCGCCGTTATTCCGGCGCGCGTCGCGTCAGGCTTCCCAGGGCAGTCGCATTAAGAATTGGGGCGCGGCGACCTCGACGGTGAACCTTTGTTAACCATTTCCGCTTACCTTTCGTTCAGTTCGGGAAGGGTCGCGTCGTCAGCCGGTCGCATCTATCGCCGCCGCGTCGATGAAAACGACCGATTATTGATGTTTTTACTGGAGCTCGCCGGGGAATCAACATGCGCGTTTTATTGATTGAAGACGACAGCGCGACCGCTCAAAGCATCGAGCTCATGCTTAAATCCGAGAATTTTAACGTCTATACCACCGATCTCGGTGAAGAAGGCATCGATCTCGGCAAACTCTACGATTATGACATCATCCTGCTGGATCTAAATCTTCCCGACATGTCCGGTTACGAGGTTTTGCGCACTTTGCGCGTCGCCAAGGTCAAAACTCCGATCTTGATCCTGTCCGGCCTCGCCGGCATTGAGGACAAAGTGAAGGGACTGGGGTTCGGAGCCGACGATTATCTGACCAAGCCTTTCCACAAGGACGAACTTGTCGCCCGCATCCACGCCATTGTTCGTCGTTCGAAAGGACATGCCCAGTCGGTGATCGCCACCGGCGACCTGATCGTCAATCTCGATCAGAAAACCGTCGAAGTTGGCGGCGCCCGCGTGCATCTGACCGGCAAGGAATATCAGATGCTCGAACTGCTTTCCCTGCGCAAGGGCACCACTCTCACCAAGGAAATGTTCCTCAATCACCTTTACGGCGGCATGGACGAGCCGGAACTCAAGATCATAGATGTATTCATCTGCAAGCTGCGGAAGAAACTCGCCAACGCCAGCGAGGGCCGAAATTACATTGAGACGGTTTGGGGCCGCGGCTACGTCCTGCGAGAGCCCAGCGAGACTGAAGAACGCATTACGGCCTAGAAGCAGCCAAAATCCCGCCGGATTGCTTGGGCATCCTCGGCTTTACAACAACAAGTTTGGACAATCGAAGCCCCGGCTTACGAGCCGGGGCTTTTTTGTGCCTGTCGTCAGAATCATGCCGGCCTCCCGACAGCTCATGTCTGACGAGGGGCCGTCGCGAGATCGACTGGCTCCTGAATTTGACGCAACCGTCTCAGGCCACAGCGTTTTGAGGCTCCTCAACCGCTTCTGCGCAAGGCGCATCGGCCAGAAGCGACTCACCGGTTTCGATCGTCAGCGGCGCGACAGCCGCCGGCCGCGCCTCAAAGACCACGATTTCCGGATCGCTGGAAACGCCAAGGTCGAGACCACAGGCCCTGGCGACGAGCCCGGTGTAATAGGCCTGTATAGCGCGCGCGTCGATGGCGCCTTCCTCCGTGTCGCCGGCGAGCAAAGCCGGTGTCGTCGCAGCCAGACGGGCGTTGGCTCCCCGCGCCTCGACACGGAAGGCGATCTTGTCCTCTTCGCCGGTCGAACTAACGGAGATGATCCCACCCCGGGGAATCGTCGCATCCGCGAGCAGGCAAAGGTTGAGCAGCACTTTGACCTTGTTTTTAGACATTAAAACACGCGGCACGCTCCAGTTCAGTCTGGTGCGCTCGTCGGCAAGCAACTGCCGCGTGACCTGCTCGGCGTCGCCCGTGTCGATCGAGGCGCCCTTTGAGCCGGCGGCGCCAAAGGCCAGACGGCAAAACTGCAGGCGAGAACTGGCTTCGTTGGCGCTCGATTTGATCAAAGCCAGCGCATGTCCCCGCATCTCCGGGTCGTTTTCTTCCTCAAGAACCTCAAGCCCGTTGACGATTGCGCCGACCGGCGAAATCACATCGTGACACACGCGCGATGACAGCAAAGCCGCAAGATCGAGCGCGTCGAGCGAATACCTGGTCATTAAGCCACCTCGGAGACGGCCGCGCTCTGCGCGGCGGATTGCTTGTGAACGCCGAACAATTGCAATTGATTCTGCGGAAACGGGCTGACGCGGGGCGCGAATCACTGCAAAGTTCAAGCGCAAAGGGTAGTTATGGCGGCTTGAATTGCAATGCGCAGCTGCAAGCAAAATTAAAACCCTGTAAAGGATAAAAAACCATTACCGTCACGGCTCTTTCTTCCCTCGAGCGCGACTCTCTCGCGCGTCTTTTCGCGCGTCTGGCGATTGAGGCCGGCGCCATCGCCATCGATATTCTCGCGCGACCCGAAATCCGGTCTCACATGAAATCCGACCAGTCTCCGGTTAGCGAAGCGGACGAGCGAATCGAGGCGCACCTTGTGCAGGCGCTGGAGCGCGCGCTTCCCGGCGTGCCGTCGATCGCCGAGGAAGCGGCGGCGCGGGGCGAGACGCCGCCCCACTCCGACGCCTTTCTGCTCATAGACCCTATCGACGGCACTCGCGAATTCATCGGTCGTAGCCCGGAATTCACCGTCAATGTGGCCCTTGTCGACAAGCTCCAGCCGGTCGCCGGCGCGATCTTCGCCCCTGCCGGAGCCCGGGTCTGGTTCGCCGGCGCGCAGGGTTTCACAACCAAGGCGGCGGCGGGGGGCGCATTGCCCGCGTCGCAGGACTGGAGCGCGCTGGGCGCGCGCTCACGCCCCGCCGGTGGTCTCACGGCGTTGCTTTCAAAATCGCATCCGGACGAAAAAACCGTCGCCTTGCTCAATTCACTGCCGATTCGCGAACGGCGACCGATGGGCTCATCGCTGAAGTTCTGCGTCATCGCGCAAGGCAGGGCCGACGTCTACCCGCGTTTCGGACGCACCATGGAATGGGACACGGCGGCGGGCGACGCGATCTTGCGGGCGGCGGGCGGCGCGGTGTTGACGCCGGCTGGCGAACCGCTGGGTTATGGCAAGTCGGAAAGTTTTTATCGCAACGGACCCTTTATCGCCTGGGGCGACGCCTGTCCGGCCGGGCGCGCAACGGTAAATTAACTGCTACGCGCGAATTTACTCTTCGCGCGGGAGACTGTTTTTCCAACGTCCGTCTTCATGCGCCGGCGCCGTCGAACCGTCACCGTAACAACGACAGCCCGAGTATTGGAGCCAGCGTCATGAGCGTATCCAAACCTTCCGCAATTTTATCCCGTCGCGACATCTTCAGTCTTGCCGCCGGCGCCGCATGCGCCGGCGCATTGCCCTCGCCGCTTGCGCGCGCCGACGTTCGCCCGGAAACTTTTTCGAGTGAAGAAGTCGTTGACAACGGCCACCGCTTTTTTGGTTCGATTGCGCGGGGACTCGCCGAGGGCGTGGAAAGCGCCAATCGTCGCTGGGGTAAACCCAACGCCTATATACTTGGTCAGGAGGGCAGCGGCGCCTTTGTCGGCGGACTGCGTTACGGCGAGGGCGTGATGTACACGCGAAACGCCGGCAAGCGGCAGGTGTTCTGGCAAGGACCCTCAATTGGCTTGGACGCCGGGATGGACGGCGACCGGACCATGATGCTGGTGTATAATCTGCCCGAGGTCGAGAGCATCTTCCGCCGCTATTCCGGCGTCGACGGATCCGCCTATCTTGTCGGCGGACTGGGGTTCACCGCTCTCAACAATAATGAAGTTGTCGTGATTCCGGTTCGAAGCGGCGTCGGCGCCCGGATCGGCATGAACCTGGGATATCTGAAATTCACGCAGGAAAAGACCTGGAACCCCTTCTAGCGCCATCATCAATCTTGGGAATGACAGGTCAGGGCCGCCGGAAGGGTGCGCGTCTGGTTGGCGACGGCGAACCGGAACTACGGTGGCGCAGCCTCCCTTGTTTTTTGATTTTGGCGAGACTTCATGCGACATTGACGAACACGTCGAGGCCGCCAGTGAGCCCCAATCACGGGACTGGAGACAGGAAACGTGATCGAACAGGCTTTGTATTTTGCCCTCGGCTTCCTGGTCGCGGCGCTGCTGGCCTTGATGTTTCTCCCAGCCTTTTGGCGACGGGCGATGCGGCTATCGATGCGACGCCTGCAAATGTTGGCGCCGATGTCGATGGAGGAAGTCGTCGCCGAACGCGACTTGCTGCGCGCCGAATTTGCCGTTCGGGAACGCCGCCTCGAACAGGAAATGGAGGCTCTGCAAACGGCCCGAGCCAATGATATGGCGACCGCAGGCCGCTATGCGGCGAACGTCGCGGTGGCGCGGGAGTGGCTGAAGAAAGCAGAGACCCTGCATCGAGACATGCAGGCGCGAATTGACGAGGCGCTTAAAACCGTAGCCGAGCGCACCGAATTATTGCGTTCGACGGAAATGGCGCTTCACGAGATGACGGAGCGCGCCGAACGCGGAGTCGCCCGATTGCGCACGCTCGAGCAAGACAAGCAAGAGCTCGGTCGCGAGACGGAAGTCGTGCACAGTCGCGTCGCGGCGCATGAATCTCGGATCGGCGCCATGCATGAAGAAAATATTCGCCTTGAGCAGGAGATCGAAAACCTCCGCGCGGCCTACAAGCGCAGCGCAACGGCGGCGGAACGCGCACTAACGCTCGAAGAAGAAGCGATGCGTCAAAAGACGGATAACGAGCGTCTGAGGGAAGAACTTTCCCGAGCGGGCGATGAACATCGGCAATTGTTGCAAAGTCTTGATCGGACGCACGCCGAGGCGATTGAGACGCGACAGCGCCTTGAGACAGAAATCTCCCGCCTGGAGACGGCGCACGCTGCGGCGCGCGCGCAAACCGACGAGACCGCCAACCGCCTCGAGGCCGCAAGAGCAGACATCGCTATGCTGAACGGCGCGCTTGACGCGTTGCGCGCCGAGCAGGCGCGTCGACGCGCAAGCGGAAGTTCAGTCGTATCCGATCCGGATATCCTCGCCTTGCGGGAAAACATCAAGGACTTCGGCGATCGTGTTCTTGCGGCGGAGAAAACCGTCGAACGGGCGGAGGGATAGACGCCAAAACCTTTCATGTCACATTCAGGAAAAGAGGTTCGCTTTGCTCTTCGCAGCCCTTTGCTACGACAAACCCGGCGCGCTAGATCTCCGGCTCGCCACCCGCGCCGAACATCTGGCCTTTCTGGACAAATACGCAGCGCAAGTGAAGCTCGGCGGCCCCTTTCTGGATGGGGCGGATAAGCCCATCGGATCGCTGTTGATTATCGACTGCGCTGACGAGCCGGCCGCGCGCGCGCTGCTAGCGCAAGATCCCTATGCACAGGCAGGCCTCTTTGAGCGCGTCGAACTGCGTCCCTGGAAACATGTCGTCGGAGCTAAATTGTAATGGCCTACTGGCTGTTTAAAAGCGAACCCTCGACCTGGTCGTGGTCGCAACAGGCCGAGGCCGGCCCCAAGGGCACATTCTGGAATGGCGTGCGCAATCATCTCGCCAAAAAACACATGATGGCGATGAAGAAAGGGGACAAGGGTTTCTTCTATCACTCCAACGAGGAGCGGGCGATCGTCGGCGTCGTCGAGGTGATCAAAACCTATTATCCCGATCATACCGACGAGACGGGCAAATTCGGCATGGTCGACGTCAAGGCGGTCAAACCGCTCAAGGCCGTGACGCTTGCGCAAATCAAGAACGAGCAGAAGCTCGCCGATATGGTGCTGGTCAACAACTCACGTCTTTCCGTGCAGCCGGTGACGGAGGCGGAGTGGCGGGTCGTGATGGCGCTAGCGGGTGAAAAAGTTTGATATATTGATCGATGCGCCCGGCGACGCCTACGCCAGCGAAACTGAGGACATATCCTTGTCTCAGTTAACTTTACGCCCGCGCCTAACGCCCGCGCCCGCTCATCGTCATCAGTCGCAGCACGAACCACGCCGGAACAACAAAGACGGCGCCGGCCAGAACATAGCTCGCGAGCTCCTGCACGGCGCCGAAGCCAAGCTGGTAAATGCGCTCGAAAAACGCCTGCACCCCCCGTAAAATGTCCAACGGCCGCAGTTCGAGCCACATCAGCAACGCGCCCACCACAAGCGAAATGAAAAACAAGCGCGTGGCGACGGAAATCGGCGAGCCGCCAAGGAAATTTTCGAGCGCATTGTTGCGTGAGGACATGGGATCGGATTTCCTTTCGGCGGCGGGAGAGAAAAGCTGTCGAACGGGGGTTGTGAAGGGCTCCGGCTCGATCAAGAAGCGATACTTATCCCGATGCGACGCCTTGGCCAACGCAAACCATAGGGACGCTTTGCTGGAGATGGCCGCGACGGCGACAGGGTTCAAGCCTGACGTCTGGCTTGAACGAGCGGCCGGCCCACACATATAGGCGTCTGGCGAGCGCGCGCCTTCAGGGGCTCCCGCCGGAGCCGCCGGACCAGGGCTTCACGACATGTCGCGACCACCGCTGAATTCCCCTTTTCTTCTGGGTTTTGACGAGATCGGGCGAGCGCTCGACCGGGTCGCCCGCAATGCGTCCGACGGCTATCCGCCCTACAACATCGAACGGTTGCCGCGCAGCGCGACGGAGCCCGAACGCCTGAGAATTACGCTTGCCGTAGCCGGCTTCACCCGCGACCAGCTCGATGTGTCGCTCGAAAAAAACCAGGTCGTCATTCGCGGCCGGCAGGTCGAGGACCGCGAACGCCATTTTCTTCATCGTGGCATTGCTGCGCGTCAGTTTCAGCGCGCCTTTCTGCTTGCCGAAGGCATGCAGGTTCTGGGAGCCGATCTCGACAACGGACTTTTGTCCATCGATCTCGCGCGGCCGGAACCCGAGCGCATCGTCAGGAAAATCGAGATTACGTCGCGCGATTAGATCAAACTGCGTATTTATTCCGCTGCAACGCGCGCCGGCGCGGGCGGCGCGGGCGTCAGTAGCTTCGTTGCGCCAAAGATCGCGACAAGCGTCACAAACCAGGCGACAAGCTGCATCCCTGACGGTTGATCGGCGTATCCCACCAGCGTGTGCAGCACGCGGCCAGGAATGCTTTTGTCCGACAGGAGCCACGAACTATCCCACAAGGTGTCGGAGAGGGCTGTGATCGCGCCAGCCTGTTGAAGGAAGCCGACGCATTGCGCGGCGAGGCCGGCGGCGAGCAACGTGATTAATGTCGTGGTGACGGCAAAGAGATGTTTCGGCGGTATTTTCACCAATCCATAAAATGTGGCGAAGCTCGTCGCGCCGCCTGATGCGAGTCCCGCCAGCCCGCCGAGAAACACGTCAAGGCCGGTTTCGCCCGAGGCGAGCACGCCATAAAGAAACAGCGCAACCTCGGCGCCCTCCCGAAGGATGGCCAGTCCGACAACGCTCGCCAGCGCGAAAAGGGTGCGATCGCCGGCGGCGACGGCCTTGCCGACCGCCGAAAGCTCCTGCGCCATCTCACGGCCATGACGCGCCATCCAGATGTTGTGCCACGCGAGCATGCCGACCGCGAGCGCGAGAACGGCGGCGTTGAACAACTCTTGTCCGCTGCCGGCGAATGAGCGGGATAGCCGGTCGGCGAAGATCGCAACAATCATCGCGCCCAGCGCGCCAGCTGCGACGCCGCCCAACACATATCGCCCGGCCAGAGGCACGCCGCGGGTGACCGCGAGGACAATGCCGACAATCAGGCCAGCTTCGATCGCCTCGCGAAAAACGATAATCAGCGCGCCTAGCATGGGGTCTCCCGCTTTACTCCACGACGATCTCGCCCTTGGCCGTGTCCTCGTGGAATTCGCCAACAAATTTGTACCGGCCGGCCTTTAGCGGGCGCAGCGTGATGCTCGCTTCGCTGTTGGCCGGCACGATTTTTTCGATTTTCAGCGCCTTGCTTTCGAACTCCTCCGGCGCGGCGTCGAGATTTTTCACGATCACCGTCGCCGGTTTATCGGCCGGGATGTGAAGTTCAGCCGGATCGAATTTATGGTCCTTGATGGTCAGCGTGAAATTGTCCTGAGCCAGGGCCGCGCCGGAAAGCCCAGCGCCAGCAATCAAAGCAATAAGAGGGTATTTGATTTTTGTCATTACATGTCCCGCAAAACCGTTTCTCGCCCTCTGTCCAACTAGGAAACAAGCGCGACGATTTCAAAGCCGATGCGGCTGAATTGTTTCCAGACTGACGGCTTGAAGCCCGCTAACCCGGATAGCCATGCCGCGATTTCGATGCGCGGACCAGCGAGAGGGCGCGGGAGTCCTGCCCGGCGGCGCAGGCCGCCTCTGCTTCGCCGATCTCGCCTTTGATCTGACCATGGACGCTCTGATTGACGTGTCCCATTTTGAGGTCGTTGTCGATGACTGAACGATAGCGCGCGATGGCCGCGCCGCAGCCTGAGCCGGCGGGCGCGATGGCGGCGTCCTGCTGCGCCGGTCCCGTCGGGTCGACAACCGGCCCGGTCTGTCGCGGGGCGTTGCAAGCGGCAAGCAGCA
This sequence comes from Methylocystis sp., assembly GCA_044233645.1. Taxonomy (GTDB): domain Bacteria; phylum Pseudomonadota; class Alphaproteobacteria; order Rhizobiales; family Beijerinckiaceae; genus Methylocystis. The sequence goes on along the minus strand of JBIIJP010000008.1, from coordinate 64,653 downwards.
GGATTGCGGCGGCGGGAGCGACGAGGGGCAAGAAACGCATCGGGATCTCCTGAGGCGCAGACGAGAAAGCGATCCTTCATACCGCCCCATCGGCCCGGCGGGCAAACATTGGAGCGATCCTGCCCCCGGCCGGCCTGCTTTTTCGCTTTGCCTTTGGCGTTAAGGGCGATATATAGGCTCTAGAATGTGGCGCGTGGCCGGAAGGTCCCGCGCCGCAACTGTTTTCGACGCGCCGCCGTCACGGCCGAAATCGGTCGGCCGATGGGCGCTGTCGCGCAACCGGTCGAGCCAATGGTTAACCCCTTTACATTCTTGCAGGAAGTCCGCGCCGAAGCGAAGAAAATCACCTGGCCGTCGCGTCGTGAGACCATGGTGACGACCGGCCTCGTGATCGCCATGGTGCTGCTCGCCAGTCTCTTCTTCGTCCTCGTCGACTCGGTTTTGCGCTTTATCGTCAAAATCGTCATCGGCGGCGGTTTTTAAACTATTTGCTGAGCGGATGACGCCCTCATGACCATGCGCTGGTATATCGTTCACGCCTATTCGAATTTCGAAAAGAAGGTTGCGGAAGCCATCCGCGAGGGCGCCGCGCAACGTCAGCTTTCTGAAAATTTCGAAGAAATCCTCGTGCCGACCGAGCATGTCGTCGAGGTTCGCCGCGGCCGCAAGGTGAACACCGAGCGCAAGTTTTTCCCCGGCTATGTGCTGGTGAAATGCAACCTCACCGATCCGGTCTTTTCGCTGATCAAGAACACGCCGAAGGTTACCGGATTCCTCGGCGCCGACAACAAGCCGATGCCGATCTCCGAAGCCGAGGCGATGCGCATCAAGGGTCAGGTCGCCGAGGGCGTCGAACGGCCCAAGCCGACGATCAGCTTCGAGATCGGCGAGACGGTGCGCGTCGCCGACGGCCCCTTCGCCTCCTTCAACGGTCTGGTTGAGGAGGTCGACGAGGATCGCTCGCGCCTCAAGGTCGCCGTTTCGATTTTCGGCCGCCCGACCCCGGTGGAGCTGGAGTTCGGTCAGGTCGAGAAGGTTTGACGTCGCGCGGCGCGACCTAGAGATGCGCGAATCCTCCAAGGGGAGTACGCGCCCCCGGAAAGCGCTTGAGCGACCGGATTTCCGGACTGCGTCGCTCGGTAATGGAATATCATTCCTCAGCGATGAGTCGCCTTGAGCAGCAGGTGGGCCTACGCCCGCGGGGCATTGAAGCATTTACCCGAAACCCTTTGTGGCCCTTGCAAGCGGTGGGGACTTCGCTAACTTCAGATTGCGTTGACAGATGATCCCCCGAGTGAGTTCATGCGTGCGCTCTTAGTATTATTTCTGGCCATTATATCGCTTCCCGCCGCTGCAATGGAATTCTCTCGCAGCCACAACCGCGATTTCTCGATCATCTTCGCCACCGGAAAACTTTTGTCAGGCGATGGTGCTCGGTTCGTCTCTTTCGCGACAGACGATAAAGCGATCGTTGTTCTGGAAAGTCCCGGCGGAGACGTCTTTTCCGCCCTCACCATGGGCGAGCACATCCGCATGAAAGGATACAAAACTTTCGTCGCCTCTGAGTCGATCTGCGCCTCGGCCTGCGCGCTTGTCTGGCTCGCAGGTTCCGTGCGCGGCGGCACTGAAACGTCCAAGATCGGATTTCATTCGGCGTCGGACAGCGCCGGAGCCATCACCGGCCCTGGAAATGCATTGGTTGGCGCCTATCTCAATAAAATTGGCGTTTCTTACAAGGCGATCGCCTACATCACGTCGTCCGCGCCGAAAGACATGACATGGCTGACATTTGACCGGGCGCGGAATCTGGGCCTCGATATCGTCGCGATCGATGATCCAGGCTCGAATGAACCAATCGGTCTCGGGGGACGCCCTTCGCGCCCGTCCGCGCCAAGCACGGCGCCGTCCGCCCCCTCGTCATTGATACCAGAGGACTTTCAATTGACCTGCGAGCCTTTGGCGCGCGGGGGCCGCGACCCGGTCGTCTCGATAGAAGTGTCGCGGACTGACGGCTTTTGGCGGGTTGTGCATGAGACCGCGTCAGGCGTGGAGTATGATCGCGGGACGCAATATCGAATGTCTGCCGAGCAAAGCGGCGCCGTATGGGTCGGCCAGCATCGCCGCAAAGAAGATACGGCTATACGCGGCGAAGTCAGCCGTATCAGCGGCAAGTTCTACTATAATGAGAAAGTGATCGGCGACGGAGACTTGAGAGCCGACATGACCGCAAAGTGCGAGGCGGAATGATTGACGGGGAGCGCCTACGCCGCCTCGAACAGCATGAGGGCCTTACGCCGGAAGGGCATTGAGGCCGTTATTTCCGTCTGGGAGCCGTAATACCTTTTCCTCAATGCCTGTTTTCTTTCGGACTTTCTTCAGCGCGTCCTTGCAAACAACAAACTCTGCAACATAGGTTTCATGTCCATCGAGCAAGAATCGGTTGCTTAATTCAATAACTTGCCATCCTCTATCGATCAGGGTCTTCTTCCAGAGTTTGGACGGCATTATACCGATATATCTTTTTATATTGTTTTCCGCCGCAAATTCGAAATGACCCACAATGATTGAGCTCACGATTCTCTTACGCAATTCATGATCTATAACACTTTCATCAATACAAATTCTTGATGATTCCCAGACCTCGCCTGATCTTGGAAGCGCGGTGCAAACTTTATCTTTCCACAATTTTTCTATCATAAAGGGGAAGGACGTTGGACTCAATCGCGAACAAGCAATTACACGCCCCTCTTGAGATAAATATACGAGATAGCTCGCGGCCGGCGTGTCGAACTCATCAAATTCCATATCGCGATGAACTGAAGTATTATACTTTTGTTTTTGAACGAATTCCCGAAATCTCAATTCATGCATTTCTTTGCGCGCCCGGGGGTAATGGTGTTCGCTTTCAATGTTCAGCAAATGTAGCATTGTCATGCCTCTATAAATTGTCATGCCTCTATGAAGCAGTGACAACCGGCAAAACGGCGATCGCCAAAACCTGTCATAATTAAAGTTGGAGCCAACCCTTTGCTTCCCTGCTCCGCCAAGCTATAAAGCCTTGGCCCTCTCGTCGAGGGCTTTTTCGTTCCCTCGCCGGAACGAAACCCACCGTGGAAGACATGCCCCGACGCCATCGGGGAGTTCATGTCGAACCACGACCTGCAACCGATGGCCCGCGGGCGCAAGCGCGCGGCGCAATCTCACGCTGGAGCAAGCAAATGGCGAAAAAAATTGCCGGCTACATCAAGCTGCAAGTGCCGGCCGGCGCGGCGAACCCCTCGCCGCCGATTGGACCCGCGCTCGGTCAACGCGGCCTCAACATCATGGAGTTCTGTAAGGCGTTCAACGCCAAGACGGCCCAGATGGACAAGGGGACCCCGATCCCCGTGATCATCACCGCCTATCAGGACCGCTCCTTCACCTTCGAGATGAAGCAGCCGCCGGTCAGCTTCTTCCTCAAGAAGGCTGTCGGCCTCAAGATTGGCAAAAAGCCGGCCTCAGGTTCGAAGACCCCCGGCCGCACCACCGTCGGCAAGGTGACGAAGGCGCAGATTCGGGACATCGCGGAAAAGAAAATCGTCGATCTCAACTGCTCCTCGATTGAATCCGCAATGTCGATGATCGAAGGCTCGGCCCGCGCCATGGGCCTGCAGGTGGTGGAGTAAGACGATGGCTCATATCGGAAAACGCATCGCCAAGGCCCGCGAGGGCATCGAGCGCACGAAGCTCTATCCCATCGATCAGGCCGTCAAAATGGTGCGCGAGCGCGCCAGGGCCAAATTCGACGAATCGGTCGAAATCGCCATGAATCTTGGCGTCGACCCCAAGCACGCCGACCAGATGGTGCGCGGCGTCGTCAACCTGCCGAACGGCACCGGCCGCGTGCTGCGCGTCGCGGTGTTCGCGCGCGGCCCCAAGGCCGACGAGGCGAAAGCGGCGGGCGCGGATGTCGTCGGCGCCGAGGATCTCGTCAACACGGTGATGGGCGGCGCGATCGACTTCGATCGCTGCATCGCCACGCCGGACATGATGCCGCTCGTTGGCCGTCTCGGTAAGGTGCTCGGACCGCGCGGCCTGATGCCGAACCCGAAAGTCGGCACGGTGACGATGGACGTCGCGGCGGCGGTGAAAGCCTCCAAGGGCGGCGCCGTCGAGTTCCGCGTCGAAAAGGCCGGCATCGTGCAGGGCACGGTCGGCAAGACCTCCTTCGACGAAGGCAAGCTTGTCGAAAACATCAAGGCTTTTGTCGACGCTGTCGCCAAGGCCAAGCCGCAGGGCTCGAAAGGCACCTACATACAGCGCGTCGCGCTCAGCTCCACGCAGGGGCCGGGCGTCAAGGTCGAGGTGTCGAGCCTCGGCGCGCAGACAGCCTAAAAGACAAGATCAATTCTGGATCCATCAAGCCGGCGGAGCGCGCTCCGCCGGCTTTTTTGTTCGATGAAGCGTTGAGCCTCTGAATTTTTGGGGTTCTCGCCGCACGCAACGCGTGTTGACACTCTCACGGCGATCGCTGACCATAGAAAAAGCCTGACGCCGAGGTCGCCGCGCAGGCCTGTCATGGCGTCTTTTCTTAACCGTTTCTCTTGCTCGTTTCTTTGGGAGCGTTTTGTCATGAAAATCGCCAAAGCTCTTTGCGGGGCCGCGCTCGCGGCCGGTTTTTTTGTCCAGCTCCTCCCCTGTTCAGTGGCTTACGAGCGACTCGATCAGCAATCGAGCGCCACCACGGCGCCCTGGGATGAGGCGGCCTGGAGCCAGTTCTATTCGGAGAGTCAGGGGTCGCGGATGATCCCCTACGCATGGGCGCAGGCGCTGAAACAGCCCAGCGGCCAGTCCTTCGCGGAAGGGCTGACCCAGTATGGCTATCTGCCGAACCCGCAAAATCCAAAAGGGCTGCCGGTCGGCTTCACGGTCACGGACGACGGTTATCTCGGGCCCAACTGCGCCGCATGCCATACCCGACAGATCGAGGTCGGCGGCAAGGACTATCGCATCGACGGCGGACCGGCGCTTGCAGATATGGGCTCGCTTTGGGCGGATCTGGACGCAGCCATGGGCAAGACGCTGGCCACCCCGGCCGCCTTCGCCGATTTCGCCCGCGCCGTGCTTGGCGCGAAATACAACCCGCAGGAGGAAGCCAGACTTCGGGCAGAGGTCGACATCTGGCATGCGCGTCATAACGCAATCACCACGAAAGGCCTCCCGAAGGACAAGCCCTGGGGCTCAGGACGGATCGACGCGGTCGGCATGATCCTCAACCGGGTTACCGGTCTCGATATCGGACCGGGTCCAACGCACATCCTGCTCGATAGCATCCGCATGGCGGACGCGCCCGTTCGGCCGCCCTTCCTGTGGAACGCGCCGCGTCAGGACCACACGCAATGGCCAGGCTTCGCCGACAATGGCGACCGCATACTGGCGATGGCCAGAAACGTCGGCCAAGTCTTCGGCGTGTTCGGCGAATTCTACCCGGAGCCGGACAAATCCCATTTGCTCGGCTTAAATTACACGCGAAACAATTCGGTCGATTTTGCCGGATTGATCCAGCTCGAACATCTCGTCGAGCGCATCGGCCCGCCGAAATGGCCATGGCCGGTTGATTACGCGCTGGTCGAACAGGGCCGCGCCATTTACGAGCGTGCCTATGAGGACGGCGGCTGCGCCGATTGCCACGGCGTTTCCAAAGGCCAGCCGAGACTGCTGAACCCGGACACCTGGTGCACGCCGATCCAGGACGTCGGCACGGACGCGCGCGAATATCAATATTTCGCGCCGGATTGGCAGGTTCCCTCCGGCGCGCTCGAAGGCGCAGCGATCCCGTTTGTCTCGCCGGCGCTGAAAAAGACCGACGCGCCCGTCGCGATTCTCGGCACGGCTGTGCGCGGGGCGATCCTGCAGCATTTTATCCCGATCACGGTGAGCGAGATTGATCGGCGGAAAGCGCAGCTGGCGCTCTCCGTGCTGCAACCGCTCGTTGAGGAGTTGAAGGGCGCCTACAAAATCCCGGGAAAGAACGGCGCCGGCGGTTGGGCCTGCGCCAAAGCGCCGGAAACTGAAGGCAAATTCAAATTTGAGTCACGCGTGATGCAGGGAATTTGGGCCGCCGCGCCCTACCTGCACAACGCTTCCGTTCCGTCGCTGGCGGAATTGCTGAAACCGCCGCAATCGCGCGTCGCATCCTTCAAGGTCGGACCAGCTTACGATCTCGCCACGGTCGGACTGGCGGTCGAGCAGACGAAATCCACCTTCACGATGCAGACCGATTGCGACAGGCGATCCGGCGTCAGCCATTGCGGCCACGATTACGGGACCGCTTTGAGCGAGCCGGAAAAGAAAGCCTTGCTCGAATATCTCAAGACTCTGTGAGGCTCGAATAGGCCGGGACGACGCTGGCTGCCCCGGTCTTCTGTTTTCCTGCCGGCGCGCATCGTTTTCCGGCTCCTTGCGCTGTATACAGACGAGACGGGGCTTCCTGCCTGTGAGGCGAAGATGACACGAGCGATTTTTCTGGCCTTCGCAGCGGCGATGGTCGCAGACATGAGCCTTGCTGGTGAGTATCCGGCGACAAACTTCGAATCCGTTCCCAGCGCGGAAAACGCCCAGATCGCCGAGCAGGTTGAACTGACCGGCAAGCTGATGGCGTTGCGCTACGGCGCCGGCGCGGGCGAAACAATGGCGCGGCGCGCCGTCCATCCGAAGGCGCATGGCTGCGTGAAGGCGCGTTTTACGGTCAACTCCGATTTGCCGGAAAAATTCCGCGTCGGCGTGTTCGCGACGCCGGGCAAAAGCTATCCGGCGTGGATACGCTTCTCCAACGCCACCGCCGTGATCGCGCCCGACGTCAACGACAAAAAGGCCGACAGCCGGGGCATGGCGATCAAGCTGATGGGCGTCGAAGGCGAGACCTTGCTGGACGAACCGGGCGGCAAGACGCAGGATTTCCTGCTCATTAACCAGCCGATGTTCGCCTTTCCGGACGTGGCCGAATATCTCGCCTTCACCCGCATCCAGCTTGAGAAGAAAGACAATGCGAAAGAAATCTTTCCCGTTTTTCTGACGCCGCCGACGCCGCAGAGGCTGAAAATTCTCGAGATCGTTACGAAAGTCATTCAACCAACGCAGCTCGCCAATCCGCTCGACGCCGATTATTTCACCGGTTCGCCGTTCCTCTTCGGCAAGGATCATGCGGCGAAATTCGCTGCGCGGCCGCGCAATCCGGCGACCCCCTCGCCGACGCCGGAAAATCCCTCGACGGATTATCTTCGCGAGGCGTTGCAGCGCAGCCTCAAGGGTCCCGACGCGCGCCCGGTCGTCTTCGATTTCCAGGTTCAGTTACGACCGGACGGGCTCCAGCCCCTCGATCCGGACTATCCGATCGAGGTCGCCAATACGGAATGGAAGCCGAAAGCTGATGGAACGGCGGGCTATCAGAATGTCGCGACCATCGTCATCGACCCACAGGACATCGACAATCCGCTGCAGGCCACGGAGTGCGAACATCTCGTGCTGACGCCCTGGCATGGTCTGAAAGACCATCAGCCGCTTGGCGGCATCAACCGGCTGCGGCGCGACGTCTACATCGCCTCGGCGAAACGCCGCACGCAAACGGCGGAGCCGACCGGGTTTCCGAGATGGCCGCAGTAGAATGCGGGATAGGGTCTTAAAGCCCCTCACCTGCCGAATCTGATGGCGGCGAAGACGAGTCCCGCAAGAGCCGCCTGGGTGACGATCAGCCAGCGAACAATTTCAACCTTCAGATTCGCGACGCCTGTTTCAATCTTCGCCTCCACTTCCCGAATGTCGCTCTTTGTCGCCAGTTCGGACGCGTCGATCTCCCGCAGCGCCTCGACCACGCCGATAGCCTGATCTTTCTGTAAACCGCAGTTTTCGAATGGTCTGCGAGATGGCCAGCGCATCGAGACGAAAAGCGCTCATCAAACAAGCACCCGACGGCCGATTGTCGACGTCAATCCTTGAAAGGCGCCAGTCCCGCGTTCCGCAGCCGTCCACATTGAGGCTTCCGGCCTCCCCTTCTCCTGCGGTCGCGACAGGCCGTCGCATGGGGCGCTCCGGGGCGCTTTCCGCCTTGTCTCGGGGCGCCTTTGCTCATAGTTTGCGCCCGCGCGAGCCCCTCGCGCCGGGGGCGCCGCGGCTTAAGGAAGCGCGCCGTCCCGATCCCGCCGCCGCATCGCCTCAGGAAATCGCTTCATGTCCGTGCTGATCGACAAGAACACTAAAGTCATCACCCAGGGTTTCACCGGCAAGACGGCGACCTTCCATGCCCAGCAGGGCATCGCCTATGGCACGAAGATGGTCGGGGGCGTCTCGCCCGGCAAAGGCGGCGCGACCCATCTCGATCTGCCCGTGTTCGACACTGTCGCCGAGGCCCGCGCCAAAACCGACGCTGACGCGTCAGTGATCTATGTGCCGCCGCCGGGCGCCGCCGACGCTATCTGTGAGGCGATCGACGCGGAGATCCCGCTCATTGTCGCCATCACCGAGGGCGTGCCGGTTCAGGACATGATCCGCGTCAAGCGCGCGCTCTGCGGCTCGAAATCGCGCCTGATCGGTCCCAACTGCCCCGGCGTCGTCACCGCCGGCGAGAGCAAGATCGGCATCATGCCCGGCAATATCTTTTCGCCGGGTTCGGTTGGGGTCGTCTCGCGCTCCGGCACGCTGACGTATGAAGCGGTGTTCCAGACGACCCGCGAGGGCCTCGGCCAGACCACCGCCGTCGGCATCGGCGGCGATCCGGTCAAGGGCACTGATTTCATTGAGGTGCTGGAGCTGTTCCTCGCCGACCCTGCGACGAAGTCGATCATCATGATCGGCGAGATCGGCGGCTCGGCGGAGGAGGAAGCGGCGCAATTCCTGATCGACGAGGCCAAACGCGGCCGCAAGAAGCCGATGGTCGGTTTTATCGCCGGCCGTACCGCGCCGCCCGGCCGCCGCATGGGCCACGCCGGCGCCATCATCTCGGGCGGCAAAGGCGACGCCGAAAGCAAGATCGCGGCGATGGAGGCCGCAGGCATTAAAGTTTCGCCCTCTCCCGCGCGTCTCGGCAAGACTTTGGTCGAAGTGCTGAAAGGTTAGGCGCACATCCTGGCGCGACGACCTATATAAAGTGCAGTGATTGCGTCGCCGGAAAACGGCGACGCGCTGGCGGGCCCCGACAGGTTCCGGTTTTCCGGACTTTGAACGGCGGCCGAGAGAAGCGGTGCGATGGCGCGTCTGGAAACCGATGGCGGCGCAGGTCCGGCGGGATCCCGGTCAGCGCAAAACGAGTCCTTCCTCAACACCTCCTTCCTTCAGGGCGCGAACGCCGCCTATATCGAAGGCCTGCTGGCGGCCTATGCCGCCGATCCGGCGAACGTCAGCCCCGACTGGCGAAAATTCTTCGCCGACATGGGCGTGACGCCGACAAGCCTGCGACCAAGCTGGGCGCGTGACGATTGGCCCGCAAAAGCTGGCGACGACTGGACCGCTGCCCTCGCTGGCGATTACGGATCGACGCCGCGCGCGCCGGCGACGCCGGTCGCCGCACCCGGTCCCACGACTCCGGAAGACGTTCAGCGCGCAACACGGGACTCGGTGCGCGCGCTCATGATGATCCGCGCCTATCGCATGCGCGGCCATTTGCACGCCAATCTCGATCCTCTCGGCATCGAACAGCGTCAGGATCACGGCGAACTCGATCCCGCAACCTATGGTTTCACCGACGCCGACTACGACCGCAAAATCTTCATCGATGGCGTGCTGGGCATGCAATACGCCACCATCTTCGAAATGGTGACGATTCTGCGCCGGACCTATTGCGGCGCGATCGGTTTCGAATTTATGCACATCTCGAGTCCCGCCGAGAAAGCCTGGCTGCAGGCGCGCATCGAAGGACCGGAGAAGGAAATCGTCTTCACGGAAAAGGGACGGCTGGCGATTCTGAACAAGCTGATCGAGGCCGAAGGCTTCGAGAAGTTTCTCGACGTCAAATACACCGGCACAAAACGCTTTGGTCTGGACGGCGCGGAGTCCATTGTGCCGGCGCTCGAACAGATCATCAAACGCGGGGGCGCCCTCGGCGTGCGGGAAATCGTGCTCGGCATGGCCCATCGCGGGCGCCTTAATATTCTTTCTCAGGTGATGGCGAAACCGCATCGCGCGCTGTTTCACGAATTCAAGGGCGGCTCGTTCCTGCCAGACGAAGTCGAGGGTTCGGGCGACGTCAAATATCATCTCGGCGCCTCTTCTGATCGCGCCTTTGATGACAACAGAGTGCATCTGTCGCTCACCGCCAATCCCTCGCATCTTGAAATCGTCGATCCGGTAGTGCTGGGCAAGGTGCGCGCCAAGCAGGATCAGCATGGCGGCGACCGCCGGACAGTGATGCCGTTGTTGATCCACGGCGACGCGGCTTTTGCAGGACAAGGCGTTGTCGCGGAATGTTTCGGCCTTTCGGGATTGAAAGGCCATCGCACCGGCGGCTCGGTGCATTTCATTATCAACAATCAGATCGGTTTCACGACCTATCCGCGCTTCTCGCGCTCCTCGCCCTATCCGTCCGACGTTGCAAAAATGGTCGAGGCGCCGATTTTCCACGTCAATGGCGACGATCCGGAAGCGGTGGTCTTCGCCGCGCGCGTGGCCACCGAATTCCGTCAGGAGTTCCAGAAGCCGGTGGTCATGGACATGTGGTGTTATCGCCGCTTCGGCCACAATGAAGGCGATGAACCAGGCTTCACGCAGCCGCTTATGTATAAAAAGATACGCGGCCATAAAACTACGCTGCATCTCTATGGCGAGAAACTCGTCGGCGAAGGCCTGATTACGCAACAGGGTTTCGAAGAGATGAAAAGCGCCTGGCGCGGGCGTCTCGAAACCGAGATGGAGGCGAGCCAGACCTACAAGCCCAACAAGGCCGACTGGCTTGATGGCCGCTGGGCCGGATTGAAACCGGGCTATCAAACGTCGGAGGCGGAGCGGCGCGGCCAGACAGGCGTCGCCATCGACGACCTGCACGACATCGGCCGCAGGATCACCGAAATCCCCGACGGATTTAATGTTCACAAAACCATCCGCCGTTTCCTCGACGCCCGGCGCGAGGCCATCGCGCAGGATGGACCCATCGACTGGGCGACAGCCGAGGCTCTGGCCTTCGGAACATTGCTGCACGAAGGCCATGGCGTGCGCCTCTCGGGTCAGGATTGCGAGCGCGGCACCTTCTCGCAACGCCATAGCGTGCTGATCGACCAGGAGACGGAAGCGCGCTATTTGCCGCTTGATCATGTCTCGTCGAAGCAAGGCCGTTTCGAAGTCATCAATTCGATGCTGTCGGAAGAGGCTGTGCTCGGCTTCGAATATGGTTACTCGCTTGCCGAACCGGACACGCTGGTGCTGTGGGAAGCGCAATTCGGCGACTTCGCCAATGGCGCGCAGGTGGTGTTCGATCAGTTTTTGTCGGCCGGCGAACGTAAATGGCTGCGCATGTCCGGCCTCGTTTGTTTGCTTCCGCACGGGTACGAAGGACAGGGGCCGGAACATTCCTCGGCGCGTCTGGAGCGTTACTTGCAACTGTGCGCCGAAGACAACATGCAGGTGGCCAATTGTTCGACACCGGCGAACTATTTCCATATTTTGCGGCGTCAGCTTCATCGCAACATGCGCAAGCCGCTGGTTTTGATGACGCCGAAATCGCTGCTGCGTCACAAACGCTGCGTGTCGCGACTCGGCGAATTCGCCACGGCGGCGACGTTTCAGCGCATTCTGCTCGACGACGCCGAAACGACCCCAACCCAACCATCAATCCTGAAACCGGATAACGCCATTCGGCGAGTCGTTCTGTGCTCGGGAAAAGTCTACTACGATCTGTTGGAGGAGCGGGAGAAACGCGGGATCGACGACGTCTACCTGTTGCGCATCGAACAGCTTTATCCCTTCCCGGCGAAAGGGCTGGTTACAGCGCTGTCACGGTTCAAAAACGCCGATGTCGTCTGGTGTCAGGAAGAACCGCGCAATATGGGCGCGTGGTTTTTTGTCGACTCTTATGTCGAATGGGCGCTGACGCAATTCGACGGCAGGGCGAAACGCGCGCGCTACATCGGTCGGCCCGCCTCCGCTTCCACGGCGACCGGCACCATGGCGAAACATGTTGCGCAACTGCGCGCGCTCCTCGACGAGGCCTTCGCCCCGGCGTGAGCGTAAAACTTATCGATTGAGAGACGTTCATGACCGACATTCGCGTTCCGACACTTGGCGAATCCGTCACTGAAGCCACGATCGGCAAGTGGTTTAAAAAACCCGGCGACGCGGTGACGGCGGACGAGGTCCTCGCCGAACTCGAAACCGATAAGGTGACGCTGGAGGTGAATGCGCCCGCCAGCGGCGTCCTGGCCGACATCGCCTTCAAGGAAGGCGAGACGGTGACGCCCGGCGCCCTGCTCGGCCAGATCGCCGAAGGCGCCGCAGGCGGCGCGAAGCCACAAGCGACGAGCCCAGCCGCGTTAACCGCCCCTGCCGCGCCGTCAGCCCCTGCTCCTGTCGCCGCCGCCGCGTCGCCAGCGCCTTCCGGGACGCTTCGGCCCGGCCCGGCCATGCCGCCCTCGCCCGCCGCCGCCAAAATCGCCATCGAAACCGGCGTCGATGTTTCGCAGATCGCCGGCAGCGGCAAGCGCGGACAGGCGCTTAAGTCCGACGTGTTGACTGCGGCTGCCGCCGCCGCGCCAATCGTGGCGCGCACGCCTGCATCGACCCCTGAGGCCGGCCGAGAGGAGCGGATCAAGATGACCCGCTTGCGCCAGACCATCGCGCGCCGGTTGAAGGAAGCGCAAAACGCCGCCGCCATGCTGACGACCTTCAACGAGGTCGACATGTCGGCGCTGATCGCCCTGCGGGCGGCCTACAAAGAGCTGTTCGAGAAAAAACACGGCGTGAAGCTTGGCTTCATGGGATTTTTCGTGAAGGCCTGTTGTCAGGCGCTGGAGGAGATACCCGCCGTCAACGCCGAGATCGACGGACAGGACATCATCTACAAGCATTTTTGCCATGTCGGCGTCGCTGTCGGCACAGACAAAGGCCTCGTCGTGCCAGTCGTGCGCGACGCAGATCGACTGTCGCTCGCCGAAATCGAGAAAACCATTGCGGCGCTTGGCAAAAAGGCGCGCGACGGCGCGCTCGACCTCGCCGACCTGCAGGGGGGAACGTTCACAATCTCCAATGGCGGCGTCTACGGCTCGCTGATGTCGACGCCAATTCTCAATGCGCCGCAATCCGGCATTCTCGGCATGCACAAAATTCAGGAACGTCCGGTCGCCATTGACGGCAAAATCGAAATCCGGCCGATGATGTATCTCGCGCTTTCCTACGATCATCGCATTGTCGATGGCAAGGAAGCGGTGACGTTTCTCGTGCGCGTGAAGGAAATTCTCGAAGATCCGACGCGACTGGCGCTCGGCCTGTAGCCGGCGAATACCCCTTTTAAACGATAACGGCCATGCACATCTCCTGACAAAAGAGCGCGCCGAGCGGGGCGCGGGGCGGGCGGGCCGAACGGGACGCCTGGAGGAGAAAACAGATGGAAAGCAAGTTCAACACGGAGCGGCCGTCGCCGTCCCTTTCGCCAGAGCAGTTCGCGCACCTCGGCGACGGAATGATCGCCTATGTCCGGCGGATGCGTTCCGAGGACATCGGTCGTTTTTATCCGGATGCGCCGGCCGTTGCGCCGGGACTAACGCTGTTTGCGCTCATCGGCGCAGATGGCGCGCCGATCTCGATCGCGGACTCGCCGGAGGGAGCGCTTGGCAGCGCGCGCGAACACGATTTGAGGACGGTCAGCCTGCACTGATGCGGTTGTGATGCGCTTGTCGGCGTGACGGCTCAGCCGCCGCCGAACAGGCTGTCGAAAATATTTTTATCCTGCTGAGGCGCGGCGCGGCGCGACGTCTGGGCAGGGATAGAGCCCACGTTCGGAATGTCTTCCGGCGGGAGCAAATCCTCTGTCTCACGCGCCACTCTGGCGCGGTTTGATCGACGCGCGGGCGCGGCCTGAGCTGCGGGCGAGACATCGTCGACGACAGGGCTCGCCGTCGGACGGACCGGAGCCGGCGCCGCAACCTCGGCGCTTTGTTCGCGCGGCGCACGGTCCCCTGACAGGCGTCTGGGCCGCGACGGCGACGTAACCGGCTCCGATGTCGACGGCGGGGTTATTTCCGGCCTTTCTGCGGGCCTGTTAAGCATGCCGATCAGCTCATCCAAAGGCTTGACGATCGGTTTGGCGATGTCCTGCAAGGCGATAGCCTCGGAGCGCCAGGCGCCCGAGGGCAGGGCGACAGGCTCCAGACCCGCATGGGCGGCCGTCATATAGGCTGACCAAATCTCCACCGGCATATTGCTGCCTGAGGCTTTTTTCGTTGGCGTGTTATCGTCATTGCCCAGCCAGACGCCCGTGACGAGATGGCTGGTATAGCCGATAAACCAGGCGTCGCGGAAATCCTGACTCGTGCCGGTTTTGCCTGCGGCCTGCCAACCCGGCAAATCCGCCTTGCGCGCCGTTCCGGTCGCCAGCGTCTCCTGCATCATCGCATTCATCATCGACACATATTGCGGCTCGACGACACGGCCGGGCGGCGGCCCATCCTCCTGATAAAGGGCGCGACCGGCCGCCGTCGTCACGCGCGAGATGATGCGCGGCTGCACGCCGAAGCCGCCATTGGCGAAGGGCGCGTAGGCTGCGACGATCTCCAGCGGCGTGACCTCAGAGGTGCCAAGAGCAATCGAAGGATTAACCTGCAGATCGGATCTAACGCCCAATCGATGGGCGGTCTTGACGACGTTTTTGACCCCAACCTCCAGTCCGACCCGGACGGCGACAGTATTCAGCGACATCGCTAATGCGCGCGTCAGCGTCACGGGCCCCTGATAATCGCGGTGATAATTCTCGGGCTGCCAGCCCTTGATGTTGAGCGGCGCGTCCTCGCGCAATGTCTCGGGCGTCAGACCGTGTTCGAGTCCGGTCAAATAAACAAAAGGCTTGAAGGAGGAACCCGGCTGCCGTTTCGCGGAAACGGCGCGATTGAACTGACTTCGCGTATAATCGCGCCCGCCGACCAGCGCCCGGATGGCGCCGTCAGGCTCCAGCGACACCAGCGCCCCCTGCGAGACGCCAAATTTCTCGCCCTTGCGATCCAGTTCCCCGGTGAGCGCTTGCTCGGCCGCCATCTGTAGATTCCGATCGACGGTCGTCCAGACAACGATGTCCTCGTCGATCGCCCCGATAGTCGCGGCGAGCACGTCCATCACATAATCGGCGACGTAATTGATCGACCCGCCGCTGGTCGCCTGTCTGGTCTGGGCCGGCTCGGCGAGCGCCTGTTTCGCCTGTGTCTCGCTGATATGACCTTCCTGCGCCATGGCGGTGACCACCTGGGCGGCCCGCTCGGCGGCGCCTTCCGGATTGCGATCCGGGGCGAGCTTGCTCGGCGCTTTCATCAGCCCGGCGAGCACCGCCGCCTCCGAGAGGCTCGCGTTGCGCGCCGAGTGGTCAAAGTAATGTTGCGTCGCCGCCTCGACGCCATAGGCTCCGCCGCCGAAATAGACCCGATTGAGGTAAAGTTCGAGAATTTGATCCTTGGAGAACTTGTGCTCCAGCCAGAGGGCCAGAATGACTTCCTGAATTTTCCGCGATACCGTGCGCTCCTGGGTCAGAAACAGATTTTTCGCCAATTGCTGGGTCAGGGTCGATCCGCCCTGCATGCCGCCGCGTCCGGTGAGATTATTGACCACAGCGCGGCCGACGCCGACAGGATCAAGTCCCCAATGGGTGTAAAACCGCCTGTCCTCAATGGCCACGAACGCCTTGGGGAGATAGGGCGGCAAATCGGCGAGGCGGATCGCCGCGCCGCCGGTGTCGCCACGATTGGCGAGCGGCGCGCCGTCGGTCGCCAGAATCGCGATGTTGGGCGGACGCTTGGGGATCGCCAGCTGATCGATGGGCGGCAATTTTGAGCCGTAATAGACAGCCAGCCCAGCCCCGGCGATGACGCCCCACAGCGACAGGGTGATCGTCCAGTAGATCAGCCCGCCAAACAGAGAGCCGGACCGGCGCGGCGCGGCGCGGCGGCGGGGCGGCGGCCGCGCGCGGCGGCGCGACTCTCTTGGGTCGATGCGGATTTCGCCGTCCCAATCGTCGTCGTCGTCGTAAAATCGAGGTTCGCGACGTCTGTCCTTGCGCGCCATTCAACCCGACCGGAGCGTCCGCGCGCGGTTTGCCGCAGACTTTGCTGAAGGACAACCCTTAAGGATGACCATTTAAGGGCGGGTTAAACCCGCCCGCCGGCCGAGATTCATCCCGCCCCCTTGTGAGTTGTTCACAGGCCAGAGACCCGCGCCTCTTGCGATTCGCCCCCCCCTCCGCCAGAGTTTTCGACCCGTGCGGCGTCGCCGCGCGCAAATGCGGAAGATATCTGGCGATGAAGGTCACGATCGAGAGAGCGGCGCTGTTGCGGGCGCTGGGTCATGTTCACCGCGTTGTTGAACGGCGCACGACCATTCCGATCCTCGCCAATGTTCTGATCGACGCGCGCGACGGCGTGCTGACGCTCAAGGCGACCGATCTCGACCTCGAAGTGACCGAAAAGGCCCCGGCAGATGTCGGCGAGGCGGGCGCAACAACCCTGCCTGCGCATACCTTATACGACATCGTCCGCAAACTTCCGGAGGGCGCACAGGTCTCGCTCGACGGCGGCGCTGAAAAGGGACAACTGACGCTCCGGTCCGGCCGTTCGCGATTCAATCTGCAAAGTTTGCCTGAAAGCGACTTTCCCGACGTCACCTCGGGCGATTTCAGCCATCGCTTCGCCCTCGCGCCCGCCGATCTCAAACGGCTGATCGGCAAAACCCAATTCGCCATCTCCAGCGAGGAAACGCGCTACTACCTGAACGGAATCTATATCCACACGCTGGATGTCGACGGCCAGGCGATGCTGCGCGCCGTAGCGACCGACGGCCACCGATTGGCCCGGCTCGAACTCCCGGCGCCGGACGGCTCGGCCGGGATGCCCGGCGTCATTCTGCCGCGCAAGGCGGTTGGCGAGGTGCAGCGTTTGCTTGAAGACGCCCAGGGCGACGTCACCATCGAACTCTCCGCCAACAAGATGCGCTTTTCTTTCGGCGATGCGCTGCTCACCACGAAACTGATCGACGGGACTTTCCCCGACTACGCGCGCGTCATTCCGAGCGGCAACGACAAACAACTCACGGTTGATCGCGACGTCTTCGAGAAAGCGGTCGACCGCGTCTCGACGATCTCCTCCGAACGGGGCCGGGCAGTGAAGCTTGCCCTGACCGAGGGTAAGTTGACGCTGTCGGTCACCAATCCCGATCAGGGCTCGGCGGTCGAGGAGATTGAGGCCGATTATGACGGTCCGCCCCTCGATATCGGCTTCAACGCCCGTTATCTGCTCGACATTTCCCAACAACTCGATAGCGACACCACACTGTTCAAGCTCGCCGATCCGGGCGCGCCAACCTTGATCCAGGACCGTAATGGCGCCAATGCGCTCTATGTGCTGATGCCCATGCGAGTCTGAACGCGCCGCTGCAAAGGGCCGGAATGTCGGATTTTCTGCATCATTTGCGTTTCTGGCTCATTGCCGCGCTTCTCCTCGGCGTCTCGATCGGCGTGCTGTTGCGCGGATGGCCGGAACGCGAAGGCCGTCAGCGCTGGCTAGCCTGGACCGGAGTCGCCGTCCTCGCCGGACTGCTCGCCCTGGCGCTCGACGCGGTGCAGGCGCCGCCGGCGCTCTATCTTGGCGCCGCCCTCGCCGCCTACATCGCCTATCTGCTCGGCGCCGCTTTCGGGGCGATGGCCGCCGGCGGCGATTTGCGCGCGCATGAGGGCTGGACGCTGGGTCTTCTTCCACTGGCGCTGCTTTGGTGGGGGGCCGCCGTCACCAGCGTGCCCGACTATCTTAAAAAGATGGAGCCCCAGACGACCTCTGCCCGGTCGTCAGTCCCGCCGATGTCAACAGACAGTCCCTCCGCTGCGTCGACGCCAGATGATCCCTATGCAACCTGCCGGCGGGCGCTCGACGCCGCCATGGCCGCCGGCCCGCTGAGATTTCAGCCCGGCCGCATCGCCATACATTCCTCCTTCGCCCAGGCCCTCGACGCAGCGGCGAGCGTCATTCGTGATTGTCCCGCTGGCGAGCTCATGGTCTCTGCACAGGGTGACGCCTCCGGACCGGAGGGGCAGGCGCTGGGGCGCCGGCGCGCCGAGGCGGTGATTCGCTATCTCGCCCGCGAAGGTCTCGACGATCGCCGAACGGTGGCGGCGGAGACCGAACCATCGACCGCGTTCGCGCCCGGCGCCGTTCGCGTCGAGATCAGAAAATTCTGACGGCTCGCCGCAATCGAACCCGAATTTTCCTTTACCCATGGGGTCTTCTCAGCAAGGGACGCGCGACGTGAGACTGGCCAGATCGACGAGAGTCGCCGCTCTTTTCGTCGTCATCGCGCCTCCCGGCATCGCTGGTCCCGACATTCAACCGCCGGGGGATATCGAGAGCAAGCGCCGGGAATTACGCCAGACCGAGAGCGGCGCGGAGGCGGCGCAAAATCACAGCCAGAGCCTTGCCGGCGCCGTGGCCGACCTCGTCGCCGGCCGCGACAAATTAAAACGGCGTTTGCTCGACGCCACGGCTGCCTTGCAACAAACAGAAACCCGGGCGGCGGAGATTGAAACGCGCCTCGCGACGCTGCGAGAGGAAGAGAAAAAACTCGCCGACGCGCTCGCCGGGCGCCGGGGCGACATCGCCAAAATCTTGACGATTCTCCAGCGCATGGGCCGCAAACCGCCGCCCGCGCTGCTCACCCGGCCCCAGGACATGCTGGACGCGCTCCGTGGCGGACAGGCGCTGGAAACGGCGCTGGCGCCGATCCGGATCCAGGCCAGCGCCCTGCAGGCCGATCTGACCGCACTGGTGAACCTGAAGCGGCAGCTTGGTCTCGAACAGGCGCGGCTGGCGGAGACCCGCGACCGTCTCAAGGCGCAACGGGAAGAACTGGCCGTGACCATCGAGGCGCGACAGCGGGAGCTGGCCGGCGCGCAAAACGAGCTGGCCGCCGAAAACGATCGGGCGCGGTTGCTGGCGCGCCAGACGACGACGCTCAGGGAGCTTGTCAGACGCCTCGAAGCTCGCCCCGCCCGCCAACCATCCGCCGGGAGAGAGCGTGAGTCGGCGCCGTCGCCCGGTGAAGACGCCGGACGCCTGGCGCCTGGCGTCGCCTTCCGGGACCTCAGAGGCAAGCTGCAATTACCTGCCGTGGGCGCGATCGTGCGGCGCTATGGCGCGCCGAATGTCGACGGCGTGGAAAAAGGGGTCTCCATCGCCACCCGCGAGAACGCTATCGTCGTCGCTCCCAGCGACGGTCGGGTTTCTTATGCGGGACCCTGGCGCAACTATGGCCAACTCTTGATCATCAACGCCGGCGGCGGCTATTATGTTGTGCTTGCCGGAATGAAACGCGCTAGTGTGAACGTCGGGCAGTTCGTCCTTGCGGGCGAGCCAATAGCCGTCATGGGAGACGGCTCCGCACAAACAACGGCGACCATAGCAATTGGCGCTTCTAAACCCATTTTATATATCGAGTTCCGTAAAGACGGAGCCTCGATTGATCCGGGTCCATGGTGGGCCATGTCAAGCAGTCGGAAGGGCGGCGGATGATTATTCGCAAAACAGCTTTGGTCGCTACGGGGATCGCCATTGGAGTCGGCGCCGCAACGCTCGGTCAGGAGGCGCGGGCGCTGATGGGATCGTCGCAGGCGCTGGCGGCCTCAGCGGACACATACAAACATCTCAGCCTGTTTGGCGACGTGTTCGACAAAGTGCGCTCGGATTACGTCGAGAAGCCCGACGAAAAGAAGCTCGTCGAGAACGCCATCAACGGCATGCTCACATCTCTCGATCCGCATTCGAGCTATCTCGACGCCAAAGGCTTCAAGGACATGCGGACCCAGACCGAAGGCAAGTTCGGCGGACTGGGCATTGAGGTCACGCAAGAAGACGGAATCATTAAAGTCGTCGCGCCGATTGACGACACGCCGGCCTCGCGCGCCGGGATTCTCTCAGGCGATCTTATTGGCGCCATCGACGACGAAACCGTCCAGGGCATGACCCTGAACCAGGCCGTCGACAAGATGCGCGGCCAGATCAACACGCCCGTGAAACTGACGATCTTCCGCGGCAAGGACAAACAGAAAATCGAGGTTAAACTCACTCGCGCGGAAATTCACATCAAATCGGTGCGCTCTCACAAACAGGGCGACGACGCCTATTACGTCCGCATCTCACAATTCAACGAGGAAACTGCCGACGGCTTGCGCACCGCCATGACCAAGGCGCAGCAGGAAATTCCCGCCGACAAATTCAAGGGCTACATTATCGACTTGCGCAACAATCCCGGCGGACTCCTCGATCAATCGATCCAGGTGGTCAACGCCTTCATCGACAAGGGCGAGATTGTCTCGACCCGCGGCCGCAACGCCGAGGAGACCCAGCGCTATAATGCGCGGCCTGGCGATCTCTCGAAAGGCAAGCCGGTGGTCGTGCTGATCAATGGCGGCTCCGCCTCGGCCTCGGAAATCGTCGCCGGCGCCCTCCAGGATCATAAGCGCGCGACGCTGATCGGTTCACGGTCCTTCGGCAAGGGATCGGTGCAAACCATCATCCCTCTGGGCGGCAGCAATGGCGCGTTGCGTCTGACGACGGCGCGTTACTACACGCCGTCCGGCCGCTCGATCCAGGCCAAGGGCATCGAACCCGACATGATCATTCTGCAGGATGTGCCGGACGATCTTAAGGGCAAGGACGACACCAAGGGCGAGGCCTCGCTGAAAGGCCATCTGAAGAATGGCGATGACGAAAAAAGCGGCTCGCAGGCCTACGTGCCGCCGGACGAGAAGAAAGATAAACAACTGACCGCCGCCATCGAACTACTGCATGGCAAGCCGAAGGCGCAAATTCTCGCCGATCTGCAAACCAAAGAACCGGCCAAGGACGCCAAGGAATCGAAAGACGCCAAGGACACGACCAAGCCGGCGCCGAAAGCGAACTGATCACGAAAAGTTCCGGGGCGGACGTCGTAGCTTCGACGTCGCCCTGGCAATTTTGAAACGACGGCGCGATGCCCAATATTCTTGATTACGCCAATCCGACGCGCTTTCTGAATTTTGCGCGCGTCGCGCTGCCATGGCTTGGCGGGCTCACCCTTTTTCTGCTCGTGGTTGGGCTTTACGGCGCGTTCACCGCGCCGCCCGATTACCAGCAGGGCGAAACGGTGAGGATCATGTATATTCATGTTCCCGCCGCGTGGCTCGCCATCTTCGCCTATGTTGTCATGACATCGGCGGCGCTGGGCGTTCTGGTGTGGAAACATCCGCTCGCCGACGCCGCGCAGAAGACCGCAGCGGGTCTGGGCGCCGCTTTCACCTTTGTTTGCCTCGTCACCGGTTCGCTCTGGGGCAAGCCGATGTGGGGAACCTATTGGGTCTGGGACGCGCGCCTGACTTCCATGCTTGTGTTGTTCCTTCTTTATCTCGGTCTGATCGCGGTGCGTCAGACCATGGACGATACGCCGCGCGGAGCCCGTATCGCTTCGATCATGACGATCGTCGGAGCCATCGATATTCCGATCATCAAATATTCGGTCGACTGGTGGAACACCCTGCATCAACCGGCCTCGGTATTTCGCATGGGCGGGCCAACGATCTCCGCCTCAATGCTGTGGCCCCTGCTGGTGATGGCGCTGGCTGCGACGACGCTTTTCCTGACCTTGCATTTCATGGCGATCCGCAACGAAATCCTGCGTCGTCGTCTGGCGCGATTGTCGATCCAGGCGCTGCAGGAAGACGCGCGCGCTGAAGAAACTGCGCTTGAGGTTGCGCCATGAGCGAACACGCCGGCTTTGTCGTCCTCGCCTATGTGATCAGCTTTCTGACCATTGGCGGGGTCGCGCTGCGGATCGTCCTCGATTACCGACGTTTGCGCGACGAGCTCTCCCATTTCAACGCCGCCGGTCGATCAGAAGCCGGAGACGACGCATGAGCGGCGTCGAGCCCACGCCGCAACCGCGTTCGGCCCTGCGTTTTTTGCCTCTGATACTTTTTGGGCTGCTTGCTGCATTGTTTCTCGCGCGTCTTTTTGCGGGCGATGCGGCGCGATTGCCTTCCGCGCTGATCGACAAGCCGGCGCCGACCTTCGATCTGCCCGCGCTGGCCGGTCTCGAGACGACTCCCGGCCTGAAGACCGAAGATCTACGTCAAGGCCATGTCAGCATCGTCAATGTGTTTGCGAGCTGGTGCGCGCCCTGCCGGCAGGAGCATCCAATCTTGATGCAGCTTTCCGGCAATGAGTCGCTCAAGGCGCTGGGCGCTGAACTTTACGGCCTCTCCTACAAGGACGAGCCGGAGAATGCGTTGGGTTTTCTGAAGGAAGAGGGCAACCCCTTCGGGAGAATCGGCGTCGATCCCGCCGGCCGCACCGCCATCGACTTCGGGGTTTATGGCGTGCCTGAAACGTTTATTGTCGCCGGCGACGGGACCATCGCCTACAAATTTGTTGGTCCATTGTCGCCGGACGCTGTAACGAAGATATTGCTGCCGGCGATTGAACGCGCGGCGCAACGAATTGCGCCAGCCCCCGTTAATGCGAATAAGCCCTGAGGAACAGGCCGACAGTCAGCGCCGCGCCGATGCACAGAACGAGAGCGCGCAAGAGATTCGGATCAATCACCTGAACGAGACGCGCGCCGAAAACGCCGCCGATCGTTGCGCCGACGGCCGTAATCAGCGCCTGTGGGGCGTGAAGGTCCGGCGAGAACAAAAAAATCGCGACTGCGGACGCGTTCATGACCCCGGCCAGGACATTTTTTGTTGCGCTGGCGACGCGCACATCCAATCCGGCCATGGTCAGGGCCGCCATCATCAAGAAACCAATGCCGCCGCCAAAATAGCCGCCGTAAATCGAAATGAAAAACTGCAACAGGCCGACAAGCGACGCCGGCGCCTGAACATTCGTTGCGGCGGGTTTTCTCAGGAAGCTGCCCCAGCCGAAAATCGCCGTTGCGAACAAGACCAGCCATGGCACGAGTTGCGCGAACAGTCCCCGCGGCGTCAACAACAAGACGCCGGCCCCGATCACGCCTCCGGCGACGCTGATCAGGAATAATGCGCGCAGCGACAATCCACCCGCGCCAACCGCGAATTTGCGACCCGTCCAGCCGGTGGCGAGCTGAGCCGGAAACAGGGCCACGCAGGAGGTAATGTTGGCGGCCAGCGCATCCATGCCGGTGAACATGAGGGCCGGCAATGTCAAGAAGGAGCCGCCGCCGGCGAGCGCGTTTTGGGCTCCCGCCCACATCGCAACGAAAAACAGGATCACGAGGGCCATAACCGCCTATGACAGGGCCCGATAATTGAGACAAGAGCCTTTCCCGTCAGACGTTGCAGCAGTCAATAAAACGCCGTTCCGAACGCTGACGCCCGGAGCGGCGCACAAAGGATCCAGGCTGCAGTCGTCAGCGCACCAGAATGTTTTTGAACTGCCAGGGATCGCTCTCGTCGATGTCCTCGGGGAACAGTCCCGGACGGCCATGTAGCGGCGTCCAGTCCGTGTAGTAGCCCTTGACCGGTCCAAGATAGGGTCGTTGCACCTCAAGGCAGCGTTTGTAATCGACCTCGTCGGCCTCGACGATGCCGGCGTCGGGATTTTCCAGCGCCCAGACCATGCCGGCCAGCGCGGCGGAGGACACTTGCAGGCCGGTGGCGTTCTGATAGGGCGCGAGATCGCGTGTCTCCTCAATGGAGAGCTGCGAGCCATACCAATAGGCGTTCTTTTTATGGCCGAAGATCAGGACGCCAAGCTCGTCGACGCCATCGACGATTTCATGCTCATCCAGGATCTTCCAGCTCTCCTGCATTTTGCCGGCCTGTCCGAACATCTCATGCAGCGACAGCACCGCATCATCCGCAGGATGATAGGCGTAATGGCAGGTCGGCCGATATATCGCCTTCCCGGCGGCGTCGCGCACGGTGAGATAATCGGCGATCGAGATCGACTCATTATGCGTGACCAGAAAACCATATTGCGGTCCGGGCGTCGGCGTCCATGAACGCACGCGCGTATTGGCGCCGGGAGAAAGCAAATAGATCGCCGAGCCGCAGCCGGTCGAATGGGTGCGGCCGATGTCGGGCAGGGTTTTTTCATGCGTGCCCCAACCCAGCTCCGCAGGCTGCATGCCCTCGGAGACAAAGCCCTCGACAGACCAGGTGTTGACAAAAACATTGCGCGGTTTGGGTTCGCGCGCCCGTTGCGTGTCGCGTTCAGCGATGTGTATGCCTTTGACGCCGAGTTCCTGCGCCAGCGCGCCCCATTCGGCGCGCGTTTGCGGCTCCTTGTCGAGCGCGCCCGTGTCCTTGGCGATATCGATCAGCGCCTGTTTCACGAACCAGGACACCATGCCAGGGTTGGCGCCAACGCAGGAGACAGCGGTCGTCCCGCCGGGATGGTTGCGGCGTTCTTCGAGAATGGTTTCCCGCAAGGCGTAATTTGTGCGCGCCTCATTGCCCTTGCTTTTATCGAAATAGAACCCAGGCCAGGGTTCGACGACCGTGTCGACGTAAAGCGCCTTGAGTTCGCGCGCGAGCTTGATAATCGCCAGTGACGAGACGTCGACCGAGAGATTGACGATGAAGGGCTGGCCGTCGCCTTTGGTCAGCAGCGGAGTCAGCACCTGCCGATAATTATCGGGAGTAAGCTTCTCCTTCACAAAAGCGAGGTCGCGCTCGTCGAGAAGCCGACGGTGCGTATCGACAGGATCGATGACGGTGAAGCGCGACTTATCAAACTCGAAATGCCGCTCAATCAACGGCAGAATGCCACGTCCGATCGAGCCAAAGCCAATTAAAACAATGGGGCCGGTGATTTTTCCATAAACGGGCCAGACAGACATTCGGCGCTTCTCCTGCGAGCGGGACCTGTTGCGCTGCGATAAAGCAAGAGCCGGCTTTATAATCAAGTGCGCCGCGCGCGATACACTTCCCTCTGTTGATTATGACATTCGCCTCGTCGCAGTGTTTCTTCTCCATGGGCGAAGGCCAATGACGCAAGAAATGAAATTACCGGAACTCCCCGTTAACAGCACGACGACTGCGATTCGCGCTGAGCCGATCCTGATTTCGGCGAACGATTCCATCGAGACGGCGGCCAGCCGGATTTTCGACGTCGCGCTCGATCACTTCATCGCCAACAGAGCAGTCTTTGCGCAGATGGAGACGGCGGAAAGCGTTCATCAGATGCGGGTGGCGCTGCGACGCATGCGCGCCGCCTTCGGTCTGTTTCGCCCTGCGCTCGCCGGGACGGCGCTGACGCGCGCGGCGGCGAGGGCAAAAACCATCGCGTCGGCTTTGGGCGCGGCCCGCGACAGCGACGTGTTTCTGGACTTGCTGGCGACTGGCCCCGGCGCGACGGAGAACGCCCCGGATCTGGCTATTCTGCAAGAAGCTGCGCGACGGCGTCGAGAGGCTGGCTATTCAACTGCCCGGGAAATCCTTGGGGAGTCCGCGACGAGGTTCTTTATCGACGACATGCGACGCTGCATCGCAGCCAAGGACTGGATCGCCGCGCCGGGCGCCGACGAAAGCGGATCAGCGCGCGATTATGCTCGAAGCGCGCTCGACAGATTGCACAAACGCGCAGGACGCAAAAGCCGCGACCTCGCGATCCAGACGCCGCTAGAGCGCCATGAAGCGCGCATCGCCCTCAAAAAATTACGTTACGCGGCCGAATTTTTCGAAAGTCTGTTTGGACGCCAAAAAGCAATACGCGCCTACATACATATACTCGTCGCATTGCAGGACGGGCTCGGCGGCTTCAACGATCTTGCGGCGGCGAACCGCCAACTCGATCTCCTGCACGCCAGCGACGGATCATTGGCGCACGCAGCCGGTTTTGTGAGCGGCTGGTTCGCCTATGCGGCTTGCGCAAGCATCAAACATGCACATGACAGCGAAAAAAAATTGAAATCCCTTAAGCCGTTTTGGTGATCGGCGCTGCTTCTTTCGCGGCAGCCGTTTCACGCTCCCGAACGAATGTCGTCACGGCGGCAAAATCGATCTTGCCAGATCCAAGCAGCGGCAGACGTTCGACGACAATCACTTCGGCCGGGATCATCAATTCGGACATCCCTTTCACGCGAGCCTGGGCGACAAAATCGCTCCGCGTGGCGCCGTTATGTTGCGTGACGAGGATCACCCGCTCGCCCTTGCGCGGATCGGGCAGAACCGTTGTTGCGGACAGCTCGTTCGGCCACAATTCTGCAGCTAACTGTTCGATAGCGGCGAGCGACACCATTTCGCCGCCAACCTTGGCGAAGCGTTTGGCGCGTCCTTTGATCGTGACGAAGCCCTGGGCGTCAATTGTGACGATGTCACCCGTATCGTGCCAACCATCCGGCGGCGGTTGGACGACGCCGGGTTGGTCCTCCTTGAGATAGCCGAGCATGATGTTGGGTCCGCGCACCAGCAAGCGACCGCCCTCAGAGACGCCGGGCACAGGCTCCAGCCGATAATCGACGCCTGGCATCAAGCGTCCGACCGTGCCGAATTTATTGAACATCGGCGTATTCAGCGCCAGCACCGGCGCCGTTTCGGTGACGCCATAGCCTTCGAGAATGCGCAGGCCGAATTTTTCCAGCCAGACGTCTCGCGTCGATTGTCGCACCGGCTCGGCGCCGGCGAGCAAATAGCGTATGGAACGAAAATCATAGGCGTGCGCCGCCCGCGCATAGCCGGCAAGAAACGTATCGGTGCCGAAAAGGATTGTCGCATTCGTCGCATAAACCAGTTCCGGCACGATGCGATAGTGCAGCGGCGTCGGATAGAGATAAATCGGCACGCCGTAAATCAGGGGAAGAATCAGACCGACGGTCAGGCCGAGACTGTGAAACACCGGCAAGACGTTGAACACCTTGTCCGTGCGGCCAAAATCGATACGCGCCGCCGCCTGCGCGGCGTTAGCCAGAATGTTTCGATGCGATAGGGCAACGCCCTTGGGCGCGCCTTCGGAACCGGATGTGAACAGAATAGCCGCAATATCGTCTGGTTGACGCACTGTAATCGGCCGGCGCATCGATAGCCAGGCTCGCGCTTTATCGAGTGTGCCAATACGCGAGCGCAGATCCTCCAGAAAGACCAGACTGACTTTTTCACCAAGAGTGGCGGCAAGATTTTCCAGATGCGCCTTTTCGAGGAAAGCCCGTGACGTAATGATGGTCTCAACGCGCGCCGCCCGGCAACCGGAAAGAATATTCGCCGCGCCGGCGGTGTAATTGATCATCGCCGGCGCGCGCCCCGCCGAAAGTATCGCGAAGACAGCGACGCCCGCAGCATTGGCGTTAGGCAGCATCAGGCCGACTGCGTCGCCGGCGCCGCCAATGCCTGCGATCTTTTCGCCGAGCGCGCGCGCGCCGATGAGCAGGTCGCGATAGTTGATCGCGCCGCTGGTTGGGTCCTCCAGGGCCGTGCGCGATAGACCCTGCTTGATCGCCGCGTCAACAAGCGATTCAAACAGCGTCTTGTCGATCTTCGACGTGCGGAACACGAGTTCCGACATGATCTGGTAAAGGGCGGCGCCAGCGGCGATGCGACGCGCCTTGCCTTTGAGATTTGCGTCGACTTCCAGCCGAACCGGCTCCAAAACCGTCAGAGTGAATTTGGGAAACCAGCGCCGTCTCGCCTGGGCTGGCGTCAGGCGCGAAAACATCGTCGCCTCCGGTCCCTCGATCCGCACAGGCGCGACAAAAGCGTTCGATTTATTGGCGATCAATCCGGCGCCGTCGTAAACCTTCATCAAACTGCCCGTGACAGTGAGGCGGCCCTCGGGAAAAATCACCAAAGGATCGCCTTCCTTCACCGCATGCACCAGCGTGCGCGTTCCCAACGGCTTTGTCGGATCAAGAGGGATGGCGCGCACAAAATTCAAAAAAGGCTTGACCCACCATTTCTGCGAGGTGGCCAGATCGACGGCGAAAACGGGTTGCCTGGGCAAAACAGAGAGGATCGCACCTGCATCAAGAAAGCTTACATGATTGAGCGCGATAATTGGATTGGGTCCCGCCCTGTCCAAATTCTCCAAACCTTTCGTCTCAAGACGATAAAAGGCGCGAAAGAAAATCGACAGGGCGTCAAGAAAAGGGTTGGCGACCACGCGCTTCCAGATCCAGATCGCGCTGGCCGCCGCAACAAGGGCCATGACGGCCAGCAGCGTCGTCAATGACAAGCCTGCGCCCTGCAACCCCGCCACGGCGACGCCGCCAAGCGCCATGAAGGCGGCGTTATGTATGTTCACCGCCGCGATAAGACGCGCGCGTTCCGCCGGCGGACTCAGCGACTGAATGGCGGCAAAAGCCGGCACAATCATCAACCCGCCTGCCAGCGCCAAAAGACCAAGATCAAAGGCGACATAGAACGCAACCGGACGGGCGAAATAATCGACAAGCGTCAATCGACCGCCATCTCCCGATGTTGACAGCTGGCGCAAAGTCAACGCCAGCGCGCCCGAGGCCCCGGCGACCAGCGCCGCGCCAACCGCAGCCGGCAGAAGCACTATGCGGCCTTTCAATAAAAAAGCGGCGAGGCCGGATCCCAAAGCGATGGCGATGGCAAAAATCGCCAGATGCGCCGTGACGACGCTATCCCCGCCGTTAAGAAGTTGCGTTATCAGCGGCGGCATCACGGACATTGCAATCGAGCCGAAAAGCCAGAAAAGACTGGTGACGATTGCAAGCCGCCACAAATTTCGATCCGCGCGCAACAAGGCAAGGAGTTTGAAAGTCGAGCC
Organism: Methylocystis sp.; assembly: GCA_044233645.1. GTDB lineage: Bacteria > Pseudomonadota > Alphaproteobacteria > Rhizobiales > Beijerinckiaceae > Methylocystis. The sequence continues at coordinate 35,773 of JBIIJP010000008.1, read as the reverse complement.
GAGGATATTGCGCGAAACAACCAGTTCCGGAGCCGCAGCTTGTGTCGCCGGGATAAACCATGCTGCGGCGACGCTCATCAGCGCAAAAAGAATGACGGCGCCGGCGAAAATCGCGGCGCCCTGGCTTTGCATGACAACCCCGCCAGCAATGGCTCCGGCGAGAATGGCCAGAAATGTCGCGCTTTCAACCAGCGCATTCCCTGCCGGCAATTCTTCCTGCGTCAGATGATCGGGCAAAATGCCATATTTCACAGGGCCGAACAGCGCGCCAGTAACGCCAAAGAGAAATAAAACGACAAATAGCGTCGGCACGCTGGCGAGGATAAAGCCTGCGACGGCCAGCGCCGCGACGCCGCAATCGGCATAGCTCAACCAGCGCGCGATCCGCGCCTTGTCGTATTTGTCGGCTAGTTCGCCGCCAAGCGCCGAGAATAAAAAAAACGGCGCGATAAACACCGCGCCGGCAAGTGAAATCAAGGCTGCGCCCCGAGCGTCCCCCAAACGCGACAGGATAAGCAAAACCAAGGCGTTTTTAACGAAATTGTCGATGAAAGCGGCAAATAACTGCCGGAAAAACAACGGCGCGAAACGGCGCGAGGCAAGCAGGGATTGCGTCATGAATTTGGCTTTTCCGGGTGCGACGAAATCAGACGACGGAGGAGTTGTAAACAAGCGGATTCTTCGCCTGCGTTGTGGGTACGTATACTTGCCATTCGAGGGAGTCGGGCGTGGCTATACGCGTTTCTTTTCGAGGAGATACCCGGAATAAATCATTCCATAGCGCCGCAGAAGAGGATTATTGCTGGCCGATTTCGCTGAGTCTGAATCTTGGGAGCGGACGCCTTGAATCGATGCTTGATCCGACGCCGCTTTCAACCCTGTTGATGCGCTTCTGTCGTTCGGCTTCTCGCCGCCGTCGATGCGACGGCGACTTTGGAGATCGAAATATCGCGCGATTTGTCGCTCAATCCGGTTTTGCAGCCGCTCAATGCGGGCCAGAACATCGGCATTGTTTTTGACGGCGACATCCACGATCCGGGTTTGCGCAGCAAAGGAAACGGCGGCCAGGCGAATAGCCTCCGGATCGCCCTGATTAATCGCATTCACCCAGCGCCATTGCTCCATATGGCGCCGTGCGTCCGACAGCTTTTGCTGTTGTTGCTCGGCCCGCGCCTGCGCCAGGGCGAGGTCTCGCCTGAGACGCTCCAGCGTTCGCTCCGCCTCTTGAATTTGATGCTCAATCGAGCCGGTGGACATGGCGCCGGAAGCCGTGGAAATTGCGCCACGCCCCGCGCCATTATCAAGGCTCGAACCGATCGTCGCGACGACTGAAAACATTGCCCAACTCCAGGCGCGGAGCCGATTTAACTATCAACTACTATATGTATATCCTTCATGCGAAACAAGTAACGCCTGACTGAGACTGGCGCCACTGGTTCGACCAGACTTCGCGCACATGTCTTCGATTTGCGCATAATTTCAGCGTCCAAATTGTCTAGTGTTATGACAATTGCGAACTGGCTACAGGCTATTCGCGCCAATTGATCTCACATCCGCCAAACATTCTTCGAAACGGTCGGGCCTTACCCTTGGCGTTATTTCTGCCCGTAGCACTGGGCGAAAATCCGCGACGCGACTGCAGGCGATTTTCTGGCGTCTGACGTCACAGGCGCCGACAGGACTTGTCATGACCGATTTTGTTCCATATATGTTCTATATTCGCGTTATGTTCCGTCCGGGCCGGTCGAACCCTGGCGGGATTGAAAGTCCCCTCAATGGCGTCCGGTCAGCGTCGAGGTTCTTGCGTATGCTGAACGCGAAGGGCGGCGCGCCACGCGCGTCGCCTCCGGACGGCGAGGCGCGACGCGTTATAAAGAGGCAGGTCGTGGACGGATTTGTTGAAACATCGAACGACGAGTTCCTCCATCCTGTGCCGGAGACGGGCGCAGGGATCGCCGCCGACCGGCGACGCGGCCGCGGCGCCTTGAGCAATGCCAGCGGCCGCTTAGAAACCGAACGTCGTGAACCTGCCGACGACGGCTGGAGCGCCCTTGCGTCGCTTGAGGCGCTTAAAACCAATATCCATATCGAAAAGCCGCGCAGCATCATCACTCGCAACGACTCGCCGGATATTTCTTTTGATCGATCAATCAATCCCTATCGCGGCTGCGAGCATGGATGTGTGTATTGCTTTGCCCGCCCCAGCCACGCCTATGTGGGTCTCTCCCCGGGATTGGATTTCGAAACCGAGATTTTCGTCAAGGAGGGAGCCGCGCAGCTTCTTGAGCGCGAGCTTTCGGTCCCAAACTATACGCCCCGAACAATCGCCATCGGGGCCAATACCGACCCCTATCAGCCGATTGAGCGCCGCTACCGCGCCATGCGTCAGATCCTGGAGGTTTTGTCTCGGGCCCGCCATCCTGTCGCCATCGTCACCAAATCCGCGTTGGTGTTGCGGGATCTCGACATTCTCGCCCCGATGGCGCGCGATGGCCTCGTCAAGGTCGCCGTCTCGGTGACGACTCTCGATCCCAGACTGGCGCGCATTATGGAGCCGCGTGCGGCGACTCCGGCGCGAAGGCTTGAGACTCTTGAAAAACTAGCGACTGCCGGCGTGCCGACGGCTGTGATGACGGCGCCGATCGTCCCTGCGATCAATGACGATGAAATCGAGACGATTCTGACTCGCGCCCATGCCGCCGGCGCCCGCGAAGCCGGTTATATCTTGCTGCGCCTGCCGCACGAGTTGCGTCAGTTGTTCGGCGAGTGGCTTGCGGCGCATTTTCCGGATCGCGCGGCGCGCGTGCTGTCGCTGATTCAATCAACGCGCGACGGCAAACTCTACGATTCCGCCTGGGGCAAACGTATGAGCGGCGTTGGTCCCTATGCCTGGATGATCGGGCGGAGATTTGAAGTCGCAAGCAAGCGTCTGGGATTTGAAAAGATATCTCTGCGTCACGATCTCTTCGAGCCGCCCCGGCGGGCGCCCAAGCAACTCGCACTTTTCTAGGCGGCGATCTCGCTGACTTGGATATCGATTTTTCGATTGCGCCCGGTCGGTCGGCGGGCTTTTTTACCGCCATGAGCGGTCCCGATTTTCAGCACGAACATGATTTGCGGCGACGTGGCCTATGGCCAGTCGCCGGGGTCGACGAGGTCGGTCGTGGGCCGCTTGCGGGTCCCGTCGTAGCCGCCGCCGTCATTCTCGATCCCGACAATCTTCCCGCCGGCGTCAATGACTCCAAAGCACTGACCGTCAAACAAAGAGAGGCGGTTTTCGAGCTTATCATGTCAAAGGCTCTGGCGGTCGGTCTCGCCAGCGTCACTGCCACGGAGATCGATCGACTGAATATTCGTCAGGCCTCTCTTGTCGCCATGACGCGCGCCGTCAACGCCCTCGCCTTGAGACCCGTTTATGCTCTCATTGATGGCCGTGACCGGCCAGCCTTATCCTGCCCGTCATCGCCAATCGTCAAGGGCGACGCAATTTCTCTCTCGATCGCCGCCGCTTCCATTGTCGCCAAGGTCACGCGCGACGGGATGATGCGGAGGCTGTCGACGCTTTATCCCGATTATGGATTCGAAACCAATGCCGGTTACGGCGCGAAGCGACATCTCCAAGCCCTCGAAACAATAGGTCCGACGCCATTTCACCGTTTCAGTTTCGCGCCGCTGCGTCACGCAAAAGTAGACTAGATCGACGATATCGTCCGATTTTTTCTTTTCATTAAGACTTACGTTCAAAAAAGGGACAGGTGTTTTTTGCGCATCTAAACCCGGCCTTTACCTCGTTCGGGCATTATCCGGAACTGTGAGTAGCGTTCTTGGTGTTCAGTAAATGCGTAACACACGCGTCGGGGCGGTCAGCCTTAAAACCCGGATAAAGGTAAAGCGTACCGGGTCTTCCACCGCCGGACCGTCCCGCGCGATGTCGTTTCGTAACGAAATTCTTGAAGGCGATTGCGTCGAGTTGATGCGCGCGCTGCCCGAGGGTTCCGTCGATCTGATTTTCGCAGATCCGCCATACAATCTTCAGCTTGCTAACAAGCTGCATCGCCCAGATCAAAGTCTTGTCGACGCCGTCGACGACGACTGGGACAAATTCGCCGATTTCGCCACTTACGACGCCTTCACGCGTGAATGGCTGACTTCGGTCCGACGCTTGATGAAGCCATCCGCATCAATTTTCGTGATCGGCTCCTATCACAATATTTTTCGTGTCGGCACGATCATGCAGGATCTGGGCTTCTGGATTCTCAATGATATCGTCTGGCGCAAAAATAATCCGATGCCGAATTTTCGTGGCCGTCGATTCACAAACGCCCATGAAACCATGATCTGGGCCGCGCGCGATTCCTCGGCAAAAACCTACACTTTTAATTATGAAACATTAAAAGCTGGCAATGAAGATTGCCAGATGCGCTCCGATTGGTTGTTGCCGATCTGTACTGGCGCCGAACGTTTGAAAGACAACAAGGGCCGCAAGATCCATCCGACTCAAAAACCCGAGGCGCTCCTGGCGCGCGTTCTGCTATCGGCCTCACACCCCGGCGATTTGGTGCTCGATCCGTTTTTCGGCGCCGGCACGACAGGCGCGGTGGCGAAGAGGCTGCGCCGCGATTTCATCGGTCTTGAACGCGAAGCGACGTATGCGAAGGCGGCGCGCAAGCGCATCGCAGCGATCGCACCCTTGCCGGCGGAGGCTGTAGCGCCGGCGCCGTCGAAGCGTACAGAACCGCGCATCGCTTTCGCCAGTCTCGTTGAAGCCGGCTTGATCAAGCCTGGCGCGATTCTGACCGATACGAAAAAACGGCACCGCGCCATTGTTCGCGCAGACGGGGCCCTGTCGTTGTCGGGCTTTGTGGGCTCAATTCACAAAACTGGCGCGCTGGCGCAAGGACTACCAGCCTGCAACGGCTGGAGCTTCTGGCATTATGAAAATGGCGAGCGGCTTGCCCCGATCGACGATCTACGCACAGTCGTTCGCGCGCAACTGCGCGAGGCGGCGGAATAAATTACAAAATAGCACAAACGCTATACATGCGGAGCAAAGCAGGAGTTAAGCTTGCGCCCAGACTTTCGATAATCGAAATACGCAATGTTTTTTGCGCGTCGATCAAGCCAGCACGCCTGAGTAAAATCCAATCAGCAGCACCACGCCGATGAAGGCGCGGTAAACGACGAAGGGCCAGGCCGAGAAGCGCTCCAGGATTCGTAGCAAACCCCAAATGGCTGCGAAAGCGGAGATTGAAGCGACGAGAAGGCCAAGCGACAACACCGACCAGCCATGCGCGTCAAGATGCGCCTTGTGCAGCTCCCACAGCTCCTTTAATCCCGCGAGCGCGATCGCCGGCAAGCCGAGCAGGAAGGAAAAGCGCGCCGCCTCCTCGCGTTTAAGATCGAGAAACAGCGCCGCCGTCAGTGTCGAGCCCGAGCGCGAGACGCCGGGGATCAGTGCCCCGACCTGCGCAAAACCGACGATCATCGCGTCCTTGAGCGATACATGATCGAGTGATCGAGAATGATTGCAATAAAATTCGGCGATAGCGAGCAGAGCCGCCATCACGATGCAGGAGACGCCGATAACCGGCAAAGTGCGCAGCGGCGAACCACAGGCGTTCAGCGTATGTGAAAGCAACAGCCCGGCGAGGCCGATGGGCACGGTCGCCAACGCGATCCAGATAGCGAACCGAAAGTTCCAGTCGCCGAAATCGCGCGTACGCAGCGCGTGAATCGAGCCGAAAACGATATTGCGAATATCGCTCCAGAAATAGCTCACGACGGCAGCGAGAGCGGCAAGTTGCATAGCGGCGGAGAACGCCGAACCGGGGTCCTTCCAGCCCAGCAGCGCCGGCACGATCCGCATGTGCGCGGTCGATGAGATCGGCAGTAATTCCGTGATCCCCTGCACGACGCCGAGCGCAGCGACCTTCATGTAGCCGAGATCGACGAACCCCGTATCGAGACCATTGGTGCAAGCTGTCGCCATGTCTTCTCCCGGGCCTTTAAAAACTGCCAAGCTCCGGCTTTCGGTCGGATGCCAGCCTATCTTGCGCGAATATGGTTAATGGAGCGCAAAGGCGAGGCCATCGCCTGATGAAAGAGCTTCAGCGGCTTGATCAAACGCCGACGTTTGCCTCGTCTTGCGTGGTCCAGCAATTTCGAGCCCGTGACCAAATATCGCCGCCGAAGAACCCAGCCGCACTGGAACAGGGTGAAGGTTCAGCCGAGCTGGTTAATCCTCCAATCGCAGTCCGTAGCAATGAGAGACACGAAAAATCCCAAAGCATCATCACAGGCTTTCGGCGGTGCGGAGCAACCCAGGCGCGACGGCAACAGCCAGTGGACGCTGAAACCATAAGCCATCCCGATACACAGGTGAATGGCGCGCGCCGCCGGAGGAACCAGCCAGCGAATGAGGGACGCCCCGGGGATTGTGTTTTAAGGGTTGCAAAACACAACCTTGTCGCCGACGACCTTCATTCATGCTTCACGACCCTCTCCGGATCTGCGGGGGAGGGGATTTCTAATTCAGAGATAAAAAAGCCTCGATCATTTTCTTCACGTCCGCGCGCGACGCATCGACCAGCGCGTCGGCGATTTCCTGATTGAGCCGCAGCAGGCTGTTCGCGCCAAGATCGGAGTCGAGATCTTTCAGCTTCATGCCCCACTCGGGGTAGGAAAGCGCGTCGATCTCCTCGGTCTTGATCAAAGTCACGCCCGTATGCCGGGGATCTTGCGCAATTTTCTTGTAAAGCTCCTCGACGGTCCGGCGGGGACCCTCCAGAACTTGAAGAAAATTGAGGCCATTGAACAGCAATATGCCGGTAACGCCGTGCGCGAGATTATGGGCGACGGCGCGGGAGAGAATGTTTTCGAGATCGGCGGAGCCAAGGCCCAGACGCGCCGTGCTGAAATAGATGAGCCGGAGCACCGTTTAGCTCCCGATGTCCTGCCTGCGCCGCCTAAACGGCGGCCTTTTCGATGATATGCGCAAGGTCGGTCATGATCTTGTTCAGATCGTAATTCTTCGGCGTATAAACCGCCGCTACACCCGAGTCGAGCAACAGCTTTTCGTCGGCCGGCGGAATGATGCCGCCGACGACGAGCGGCGCCGATAAGCCCTCCTCATTCATCAGTCTCATCACTTCATGCGCGAGGGTGACATGCGACCCCGAGAGGATCGAGAGACCGACGCAGTGTACGCCTTCTTTTTTCGCGGTCTCGACCAGTTCGGCCGGAGTCGAGCGAATACCTGCGTAAATGACCTCGAAGCCTGCATCGCGCGCACGAACGGCGATTTGCTCGGCGCCGTTGGAATGACCATCAAGGCCCGGCTTTCCGACAAGAAATTTGGCGCGCTGGCCAAGCTTCTGCGACACGCGCTCGACCTCGCTGCGCACGGCGTCGAGCTGGCCGCCGACCTGCCGGGCTGTGGAGGAAACGCCGGTCGGTGCGCGATATTCGCCGAAGACGCCGCGCAGCACGTGACCCCATTCGCCGGTGGTGACGCCAGCTTTCGCGGCGGCGATGGATGGCTCGACCATATTGCGGTCTTCCTTCGCCGCGCGCTCCAGCTCAGCGATGGCCGCTTGCGCCCTCTTCTCGTCACGCTGCGCCCGCCATGCCTTCAGGCGCGCAATCTGGTCAGCCTCGACGTGTTCGGGAACGACCATGATCTGGTTTTCGCCCGAGGTCAGCGGTGAAGGTTCGCCCTCCTTGAACTTGTTCACGCCGACGACAGTTTGTTCTCCTGCCTCAATGGCCTCAAGACGAGCGGTGTTCGCCTCGACCAATTTCGACTTCATATAGCCAGTCTCGACGGCGGCGGCGGCTCCGCCCATCTCGTCGATCTTCTTCAGTTCGGCGCGGGCTTCGTCCTTGAGCGCCGCAACCTTCCTCGCGATCTCAGGGTTTCCGTCGAAAATATCGCCGTATTCGAGCAGATCGGTCTCATAAGCCATGATCTGCTGCATGCGCAGCGACCATTGTTGGTCGAAGGGACGCGGCAAGCCAAGGGCCTCATTCCACGCCGGCAACTGCACGGCGCGTGCGCGGGCGTTTTTGGACATCACCACCGCCAGCATCTCAATCAGGATGCGGGTGACGTTGTTTTCCGGCTGTTGTTCGGTAAGCCCCAGGGAATTGACCTGCACGCCATAACGGAAGCGACGCAATTTTTCGTCCTTCACGCCATAGCGATCGCGCGTGATTTCTTCCCAAAGTTCGGTGAAGGCGCGCATCTTGCACAGTTCCGTGATGAAACGCATGCCCGCGTTGACGAAGAAGGAAATGCGTCCGACGACCTGTGCGAAATCTTCTTCCGGCATGCCCGACGCCTTCACGCCATCGAGGATCGCAACGGCGGTGGCGAGCGCATAGGCCAATTCCTGCGACGGCGTCGCACCCGCCTCCTGCAAATGATAGGAGCAGACGTTCATCGGGTTGAACTTCGGGCATTCCTTCGTTGTGAAGAGTATGAGGTCCTGCGTCAGGCGGAGAGACTGTTTCGGCGGAAACACATAGGAGCCGCGCGAGAGATATTCCTTGATGATGTCGTTCTGGGTCGTGCCCTGCAATTTGGCGCGCGGGACGCCTTGCTCCTCGGCGGCGGCGATGTAGAGCGCCATCAGCCACACGGCGGTGGCGTTGATGGTCATCGAGGTATTCATCTCGCCCAGCGGAATGCCCTCGAACAAGGTGCGCATATCGCCCAGGTGCGACACCGGCACCCCGACCTTGCCGACCTCGCCGCGCGACAGGATGTGGTCGCTGTCGTAGCCGGTCTGGGTCGGCAAATCGAAAGCAATGGAGAGACCCGTCTGACCCTTGGCGAGATTGGTGCGATAGAGACGGTTCGAGTCGGCGGCGGTCGAGTGACCGGCGTAGGTGCGAAACATCCAGGGCTTGTCGCGGCGTGGGGCGGACATGTCGTTCATGGATTTCTCCTCCATTCGCTGCGATAGCACATGACCCTGTTTTGACAAGCTGCCGCAACGCAAAAGCGACCCTGTTGCGGTTGGACCAAAGCCGTCTTGGTCGGCGGCGCAAGTGACCCCGGCCAGAACCGGGGCCGGTCTCATTCATTGGAAAAAATGACCGACCCATTGGTATTTTAGGGCTATTCGGGCCAGAAGCGGCGCATTATAAAACGCGCCCGAATTGATGCGCTGCACTCTGAGACCGGAGCCTGACCTTGAGCGAGAAAAAAGACCTTTACGAACTGGGCGAACTCCCGCCGCTCGGCCATGTGCCTAAAAACATGTACGCCTGGGCGATCCGCAGGGAGCGGCACGGGCCGCCGGAGACGGCGATGCAGCTCGAGGTTTTGCCGACATGGGAGCTGGACAGTCACGACGTGCTAGTTCTCGTGATGGCGGCCGGCGTCAACTATAATGGCGTTTGGGCCTCACTTGGCGAACCGATCTCACCGTTCGACGGTCACAAGAACCCCTTCCACATTTGCGGCTCGGACGCATCGGGCATTGTGTGGGCGGTTGGGTCCAAGGTCAAGCGCTGGAAAGTCGGCGATGAAGTCATCATCCATTGCAATCAGGACGATGGCGACGACGAAGAATGCAATGGCGGCGACCCGATGTATTCGACATCGCAGCGCATCTGGGGCTACGAAACGCCGGACGGCTCCTTCGCCCAGTTCTGTCGGGCCCAGGATCGTCAGCTTCTGCCCCGACCCAAACATCTGACGTGGGAGGAAGCGGCCTGCTATACGCTGACGCTCGCCACCACTTATCGCATGCTTTTCGGCCATGAGCCGCACGAGCTGAAACCCGGCCATAACGTTCTGGTCTGGGGCGCCTCGGGCGGCCTCGGCGTTTTCGCCGTCCAACTCTGCGCGGCGTCGGGCGCCAACGCCATCGGCGTCATCTCGGACGACACGAAGCGCGATTATGTGATGTCCCTTGGCGCCAAGGGCGTGATTAACCGCAAGGACTACAAATGCTGGGGTCAATTGCCCAAGGTCAATTCCCCGGAATTTCACGAATGGACCAAGGAAGCCCGCAGATTTGGCAAGGCGATCTGGGACATCACCGGCAAAAAGGACGTCGACATCGTTTTCGAACATCCCGGCGAGTCGACCTTTCCGGTCTCCTGCATGGTCGCCAAGCGCGGCGGCATGGTTGTGTTTTGCGCCGGCACCACCGGCTTTAATCTTACCTTTGACGCGCGTTACGTATGGATGCGCCAGAAACGCATTCAGGGCTCGCATTTCGCTCATCTAAAACAGGCCGCCGCCGCCAACCAGTTCGTCATTGACCGGCGGATCGACCCTTGCATGTCGGAAGTTCTGGCTTGGGACATGATACCGGAGGCGCATATGAAAATGTGGCGCAACGAGCATGCGCCCGGTAACATGGCGGTGCTGGTAAATTCGCCAAAACCCGGCCTCCACACCGTTGAGGATGTGGTTGAGGCCTACAAGGCGAAATAGGAGAGAGTCAACAACGCCTCTCAACCGGCGCGACGGGGAACCGCCGCGCCTTTTTTGCATCACGGTCGGCTGGGCGGTTCGGCTCTACTCCCTTGGAACAGAACTACGCCCCGACCGCGATGAGCCGGCGCAGCCGGAAAGGTTGCGCTGCGGCAAAAATGGCGGCATGAAGACATCAGAATTCGGGAGTTTGCGGACCCTCAGATGATCCAGACTATCTCCACATTCTTCCGAACATTTGTCGGGGGCGGCGCGGCGACGGACACGTCGGCCAAGGCGCCCGCCCATCCATCCCCAGATCCTGTATCAGGCGCTTTCTGTGAGGAAAAAACAATGAACGCAGTCGTCGCGCTAAAAATCGAACCCGAGAGCTGGATGAACGAGGCCAAAACCGCGCTTGCCGCCGTTGAGGGGCTCTACACCGACGCGCTCGCGAGCTTGCGCGCCCGCGTGTCGCGGGACGGCAAGATCGCCAACGAGCTGTTCGAGGCCGATCAGCACGCGGCTCATGGTCTCGCCTGGTTCGCCACTTATGTTCAGGGTCTTCGCGAATTGATCGCCTACGCCGAGCGCCTTCAGGCGGAAGGCGCCTTTGGCGAGACCGAGGAGCTGCTGAACCATATCGGCTATGCCGAGTTGCTGGCGCAGGTCTATGGCGGCATTCCGATGAGCCAGGGCGAAACGGTCCGTCTCACCGACTTTGGCCTTTCGGCGCAACAGATCGCCGCCCGTCGTCCGCCCGCCGTCGACAGCCTGATCCTCTCAGGCAACACGCCAGAAAAACGGGCGCGTCTCGCCGAACTGATCGATCATCACGCTGCCGCCGAGACCATTGGCGCGTCGGGTCTTGACGAGACTCTTGAAGCGATCCGCAGCGAAATGCGCAAATTCGCCACCGCCAATGTGACGCCCTATGCGCAGGATTGGCACGCCAAAAACTCTTACATCCCGCTTGAAGTTATCTCTGGCCTCGCCGAACTCGGCGTTTTCGGCCTGACGATTCCGGAGGAATATGGCGGCTCCGGCATGGGGAAGATCGCCATGTGCGTGGTCTCCGAGGAACTGTCGCGCGCCTATATCGGCGTCGGTTCGCTGGGCACACGCTCCGAGATCGCCGGCGAACTGATCCTTGTCGGGGGCACCGAAGAGCAGAAAAAGAAATTCCTGCCCGGCATCGCCAGCGGCGAAATCCTGCCGACGGCCGTGTTCACGGAACCCAATAACGGCTCCGATCTCGCCGGACTGCGCACCCGCGCCACCCGGGAAGGCGACGTTTACAAGGTCGTCGGCAACAAGACCTGGATTACCCATCCGGTCCGCGCCGACATCATGACCCTGCTGGTGCGCACCAACCCGAATGAAAAGGGCTACAAGGGCCTTTCGATGCTGATCGCGGAGAAGCCGCGCGGAACGGACGAAAATCCCTTCCCGGCAGAGGGCATGACGGGCGGCGAGATCGAGGTGCTCGGTTATCGCGGCATGAAGGAATTCGAGATCGGTTTCGACAACTTCTCTGTTCCGGCCGCGAATCTGTTGGGCGGCGAGGAAGGCAAGGGCTTCAAACAGCTCATGGAGACCTTCGAGTCGGCGCGCATCCAGACCGCCGCGCGCGCCCTGGGCGTCGCCCAGTCGGCGCTCGACCTCGGTTTGAAATACGCCAAGGAGCGTATCCAGTTTGGCAAGCCGCTGTTTGCATTCCCGCGCGTCTTCAACAAGATCGTGTCGATGGCGGTCGAGATCCACATCGCCCGCCAGATCACTTATTTCGCCGCGCGCGAAAAGGATGAGGGAAAGCGCTGCGATCTGGAGGCCGGCATGTCCAAGCTCCTCGGCGCCCGCGTCGCCTGGGCGGCGGCGGACAACGCCCTGCAAATTCATGGCGGCAACGGCTTCGCCCTCGAATATCCAGTCTCGCGCGTGCTGTGCGACGCCCGCATCCTGAATATTTTCGAGGGTGCAGCGGAGATTCAGGCGCAGGTCATCGCCCGGCGCCTGCTCGAAGGCTGATCAACCCAAAAGTCGGAGATGTTTTGCGGCCCGGCGTCGTGCGTCGGGCCGTTTTCTTTTGCAGGAAAGACATAGACATAAATTTTTATTTATAATAAAAACAATTTATTATGAAAATCTCGCCCGGTGCGACAAATTTTTTCTGGCGTTATTTTTGCGATGCACAATATAATTTATATTGCGACGCACAATTCAAAGCGTCTCTGATCATCGCTACCGTCGGAGGCCAACATGGAAGCGATCAAAAACTGGCTGCAGGACTGGTCTGACGCCTGCGTTTACGCCCGGGAATGCGCGCCGGACTTCGGAGCTTTTCCCATACCGAGCGGCGAGCCTTATACCGCCCTGGGCGTTATCGCGGGTCTCTGCTTCATGACATGGGCGATTAACGAACGACGCCTTGCAAACCGGACCGCCGTCTCCCGCGCTGCTCCGCAAACTACCATCGCCAGAAATCGCCCCTCACTTATCGGGAAAGCCGGCCAGAACGTCCCCGCCTGAATGGCGACGGCGACAATCCGTCCTCTTGTCGTTCCTGGATGGCGAAATCAAATCTTCTTTCGAACATGAGCGAAGGGAGAGCGACATGGAACGGATTGTCGTGCGCAATGACGCCTGGGTTGTGGTCGGAGACGGTCGAAAAGCATTGTTTTTCATTAATAAAGGATCGCCAGATCTGCTAGATTTGCGGGTCCTTGAAAGCCGTGTCGACGAAAACCCCGCTACGCGCAATCAAGGAACGGACCGCCCCGGTCGCGCCTTTGCGTCGGTTGGCGGCGCCCGCAGCGCCGTTGGCGACTCGGACTGGCATGAGATCGGGGAAGAGCGCTTCGCGCGCGCGATCGCCGAGCGGATCAACGCCGGCGCGGAATCAGAAGAGTTTTCCGAAATCGTAATCGTGGCGCCGCCGAAGACCCTTGGCGAGATTCGAAAGGATCTGTCGAAAAAAGCGCAAGGAAAGGTCGCGGGCGAACTGGGCAAGGATCTGACGCGCCATCCGCTCGCTGACATCGAGAAAGCCCTGACCCTCGCACCTGAATGATTCCGCCGTGGACCCGTCTCGAACTGGCCCGGCGTTTTCGGGTTAATCTGCTGTAAACGGCAACACCAAAAAAACCCGCCCGCGCGCCGCCGGCGCGCGGAGACGGTCATATTGCGGACGCATCTGCGCCTAGAATGACGTGGAAGCTTTTTCACGTCGGCATTGTGTCCCCCTCTCATGATCTCAAGACGATCCTTACCTGCGCGACTGTTCTTTGTGGCGCTTTTCCTCGCCGCCCTCTCGGGGTGCGGCGGTCGTCCGCATGGCGTTCTGCTGCCGGTTCATACGCAACCTCCCGGAACTGATCTCGTCAACATGCTGGTCGTCACGACCCGCAGCGAGGATCCGGAGCCCGGCGTGATGTTTTCGGGCGAACGCGGCGATCATGTCTCCTACGCGGACATCGCCGTCTCGATCCCGCAAAATCGCACGGCCGGAGAAGTGCAGTGGCCCGCCCAACAGACTCCCGATCCGACGCGGGAATTCACCACGGTTAAAGCTCGCGTTTTGAGCAAGGATCAGGCGATCGCGGCGTTCGACAGTCGAATTCGAAACACGCCAAAACGGCAGGTCCTGCTCTTCGTGCATGGTTTCAACACCAAGTTCGAGGAGGCGGTCTATCGTTTTGCGCAGATCGCTCACGACTCGGACGCCAGGATCACCCCTGTCCTGTTCACCTGGCCGTCACGCGGCAACCTCCTGCAATATGGCTACGATCACGAGAGCGCGAATTTCTCCCGCGACGCGCTGGAAAATGTTCTGCAATTCCTTGCGCGCGATCCCAATGTCGGGGAAATTTCCATCCTTGCGCACTCGATGGGCAACTGGGTGACGCTGGAGGCCTTGCGGCAGATGTCGATCCGCAACAAAGGCCTTCCCCCCAAGATCAAGAATATCATGCTGGCCGCGCCCGATGTCGACTTCGATGTGTTCCGCCGGCAGATCCTTTCGATGGACGCCAAACCGTCGTTGTTCACCCTCTTCATTTCACGCGATGACGAGGCTCTTGCCGTATCGCGACGCGTGTGGGGCAACAAACCGCGCCTCGGCGCAGTCGATAAAGACGCCGAGCCCTATCGCGATCAGCTCGACAAGGAGCGGATTACCGTTGTCGATCTGACGGACGTCGACTCTCCCGATCGACTCGGCCATGGCAAATTCGCCCAATCGCCGGAGGTCGTGCGTTCGATCGGCGCTCGCCTTGCCTCGGGTCAGTCTCTTAACGACGGCCACGCCGGCGTCGGCCAGAAACTTGGCTTCGTCGCCGCCGGCGCGGTATCGACTGTCGGCACGGCGGCGGGCGTTGCGGTGTCCGCGCCGTTTGCGATTGTCGATCCGCGCACGCGTGAAAATCTTGGCGATCACCTTCAATCGATTGGCGAACCGTTACAATCCGTCGGCGATCAACTAAACACGCGCTAGGATTCATGAGCCTGTTAGCTGCGAGAGGTTTGATCGACATGAGCAGCAGTGGGAACGAAAGAACGCGTCCGCCGTTTCTCGACGCCCTGATTGCCGCGGCGCCGGTCTTTCTCGCTGGCGGTCTCGGCAACATGGCCACCATTCCCAATATCCCGACCTGGTATGCAAGCCTGTACAGGCCGCCGCTAACGCCGCCGAACTGGATCTTCGGTCCAGTGTGGACTTTGCTTTATGTGCTGATGGCGGTCGCTTGTTATCGTGTGTTACGGCTCGGGCCGGCGACGCCCGGACGCGGTCGCGCCCTCATTGTGTTCCTGCTGCAACTTGCTTTAAACGCCGCATGGTCTTTCGCCTTTTTCGGCGCGCATAGTCCGGCGCTGGGTTTGCTAACGATTTTGCCGATGCTGGCGCTGATTATCGCAACCATTATTTTGTTCCGGCCGCTTGATTCAATCGCAGCCTGGTGTCTCATCCCCTATGCGGCATGGGTGTCTTTCGCAACCTATCTCAACGCCGGATTCTGGTGGTTTAATCCCTAGATCAAAATGGCGCGGACTTGCCGGCGGCGACATAGGCGTCGGCGTCTTGCGGCAACAGTAATTTTTCACGCACGAGCTTGTCGGCGATCACGCGCAATGTCGCGACAAAATAGGCCCGCGATCCATAACGCTCAACAAGCGACTGACGCGGATCATGATTCGCGTCACGCGCGGCGCGCGTCGCAGCAAAGGGAAGAACCATTACGCCATGGCATGGCTTTACCGTTTTGTCGTCATGAGCGTCGACGTTCACGAATGTCGCGACCGGCATGAGGCGATCGGGCATCCGCAAGCCTGATGTTTCATTGCCGTCGACATCGATCCTCACCCGCTCCCGGTCATCGGCGACCGGCGGCGGCAGATTTGGAATTTTAGGCCAGACCAACAGATGCGCCGGCGCCAGATCGGAAACGCCGGGAAAACGGGATGGCGGCGGCTGCAAGCCGCGCAGCCAGTCCTCAAGCATGACAAGCAAGGCGCGTCGCGCCGGATCGGCGGAACCGGAATAGATGGCGCTTTTGCATGACGCATCCGCGCCCATAGACGCGAGCGGCGTCGTCGTGAGGTAAAAACGTCGGTGATTGGTAGGCGACGTTCCGCCGGGGTTCATGACGGAAAGGGTTTTCGTCAACCCATCGCCGTCCATCAAGGCGATCAGTCGAGGCGCTTTCAGTGACGATGGCGGCGATATGTTTTCGACAAGGAGCCCATCAAAAAGCGCAGCGTTAGCGATCAGGGTTGGTGATGTCGCCGTATCGCCATGCGCAAGAACGCGCGTTGCGTCGCTTTCTTTTTTTAGTTTTCCGATCAGATCGCGGAGCGCCGGTCCACGCAAGGTATCGGAAAGATGCGACAGATTGATCGTCGCCATCGTCATCTTGCGGGCTATCGCGACCGGGACCAATGCGTTGCTGTTTCCTGTTTCGATCAAGAGCGAGGCATTATGTTGCGGCGCGGCGGGTTTGATGGTTTGGAAATCGAGATCGACCACTCGCGCATCGATCCTGAGCTGGGCATGCAATGCGTCGGCGTTTGTCGATGACGCTCTCCACGCAATGACGTCGCCATGCGCGCTCGCACTCGTCAGGCTGAGGAGGATAGCCATGACTCCGACGAGAGAGAACAGGCGTCTCAACATGTCCTAAAGTCTCGAAAGGAAATGTGCGAAGGCAAGCGACCCTTCCGGCCAGGGCCCATGTCCGCTCTCGACATTAATATGGCCAGCGTCGCCCGCATCGATAAAGCGCGCGCCAACATCATCCGCCAGCTCTCGCGCAAATGCCGCATCGGCATAGGGATCGTTAGCGCTGCCGACCAGCACCGTCGGAAACCACAAGGGCTCCCGTGGATAGGGCAGAAAATCCGCATCGACGCACGGCAATTCGCGCACCGCCTGTTCGGATGGCGGCGCAACAAAAAAAGCGCCGGCGATCGTGTCGCTTGCGCGACGCGCGACGTGAAGAGACGTCGCGACGCCCAGCGAATGCGCGACGATCACCGCCGGACGCCGAGACTCCGCGATCGCCCGCGCCAGCGTTTCTTCCCAATCGACGCGACGCGGGCGTTCCCAGTCGATCTGATGGACGCGGCGCGCGCTCGACAGTTTCGTTTCCCAACGGCTTTGCCAATGCGCGGGGCCTGAACCCTGCCATCCCGGAACGATCAGAATATCGACGTCGGCGACGCGCATCAGCCAGCAGGCGTCACAAAGGCGCCGGAGAGCGCATCCGCAATCAGCTTGCGCGTCTCGGCGACGCCATAGAGCGCGACGAAGGAGCCGAAACGCGGCCCCCGCTTTTCGCCGAGGAGCACCTCGTAGAGCATGTTGAAGAAATCGTTGGAGACGCCGGGGCGTTCCGGCGTCGCGCCCTTGGCCTCGTGATCCTGATAGCGCGGCACGGCGCGCGCGACATCGTAAAGGCCGGTCTGAATGCTCTCGGCGCTCACGTCGCTGGCAAGACTGCCCAGCATGGCGTCGATCTGCTGCAAGACGCCGCGTTCAGTATCGTCGGCGGCGCGATAGCTCTTCGCCGGTCGGACAAAATCCCGAAAATAGGCGACGGCGTAGCCGACAAGCTTGTCGAGACGCGGATGACTTTCCGGCGACACCGCTGGCGCGTAACGTCGCAGGAATCCCCACAGCACCGCCGGGTCTTCCGCATTGGCGACGGCGGCGAGATTGAGCAGCATGGCGAAAGAAATCGCGGTCCCCTTGCTTTCGCCAGTATGCAGGAGCACTTCGGCCGACGGCGGATCGCCGGCGTGAATATGCCATACAGGATTGCCCAGACGCTGCCTCCAGTCCTGACGCGAGTAGGAGTCGAGAAAACTCAGATAATCATCGACCGCGCGCGGAATGACGTCGAAGGACAACCGCTTCGCGGCCGAGGGCTTCTGGAACATGAACTGCGCCAGACTTTCCGGACTTGCGTAGGTGAGCCATTCCTCAATCGTCAGGCCATTGCCCTTCGATTTCGAAATCTTTTGGCCCTTTTCGTCGAGGAATAATTCGTAATTGAATCCCTCCGGCGGCTGGCCGCCCAGCGCGCGAACGATCGCGCCGGACACTTTCACGGAGTCGATCAAATCCTTGCCGGCCATTTCGTAATCGACGCCGAGCGCATACCAGCGCATCGCCCAGTCTGGCTTCCACTGCAGCTTGCAGTGACCGCCCGTCACCAAAGTCGTGAAGCGCTCGCCGCTATCAGGATCGACCCAGTCGATCGTTCCTGCGCCAGCGTCATAGCCGGTCAGCGCGACCTGCATGACGACGCCGGTTTTGGGATGGATCGGCAGAAACGGCGAATAGGTCAACGCGCGCTCCTCGCGAAACGTCGGCAGCATTATCCGCATCACCGCGTCGTAGCATTCGAGCATGTGTTTAAGCGCGGCGTCGAAACGGCCGCTTTTGTAATACTCAGTCGATGAAGCGAATTCGTAGTCGAAGCCGAAGGCGTCAAGAAAGGCCCGCAGCCGCGCATTATTATGCGCGCCGAAACTTTCGTGCGTGCCGAACGGGTCCGGCACCTGCGTCAGCGGCTTGCCGAGATGCGCAGCGACCAGTTCCTTGTTTGGAATATTGTCGGGAACCTTTCGCAACCCGTCCATATCGTCGGAGAAGGCGATGAGCCGCGTTGCGATCCGGCCAGCGGTGAGGACCTCGAAAGCATGGCGCACCATACTGGTGCGGGCCACCTCGCCGAAGGTGCCGATATGCGGCAGGCCCGAGGGGCCATAGCCTGTTTCGAACAGCACGCTGGTCTGGCCGCTCGTCTTGATGCGATTGACGAGTTTGCGGGCTTCTTCGAACGGCCAGGCGGGCGAGACGCGCGCGGCCTCAACGAGTTCAGGGGGCAACGGGAGGGACGCGGACATGGATCGGCTTCGGCGTTTTCGACTGGTTGGGAATTGTCGCTCTCAGGCGGACCGGCACACTAGGAAGGCGCCGCGGGAGCGTCAACGTCGCAAGAAATGAAAAGGAAAAGGCGGAGGGCCTTTCGGCGCCTCCGCCAGTGTTTTGGATTCGATGGATTTGAACGTCAGTTCACGCAGGACAATTCGCGGGCGTACGTCGTGCGGCCTTTGGCGTCTGTCGTCGGCGTCATGACTAGCGTGCAGTCTTCATCCTCGCCGTCAAAGGCGCGACCGACGCGAATGCCGGCTCCCGGCGCCAGAGGGCGAATGACGTCGCTGTTAAGAGAGATCGCTGCTTTGACGGGCGATTTCGGGGCAGTTCCTGTCGAGACGCTCGGCGCGGCCGTCACAGTCGCGACAAGACACATGGCGACGGCGCCGCCCAGAACGAGGCGCGATGTGCGACTGGAGAAGGGATTATCGAGCGTAACGGCCATGGCGATCTCCTTACAGAGCATTGGACCTTTACCTGACCTGGATCGATCAGCTGGCCCTTATTCTTGCCGGGATAACGCCCCATTCCCATTTTGGTTGCGCCGCATCGCAAAAAAATTTAACGGCAGATTAAGAACTTCTGTGGACGCTTTCAGACATTCCCGGAGAGTCGTCGCGATCGCCTGCGGGCCTTGACCCCGGCTAGCGCGCGCCCGAGGCTCAGCCGCCGGTCATGCTCATGTGACGCGACACAGCAGGCGTCTGGGTCGTCCTGTCGATGACGAAATCATGCCCTTTCGGCTTGCGCGCGATAGCCGCCGTAATCGCAGCGAGCAGGGGGCCGTCGTCCCCGGTCGCGCGCAGCGGCGCCCGCAGATCGGCGGCGTCCTCCTGACCCAGACACATGTAGAGGACGCCAGTGCACGTGACGCGCACCCGGTTGCAACTCTCGCAGAAATTGTGGGTCAGCGGGGTGATGAAGCCAATCCGTCCGCCCGTTTCGGCCGCCGTCACATAACGCGCTGGCCCGCCGGTGCGATAGACGCTGTCGGTCAAGGTGAAGGATTGCGCCAATCGCGCCCGCACCGCCTGCATCGGCAAATACTGATCAAGCCGATCCGGTCCGTCGAGCTCGCCGAGCGGCATGACTTCGATGAAGGTCATGTCCATGCCGCGGGCGTGAGCGAAGCGCACAAGCGCCTCGAACTCGTCCTCGTTGACGCCTTTCAGAGCCACGGCGTTGAGCTTGACCTTAAGCCCGGCGGCCAGCGCCGCGTCGATCCCGGCCATCACCCGCGCGTGATCGCCGGTGCGGGTGAGGGCGCGAAACCGATCCGGATTGAGGGAGTCGAGCGAGATGTTGATCCGTTTCACGCCGCAATCGGCAAGCTCCGCCGCAAAGCGGACGAGTTGCGAACCGTTGGTGGTGAGCGTCAACTCCTCCAGCGCGCCGGAGGCGAGATGACGCGAGAGCGAGCGAAAGAGCCGCATCACATCATGACGCACCAACGGCTCGCCGCCGGTGATGCGCAAGCGTTTTGTTCCGCGCGCCACAAAAGCCGAACAGAGCCGGTCAAGCTCCTCCAGCGTCAAAAGATCGCGACGCGGCAGGAAGGTCATATGTTCGGCCATGCAATAGACGCAGCGAAAGTCGCATCGGTCCGTTACCGACACCCGCACATAGGAGATCGCCCGGCCATAGGGATCGATCAGCGGCGACGGCGCGGCGATAGGGCGCTCATTAGGCGCATGCATGTGCTTTCTCCCTGAAATCCGGTTCAAGGCCGGCTTTCTGGCGCTGGGCCTGCGCTTCATATATTTCGCCAGGGCGGCGACGGAAAGCGCAAAAACCTCCGCCGACAACGAGAAGGAGCGACAGTATGCAGGAAAGCAAGGCCCCGACGACCTCTGTCGACCCCTGGCCCAGCGAAATCCGCGTGCTGGACGAGGGTCGGACTCTGCGGACGACCTTTGACGACGGGGCCGTATTTTCGCTCAGCGCCGAACTGCTGCGCGTGCGCAGCCCCAGTGCGGAGGTTCAGGGACATTCGCCGGCCGACAGAAAAACGGTCGGCGGCAAGCGTCGGGTGGCGATTCTCGTCGTCGCCCCCGTTGGAAATTACGCAGTGCGCATCGAGTTCGACGATATGCATCGCACGGGCATTTACACCTGGCGCTATCTGCGCCAGATGGGCGAGACGGCGACGGAAAGTTTCGACGCCTATCTCGCAGAGCTCGCCGACAAGGGACTTGATCGCGACCGTCCGGGCGAAAAGTGATCGCGTAAAATCGAAACGGCCGGCGACAGCCGGCCGATTCCAGTCTTAAGGGCGTCGCTTGTCGCTTCTAGCGCGTGACCACGACGCGAGTGCCGACCTTCACGCGGTTGTAAAGATCGATCACATCGTCGTTAGTCATGCGGATGCAACCCGAGGAAACCGCCTGACCAATCGTTTCCGGCTCGTTGGAGCCGTGAATGCGGTAGAGCGAACCCGACAAATACATAGCGCGGGCGCCAAGCGGATTGTTAACGCCGCCTTCCATATGGCGCGGCAAGTCCGGACGGCGCTTCAGCATCTGGACGGGCGGCGTCCAGTCCGGCCATTCGCGCTTGCTGGAGATATAACGGGTCCCGGCCCACTCGAAACCCGGTCTGCCGACGCCGACGCCGTAACGGATCGCCTGACCATCGCCGAGCACGTAATACATGCGGCGTTCGCTGGTCGAGATGACGACCGTGCCAGGCGCGTATTTATTGTCGTAGGACACGACCTCGCGCGGGATCGCCACAGCCTGCGGCCGTCCGTCCTGACCGCGCGGCGCAGTCGTCATGGCGTCGCCGAAACCGCCGAATAAATCCGACAGCGGATCGGCGGCGGCCGGTTGCGGCTGCGGCGCGTTTTGCCGCGCCAGTGCTGAAGTCGATACAGCGCCGATTGCGCAAATCGCGCAAATAAACGCCAACAGAAACCGTCGCATGAGACTCCCCTTGTGGTGCAGGTCGTAAGTTTTTTAGCGCGCCGTCTTCAGAACGAAGCGAAATTTTGTCACAGTTGTGCCACGATTACTCTCGCAGGCGCCGTGTAGACGCAAGCGCGCGAAAGGCGAAAACTCTCTTCAAGTCGCATTTCGTTAACCATAGTTGCATTTTTGCAACAGCCGTACGGCTTGCGACGAACCAGTTATCCATGGAGGAATAATCTTAGATCGATCGGCAAAGAACGCGCACCTAGTGAGCGACGGAATGACGTCACATAGCGGTCGACGACGCATCTGTAGCCTTCGCAGTCGCGGTCCGTCGATAATCATTGAGCCTGCGCAGGAGTATGGCATGCGGAGAAGTTTCAGGATGTGGTCCCGACTCGGGTTTTTCGCCCTCGGCGTGATTACGTCGACGGCCTCAGTCACGTCCGCCCACGCTGTGGGCCTGCGGGCGGTAATCCGCGATTGCGGCGGCGATGGCGAAAGTTACTGCCAGGGCGTCGGCTATGGCGCGCCCATGCAAGAGTGTCTTGCGCGCCATTACAAAAAACTTACGCCCGCCTGTCGCGCCATCATGGATCGACTGAACAAAGGCGAGACGGTCGAAATTTTTGGTTAGGTTTGCCTCGCCTCAGCAGGTGTGCGCGCCCCGATCGCCAGCGCATGAACCCGCCCCGACAGCTCCTCAGCAAGCAGGGCGTTGATCATGCGATGTCGCTCGATCCGGCTCTTGCCGTCGAAGGCGGCGCTGACGATCTCGACCTTGAAATGCGTTTCCCCATCCGGGTGATGGTGATGCCCGTGACCAGCGTGATGATGCGACTCGTCTATCACCTCAAGGAATTGCGGGGCTAGCGCCGTCTTAAGTTTGGCTTCGATCCCGGCCCGGACAGGGGTCTTTGGCTGCAGCGACATTTTTCCTACCTCTTCGCGGCGCAAAAAAATAACTCTCCGCCGGCGCTTGCGAAGCGCCGCGCGCCCATCATAATGCAAAGACAATGGATCTGAATTCGCCCCTCTTCGACCGTATCCGGGCCGAGCGCAAACCGCGCGAGGAAAAACGTCCGACGACAATGCGTTGCGATGCGCCTGGCTGCGAGGCCGAGGGGGCCTATCGCGCCCCGATGGGACGGCTGCGCGAAGGTCAATATTTGTGCTTTTGTCTGGACCACGTCCGCGAGTACAACGCAAGTTACAATTATTTCAATGGGATGAAAGATACGGACGTCGCCCGTTACATCAAGGACGCCACGGTCGGACATCGGCCGACCTGGACGATGGGCACACGGCGCGGCGCCAAAGGATTTCGTGAGGAGGGTCGCCCGACGGAGGATCCGCTCGGGCTGTATCGCGGCGGCGTCCGCAGGCCGCAGGCTCAGAAACGCGAACCGCGCTATTCGCCCATGATCATGCGCGCCTTCGACGCACTCGACCTCGACGAAACGGCTGGCCCCGAGGCCATTCGCAATCGCTACAAAGAACTGGTCAAACGCCTTCACCCGGACGCAAATGGCGGCGATCGCTCCCGTGAAGAAAAATTGCGGGAAATCATTCACGCCTATAAGACGCTCAGGGCCGCCCGGCTCGTCTGACGTTCTCAGCTCAGACCCATCGCCGTGAGTGGCGACGCCGCCGCGGGCGCGGCAAAACGGAGAATTTATTTTGGTCGCAGCAGCTAATGGCGGCGCAAGCCTGGAGGATCTGCCAGATATCCGTATTTCGGCGCGGCAGGTTTTTGGTATCGACACGAACCTCGACGTTCCCGCCTTTTCCCAACGCAGCGAACATGTGCCGGACCTCGATCCCGATTATCTGTTCGACCGTCAGACCACGCTCGCCATTCTCGCAGGCTTTGCCCACAATCGCCGGGTTATGGTCACGGGCTACCACGGCACCGGCAAATCGACCCATATCGAACAGGTGGCGGCGCGGCTAAACTGGCCTTGCGTGCGCGTCAATCTCGACAGCCATGTCTCGCGCATTGATCTCGTCGGCAAGGACGCGATCGTCCTGAAGGACGGCAAACAGGTCACTGAATTTCGCGACGGCATCCTGCCCTGGGCCCTTCAGCACAATGTTGCGCTGGTGTTCGACGAATACGACGCCGGGCGCCCGGACGTCATGTTCGTGATCCAGCGGGTTCTCGAAGTGTCGGGACGGCTGACTCTGCTCGACCAGAATCGCGTCATCCGGCCGCATCCGGCTTTTCGCCTGTTCGCCACCGCCAATACGGTCGGCCTTGGCGACACCTCGGGCCTTTATCACGGCACCCAGCAGATCAATCAGGGACAAATGGACCGCTGGTCGATTGTCGCCACGCTGAACTACTTGCCGCACGACGCCGAGACCAACATCGTCCTCGCCAAGGTTAAGTCCTTCGCCGGGACCAAAGAGGGTCGCGACGCCGCCAACAAGATGGTTCGGGTCGCCGATCTCACCCGCAACGCCTTCATGGCCGGCGACCTTTCGACGGTGATGAGTCCGCGAACGGTCATCACCTGGGCCGAAAACGCCGAGATTTTCGGCGATGTCGGCTTCGCCTTCCGCCTGACGTTCCTCAACAAATGCGACGAGCTGGAGCGACCGCTGGTCGCCGAATTCTACCAGCGCTGCTTTGGCAAGGAGCTGCCGGAAAGCGCCGTGAATGTGGTGATGACCTGATCGTCAGAGGCGGGCGCGGGTTTACTTGCCCGAACGCCCGGCCTAGTTTCCGCGCCGAATTCCTGCGGAGCCGCGCTCCGTTCTCCAGATAGAAAGACCCGACGTCATGCGCGCCGAGCCGCTAGCGCTGAAAGAACAGATCGAGCAGTCCGTGGGACTGCTGAGGAGGCATCTTTGACGTCGAGACCGCCACCCGCCGTCTCGCCGAACTGAACGTCAAGGCCGAAGACCCCGCATTCTGGAACGACGCCGACGCCGCGCAGAAATTGATGCGCGAACGCACCCAGCTCGAAGAGCAGCTGGGGGCTCTTTCCCAGCTTGAGCGCGACCTCGACGACGCTGTCACGCTGGTGGAGCTGGGGGAGGCCGAAAACGACGCCGACACCGAGAAAGAAGGCGTCGAGTCGTTGAAAGCCCTTCTCAAGGAAGCTCAAAGACGTCAGATCGAGGCGCTCTTCTCGGGCGAGGCCGATGGCAACGACACCTTTATCGAGGTTCACTCGGGCGCCGGCGGCACCGAAAGCCAGGACTGGGCGCGCATGCTGTTTCGCATGTACGCCCGCTGGGCCGAACGCAAGAAATTCAAGGTCGAAGTGATCGAGGAGACGGCGGGGGAGGAGGCCGGGATCAAATCCGGCGCCCTGCTGGTGAAGGGCCATAACGCCCATGGCTGGGCCAAGACCGAGTCAGGGGTTCACCGCCTGGTGCGTATTTCGCCTTTCGACTCCAACGCCCGCCGTCACACGAGCTTCGCCTCGGTCTGGGTCTATCCGGTCGTCGACGACCGGATCGAGATCGATGTGAAAGAGTCCGACTGTCGTATAGACACGTATAGATCATCGGGCGCGGGCGGTCAGCACGTCAACACGACGGACTCGGCGATCCGCATAACCCATATTCCGACCGGCATCGTCGTCGCCTGTCAGGCCGAGCGCTCCCAGCATAAAAACCGCGCCACCGCCTGGAACATGTTACGCGCCAGACTTTACGAACTGGAACTTGAAAAACGCGAGGCTGAGGCCAACAAGGTGGCGGCCAGCAAGACGGATATCGGCTGGGGCCACCAGATTCGCAGCTATGTGCTGCAACCATATCAATTGGTTAAAGACCTGCGTACCGGCCACACATCCGGAACGCCCGGCGACGTGCTGGACGGCGACCTCGATGATTTCATGCAGGCTTCTCTGGCCCAGCGCATCTATGGCGGCGGACCGGAGCAGGTGGAGGATGTGGACTAGACTGACCAGTCCTCAATCGTCAATCCGCGTATATCCACATAATCCGCTATATTTAGCGTCACCAGCGTCCGGCCGAGCGCCAACGCTTGCGCCGCGACCATTCGGTCGAGCACACGGCGTCGTTTCGGCTCGAGTTCGCGCATCAACGCACCATAAGCGTCCGCCGACACGCGATCGAAGGGCAGAAGGTCGAGAGTCTCGCCGATCAATCGAAGATTTTCGGCCAGTCGGCGGTCTTTTCCGGGCGCCGCGGCCATGAGTTCGCTCCAGACGATTGCAGAGGTCGCGACATTGGCGGCCTCCAGCACCGCCAGCCGCGCCAGGGTCGCCTGTTCGCCGCTGGCGGCGGCGAACACGACCGTCGCATCGAGCAAATAGCCCGTCATGTCTGCCCGTCGCTCCAGACGCGGCGCGGCGACCGGGCTTCAGGGCGCGCCAGCGGGCCTGGAGGGGGCGTCGCGCCCAGCCTCGCACAAAGCGCAGGCATATTGAGACGCGCCGGGCGGATAATGAGACTGTCGCCCTGTCGGGTAACCGTTACCGAACAACCCTCCGGAAAAGCGAGTTCATGCGGCAGCCGAACAGCAAGACTGTTGCCGGATTTAAAGATTTTGGTTGTGGTCATGGCGCTCAGGCTGACTGTCCCGCGCAAAAATGTCAATACATGTATTTACCAAAAATATCTTTTGATTTGGGCCTGGAGTCTTCGTCCCTCTCCGCATGCTGACCGCTTGTAATCCGGGGGACGATGGTTAGATTGCCGCCATGCTCAGGCTGTTGACCCGCTTTTTTGCGCAAGTGCTGCTGGCGGCTGCTTTCATCGCGTTGATCGTCGACGGCACCCGCACGATCGCCGGCGGCCAACTGGCCGTGACCACGCTCCAGACCGGAATTTCAGAACTTTTCCCGTCATTTTACGCCGGACTGCGCGCCGCCATTTACGCGCGCGCAACATGGCTGTGGGATCCGGTCTTGACCAGCCTCATGATGCTGCCGGTGAGCCTCTCGCTCGCCGGCCTGGCTGCGCTTTTCATTTTCATCAGCGCAAAGCGCGAAGCCAGCCGACGCTATTGGCGAGCGTAGAACGCGGCTTATCTATCAGACATGTCCCTGCTCGATAAGTTGACCGGCGTCCGCCCGGGCGGAACGCCGCCGCACCGGGAAACGCCCGTTCCCCATGGACTCAGCCATTTCGTCAATGGCCATCCGCTCGATCCTCCATGGCCGGCTGGATGTGAGGAAGCCTTTTTCGGGATGGGCTGTTTCTGGGGCGCGGAGCGGAAATTCTGGCAACTGGGCGAGGGCGTGCACGTCACCGCCGTCGGCTACGCTGGCGGAGCGACGCGCAACCCGACCTACGAGGATGTCTGCACCGGCCGCACTGGTCATGCCGAAGCGGTGCGGGTGGCTTATTTTCCCGCCATCATGCCCTTTGAAAAATTGTTGAAGACATTCTTTGAAAATCATGACCCCACGCAAGGGATGCGTCAGGGCAACGACATCGGCACGCAATATCGGTCGGCCATCTTTGCGACGACCGACGAGCAGTTGCGCACGGCGCGCGTCATGCGCGATCGCTATCAGCAGGCGCTGACGCGGGCGGGCTATGGCGCGATCACCACCGAGATCGCCCCGGCGCCGGCGTTCTATTACGCCGAGGCCTATCATCAACAATATCTCGCCAAAAATCCCGGCGGTTATTGCGGTCTGGGCGGGTCGGGAGTCGCTTGTCCGACCGGCGATGCGGATGGCTGATTACTGGGCCCGCAGCACGGTCTGACAGGCCGCCGGCAATTTCGCCATAGTCATTGGCGGCCAGACCTTGTGGGATTTCTTGGGATGCAGCATCTCGTCGGTGAACCATGCGGCGAGCGAGGCGTCGCAGCCGTCGCCGGCCGGCGTCGGGTCCTGGTCGCGACAGTTCGAACCGTCCGGACAAAAAAGCCGGATATGGAAATGATAATTATGTCCGTACATCGGACGCACCTTGCGCATCCAGGGTTCGCCCGCCGCCGCCCGGCACATGGCGCGCTTGATCGCGGCGTTGACGAAAATACGCTGCACCTGCGGGTCCATCGCCGCAGTGCGAACGACGGCCAGCTGTCCGTCTGTCCAGACGCCCTCGCGCACATCAAGCAAATCCTCGCGCACCATATCGGTCGCCGACATCTCCTCGCGCTCCTGCGGCGTCAGTTCGCGATTGGGCGCCGGCGTCAACCAGACATCGGCGTCGAGGCCGATCTGATGCGAAGCGTGGCCGGTCAGCATCGGCCCGCCGCGCGGCTGCGACATGTCGCCGATCAGCAGCCCCGGCCAGCTTGCCGCCGTCGCCGCTTTGGGGGCGAATTTCTTCAAGAAGGCGACCAGCCGGGGATGGCCCCAGTTGCGGTTGCGCGACAGCCGCATCACCTGCCAGTGCGAGCCGTTGATCGGCAATTGCTCGCCGCCGGCAAGGCACCCGCGCGAATAGAAGCCGATCGGATCGGGTTCCAGCGGCGCGGCTTCCCGCGCGCGTCCGAAGAGCTCCTTGGCGGGCGTCGCCGGATCGGAGGGGTTGGCGAGCGGCGGCAGGGGTTTGGGATCGAGCGTCCCCTTGTCCTGCGCGAAAGCGGCGCCCAAAGCCGAAAAGAGGCCGATCAAAAAGAAAAAGACCCTTATGGCGCGCATCACAGCCGTCATTCTCCGAGCATCGCCGGCCAGCATCCGGCGAATCAATCCTTACCCGTCAACCTTAATCGATTATTTGCGTTGCCGACGACGACGCAATGAGGAAAGCTTCGACCGGAAGTTGCGACCGGGAGAAACTTTCCTGCCCGTCGCCAGCGTGGAGATCGTCAATGCGTTTTAAATCGCTTTTCATTGCCTTCTGGGCGTTGCTGGCCCTGATGGGCGCCGCCTACGCCACGGCCCGTATTCACATCGATCTGTCGTCGCAACGCATGTATGTGTCTTCATCGCAGGGCAGCTACGCCTGGCCGGTGTCGACCGCCCGCGCCGGTTATTATACGCCGCGCGGCTCCTTCGCGCCGACCGGCATGCAGCTCATGCATTATTCCCGCAAATATCACATGTCGCCGATGCCCTATTCGATCTTCTTCCGGGGCGGCTATGCGATCCATGGCACCTACGCCACCGGCGCGCTCGGTTCGCCGGCGTCCCATGGCTGCGTGCGGCTGTCGCCCGGCAATGCGGCGACGCTCTACCACATCGTCCAGAGCGAAGGCGGCAGCATCTCGATCTCCGGCTCGCCGCCCGGCGGCGGCAAACGTTACGCTGGCGTTTCAAAACGCCATGGCGCCCGTTATGCGGCGAAATCTTCCGGCCGTCGCCATGTCGCCAGCCGCGCCGGCAAATCGCGGGCGCTGTCCTACGCGCCGTCGCGGCGTCATCGCAGCCAGTCGGTGCGCGCCTGGCAGTCGCACCCGCTCGCCGGCATCTAGGATAATCGGCGCATCGGGCGTTTGCGTCCCCGCGAGCGGGAGGCTAAAGGGCGACAGCACCCAACCGCCTCCCCCGCCCGGACGCCCATCTGTGACGAAACTGTTCGATCCATTTCTGTCGCGCCGCCGCTTTCTGCTCGGCGCTGGCGGACTCGCCCTGACAACGCGCGGTCTCGCGCAACCCGGAGCGCCCGCCGCGACCTACGAATTGCAGGTGCGCGTCGAGAATAATTCGGTGCCGGAGCTTTGCGCCGAGAAGGACAACATCGAACTCGATTTCATCTCGCCGCGCCTGCGCCGGTTGCAGATCCAGGCGGTGCATCCCTCCTACATCAACACCATCGTCTCCGACCGCTGGGCGCCGGACTGGTCGAGCTGCGATCTGCGGGACAATCCGGAAGCTTTTTTTAAGTCGCGCCGGCGCACTTTCTGGGAGACGCCGGAAATCTGGATGACGGGCTTCACCTTTCCCTCGTTCTGGCGCGGAAACGACGTGCCGGTGCGCGTCGGCGACCATGTCGAACACGGCCTGCACATGGTGCAGTTGTGGATGTGGCGGCGCGAACGCGCCGAGGAAATCATGGTCTTCTACCCGCCGGACGGCTACTGGCGCGCCAAGCCCCTGCCGTTCGAGGACATGCGCTGGACGGCCTATGGCTCGTCGTTCCTCGTCGGGCCGGTGGAGACGCAGGAGCGGCCGATCGTCGATTTGCAGGAAATCGCCTTCGATCCGGCGACGCGCAGCTTCACGCTGACATTCAAACGCGGCGGCGAGGCGCGCCTTTCCCTGAAAAGCGTCGATCAGGATCGACTGCGGCTCGACGTCTCCTTCAGCGACGCCATGCCCGGCGGGCGTCCCTTCGCGGCGCTGCGCTCGATGTACACCATGGAGACCATGAGCGACGCCGCCCTCGTCGGCTGGCGCAGCCGGCGCGGCAAGGGCTGGGAGGAAGCCCCGGTGATCGATTTCAAGGGCGCCAACGCCAGCGAGGTCTGGGTCGGCCGCCATTTGCCGTCGCGGCACAATCTCTCGGCGCCGGACATGGTGTTCGGCAACTTCGAGGGCGAGACGGCGAAATGACCGCGCCGCGCTGGCGGACGCTCGATCTGGCGCGCGGCGTCGCCGTGATCGCCATGATCGTGTTTCATGGTCTGTGGGACGCCAGCCATTTCGGCTACGCTCCGCCCAATCTTCCCTGGACGCCGCAGGTCAGATTTTTCGGCCACGCCATCGCCTTCGCCTTTCTGTTCATCGCCGGCGTCGCGCTGGCGCTCGCCAACGCCGATGACATACATTGGCCGCAGGCGGCGCGGCGACTGGCGCGGGTCGGGGCGGCGGCTTTGCTGGTGACGTTCGGCACCTGGCTGGTTTTCCCCGGCGCCTATGTGTTTTTCGGCATTCTGCATTGCATCTTTGCGGCAAGCCTCGTGGGTCTGGCGTTCTTGCGCGCGCCCTGGCCGCTGACGCTCGCCGCCGCGCTGTTTTGTTTCGCCGCGCCGGAATTTCTGACGTCAGAGGCGTTTAACGCCAGCGGCCTCATCTGGCTCGGGCTCGGATCGCGCGAAACGCTCACGCAGGACTGGCGGCCGTTTTTTCCCTGGGCCGGCGCGTTGTTGCTGGGCGTCGCCTTCGCCCCCCTCTTCCTGAGGGAGAGGGAAGCGCCAAAGGCGGCGGGTGAGGGGTCACAAGCGCCGAGGGCGCAGGGTGAGGGATCGCAGCCCCCCCTCTCCCTCAGGGAGAGGGAAGCGCCGAAGGCGCAGGGTGAGGGGTCACAAGCGCCGAGGGAAAAACCCCTCACCCCGGCGCTGCGCGCCAACTCTCTGTCGTTGGCAGAGGGGATCGTATTTCTCGGCCGCCACAGCCTCAGCATTTATCTGCTGCATCAACCGCTGCTGTTCGCGCTGTTTTCGGCGCTTGTTTACGTCGCGCCGCCGGCGCCGCAGCCGACGGGCTTTCTCGCGCTCTGCGAACGCCGCTGCGTGGCGAATGGCGAAAGCAAAAACGCCTGCCGCGCGCTCTGCGCCTGCACGGCGCGGGAGGCGACGCGCGCGACGGGGCTTGATGCGGTCAGTGACAACGACGAACGCCGACGCCGGCTGCGGGAGATCGAACGCCAATGCATGACGACGGCGCAATAATGGAACCGCGCGTTGCGGGCGGAGCGGGAAGGGCTATGATTTAATGTTCGAGTCCCCGGACATTTTCTCAGGTTTTCGCGATGTCGATGGATGAAAATGCCAAGAAGCCGAAACGCGCTTTTGGTCGCTCGCTGAAAGATTTCGAAAATCTCTCGGAGGCCGAAAATAAATTGATCGATTGCACGGCGCGCGGAGAAGTGTGCGTGCTTGGCGAAAGAGTTCCCGAAGCGCCTACGCCAGAAAATCTGGTTCGACCGGAATTGATCCGCTTTCTTGCGCTTGGCGGCGATGACGACGCGCCGGTGCATGAAAAGGGTGTTCAGTTGGCGGCGGCCTGTATCGGTGGGGCGACGGGCGAAGAGCCCCGCATGTTAGAGTTCGACGGCACCAAGCTTGAAAAACAACTGAGGCTTTTTAACTGCCGGTTTCAGGCTCCCCCCCTTTTTCGGGACTCTCAGGCAAGGAGTCTTGTGCTTGTCGGCTCCATCTTTCCCGGGTTTATCGCAAATCGATTGAAGCTAGATGGTAGCATTTTGCTTGTTAATGCAAAATCAACTGGCGAATTCAGACTTACTGAGTCAGAAATTAGCGGCTCTCTCGTATGCAGCGGTGCTTGCTTCGAGAATAAAAGCGGTCCGGCGATAATTTGTGACGGGCTTACTATTAGCGGTAGTGTGTTTTTTAGGTCGGATGTCGATAAGGCGAATGATTCGCACCAAATCTTCCAATCAACTGGAGAAGTTCGACTTCTCGGTGCCAAGATCGGTGGTGATCTCGATTGCAGTGGAGGGTATTTTTTCAACGATGAAGAAAGATCGCTTTCCTGTGATGGAGTCAATATCGGCGGTAGTGTTTTTTGTAACAAAGGTTTTAATGCGAGGGGAGAAGTACGCTTTCTTGGAGCCAATATCGGCCATAATTTAGATTGCAGCGGTGGAGACTTCCATAATGAGGGCGCGGTAGCTTTCTCATGTGAAGGAGCGAGTATAGGACGTGACTTAATTCTCTGTTTTGAATTCAATGAGTCAAAATTATTTTACAAACCATTTTATGCATCTGGCGAAGTCCGCCTTCTTGGCGCCGCCATCGGTGGAGATCTAAGTTGTTTTGGAGGATGTTTCATAAATAAAAACGGCCGGGCAATTAGTTGCCAAGGCACTAAAATTTGTGGGAGTGTATTCATCAGGAAACACCCGGATGCGGCCAGCAATATTCCTCCCTTCCAAGCAGTAGGAGGGGTGAACCTCAATGGTGCAGTCATCGGAGGCGATCTAGATTGTTGCGGTGGTCATTTTATTGATGATGATGGCTCGGCGCTTATTTGTGACGGAGCAAGGATCGGAGGATCGCTATTCTTTCGTAAGGCTGCTCAGGCAAACGGTAAAGTTTCTTTTGCCCATGCAAAAGCCGCTACCCTTGCCGACGATTTGTCCTGCTGGCCAGATCAATCACTCGATCTCGACGGCTTTACTTATGAGCGCATCGCCGCGTCCTCACCCTTGGATGCAAAAAGCCGGATCGCATGGCTTGAAAAACAACAGCCGAAGTTTCTTGCTGGCGACAGTTGCGCCCTCCAGCCATGGATACACCTCGCAAAAGTTTTGCGCGAACAGGGACATTTCCGCGAGGCGGCTGAAGTTGATATTGCGCGCGAGGAACGATTGCGCGCCGCCGGAAAAATCGGGGACCGGCGCGCTCTCCTGTCATGGGCAGAAAAGTGGGGACAGCTCGACAGTGAGGGTCATTATGTTTCGTTTTTGCAGTCTCTCAGTGAGCAAATCACATATGTGCTGCACTGGTTCTATGGCTGGTTTTCCGGCTATGGCCATCGACCGGTAAAAATCGCATATTTCGCTGTTGCGATCTGGTTGGTGCTCGCATCGGTATACGCTATCGAAGATAATTATGGGCATTTCACAACGGCAAATCGTTCGCTAACCAAAACTCAATTCAACCCATGGGCCTATTCGCTCGATTTAATCCTGCCTGTTGTGCAACTCGGCGAATTTGCAAAATGGACTCATGTCTCTGACGGAAGTTGGTTGACACTTTCCGGCTGGACAGGAGCCATGATTTACTTCGAAAAAATCTTCGGCTGGGTCGCGGCGCTGACTCTCGCCGCCATCGCCGCCGGACTCGTCAAACGCAAGGACGGCTGAAGCTTATTCAAATCCGCGCCCGCGTCGATGTCGCGCAGGCGTCGGACGCAGGGTCGCAGCCCCCCTCTCCCCTGGGGAGAGGGAAGCGCCGAAGGCGCAGGGTGAGGGGTCACAAGCGCCGGGGGCGTCGGGCGAGGGTTCGGAAGCGCACGGAAAAACCCCTCACCCCGGCGCGACGCGCCGACCCTCTCCCGATGGGAGAGGGGGTCGTGTTTCATGGTCGACATAAAACCAAAAGGCGTCAGCCGACGCCTCTCTCACATCCCGCCGAGATGTTCGGCGACGGTGAAAATGTCCTTGTCGCCGCGGCCGCACATATTCATCACCATCAGATGATCGCGCGGTTTTTGCGCCGCGAGCTCGAAGACCTTGGCCAGCGCATGCGAGGGCTCCAGCGCGGGAATAATGCCCTCCAGCTTCGAGCAGAGCTGGAAGGCGGCGAGCGCTTCCTTGTCGGTGGCGTTGAGATAGGTGACGCGGCCGGTTTCATGCAGCCAGGAATGCTCCGGGCCAATGCCGGGATAATCGAGGCCGGCCGAAATCGAATGGCCTTCGAGAATCTGGCCATCGTCGTCCATCAACAAATAAGTGCGGTTGCCGTGCAGCACGCCGGGGCGTCCGCCGGTGAGCGAGGCCGCATGGCCGTTGGGCACATGAACGCCATGGCCCGCCGCTTCGACGCCGTAAATCTCGACCGAGGGATCGTCGAGGAAGGGATGGAACAGGCCGATGGCGTTGGAGCCGCCGCCGATGCAGGCGACGAGCGAGTCGGGCAGTCGTCCTTCCATCTCCTGCATCTGGACGCGGGTTTCCTTGCCGATGATCGATTGAAAATCGCGCACCATCGCCGGATAGGGATGCGGCCCGGCCGCCGTGCCGATGCAATAAAACGTGTCGGAGACGTTGGTCACCCAGTCGCGCAGCGCCTCGTTCATCGCGTCTTTCAGCGTGCGCGCGCCGCTTTGGACCGGATGCACCTCGGCGCCCAGCATTTTCATGCGGAAGACGTTAGGCTTCTGCCGCTCGACATCGACCGCGCCCATGTAGACGACGCATTGCAGGCCGAAGCGCGCGCAGGCGGTGGCGGTGGCGACGCCATGCTGGCCGGCGCCCGTCTCGGCGATGATGCGCTTCTTGCCCATGCGCCGCGCCAGCAGAATCTGGCCAAGCACATTGTTGATCTTGTGCGCACCGGTGTGATTGAGCTCGTCGCGCTTGAAATAAACCTTGGCGCCCAGACCCTCGCCCGCCGTCTCGCGCACATGCTCGGTGATGCGTTCGGCGTAATAGAGCGGCGACGGCCGGCCGACATAATGCGTGTGCAGGCTGGTCAGCTCGGCGTGGAAGGCGGGATCGTTCCTGGCCTCGGCGTAGGCCTGTTCAAGATCGAGCACCAGCGGCATCAGGGTTTCGGCGACGAAACGGCCGCCGAAAATGCCGAAGCGGCCGTTATCGTCCGGTCCGGCGCGGAAGGAGTTGGGAAGCGGCTTGTTCACGGGCGAATGTCCTGTCGGTCGCGCGCTCCGGCGCGCAGTTTTGATGTTCTTTTAGACTGTCGCGGGCCGGGGCGAAAGCGCGCGAACCGCCGCGACGAAAGCCGAGATTTTTTCCGCGTCCTTAACGCCGCGCGCGCGCTCCACGCCCGACGACACGTCCACTGCCGGAGCCTGCGTCCGGGCCAGCGCGTCTGACACGTTTTCCGGATCGAGACCGCCCGACAGCATCCAGTTTTTTGCGCTGATGTTGCGCAGCAAATCCCAGTCGAAAACGACGCCGGCGCCGCCGGGAACCGCCGCGTCCGGCGCGGGCTTGGCGTCGAAGAGCAGCCAGTCGGCGACGCCTTCATAGGCGCGCGCGGCGTCGACGTCCGCCGCCGTCGCGACGCCGATGGCCTTGATGACCGGCAGACCATAACGCGCCCTGAGCGCGCCAACCCGCGCCGGGCTCTCCTGGCCATGAAGCTGCAACAGATCGGGGGCCAGCGCCGCGACAAGCGCGTCGAGCGTCGGATCGTCGGCGTCGACGGTCAGCGCGACCTTTTTGATCCGTCCCGCCGCCTGTTCGCCGAGCGCGCGCGCCGCGGCGAGATCGATATGGCGCGGGCTTTTGGGAAAGAACACGAAGCCCGCGAGATCGGCGCCGGCGGCGATGGTCGCCGCGAGCGTCTGCGGCTCCGTGAGGCCGCAAATCTTGACGGGGACGCTGGCGCCGCTCATCCGCGATTATACACGTCCTGAAAGCGGACGATGTCGTCCTCGCCGAGATAGGAGCCGGTCTGCACCTCGATCAGCTCGAGATCGATCTTGCCGGGATTGGTGAGGCGATGCTTGCAGCCGATCGGCAGAT
>JBIIJP010000007.1:0-148152 GCA_044233645.1 Methylocystis sp. | reverse complement strand
CGATTATACACGTCCTGAAAGCGGACGATGTCGTCCTCGCCGAGATAGGAGCCGGTCTGCACCTCGATCAGCTCGAGATCGATCTTGCCGGGATTGGTGAGGCGATGCTTGCAGCCGATCGGCAGATAGATCGACTCGTTTTCGTGAACGAGATGCGTCTCCTCGTCGCGGCCGACCTCGGCCGTGCCGCGCACCACGATCCAGTGTTCGGCGCGGTGAAAATGCTTTTGCAGCGAGAGGCGCTCGCCCGGCTTCACCACAATGCGCTTCACCTGATAGCGCTGGCCGCCGTCGATCGACTGATAATAGCCCCAGGGCCGGAAAATGCGCTTGTGCTCGCCCGCCTCGCGACGTTTCTCGGCCTTGAGCCGGTCGACGAGCTGCTTGACCTGGTCGCCATGCTCGTGGCTCAGCACCAGCACCGCGTCCTGCGTCGTCACGACGATCACGTCGTCGACGCCGACCACCGTCGTCAGAATGTCCTCGGAGCGGACATGGACGTTGCGCGCGTCCATCACGACGGCGTCGCCGCGCACCGAATTGCCGGCTTCGTCGCGCTCGGACAGCTCCCACACCGCACGCCAGGTGCCGACGTCCGACCAGCCAATGTCGGCGGGGATCAGCGCCGCCTTGTCGGTTTTCTCCATCACCGCATAGTCGATGGATTTCTGGGGCGCGCGCCCGAAGGCTTCGCCATCGAGCACCAGAAAGCCCAGATCCCGCTGCGCGGCCTCGATCGCCGCCTCGGCGGCCTCCGCCATCGCTGGCTCGAACTGCGCGATCTCGCCCTGCATCACATCGGCGCGGAAAATGAAATTGCCGCTGTTCCAGTAATAGCCGGCGTCGATATAGCCCTGCGCGGTCTCGCGGTCCGGCTTCTCAACAAAGGCTTCGAGCTTCAGAACTGCCGAGTCCGCCGCAATCGGCGCGCCGGGACGCAGATAGCCGTAGCCGGTCGCGGGATGGTCGGGCTTGATCCCCAGCGTGACGATATAGCCCGCCGCCGCCGCCGCGCCCGCCTTTTTGCACAGGTCGACCAGCCCCGGCCGGTCGCGCACCACATGATCGGCGGCCAGCACCACCACCACCGTATCCGGCGCCCGGCGCGCGGCGAGAGCGGCGGCGACGGCGACCGCCGGGCCGGAGTCGCGCCGCATCGGCTCCAGAACGATCTCCGCCTCGGCGCCGATTTCGCGAAGCTGGTCGGCGAGAAGAAAACGGTAATCCTTGTTCGAGATCACGATGGGCTTCTCGAAAACCGGATCGGCCAGCATTTGCATCGTGGTCTGGAACGTCGAGCGGTCGCCGACCAGCGGAATAAACTGCTTGGGCAGCGTCTCGCGGGACTCGGGCCACACCCGCGTTCCCGAGCCGCCGCACATGATCACAGGCTGAATTTTTCGCATTCGTTTCCTCTTCGGCCGCCGGGCCGATCATGTCGCGCCAGAGCGTCGACCGATCATGATCCTTGTCACGACCACGGCTGTCGGTTCAGTTTTTGCCCTTTTTCTCCATCTCCGCCTTCAGGGCCGCGAGCTTGGCGAAAGGCGAGTCCGGGTCGGGCTGACGCTCGCGCCGCTCGGCGGCGGCAAAACCCGCAGCCGGTCTGGGGCCACGACGGTCGTCGCGCGGCGGTTTGCCGGGCGTGCGGAATTTGTCGAAACGGGCGGCGCGGCCCTCGCCGCCAGCGGCGTCGCCGCCGGCGGGACGGGGCCGGTGCTCCCGACGGGGGGGACGCGGCTCTCCGCTTTCTCCGCCGTCCCGGCGTTCGCCGCGTTGCCCCGGCGCGCGGCGCGGACCGGTCTGGGCGTGGCGCTGCGGCGCCCAGATTTCGATCTGGACGATTTCCGCCGCTTCGACGGAGGCGACGTCGGTCGTCTCGCCCTGTGAGGCTAAAGGCTCCGCCGTTTCGGCGACGTCGGTCGCGACCTCGACTGGCGGCGCGGCGGCAATCGGTTCAGCCGCAGCGTCCGCCTTTTCTTCGACGCTGGCTGACTCGGTCGTTTCCGCCGGCGGCGCAAGCGGCTCGGTCGACGCCGCCGGCAGGAGCGGAACCGTGATCGCCGGGCCGGGACGCTGGGTCGCGGCGTAACCGAGCGATTTGAGGATCGACGAGAAGGCCTCGCCGGAGCAGCCGGTCAGGGATGTCATCGCCACCGTCACGACGAAGCCGTCGCCATCCGCCGCGCCCGTCGGCGGCTCGCCAGCGGTGACGCCGGGCCGGTAGGCCATGGCCGGACGGATGAGATCGGCCAGACGCTCCAGAATATCGACGCGGACGACCCGCTCGCCGCAGACGCAGAAACCGGCGGCGCGGTAAAAGCCGCGCTGGATCGACGGATCGGCGGCGAAAGACGTGCGGCCGGAGGCGGCAAGATGCGGCACCTCCTCCAGACCCTTGACCGTATCCAGACCGCCATGATGGAGCGCCCAGAGCAGCGCGGCGAGGGCGCGCGGCGCCGGTTTCAGCAGCAAAGGCAAATAGATATGATAAGCGCCAAAGCGGACGCCGAGTTTGCGCAGCGCCCCGCGCTCCTCCTGCGTGAAGGCCTTGACCTCTTTGGCGACGCGCGCGCGATCCAGCACGCCCAACTCCTCGGCGATCTGGAACGCGACGCCGCGCGGGGCGCCCTCCAGTCCCTCGCCCTTTTCCAGCTGGAGCAGCGGCCCGAGAAGCTTGGCGACATGCTGGGCGAGCCAGAGATCGACGCGCTGCTTGACCTTGTCGAGGGCCGCGCCCGCGAGTTGCTCGTCCGCGAGAACGCGCGTCGCGGGACTCAACACGCCCGAGCCGGCGGCGATTTTTGCGACCGGCTCGCCGAGCCAGCGAATCGTTCCGTCATTGGCGAGCGCAAAGGCGTCGTCGACGGCGTCGAAAACGCGCGTCGCCCGCGCCTCGTATTCGCCGGCCAGAGCCTTAAGCGCCGCGGCATTGAGCGCCTTCGCCGCTTCCCCGGCAGCGCCGGGATCGGGCGTGAAGCGAAAACCCTGCAGGCTTCCGACATGCTGGCCCTCGACGAGAACGTCCCCGGCGGCGTTGATTTCGGCTTCTAGCATCGCATTCTCTCTCAGGCGGCGCATCAGCACGCTGGTGCGGCGATCGACGAAACGCTGGGTTAACCGTTCATGCAGCGCATCGGAAAGGCTGTCCTCTACCCGACGCGCGACGCTCTGCCAATGCTCCGCGTCGTCGAGCCAGCCGGAACGGTTGGAGATAAAGCTCCAGGTGCGCACCTGCGCCAGACGATTGGAGAGCGTGTCGATGTCCCCGTCGACGCGATCGACGGCGGCGATCTGGCGCGCCATCCACTCGCCGGGGATTTTACCCTTTCGCGCGATAAAACCAAAAATCGACAGCGCCAGCTCGGCATGGGCCGCCGGCGAGGTCTTGCGGTAATCGGGAATCTGGCAGGCGTCCCAGAGCCGCGCGACATCGGCTGGAGATTTTGCGTTGCGCCGCGCGTCGACGTCCCGACTCGCCGTCTCCAGCGTGATCTGGTCGACTGCGATCGGCGCGCGCGTGAAACGGGAATGATCAGGCGACTTGTCGAGCGTCGACAGGAGAGCATCGATCGAGGAAAAATCGAGATCGGGATTACGCCATTGCAGCAGCGTGACCGGATCGAAACGATGATCCTCCAGCTGCTCGACGAGATCCGGATCGAAGGGCGGACAGCGGCCAGTGGCGCCGAAGAAGCCGTCGTTCATATGACGGCCGGCGCGGCCGGCGATCTGACCGAACTCGGCCGGCGTCAACCGGCGATGACGCCAGCCGTCGAATTTACGGTCTGAGGCGAAGGCGACATAATCGACGTCGAGATTGAGCCCCATGCCGATGGCGTCGGTGGCGACGACGTAATCGACGTCGCCGGACTGAAATAACTCGACCTGCGCGTTGCGGGTGCGCGGACTAAGCGCGCCCAGCACAACCGCCGCGCCGCCGCGCTGGCGTTTAATCCATTCGGCGATGGCGTAAACCTCCTCGGCCGAGAAGGCGACGATCGCCGTGCGCGGCGGCAGACGCGAGATTTTCCTGTCGCCGGCGAAGGAGAGTTTCGACAAACGCGGTCGGCTGAACAACGGCGCGCCGGGAAACAATTCCCCAATCATCGGCGCCATTGTGCCGGCGCCGATCAGCAGGGTCTCCTGACGGCCGCGCCAGCGCAACAAACGGTCGGTAAATATATGACCGCGATCGAGGTCGGCGGCGATCTGGATTTCGTCGATGGCGAGAAAATCGACGCTTACGTCGCGCGGCATCGCCTCGACGGTGCTGATCCAGTAGGCCGGCGCGCGCGGCTTGATCTTTTCCTCGCCGGTGATCAGGGCGACATTCTCCGCGCCGACCTTCTCGACGACGCGCGCGTAAACCTCGCGCGCCAGCAGGCGCAGCGGCAAGCCGATCAGGCCAGTAGGAAAGGACAGCATCCGCTCGATGGCGTGATGGGTCTTGCCGGTGTTGGTCGGCCCAAGCACCGCTGTAACGCCCGTGGAGCGGACGTCCGCGCGAGCGCCCGGCAAGGGCGGCCTCATCGATTTTTCCCGGAGGTTGATCGTCGTCCCGCTCCGCCGCGCAGCGCTGCGGCGCGCAATGCCGTCACCGCAAATGTATCATAATGGAACTTTTGCACGACCGGCCGTTCATCCTTCGAACAGCCAACGAACGAATCGCGGCCGAATCGCTGACTCGTGAAGAGTCACGCTCTGTTCGCACAGCATATAGGGCCTCACAGGCAAATTGCCGCCACAGTTTGAGAAGCGCCGATCATTCCGCCCGCACGGCGGCGTGCGGCTGACGGACTCGTTTTGATGTTTCTGTCAATCGACAATGATCGAAATTTTACCACTCCCGTCGGAAAGCACGTTAACGATCCGGATCGAACGGGAACGCACCCGGCACGAATCAGCGACCAGGGCGCGTTGCGGCTTCG
This sequence comes from Methylocystis sp., assembly GCA_044233645.1. Lineage (GTDB taxonomy): Bacteria > Pseudomonadota > Alphaproteobacteria > Rhizobiales > Beijerinckiaceae > Methylocystis. The sequence continues at coordinate 143,221 of JBIIJP010000007.1, read as the reverse complement.
TTCGACAAGATCTTGGGTTAGGATGTGAAGAAACGCCCCATCATCTCGTGAATGGCCGCTGACCCTCATCGACCGGAGCGCGCAGGCTAACCCGAATGGTTAAGGATTTGTCGCGTTTCAGGACATCTCTTCGGGACGGGGTTCGCGGCGTCTCACGACGGCGCGCTGCAATGTGCGGTGGAAAAGAATCAAATTATGGTTAATCGTGATCCTCGCCATTTTGACTTCGCCGGAGGGCTCTGGCTACAAGCCGCGCTCTCCTGAAAAAATCGAGGAAGAACGCGAGGAAGAACGATGGCGTCCATTGTCGAACGGCTGAGCGACGAACTTTCGGCGAAGCCATGGCAAATCGAAGCCGCCATGAGCCTGCTCGACGACGGCTCGACCGTCCCTTTTATCGCGCGCTATCGCAAAGAGGCGACAGGCCAGCTCGACGACGTCCAGTTGCGAAAGCTCGAAGAGCGGTTGCGCTATCTGCGCGAGCTGGAGGAACGGCGCAAGGCGATCCTTGAGTCAATCGACTCTCAGGGCAAACTCGACGATGCGCTGAAACGCGCGATCCTTGATGCCGACAACAAGGCGCGACTCGAGGATGTTTATCTTCCCTACAAACCCAAACGTCGCACCAAAGCGCAAATCGCCATCGAAGCCGGTCTCGCGCCGCTCGCCGACGCATTGCTGACAACGCCGGATAAAGAACCAAAGACGCAGGCTGAATCCTTCATCAATGCGAGCAGGAATGTGCCAACGACCGAAGCCGCATTGGAAGGCGCGCGCGCCATTCTGGTCGAACGCTTCGCCGAGGACGCCGATCTGATCGGCGGCTTGCGCGAGGCGTATTGGACGCACTGCGCAATGCTATCGCGGCCGCGCGCCGGCAAGGAGGCGGCGGGCGCGAAATACGCTGACTATTTCGAGTTCGCGCAGCCGATTGCGAAATTGCCGTCGCATCGCATTCTCGCGCTGTTTCGCGGCGAGAAAGAGGAAATGCTCGATCTCGACATGCGCGCCGAGCCAGAGGCTGGCGCCGGCGGCTACGAAATGCGCATCGCGCGTCGCTACGCCATTGAGGATCGCGGCCGGCCTGGCGACAACTGGCTGATTGAAACGGCGCGCTGGGCGTGGCGCACAAAGATCGAATTGCATCTCGCCATCGACGCGCGCGCAAGACTCTGGCGCGTCGCCGAAGAAGAAGCGATCCGCGTCTTCGCCGAAAACCTGCGCGATCTGTTGCTGGCGGCGCCCGCCGGCGCTCGCGCGACGATCGGTCTCGATCCCGGTTTTCGCACCGGCGTGAAAGTCGCCGTGATCGACGCCACCGGCAAGATCGTCGCAACGACGGCGATCTATCCGCACGAACCGCAACGCCGCTGGGACGACTCTCTTGCAACGCTGGCGACATTCGCCCGCCAGCACAAAATAGAGTTGATCGCCATCGGCAATGGGACGGCCTCGCGCGAGACCGACCGTCTCGCCGCCGATCTGATGGCGCGCCATCCTGAACTCAAACTGACGAAGATCGTCGTGTCCGAAGCCGGCGCGTCGGTCTACTCCGCCTCGGAATACGCCTCGCGCGAATTGCCCGATCTCGACGTGTCGCTGCGCGGCGCCGCGTCGATTGCGCGCCGGCTTCAGGACCCGCTCGCCGAACTGGTGAAGATCGAACCGAAAGCCATTGGCGTCGGGCAATATCAGCATGACGTCTCTGAACTGAAACTGTCGCGCGCGCTCGACGCCGTCGTAGAGGATTGCGTCAACGCCGTCGGCGTCGACGTCAACACGGCCTCGGCGCCCTTGCTGGCGCGCGTGTCGGGATTGGGCGAAACGCTCGCCGCCAATATCGTCGCGCATCGCGACGCCAATGGACCCTTCCGTACGCGCGGCGATCTCAAAAAGGTCGCCCGTCTCGGGCCGAAAGCCTTCGAGCAAAGCGCCGGATTTTTACGCATCGTCGATGGCGACGATCCGCTTGATCGATCCGGCGTGCATCCGGAATCCTATCCGCTGGTGCGCCGCATTCTCGACGCCGCCAAAACCGACATTCGCGGTCTGATCGGCAACGCTACGGAGTTGCGCAAGCTGAAGCCGCAGCAATTTGTCAACGAAAATTACGGCCTGCCGACCGTCGTCGACGTGCTGGCCGAACTCGAAAAACCGGGCCGCGATCCGCGTCCGGCGTTCAAAACGGCGACTTTTCAGGAAGGCGTCGAGACGCTCGCCGATCTGCGCCCCGGCATGGTGCTGGAGGGCGTCGTCACCAATGTCGCGGCGTTTGGCGCCTTTGTGGATATCGGCGTCCATCAGGACGGGCTTGTGCATATTTCGGCGTTGTCGAAAAATTTTGTTAAGGACTCGCGCAGCGTGGTCAAGCCCGGCGACATTGTGAAAGTGAAAGTGATGGAAGTCGACGCGGCGCGCAAACGCATTGCGCTCTCCCTGCGCCTCGACGACGAGCCCGGCGCGGCGAAAGCGCCGGCAAGCCGGGAGGGGCAACGACCGCGCGCGCAACAGCCGCAACGTCGCGAGGGCAACGCCGGCGGGACTGGCGGCGGCGCGGCGGGCGGGGCGTTGGCCGACGCGCTGCGCGCCGCGATGCAGGGCGGGAAGAAAAAAGGATGAACGAAAAATCTGCGGGGGCGATAATCTGGAGCGGGTGAAGGGAATCGAACCCTCGTATTCAGCTTGGAAGGCTGCTGCTCTACCATTGAGCTACACCCGCGCAACGCTTTCTATGCCAAGCCCGCCGGCGCTTTGCAATGGTCCGCGGCAATGGTCCGTGACAATGGTCCGCGGACGGCTCTCGCTCTGTCGCATTTATCCATTTGACAGGGCGGCCCCGGACAACTAACCGAAGCGCCCAGTCCTATTTCGCCTCCAGCGGGCGTCTCCACGCTGCTCTTTCCAGGGGATCGCTTAACCGTGGCCAAACCCGAACTCGGCGCCAAGCGCCAATGCCAGTCCTGCGCGACGAAATTCTACGATCTGAACAAGGACCCGATCACCTGCCCGAAATGCGGCGCGATTTTCCATGTCGCCGCTTTCGCGCGCGCCCCAGCCCGCGTCCAGGAGGAAGAGGACGCCGAGGTCGAGAAGGAAGGCGTCGACACGATTTCCCTTGATGAGGCGGCTGAAGCAGAAGCGGCGGTCGAGGCGATCGACGATGTGGACGACGTCGAGATCGAGGATGACGACGCCGACGACACCTTCCTCGAGGAGGAAGAGGGCGAGGACGACGACGTCGCCGGCCTGATCGACGGCGACATCGAAACCGACGAGGAAGGCTAGGCCGCTGGGCCGTTTTCGCGCCATTCGCGTCGACCGCGACGGCGAGGACTCCCGCGCCGCCTATGTCGAGATGGACGACGCCGAGCTGATGCCCGGCGACGTCGATCTCGACGTGACTCACTCCGCCATCAATTTTAAAGACGGGGCGGCCGTTACCGGCGAACGGCCGGTGGTGCGACGCTTTCCGATGATTCCCGGCGTCGATCTGGCGGGGCGAGTGACGCGCTCCAGCCATCCCGACTTCAAGCCCGGCGACCGCGTCGTCGCCACCGGCTGCGGCGTCGGCGAGTCCCATTATGGCGGTTTCGCCGAGAAGGCCCGCTTGCCGGCCGACTGGCTGGCGCAACTGCCCGAGGGCCTGACGGCGGCGCAGGCGATGACCGTCGGCACCGCCGGCCTCACCGCCATGTTCTGCGTGCTGGCCCTCGAACGCCACGGTCTGACGCCGGCGGATGGGCCTGCCATTGTCACCGGCGCGGCTGGCGGAGTCGGCTCCTTCGCCGTGGCCCTGCTGGCCCGCGCCGGTTGGCGGGTCGCCGCCGTCACCGGCCGGGAGAGCGAGGCCGACTACCTTCGTCAGCTCGGCGCCGCCGATATTCTCGCCCGCGACAGCTTCGCCGATCCCGGTAAAAAGCTCCAGGAGCAACGCTTCGCCGCTGGAGTCGATACGGTGGGCGGCGTGACGCTGGCCAATCTGCTCGCCCAAACCCGGTTCGACGGCGCCATCGCCGCTTGCGGTAATGTTGGCGGCATGGATCTGCCGACCAGCGTCGCGCCTTTCATTCTGCGCGGCGTGTCGCTGCTGGGGGTCGAAAGCGTGCGTCCCCGCATCGCCCTGCGGCGGGAGGCCTGGGCGCGGCTCGCCCGCGACCTCGATCCGGCGCTGATCGACGCAATGCGGGAGAGCGTGCCTTTCGATCAGGCGCTGGAAAAGGCGAAATTGATTGTCCGTGGGGCGATTCGCGGCCGCGCCGTCATCGACATGCCGGCGGCCGGCGACAGGTGAGCGAATTGTCGCAAGTCTCCCGCAATTCTCGACATTGACGGCCGTCTCGGGTCTAATGCCGACGCGGCCCTTCTGGGCCGATTATTTTTTCGCTTCGATCTCCAGTTTCGAGGATTACGACGCATGAGCTCGGCTTTCACCAAAGAGCAGGACGACGATAACCCGCGCGAGGATTTGCCCGACCGCCCGATCAGTCCGCATCGCAATCTCGTGACGCCCGAGGGACTCGCCCAGATCGAGGGGGAGCTGAGCCGGCTGCACAAGGAGATCGACAAGGCGACCGCCGCCGACGACAAACATGCGCTCGCCGTCGCCCAGCGCGACCTGCGCTACTGGACGGCGCGCCGCGCCAACGCTGAGGTTGTTCATCCAATCGCCGACCATTCGCATGTGCGTTTCGGCCATCGGGTCGTTGTCGAACTCGACGACGGCGAACGCCGCGCGTTCAGGCTCGTCGGCGAGGACGAGGGCGAACCGGCCAAGGGCCTCATCCCCTATGTTGCGCCGCTAGCGCAAGGACTGATGGGCAAAAGCGTCGGCGATAGCGCCGAAGTCATTCATCACAGCGCCAGGATCGTCGAGATCGGTTAACGCCGGCGGCGCGTCCGGCCCGGTTTCATGTCATGTCCGATCTGTTTCAAGCCGCGAAACTCGACAGCGCCGCGCCGCGGCCGTTGGCGGATCGACTGCGGCCCGCAACGCTGCATGACGTCGCCGGGCAGGATCATCTGCTGGGTCCCGACGGGGCGTTGACGCGGCTGATTCACGCCGGCGCGATGGGCTCGCTGGTTTTCTGGGGACCGCCCGGCACCGGAAAGACCACGGTGGCGCGGCTTCTGGCGTATGAAACGAACCTCGCTTTCGCCCAGATTTCGGCGATCTTTTCCGGCGTCGCCGATCTCAAGAAAACCTTCGAGGCCGCGCGCGCGCGTCGGGCGGCCGGACAGGGCACGCTGCTCTTCGTCGATGAAATTCACCGTTTCAATCGCGCCCAGCAGGACTCCTTTTTGCCGGTGATGGAGGACGGCACGATCACGCTGATCGGCGCCACCACCGAAAACCCCTCGTTCGAACTCAATGCGGCGCTGCTGTCGCGGGCGCGGGTGATGATCTTCAAGCCGCTCGACGCGGACGCGATCGAGAAACTGCTCGTCCGCGCCGAGGCTGCGGAAACACGGCCGCTGCCGCTCGATCCCGACGCCCGCGCCGCGCTGGTCGCCATGGCGGACGGCGACGGCCGCGCCGCGCTGGCGCTCTGCGAGGAAATCTGGCGCGCCGCGCGTGCGGAGGAAATTTTCGACCGCGCCGCCCTTGCGAACGTCGTGCAGCGGCGCGCGCCGATTTATGACAAGGCGCAGGAGGGCCATTACAATCTGATCAGCGCGCTGCATAAAAGCGTGCGCGGCTCTGATCCGGACGCGGCGCTATACTATCTCGCCCGCATGCTCGACGCCGGCGAAGATCCGTTGTTTCTGGCGCGCCGCATCGTGCGCATGGCGGTGGAGGACATCGGCCTCGCCGATCCACAGGCGCTGGTCGTCGCCAACGCCGCCAAGGACGCCTACGATTTTCTCGGCAGCCCGGAAGGCGAACTCGCTTTGGCGCAGGCGGTGATTTACGTCGCGACCGCGCCCAAATCCAACGCCGCCTATGTGGCCTACAAATCGGCGCGGCGACTGGCGCAGGAAAAAGGCTCGCTTGCGCCGCCAAAAATCATTCTCAACGCGCCAACCTCAACCATGCGCGACGCCGGCTATGGCGAGGGCTACGAATACGATCACGACGCGCCCGACGCCTTCTCCGGCCAGAATTACTGGCCCGATTCGCTCCTGCCGCAAAAACTTTATCGGCCGGTCGAACGCGGTTTCGAACGCGAACTCGTCAAAAGGCTCGACTATTGGGAGCGACTGCGTCGCGAACGCGGTCAAAACTAGGCGGCGCAGGCGCGATTCTGTTGCGGATATGTCACGTCACTGGGCAATCGCACGGCGATCGGGTGTTTTCACTCTGCTTTTCGTTGACCGTGTCGGGATCCCGGCCGTAAGTTTTTTTCGACAGCGGCGCTCGCCTCAATGGCGCAAAAGACCGCAGGAATTTTAGATCTGGACACAAGAGGGCACGAAAATGAAAAAGATTCTTCTCTCGGCCGCCTCGCTGGTCGTTCTGGCAGGTTCGGCGTTCGCCGCCGATCTGCCGACCCGCAAGGAGCCATTGCTGCCGCCGCCGCCTTCCTTCACCTGGACCGGCCTCTACGGCGGCATCAACGTCGGCTACGGCTTTGGCGCCGGCGGCGCCGATACGGGTTCGCTCTACGGCACGACCCTGAACGAGGTAGGCCCAAACAGGGTGCTTACGCCGGGGCCGATCGGCGCTTCCTGGAACAACTCGACCTCCCCGTCGGGCGTGCTCGGCGGTGGCCAGATCGGTTACAACTATCAGTATAATCCCTACATCGTGGCGGGCGTCGAGGCGGATATTCAGGCCGCCGACATGAACGCCTCGCGCAATTACGCGGGCTTCGGCTCCGGCGCGACCTATGTGACCACGACCAAAAACATCGACTGGTTCGGCACGGCGCGCGGCCGTATTGGCCTGACGATGCCGGGCTACTCGAACTTCCTTGTCTACGGCACCGGCGGCTTCGCCTACGGCCAGGTCGACAATAATGTCGGCGTCAGCTACCTGACGGGGACGGGCGGCGCCAGCGGCACCTCGTCCTTCTATCAGACGAAGACGGGCTGGACGGCCGGCGGCGGCGTTGAGTGGTCGCCCCAGTCCTTCCCGACCTGGTCGGCGAAGGTCGAGTATCTCTACACCGATCTCGGCGCCACCAACCAGAGCATCTACAGCATCTACAGCAATCCGGCGGGAACCTTCTTTGCCGCGAATCATCAGTCGCCGACGCAGTTCAACACGGTGCGCGTTGGTCTGAACTGGCACTTTAACCCCTTCGTGGGCGCGCCGATCGTCGCGAAATACTGATTTGCTGGCTTCAAGCCTGAATTCAAAGCCCGGCCTTGCGGCCGGGCTTTTCCTTTTGGCGCTTTTACGCCGTTTTTCAGTGGCATGATAATTTTGCGACTGGTCCCGTTCCCCAATCATCGGAAACTGCGCGTCGCCCGACCCGGTTCAAACATCTGACCGGTGCTGAAATCCGAATGGGCGCCGCAATCCCGCGATCGCCAGTTTGCCCGCGCGCCCCAGCGATACGCGCGACGCCTCTTGTGTAAACCGCCGGATGAACATGCAGCGCACCGCCCTCCTCGCCTTCGCCATTGTCGCGAGCCTTGCTGCGGGCGCGACGCTTCCTGGGCTTTTTGCTCGCCTGAGGCCCCCTTCCGGCGAAAAGACCTTAACGTCAGGCGCGACATCCGGGGTCCTCAACACCCTCATCAGATTGTCTCCGGAACAAATCGCCGCCGCGAAGATCGAAACGACGAAAGTTGGACCAGGATCGCTGGGGCGCCGCATCACCGTGCCGGCGACAATCAAGCCGGATCCCGATCAATTGGCCCGGGTCGCGGCGAAAGTCTCCGGCGTCGTCGCACAAATGCGCAAGCGTCTCGACGCCGAGGTCGCGCGCAACGAGACCATTGCGGTGATCGACTCGCGCGAGGTCGCAGATGCGAAAAGCGAATATCTGGCGGCCGCGGTAAACTACGATCTTCAGGCGCAACTCTTCCAGCGCGAGAAACGCCTGTTCGAACGCGGCATCACCGCAGAGGTTTTGTTTCTGAAAGCCAAGGCGGCCTACACGGAAGCAAAACTGCGAATGGACCTTGCGCGCCAGAAACTCGCCGCGCTGGACCTTTCGGAGGCCGAGATCGCGTCCTTGTCCGGGCAATCGATCGAACGGCTGAGAGAAAAAGAGATACGTGCGCCGATCACCGGGCGGGTGATCGAACGCCTGGTCAACATCGGCCAGCCCGTGACGAGCGAAACCCAGATTTACGTGCTTGCGGATTTGTCGGTCGTCGAGGCCGATCTCGCCGTGCCGCTCGCCAGCCTCGCCAGCATTCACAAGGGGCAGCCCGTGACGCTTGCTACGCCGGACGGTCGTCGCGTCGAGGGGCAGGTCACGATCGTCAGCGCCATCGTGACGCCGGAAACCCGCACCGGCCATGTCGTGGCCAGTTTCAAAAATCGCGATTTCGCGCTCAATCCCGGCGTGTTGGTCAATGCGGAAATTGCGCTCGCGCAGGCGCCGGTCGAAGTGATGATTCCCCGCCTCGCCATTCAGACGATCCACAACGCCCCGACTGTATTCGTAAAGGTCGCCGACGGCTTCGAAAAACGCACGGTCGAAACTGGCGAGGGCGATGACGCCTCCATCGAGATCCTCAAGGGGCTGAAGCCCGGCGAAACGATCGCCGTCGCCAACAGTTTCCTGTTGAAGGCGGAAGCCGGCAAAAACGAAATCCCGGAGGAGTGACGACGTCGCGTCATGATGCAGCGGATCATCGCCTTTTCTGTTCGTCAACGCTGGCTGGTTGTGCTGCTGGTGTCGCTTGTCGGCGTGTTTGGCGGCTGGGCGCTGATGCATCTGCCGATCGACGCCGTGCCCGACATCACCAACAATCAGGTTCAGATCAACGCCCGCGCCCAGGCGCTATCGGCCTTTGAGATCGAGAAACAGGTCACCTTCCCGATCGAGAACGCCATGGCCGGCATCCCGGGTCTGGAATATACGCGTTCGCTGTCGCGTAACGGCTTCGCGCAGGTTACGGTCGTCTTTGCCGATGGCGTCGATATCTACTTTGCGCGGCAGCAGGTCGCCGAAAGACTCAATCAGGCGCGCGAGGATTTTCCGCCTCAGGTCGAAATCCGGATGGGACCGATCGCCACCGGTCTTTCGGAAATTTACATGTGGACGGTGCGCTACAGCGAGCTAAAAAAAAGGGCGACGGAGGACGGCGAAGCCGGCTGGCAAAAAGACGGCTCCTATCTCACGCCGGAAGGCGCGCGGCTAACGACGACGGTGGAGAAAGACTCCTACCTGCGCACGGTGCAGGACTGGATTATTCGTCCACAGTTGCGAACGGTGCCGGGCGTCGCAGGCGTCGATTCACTGGGCGGGTTCGTCAAGGAATATCATATCCAGCCAGATCCCGCGAAGCTGACGGCGCTTGGCCTGTCCTTCGACGACCTCGCCAGCACGGTGGCGAAAAATAACGTCAGTCGCGGCGCCGGCTATGTCGAACGCAACGGCGAGGGACTGGTCGTGCGCAGCGGCGGACGACTTGAAAATCTCGACGACATTCGCAAGGTCGTCGCCACAACGCGCAATGGCGTGCCGGTGCGGGTTGGCGAGATCGCCAATGTCGGCATCGGCAAGGAGCTACGCGTCGGCAGCGCCAGCATGAATGGCGAGGAAGTGGTTATCGGCACCGCGCTGATGCTAATCGGCGCCAACAGTCGAACCGTTTCGCAGGCTGTCGACGCGCGCATGAAACGGATCGAGAAATCCCTGCCGCCGGGCATCGAGGTTCGAACGATCCTGAACCGCACGCTTCTGGTCGAGGCCACCATAAAAACGGTGGCGAAAAATCTGCTTGAAGGCGCGGCGCTGGTCATTCTCGTACTGTTTGTCATGCTCAGCGATTTTCGCGCTGCGCTGGTGACGGCCACGGTCATTCCTGTGACGATGCTTTGTCTGGCGATCGGCATGTATGTCGGCAAGATCAGCGCCAATCTGATGAGTCTTGGCGCGCTCGATTTCGGCCTGATCGCCGATGGCGCGATTATCGTCGCGGAAAACAGTCTACGCCGTCTGTCCGAGCGCCATCACGCCCTTGGTCGTCCCCTGACCAGCGAGGAACGCTATGACACCGTGATCTCATCCGCCGTCGAAATGCGTCGGCCAACCGTTTACGGACAAGCGATCATCATTCTTGTTTATTTGCCGATCCTCAGTTTCTCGGGGGTCGAGGGCAAAATGTTTCATCCGATGGCGATGACGGTGATCATTGCGCTGCTCTCGGAATTTTTTCTGTCGCTGACCTTCTTTCCGGCAATGATCGCCTTGTTTGTTTCCGGTCATGGCGAGGAAACGGAAAACGCGCTGGTGCGCGGCATGAAAAAAATCTATCGCCCCGCGCTTGTCTGGGCGATGGAACAGCCGTTGAAGGTCATGGCTATCGGCATTGGCTCCTTCGCGCTTGCGGCGCTCATCTACTCCAGCCTTGGGCAGGAGTTCATCCCGACGCTGGACGAAAAAAACATCGCCATGCAGGCGAACAGAATCCCCAGTGCTTCGCTGGGACAATCGCAGGCGATGCAGATTGAGATCGAAAATGTCGTGCGCGCCTTTCCGCAGGTCGCCTATGTGTTTTCGAAAACCGGCACGGCGGAGGTGGCGACCGATCCGATGCCGCCCAATCTCACCGACACCTTCATCATGCTCAAGCCGCAGGCGGAGTGGCCCGATCCGCATCTGCCCAAAAACGAACTGATCGCGCAAATCGGCGACAAGCTCGTCGAGCTGCCCGGCAACGCCTACGAATTCACGCAACCGATACAATTGCGCTTTAACGAACTTCTGGCCGGCGTGCGCGGCGATATCGCCGTGAAAGTCTTCGGCGAGGATTACGACGCGATGTTGCGGGCGGCGAACCATATCGCCGCCATTCTCCGAAAAACCCGCGGCGCTGCGGACGTCAAGGTCGAACAGGTCACGGGTCTGCCGCTGCTTGATATCCAGATCGACAAGGCGGCCATCGCCCGCTACGGCCTCAGCCTGTCGAATGTGCAAGACGCCATCGGCGCCGCGATTGGCGGTCAGCGCGCCGGCGTCATCTTCGAGGGCGACCGTCGTTTTCCGATTTTCGTGCGTCTTGGCGATAATCTGCGCGAGAACGCCGCTGCGCTTGAAACCATCCCCGTTTCTCTGCCGCCCGACGCCGCCGGCCGCATTTCGACCGTACAACTCAAGCAACTGGCGAAATTCACGACGATCGATGGACAAAACCAGGTTTCGCGAGAGAACGGCAAACGCCGGGTCGTCGTCAGCGCCAATGTGCGCGGACGCGACATCGCCTCAGTAGTGAATGAGGCGCGGACCAATATCGATGCGCATGTCAAACTTCCGGCCGGCTACTGGATCGTCTGGGGCGGACAGTTCGAAAATCTTGCGGCGGCGCGCGATCGGCTGCTGATTGTGGTGCCGATCTGCTTTTTCATGATTTTCCTGTTGCTGTACTCCGCGCTGGGCGCCGCACGCGACGCCTTGCTAGTCTTTACCGCTGTGCCGCTGGCGCTGTCTGGCGGCGTGATCGCGCTATGGATGCGCAGCATGCCGATGTCGGTGTCGGCGGCGGTGGGCTTTATCGCCCTCTCGGGCGTGGCCGTGCTGAATGGCCTTGTGATGCGCACCTATATCCATCAGCTTGAATCCGGCGGCATGGCCGAACGGGATGCGATCTTCAATGGCGCAATGACGCGTCTGCGGCCGGTCACGATGACGGCGCTCGTCGCCTCGCTCGGCTTCGTGCCGATGGCTTTGGCGACCAGCACGGGCGCGGAGGTGCAACGACCGATCGCCACTGTCGTGATCGGCGGCCTGATCAGCGCAACCGCGCTGACGCTCGTCGTATTGCCGGCGCTCTACGCTTATTTTGCAGAAAAGAAAAAAATCGCGCCGCCCGCAGGGGCGCACGAATGAAAAAAATCTTGCCAGCGTTCCTCGCCCTCGCTGGCGTCGGCGTTGCGTCGCCCGCCGGCGGCGAAACCCTGGGCGACGCGCTTAGAAACGCCTACAGCAACAATCCGAGCCTCAATTCGGGTCGCGCCAATCTTCGCGCCGTCGACGAGGGCGTGCCCATCGCCAAAGCTGGCATGCGTCCGCGGGTTTCTGTCAATACCTATCTCGGCGCGCAGCAGAACCGTTTCGTACAACGGCAAGACGATTTGGGAATCCCCGACGATCCCAACCGCACCACGGTATGGAATATTCAGGAAGGTCGAAGCATCGCGCGAACGGCTGGAGTCACCATCGAACAACCCGTCTTCGATGGTTTCAAAGCCAAAAACACCATGAGCGCGGCGGAGTCGGCGGTATTCGCCGAACGACAGCGACTGCGGTTCCTCGAACAAAAAGTGTTATTCGACACCGCCGCCGCTTACATGAATGTTCTGCGCGACACGGCGGCGCTGAAACTGCAGCAGAACAACGTCGCGGTTCTGACCGAGCAATTACGTCAGACGAAAGAGCGTTTCGAGGCCGGACAAATCACCCTGACCGACACCGCCCAGGCGCAATCGCGTCTGGCTGGCGGCCAGGCGCAGGAAAGCGTCGCTAAAGCGGCGCTTGAGGCGAGCATTGGCGTGTATCAACAACTTGTCGGCCAGTTGCCAAAAAAACTCGCCGCCGCTGCTCCTCTCGACAAACTCCTGCCGCGCACACGCGAAGAGGCGGAGAGGATCGCCATAAGCGAACATCCAATGATCCTCGCCGCGTTGCATGACGCCGATGCGTCGGATTTCGACATCAAAGCCATCGAAGCGGATTTTCTGCCGAAACTGTCCATCGTCGCCGATGTGTTCACACAAACGAACATGAATATTATTTACGACCGCAACATCGCCGGCATGATCGGCGGTCGTCTGAATATCCCGCTCTATGATGGCGGCAGCACATCGGCGCAACTGCGACAGGCGAAAGAGATCGCCGGCAAGAAAAAGCTCGACGCAGACGTAGCGCGTGCGGACATCATTTCCCTGACGCGCGCAACCTGGGCGAACCTTCAATCCGCAAAATCACGGATCGCAGCGGCGCAAACCCAGATCGCCGCCGCCGAACGCGCGCTTTACGGCGTACGCGAAGAAGCGAAGGCGGGTCTGCGCACGACTCTCGAAATTCTTAACGCCCAGCAGGAATTACTCAATGCGCGCATTGCCCTGATCATCGCCCAGCGTGAGCGTGTCGTCGCGTCCTACGGCCTCATGGCCTCGATCGGAAGATTGTCGATCGAAAATCTCGGTTTCGCCTCTGATTATTACGAACCCGTCCATCACTTCAACCAGGTGAAGGATAGCTGGGGCGGCGGCGCCACGCCGACCGGTCGTTGATCGTCTTTTCGTCCATTTGCGCGCCTTGTGAAGAGTTCGCCGACGCCGGACCCTCGTCGCGCGCCGGATTTCCTCTTTACGCGAAAACGCCTAAAATGCCCGGCAACCGCCGGGCGGGCGGGCGAAACGATCAAGAGGAAACGACATGAAAAGCGCCGTTACTGTTTTTTTTGCTTCCGCGCTCACGGCCGCGACGCTCGCCGCCGTACCGGCGCAGGCCTATTGTATGTTTGGCTGCGATCCGACGGAAGATCACGCAAGACAAATCTTCGATAATCTTCTCAAGCAACGTTTCGACAAACCCGGCAAGGTGCTCGAGTTCAAGCAAACTATGGCGGAACGTCTGGAGATGCACGCGACGGGCGAGAAGGGCTACGAAATCTTTTTCAACGCGCGGGTTCAGTTCCCCGACGGAGCCAATCTCGACTGCAAGCCTGAGGGGACGACCTTCAAGGACGGATGTTCGCCGAGCAAACATTACGTTACCGCGCCGCGGAGCGCCGACCCCAAGGGGCGGCAATATATCGCGCCCGGCGAAACCATTACCTTCGACGAGGAATACCGTTTCTACGAGGATCCCAAAGGCTGGAAGGGTCCGGATGGCAATGTTTACACGCAATAAAGCGGCTTGAAAAATTATGGGCGCGCAACAACTGCGCGCCCTGAATTTTGACTGTATGTTTCCCGGAGGGAAATCGTATCGTTAAATATTACTTCAGCAGATCCGAGTTCTGCGGGCAACCGGCCTTTTCGTTACAGGCATGGAAGTCGACGCGCAATTTATCTTTGTCGGCGCCGTAATTCTGTTTACGGGAGAGATATTCGTCGTAGCACTTCGACGCGGCCGCAGCCTGCTTGTCTTCATCAGCCTTGCGCGTGTCGCAGTCGGCAAAAGCCGGGGTGATCATGCCGGCAAGCAGCGCAATGGCCGAGACAATGGCGAATTTCTTCATTCTGACGTTTCCTTTTCTTCTGTAGAAGCTTGACAGTACCTCGTCCGACCCCTGGTCGAAACGGGACCCCCTCCCGTCGCTTTGCCTGCGACTGCCTACAAGACGCCAAGCGTGGCGACGATGTCGGAAGTACGCGCGCAAGTCAATGACATTGGACATTGAGGAAAGAGATAAATTACAAAAAGACAGCAGATTGATTATAGATCATCTCAATCAACGCTGTCTGACATTCTGGCCCAGACGAAGACTGAATGCTGCAACGCAGCGCGTCGCCTGTTGGATAGTCTTGTTATCTGAGACAGGGCGCGGAAAGATCACACGCCCTGTCCCGCCAGCTGGCCAGGGTGGCTGCGATTTAGCTTCAGAGATCCTTGGAATTCTGCGGGCAGCCGCATTTCGCATCGCAGGCTTTGCGGTCCGCTCTCAACTTGGCGTGATCGGCCATCATGTCCTGCTTGTGACGGACATATTCATCTTCGCACTTGCCGGCGCAGAGGGCCTGTTCGTCTTCCTTGCGCGTATCGCAATCGGCAAACGCCGGCGCAGCCAAGGTGGCAAGCATGACGGCGGCAATAGCAAGAGTCTTCATTTCCTCGTTTCCTCCAGATTTTTTTGGTCCGGGCTTTTTAACTCTGCCCGGCATTCACATGCGTGTGCTCGTTGATCGACGAACCGGATACACGCGCTCCGGCGGCGCCAAAGCGAAAAGCGCGCCCAACGCGCCGAAACGATGTCGCAGGAAAGTTACTGAGTCAATTAGACCAGCTAATTTTCGCCGGCGACGCTAAGGGGCAAGTTGTCGCAGCACATAAGGCAGGATGCCGCCATTTTTGAAGTATTCCAATTCGTCGAGCGTATCAATGCGCAACAGCAGCGGAATCGTTGCGCTGGAGCCGTCGCTAAAGCCAATTTGCGCATTGATTGTCTGACGCGGCGTCAGGCCGGCGCCAAGGCCGTGAATGACGACGGTCTCCTCCCCGGTCAAGCCCAGCGACGACCAGCTCGCGCCATTCATAAAGGTGAGCGGCAACACGCCCATGCCGACAAGATTGGATCGATGGATACGCTCGAAGCTCTGGGCAATGACAGCGCGCACGCCGAGCAAGGCCGTGCCTTTCGCCGCCCAGTCGCGTGACGAACCGTTGCCGTATTCAGCGCCGGCGAAAACCACCAGCGGCGTCTTCTGGCGCGCATAGCGCATGGCGGCGTCGTAAATCGAGAGCGTTTCTCCGCCGGGATAAAATTTGGTTAGCCCGCCTTCGGGCACGACGCCGGCGGCGTCTTTCATCATGTGATTTTTAATGCGGATATTGGCGAATGTGCCGCGCATCATGACCTCATGATTGCCGCGACGCGTGCCGTACTGGTTGAAGTCGGCGGGCGCGACGCCGTTTTCAACAAGCCATTTTCCTGCTGGGGACGCCGCCTTGATCGAACCCGCCGGCGAGATGTGGTCGGTGGTGATCTTGTCGCCGAAAAGCGCAAGAATGCGCGCGCCCTCGATATCGGGGATCGCGTGCGGCGTATGCGTCAGACCCGTGAAATACGGCGGATTGCGCACGTAGGTCGACTCATCGTCCCATTTGTAGGTTTCGCCTTCCGGCGCCGCAACCGATTGCCAATGCGCATCGCCGGCGAAGACATTCGCATAGGCGTCGCGAAACAATTCGCGCGTGACGTTCTCGCGTATGAAACGATCGATCTCGGCGTTGGTCGGCCAGATGTCGCGCAGATAGACAGCGGCTCCCGACGGGTCGTGGCCAATCGGTTCGCGCGTCAGATCGATCGCCATTGTGCCGGCGAGCGCGAAAGCGACAACGAGCGGCGGCGAAGCGAGATAATTCGCCTGCACGTCCGGATTGACGCGACCTTCAAAATTGCGATTTCCCGACAGCACCGACGCGACGACTAGATCATGCGCATTAATGGTTTTCGAGACCGGCGCCGGCAAGGGACCGGAATTGCCGATGCAGGTCGTGCACCCATAACCGACGACATTGAAGCCGAGCGCATCGAGCGATGTTTGCAATCCGGACTTCTCGAGATAACGGCCAACGACCTGACTGCCCGGCGCGAGCGAGGTCTTCACCCAGGGCTTGACCTTTAGCCCGCGGGCGACGGCGTTACGCGCCAAAAGACCTGCGCCGATCAGCACGCCCGGATTGGAAGTGTTGGTGCAGGAAGTGATGGCGGCGATGGCGACATCGCCATGGCCAAGATCGAAATCCGTTCCCTCGACCCTGCGGCGCGCGCCCAAACCTTCCTTTTTGTATTCCTCCGTCAACGCCGTCTTGAACGCCTCGCCGACCGCCTCCAGCGTGACGCGGCCTTCCGGGCGTTTGGGTCCGGCAAGCGATGGCGCGACGGTCGTCAGATCGAGCTCAATGACGTCGGTAAACGTCGGATCGGGCGACGCCGGCTCGCGCAACATGCCTTGCGCCTTCGCATAGGCTTCGACCAGCGCGATACGATCGGCCGCGCGACCGGTCATGTGCAGATAGGCGAGCGTTTCTGGATCGATCGGAAAGAAGCCGCAGGTCGCGCCATATTCCGGGGCCATATTGGCGATGGTGGCGCGGTCGGCGAGCGTGAGATGCGTCAGACCGTCGCCGAAAAATTCGACGAATTTGCCGACGACGCCCTTCTTGCGCAGCATCTGCGTCACCGTCAGCACTACGTCGGTCGCCGTCACGCCTTCCTTCGGCGCGCCAGTCAGACGGAAGCCGATGACCTCCGGGGCCAGCATGGACAGCGGCTGACCCAGCATCGCCGCCTCGGCCTCAATGCCGCCGACGCCCCAGCCGAGCACGGCGAGGCCGTTGACCATGGTGGTGTGCGAATCCGTGCCGACGAGCGAATCCGGATAGGCGACCTCGACCGTGGCGCCGTCGCGATGTTCGGCGCGCGTCCAAACGGTTTGGGCGAGATATTCGAGATTGACCTGGTGGCAGATGCCCGTGCCCGGCGGCACGACGCGGAAATTATCGAAGGCCGACTGGCCCCATTTCAGAAATCGATAGCGTTCGCCATTGCGCTGGTATTCCAGTTCGACATTTTGGGCGAAGGCCTGCGGCGTGCCGAATTCATCGACAATCACGGAGTGGTCGATCACCAGATCGACCGGCGCCAGCGGATTAATCAATTGTGGATCGCCGCCCAGCGCCTTCATCGCATCGCGCATAGCGGCGAGATCGACGACCGCCGGCACGCCGGTAAAATCCTGCATCAGGACGCGCGCCGGCCGGAAAGCGATCTCACGTTCGGTCTTGCCCTTTTCGGTCAACCAGTTCGCGAAGGACTGGATCGTCTCCTTGCTGACCCAGCGGCCATCCTCGTTACGCAGAAGATTTTCGAGCACCACCTTCAGCGAATAGGGCAGTCGCGACACGTCTTTCAGGCCATTGGCCTCGGCGGCCTTCAGCGAAAAATAGTCGTAGCGCCGGTCTCCGACGACAAGCGTTTGGCGGCAATTGAAACTGTCGAGAGAAGTCATGGGAATTCCTTGGAGACGATCCCGCTAACCGGGCCGCCCGCGATCCTTCTAGAAAATTCCGTGCCAGCGGCAAACAGAAAAGCGGGGGCCGGGGTCCTGGCGCCCGGATCAATCCGGACGTCGGCCGCGCAGCGGCACTTCCTCCATTCGCGCCAGGAACAGGAAAGAGAGTCCCGAGCACGCGGCAAGCGCGAGAAAAACCTGACGATAACTCGCCGCCATCGCCTCAACGACAAGGGTGGAGCCGGGCGTCGTCTCGAGCAAAGCGCCCCGGCCGCCGCCGATCGCCAATGCGCCAAACAATGCGACCAGCGTCGCCGCGCCAAGCTGACGGAAAAATTGCGTCGAGGCCGTTGCGGTGCCGAGATCGCGGCGATCGACGGCGTTCTGAACAGCAACCGTGGCGATCGGCAGGAGACTGCCAACGCCAAAGGTTGTCGTCGCCAGCAAGGCGTTAAGCCAGAAAAAAGACAGGGTTTCCAAGCGGGCGCCGACGAAGGCGGAAGCCAGCGTCCCAAGACCCAGTCCGACCAGCGGAATGACCTTGTAGCGCGGCAACCGCGACATGAGCCGGCCTGACACAAAGGCGCCGAACACGGTGGCGATCATGACCGGGATCAGCGCCAGACCGGAGTCCCGCGCGCTGAGCCCGGCCGACGCCTCGAAATAAATCGGCATCACCACCGAAAGCGCAATGAAGCCGCCGAGCGCGAAGGTGCTGGAAAGGGTGGCGTTCCGCACGATCGGCAGGCCCAGGATCCGGGTCGGGATCAGCGGCTCGTCAAAAACATGCGTGCGCCATGCGAACAAGGCCCAAAATAGCAGCGATGTCGCGAGGAGCGCGAGGAGCGGCGCAGAGGTCCAGGAGAAACGACCGCCGCCCCAGCCCAGCGCCAGCACCAGCGCGCTGGAGGCGCAGACCAGCAGAAGCGCGCCGAGATAATCGATGTGATGCGGATGGCGGCGTTCGGGCAGCCGTTTCAGCCGCGCATTGGTGATCAACAAGGCGGCGGCGCCCAGCGGCAGATTGATCCAGAAAATCAGCGACCAGTGGAAATATTGCGCGAACAGGCCGCCAAGAACCGGTCCGGCGATGCTTGAGGTGGCGAAAACGGCGGCGAAATAGGCCTGAAACCGCCCGCGCTCCAGCGGCGACACCAGATCGGCGATGATCGTTTGCGCCAGCGCGATCAGGCCGCCCCCGCCCAGACCCTGAAAAAATCTTGCCGCCGCCAGCGCCCCCATCGTCGGCGCAAGGGCGCAAAAAATCGAGCCGAGGATGAAGATCGTCAACGCGCTCGTCAACACGCGGCGGCGGCCGTAAACATCGGCGAATTTGCCATAAAGCGGCGTCACGATCGTCGAGGCGACGAGATAGGCGGTGACGATGGAGGGCAGGTTCTGTGGATCGCCCAGTTCCGCGCCAATCGTCGGCATGGCGGTGACGACGATGGTCTGATCGAGCGCCGAGAGCAGCATGGCGAGGCCAAGGCCGACCATGACCTGCCGGAAATCGGCGGCGGCGGGCGGCGAGAGGGAGTCCATGTGGCGGCGCTTTCGGTTAAGGGGGCGCGCCGTCCTTAGCCCAGAGTGAGCGCAAAGCGAAATGCGTCACGCCGCCTCGCGAAGGATGCGCAGGAAAGCCTCGGGCGCCGCCGTCTCTGCGAGCAGCGGATCGTCGAGCCGGCGCGGCCGTTCGGTGGCGAGGCGCCGCAATTGCGCATCGCTGGCGACATGGCGCGGCGCCATGCCCAGACGGCGGGCGACGGCGCTGCGCTCGTTTTGTAACGCCCGCAGCAGTCGCGCGTCGACGACGCAGAGCAGCGGCTTCGGGGTCGCCGGCGTATCGGCGACAGGCTCCTGAGACCATGCCGCGTCGACGTCCGATGCGTCGATTGTTTCCCCGCCGTCGAGAGCCGACAGCCGGCTGTGGGCCGCGATCCGCCAGCCCTGCGCCATGGCGCTGGCCCGACGCAGCCAGCGCATCGGCCCGAGGCAATGGTCGCAGATCCCGCAGGGCGCGCTCTCCTCGCCAAAGCTGCGCAACAACGCCTGAAAGCGGCAGCCGGGCGTCACACACAGACGCGCCATTGCCTGTCGGCGGGCGTCTTCGCCGGCGGCGGCTTCCGACCCGGAGCGGTCGGGCGGCCGCCAACGGCGCGCCAGTTCGCCAAGCGTAAAGAGGGTCAGCGCCCGCGCAGGCGCCCCGTCTCGACCGGCTCGACCGATCTCCTGATAGTAATTTTCGACGGAAAGGGGAGGATCGACATGCAGGATGAACCGCACATCGGGTTTGTCGACGCCCATGCCGAAGGCGATCGTCGCGACCATCACGACGCCCTTTCGGGCAAAAAAAGCGTCCTGATGGGCGCCGCGCGTCCAGGCGTCGAGACCGGCATGGTAGGAGAGGGCGTCGAACCCCTGACGGGCGAGACTCGTCGCCAGCGCGTCCGCCATGCGTCGGGAGTTAACGTAAATCACGCCATTATCGCCGCTGCGGCCGATGAAATCGGCGATTTGCCGCAATCCCGGCCGGCGCGGCGCGAAACCAAGCGCCAGATTTGGACGCGCGAAAGAGGATAGAAAAATCTCTGGCGGGCGCGAAAACAGCAACCGGGCGATCTCGGCGCGGGTGCGCGGTCCAGCGGTTGCGGTGACCGCCAGAACCGGCGCGCCAAGTTCGGCCGCGACCGCGCGCAGGCCGAGATAGTCGGGGCGAAAATCGTGCCCCCAATGCGAGACGCAATGCGCCTCGTCGACGGCGAAAAGTTTGATGCGGTTTTTGCGCAATAATTCCTGTGTCGAGGGCTGCGCCAGTCGCTCGGGCGACACGTAAAGCAGGCGCGTCCGACCAGTGGCGAGGCTGGAGAAGGCGGCGCCGGCTTCGTCGTCGTTCTGCATCGAATGCAGCGCCGCCGCTGCGATTCCTTTTTCGGCCAGCGCCCGCAACTGGTCGCGCATCAGGGCGATGAGCGGCGAGACGACGACAACCAGACCGCGATCGGACGCGCCGGTCAAAACGGCCGGCAACTGATACAGCAGGGATTTTCCCGAACCCGTCGGCATGATGGCGAGCGCGTCGCGCCCGCCGAGAATTGCCGCAAGCGGCGCCGCCTGACCGGGCAGAAAATCGTCGAAGCCAAATATCTGACGCAGAGTCTCCCGCGCCGGGACCATCATCGCGACGGGATCGGACGCGTTCACGCTTCTTTCGCCAGCAGCGCTGCGGCGATGGCGCGCCACTCGTCGTCGAGACCGGCGGCGGCGACCGGACGGCCGGCGCGGCGATACCAATGGCCGGCGTTCTCCGCATCTCCCTCCTTGCGATGCAGATAGGCATGAACCCACATGGCGTCGGCGTCGACGCCGGGACGATCGCGTTCGTCGACGCATTTGTGGGCGGCGTCCCAGTCGCCGCGGGCGTCGAGCCAGAGGGCGCGCAACGGCGGCGACAGATCGGCCGGCGGCGCTCCGCCGGCGATGGCGTTTTCGAAGGATTGAAGCGTGGAGAACATTGTTCTTGATGTCATTCAATTATGCTTGCGATTGTGCTTGGCGGCGGGCCGCAGACGGCTTAAGAAGCAAGCCGTGTTGCGCTGCAGCGCAAACATTGTCTCAACAATATTAAACGTCACGTCGTCCCCATGGTCGAGAGCCCCTGCAAGAAATTATGCGTCCTGAACGAGCGGGACATCTGCACGGGCTGCGGCCGCACCCGCGCCGAGATCGGCGGCTGGACCTCGATGTCCGACGCCATGCAGGAGGCGGTCAAACTCCGGGCCCGGCGTCGGATCGCCGAGGGACAAGCCGCCCCGGGGAAGATTGACTCGCAGGCGCGCCGCGCCTAAAGCACATCGCAATCTCGAAAGAGAACACCAGTTACAGCCTATTCGTCCCGCGAGGCGGAAGGCCAACGCCCGGCAGCGCGATGCGCCCCCGGGCGCATTTTGCTTTGGAGCGGGCCTCCGGCCACACGCTTCCCAGGAGAGATGACAATGTTCGAGAGCCTTTCCGACAAGCTCTCCGGCGTATTTGACAGGCTGACGCGGCGCGGATCGCTCACCGAGGCGGACGTCAGCGAAGCCTTGCGCGAAATCCGCCGCGCCCTGCTTGAGGCCGATGTTGCGCTCGACGTCGTGCGCTCCTTCACCGACAAGGTGCGGGATCGCGCCATTGGCGCCAATGTCATCAAATCGGTCTCGCCCGGCCAGATGGTCGTCAAGATCGTCAACGACGTTTTGATCGAGACCCTTGGCGAAACGGCCGAACCCATCGATCTCGCGGCGCGACCGCCGGTCGCAATCATGATGGTCGGGCTGCAAGGCGCCGGTAAAACTACGACCACCGCCAAGATCGCCAAGCGTCTTAAGGAGCGCCACGGCAAGCGCGTGCTGATGGCCTCGCTCGACGTGAAGCGCCCGGCGGCGCAGGAACAGCTCGCTGTACTCGGCCGTCAGGTCGAGGTCGACACGCTGCCAATCGTTCCCAACCAGACGCCCGTGCAAATCGCCCGCCGCGCGATGGAGGCGGCGCGGATCGAGGGCTATGACGCGGTTCTGCTCGACACCGCCGGCCGCACCCATATCGATGAGCCGTTGATGCAGGAAATGGCGGACATCAAGTCCTACGCCAGCCCGCATGAAATCCTGTTGGTCGCCGATGCGCTAACCGGTCAGGACGCGGTCAATCTCGCCCGCAATTTCGACGAGCGGGTCGGCCTTACGGGCATCGTCTTGACGCGTATGGACGGCGATGGTCGCGGCGGCGCCGCGCTTTCCATGCGCTTTGTTACAGGCAAGCCGATCAAGCTGATCGGCGTCGGCGAAAAGATGGACGCGCTCGACGAATTCTCGCCGGCGCGCATCGCCAACCGCATTCTCGGCATGGGCGACATCGTCGCCCTCGTCGAAAAGGCCGCCGCGGCCATCGATGCGGAGCAGGCCCGCAAGGCCGCCGAGCGGATCGCCAAGGGCAAATTCGATCTTCAGGATCTCTGCGACCAGCTCGCCCAGATGGAGAAGATCGGCGGCATTGGCGGCATCATGGGCCTTCTGCCCGGCGTCGCCAAAATGAAGGACCAGATCGCCAAGGCCAATCTCGACGACGGCATGATCAAGCGCCAGCGCGCCATTATTCTATCGATGACGCCGAAAGAGCGGCGAAATCCCGATTTGCTCAAGGCCTCGCGCAAGAAACGCATCGCCGCCGGCTCCGGCGCGAAAGTCGAGGACATCAATCGCCTGCTCAAGCAGCATCGGCAGATGGCCGATCTGATGAAATCCTTCGGCGCCGGCAAACGCGGCGGCCTGATGGGCAAAGCGGCGCAAATGATGGGCCTTGGCGGCGGCGGCATGGACATGCCCTCTGAGGAGGAATTGAAGAAATTGCAGGAGAAGCTGGGCGGTCCGACTCCCGGCGGCGGCGTTTCCGGTCTGCCGGGCGCGCCGCCCGCCGATCTCCTTGCGAAAAAGCCGAGCCTTCCGGGGCTTGGCGGCGGCATGCTGGGCGGGCTCAACCCGTTCGCAAAGAAGAAGTAAGCCGTCGTTCGTCAACGACGGCCCGACACACCAACAGGAAGCAGCTTTATGTCTCTTAAAATTCGTCTCGCCCGCGGCGGCGCCAAGAAGCGTCCGTTTTATCGCATCGTCGTCGCCGACTCGCGCAGCCCGCGCGACGGCCGCTACATCGAAAAGCTGGGCACCTTCGATCCGCTGAAGGCGAAAGACGCCGCCGATCGCGTCGTGCTTGATGTGGAAAAGGCGAAAGCCTGGCTTGGCAAGGGCGCGCAGCCGACCGACCGCGTCGCCCGCATCCTCGACGCCGTCGGCGCGATGAAACGCGAGGCGCGCAATAATCCGGAGAAGGCGCTGCCGAAGAAGAAGGCCCAGGAGCGCGCCGCCGCCGCCGCCGAGGCGGAAAAGGCCGCGAAGGAAGCCGCCGCCGCCCCGGCGCCTGAGCCGGCCGCCGAATAAGACCTGTGGCGCCCGGCGGCTCAACCGCCGGGCCGCTGCTTGCCGCCGGCATGACAGACCCTCGCGCCTCGTCGCTGGTTTTGATGGGCCGTTTCGGCGCCCCGCATGGCGTGCGCGGCGAAATCCGGCTGCAAAGCTTCACCGGCGATCCTCTGGCCATCGCCGATTACGGCCCGCTCACCGACAAGAACGGCCAAAAATCCTTCGTGATCGTCAATCTTCGCCCGCAGGGCAAGGACATGCTCGCGGCGCGTCTTGCTGGCGTTGACGACCGCGAAAGCGCGCAGGCGCTCAACGGCGTCGAGCTTTATCTCGCGCGCGAGAAACTGCCGGCGCCGGACGCGGATGAATTCTACCTTGCCGATCTCGAAGGCCTGCGCGCCGAAACGGCCGGCGGCGAAATGATTGGCCGCGTCGTCGCGCTGCGCAATTTCGGGGCCGGCGACATTCTCGAAATCGCGCCCGTGAGCGGCGGCGAGACGTTGATGTTTCCGTTCACGAAAGCTGTCGTACCGGTGGTGAACGTCGCGGAAGGTCGGGTCGTGATCGAGCCACCGTTGGAAACCGAAGAAGAGTCATCAAACTCTGAGGGCTTTTAAGTTTATTAATGTTTTATTACCTAAGCTAGTGAGTTTTACTGTAGATTTCCCGGGGCCTTCGTCTGTGCTTTCTATGAAACCATGCGCTATCAATTGATATTTAACTGTATCAATATCTTCTTGTATCATGCGAACTCTGAAAATATCTTCCAACCAACCATTTGCGCGCAGGTAATTGATTATTGGAGTCTCAATAATGTCCCTTCCTCTTTGATCCGCTATCGCTGGTCCTACCAAGCAAAAGATAACATTCCATGTGAGTTTGGCATCAAAATTATACATTCGACTGCTGGAAATTGGTTCGCCGATAAATCGTAGTGATATTGTTGCTTCGAGTGGCGCTAAGTCAGTAAGGTACTCTTGTTTATTTGACTCATAATTTTCTATTTTCTTCAAAAGGCTCTCATTCTCTTTTCTTAACTGATTGATTTCCGTTAAAATCTCAACACTTGCCGCTACATTACCTCTTATCCAGCCAATCCCGGGTTTTGCTTTTATGTTATGCATCACGGCTTGCATGACCGCAGCTTTGAGTTCGTTAACATCATTCCATGGCTGAGTAAGCCTTCCGTCTTGAGCTTTCTTGATGAAACTCTCCAGACTTTTTCTCTTATTTTCGTCCTTATCTGTATCCCCAACCGGGATTTTATCAGGATTGGCGTGTATAAATGAAAGTACTGGAATGCCTCTTGATATCGCATAGTCAAATTCTTTTTCTGTAAAACTCACACCCTCTGCCGTAACGCTTCCATATCTGCCTCCGATAATAACAATATAATAATCGCTATCGTCGATTATCGACTTAATATATTCCAGTTGCTGCTCATCAATGGCGGGGAAAATCTCCATCCCCGCCGGAATACAATCAATCTTTGTTAAGACATCGAATATTGCTGCTCTCTCTTCCTTCAAATCAACGTACGTGGAACTTACAAACACTTGGTATCTTTTCTTTTCCATCGCTAGTTCCCCAGGTCGGAATCAGAAATATCAACTAGTCTAGCGGATTCCACCATACCTGTGTCATAACCTCGCACATGTTCCGCGCGACCGTCCTCACGCTTTTTCCTGAAATGTTCCCCGGCCCGCTTGGCCTGTCGCTCGCCGGCGACGCGCTGGCGCGGCATGTCTGGTCGCTCGAAGCAAAACAAATTCGCGAACAGGGTTTGGGGCGCCATCGCGCCGTCGACGACACGCCGGCGGGCGGCGGTCCCGGCATGGTGATGCGCGCCGATGTGCTCGCCGCCGCGCTCGACGCCGCAGCGCCCCTGGACGATCCGCGTCCGCGCATGTTAATGAGCCCGCGCGGCGCGCCGCTCGCGCAATCGCGCGTGCGCGATCTTTCACAAGGCCCAGGGGCAATTATTCTCTGCGCGCGGTTTGAAGGCGTCGACGAGCGCATCATCGCGGCGCGTCAGCTCGAAGAAATCTCGATTGGCGATTATATCTTATCGGGCGGCGAGATCGCAGCGCTGGCGCTGCTCGACGCCTGCGTGCGGCTCCTGCCCGGCGTGATGGGCGAAGAAGCAAGCGGCGAAGAAGAAAGTTTCGAAACCGGTCTGCTTGAATATCCGCACTACACCCGCCCGCGCGCCTTTGAGGGACAGGAAATTCCGGAGATTTTGCTCTCCGGCGATCACGCGAAAATCGCGAAATGGCGAGATGAGCAAGCGCTGAAGTTGACGCAGGCGAGAAGACCGGATTTATACGCGCGCGTCAAACCAAAACCGGCGCGCTAGCGCGCTTCCCCCCGAAGCTGAAACCGGTTTAGCGAAAGAAAGCGCGGAACAAAAAAAGACACAAGCGCTGATCAGCTTTAATCATCTCAGGACTTGCGCTGGCGCGACGCGCATCCACAAATGAATGCGCATCACAAGCCATTTGATGTCACGCGTTGGGCGAGAGCATTTTTTCCGGACGCACGATGGCGTCGAATTCCGCTTCCGTCACCTTGCCCGAGGCAAGGGCCTCTTCTTTCAGGCTTGTCCCGTTTTTATGCGCCGCACGCGCGATTTTCGACGCCGCGTCATATCCGATTTTTGGCGCAAGCGCCGTAACCAGCATCAACGACCGCTCCAGAAAGCGCGTAATATTGGCTTCGTCCGCCTCAATGCCGTCGAGGCAGCGCGTGATGAAACTGTCGATGCCGGTCGCCATCAGATCGATCGACTCCAGCATGGCGAAGGCGATCACCGGCTTCATCACATTGAGTTCGAGATGTCCTTGCGAAGCGGCGAAGGTAATCGTTTGCTGATTGCCGAAGACGCGCGCGCACACCATGGTGATCGCCTCGACCTGAGTCGGATTGACCTTGCCCGGCATGATCGAAGATCCCGGCTCGTTTTCCGGCAGACGCAATTCAGCGAGACCGGCGCGCGGGCCGCAGCCCATCAGGCGAATGTCGCAGGCGATCTTGTAGAGACCGGCGGCGAGCGCATTGATCGCCCCATGCGCGAAAGCGATGGCGTCATGTGCGGCGAGCGCCTCGAATTTATTCGGCGCGGTGACAAAAGGCAGGCCGGTTTGTTTTGCGATATTGGCGGCGACGGCGACATCGAATCCTGGCGCCGTATTGACGCCGGTGCCGACCGCCGTGCCGCCCTGCGCGAGCGCAAGCACATCCGGTAAGGTCGCGCGAATGCGCGCGACGCCGTATTTCGCCTGTGCGGCGTAGCCGGAAAATTCCTGTCCGAGCGTCACCGGCGTCGCGTCCTGCAAATGCGTGCGTCCGATTTTGACGATCTTTTCGAATTGCGACGATTTGCGCTCGAAGGCCGCCTGCAACCGCTCTACCGCCGGCAACAGACGCCCGGAGATCGCCAACGCGCAGGCGATATGGATCGCGGTCGGGAAACTATCATTCGAGGACTGGCCAAAATTGACGTGATCGTTGGGATGCACCGGCGCTTTCGATCCGCGCGGCGCGCCAAGCGCTTCATTGGCGCGATTGGCGATCACCTCGTTAACATTCATGTTCGATTGCGTGCCGGAGCCGGTCTGCCAGACAACCAGCGGAAAATGGGCGTCGAGTTTTCCGGAAATCACCTCCTGCGCGGCGTCGGCGATCGCTTTCGCCACATCCGGCTCAATCAATCCCTTTTCGGCGTTGACCTGCGCCGCCGCCAGCTTCACCCGCGCCAGCGCGTGAACGACGTCAATCGGCATATGCTGACCGCCAATTGGAAAATTCTCCTTGGAGCGCTGGGTTTGCGCGCCCCAATAGGCCCATGACGGCACGGCGATATCGCCAAAGGAGTCGCGTTCGATGCGGTGTTCTTCGGTCATGGCGTCGCTCTTCGGGTCCAGATGTTTTCTAAGGGTCCGGATGTTTCCAGGGCGGAAAAACCGTCGTTAGTCCTGTCGCGTGGCTATGGGATATTTTGCGTCGTCGATCAATCGCGCGCGGCGGGAACGATCCGCGCGGCGCCCGATTTTTCCGACGGGGCCGCCATTAATTCCGCAAGGCGCGTGCGGGCGCGATTGACGCGGCTTTTCATGGTCCCCGGCGCGCACCCGCAAATCTCTGCGGCTTCCTCGTAAGACATGCCCGAGGCGGCGACGAGAATGATGGCCTCGCGCTGATCGAGCGGCAATTTCTGCAAAGCCGCGCGAAAATCCTGAAATTCCATATGCGACTCTTGCGAGTCCGGCGCGACCAGGCCCGCAGCATATTCGCCATCGGGATCGGCCGCCTCGCGTCGCCTTTTTCGAAATTCGCTGTAATAAATATTGCGCAGGATCGTGAAGAGCCAGGCGGTGAGATTTGTGCCTTCCTCGAAGGAATCGAGGCTGCTCCAGGCTTTAACGAGCGTTTCCTGAACGAGATCGTCTGCGCGGTCGGGGTTTCCGCAAACGGAGACAGCGAAGGCGCGCAGACTGGGGATTACCGGAATAAGGTCGACCTTCGGGCTCTGACGGCCAGAGACGGCGGATCCTTTCTCGGTCACTCTCTCTCCCTTGGCGCGTGCGATGACGCATCCAAGGATAGAGCATTCTTTTCAAGCTGGTTCAAGAGACTAAGGAAACGGTCGGGCACAGGTTGGGCGACCACGTCGTCATATAGATTTTGCAATTCCTTGCCGATGGCGTCGCCGAAATCGAGCCCGCCGCGCCGCGATCCATCAAGGACCCCCGCCGCGCCGCCCAGGGTCCGGCGTTCGGCCCCGACGGCATAGCGCTTTTCGGCGCCGAAGGGCGCCTTTTCGGCGCTCAGGCGCGACAAGAGGTTCTCTGGATTGTTTTTTCCCATAAATCCCTCAGATGTCGAATACATGTTCCCTCTAGCGCGCCCGGATGGCGACGTTATATTGCGCTGCAGGACGGTGGTTTAACGCCCTTCGAGCGGATTGGTTCCGTAAAATTGCAAGTTGTTTTGTCACGGGGCGTGCGCATGGATAGCGCGCCAGCGAGACTCGGCCTGGAGCGGCGGCAGCGCCGGAGTTGGTGAAAATGTCGATTTCACAAGAGGTTGCAGGCTATATTCCTTATCTGCGCCGGTTTGGCCGCGCGCTGGTCGGCAGCCGCGAGGGCGGGGACGCAGCCGTCATGTCCATGCTGGAGGCGCTGGTGGCGGATCCACGCCTGATCGCCGGCGCGGCGGACCTGCGAACGGCGTTATATCGACTTCTGCTGGAAGTCTGGGCCGCCGCCCCGGCCACGGCTCCACCCGAAACCCTGGAGGCTTCGCAGGGCGCGCGTCGACGGCTCGAGGCCATTTCCCTGCGGCCGCGCATCGCCTTTCTCCTCCATGCCCTCGAAGGGTTCGATCCGACGCAGGTCGGGGTCATTCTGGGCGTTGCGGAGACGGAAGCGGTAGCGCTTATGAACGCCGCCAACGCCGAAATCGCCGACCAGATCGCCACGGACGTTCTGATTATTGAAGACGAGCCGCTGATCGCCCATGATTTGCGCAGCATCGTCGAGGAATTGGGTCATCGTGTCTGCGGCATGGCGCGCACCCATCGCGAAGCCGTCGCCGCAATCGGGGAGGCCAAACCAGGATTGATCCTCGCTGACATTCAGCTCGCGGACGGCAGCTCCGGTCTCGACGCGGTCAATGACATACTCGGCGCATTATCGACGCCTGTGATCTTCATTACGGCCTATCCCGAACGCTTTCTCACCGGCGCGCCGCCAGAACCAGCCTTCCTGGTCACCAAGCCATTCAGCGTCGATAGTTTGAAGGCGGTGATCAGCCAGGCGCTGTTTTTCGATCGGCGGTCGCGTCCCAAGGACGCTTAAGTCGTAATCCAGGCGGCGGGGCGGCCAATCGAGCCTGCGGACTGCTGTCGGTCACTCTAATTTCCGCACCTTTCATTTTCGCAAAACTGCCGCCCGGCGCTGAAGCATCGTCAGGCGTGATCATTGTTGTCCTTTTTAATGGTATAAAAACACTATAATCGGTGTTGCTTTATGCCAGTGTTTAAGTAACACTAATACTGATTTTTATTTACAATCGGTGCAGTTCGATGAGCGAACAAAAGAAATCAAAACGCGGCTTTGCGTCCATGGACCCGGAAAAACGTCGGGAAATCGCTCGCAAGGGCGGCCTGAGCGTTCCCGACGAAAAGCGGATATTCTCAAAAAACCCTGATCTTGCGGCGCGCGCTGGGCGCACGGGCGGCAAAAACGTTAAGCCCGCCAACCGCAGCTTCGCCCGCGATCCCGCGCTGGCTGCGGCCGCCGGCCGCAAGGGCGGACAGGCGTCCCCCCGAGCCGACCGCGCTCAATCCGTCGACGCGGCGGAATAGGACGCACGGGTTTATCCTGACAAGATCAAACACAGCCGTCGGAGTGTTCCGACGGGGATAATCTGCGTGACACGGGCGCAGAGATGATCGTCAAGCGGCGTGAGGCTTGGATTGCTCCGCCATTAACGAGTAGAGCGCCTCGCCGTTGCGGGTGGCGCGCAAGGCTGCGACAAGGCCCGGATCGCGCAAAAGTCGCGCAACGCAGGCCAAGGCTTTGAGATGATCAGCCCCGGAAGACTCCGGGGCGAGCAGCAAAAAAACCAGGTCAACGGGCGCGCCATCGAGGGAATCGAATTCTATCGGCCGTTCGAGACGGGCAAATAGACCAAAGATTGATTTGACTTGTGTCAGCTTCCCATGAGGAATGGCGAGTCCCTCGCCGATCCCGGTGGAGCCAAGGCGCTCGCGGTGCAGCAGGGCGTCGAAAATTTCGCGCGCGGAAACGCCAGACAATTTTCCGGCGCGCTCGCTGAGCTCCTGAAGGAGCTGCTTTTTGTTTGTCGCCTTCAGATTGGCGATCACCGCTTCCGGCGAGACAAAATCCGTAAGCCGCATCGATATCCTGCCTGATTTGTCGTTCTTTTTGTTTTCGTTCGGAACAGACCCGAGCTCGCAAGGCCCGTGCCGAAAACTCCTGACACGTCGAATAAGCCAAAATATGACGCGCTTGGGACGTTTTAGGCCGACTACTCGCCGGCCGGAGGGTCGACCCAGCCGACGTTTCCGTCGCTACGTCGGTAGACGATGTTCACCCGGCCATTCTGGGCGTGGCGAAAAACCACGACCGGGGCGCCAGTCATGTCGAGATCCAGCACCGCATCTGACACCGACAGACGACGCAGGCGCGTCGTCGACTCGGCGATGATCGGCGCGCTGAATTCGGTCGGAGCCTCCTGATCCTCATTCGGCGCCTCGATCACATAGCTCGGAGCGATCTCATGCTCGTTGTGGTGGCCGTCATGATGACTCTTGAGGCGGCCATGATAGCGACGCAGACGTTTTTCGATGCGCTCGGCGGCCTGATCGAATGTGACATAGGGATCGTGGCCGCGTCCGTCCGCCTGCAATACGACGCCGGAGGTAAGATGCAGGTTGCAATCTGCGCGATAACCTGAGCCCTCCGGCGCGATGGTGACATGGCCGCTCACGCCGCCATCGAAGAATTTCGCCGCCGCCAGTTCGAGCCGCTGCGTCACATGCGTGCGCAACGCCTCGCCAATGCTCATATTTTTACCCGAAACTCTCAATGTCATCAGGTCGCGCCTTTATTGTCGTCCGCTCCAAAAAACGGTCGACCTTTTGCGGTCGCCCAATTCGGGCGTCCGGGATTTGCGCACGATTAGAAGGCTCTAGCCGCCAAGTCAATGTTTCCGGGGCCGGCGCCGGCCGCGGTCAGGCGCTTGATCCGACGGCGATCCACCGAAGACGGGATCCGTAGACTATCGCGGTATTTGGCGACGGTGCGACGGGCGATATCGATATTGGCGGCTTTTAGACGGGCGACAATGGCGTCGTCGGACAGGATTGCGTCCGGCGCTTCGTGATCAATCATCTGTTTGATGC
This sequence comes from Methylocystis sp., assembly GCA_044233645.1. Lineage (GTDB taxonomy): Bacteria > Pseudomonadota > Alphaproteobacteria > Rhizobiales > Beijerinckiaceae > Methylocystis. The sequence goes on along the minus strand of JBIIJP010000007.1, from coordinate 111,534 downwards.
GAAAGCGCACCGACTCGGCGGAATGGGCCTCTCCGCCGACGGCGGTCGGAATCGAGGCGGAGAAGAAATATTTAAGCTCGAAGATTCCGCGCGGCGTCATAATGTATTTGTTCGAGGTCACGCGCGAAACCGTCGACTCATGCATGCCGATGGCGTCGGCGATGGCGCGCAGGTTCAGAGGCCGTAAATGTTCGACGCCGCTTGTCAGAAAGGCGTCCTGATGGCGGACGATTTCGGCGGCGACTTTCAGAATGGTTCGACTGCGCTGTTCGAGACTTTTGGTCAGCCAGTTGGCGTTCTGCAAACAACCCGAAATGAAGCTTTTGTCGGCGCCGCGCGCCGTTGCGGCGACCCTGGTGGCGTAACTGTGGTTGACGAGCACCCGCGGCAGCGCGTCATTGTTAAGTTCGACGAGCCAGGAGCCATCGGGCGCCGGGCGAACGACCACATCGGCGACGACCGGCTGCAGCGGCGCGTCGCCGAAGGCGCGGCCGGGCTTTGGTTCAAGCAATCTGATTTCCGAAATCATATCGACGATATCTGATCCATCCACGCCGCACAGTCGCGACAATTGCGCAATATCTCGACGGGCGACGAGCGGCAGATGGGCGATGAAGATCTGCATGGCGGGATCGTAACGATCGCGCTCGCGCAACTGGATCGAAAGGCATTCGGCAAGATCGCGCGCGCCGACCCCCGCCGGGTCGAAACCCTGAACAAGGGTCAAAGCCGCGGCCGCCGAGTGGGCCGACGCCCCCAGTCGAGCCCCGATATCGGCCAGGTCTTCACGCAAATAGCCGTGATCGTCGATCGCATCAATAATCGCCTGAGCGACCAATTTTTGCGCCGCCGGCGCGCCGGCAATGGCCAGCTGGTTGAGGAGATGGTCGCGAAGCGTAAGTCTCGCGGCGACAAAGGCTTCGAGATTGGGCGCGTCAGCGTCCGCTCCGCCGCCGCTCACGCCCGTCCAGCTTGTCGCGGAGAGTCCGGCCGCTTCGGGGGCGGCGCTCGACGTGGCGGAGGCCGCCGGCGCTGGAAGATCGGCCAGAGCTTCGGAAGACTCCGGACCGCCGTGTAAGGACAAGGCGTCGTTCTCCTGCGGCTCAAGAAGGGGATTGCGTTCGATCTCCTCCTGCAGGAAAGCGGCGAGTTCAAGGTTCGAGAACTGCAGCAGCTTGATCGCCTGCAAAAGCTGCGGCGTCATGACCAGGGACTGGCCCTGACGCATCATTAATCTTGTCGACATCGCCATGGACATTGGCAGGGACTCTCGAACTGGCGAGGCAGCGGCGAACCACTTGGCCCGCTCTTTGGCCTGCTTTTTGCTAGGCTATACGGATATCACAGCCGTCTCGAAACGGCAGGTCCAAAGATGTGGCTAGTATGCCTAAAATTTAATCAGGATGAATTTTTAGGCGCTACATCTTGAAATCTTCGCCCAGATAAATTCGCCGGACATCCGGGTTGGACACGATCTCCTCCGGCGGCCCCTCGGTCAGCACATGACCGCTATAAATAATATAGGCGCGGTCCGTCAGGCCCAATGTTTCGCGCACGCTGTGATCCGTAATCAGAACGCCGATGCCGCGCGCCTTGAGGTGGCGAACCAGATCCTGAATATCGCCGACAGCGATCGGATCGATGCCGGCGAAGGGTTCGTCGAGCAACATGAAGGAGGGATGGCCAGCCAGCGCCCGGGCGATTTCGCAGCGTCGCCGCTCGCCGCCTGAGAGCGCAATCGCCGGCGACTCCCGCAGCCGGGTCAATCGAAACTCGTCGAGCAGGGCGTCGAGCTCCTCCTCGCGACGTTTTTCGTCAGGCTGGGTGATCTCCAGCACCGCACGGATGTTGTCCTCCACCGACAGTCCGCGGAAAATCGACGCCTCCTGAGGCAGATAGCCAATGCCCAGACGCGCCCGGCGATACATCGGCAGGGGAGTGACATCGTAGCCATCGAGCGAGATAACGCCCTTGTCGGGTTTCACCAGCCCGGTGATCATGTAGAAAACGGTGGTTTTCCCGGCGCCGTTGGGACCCAGCAGACCGACCGCCTCGCCGCGCCGGACATGCAGACTGACATCCTCGACGACGCGGCGCGCCTTGTAGGATTTCGCAACATTATGGATTGACAGCATACCCTTGCCGTCCTCTCCATACTCGTCTTTCAAATAACCGGCGACGGAAAAATCTTCGACGGCCGCATCTGTCCGACTTTCGTCTCTCGTCGCGTCGTCAAGATACTGGGCTTCGGCAAGATTGTCAGATTTACGCGACCGACGGGCGCGCCAGTTTGTCCGCGCAGCCTCGAAGGCCTGCGTCAACGGCGCGGTCGCTTTGCGCATGCGAGACGATAGATCGCTCATAAAGCTCACATCAAACCGTCCGGAGCCGGAGTCGGCGCATGTCTCAAATTATGCCCAAGGCCGAGATTGCGCCACGCTTTTTTCATAGGCGTCGATCTTGTCGGCTTTCTCAAGAGTCAGGCCGATGTCGTCGAGGCCGTTAAGGAGACAGTGCTTGCGGAACGGATCGATCTCGAAGGCGATCGCCCCGCCCTCGGCGCCCTGAATTTGCTGCTCGGCGAGATCGACGGTCAGCGTCAATCCGCCATCGCGCTGCGCCTGCGTCATGAGCCTGTCAAGATCGGCCTGATCGACCTTGACAGGTAAAATGCCGTTCTTGAAGCAGTTATTATAAAAAATATCGGCGAAACTCGTCGAAACGACGCAGCGCAGACCATAGTCGAGAAGCGCCCAGGGGGCGTGTTCGCGGGAGGAGCCGCAGCCGAAATTGTCGCCGGCCAGGAGGATCCGCGCGTCGCGATAGGCTGGCTTGTTGAGGACAAAATCCGGATTTTCGGCGCCATCCTCCCGGTAGCGCATCTCCGAGAACAATCCTTTGCCGAGTCCCGTGCGGGCGATAGTTTTGAGATATTGCTTCGGAATGATCATATCCGTGTCGATGTTCATGATCGGCAACGGCGCGGCAATCCCGGTTAAGGTGGTGAATTTCTGCATTTTTAGACCTTGGCAAGGGCGCGGATGAGGATCCGATGCGCCGGACTGGGCGCCGTTTACCAAATCGACCCGCCGGGCGCAAAGGAGCCGAAGGCAAACGAAGATCGCCCACGATCTGTTCGCGGCCGGCGGAATCTGGTTTAAGTCGACAAAAATTCGCAGTCCCGGCCTCGCCAGGACACACTGCGCGTCGCCAATCGTTTCGACCTGGGCCTGTCGCCGCTCATGAATCCGATCATCATCGAAACCATTGGCTATCTCGCGGCGGCGGCCAATGTCTTCGTTTTCGTTTCGAACACAATGATTCCTCTTCGCATCGCGGCGAGCGTCGCCAATGCGCTGTTTGCGGTCTACTTTTTCATCGATGGCTATTACGGGCTTTGCGCGCTGAACAGCTTCCTGTTGCCGGTTAATCTTGTCCGTCTCAAGCAAATGCGCGATCTGGTCGACCACATGCGCCGCGCCAAAAGCGACGGCGCCGGGACGTCCTTCGATTACGAATGGCTGCGCCCCTACATGCGGACGATCAAATTACCGGCGGGTTTCACCCTGCATTATCAGGGCGACCTCGCCGATGAGGCCTATGTGTTGCTGCGCGGCGAGGTGCGGCTGTTCGAACCGGGCGTCGTCCTGAAACCTGTCGCCTTTTTCGGCGAAATGGGCATGTTCACCGATGAAAACCGTCGCACCGCCACCGCCATCGCCGACAGCGACATCGAACTTCTGGCCATTCGTTACGACGATCTCCTGCAACTCGCCGCGCAGGATCCCGAGTTCAGTTTCTATTTGATGCGTTTGATGATGCGGCGCATGCAGCATAACCTCGAAATCGCCGAAAACGCCGGCGGATGGCGGACCCCTCCCGATCCCCCCGCGTCGAAGGAAATCCATGAATAATATTCAAAATAATATTCATCCCGTCCCGGAAAACTGGAAACGCACGGCGCTGATCGATGGGGCCGCCTATCACGCCCGCTATGCGGCGGCGGCGCGAGACCCTGAAGGCTTCTGGGCGCAGGTGGCGCAACGCATCGACTGGATCCAGCCATTCACCCGCGTCAAGCATACAAGTTTCGACGCGCATCATGTGTCGATCAAATGGTTTGATGACGGCGCCACCAATGTCGCCATGAATTGCGTGGATCGACATCTCGCCGAGCGCCCCGACAAGATCGCAATCATTTGGGAGGGCGACGATCCTGCGGTCTCGCGCCACATCACCTATCGCGAATTGCACGACGAAGTGTGTCGCTTCGCAAATGTTTTGCGCAATCATGGCGTGCGAAAAGGCGATCGGGTGACGATTTATCTGCCGATGATCCCGGAAGCCGCTTTCGCCATGCTGGCCTGCGCCCGGATCGGGGCCATACATTCAGTGGTCTTCGGCGGTTTCTCTCCCGACGCGCTCGCCGGACGCATTGCGGACGCCGATAGCCGCGTCACCATCACCGCCGACGAGGGCGTGCGCGGGGGCCGTCGCATACCGCTGAAAAGCAATGTCGACGAAGCGCTGGAAAAGCTGGCGCCCGAACATCAAAAACATCAGCGTGTCATTGTCGTCGCGCGCACCGGCGCCGCCGTCGACATGACGCCTGGGCGTGATTTCGATTATCGGAGCGAAGCGACGCATGTGCGGCCGGATTGTCCCTACGCCGAAATGGGCGCCGAGGATCCGTTGTTTATTCTCTACACCTCCGGATCGACCGGCAAACCCAAGGGCGTGCTGCACACGACCGGCGGTTATCTTGTCTATGCGTCGATGACGCATGAGGCGGTGTTCGATTGTCGCGACGACGACGTCTACTGGTGCACAGCCGACGTCGGCTGGGTGACAGGCCATAGCTACATCGTCTATGGCCCACTCGCTAACGGCGCGACGACCCTGATGTTCGAGGGCGTGCCGACATGGCCGAACGCCTCGCGTTTCTGGGAGACGATCGACAAGCATGGCGTGACGATTTTCTACACGGCGCCGACGGCGATCCGCGCGCTGATGGCGGCTGGCGACGCAGCGGTGACGCGAACCAGCCGCAAGACCCTGCGCTTGCTCGGGTCGGTCGGCGAACCGATCAATCCCGAAGCATGGGAATGGTATCACCGCATCGTCGGCGACAGTCGCTGCCCGATCGTCGACACCTGGTGGCAGACCGAGACCGGCGGCGTGCTGATTTCGCCGCTGCCCGGCGCGACTGATCTCAAACCCGGCTCGGCGACCTTGCCGCTGTTCGGCGTGTTTCCCGAAATCGTCGACAAGTCCGGAAAGGTTCTCGACGGCCCCTGCGAAGGCGATCTCGTGATCGCCGACTCCTGGCCGGGGCAGATGCGCACGGTGTTTGGCGATCACGAGCGGTTTGCGCAAACCTACTTCACCGCCTATCCGGGGAAATATTTCACCGGCGACGGCGCCCGCCGGGACGCCGATGGCTACTATTGGATCACCGGTCGCGTCGACGATGTGATCAATGTCTCCGGCCATCGTCTCGGCACGGCGGAGATCGAAAGCGCTCTGGTTGCGCATCCAATGGTGTCCGAGGCGGCGGTCGTGGGTTATCCGCACGACCTCAAGGGCCAGGGCGTCTGGGCCTATGTCTCGCTGATGGCGGACGCACTCCCGACCCCACACCTGCGTCGAGAGCTGATCGACTGGGTGCGCAAGGAGATCGGACCCATCGCCGCGCCCGACGTGATCCAGTTCGCGCCCGCCCTGCCAAAAACCCGTTCGGGTAAAATCATGCGTCGCATCCTGCGCAAGATCGCCGAGGGGGAAACCGGCGCGCTTGGCGACACCTCGACCCTCGCCGATCCCGGCGTGGTCGAAGAGTTGATCCGCAACCGGGCGGCGGAGTGAACGCCCGGGCGGTAGACCATGGCAATAGACAACAAGCGCGACGGCCTTGACAGGCTTGCCCCCGCAGTTCAATCGCGACGACGACGTCAAACAGCGAGCAGCGGAGTTGATCATGACGCGCGCGTTCATTTTTCCGGGACAGGGGTCTCAGGCGGTCGGCATGGGCAAGGCGCTCGCCGAAAATTCCGAGGCCGCCCGCGACGTCTTTCAGGAAGTCGACGACGCGTTGCTGCAACCACTGTCGCGGCTGATGTTCGAGGGGCCGGAGGCTGAACTGACGCTGACCGCCAACGCCCAGCCGGCGCTGATGGCGGTCTCGCTTGCTGTCGTCCGGGTGCTGGAGGCCGAATGCGGCCTCGATCTCAAACGCGACGCGGCCTTCGTCGCCGGCCATTCGCTCGGCGAATATTCGGCGCTCGCCGCCGCCGGCGCGCTGTCGATCTGGGATACGGCGCGCCTGCTGCAACGGCGGGGTCAGGCCATGCAGGCCGCCGTGCCGGTGGGCGAAGGGGCCATGGCGGCGTTGCTCGGCGCCGATCTCGATCAGGCCCGCGCCATCGCCGCGCAGGCGGCGGCGGAAGCTGGCGGGGTCTGCGAAGTCGCCAATGACAACGGCGGCGGCCAGGTCGTCGTCTCCGGCGCCAAAACGGCGGTCGAGAAGGCGATTGATGTGGCCAGAGACAAAGGCGTCAAACGCGCCGTGCTGCTGCCGGTGTCCGCGCCCTTCCATTGCGCGCTGATGGAGCCGGCCGCTCACGCCATGGCCGACGCGCTGTCCAAAACAGCCGTTAAAATTCCGGTCGTCCCGGTTGTCGCCAATGTCACGGCGGCTCCGGTGACGGACCCCGAAACAATCCGCGAACTGCTGGTGCGGCAGGTCACCGGCTCGGTGCGCTGGCGCGAATGCGTCGCCTTCATGGCCGGTCAGGGCGTGACGAAATTCGTTGAATGCGGGTCGGGGAAAGTATTGGCCGGCCTGCTCAAGCGGATCGCGGCGGAAACGAGCGGGATTTCGGTCGGAGCCCCGGCCGACCTCGACGCCTATCGCGGCTTCGTCTGATCCGCTTACTTCAAAATATAACACAATAAATACAATGAAATATATAAAGAAAGGAAATCCCTGAATGTTCGATTTGACGGGTAAAACCGCGCTGGTGACCGGCGCAACCGGCGGCATTGGCAAGGACATCGCCAAAGGCCTTCACGCCGCCGGCGCGACCGTCGCGCTGTCGGGCACACGGCCCGAGGCGCTGGAGGCGCTTGCCGCCGAGATTGGGTCGCGCACGCACGTCCTGCCCTGCAACCTCTCGGATCGCGCCGACGCAGACAAACTAATCCCTGCCGCCGAGGCGACGCTGAATGGGCTGGACATCCTCGTCAACAACGCCGGAATCACCCGCGATATGCTGGCGATGAAACTAAAAGACGAGGACTGGGACGACGTTCTCGAGGTGAATTTGACCACGGCTTTTCGTCTCAGCCGCGCCGCCCTGCGGGGCATGATCAAGAAGCGCCATGGCCGCATTATTGGCGTCACATCTATCGTTGGCGTCACTGGCGGCGTCGGCGGTCAGGCGAATTACGCCGCCTCGAAAGCCGGCATGATCGGCATGTCGAAATCGCTGGCCGCCGAGATCGCAGTGCGCGGCGTGACGGTGAACTGCGTCGCCCCCGGCTTTATCGAAAGCCCGATGACCGACAAGTTGACAGACGCACAGAAAGAGAAATTGCTCGGCCTTATACCAGCCGGCCGGTTCGGGACCGGCGCCGATGTGGCTGGGGCAGTGGTCTATCTGGCCAGCGCCGAAGCGGCTTACGTCACCGGCCAGACCCTGCACGTTAACGGCGGCATGGCGATGATCTGATCCGCGCGCCTGCGCGGGCCGCTTCCCGTGCGGCGCCGGGGCTTCTTGACGCGACCGGCGATCCGGGACATGAGGGTGCGCCGGGACCCGACGGTCTCGCCAGGTCCGCCGGATTATGTTATCGGGCGATCCGTCGAGCACCGGAGTCCTGACCGGGCCAAGTCGCGTTTCGGGCCTCCGCACGACTCGTCCAGACCGCTGCAAACACCGGCCGGGCGAGAAGGTTTTTGAAGCAGACGGCGAACAGCGTGGCGCAACCGTGCGCGTCGTCAAAGGACAAGCATTACAGACAGGGACGGAAAACATGAGCGATGTCGCCGAGCGCGTAAAGAAAATCGTTACCGAGCACCTCGGCGTCGAGCCCGAGAAGGTCGTCACCAACGCTAATTTCATCGACGATCTCGGCGCAGATTCGCTCGACACCGTCGAACTGGTCATGGCCTTCGAGGAAGAGTTCGGCGTCGAAATTCCTGACGACGCCGCGGAAAAAATCGTCACCTTCGGTGACGCCGTGGCTTTTCTCGAAAAGGCTCAAGCCGCCTGATGACGCCTTGATGGACGCGCGGCCGCGCGGCCGCGCTGTCCCGTCCTGCAGGACGAATTTCCGCTACAATTTCAATGTCGAGAGTTGAGCATGCGCAGGGTCGTCGTGACCGGTCTTGGCGTCGTGTCGCCGCTGGGTTGCGGCGTAGAGGCCAATTGGCGGCGTCTTTCCGCCGGCGAACATGGTTTCCGGCGTATCGATATGTTCGAGGTGGACGATCTCGCCTGTCAGATCGCGGCGATTGTTCCGCGCGGCGACGGCGCTGATGGAACGTTCAATCCCGACGACTGGTTCGACCCCAAGGAACAGCGCAAGGTCGACGATTTCATTATCTATGGCGTCTGCGCCGCCACCCAGGCCCTGAAGGACGCCAATTGGGTCGCCGACACGCCCGAAAAACAGGAAACGACCGGAGTCCTGATCGGTTCCGGCATCGGCGGGCTGGGCGGCATTTACGAAACATCTGTGACTCTGAGGGAAAAGGGACCGCGACGGGTGTCGCCGTTCTTTGTCTCAGGACGAATCATCAATCTCGTCGCCGGCTATGTTTCGATCCTGCATGGGTTGAAAGGCCCCAATCATGCGGTCGTGACCGCCTGCGCGACCGGCACCCACGCCATCGGCGACGCCGCGCGGATCATCGCGATGGGCGACGCCGAGGTCATGGTCGCCGGCGGCGCCGAGTCTCCGGTCAATCGTATTGGCGTTGCGGGCTTCGCCGCCTGCCGGGCGCTGACAACCGGCTTCAATGATCGACCTGACGCCGCTTCGCGGCCCTACGACCGCGACCGTGACGGCTTTGTGCTCGGCGAAGGCGCGGGCTGCGTCGTTCTGGAAGATTATGAACATGCGAGGGCGCGTGGGGCGAAGATATACGCCGAACTGATCGGCTATGGCATGTCGGGCGACGCCTATCACATCACCGCCCCGACCCCGGACGGGGATGGCGCCTACCGTTGCATGAAAATGGCGCTGAAACGCTCCAACACTTCCGTTTCGGACATTGATTATGTCAACGCCCACGGCACCTCGACGCCGCTGGGCGATGAAATCGAGTTGCGCGCCGTCGAACGGCTGCTCGGCAACGCCGGCGCCAATTTGTCCATGTCCTCGACGAAATCGGCGATCGGTCATTTGCTCGGCGCCGCCGGGGCGGTCGAGGCGGTCTACACGATTCTGGCAATGACCCATGGCGTGGCCCCGCCGACCCGCAACCTCGACAATCCTTCGGTCGAGACGGCGATCGATCTGGTGCCGCATCGGGCGCGCAAACGCGAAATCAATCTGGCGCTCTCGAACTCCTTCGGTTTCGGCGGCACCAACGCCTCGCTCCTGTTTCGCAAGCCGGCTTGAGACATCGGCCTGAGACTTTTCGGCAACACTTTTGAAAAAACGCCACAAATCAGAAGGCTTTGCGCATTAAGAATGCGTTAACCTTTTCACTCGTTCCGGATTTTGCCACAATCCCGCCTAGTCTGCCGCAGGAGCGGACGCGCGTTCAGCGCGACGCCTGAAATTCTTTATGTCTTCGCGCCCGAGCGCGAGGAGATTGGCGTAACGGCGATGAGCGAGTCGGACCACAAAGACGAGAAAACGACGACTGGAACCGTCGTCGAGAGTGCCGTCGTCGAGACCGGGGAGCCCGCCAAAGCCGCAGAAACGGCGTCCGCCGGGACGTCCCCGGCGGGAGACAAACCTGCCGGAAAGGTCTCCGAAGAGATCAGGCCAGAGATCACGGAAGCCGCAAAACCGCCGGTCGAGACGAAATCGGCCAGGATGCCGCCGCTCAAACGCGAGGAGCCGCCGCCAGCCGCCGTGACGCCAGTCATCGAGACCCCGCCGCCGGTTCGAAAGCCGCTCGCCGCGCCAAAGCAAATGACGCAACCCAAGGCGCCGCCGGCGCCGCCAAAGAAAAAACGGCGAGACGGCACGCTCTCGGCGATGAGCGGCTTTCTCAGTTTCCTGCTCGTCCTTCTCGTCGCCGGCGCATTTGGCGTCATCGCGATGATGCACAAACTCAAGGAGCCGGGTCCGCTCGCGCAAGACAAAATCGTCTATTTGCCGCCAGGCAGCGACGCCGCCGAGATGATCGCACAGCTCCAGCGCGAAGGCGTCGTCGATAACCCCACGCTCATGAATTACACGTTGCTCGCCACTGGCGCCCGCAACAAACTCAAGCCTGGCGAATATCTGTTCAAGACCCACGTCAGCCTGCGCGAAGCCATTGATGAAATGATCGCCGGCAAGCAGGTGATGCACAGCTTCACAGCGCCGGAAGGACTGACCAGCGAGCAGATCGCGCAGCGACTGCGTGAGAACGACATGCTCGCCGGCGATATTGTCGATATTCCGAAAGAAGGCTCGCTGCTGCCCGACACTTACAAATTCCCGCGCGGCTTCCCACGCGCGCGGGTGATCTCAAAAATGCAGGAAGACCAGCGCAAGCTTCTTGAGCAGATCTGGGCCAAGCGAGACGCAGACCTGCCGCTGCATTCGCCCCGCGAACTGGTGACTCTCGCGTCCATCGTCGAGAAGGAGACCGGAAAGGCGGAGGAGCGTCCGCGCGTCGCCGCCGTTTTCGTTAATCGGTTGCGCAAACACATGCGGCTGCAGTCCGATCCAACGATTATATACGGCCTCGTCGGCGGCAAGGGATCGCTTGGCCGAGGCATTCTGCGTTCGGAGATCGAGAAGTTCACCCCCTACAATACCTATGCGATCGACGGACTGCCGCCGGGACCCATCGCCAATCCGGGGCGCGCCGCCCTGGAGGCTGTCGCACACCCCGCCGCGACCGACGATTTGTATTTTGTCGCCGATGGCACAGGCGGGCATGTTTTCGCCAATTCGCTCGCCAATCATTCGCGCAATGTCCAGCAATGGCGCCGCATCGAACAGGACGCCAAGAGCAAGGAACAGGACGCCAAGAGCAAGACCGGTGAAACTCCCGACAGGACAACGCCCGGCGTGACGCCCCCCGCCGCGCCGAAAAACGACAAGCGCACCGACGCGCCGATTGGACGACTGGTTGATTATGCGCGCGCGCCGGAAGACTATCCGGTTGGCCGGAGCATGGCCGCAGATTCCGGCGCGACGCATCGCATCGGGGTTTACGGGCCGGCGCTGGCGGCTTTCATTCTGGGCGGTTTCGACGATCCCAGCGAACCGGCCGCGTCCGACCTCCTGGCCTTGCGTCCGGCGCGTCCGTTCTTCAGCGAAGATGTGGCGCAACCACGAAATTATCCTTCGCGCTTCGAGAGCGATCTGCTCGCCTCGGCCAATTCCGGCGATGACGCCGAAGCCTATCGCGCAGACATGGCGCCGGAAAGCGCCGACGGCCGCGCGCTGCTGGACGAACCGCCGACGGTCGACGCCTATCCGGTTTCACCCGCCCGACGCGCCGAGCAAAAAGCCCGCGCCGCCCGTCTCGGCCTCGCCGCCGGCTCTGACGATATGCCGACCGATGCGCTGGGCGAGAGGGACGAGGCCGATCGGCCAGCCCTTTCTGCGGCTGCGCCGCTGGCGCTGGCGCCGGGAGACAAGCCTCTGCGGCCGCGCGCTTTCGACGCTTCTGAGGGCACGGCGCTCGATCCCCTGAAGGACAAGAGCTGGGATCTTTCCTCGGCCAAGACCGTGCCCGCGACCTCCAGCCTGCGTTGACGCCCGCGCACATCCTCTGAAACAGCCAAGGGAGCAGGCATGACAGTCGCCAGCATGACGGGATTTTCGCGCGCCCACGGCGCCTGTGGACCCTGGGCCTACGCCTGGGAGATGAAGAGCGTCAACGCAAAGGGGCTTGATCTGCGGCTGCGGGTCCCGCCCGCTTTCGACGCCGTGGAGATCAAGGCGCGCGCCGCAATTGCGGCGCGGCTGGCGCGCGGATCGGTGGTCGCCAATCTGACCGCCAAACGCCTCGACGAGGCGGCGCCGGCGCGCATCAATCGCCCCGCGCTCGACAAACTGCTCGCCGCGCTCGACGACGTGCCGCTGCACGCCAACCTGCGTCCGGCTTCCCTTGACGGGCTACTGACCATTCCCGGGATCGTCGACATCGTTCAGCCTGACGAGGACGAGGCGCAGCGAGATGCGCTGGAAACCCACATTCTGCGCGCCCTCGACGCGGCGCTCGACGCGCTGGTCGCCGCGCGTCAGAACGAAGGCGCGGCGATGGCGCATGTGCTGCGCGCGCGTCTTGATCGCATTGGCGAGCTGGCGGCGCAGGCCGACGCCCTGCCCGGCAGACAGCCCGACGCGATCCGCGCGCGCCTCGGCCAGCAGATCGCCAGGTTGATGGAAAGCCTCGAGGGGTTCGATCCGGCGCGATTGCATCAGGAAGCGGTTCTGATCGCCGTCAAAAGCGATATTCGCGAGGAGCTGGATCGGCTCAAGGCGCATGTCGCCAGCGCGCGGAGTCTGCTCGATGCGGGCGGTCCCATCGGTCGGCGTCTCGATTTTTTCGCCCAGGAGCTGGGGCGCGAAAGCAATACGCTCTGCGCCAAATCCGGCGACGCGTCGCTCACCGCCCTCGGTCTCGACATGAAAATCGAGATCGAACAATGGCGCGAACAGGTTCAAAACATCGAATAGCCGCATGAACCTCGACGCGGTTGTCAGCGCCTGCGCTCTCGCCTAAGGCGAAGGTCGAGGATTTTTCCGAAAGTCGCCCCATGGACCCCAAACTTCCCGCCCGGCGCGGCGTTGTTCTGATTCTCTCCTCGCCCTCGGGCGCCGGCAAGACGACCTTGACGCGCATGATGCTTCAGGACCGCGACCTTGATCTGACGCTGTCGATCTCGGTGACGACGCGGGCCCGACGTTCGAGCGAGGTCGACGGCATCCATTACCGATTCATCGGCGAGAAGCAGTTCATCGCGGCGCGCGACGCCGGCGAGTTGCTGGAATGGGCCGAGGTGCATGGCAATTATTACGGCACGCCGCGCGCGCCGGTGGAAGCGATTCTGGCGCAGGGACGCGATTGTCTCTTCGACATCGACTATCAGGGCACGCGGCAGGTGCGCGAGAAAATGAACGCCGACACGGTCAGCGTCTTTATTTTGCCGCCGTCGATGCAAGAACTGCGCGCGCGACTCGAACGCCGCGCCGAGGACTCGCGCGAGACGATCGAGAAACGGCTGGACAACGCCCGCAAGGAAATCGCGCGCTGGAAGGAATATGATTACGTGATCATCAATGATGATTTGCAACGTTCTTTCGACGATCTGATCGCCATCCTGCGCGCGGAACGCCAGCGCCGGCCGCGCCGCGAACGCGGCATTGAGGCCTTTGTCGAAAAACTGCTCAGCGAATAATGCTTCGTCTAACGACGAGCGGCGTCATTTTTTTTGTGCAGCGTTAGCCAGCGCCACAAAACCCGCGACATCGATTTCCTCAGCGCGTTTCGTTTCCGGAATGCCGGCGCGCGCCAGCATGTCGCCGGCGTCGATCCCGAGCGCCTTCAGGCTTTGTCGCAACATCTTTCGGCGCTGGCCAAAGGCCGCCTGCGTCACGCGCGCCAGCAGTTGCGGATCGCAGGGAATCGGCGTCGGATCTGGAACAAGCTCCACCACCGAGGAGACGACTTTCGGCGGCGGCGTAAACGCCGAAGGCGACACGTCGAACAGAATACGCGCGCGCGCGCGCCAGCCGCACAAAACGGCGAGACGACCATAATCGGCGCGCTGCGCCGGGGTCGCGACAATGCGCTGCGCCACCTCTTTTTGAAACATCAGCACATAGCGATCAAAAATAGAGGGCCAGGGCTCGGCCTCGATCCAGCGCGTCAACAACGCCGTGGCGATATTGTAGGGAAGATTGGCGCAAAGCCGCGTCGGCGTCGTTGCGCCTTCGCGCGCCAGCAGCATTGGCAAATCGATCGCCAGCGCATCGTCCGCCACAACAGTGAGACGACCCGGATAATGGTCGGCGATCTCGGCCAGCGCCGGCAGACAGCGCGCGTCGCGCTCAATGGCGATAACGCGCGCGCCTTGCGCGAGCAGCGCGCGAGTCAGACCGCCGGGACCAGGACCGATTTCGACGATGGTCGTTTGTGGCGACGCGCCGGCGGCGCGCGCGATCCGCGACGTGAGATTGAGATCGAAGAGAAAATTCTGGCCGAGCGTTTTTTTGGCGTCGAGCCCGTAGCGCGCAACGACCTCGCGCAGCGGCGGCAGATCGTCAATCACATCGTCATCCGATCGGCCAGACGAATAGCCTCGATCAGGCTTGTTGGATCGGCGACGCCTTTGCCGGCGATATCGAAAGCCGTGCCATGATCGGGCGAGGCGCGCACGAAGGGCAACCCGAGTGTGACGTTCACGCCGCGATCGAAGGCGAGAGTCTTGATCGGGATCAGCGCCTGATCATGGGTCGGACACAGCGCGACGTCATATGCGGCGCGCGCAGACTTGTGAAACATTGTGTCCGCAGGAAACGGCCCGCGCGCATCAATGCCCCTGTCACGCAAAATTGCAATCGCCGGCGCGATGACGTCGATCTCCTCGCGACCCAGCGCGCCATCCTCTCCGGCGTGCGGGTTCAATCCTGAAAAGGCGAGGCGCGGCTTTGCCACACCAAAACGCTGCGCCAGATCGCGCGCGACAATCTCAGCTGTGTCGATGATAAGTTCGCGAGTCAGTCGCCCGGGCGCAGCGCTCAGCGGAATATGAATCGTGAGCGGAACGACGGCGAGTTCTTCCGACCACAACATCATCACGGCGCGATAGGCGTCGCCAAAATGTCGCGTCGCCAGTTCGCCGAGAAATTCCGTGTGTCCGGGATGCGCGAACCCAGCGGCGTAGAGAACGGATTTGGCGATGGGATTGGTCACAACGCCGCGCGTCGCGCCCTGCGCGACACACGCGACAGCGCGTTCGATGGATTCGATGATCGCCGGCGCATTCGCCGGGTCCGGCTTTCCGGCGACCGCATGCGTTTCATGCGCCAACGGCAAAACCGGCAAGGCCCGCGTAAAGACGGCGGTCGCGGTATGGGGCGTCGTCCTTTCGAGAGGCGTCTCCAGCGAGAGATTGCGCGCGACCCGCGACAGTAGCGCGACATCCGCAATCGCGAAAAACGCCGGCAGGCGAAACGCCTGTCGGGCACGCCAGGCCTTAAGCAACAATTCGGGGCCGATCCCGGCGGGATCGCCCATGGTGATGGCGAGCGGCGAAGGCGTCATAACCTTATGGCTTGCAATGGTTCGCGTCGTCCGTCAAACGCAGAGCATGAAAAAAGCCGGCGCGACGGCGCCGGCGTTCGTGAGCGACGGTGTGGCGGAAAATGCGTCAGCTGTGCGAGACGCCTTCCTGATCGAGCAGTTGAACGAGTTCGCCGCTCTGGAACATCTCGCGGGTGATGTCGCAGCCGCCGATAAATTCATTTTTCACGTACAACTGCGGAATGGTCGGCCAATTCGAATAGGCCTTGATCCCCTCGCGTATGTCGCCGTCGGCCAGGACGTTAATCGCCTTGTAGGGCACGCCAAGATGATTGAGGATTTGCACAACCTGCATGGAGAAGCCGCATTGCGGCGCTTGTGGCGTGCCTTTCATAAATAGCACGACATCGCTGCTTTCGATCTCTTTTTTGATCCGATCGTGAATAGCGTCCGACATAGTTTTTCCTTTCGTTCGGCGGTCAAGGCGCCGAGGATGAGGCGCATACGCCTGATACGATAACCTTTATGGCGCGCGCGTGGTCAAGGCCAGAGCGTGAAGCTCCGTGCCAAGCCGTCCGCCAAAGGCGGCGTTTACGAGCTGATGCTGTTTCACGCGGGTCAAGCCGCGAAAGCTCTCGGAAATGACCGTTGCGGACCAGTGGTCGTTGTCATTGGCGAGCGCTGTCAGTTCGACGACTGCGTCGGGGATCGCCAGTTTAATCAACCGTTCGATCTCGGCGGCGGGCATGGGCATCGGCATTTTCCTTGAGGATGCGGATCAACGCGCAAAGGCGTCGTCATCTCCAGACATATAGGCCGGCAACGGCGTTTCGAAAGCCGATTTCAAGGCCGACAGCGCTATCGGTTGCTCGCCCGGCAAGACGAGCGTCGCACCGCCTGTCGTCCCGAGCACGTGGACAGGAACGCCCCTGGACCGCGCCTCGGCGACGACGCTATCCATTTCACCAGGATCAAGCGCGACGAGATAGCGCGCCTGATCCTCGCCAAACAGCGCTGCATGCGCCGGACAATCGGGCAATTGTTCGAGTGTCGCCCCAATGCCGTTTTCGAGCGTCATTTCAGCCAGTGCGACGGCGAGGCCGCCGTCGGAAAGATCGTGAACGGCCCTCACCCGGCCGGCAAGAATCAGTTCGCGCACAAAATCGCCGTTTCGGCGCTCGGCGACGAGATCGACGGGAGGCGGCGCGCCTTCTGCACGGCCCAGAACATCGCGCAACCAGACGGACTGACCCAGCCAGCCTTTGGTCGCTCCGATCAAAACGATCGCGTCACCGGCGCGCGTAAATCCGGTGTGCGCCGCTCTGGACACATCCTCGATCACGCCGACGCCGCCAATCGCCGGCGTCGGCAAAATGCCCGCGCCCTGCGTTTCGTTGTACAGCGAGACATTGCCGGACACGATTGGGAAATCCAGCGCGCGCGCCGCAGCGCCAATCCCTTCGAGACAACCAACAAACTGCCCCATAATTTCGGGCCGCTCCGGGTTGCCGAAATTGAGATTATCGGTCAGCGCCAGCGGCGTCGCGCCGCGAGCGGTGATGTTGCGCCAGGCTTCTGCGACCGCCTGCTTGCCGCCCTCGACCGGATCGGCGGCGCAGTAACGCGCAGTGACGTCAGTCGTCAGAGCCAGTCCCTTTGGACCGTCCTTGACGCGGACCACTGCCGCATCGCCGCCCGGTCTGCGGACGCTGTTGCCGAGAATGAGATGGTCGTATTGCTCCCAGATCCAGTTTTTGGCGCATAAATTTGGCGTCGCGAGCAATGTCACCAGCGCGTCGCCATTCGAACACGGCGCGATTAGGCCTTCTGCGTCAAGAACCGGTTTTTTCGATGTGGGAACATGCGGCCGGTCGTAGACAGGCGCTTCGTCGCCCAGCTCTTTGATCGGCAGATCGGCTTTCACTTCTCCGCGATGCTTCACAACAAAGCGGAGCGTATCGGTGGTTTTGCCGACGATAGCGAAATCCAGACCCCACTTGCGAAAGATCGCTTCAGCCTGCGGCTCAAGTTCTGGCTTCAGGACCATGAGCATGCGCTCCTGGCTTTCCGACAGCATCATTTCATATGCGCTCATGCCGGTTTCGCGGCATGGCACGGCGTCGAGATTAAGTTCGATTCCGAGATTGCCCTTGGCCCCCATTTCGACAGCGGACGAGGTCAGGCCAGCGGCTCCCATGTCCTGAATGGCGATGACCGCGCCTGACGCCATCAATTCGAGACAGGCTTCGAGCAATAGTTTTTCGGAAAAGGGATCGCCGACCTGAACCGTCGGTCGTTTCTCTTCCGCATCCTCCTCGAAAGACGCCGACGCCATGGTCGCGCCATGTATGCCGTCGCGACCGGTTTTCGAGCCAAGGTAAACGATCGGATTTCCGACGCCCGCAGCGGCGGAATAGAATATCGAATCGGCGCGGGCCAGACCCACCGCCATAGCGTTGACGAGAATGTTGCCGTCGTATGAGGCGTCGAATTCGGTCGAGCCGCCCACCGTCGGCACGCCGAAACTATTGCCGTAACCGCCAATGCCTGCGACGACGCCGGCCACCAGATGCCGGGTTTTCGGATGCGCGGGCCGACCGAATCGCAGCAAGTTCAGGCAGGCGATCGGACGCGCGCCCATGGTGAATACATCGCGCAAAATGCCGCCGACGCCGGTCGTCGCGCCCTGATAGGGCTCGATGAAAGACGGGTGATTGTGGCTTTCCATTTTGAAAACACAGGCGTCGCCGTCGCCGATGTCGATTACGCCGGCGTTCTCGCCGGGACCGCGAATCACCCAGGGCGCAGTAGTCGGCAATTTGCGCAGATGGATCCGCGAGGATTTGTAGGAGCAATGCTCGTTCCACATCGCCGAGAATATGCCGAGCTCGGTATAGGTGGGCGGGCGGCCGATCAGCGCGAGGATTCGCGCATATTCGTCGGATTTCAGTCCGTGAGCGGCCGCGAGTTCGGCTGAAACCGCCGGTTCGGCGGCGACGGCGGTTGAAGACAAGATGATCGCTCCGGCGCGGGGAAAATCCGCCAGCTTGCGTACAGTAAGCGGATAATAAGGCGGATTCCGCATTTCGCTTAGCGCCGCCCCGCCTCCAAGGCAATGCCCAACAATGTTGCCGATTGGTCACATTCACAGAGAATGAAACACGGTACCACTTTTTCTTGATTTACATCAAGCCATTTTTGCGAAAACCATAGCAACGTCAATTCGACCCGGCGCGACGCGTCGTCGTCGTGTCCGTAGCGAAATTCTTTCTGACGGGGGTTCCACATGAAAACGTTAGTTCGCGGCGCGATCGCCGCTATTGCGATGGGGGCCTCCGCGGTCTCCGCTTTCGCGGCCGATCTGCCGACCCGCAAGGAAGCGCCGGTTGTCGTTGACGAGTTCCAGCGCTTCCAGGTTCGCCTGCTCGCCTCGGGCGTCGTGCCGCTGGACGGCACCGCGACGATTTACGATCGGGGCACCGGCTCGCTGATCCCGAACCTCTGGGGCGTTGGACCGAATCCGACAACGGTTCTGAACAGCACGGGCTACAGCCTCGGACCGGGCAGCGTCTTCTCCGGCGCCGGCACGACGATCTCCTGGGCGGTGGTGCCGACGCTGAGCCTTGGCTATTACCTGAACAAGAACTGGTCGATTGAAGCGATCTGCTGCGTCACGCCGCATCACGTTCAGGGCACCGGCTCAATCTTCGGGTCGAGCGTCATCAAGACCTGGGTGTTCCCGCCGTCCCTGACGCTTGTTTATCACTTCACCAACTTCGGCAATTTCCAGCCCTACCTCGGCGCCGGTGTGAACTTCACCGCTTTCTGGGGCACCCGCGGCGGCAATCAGCCCTGGCAGTTCCAGCTGCCGGTTGCGCCGAACGCTGTGACCTGGAACACCGCGACCGCCGCCAGCATCACCCCGTCCTGGGGCGTGGTCGGCCAGGCTGGCTTCGACTACATGCTGAACCAGAACTGGGGTTGGAACTTCGACCTGAAATACATCATGATGGAGCCGAACGCGCATGTTTGGGCCACCAACACCAATGGCGTCGGCTCGGCGTTGGGCAATCCGAATCTGAATGCGCTCAGCGTCCCGCTGAACCTCCAGGTCAAGATCAACCCGCTGGTGATGTCGACGGGTCTGACCTATCGCTTCGGCGGCAGCAAGGAGCCGGGCCTGCTCAACACCGCGACGGGCGGCGTGCTCGCCAAGGCCGGTTCGCTCCTGCCGCAGTTCTAATCTCCTGAGTCGATTGATAAAAAAAGAAACCGGTCCTCGCGGGCCGGTTTTTTATTTCTTCAAAAAAATAGTTACGCGCTCAGCAACTGGCACAGGGCGTCAAGCTGATCGAGCGTTTCGTATCGGACGCTGATCTCGCCGCCCTCGCCCCGATGGCGAATCGAGACGCGCATGCCGAGCGCGTCGGACAAGAGTTTCTCCATCGCCCGCGTATCCGCGTCCGCACCGCTGGAGGGTTTTGTTGACGATTTGGCGCTTTTCGTCTCCGACCCGCGCGGGGCCTTCCCAAGCGCTTCAATATCGCGCACGGTGAGGCCTTCCTCCACAATCCGTCGCGCGACCGCATCTGGATGATCGACAGCGAGAAGCGCGCGACCGTGACCGGCGGAAATCGCGCCCTCGCTCAGTAATTTTCGCGTCGTCTCGGGCAGGTTGAGCAGTCTCAGGGTGTTGGCGACGTGGGCGCGACTTTTACCGATGATCCTGGCGATTTCGCTCTGCGAATAGCCAAATTCCGTCGCCAGCCGGTCATAACCCTTCGCCTCTTCGATGGCGTTGAGGTCGGCGCGCTGGACGTTTTCGATGATCGCGAGTTCGAGCGCTTCCTTGTCGTCGGCCTCATGGATCACGACCGGCACGTCGATCAGCCCGGCGGCCTGCGCCGCCCGCCAGCGCCGCTCGCCAGCGATGATCTCATAGACGTTTTCCACGCCGACAACCGTGCGCACGACAATCGGCTGAATGATTCCCTTTTCGCGGATCGAAGCCGTGAGGTCGGCGAGATCGGCCTCGCGAAACTGGGTGCGCGGATTGCGGGGATTGGGCCGTAGAAATTCAATCGGCGCGCGGCGCGGTCCACGGGCGCGAGCGGGGCTCGCCTCGGGCGCGACATCGCCGAGCAGGGTCGCGAGGCCCCGGCCCAAACGCCGGCGCGAGTCGTCAGCCATTCAACTCTCCTTAAAATATCAGGCTGCGCGCAGGCGTTTTTCGCGCTGGATCACCTCCGACGCGAGCTTGAGATAGGCCTGGCTGCCTGAGCATTTGAGATCATAGAGCAACACCGGCTTGCCATGCGACGGCGCTTCAGACACCCGCACATTGCGCGGGATCATCGTGTCATAGACCTTGTCGCCCATGAAGCGCCGGACGTCGGCGGCGACTTGATTGGCGAGATTGTTGCGCGGGTCGTACATCGTCAGAACCACGCCATGGATTGACAGGTTGGGATTCAGCGATTGCGACACTTGATCGACCGTAGACAGGAGTTGCGACAGGCCTTCCAGCGCGAAGAATTCACATTGAAGCGGCACCAGCACGGCGTCGGCGCTGGCCAGAGCGTTGATCGTCAACAAATTCAACGACGGCGGACAATCGATCAACACATAATCGAATTTCGCCCCATCCCGGCCCCCGGCCGCCGCGAGTTCGGCGACGGCGCGCCGCAAACGGAAGGCCCGATCTTTCTCGGCGGAAATTTCCAGTTCGACGCCCAGCAGATCGAGGGTGGAGGGCGCAATCGACAATCGCGGCACCGCCGTCGGGACGATGGCCTCGGCGAGACTGCTGTCGCCAAGGAGAACGTCATAGGTCGAGATCTTGCGATCCTTGCGGTCGACGCCCAGTCCGGTGGAGGCGTTGCCTTGCGGATCGAGATCGACGACGAGCACGTCCTCGCCAACGGCCGCCAGCGCCGTGCCGAGATTGATCGCCGTCGTCGTCTTGCCGACGCCGCCCTTCTGGTTGGCGAGAACAAGAACCCGCGGTCCGTTTTTTTGAGAAGTCACGTTATGTCCCGGGGTCTCGCCGCGCCGGTTTCAGAGCCGCCGACGATGATCAATCGGGCGTCCGGATCGGTGCGGCTGACGATGGTTCGGAAAAACAGGTTATCTTTGGCGCGGGCGTGGGTCAATTCGTTGCGCCAGTCGGCCCCTTTTAAAAAGACGCCAATCGCGTTCTTTTCCAACGGAATCCGGATCATATCCACAAGCGCCGCGAGCGGCGCGAGGGCGCGGGCGCTGATGGCTTCGGGAGCCGGCGACAGACAGGCGAGAATGTCGTCGATTCGGCCGGCGTGAATCTCGGTCGGGGCGCCTGTTTCACGTGAAACAGCTCTCAGGAACGCCGCCTTGCGTTGATCGCTTTCGATCAAATGCACGACAGCGCCGGGCTGACCTTTTACCAACAAGCCTGTCACCAGACCCGGAAAGCCGGCGCCCGATCCCAGGTCCGCCCAAAGTCGAACCTGCGGCGCGGCGGCGCGCACTTGCGCCGAGTCGGCGAAATGCCGCGACCAGAGATGATCGAGCGTGCCGGGCGAAACGAGATTGATGGTCTTCTGCCAGCGCCGCAACAAATCCTCATACACAGCCAATTCCGCTGCGATGGCTGCGAGCTCGGGACACAGCGCCAGCGCCCGGTCACGGTCGCCAGCCTTCGCCTTCTGCATCATACCCGCCGGGCGCGCGCCGCCAGCAGCGTCAGCGCAGAGGGCGTCATACCGTCGATTCGCTGGGCTTGCGCAATGGTGCGCGGCCGAAGAAAAGCCAATTTGCCTCTTAGCTCCGCCGAAAGCCCCGCGATGGCGTCGTAATCCAGCGCTTCCGGCAGTCTTAGCTCTTCATCGCGTCGATAGGAGTCGATGTCTGCTTGCTGGCGCTCGAGGTAGACCGCATAGCGGGCGTCGGTCTCAAGCCGCGCGGCGGTTTTGGCGTCAATGCCCGATAATTCCGGCCAGATCGACGCTAACCGGGCGATGGTGATGTCGGGAAAGGCCAAAAGCGCAAAGGCGCTGCGCCGCTGGCCGTCCTGATTGACCGGCAGACCGTGGCGGGCCGCAGCAGAGGACGTCAGCGAGAAGCTGTCCAGCAGGGCGCGCGCCCGTCCCTTTTTCTCGTTCTGATCGGCAAAATGCGTTGCACGCGCGAGACCAACGCACCCGATGTCGAGACCCCTGGGCGTCAGACGTTCATCGGCGTTGTCGGCGCGCAGCGACAGCCGATACTCGGCCCGCGAGGTAAACATGCGATAGGGTTCGCTAACCCCGCGCGTCACAAGATCGTCGATCATCACGCCGAGATAGGCTTCCGCCCGGTCGAAGATGATCGGTTCCTGACCAGCGGCGCGCCGCGCCGCATTTAGCCCGGCCGCCAATCCCTGCGCCGCCGCCTCTTCATAGCCAGTCGTGCCGTTGATTTGACCGGCGAAATACAGTCCGCCGATGAGCCGGGTTTCGAGGCTCGGAAGCAGCGCGCGCGGGTCGATATAATCATATTCGATGGCGTAGCCGGGCTGGAGCATGGCGACCGCCTCCAGACCGGGAATCGCTCGGACGAAAGCCTCCTGCGTGGCGCGGGGCAGGGACGTCGAAATGCCGTTGGGATAGACAGTGTCGTCGTCCAGCCCTTCCGGTTCGAGAAAAATCTGATGGCCATCGCGGTCCCCGAACCGGATGATCTTGTCTTCGATCGAGGGACAATAGCGCGGTCCGGAACCGGTTATGGCTCCGGTGCGGAGCGGGGAGTTGTGCAAATCGGCCCGAATCGCCGCATGAACCGCTTCCGTTGTGCGGGTGACGGCGCAGGCGATTTGCCGATTATCGATTTTTGTCGTCAGAGCCGAGAAGGGCTCCGGATCGTCGTCTCCCCATTGCGGCTCCAGCCCCTCCCAGCGGATGGTCCGTCCATCCAGACGCGGCGGCGTTCCGGTCTTGAGCCGGCCAACCGGAAAACCCGTTGCGCGCAGGCGC
Source organism: Methylocystis sp. (assembly GCA_044233645.1). Lineage (GTDB taxonomy): Bacteria > Pseudomonadota > Alphaproteobacteria > Rhizobiales > Beijerinckiaceae > Methylocystis. The sequence goes on along the minus strand of JBIIJP010000007.1, from coordinate 88,116 downwards.
CGGGCCAGCCCCTGTGCCGGCGGATCGCCCATCCGGCCGGCTGGAATACGCTGATCGCCGATGTGGATCATGCCGCCCAGAAAGGTGCCGGTGGTCAAAACCACTGCGTCGGCATGGATCGGTTCGTCGCCGGCTGTCACAACGCCCCTGACGCGCCCGTCCTCGACGATCAAATCCTCAACCGACGCTTCGATGACCTGCAAATTGCCCTGTTCGGCGATCGCCGCCTGCATGGCGGCTCGATACAGCTTGCGATCCGCCTGGGCGCGGGGTCCCCGCACCGCCGGCCCCTTGGAGCGGTTGAGCAATCGAAACTGGATGCCGGCGGCGTCGGCGACGCGCCCCATTAGTCCGTCGAGGGAGTCGATTTCGCGCACAAGCTGGCCCTTGCCCAGGCCGCCAATCGCCGGATTGCACGACATGGCGCCGATGCTGGCGCGCGAATGGGTGAGCAGCGCCGTGCGCGCGCCCAGCCGCGCGGCGGCGGCGGCCGCCTCGCAGCCGGCGTGTCCGCCGCCGACAACGATCACGTCGAAAGTGTCCCTAGAGAGCATCTGCGCCAGTCAATATGTCTACGACGTCTGTTTCACGTGAAACATCCATACTCATTTCCCGATGCAAAAACGAGAGAAAACAGCATCGAGAATGTCCTCGACATCAACAGAACCGGTAATCCGTCCCAACGCCCGCGTCGCAGCCCGCAAATCTTCTGCGATAAGTTCGAGCGGTTGTGCCGTTCCAGGCTTTGAATCAAGAGCCTCAAGCGCAGCCTGCGTCGCGGCGCGATGCCGGGCGCGGGCGAAAAGCGCCGTCTCGCCATCGCCCAGTCGCGCCCGCGCCCGCGCGCCGATTTCGGCGAGCAGGTCGGAAACGCCATCGCCCGCCGGGGCGCAAAGAGGCAGCCAGCCGGACGGCGGCGCGCCAAGATCGCATTTCGACGCGACGCGCAAAACCTCCGTTTCGGCGCAAACCGATGGCGGCGGGGATACGCCATCGGCCGACAACCAGACGATGAGATCAGCCGCGCCGACTGCGTCGAACACGCGCGCGACGCCGATTTTTTCGATCTCGTCGCTGGCGTCGCGCAGGCCGGCGGTGTCGATCACCGTTACCGGCAGGCCGTCGATGTCGAGATGCGCCTCAATCATGTCGCGGGTGGTGCCGGCGTGCGGCGAGACAATCGCCAGATCGCGCCGCGTCAAGGCGTTGATCAAGGTTGATTTTCCGGCGTTCGGCGGCCCGAGGATCATCACCCGGAAACCCTCGCGCATCTGTTCGCTGGCCGGCGTATCCTGCAGGGCGTTGGACATTTCCTGGCGAATTGGCGCCAGCAGCGACTCGAGCCGGCCGCGGTCGAAAACCTCGACGTCGCCCTCGTCGGAAAAATCCAGTTCGGCTTCGACCAGCGACAGCGCCTCGATCAATATGTCGCGCCAGCCTTCGACCTTGCGCCGCAACGCGCCGCTGGCGAGGCGTAAGGCCTGTCGCCGCTGAGCTTCGGTCTGCGCCTCGATCAGATCGGCGAGCGCTTCCGCCTGCGAGAGATCGAGCTTGCCGTTGACGAAACCGCGCCGGACGAATTCGCCGGGCTCGGCGGGGCGCAAGCCGGGCAGGCGCGCGAGCGCCGCGAGAACCCCATCGACCACCGCCCGCCCGCCATGAATTTGAAATTCGGCGTAATCTTCGCCGGTCGCGCTCGCCGGCGCCGGGAAATAGAGAACGATGCATCGATCCAATAGCTCGCCGCTGCCGGGAGCGCGGAGCGCGGCGTAACGGGCGACACGCGGCGGCGGCAATCCCCCCGCCATCTTCTCGACGACGCCCGGTGTCTGCGGCCCGGACATCCGGATGATCGCGATGGCGGCCTTGCCGACCCCGGCCCCGAGCGCGAAGATGGTCGCTGGCGCCGTCTCAGACATCCGGCGAGCCCGCAGGCGCGCTGCGCGCGGGCAGAGCGACGGCGCCGCCGAGGAGTTTTTGACGGTAAATGCGTCGGAAGGCGAGCGTCGGCGCATCGGTGCGCACCGAGACCTCCTGTCCCCCCAATGGAATCGCGGCTGGCAGCGACGACTCGACGATCTGCTGATCCTCCCGCGCGATCCGGCGGTTCATCCAGCGAAACACCGGATCAAGCAGAGAGGAGCGGGCGAAATTACGCGCGGTCAGCAGCACAAGCCGGGTCGTCGTTTCGTCCTGCGGAATACTGATCGCCGAGAGCCGCAAGAGTTTGCCGGGCGGATCGATAAACAGCTCCATGGCGTTGGGAAAACGATAGGCGAGATGGCTCGGTCGCGGCGCGCCATCGACGCTGCCCCAAATCTGCGCGCCGAAGGGCTCTTCCTGCCAGCGCAGGTCCATCCGGCGTTCGCCCGCCGGACCGACCTGTTTGCCGATTGTTTTGCGGTGCACAAAAGGAAGATGCGGCATGTCGAGCATGTTCTCCATGACGCGGGTCCAATGCGCCCGCCAGGTCACCGATTGCCCGCAGACCACCGCGCCATCGATCGAAAAGGTTTCAGAAACAATCGGCTCCGACCCGGTCTCGAAGCCGGTGAAGAGCCACAACAGGCCGCCGGCCTCGCGAACCGGCAACGCATGGGCGCCAAGATGATCGGTTTTGGCGTCCGGGTTCCAGGGCACATGGCAGTTGCGCCCCGCGCCGTCGAAGCGCCAGCCATGGAAGGGACATTCGATCTCGCCGCCGGCGACGCGGCCCAGAGAAAGCGCGACGCCGCGATGCGGACATTGATCAATCAGCGCCACGGCCTTGCCGGCGGCGTCGCGGAAAAACACGACGCGTTCGCCGGCGACGGTCATCGCTAGCGGCTGGCCGGCGCGCAGATCGCCGGCGAGACCGACGATGGTCCAGACATGGGCGAAATTGTCGAACATTCGTGCTTCTTGCCATTGCGGCGCGGCGGTCGCAATCTAACGATCTTTGCCATGGTGCGCTTGCGATGACCACGCCTTTTCAACAACGCGCCGACGCGCGACGCGCGAAAATTGTCGCCGAGGTCGATGCGGCCAAAAAAACGCTTGAAGACGCCACCTCCGTCGGCGCGGGTTTCTGGGTCTCGTATATTTTTCTGATGTTTTACATTGCAGTCTCCGCCGGCGCTGTGACGCATGTCGACCTCTTGCTGGAAAACCCAGTCAAACTGCCGTTTCTTAATCTCGATCTGCCATTGCTGGGTTTTTATTTTCTCGCGCCGATCCTGTTCGTCATCATGCATATGTTCACCCTGTCGAAACTGGTGATTCTGTCCGAAAAGGCGAAACGGTTTTTGCAGGCGCTGGAAAAATTGCCGGCGCCACAGGCGCGGGAGAAACTGCGGCAATCGCTGCCGAGCAATATATTCGTGCAGTTCATGGCCGGACCGACGGAAATTTCAGGCGGCGGTTTTGGGGGATTGTTGCGCTTGATGGGCTGGATCACCATGGCGATTGCGCCGGTGGTGCTGCTGCTCTTCGTTCAGGCGCAATTTCTGCCCTATCACAGTTTTCTGCTCAATCAGGAACAGCGCATGCTGCTGTTCGTCGATTTGTTTCTGATCTGGTGGTTATGGGGACGCGCGCTTCAAACGCCGATGATCGCGCCGCCAGTCGATCCGGTTATTGAAGTAGAGGGATGGCGAAAGGTCCGGCAAAAACTTGTCTCTTTGTGGCAGGTCGTCGGCATGCCAATGGGCGTTGCGGCGAGCCTCGCGGCGCTGATTTTTTCCTCTCATGTCGCCAGCTTCCCGATGGAGTGGAAGAGACCGCCGCTGGCCTTTGCGCCGCCGCTTGAAACAATGCGCGCGTCGCTAACGGAATGGGTGTTCGGCACGGAAAAGGTCTTCTCCCGCTGGCCCTACAACACATTGCAGTTGGAAGAATTCAATATTTTCGAGGCTTTGAAACTCGAAGACCAAAACAAACTCGGCGGTCGGGATTTTACGATCCGCCTGCGCGAGCGGCGGCTGGAGGGCGCGAATTTATCACACGCCAAACTCGGCAAGGCGGATTTGCGCGAGGCGAAGCTGCAGGGCGCGACGCTCAATGACGCAGAGTTGCAGGGCGCGACGCTCAATGACGCAGAGTTGCAGGGCGCGACGCTCGATAACTCAAAGTTGCAGGGCGCCACGCTCGATGGCGCACAGTTGCAGGGCGCGACGCTCAAGGACGCAGAGTTGCAGGGCGCGACGCTCAAGGACGCACGGTTGCAGGGAGCGACGTTCGATATCGCACAGTTGCAGGGCGCCACGCTCACGGGCGCACAGTTGCAGGGCGCCACGCTCGATGGCGCACTGTTGCAGGGCGCGACGCTCTGGGGCGCAGAGTTGCAGGGCGCCACGCTCACGGGCGCACAGTTGCAGGGCGCGACGCTCTGGGGCGCACAGTTGCAGGGCGCCACGCTCGATGACGCAGAGTTGCAGGGCGCGACGCTCTGGGACGCAGAATTGCAGGGCGCGACGCTGGATAACGCACAATTGCAGGGCGCGACGCTCAAATCAGCAGGGTTGCAGGGCGCGACGCTGGATAACGCACAGTTGCAGGGCGCCGATTTATCCAATGCTCTGGTCTGGCGGGCGAAATTTTCCTATACTGACATAACCGATGCAAGAGCCGTCGGCCTCAACTGGAAACCTGTCGCGAAAACCGATATCGGCGACCCCAAACCCTGGACACAGGCGAGCTACCAAGCCTTACGCAATATGCTCACTACAGCCATTCCCGAGGGAGAGGCCCGGAGTGAAGCGCTGAAGCAGATCGACCGTCTCATCTGCACGGAAACAAAAGGAAAGAGCGACTGCGTCGAGGATAAATCGCATCCAGAAATTAAAAGCCTGACGGATGAGGCCTATGCGGCGCGGCTAGCCGAACTTTTGAAAGCGCTCGTCTGCGGTGGCAAGGACGATTCGATCCATATTCTTCGCGGCATTGTGCGCGACCTCTGGTTGGAAAACAGCAACCGTCTTTATGCAACCGCCGCCAACGCCCCCAAACTCATCGACGACATACTGAAACCCAAAACCCCATCGGACTGCCCCGTCTCCGCCGCCCTCACCGCAGAAGACAAAGCCCGGCTCCTCAAAATCAAACAACAGGCGGAGAAAAAATTTCCACCCAAACCCGCGCCGGCCAAAGCCGCGAAGGCGAAATAATCTCCGCCGCCCGCGTTACGTATTCATCGAATCGAAAAACGCCTGATTGCCCTTTGGCGTCTCGCGCAGCTTGCCGAGCAGGAATTCGATGGCGTCGACCGTGCCCATCGGATTGAGAATGCGGCGCAGCACGTACATTTTCTTCAAAATGTCCGGCGCGACCAGCAAATCCTCCTTGCGGGTGCCGGAGCGGGTGATGTCGAGCGCCGGGAAGACGCGCTTGTCGGCGACCTTGCGGTCGAGAATGATCTCGCTGTTGCCGGTGCCCTTGAACTCTTCGAAAATCACCTCGTCCATGCGCGAGCCGGTGTCGATCAGCGCGGTGGCGATGATGGTCAGCGAGCCGCCTTCCTCGATATTGCGCGCGGCACCGAAGAAACGTTTCGGGCGTTGCAGGGCGTTGGCGTCGACGCCGCCGGTCAGCACCTTGCCGGAGGAGGGCACCACGGTGTTGTAGGCGCGGCCCAGACGCGTGATGGAGTCCAGCAGGATCACCACGTCGCGGCGATGTTCGACAAGGCGCTTGGCCTTTTCGATCACCATTTCGGCGACCTGCACATGGCGCACCGCCGGCTCGTCGAAGGTCGAGGAGACGACCTCGCCGCGCACCGAGCGCTGCATGTCGGTGACTTCCTCCGGCCGCTCGTCGATCAGCAGGACGATCAGATAGCATTCCGGGTGATTGGTGGTGATCGATTGCGCGATGTTTTGCAGCAGCACCGTCTTGCCGGTGCGCGGCGGCGCGACGACCAGCGCGCGCTGGCCCTTGCCGATGGGCGCGACGAGATCAATGATGCGCGAGGAAAGATCCTTGCGGGTCGGATCGTCGATTTCGAGCTTCAGCCGTTCGTCGGGATAGAGCGGCGTTAAATTGTCGAAGGGCACCTTGTGGCGCACCTTCTCCGGGTCCTCGAAATTGATGGTGTTGACCTTGAGCAACGCGAAATAGCGCTCGCCCTCTTTCGGGCTGCGGATCATGCCCTCGACCGTATCGCCGGTGCGCAGACCGAATTTGCGAATCTGCGAGGGGGAGACGTAAATGTCGTCCGGCCCGGCGAGATAGTTGGCGTCAGAGGAGCGCAGGAAACCAAAGCCGTCCTGCAACACCTCGACCACGCCCTCGCCGACGATCTCAACGTCACGGCTGGCGAATTGCTTCAATATGGCGAAGAGCAACTCCTGCTTGCGCAGCAAGGAGGCGTTCTCGACCTCGTGTTCTTCGGCGAAAGCGAGGAGTTCGGCGGCGGATTTAGACTTTAAATCCGAAAGTTTGATTTCCGGCATTAGCGCCTTCGGGAAACAAGGTTGAGGACGGGAGATTGCAGGGACGGGCGAGGCCCGTGCGCCGAAAATATGCGGCGGTCGCTGGAAGACGACAGTCTGCTGTCAGGTAAGGACTAGGGGTTTATACGCTTTCGTCAACAGGCGCAAGCGGGGGTATGAGAGATCAGAACGGCTTCACGATCACCAGAATCACGATCCCGATCATGAAAACGGTCGGGACTTCATTGATGATCCGGTAAAAACGCGCGCCGTGCAGGTTCCGGTCGTCGGCGAAATCGCGCAGCAACATCCCGTCGTGGACATGCGCGGCGGTCATCGCCAGCGCCAGCAGCGCCTTGACGTGGAACCAAGGGGCTGAAAAAAAGCCGCTGTCCCAGGCCAGAAACAGGCCGGTCAGCCACGAGACGGTCATCGCCGGCTTCATGATGTAGCGATAGAGCCTGCGCTCCATGATCTTGAAGGTGGCGGATTGCGGCGAGGCCGGCCCGCATTCGGCGTGGTAGACGAAAAGACGCGGCAAATACAGAAGCCCCGCCATCCATGAGATGATGGCGATGACATGCAGCGCCTTGATCCAGAGATACATCTCCCGCGCTCCGACCTAGGAACGCCCGGCGCGCAGCCGCGCGAGCAGGCGTTCGACATGTTCGATGGGCGTTTGCTGCAGGATGCCATGGCCGAGATTGAAGATATGCGGCCGGCCGGCGAAAGCGTTCAGAATCGTATCGATCTCGCGATCGAGCGCCGCGCCCCCGGCGACCAGCGCCAGCGGATCGAGATTTCCTTGCAGAACAGTTGCTGCATCCGTATGCGCCACGGCCCAGACGGGGTCGAGGGCCGTGTCGAGCCCATAAGCGTCGGCGCCAAGCGTTCGGGCGAGTTTCGGCAGATGCGCGTCGGCGCCGCGCACGAAAGCAATAACAGGAGTCTGCGGGCGTTGCGTTTTCAACGCCGCGACAATGCGGGCGATGGGGCCGGCCGACCAACGCGCGAATTCGTTGGCCGGCAACACGCCCGCCCAGCTGTCGAAAATCTGCACCACTTCGACGCCGGCGTCGATCTGTCGGATGAGATAGGCGACAGAGGCGTCGATCAACCGTTCGATCAACCGTTCGAATGCCTCCGGATGACGAAAGGCGAAGAGTCGGGCTGGCGCCTGGTCGGGCGTGCCCTGACCAGCGATCATATAGCTCGCCACCGTCCAGGGCGCGCCGCAAAAGCCGATAAAGGCGACATCGGCCGGAAGGGCCGATTTCACCCGGTCGATGGTTTCGAAAACCGGCGAAAGTTTATCGAGATCGAAGGGGAACAGTCGATCAATCCCTTCCGGGGACTCAATCGGATCGAGCCGGGGTCCATGGCCGGTCTCGAAGGAGACCGTTTGGCCCATGGCGTCGGGGACGACGAGAATATCGGAAAAGAGGATCGCCGCGTCGAAATGAAAGCGCCGGATCGGCTGAAGCGTCACTTCCGCCGCCATTGCCGGATTGTAGCAAAAATCCAGAAAGCTTTTCGCCTGGACTCGCAAGGCCCGATATTCCGGCAGATAACGGCCGGCCTGACGCATCAGCCAGACAGGGGGAATGTCCCGCGCCTCTCCGCGAAGGGTGGCGATCAGCGGCTTCGTCTCGGACATTCCAGTGCCTCTCCCGGTCTCGGCTCATGCTGGAAGTAACGCGAAACGCCAAAAAACAAAAATTTGAAATTAAAAAATTTTATTACTGTTTCTGGACCCACCGAAAAACGCGGACGCAAAAGGGTTAACAGTTTATTAACATCTCCCCCGGCGGTGGATTGTCCGGCGCGCAGAAACAGGCGGCAGTGCGCATTGATCTGAAAGTCTAATTGGATTCATAGAGATAACAATTGACAGCCTGTGTAAAAACAGTGGTTAAGTCCCGCGCTTCGTGGTGATTCACATAGCGGATCGACAGAGAGGGAAAGTTGATGACAGACTGTTCCCTGTTGATGGGACGCGGGGCTTGTCACATCTCTTTCACAGGACAGTCGGGCGCTGGGTGAATCTATCCCCGCTGTTCGATTTTTTCCGCATGTTATTCGGTATGCGTCCTGCCAACGCCGGAACAAAGATGATGGACAGGGAGAGTTCGCTTTCGACGCCATTCTGGCAGGGCGGCGCGCCGCCGATTCTTGCATCGGCGAGCCTCGGACGACGTCTGGTTCTGAGTCAGGCGGGCCTGCCTTTGGAGATTCGACCGGCAAATATCGACGAGCGCGCTATTCAGAAATCACTGGGCGCAACGGATGCGGATATCGTCGCCGGGACGCTGGCGCGCGCCAAGGCGCTGGTGGTTTCGAAGAATTTCCCTGACCGCTGGATTATTGGCGCCGATCAGACGGCGAGCTGCGAGCAACATATCTTGGGCAAATCCCCGTCGCGTGAAAAAGCGGCTGAGCAGTTACGTTACCTGTCCGGTCGCACACATCGTCTGCATAGCGCTGTGGCGCTGGTTCGATCCGGCGACGTCGTTTGCGAGCTCATTGCGCACGCCGATCTGGAAATGCGCGTTTTAAGCGAGGATTTTATCCAGACCTATCTTGATGCGATGGGCGAGACGGCTCTGACCAGTGTTGGCGCCTATCAGGTGGAAGGTCTCGGCGCGCAGCTTTTTCATCGTGTGCAGGGCGATCACTGGACAATCATGGGAATGCCGATCTTGCCCGTGCTGGCGGCGCTTCGACAGGCGGGAGTCCTCGCATCGTGACAGAACCGAAAATTTTGCGCGTCGGACTTACCGGCTCGATTGGGATGGGCAAATCGACCACCGCGCAAATGTTTCGCGAGGAGGGCATCGCCGTTCTCGATTCCGATCGAATCGTTCACGATCTCTATTGCGGCGCGGCGGTTGCGCCTATCGCCGAAGCTTTTCCCGGCGTTGTCGTTGATGATGTTGTCGATCGCGCTGCGCTGGGCGCGCGCGCGCTGGGCGATCCTGCGGCGATGAAAAAGCTGGAGGCGATTGTTCATCCGCTCGTTTGGGCGGCGCGCGACGGGTTTATTAAAGAGCGGGCGGCGGCAGGGGACTGGATCGTCGTCTATGACGTGCCCTTGCTGTTCGAAACCGGCGCCGACCGCAGCGTCGATGCGATTGTGGTCGTCACAGCCTCGCCAGAGTCGCAAAAAAACCGCGTGTTAACGCGTCCCGGCATGACGCAGGAGAAGTTCGAGGCGATCGTCGCAAAACAAACGCCCGATCATGAGAAACGCGCGCGCGCCGATTTCATTGTGGACACGGACGCTGGACTGGATGCGGCCCGGGCGCAAGTGCGGCATATCATCGACACATTGCGCGCGCGTTCGCGCAGGCAGGAGCAATTATGATGCGCGCCATCGTCTTCGATACGGAGACCACCGGGCTCGATCCGGCGCAGGGTCATCGCGTCGTGGAAATCGGCGCGATCGAAATTTCCAATCTCATCGCCACGGGTCGTGTTTTTCACGTCTACATCGATCCCGAACGCGATATGCCCGAGGAGGCTTTTCGCGTCCACGGTTTATCTCGCGAGTTTCTTGCCGATCACAGGAATTTTGCCGGCGTTGTCGACGATTTTCTGGCGTTCATCGAGGATTTGCCGCTTATTGCGCATAACGCCGAATTCGACGTGCGTTTTCTCAACGCTGAATTCGCGAAGCTCAATCGTGCGCCGCTGGAGCCCGCGCGCATCGTCGATACGCTGGCGATGGCGCGGCGACTTCATCCGGGCAGTCCGTCGTCTCTCGACGCCCTGTGTCAGCGATATGGAATCGATCTGTCGCGCCGCGACAAACACGGCGCCTTGCTTGACGCCGGCTTGTTGGCCGAAGTTTATGCGGAATTGATGGGCGGTCGCCAGGCGGCGCTTTCTCTCCACACCGCCACGGTCGATAAACGCGCCGGTCAGGGAGATCTGCTGGTCACGCGACAGGCGCCCCTGCCATCGCGTTTAAGCGAGGCGGAGATCGCCGCGCACCGCGCCTTTGTCGCAGGAATGTCGAAATCCCCGCTATGGGATCGTTACGTCGACGATCCGTCGCCCTAGATTTTCCAAAGGGCGCGCCGCCGATCAGTTGGCGCGGGCGATATTCTGTTCGCCTTGCGACATGCGCTGCTGATACAGGGACACGAAATCGATGGGGTCCATAAAGAGCGGCGGGAAACCGCCGTCGCGCGTTGCGTCGGCGACGATCTGCCGGACGAAGGGGAAGAGAAGCCGCGGGCACTCGATCAGGATGATCGGCTGGATCTGATCCTGCGGAATATTGATCAGGCGAAAAATGCCGCGGTAATCGAGATCGAGCTTGAAGAGCAACGCTTCCTTTTCGCCCGCTGTGACGTCTACCGTCAGCGACACTTCATAGTCGGACTGGGCGATCTGCTGTGCGCCGACGTTTACCTGAAGGGAGATATTGGGTTGTTTCTCCTGTGGACCGAGCGATCGGGGCGCGTTCGGATTTTCGAAGGAGAAGTCCTTCACGAACTGGACCAGCCCGTTGAGGGCCGGGGCGTCGTTCGCTTCGTTCACGCCGCCGTTTGATTGTTTATCGGTCATGAAATCTCTCCGTGCGGACATGCCCGCGAAAGCCTCGGCGCCCGCCTAACACGTCTCGTCCCCCCTCACAAGAATGGGGGCCTGAGGAGGGGCGGCCTGCGGATCGCGACCCTTACCCGGACGATCCGCTGCGCGTCCTGCGTCCCGATCGTTTGGGCTGATCGACATTTCGGTATTCGCGCGGCGAGAGGTCGATGACGGTGGGGTCGCCGGCTCTTGCACATGCATCGTCGCTTTTGCCGAATCGTTGCGCCAGAGCGTCGCGCACGGACGGCGATTTCAACGCCAATCCTGCGAAATCGGACACGAAACCCGGCAAGATCAGCAAAAAGGCGCTCAAAGCCGAGAAGCCGCCGTCGAACAATAGTCCGTGACGACCCACCCCCACGCCATCGCGGCGCCAGAAAAGGAGCAGGCGACGCGCATCCGCCAAGCCGAGCATTGTCGTCGCCAGCCCCAAAACAAGCGTCGCGAGAAAACCCAGAGAATGCACGATCAGCGTAAAGGCCAGAATTTCGAGGCCAATCCAGATCGCCAGGAAATATCCAAGACGTCTTGGGTCGACGTCGGCCGCGCGAATACCCGGCGGGAAACCGGCTTGCAGCAATTTCAGGATTGTGTCGATCGGCGGAATTGTCAACGGTCGGCGTCCGGTCCTGAAGTCAAACCTCTGCGGCGATCGGTCCTGCTCTTGATTCGTGACAGGCGCAGGTCGACATGATAGCCGACGGTGGCTAATTTCGGGAGTAGACAATGACGTCGAGTGGCGAGGTTTTTGATCCGTCGTTAATTGTTTTTGCGGCGCTGGCGATTTTCATCGTGTGGAAATTGCGTTCCGTTCTTGGCGTGCGGATTGATCGAGAGACGCCGCCGCAAGCGCGTTTTGAACCTTTTCAGCCGCCGGTGCGCATGTCCGATGGCGTCTCTTCGCCGGCGACACTGGCGCGTGAGGCCTCGCGTGACACAGGCAGGTCATGGGAGGACGTGGCGGACACGGACAACGCGCGCGCCGGGCTTGATGCGGTCGCCGCAGCCGATCGTCGCTTTGATGGACATCAGTTTCTCGATGGCGCTTGCCGCGCTTACGAAATGATTGTCGAGGCTTTCGCCCGTGGCGACCGCGACGCCTTGCGACCGCTGCTATCAATACAAACCTATGAGGGTTTTGCAGCGGAAATCGCCCGGCGCGAGACGACCGGAGAAACTCTTGAGACCGCTATTGTGGCGATGGACGGCGCGAAAGTCGTCGACGCCCGGTCCGAACCGGGTCGCGTGGAGGTGACCGTGCGCTTTGATGCGCGCGTGTTGATGACCCGCCGCGATCGTGGCGGAGAAGTGATCGACGGCGGCCGCACTTCGCCGGTCGTCGAATTATGGACTTTTGCGCGCGACCCGCGCGCAACGGATCCGAACTGGAAACTGGCGGCGACCCGACCGGCGGAATGACTTTGTGTCATTCCCCGCAGAGAAGCTGACGCCGATTGCTTTCGAGCAGCTTGCTGGATTCGACGACGACAATCTCGACGAAGCCTTCGCAGCATTTCGACGTTCGGCGGAACGGCTGTGCACGGGACTGATCGCGCAACGACCCGCATGTCCCCCGCCCCCCGCTATGATGCGCGTCGCCAATGCGGCGGTGCGCTATGACGGCGGAGCCAGGGCGTTCTTCCACCGCTGGTTTCGGCCGTTTCGAATTACCGCAGCGGGTTTTGTCACCGCCTATTACGAACCGGAAATCGAGGCCCGTCTGTGTTCGGCTCCCGGATTTGAAACGCCGGTTCTGGCGCGTCCCGGCGATCTGGCGACGCTTAACGACGCGCCGCTGGCGCTGTCTCCCGATCTGTTGCTCACCGGCGCCCGACGCGCCGCCGACGGTTCATTGACGCCCTACCCCGACCGACGCGCCATTGAAAACGAAAACGCCGCGATGAACGCGCAAACCATCGCCTATCTCCGTGATCCGCTTGATCTCTTTTTATTGCAGGTTCAGGGTTCTGGCCGCCTGCGTCTGGCCAATGGCGTTACCCTTGCGCTGACCTATGACGGCCGTAATGGTTGGCCCTATACGTCGGTTGGCACGCTGCTGATCGAGCGCGGCCATGCGACGGCGGCGGAGATGACGCTCGAGCGTTTCAAAACGCTTCTGCGTCGTCTCGGCCTGGAAAAGGATGCGCCGGGACGGCGTTTGATGCAGGAAAACCGCTCCTATGTGTTTTTCAAAATCGACGACTCCGCAGAGCGTCGCCAGGGGCCTGTCGGCGGCGCGGGTTGCGCGTTGACGCCCTTGCGCTCCATCGCCATTGATCGCGCCCTGTGGTGCTATGGTCTCCCCTTCTGGATCGCCGCCCGCGTTCCCTGGGAGAGGGAAACGGAAACCCGTCTGGAGCGTTTGATGATTGGTCAGGATACGGGGTCGGCGATCGTCGGACCGGCGCGCGCCGATCTGTTTTTTGGCGCCGGGGCGACGGCGGGCCATCTGGCCGGCCGGGTTCGTCATCATGCGGAGATCGCCGTGCTGTTGCCGGCGGATGACAAGTCATGAACGCTGGCGCGCGTCGCCCGCCGCGTCGGCTGACGCCGGGCGAAATCGAACTCTGGAGCGTCGTCACGGCGGATGTGCGTCCCATGCGATCGCGCGCCGCCAAGCCGAGCGCATCGCCGTCTGTTCCCGAGCAAATGCCGGCCCCCTCGCAGATCGAGACGATCGGCCTGCGGCCCGCGTCGTCGCCGGCTCTTTCGTCGCCGTCGCCGTCGCGCGTCGGCGATCTCGATCATCGCACCCGCACAAAAATCAAACGCGGCCGGCTCGATGTCGACGCCAAACTCGATCTGCACGGGATGCGGCAGGACGAGGCGCAACGCGCCCTTCACGCGTTTTTGCGCCGCTCTCAGGCGGCCGGCGCGAAGGTGGTGATAGTCGTCACTGGCAAAGGGTTATCGCGCGAGGATGGGGGCGTCCTGCGACGGGCGGCGCCGATGTGGCTCCAGGCCCCGGCGCTTCGCGACGTCGTCGTGTCCTATGGCGAAGCGGCCCGCAACCACGGCGGCGAAGGCGCCCTGTATGTGCGCCTGCGGCGCGCCGATCGTGCGCGCGGATGATCAGGCCCTAGTGTTTCGGTCCCGCGATTTCGAGCGTGTCGCCCGCGCCGACTTTGGCCGTGGAGGCGAGAACAGACTGGGCTTCCCCGGCGATCAGGGGCGTCGAATCCGGCGGCGCTTTCCATTCGAAAGCATCCAGACGACCGGTGGCGGGCGAAATCGGCAGCCAGTTTTTCGACGCAATGTGATCGGCGAGCCAGACCGGATCGCGCGGCGCGCGGCTGGCGCGCGCCAGCCATTCGCGAACCGCGCCGCTGGCGCCGTTCTCCGTCTCCTCGATCTCGGCCATCAGCAGGCACGCCTGGGCGGTCGGATTTTGGCCGTTCGCCACGAGCGGCGCCAACGCCGTGCGCGCTTTGGCGAACTCGCGCGCCGACAACGCCGCTTGCGCCAACAACAATCGGCTCTCCGGCGCGTTGGGGGCGAGGCGAATGAGTTTTTCGACACGGGCAAGACGCCCGCTGTTGGACTCGCCCGACAAAGCCTCAAGGTACAGCGCGCCAAGTTCGGGGTGCGGATGCTTCCCCCAGATCGATTCAATCAGCTTTAGCGCCTGTTTGAGGTCATTGTGGCGGATAAGCGCGCGCACCGCCACGGTCGCCGCCGGCGGGAAACCGGGACGACGCTTCAGCGCCTGACGAGCCAGATGCAGCGCGTCGTGCGGCTGGTCGCGCTCCTTCTCCATCGCCAGCGCAGTTTCGATAACGGCGCGTTGTTTTTGCGCAGTGTCGAGATCGATGGCCTTGGCTTGCAGGTTGGCCTCGACCGACGCCCGCGCCTTTTCCCAATCGCCCTGTCCGGCGTGATGTTCGAGGATCGCCGCGCCGGCCCATGGCACCGGCGCCAGATCATGCGCGGTTTTGGCGAAATGATGCGCCGCTTCAGGATCAGCGCGCCGCTTCGCTTCGATGTGCAGTCCACGCAATCCCAGAAGCTTCGTTTCCGGTTGCAGGGTCATTTTGTGGAAGGCTTTGGCGGCGGCGAGCCGGTCGCCGCCGAGTTGAGCCGCTTGTGCGGCCAGCACATGGGTCAGCGGCTCGTCCGGAACGAGTTT
Source organism: Methylocystis sp. (assembly GCA_044233645.1). Lineage (GTDB taxonomy): Bacteria > Pseudomonadota > Alphaproteobacteria > Rhizobiales > Beijerinckiaceae > Methylocystis. The sequence continues at coordinate 72,984 of JBIIJP010000007.1, read as the reverse complement.
TTGGGCCAGGCCGGCGGCTTTTCTGGCTTTCGCCAGATCGCCCGAGCCCACCGCGACAAGACCTTGCGAGAGCACGTCAAGTCCACGAGCCCGGCGGCGCTCGCGACTATCGCCGATCACTCGGCCAGGCAGACGCCAGATGGCGACAATGATCGCCCACAGGACGATGATCGTCGCGATAGCGAGGAGAAGTCCCGCGACCGCAACCGGCAGCGAAGCCTCCAGGGTTTTGCCGCCGAATTCGAGCGTGATGCCGCCGGGCTGCTGGATCAGCCACTCGAGGCCATAGGCGGCGACGGCGAGACCGAGAATAAAGATCAGGAGAAACCACATGGTTGGTCGCTTTCGCTAGATCGTGCGCTTACTTCTTGACGCCGCCGAGTGCGGCGATCGCGCCGTGCAGCAAATCCTCCGACGCTTTGGCGATGGCCTGTCGTTTATCGAGCGTCTGCCCGAATTCGCCGGCCTGCGACCGCGCCCATTCAGGCAGGGCGGCGAAAGCGGCGGCGGCGGCGGCGAAATCGTCGTGCGCCAGCGCTGCATCGATTTTCGCCAGATTGCCGTCAAGCGTTTCGGGTTGATCCGAGCCTGTTGGCCTCACGCGCACCAGTTTGCTCGCGCCGTGAATGATGTGCGAGGCTAAATCCTGCTCCTCGGTCGGTTCTTCGGCGCGGATTTTTTTGGCCAGAGGTTTGAACATTTCGCGCAGCCGCGCGCCAGTCGGCGCGCCGCTCTCCGACATCGGCGCCAGAACGCCCAGAACCGCCGGATCGGCCCCTGTTCGGGTCAGCGCCGCGATTTCGTCCGCATAGGGTCGACCGGCGTCGAGTTCTTTCTGAAGCGCGAAAGCGATCACTACAGTCGCCCCTTCGCCGGAGGAACCGCCGGCGACGGGCGCCGCGCGGGTCTCGTTCTTGGGCTGATCAAGCTTTTCGCGCAGGCTTTTAAGCTCCTCGCTCAACGCTTCGACCCGACCCTCAAGCGCATTGACCAGGTCCGTCGCCGAAAGTTCGTCCTTAATCCCTGCGCCGGTCTTCCCCTCGAGCGCCGCCGGCGACGGCGCGGTCTCGACCGGCTTGGGCGTCTCCAGCGGCGCCGGCGGACGCGCAGCCTCAACCAACTTCTCGGGCGCGGGCCCTTTGGATTGTTCGGCGCCGGGTTCGGCTTGGGTTGATGTGTCGCTTTCCATCGCGCCGGGGGCCGCCGGCTTTTCATTTGCCGGCGCTGGTTCAGCGATCTGGCTGGCGGCTCCCGACGGTTCGGAGGACGCGGCGGCAGGTTGCTCGGGTTCGACGGCCGGGGGAGGATTCGTCGGGCTGGTGGGAGCATCGCCGGATGCGTCGGTTTTGTGATCTCCCAGCAGCCGGGCGATTCGTTTGGGCGCCGTATTGATGAGTTCCTGCGCTCGGCCGAGTTCGCTTTCGATATAATCGGCGGCGACTTTGACGCGTTCGTCCCTGTCGCGGAAAATAAGGGCACCGTAACCGGCGGCGCCGAGGAGAATCAAGAGTAGAACAAGCGCCGAGAAGAGCTTTCCAATCAAGCCGCTCCCTCTCCGGACCGGCGCGGCCGCCCGGCCTTTTGTCCCGTCTTTGGGATCGGGGGTTTTTTGAGCCGGTTGTTGGGTGTTTTTTTCGTCCTTAGCCGGCTCGACCATTGCGTGTCCTCATCATTTCCATCGAGGGTTTCCGCGAACTCTGACTATTAACCGGCAGCCTCGGTCAAGGCCAGCGTGCGTCGGGCGATGTCGAGGTGCAGACGTTCGACCATCTGTCCGCCGATCTGAACGACCCCCTTGTCGGCGTTCTCGGGCAGATCGAAGATGGCGATGATCCGGCGGGCGAAATCCACTTCCTCGGCGCTCGGCGCGAAAATCGAGTTGACCGGGCCGATCTGGTTGGGATGGATCAGCATCTTGCCGTCGAAGCCCATATCCCGGCCCTGTCGCGACTCCAGACGCAGCCCGGCCTCATCGTTGAAATCATTATAGATGCCGTCGATGATTTCGATGCCGTGGACGCGCGCGGCGAGAACCCCGGCCGACAGCCATGACAAGAGCGCCGGCCGGCCAGGCGTGAGTCGGGCGCGAGTGGACTTGGCGATGTCGTTGGGACCGAGCACCAAGGCCTCCAGCCGTGCGGCCGAGTCATCCGCCGCGCTGGCGATCTTTTCGATGTCGAAAATTGCGCGGGGCGTTTCGATCATCGCCCAGATCCGCGTTTTCGGGGGGGCGCCGGCAGCAACGATGTCAGCAGCGGCCTTGAGAATATCGTCTCGAGCGTTGACCTTCGGAATGACGATGGCGTCTGGACCCGCCGGGGCGATGGCCGCGATATCGGGCTTGTACCATTGGGAGCCGCGGGCGTTAACGCGCACGACGATCTGACGCGCCCCGTAGCCGCCGCCCGTGACCGCGTCCGCGACCTGCTGGCGCGCCGTCGCCTTGGCGCTTTCGGCTACGCCGTCCTCGAGTTCGAACATCAGAACGTCGGCGGCGAGGGTTTTACCCTTTTCCAGGGCGCGGGCGTTGGATCCCGGCATGGCCAGAACGCTGCGTTTGAGTTTCGAAATCATCGTTAAGCTCCAAAATCCCGATAGAGTCCGCCCCTGTCGCCCGCCGGAGACATTGACGCTTGGTGAAATATCGCCGCAGCCGCGCAAGCCGCATTCGGCCTCCTTGCAGGACGCAATTGCAGGGCGCTCTCGTAAGGCGCTCTCGTAAGGCGCTCTTGCCATGTCGGGGTGTCTACACAATAAAGGGAGCTTCCGCCAACTTGGGCGGCTTCGCATGTCCGGAATCACCGATGACCGCGCCAGAAAATGACGCGCCCAAACCGCCAGTCCATCTCGTCGAGGGCTATGAGGTTTTCCTCGCCGGCCGGTTCCGCGGCGAGCAGAGCCGACTGAAGGAACTTGCCGACAAGGGTCAAAGACCCAGCACGATGATTATCGGCTGTTGCGATTCGCGCGTCGCGCCCGAGGCGATTTTTGACGCCCGTCCCGGCGAATTGTTCGTCTTGCGCAACGTCGCCGCGCTTGTGCCGCCCTATGAACCGGACGATCATCATCATGGAGCCTCGGCGGCGCTCGAATACGCCGTGATGGCCCTAAAAGTCGAACATATCGTCGTTTTGGGCCATGGCCTTTGCGGCGGCGTGCGCGCCTATGCGGAAAGCGTCGCTCACCCCGATACGCCGCGGCTGTCCCATGGCGATTTCATCGGGGACTGGATTCGTATGCTGGCGCCGGCCGCTGCTCGTCTTGGCGTCTCGCCTGACCCGGACGATCCGAAATATGTCGAGCGTCTCGAATTCGAGTCGATCAAGCAGACCTTGCGTAACCTGCGCACCTTTCCAATGATCCAGGTGCTCGAACACCATGGCCATCTGAAACTTCACGGCGCGTTGTTTCGGATTTCAGATGGTCGCCTCTTCTGGCTCAACGAGACGACAGGCGCCTATCGTCCCGTCGCCCAGACCGCCTATGCACTGGCGTTGATGGAGGCGCGGGCGTGAGCCGCACGCCGCCGGCTTCGGCCGCCGATATTCCGCTTGTCCAGGGTCTCTCGGAGATCGCCGAGCGTTACGATGCGATTTTGTGCGACGTTTGGGGCGTCCTGATCGACGGTCGTCGTCATTTTCCCGAGGCGGCGGCGGCGTTGCGTCGGTTCCGCGCCAGAGGCGGACGGGTCCTGTTGATCACCAACGCGTCGCGACCCGACGCCGACGTAGGCCGACAGCTTCTCGATCTCGGCTTGCCGGCGGATTGTTTCGACGATCTTGTTTCCGCCGGCGAACTTACCCTGCGCGAGATCGTCAGGCGCGCCGGTCAGACCTGCTATCATCTGGGTCCGCCGCGCGATGACGGGCTGTTCGACGAAGCTGGCAGACGTCTCGGCGCGCCTGTTCGGCGCGTGTCGCCGGAGACGGCGGATTATGTCGTCTGCACTGGACTTTTCGAGGATCGTCAGGAGAGGCCGCAGGATTACGATCCGCAGTTGGCGATGCTCGCGGCGCGCGGTCTCGATATGCTCTGCGCCAATCCGGACGTTGTCGTCGGACATGGCGATGACATCGTCTATTGCGCCGGGGCATTGGCGCAACGCTACGCCCAACTTGGCGGCCGGGTGCTCATGTATGGCAAACCGCATCAGCCGATTTACATCGCAGCGCGCGAACGACTGACGAAACTTATCGGCGCCGCGCCGCCGGACTCCCGTATCCTCGCCATCGGCGACGGCGCGAGTACGGATCTTGCTGGCGCCGGGCGCGCCGGTCTCGACTGTCTATTTATTATCGATGGCGTGCACGCCATCGATCTGAAGACGCAGGATGGAGCGATCGACGCTGATGCGCTGGCGCGTCTTGCGGAAGGCGCTGGCGCGCATCCGGTCGCTGTGGCGCGGCGACTTTTCTGGTAAAGCTGCTATAAGCCTGCAGGTTGCGGACCGGACCGCCCGACTTTCAACAATTGGTGACGCCCCGATGTCGACGCCGTTCAAAATCTATTATTTCGAGGATCTGAGCGTCGGCATGCGCGAAACGCTGATGAAGGCGGTGATGGACGACGACGTCATCGCCTTCGCCGATCTTTCCGGGGATCGCAATCCGATTCATCTTTCAGATCATTTCGCCTCGAAAACCAGGTTTGGCGAGCGCATCGTCCATGGCCTCTACACGGCGTCGCTGATCTCCACGGTGATCGGCATGTATTTGCCAGGCCCCGGCGCCGTCTATCTGTCCCAGACCCTGAATTTTCGTGCTCCCGTGAAAATTGGCGACGTGATTACCGTCGTCGTCGAAGTTGTCGAACTCACCGAAAAAGGCCGGCGCGCAAAATTGAAATGCGAATGTCTGGTCGATGGCAAGGTCGTTCTCGACGGCGAGGCGCTGGTGATGGTGCCGAGCCGCGAACAGGCGTTGCGGACGGCGGAGAAGCCCGCCCCGGCCCAGTAGAGCGACGTTCTTCGGAAACCCCATGTCCGGGTTCATTGTCGCGCGCGATCCACAGACTCCTCCTCCCGGCCTTGCGGGCGCGGTGGCTGCGATCGGCAATTTCGACGGATTGCATCGCGGTCATCGCGGCGTCGTGGCCCGCGCCCAGGCTTTGGCCGGAAAACTGCGACGCCCCTGCGTCCTTCTCACCTTCGAACCGCATCCGGCGGATGTTTTTGCCGGCCGACCGGTGATCTTCAGGCTGACTCCGCCCGACGCCAAGGCGGCGCAGGCGCAGCGTCTCGGTCTTGACGGCATGATCGTCCTGACCTTCGATCGCGATTTTTCGAAGCGTCCGGCGCAGGCTTTCACGCAGGACATTCTCAGCGAACGACTGGGTCTGTCGGCGGTTGTCGCCGGCTATGATTTTCGTTTCGGCGCCGGCCGCTCGGGGGACGCCGCATTTTTACGCGCGGAGGGCGAGCGTCTCGGCTTCGCGGTCGAGATCGTCGAACGCATCGTTCAGGATGAAGACGGCAGTCTCGACGCCGTGTCATCGACCGCGACGCGCGCCGCGCTGGAGGCTGGCGATACGGGGCTGGCGCGCAATCTGCTCGGCCATCCCTATTTCGTGCGCGCCGTCGTGCGACATGGCGACAAACGCGGGCGATTGCTCGGCTTTCCGACCGCCAATCTCGCGCTCGATCCGTCGAATCGGCTGGCGCATGGGATTTACGCCGTCACGCTGGAGGCGGATGGCGTTATTCACGACGCCGTCGCCAGTTTTGGCCGGCGTCCGACTTTCGACAATGGTCCGCCGCTGCTTGAGGTCTTCGTCTTCGATTTCTCGGGCGATCTCTACGGCAAAACTGTCGAGGTCGCCTTCTATGGCTTCATTCGCGGCGAAGCGAAATTTGACAGCGTCGAGGCCCTGATCGATCAAATGGGACGCGATTGCGACGCCGCCCGGCGTATTCTTGCGCAGCGCTAACGGCGTTGCATCCGCCCCAGCCAGGCTTATCTTGAGCTTAAAGAGGCAGGAGACCGGACATGAGCGACAAGCGCGGCGGCATCGAGATCATTCCGCCCGGCGAAGACCCGCGCGACGATTACGCCGCCTCGGGCCGCATCTGGATTTCGACCGGCGGCGGCGAGGTCAAATTTGTCAAGCTCGGTCCGTTTGGCGCGCTGATGCTCGGGCTGGGCATGCTGGCGTTGGTCGGGCTCGGCTTCTTTTTCCTGACGAGCCTCTTCCTGATCCTTGTGCCGGTGATGGCCGCGCTGGGCGTCGGCGCCTATCTCGCCGGGCTTGTCGGCGTCGGGCCGTTCCGGCGGTTGCGCTAATTAGTTCTTTTTTTAAGCCCTAGAATATAGCCGACGGCGTCATCGATCTCGTCGGGCTCCAGCATGATGTTGGGCATGTTCTTGTGCGACGAGCGCAGAAACACTTTCAGCGACAGTTCGGTCGTCGAGGGCAAAGCGGCGACATCGGCGAAACGCGGCGCCTTCGGCTCCGGACTTTTCGCTTCCTCGCCGACGGCGTGACACGCCGCGCATTCGCTTTTGACGAGCCGCTCGCCCGCCGCCGAACTCTGCGCCTGCGCCCCCGCGCTCAGAAAAAACGCCAAAAGAGCTGTCGTGAAGCGCATCGTTTTCATCGTCCGTCGCCTTTCGCTCTACTCGTCGCCAGACAAATCTTCCGGTCGGGGTTGCAGCATGATGTTGTAGCCGGCGTCGACGACATGCACCTCCCCGGTCACGCCGCCCGAGAGTTCGGAGAGAAAATAAAGCGCCGAGCCGCCGATTTCGTCGAGGGTGATCATGCGGCGCAGCGGACAGTGCTGCTTCTGGAACGCGCCCATCGCACGTGCGCCCGTGATGCCGGCGCCGGCCATGGTGCGAACCGGTCCGGGCGAAAGCGCATTGACGCGAATGCCGCGCGGACCGTAATCGGCGGCGAGATAGCGCACCGAGGAGTCCAGCGCCGCCTTGGCGACGCCCATGACGTTGTAATTCGGCATGACATGCGTGCCGCCGGCGAAACTGACAGTGATCATCGAGCCGCCTTCCTTCATCATCGAAGCGGCGCGCCGCGCCGCTTCGGTGAAGGAGAAGCAGGAAACCAGCATGGTGCGAATGAAATTCTCGCGCGACGTGTCGGCGTAGAGTCCCTTGAGCTCGCTTTTGTCGGAGTAGGCAAGAGAGTGAACAAGGAAATCCAGCTCGCCCCACTCCTTCTTTAATTCATCGAATACGGCGTCGACGGTCGCGATATCCTCGACATCGCACGGCAAAACGAGATCGGAGCCAAGTTCTTTGGCCAGCGGCTTGACGCGCTTGCCAAGCGCCTCGCCCTGATAGGTAAAGGCGAGCGTCGCGCCATGCCGCGCCAGCACCCGGGCGATTCCATAGGCGATCGAATGATCGTTGGCGACGCCCATCACCAATCCGCGTTTGCCTTTCATCAATGTCGAGGAAACGGTCATTTCTGAAATTGTCCTTGATCGAATTTAAACTCTCCGCAACCGGGAGAGCCTTCGCCTTGCCGCTGCAAATGGATGAAGGGCCTCAAGCGTCGGGATGCTTGAACACCAGAGTCGCATTGGTGCCGCCGAAACCGAAAGAGTTCGACAAAACCGCGCCAAGCTTCACATTATCGCGACGGGCGCGCAGGATCGGCATATCGGCGAATTCCGGATCCAGCTCTTCGATATTCGCGCTTTCGCAGATGAAGCCGTTTTGCATCATCAACAAAGAATAGATCGCTTCCTGGACGCCGGTTGCGCCCAGCGAATGTCCGGTCAGCGATTTCGTCGCCGAAATTGGCGGACATTTATCGCCCGCGCCAAAGACTTCCCGCAGCGCTTCGATTTCCTTGACGTCGCCGACAGGCGTCGAGGTAGCGTGCGGGTTGATGTAATCGATCGGACATTTCACTGTCGCCAGCGCCTGGCGCATGCAGCGCACCGCGCCCTCGCCGGAGGGCGCGACCATGTCGTAGCCGTCGGAGGTCGCGCCATAGCCAGCGACTTCGGCGTAGATTTTCGCGCCACGCGCTTTGGCGTGTTCATATTCCTCGAGCACCAGCACGCCGGCGCCGCCAGCGATCACGAAGCCATCGCGATTCTTGTCGTAGGCGCGCGAGGCTGTCGCTGGCCGGTCGTTATAGGCGGAGGACATCGCGCCCATAGCGTCGAAGAGGACGGACAATTCCCATTCCAGCTCTTCGCAACCGCCGGCGAAGATCATGTCCTGTTTGCCGTATTGAATCTGCTCGTAGGCGTTGCCGATACAATGGTTTGACGTCGCGCAGGCCGAGGAGATCGAATAATTGACCCCCTTGATCTTGAACCAGACGGCGAGCGTCGCCGAGGCTGTCGAGGACATGGCCTTGGGCACGGCGAAGGGGCCGACGCGCTTGGGGCCCTTGGTGCGGGTGAGATCGGCGGATTCGACGATCATATGCGCCGAAGGGCCGCCCGAGCCCATAATGATGCCGGTGCGTTCGTTGGAGACCTCGGCTTCGCTCAGACCAGCGTCCAGGATCGCCTGCTCCATGGCGACATGGTTCCAGGCGGTTCCGGCGGCGTGAAAGCGCATGGCGCGGCGATCGACGACCTGCGAGGCGTCGAGGGTCGGCATGCCGTGGACCTGCGAGCGAAATCCAAGTTCGGCGTATTTGTCTGCGCGAACGATGCCCGATTTCGCTTCCCGCAAGGACGCCACGACTTCCTGCGTTGTGTTGCCGATCGAGGACACGATCCCCATACCGGTGACGACGACACGTCTCATTTTTCTCTCCCCTGACGCCAGGCTTTGTCGATCGGACTTTTGTCAGGCCGACGCGTTGGCGAGGCCCACTTTCAGGTCCTTCGCCTCGTAGATTTTTTCGCCGTCTGCGGCGACCCAGCCGTCCGCCAGACCGAGAACGAGTTTGCCGGTGCGCACCCGCTTGATCTCGACGCCATAGGTGACGAGTTTGACGGTCGGCCGCACCTGGCCAAACAATTTCACTTCCCCGACGCCCAGCGCCATGCCGCGGCCGGGGTTGCCGAGCCAGGCGAGGTAAAAGCCAAGCATCTGCCAGACCGCATCGAGGCCGAGACAGCCCGGCATGACAGGATTGCCCTTAAAGTGGCAATCGAAGAACCACAGGCTCGGGTTGATGTCGAATTCAGCCCGCATATAGCCCTTGCCGTGTTCGCCGCCTTCCTCGAAGATCTCGGTGATACGGTCGAACATCAGCATCGGCGGCAAGGGTAATTGCGCATTGCCGGGACCAAAAAGCTCCTCGCGGCCGCACGCCAGCAAATCCTCATAGCCGAATGACGAGCGACGTTCGCTCATGATGACACCGCCTCCCCCTGGAGCCCTGCGGGCTCTTCCTTGTCGCGCGCCGGTTTTCCGGTCGCGGTCGTAAAGTCTTTGGCGCTGACGGCAGGCGGCGACGCCCTGGTCCGTTCGCGGCAATTTATCGACTTTTTTTCGTAACATAGACAAGTCTGCGCCGAAAGCGCGGATGCGCCCCCTTCATGCACGGCGCCGTTGAGTTCGACGCGTTTTTTGATATGTTTCAAGCCTGATGAAAAATTCAGGGTCGACCGATGGGCGGCTGCTCGCGCCGCAGAGACTTAGCGCCGTCGGATTACGACCGACGCGACAGCGTCTGGCGCTCGCCCAGTTGCTCTTCTCCGGCAAGGACCGGCATGTGACGGCCGAGCGTCTTTACGAGGAAGCGCGGTCGGCCAATCTGCCGGTTTCTCTCGCTACAGTCTATAACACCCTGCACCAGTTCACCGCCGCTGGCCTGCTGCGGGAAATCGCCGTCGATGGCGCACGCGTTTATTTCGACACGAATGTCAGCGATCATCACCATTTTATGATCGAGGAGAGCGGCGAGTTGCAGGATATCCGCGGCGCGACGGTTTCCCTGGGCGATTTGCCCGCCCCGCCTGACGGCTTGCGCATCGATCGGATCGATGTGGTGGTCAGATTGCGCCGAGATCCGGATTGACGCTCACTCGAACTTCTCTCCCGGATAAACTCCCCACAAATTCTCCTGCTGAATGTAGCCGTCGAAATCCTTCCCGATGAGATGGCACCATTTCCCGTCACAGCTGCGCAGCGCGCCGACAACGCCGGGACTGAGTTTGGCGACCGGCGTTTGATGATCCTTCTCGGTCAGAAGCAGGGGCTCCTTTTTCGAGGGCGCGACCAGGGCGGTGCGACGGCCCGATAGCAGGGAATGCAGCACCCAGCCCTCGGCGCCCTCCCAGTCGCGAATTTTTCGCCAGGTTTCGAATTCGGCGGTGATCTCCACCGGCAACGCCGCCCGGTTGTAGATCCAGACGGTCGGATGTTCCTTGCTTGGTCCCTCCCGGACGTTGACCCTGTCTGATTTGAGGCTGACGTAACGCGGCAGGGGCAGATTGCTGACCGGACCCTTCTGGGGTTCCTGAGCCGGCGCGTCGTTTGCATGGATCAGGAAGAGACAAATGACGAAACCGGCCAGCAGGCGGGAGAAATGCGGGATGTGGCGATGCGGCATGGTGAAAGATCTGCTTGTCTTGTCTTTGGCCCGTCATCTGCTAGGTAGTCGGCGACCCGGGGCGGAAGGGTGTTGTTGTTTTGTCGTCCATCGGCGTTAAAACCGGGTTTAAGCCCGTCGCGCCGCGTCCAGAGTCCCTCAACGCGATTTAAGCTCTACATACCATCAGCCTTCGCCGCTTGACCGAAGGCCTGTCGAGGACCGAAACCGCAAAATGCCCAAAAAAAAGCCGCTTGTCGTCGTCACGCGTCGTCTCCCCGAGGAGATCGAGACCCGCATGTGCGAGTTATTCGATGTGCGGCTCAACGAAACCGACAAGCCGCTTAGTCAGGAAGAGCTGGCGGAGGCGATGCGCGTCGCCGATGTGCTGGTGCCGACGATCACCGACCGGATTGATTCGCATCTGATTGCGCAGGCCGGCGAAAACATGAAACTGATCGCCAATTTCGGCAACGGCGTCGACAACATCGACGTCGCCTCGGCGCTGGGCCGCTCGATCACCGTCACCAATACTCCGGGGGTCCTGACAGAAGACACTGCTGATATGACGATGGCGCTGATTCTCTCTGTGGCCCGCCGGCTCGTCGAGGGCGCTCGCGCGATCCCGGAGGGCTCATGGGCCGGTTGGTCGCCCACCTGGATGCTCGGTCACCGTATTACCGGCAAACGCCTTGGCATTGTCGGCATGGGTCGAATCGGTCAGGCGCTGGCTCGTCGCGCCCAAGCCTTTGGCCTGTCGATCCACTATCACAACCGTCGTCGCGTCCCGACCGACATCGAAGAGCAGCTTGAGGCGACTTACTGGGAGTCGCTCGACCAGATGCTGGCGCGCGTCGACGTCGTCTCAATTCATTGCCCGCATACGCCCGCCACCTATCATCTGCTCTCGGCGCGCCGGTTGAGCCATCTGCGTCCGCACGCCATTCTGGTCAATACGGCGCGCGGCGAGATCGTCGACGAAAACGCGCTGGTCCGCATGCTTGAGGCCGACGAGATGGCCGGCGCCGGTCTTGACGTCTTTGAGCATGAGCCGGCGGTCTCGCCGAAGCTCCTCAAACTCGCCCAGTCCGGCAAGGTGACCCTGCTGCCCCACATGGGTTCGGCGACGAACGAAGGCCGCTTCGACATGGGCGAAAAGGTCATCATCAACATCCGCACCTTCATGGATGGCCATCGTCCGCCGGATCGCGTTCTGCCCAGCATGTTGTAATTGCTGGCGGCTGTCGCCAAGTCATGCCTTTGCCGCATCGTGGGGCTGGAAACTTTTTCTCCGGACGAAACCTATTGGATGTCCGGTCGGGAGGACTCTGAATGAACAGGACGATGTTAACCGCCGTGCTGGCCGCCGTTTGCGCCGCCTTCGCATTCGCCCCGGTCGCCGAGGCAAAGAAAAAACCCGCGCCGGCGGCGGAGGCCCCCCAAGAGAGCGGACAACAAACGGGCGGCGAAGGCGATCCCGGCGCCGAGAACGGCGGAATCCCGAAATATCAGCCGTTTCCGCATTCCAGAAACTTTAATCTCGTCGAGATCAACGGCAAGGCGCCGCCCGTGGACGTCTGGATCAATATCGATCAAAACGGTCACGCCGCCGGGTTCGATGGCTGCAAAAACTGGAACGCCGTCTTTGTGATCGGGGGCGACCGTCTCGGCCCCAAATCCATGCCGGCGATGAAAGACGCGAAATGCGATCCGGCCCTTGCCGTTTTCGAGCGCGATTTCTGGAACGTCATGATCCAGGGGCCGTTCTGGAGCACCAAAGGCGACGATCTGATCTTCAAGGCGCCCAAGGGCGGCGCGACCCTGCATTTCCAGCGCGGGCTGTGATTTTTCTCAGCCGCTTTTCCGCGGAGCATCGGCAAAAATTACGAGCGGGCGCGATATTGCCCGCTTTTTTTCACGTTATAATTCCCTCTCGGCGCGTTGGTCAGCGAGAACGGCCCTGACGCGCTCGACCAGTTTGTCTTCCGGCGCCGACTCTTGCGCCGGGCGCGCCGCTTTCCATTCTTCGTTGGTGGCAATCGCCGTGGCGGCTTTCGCGCCGGCGACAAGATCCTTGATCTGGATTTCGCCGCGGGCCTTTTCGTCCGATCCCTGGATCACGACGAGCGGACTGTTGCGGCGGTCGGCGTATTTCATCTGCGCCTTCATGCCGGCGGCGCCAAGGTAGAGTTCGGCGGCGACGCCGGCGGCGCGCAGGCGCGCAACCATACGCTGGTAATCGGCGAGACGGTCGCGGTCGAGAACCAGCACCACCACCGGCCCGATATGCGGGCGCGCGGTGACGATCGGGCTGCCGACAAGCTTCAGCGCCGCAAACAGTCGCGATACGCCGATGGAGAAGCCTGTCGCCGGCGTGTTCTCGGAACGGAAACGACCCACAAGCCCGTCGTAACGCCCGCCGCCCCCGACCGAGCCGAAACGCACAGGATGTCCCTTTTCGTCCCGCGTCTCGAAGGTGAGATCGGCTTCGAACACCGGGCCGGTGTAATATTCCAGACCGCGCACGACGGAGGGATCGACGCGGATGCGGTCGGACCCATAGCCGGCCTCGCGCGCAAGATCCACGATTTGCCGGAGTTCCTCGGCCCCCTGGGCGCCGATGTCGCCTCTCAACAAACCGAATAGATCGAGGGCCGGATCGCCGCCGGCCTGTCCGCCCAGACTGAAGGACATGATCGTATCGATGGCCTGAAGCGACAATCCTGCGCCTTTTGTGAAGTCGCCGCTGTCGTCCTTGCGGCCATCGCCGAGCAATTGACGAACCCCGTCGGGCCCAAGCCGGTCGAGTTTGTCGATCGCGCGCAGCACGATCAACCGGCGACCGGCGTTGTCGTCGCCGGCGAGGCCAATCGCCTGCATGACGCCGTCAAGCACTTTGCGGCTGTTGATCTTGATGACGTAATCGCCGCGTTTGATTCCGAGCTTCTCGAGCGCGTCGGCCGCCATCATGCAGATTTCGGCGTCGGCGGCCGGCGAGGCGGAACCGACGGTGTCGGCGTCAAATTGCATAAATTGACGAAAGCGACCCGGTCCCGGCTTCTCGTTGCGATAGACCGGACCGCAACGATAGGAGCGGTACGGTTTGGGCAGCCGGTCGAAATTCTGGGCGACGAAACGGGCGAGCGGCGCCGTCAGATCGTAGCGCAGAGACAGCCATTGCTCGTCGTCGTCCTGAAAGGAAAATACGCCTTCATTCGGGCGATCCTGATCAGGCAGGAATTTGCCAAGCGCGTCGGTGTATTCGATCGCCGGCGTTTCAAGCGCTTCAAAACCATAAAGCTCATAAACCGAGCGGATCACGTCGAGCATACGGCCGGTGGCGGCGAGTTCGCCCGCCTCGCGGTCGGCCAGTCCGCGCGGCGCGCGCGCCTCGACAAGGCTTTTCAATTGGTTTGACGTCGTTTCTGGATTGGACATGGCGCGCCAGTTGCAGCGGAGGTGGCCGTCTTCCTAGCATTTTCCCGACCGGAAGAAAGCCGCCGCGCAGCGCGAAAAGATTACTGAGATTTTTCGACGCCGCGCGGCTCCGGCCGCGCGGCTTCCAACGGGTGGCCGGCGGCGGCCCAGCCGTCGGTTCCCTCCGGATACCAGTAGATTTGGGCGTATCCCAGTTCGATGGCGCGCCTCGCCGCATTCCAGGACATCCAGCAATTCCTCAGACAATAAAAAACTAGCGGGCGCTGTCGGTCGCCGCCGCTCGCCTTCGCCAGTCCCTTTTTGAAATAATCCAGCGTCACGTCGGCCAGCGCGCCATAGCCCGTATCGGGCAGCCACAGACTGCCGGGAATATCGTCGCGGGGCGTCTCCCGCCAGACGACATTTTTCGGCAGGCCGTCCGGTTTGGGCGGATGCGGCAGCGCATCAATAAAGGCGGCGGCCCGACGGCTCCAGAGATCGAAGGCCTGCGGCGTATCGATCGCCGTCGCGCCTTTCAGGGTGGCTGGAACCGGCGCGCGATAGGCGTCCATCCGGTAGGCGTCGGGTTCGGGGGGCGTCGTCGTCGCCGGGTCGGCGTCAGCGCGGCAAGCGAAGATCAGCTGCGTTGCGATCAGAGCGATCAGAACCGGTTTCACGGCGCCTTCCGCGAGATCGGCTTTCCTTCCTCGTCGATCAGCGGCACGCCATAATCGAGCAGGATCTTTTCCAGCTCCGGCTTGTTTTGCGCAATGAACTGGTTGAGGTCGCGCTTCCAGTTCTGATCGGAGTGGCGCACACCAAAGGCGATTCGGAACGCCATACGCGTTCCCGGCGTTTCGGCCAGCGGCGTTGCGACCAATTTTATTTTGGCGTTTTGGGCGTAGTAGCCGGCGATCGGACCCCACAATAGGGCGAGATCGATCTCGCCCTTTTCGAGATCGCGGATCATCGCGGCGCTCGACGAGTCGAAGCGCGTGTCGACCATAAGCGGATAAGGTTTAACGCTGCCCATCAATCCCTGACGGGCGAGGACGTTGCCCGGCGGCGTATTGGCGACAAGGCCGATTTTATAGGGCTTGGTTTTCAGACGCGGATCGTCGAGGGCGACGACTCCGTCGAGATCGCCGCCGGCGCGGGTCACGATCGCATAGGTGGTGCGATAATAGGGATTTGTCGGCTGGACGAGATCGTTGCCCTGTGGAATGCCGAGAATCACATCGCACAGATGCGCGTTAAGCGTATTGCGCACGAACCCGGTCGCGCCGGGGTAGAAGGCGTAGGTCAGTTCCTTGCCAAGTTTCCTGGCAAGAAATTCAGCGATTTTATTCTCGAAGCCGGCGCCCTTCTCGTTGGAGAAGGGCAAATTGTTCGGATCGGCGCAGACCCTCAGCACGCGGGGATCGACCAGTTCGATCGAACCTTTGTTGTCGTCGCCGCGCGCACCGGCGTCGGGACCCATGTGTTGCGCAAAAGCCGACGCCGCCGCGACAATTGTCGCGACGGCGCCGGCAAAGATGGTCAACGCGGCGTTAGCGCCGCGCCGATGCGTGGTTGCGATTTTTGTCATATGGCCGGAGTTACTTCGCCGCCATGCATTCGGCTTCAGCCTTCTTGAAGGCTTCCGGAGCCGCTTCTTTCTTCTCCGGACGACCCGGCTGCACAGCGCCCGTCGACAGCGCGCGCAGGTAGACATAGAGGTCGTCGATGTAGCAGGAGGCGTTTTTGTTCTCCGCGAAGGCCGGCATGACGCTGTTGCCATTCTGTCGGCCGCCGATGACAATGCCGGCGAACTCGGCGTAGTTGAAACGCTTGACAGACTCTTTCAGAGCCGGCGCGTAGGTCGAGCCGCCGCCGTTCGGGCCATGACAGACATGACATTCGGCGTGATAGCGGCGATAGCCCGAGAAGGTGTACCAGTCCACCGTGCCATCGGCGGCGACGTTGTAGGTGGGGTCGCCTTTCGCGTCGAAATATTTGCCGTCCGTCGATTTGACGGATTTGGGATCGCCAGGAGCCTCGGCCATCGCGGAGCCGCTCACAAACATCAGGACGCCCAGAGCCAGCGCTCCGGCAAGCGACGATTTCATCACACTCTCCCTTGAAGATGTCCGGATCTTGCGCCGGAGTTCTCTAAATGATGACGCCCGGCGAGCCTTTTAAGGTTCGCCGAGCGTTTTTATGATCGGCTCTGTCGAATTAGTTCGGCAGGGCGAAGACGGTCAGCACGCCGCCGAGAGCGGTGTAGTTGGCGAGGGAGGCGTAGTTGCCGACCGCGCCGAGACCTTCGTTGGACTTGGACAGACCGGCCGCGAGACCGATTCCGGCCCAGCCGCCGACGCCCGAGAGCACCGCGACATACTGCTTGCCGCCGGACTCATAGGTCATCACGTTGCCGATGATGCCCGACGGGGTCTTATACTTGTAGAGCTCCTTGCCGGTCTTCGTGTCGACCGCCTTCAGATAGCCCTCCAGCGTGCCGTAGAAGGTCACGCCGCCGTCCGTCGACACCGCGCCCGACCACACCGAGAACTGCTCCTTGTTCGACCACACGATCTTGCCGGTCTTGGCGTCCCAGGCGATGAAGTTGCCGGTGTTGTTGGTTCCGTCGCCCAGAACCTTGCCCGCCGGATACATCTCCAGCGTCGCGCCGACATAGGGCTGGCCCGCCGTATAGCTCACGCGGAACGGCTCGTAGTCCATGCAGACGTGGTTCGTGGGCACAAGGAACAGACCCGTCGCCGCATCATAGGACGCCGGCTGCTGATCCTTCACGCCCAGCGCCGCCGGGCAAACGCCCTGCGTGTTGGTGTCCTCGCCGTTCTGCTCCGTCGAGAATTTCGACACCACCAGCGGACGGCCATAGGTCGCCGACGACTTGTCCATGTCGACCTTCGTCGCCCAGTTCACCGCCGGGTCGAACTTCTCCGCCACCAGCAGCTCGCCCGTCACGCGGTCCAGCGTATAGCCGAAGCCGTTGCGGTCGAAGTGAACCAGCGTCTTGCGGGTCGATCCGCCAATCTGCTGATCCGCCAGGATCATCTCGTTGATGCCGTCGTAATCCCACTCGTCGTGGGGCGTCATCTGATAGACCCACTTCGCCTTGCCGGTGTCCAGATCGCGCGCCCACACCGTCATCGACCAGCGGTTGTCGCCCGGACGCTGCTTCGGGTTCCACGTCGACGGATTGCCCGAGCCGTAATACACAAGGTTCAGCTCCGGATCGTAGCTATACCAGCCCCAGGTCGTGCCGCCGCCGATCTGCCACTGGTCGCCCTGCCAGGTCGAAATGCCCGAATCCTTGCCGACCGGCTTGCCCAGATGCGTCGTCTTCTCGCCGTCCATCAGCGTATCCGCGTCCGGACCCATCGAGTAGCCGCGCCACGCCTGCTTGCCGTCCTTGACGTTGTAGGCCGTGATATGGCCGCGAACGCCGAACTCGCCGCCGGCGATGCCCACCAGAACCTTGTCCTTGAACACATGCGGCGCCGCCGTCGACGTCTGGCCCTTGGCCGGATCGCCGTTCTTCACCGACCACACCAGCTTGCCGCTCTTGGCGTCCAGAGCCACAAGCGTCGTATCCGCCTGAGCCAGGAAAATCTTGCCGTCCCCATAGGCCAGACCACGGTTCACCGTGTCGCAGCACATCACCGGAACCACAGACGGATCCTGCTTGGGCTCGTATTTCCAGATAATCTTGTGATCCGGATCCTTCAGATCCAGCGCGTAAACGTTGTTGGGAAACGGCGTATGAAGATACATCACGTCGCCAACAACAAGCGGCGCGCCTTCGTGTCCGCGCAGCACGCCCGTCGAAAACTGCCAGGCCGGAGCCAGTTTGCCGACGTTCTCCGCCGTGATCTGTTTCAGCGCAGAATGACGCTGGTTAAAATAGTCGCCCGTCGGAGAAACCCACTGCTTGGGGTCCTTGGCGAGCGTCGCCAGCTCATCCGCCGTCGCTGAACTGGCGTCGGCCGCAGCAACAGGGGCGCTATCAGGAACCGGAGCGGTCGCCGATACGGCGGGAGCCGCAGTCTCGGCGACGGCGACCGGCGCACCGGCGGCGGCCTTCTTGAAGCCGGGAGATTCCGCCAGTTTGGCCGCAACTGTATTCACGGCCTTGATCGCCGCCTCAATCTCCGGTCTCGGGCTCAGTTTTTGGGCGTTCAGCAGCGCATCGGCGGCATTACGGATCAACTCGGCTTCTTTGATCGCCTGCTCGACTGTGGTCAGCCATGGCGTCTGGGCGCTCGCCTGAGCGGCGAGGCACAGGGCGACGACGCTCGCCGAGGTTAGCATCCATAATCTGTTCATCTTTTTCTTCTCCCCTGACGTGCTTATCACCGCCTTATGACGGATTTGACGTCATATTATTCGATTTTGATGCCGGTCGCCAAATCCTTTGGACGCGGGATTTTCATGGAGAAAGCCAGAGGGGAAATCGGACCCAGCGGTCTCTGCCGTCTGGATTAAACTGATGAAAAAAAGGCCCGACCGAGGCCGGGCCAAGATGGAAGGAGGTTTGATTCATAATTAGGCAGTTTCCCGATGAATGGCTGAGCGGTCATAGTCAATTCACGAACGATTTTCGCCAACCGGCCTGATCTTCGCCGACTTGAAATAGATTTTGGCGTTTCGACCCGAACAGTCTCGTGCAAGCCGAATCATCAAGCTTCATGCCGAATACTGGCGAGGAAGCCGTGGAGCCTGTGCATCTTTTCTCACTGATCGGCCGACAACAAGCCTGGCTCTCGGCGCGACAGGCGCTGGTGGCCCAAAACATCGCCAATGTCGACACGCCCGGTTACCGCGCGCTCGACACCGCGCCCTTTTCGCGCGCCATGACGCAGGTCGGCTTTGAAATGTCAGGCTCCAGTCCCCTGCACATGCGGCCATCGACGACCGAAACCCTCGCGACAACGATACAGGCCGCAGACGGTTGGGAGACCAACCACTCCGGCAACACGGTCTCGCCGGAGCTCGAAATGATCAAGGCTGGCGACATCCGTAACGCCTATGCGCTCAACACCAGCATGATGCGGGCTTTTCACGGCATGTGGATGGCGACGGTGAAGTCATGATGGATCCGCTCTCCGCCGCGCTGAAAATCGCCGGCTCCGGTCTTGCCGCGCAATCGGCGCGACTGCGGGTCGTTTCGGAAAACATGGCCAACGCACAGGCGACGGGTCAGGGACCTGGTGGCGCGCCCTACGCCCGCAAGACGATTTCTTTCGCCAACGAACTGGACCGCGCCAGCGGCGCGCAATTGGTGCGCGTTCAGGGCGTCGGCGTCGACCCGTCGCCTTTTCCAATCGAGCACGATCCGGGCAACCCCGCCGCCGACGCCAATGGCGATGTCCGCCGTCCGAACGTCAATTTGCTAACAGAAATGGCGGATATGCGTGAAGCCAATCGCGCCTATGAAGCTGATCTGCAAATCATGCGGCAAAGCCGTGATCTTCTCAACATGACCATCGATTTACTTAAAGGCGCCTGATGACCCTGCTCGTTCCCATTGCCGCAAACGCCGCCGCGTCGCTGGTGGGCGCAGCCGCGACAACGCTGGCGCAGAGCGCACAAACGTCTGCCACACCCGAGAGCCCTGGCGCGGGCTTCGGCGAGGTGCTCAAAAAACTCGCCGGAGACGCCGTCGACTCCGTCAAGGCCGGCGAGGCGGCGGCGATAGGCGGCGTTCAGGGCCAGCTGCCGACTCATATGGTTGTCGACATGGTGATGAGAGCCGAACGCGATCTTCAAACCATGATCGCCCTGCGCGACAAGGCCGTGAACGCCTTTCAGGAAATCAGCCGAATGTCGATTTAATTTCAGTTACGGGGAGTAGAGATCATGAGAGCGTTGGCGATTGCGGCGACAGGCATGGGCGCGCAGCAACAGAATATCGAAGTGATTGCGAATAATATCGCCAACATCAACACGACCGGGTTCAAACGTTCGCGCGCCGAGTTTACCGATCTTCTTTATCAGACCGATCGGTTGCAGGGCGTTTCCAATCGCGGTCGCGACGCCACCGTGCCGCAAGGCGCGCAATTCGGGCTGGGCGTGCGCACTGCCGCCATCCGCAGTCTGCAACAACAGGGCGCGCTCACCAACACAGGCAATAGCTACGATCTGAGCATTAACGGCAAGGGCTGGTTTCAAATTCTCGGCGACAACAACGAAACGCTCTACACGCGCGCCGGCTCGTTCAGCACCAACAACAACGGTCAGTTGGTGACGGTCGATGGCTATCAGTTGAGCCCGACCATTACCATCCCCAACAATACGCTGAACGTCTCGATCAGCCAGACGGGAATGGTCATGGCGACGGTCGCTGGCCAAACGCAACCACAACAGATCGGCCAGCTCACCATCGCCAATTTCGCCAACGACGCCGGGCTCGATGCGCTCGGCGGCAATCTGTTTCGGGAGACTTTCGCCTCCGGGCAACCGGTAACCGGCGCGCCGGGCGATCCCGGTTTTGGCGTCATCAATCAGGGCTACCTCGAAAGCTCCAACGTCGATCCGGTTAAGGAGCTCGTGAACCTGATTTCCGCTCAGCGGGCCTTCGAACTCAATTCTAAGGTTATTCAGGCCGCCGACGACATGGCTGGCGTCATCTCAAAGGGCATTCGGTGAGTCTCGCGGGACTTTGCCGGCTTGGTCTGACGATTTGCGCGGCTGCTGCGGCGTTTTCGGGCGCCCTGGCGGACGAGCGTCCCGCCCCGACGCCAAAAGCCATTATTTATCCCGGCGAGACCATCACCGACGATATGCTCGAAGACAAATCCTTCTCGATCGGCGAGACAAGCGCGGCGACTCAATTTCTGACGCACGAAGGCTTGATCGGCAAGGTTGCCCGACGCACGCTGCTGCCCGGCGACATGATCGCCCAGACCAGCGTCGATAATCCGCGTCTGGTGAAAATCGGCGCCAATGTCCGTATTATCTTTGTTGATGCGAACATGCAGATCAGCGCAACAGGCGTCGCGCAGCAGGCCGGAGCGCTTGGCGACATGATCCGCGTCCGCAATGAAGACAGCGGATTGTTCGTCTCCGGTCGAGTCCAGGCGGACGGATCCGTGCAGGTCGGCGACGGAGGATGAGGCGACTCCTGGCGGTGCTGGTTATTGTGCTTGCATTGACAACGACCGCTCATGCGCTCGTGCGCATCAAGGACATTACCTATCCCCAGGGGCCACGCGACTATCAACTAATCGGCTATGGGCTCGTTGTCGGTTTGCAGGGAACCGGGGATACGCTGCGCAACAGCCCTTTCACCGAACAATCGATCTCGGCCATGCTTGATCGCATGGGGGTCAATGTACGACCGAACACCGCAGGCATGCGCACCCGCAATATGGCGGCGGTGATGGTGACGACATCTCTGCCGCCCTTCATGGGCTGGGGCTCGACCCTCGACGTAACCGTATCCTCAATGGGCGACGCCACTTCGCTGATGGGCGGCACGCTCGTACTCACTTCGCTTACCGGCGTCGACGGACAAATCTACGCTATTGCACAGGGTCCGATCGCTGTCTCAGGCTTTGCTGCGCAAGGACAGAGCGAAACTCTCACGCATGGCGTCGCCACGGTTGGTCGAATACCCAATGGCGCGACCATCGAGCGCGAGCCGCCTCGCCCGATTACGGAGGATCGATCCCTCGTCCTTCAGCTTCGCAATCCCGATTATACGACATCTGTACATATCGCAGATGCGGTCAATGCCTTCACTCGCCAGCGCTATAGGTCGTCGCTGGCGCGCGAACGCGATGATCGCAGCGTGGCGCTCAATTTGCCCAGCGGCTGCAAGGCAACGCGTTTTCTTGCTGAAATCGGCGATCTGAAAATCGAGGTCGAGACGCCGGCGCGCGTCGTGATCGACGAACGCACCGGAACAGTGGTCATCGGCGAAGACGTCCAGATCTCGCGCGTCGCCGTCACCCATGGCGCCCTGACCGTGCGGATCACAGAAACACCGGAGGTCTCGCAGCCGGCGCCTTTCTCTAATGGACGAACCGTGGTCACCAACCAGACAACTATCAACGCCAGCCAGCAGGAAGCGAAAGTGGCGGTGCTCGCCGGTCCGACGCTCAAGCAACTTGTCCGCGGCCTCAACCAGGTGGGCCTGCGGCCTACCGGGATTATCTCGATCTTGCAGGCAATCAAGACCGCCGGGGCCCTGCAGGCTGATCTGGTGATTCAGTAAATCCTCAGACGCTTCGGTTCGAACTCTATCGTCGAGAACCGAGCGTTTGAAGAAAATGAATCAATTCCGCTACAGGTCGGTAGAATTCCTGCGGGATCATTTTGTCGACCTCGACCAGATCGTACATCGCGCGAGCCAACTCCTTTTTTTCGAAGATCGGCACCTCATGCCGCGTCGCCATCTCACGAATGCGCAGGGCCAGTAAATCCTTGCCTTTGGCGACCACCAGCGGCGCGCCGCCCTCCTCCTTGAGATAACGCAGGGCGATGGCGTAGTGCGTTGGATTGGCGATCACCAATGTTGCATTCTGCACGGCGGCGATCATGCGTCGACGGGCGCGATCTCGCGCCAGGGAACGCATTCGCGCTTTCATAAATGGATCGCCCTCCGATTGGCGAAATTCTTCTTTCACCTCCTCGCGGGTCATTCTCAGGTCTCGACGCCATTTTGACCGGACCCAAAAATAATCCGCCAGAGCGAGTAAACCCATTGCAATGGCAACAGTGCTGGTCAGGCGGATCGACAATTTCAGCAGCAAAATCGGCTCGGCGCCAGGCTCCAGACGCATGGCGTCCATCAAGGTATTTTGCTCGGTGAGTCCAATAAGGACGATGGCGCCGCCAATGATGAACAGCTTGATGATCGCCTTGAGCAATTCGATCAACCCCGCAAGGCCAAACACACGGTTCCAGCCGGCGAGCGGAGAAATGCGCGAAAAATCAGGCACAATTCGCTCAAAGACGATTTGCGGCGCACCCTGGAGACCCGCCGCGGCTAATCCGAAGACGACAAAGAGCGTCAAAATCGGCGCCAGAAAACGACCGATTTCCAGATTGATCGCCTCAAGATAACCATTTGCCTCAGCGCCATTGCGTAGAGGAAGCTCGCCGACGTTGGATAGCAGCAAATAAAGGGCCTGAAAGAAGCGTGGCGCCACGACCTCAACGAC
Organism: Methylocystis sp.; assembly: GCA_044233645.1. Classification (GTDB taxonomy): domain Bacteria; phylum Pseudomonadota; class Alphaproteobacteria; order Rhizobiales; family Beijerinckiaceae; genus Methylocystis. The sequence continues at coordinate 49,933 of JBIIJP010000007.1, read as the reverse complement.
AAAGCTCAAAACCAAAAGAAAAGCGAAGAACTCCAGCGCGGTTGAAACATCGCGCGAGACAGGCGTTCGTCCTTCTTCAATCGCGGTCTGGATCTTTTTCTCTGTCGGCTCTTCAGTACGGGAGTCTTTGTCTTCCGACATCTCAGCCTCCCCATTTATTCAACAGCATCGTCAGCAGCCGAGAGGGCGATAAGACCCTGCTCAGCAAGGCGCAAGACTGTATCGGCGATTTGACGTTGCGCGGCGAGGATTTCGCGTTTCGGCGTATCGGACCCTGCCGCCAGTTCCGCCTCGACCATACGGCGCGTTCTGGCTGAGAGACATGGCAAGATCGCATCGCGAACAGGGATATCTGCGTCGCGTAGGGCCATAATAATCCGTTCTGTTGGCGTCTGATCGCACAGGATAGATCTTGCTCGTTGATCGAGCTTGACGATATCCTCGAAAGAAAAAATCAATGACTTGAGTTGTGCGGCGATAACCGGCTCGCTACGTCCGAGGCCATCGAGAAGCTCGTTCACTTCTTCGCGTTCGAGCTGATTAATGATCCCGGCAACCCGAGAGTTTACTTCCTCTGCGCCCGGGGTGCTCAGGCCAGCGTAAAGCGTCAGTTGCAGAACCTGTTCGATCTCGCGCATCACTGTTTCCGCCACCGGCTTCGAGACAAGAACGCGTCGCATGACAATTGTACGAGTTTCGCCCGGCAATTCGGTCAGGATACGCGCTGCAAAGGCAGGATCGACTTTTGTGACAACAATTGCGGCGATCTGGGGATGTTCGACCATTAAATGAGAAGCGACGACTTTTTCGGGCAAATCGGCCAGCCGCCGCCAGAAGAACGCATTGGAAACGCCGCGCAGATCCGACAAGATATCAGCAAGCTGTTCTTCAGCGACAACGCCGGACAATAAATCCTCTGCACGCGCCACATCACCGACCAGATCGGATGAGCCGACGGCAATTTCCCGGCAAAGCGCTTCGCAAATATCGTCGAGAGCTTTATGAGGAACGGCGTTCAGCTCTGCGGCTGTTCGTGCAACCAGTCTTAGTTCTTCTTCATTGAAATGTCTCAGGACAAGACGCGCTATATCCCGCTCGATTCCCAGCAGCACGGCGACTGTCTTTTCTAGACCGCCAAAAGCCCCTGGTTTGTCCGCCGCAGATAGCAGGCTCATGTCATTTTATCGACCGCTAATTCGGCCGATCTCCATGCGGCTCGCATATTTCGGTAAGCGACACGCCAAATCTGGCCCCGTCCTCCTCGACGACCACAACCTCTCCGCGCGCAATCGTGCGGCCATTGACGACAATATCGACAGGATCGCCGACACGATGGTCGAGAGGAATAACAGCGCCGCGTCCCAGCTTCAGGAGACTGGAGACGGGAAGCGTTGCAGAACCGACGACGACCTGGACAACAACCGGAATCCGCATGATCGAATCGATTCGACGCGCGTGATTTTTTTCTGCGCCCTTATCTTCAGACATTGGATTGAAAACGGTTTCCTCCGATGCGTCGATGTTCGATGCTTCGCCTCCTGGGGACTTTTCCGTATTGCTCACGCAGGTTTCATCCTTTTTTCTCTTTTCTAAATGCCCAGCACGTTTTCGATAAAGGATCGACGATCGTCCGAAACGTCTTCAAGCCGGATGGTGAAATATCCGTCTTTCTGACCAAGCGTACACCAAAATAGCGCACGCCCTTCCGACTCGACGCGGATCGGGTTGTCAGGCGCGATGGGCAGACGCAAAAGGTCGCCAACTTCGAGACTAGCGATATCCGCCAGCGTAAACCCGCGCGCATCGATCCTGACATCGACCTTCACCTCTGTCTGAACGACATGTTCGTAAAGGTCTTCGGCCCAACGCATATCCCGCGCGAATCCCTCGGCGCCAGGTAACCGCGCCAGCGCCGCGCGGTGCGGATCGAATGCGGCGCGCGGCACGGCAAAGACAACCGCGCTTTCCCGGTCAAAGGCTGACAAACGGAAAAACGCAACAAGCGCAACGGCGGTTCTTTGCCCCAGAGCGGCGAAACCAGACTCAGCGCCTGAGGCGCAAGCTTCAAATTCGATGACTGCCAACGGCGCGAGGGCGCCTGCAACGCCATCGAGAATTTTGACGATAGCGAGGTCGGTCAGGCGTGCGACGAGCCGGGAGAGCGGGCGCGGAGTTTCAGGCGGCGGATCGAGGACTCCGGAGCCAAGAAGCATTTCAACGGCAAGGTCGGTGAAACTGGCGTCAACGCCTATGGCGCCACGAGAGCCAAGACCACGCGCATCATAGACGCCGACATAGGCGAAGGCTGCGTCAGGTTTAATCAGATCCGCGAGGCGTTTCGCCTCCAGTCGCTCGAAGGTCAATTTGGCCTTGGCGCCCGTCATCGCGCAAAAATCGCGCGTGAAGCGCGCTGCAGCGTCATCATAAATCAAATGCAGCGTCGGCATCCGATCCAGGGAGCCTTCGCCGAGGGAGATCAGGGGTTCATTAACATCGATATCGGAATTCTCAGCCGTGCCTTGCTCTAGCGGCATCAGGCGCCCTCCGACGCCGCCTGACGTCCGGCATTCAGCGTTTCGTTCTCGACCGCGTCGATGCTGGGACGTTCATGCGATGGTATCGACTTGCGTCCGTGCTCAATCGCCACCTGAGGCAAGGCGCCATTCATAAATGCGAGGAGGGTTTGCTTGATGATGAGGTAGACATGGCATTCCTTGCTGCGCGCCACCTTTACCTTGTAGGCCAGCGGCGTCATGATGCCATAGGAAACAAAAATCCCGGCGAAGGTGCCAACCATCGCCGCGCCGATCAGCCCGCCCAGCAATTCCGGCGACTGATCAAGCGCGCCCATAGCCTTGATCACGCCCAGCACTGCAGCGACAATCCCCAGCGCTGGCAAGCCGTCGCCAATGGCGGTCAGGGCCTGATAAGGTTTAAGCTTATCATGCTTGATTTGGGCGATTTCCTCGTCCATGAGATTTTCAATCTCGAAGGTCTTGACATTACCGATCAAATAGAGGCGACAATAATCGCAAATGAAAGCGATGATTTCCTTGTTCTTGAGCAAATTTGGAAAGGCCTGAAACAGAGGCGACTCTTCCGGCTGCTCGATATGCGCCTCCGCTTCGTTGCGCGACTTGCTGCGCAACTCGCGCATCAATGTGTGCAGGAGACCGAGAATATCAAGATAGTCACGGCTTTTGGGGGTTTTCTCCAACACCGCCTGAACGATGGCTTTACCCGTATCCTTGATCACTTTTAGCGGATTGGCGACAATGAACGTCCCAAGCGCCGAGCCCATAATAATCACGAATTCCCAAGGTTGCCACAAAACGATCAAATGACCGCCAAGCGCCGCAAAACCACCCAGCATGCAGCCCATAGTGACGATCAGACCGATAATAAAACTCATTCGCTGGCGCCCACGCGATCACCTCAGTCAAACCGGCATAGGTCAAGTGACTTACCCGAAACTGTAATACCCACAGATCATGAGCGGCAAAAATTCCGGGACTCAGTTGTCCATCCGCCAAAACCGCTCGCAACCATGTTGCGTATCACAGCGCAGACATAGGTCTTTTGCGCCGGAGCATTGTTCGGACCGGCATGATAGCGTGCGACTGCGGCAGTCCATGAACCCTCCTGCTCTCGCAAACGTTTGAGAAAGACTGCCGCGTAGTCAACATTTTTATGCGGATCAAACATGTCCTCAACAGACCCGAAATTTTTACCATGGAAATAGTGATTGATTTGCATGCAACCGATATCGATAAGTTTCACCCCGCTCTGACGAGCTGTCGAAAACACTGACAAGGCCTTAGGAAGATCGGCGTTGAAGATCGGCCGGCCAGCGACGTTCATCGCATAGGCGTTCAAGGACCCGCGCTGACCGGTTTCCGTCAGGGCGACAGCGTACAATACGCCTACGGGGATAGCATGGGTTGTTGCTGCATGCAGCATTTCGCTCTCACAGATATTTTCCAATCCGACGGCGCGGCTAGAGATAAATCCCTGCACGCTTGTCAACATCATAAAGATCGTTGCGAGCCTTCTGCGCTTGTTCATCGGGCTGCGACGGATGTCGGGAATAGGCAGATCCCTCGTCATGATGCGCGTGTCCATGATTTTGACCGAAGCTCTCGGAGCTTGCTAGAATGTTTTGCTGATTACTGGCCGCTCCCGGCTCCGTCGTCGCGATCGACGGCGCGGCAGTCATTGTCAGCCGAATATCTGACGTCTCAAGTCTCAAGCCATGTTCCGCAAGCGCCTTGACCATGGCTTCTTTTGTTTGTGTCAGGATGGTGCGCACATCCTCGGATCTAACATCGATCGAAATTTCGACCTGCTTGCCGCTTAATCTCATGCGTATCGTGAGCGGTCCGAGTGTCGCAGGATGCAGGTCGAATGTCAGTATTTTAACCCGGATCGGTTCCGGCGCCACCGCCAGCGGCGAGGCGATAGTCAAGACTGCGCCATCGTTAGGCAATGGGAGTAGATCAATGACTGTCCGGGTAATCATAACCGGCAAATGTGTCGCCAGCTCCTTAACGTAAATCGGTTGAGCAAGGGGCGACGCAGATATCGTGTCAGGACTTATCTCTGATGTCGTCACAGGCAATGCGCTGGAAAACGTTTCGTTTTGCGTCGTCACCGCCGATGGCGGTTCGCCAACATCGGCACAAGCCAAAGCCTGCTCTGGCAGGATTTTTTCACTTGGCGAGAAATGCGAGAAAGTTTGTCTTTTTACAAGACGCTCGGATACAGACCCGGCGCCCGCTGCGGACTTGGCTGCGCTTTCGGGTAGCGGCGTCGGAGAGCCTGGAAATTTTGGCGTCTCTATTTTCTCTCGAGGCGCCAATATATGGGCACCCATCGAGAGTAAACCGGCTGTTTCATCACCCGGAACCTGCGCCTTCTCGATACGATGCGCCGGACGACTGCCCTGCTGATCGGGATCAGTTTGCAATATCCCCGCGGTGTTGCATGAGCGCCCGGCCTTCTGGATCTCGCGCGGAGCCTCTGGCAAGCAAGCGTCGAGATGCAACATCGACTCTGATCGTCCTGCTAAAACCACACAGCTCTTGAAGCACGCTTCATCCGTACTGTCGGACGACATGGTGGCGTCGTCCTTCCGATCGCTTCTTTCGGGATCCTGCGCGACGGTGGCGAGTATGTCGCCAAAAACAACCCCCTGAACGCCATCTCCTTCAGCTGGCGGCTCAGCAGGCGCAGATTTAATCATCGAAAACCCGGGCGCCGGAATAGCAGCAGAACGCTCATACTGAGAAAAGTTTGTCATTTTCTTCTTTTTCCATTCAGCAATATGTCGACATGTTCGAGACGGACGCGGGCCTTTGCGACAAGTTCGGTTTCGTCATCAGGCAGCGATCTTTGTTCCGACCCTCGCGCCTCAGTTGGAGATGTCGCAAGTCTGTTCAAAACAGCGTTCACGAGCTCGATGATTTGTCTATCCTCAGGAGTCAGCGCCGTAGACGGCGCCGCACCAATCGAATCGCGTTTTGGTCCGTTAGGCGCATCGAGCCCAGCGATGAGTTCTTGATAGGCTCTCAGTCGTTCGCGCGCTTCCACCGATTGTGCTACGGGTATCGCTTTAATAAGACGCTGGCGCGCCTCCTCTAGTCGACCTCTCGCAAGCGCTGCGCGAAACGACGACAAATAAATATCCAGACGCTCCGACGCAGGCGCCATGTCCAGGACCGGCTCCAGTTTTGAAGCAAACGTCGGGTCATCTTCGATTTCCGGTCTGCGGAGGAGTGTGCGAAGGTCGTCGACCAAATGTCGCGCGTAGGGCGAGGCCCGATATCTGGCGGCATAAATAGAGGCAAGGGCGATAATTTTTTCGCGTTGATTTTGCAGATCGAGTGCACGGATCTCTCGTCGTAACGCGGCTTCCTCGACAAGTGAAGTTGGCATTAATAAGCGCGCAAGATCGAGTTTGGCGATCGCGTGTGCATTGTCCTGTCCGACAAGCATACCGCCTTGAACGAGTGCGAGGTGACCTCCAAGCAATGGAGGATACTGTTGCGGATCGAAGGTCGCGATCTTCTCTGCTGCCCGCTCGTCGCCCTCGGCGTTCAGCAGTGCGGCTTCGAGCAGGAGAGCTTCATCCCCTACGATGAATCCAGCATCGTGAATTTCCCGTAAATTTTCCGGCGCTCCGCCGCCCAGCAAATAAATGATTGCAGCGCGAATGTTTCTTGACTGTGTCCATGCCTCGGGCTCCAGCGTGGGGATCAACGCTTCGATTGTCTCGAATTGCGCCGCCACCTGATCTTTAGCTTTCTCTTTGCCGACAGCCATGCGATTTTGCGCAGCATTCAACGTCCGAACGCTATCGGCAAGATCCTGCGCCTGGGCACAGGCGCTGATCGATAATAAAATTATGATCAAAAGGACAACGCTTCTCATTTATCCGACCGCAAAAAAATCTCAATCCGGCGGTTCAGAGGCGAAAATGGCTCCTTCGGATTTTTGAGATGACGATCGGCATAGCCAACCACTTTTTCGACCCGAGAGGGTTGCAATCCGCCCCGCACCAGCGTGTAATTCACTATGGTCGCGCGATCCGACGACAGGCGCCAGTTATCGTAATTCTTGCTCGTGTAGGAACGCCCATCGGTATAGCCACGAATTTCGATGTCGCCGGAGCGCGTGGCGAGGATCTTGCCGATTTCCCCCAAAATCCGGACCAGTTGCGGTCTGGGCTCAATGGAGCCTACGCCAAACATATTGAAGTTGGCGTCGTCGGTCAGACTGATCAGAACGCCGCCATCTATTGCCTTGACGTCGATAGTTGGCGCATCGTGATGATTACGGCTTTCCTGTCGGATAATTTTCTCGATTTCGTGTCGCATCGCTGACGCGGTGTTTCCACGATCCAGATCGGAGTGTTTTTCATATTCCGGCGACGAGGTCGATTCGGCAGGATGTTGTTCCGTATTTGCTCCATGATGGGCTGGTCTTTCGAATGGATCGGAAAATCGATCGCCATTTGTCGAAGACCCCGACGTCGCCTTGGGCGATGGCTCGCTATTGACGATTTCATCAAGCGCGCGCAAGGGGTCGGCGTGAAGTTCTTCTTCCGTCACGCTCCCCTGTGTCTTTGTTTCACTGTCTTTAGATGGCCTTTGATCCTCTTTGATTTTTGGTTGTGCGGGAGCCGGATCGCTGAGGCCTTTGACTGCCGGTGTCGAGTCTGTCAATTTCACCGGATTGAAATACTGCACAATAACAGCCTTTGTCTCCTTTGATGTTGAATTAATCAGCCACATCACCAGAAAAAACGCCATCATCGCTGTCATGAAATCGGCAAAGGCTAATTTCCACACCCCACCATGATGCTCATCATCCCCACTGATAATTTTCTTTCGAATGATGATTGGCTCCTCACTTCCCTTGTCGTTCATCGCTCGTCCCTCCTGCTGGCGGCAAGCCGCGTCAGCCACGTCTCCAGCGCCGTCTCGATTGTCGTCGATCCGAAGCGTACCCTAACGTCTATTTGTTCTGCTTCGTGGGTGATGATCGCAATATCTCGATCGGCGAGAGCGCGCGATACTTTATCGATCACATCGGCTGGACCTGACATTTCGATGGCAGGATCGATGGCGCCGGCCAGCGCCTTTTTGATATTGTCAGTCAATTCCTCGATGGTACGATTGAAAATCTCTTGCGAGACAAACGGCGTCAGAATTCCCGCGACATCATCTCTAAAACTGTCGATGGCGCCAACAATCGACTGTTCCAAACGATGAGCCAGACTGTCTGCTATCTCAGTCGTCCAGTCCTCCCTGGCTTGTCGAAGCCGTTGCTCGGCAGCCTGACGTTCGGCTTCAATCGCAAGGGTAATTTTTGTCTCAATCTCCGCTACTGTTGCCTCTGTCCTTGAAATGTCGGGTTCTGGCAAGGCCGCCGCCTCGACTGAGTTTTGCGGTTCATCATCGAGAACTGGCGGATCCGCGACGGGCTGAGCGGGAGTGTCCTGCGGCTCAGCCGGGCTTTTACTGGCGTCATGCAAATCGTTGGCGGGCTGCGGCGTATCGAAAGTTGTCAGATAAGCGCTCGCCTTACGGATTGTCGCCGCCGCTTTCATGTGCGCAGCCATTGTTTCATGACAGTTGCCGCCCTTACATCATCGGTCCGGATCAATTGTTCGAGTTTACGTATTGCGGAGACTTGCTGGGTTTCCGCCATCTCTTCTCCCGCAACGACGAACGGCGGGGTGGCGGACTCTGCTCCCTGACCTGCCAATACGCTGCTGGGTCCGCCCAAAACAACTCCCTCGGCGCCAATAAGTGGCGGCGGTTCGAGTCGCTCGACAATGGTTTCCGTCAACAAGGCGCGACGCGCCGGCATCAGACCGAAAACGACCACCAGGCCCGCGACTCCGATCGCTGTAAGTGCGTTCAAGATAGCGCCGAAATGACTTTGTAGCATTGAGACGAAACTTGGCCCCTCCGCTGGCCCAATATCGCTGTCATTGAACATGAAATCGACTGCCGTCACCTTAAGCATGTCGCCACGCTCTTTTTTCAACCCGGCGGCCGAAGTCACCAGAGCTTCGATTTCCTTGACCTGTCGATCTACATCTTCCGGTTTTGGCGGGGGTTTTCCCGGTTCGACGAAGGCGGTGCGATTTACCAGCACGGCGACAGACAAATTATCAATGTTATATCCGCCGCTGACGGTGGATATCGTTTTCGAGGATAACTCGAAATTCGTCAGCTCCTCGCTTTTACGGTTCTGATCGCTCGACTGCCGGCCATCGTTATTATTCTGTCCAGCTTGCGGAATGTTACGCTCGACGGTCGTATTCGAATTGGATGCGTTGTTTTGGGACTGGGAATTTTCCTTGATCGTTCGCACGGAACGTTCGACCTTCGTTTCCGGATCGAAGATCGTTTCATTCATCTGTTTGCGGTCCGTATTGACCCGCGCACGCACGCTCACCTGAAAATTCGCCAGACGCAGGTAGGGCGTTAACGTTCGCCGGATATTGTCCTGGATGTCGTGTGCGATATTTTTTTCAAGCGTCAGCGTTTTCACTGGCGCCGTATCCGCCGGCTCGCCGTCGGAGGCCGCGAGGATCGAGCCGTCCGTATTCAACACCGTAACTTGATCGACCGTCATTCCGGGCAGCGACGACGCCACCAGATGACGGATCGCTTGCGCCGCCTGCGTGTCGTCTGGCCCCTCGCTGCGGATGATCACCGAGGCGGAGGGTTGCTGTTTCGCCCTGCGGAAAGAACCCTCGTCCGGCATCACAATATGCACCCGCGCCGCTTTGACGCCGCGCAGCAATTGAATCGTGCGCGCCAGTTCCCCCTCCAGCGCGCGCACCCGCGTCACTTCTTGCATGAAGGAAGTGAGGCCCAGCGCGCCGACCTTGTCGAAGAGTTCGTAGCCGGCGTTGGCGCTTTGCGGCAAGCCTCGCTCGGCTAGCATCATCCGTGCCTGAGCCGTCTGGCCAAAAGGAACGGAGACTGCGTTTCCTTCTGGGTTCACGTCAAAGGGGATGCCTGAAGCGCGCAGTGCAGCGCCAATGCGGCCGATATCTTCGCGATCCAGTCCGGCATAAAGCGTTTCGAAATTCGGCCTCGAAAGGTAGTAAGCCGCGACGGAAACAATGCTCATCACCAGCACGACAATCATCCCCAGCGCGAGCAACTTGCGCGAGCCCAGCGCCCGGAGATTTCCCAAAAACTGGTTGAGGCGATCCATGTCGCGCGCGCGGCCCTTGTCAGCTTGTGCCGACCTAAACTGGGCGCGCCGCCTTGCGCGAAAATGACGTCCTGAAGGGCCTCAGGAAGAGAAAAGCTTTTTTTAACAAAGGTTAAAATAGTATTAACGAAGCTGCTGCGAGAGCCGGGCTGCGGAGTCTCCGAAGCCCGGTCCCGATCCTCTTACTGGAAGAGCTTGAGGATCATCTGTGCGTTTTGATTTGCGATGGAGAGCGCCTGAACGCCGAGCTGCTGTTGCGTCTGCAGAGCCTGAAGACGTGTAGAGGCCTCGTTCATATCGGCGTCAACCAGCGATGAGACGCCAGTTGTCAAAGCCTCGGTCATCGTTTTGATGAACTCATTCTGGGAGGTGATCCGCGACTGAGTTGCGCCGATTTCCGCTGCGTAGGTGGTCAGATCTGCGATGGCCTTGTCGGCATTCGAGAGCGTGTCGGCGATAGTCCCTGCGGCGAGATCGCCGGTAACCAGCGTGGTGAAGTCCGTCGCCGCTGTAGCGCCTGTCGCCTGCGCCGCCTCCAGAATGCCGGTCCCGCCAGAATTTGTCAGATCGGTGATGTTCAGATCGATGGTTCCGATCGTCGATGCGCTGCTGCCGCCACCATTGTTATATGAGGCGACAAAGCTCACCGAGCCGCTCTCCGAGCCATCCAGCACATTCATGCCCGTGAAGGTCGCCGAAGAGACAACGCTTTTTAGCTGATTGCCAAGCTGCTCAAGGCTGGTCAGGATTTTCGATGTGTCGGCGCCCGGCTGCTGGGCCTGAACCAGCGCGCTTTTTATGTCGTTCATGACGGAGATCGCGCTTTTCACGGCCGCGTTGGCGACATTCAGGATCGAGGAGCTTTCAGACAAGGCGTCGCTGATTGTCGACAGAGCGGCTTTGTCAGATTTCATCGATTCAGCGATCGACCAGGTCGAGGCGTTATCCTCGGCGCCGCCGATCTTGAAGCCGGTCGACACCTGTTTTTGTGCAACGCTCAACGCCGACTGGGTCGAGCGCAGAGATTGCAGGGCGGTGATGGCGGATGGGTTATTAAGAATGCTAGCCATAAGTGTCTATCCCTTGTTTGGTTGGTTTTAAAGGGACATACCGGGGTTTCACCGGTCGACGGAGATGGCATCATGCCTCGGACGCCCAGCATCCGCTCCGAAGGACTGATCGCCCAAATAGCGCATATACATACGTCGAAATGAACGATGCCTCACTATACTTGATCTTGACTATATCGCAAGCCTAAAACCATTTAGTGGTTAAGATTTCTTTAACGATTTCGTCGACATTCAATTTGATAAAACGACGCGTCGACCCTGCCTGGCCGCACGCGATAGACGAAAAAAATTTGCAGCCTATAATGCCTAGATGGCTCAGTTAGCGACGATTGCCTGTCCGCATTGTGATTTCCAGGCAAGCGAAATCATGCCTGCCGACGCCTGTCTGTATTTCTACCCTTGCACAAACTGCGGCGCGCTCTTGCGTCCAAAAGCCGGAGACTGCTGCGTCTTCTGCTCTTATGGCAATCTCCCCTGCCCGCCAAAACAGGCGGAAAAGACTGAGGTCTGTTGCAGATAGGGGCGCAAATAAGGACTGATATTCACGGCCATTCCCGTCATTGGGTCTCGTTAAGAGGGGAGGAATTTGCTAAGCTTAAGCCGATGTGGCTATCCGAATCGGAGAATTACGCATGGAAGCGTCGTCAAATGATCGTTTTGAACTTGTACTGATGAATAACGATCCGGCGCAAACGCGCCTCTGGATGCAAACGCCCGCTGGTTTCGCCCGCCGGTATGAATGCGACAAGGATAAATCGATCAAACTTCTCGGCGCCATGGCAGTAGTGCTACTTCTGATGCTCTACTTTGCGCCGGCTTTTACGATCATCTCATTCCTTGTTTTATTGATCATCCTCGTCCCGCTTTCGATGGTTGGCATGGCCGGATACTCCCGAACAGACCAAGGGTGAAGCCTCACACGCCAGCTGAAAAGCGTATAATGCGCACCGAGAAATGAAATCCGGGGGACACAAGGGTAGCCCTCTGGTTGGGTCTAATCTTTTTTACTTTTCGATCATGGTGAATATATACGATTTGTAAACCTTGATTTGTTTTTATCTGGCGGTTCGTAACGCGTGATGTGAGTAACCGCCGTGATGAAAAAATACCTCGGCTTGATCGCCCTCCTGCTGTCGACCGCAACGACAAGCGTCTCGAAGGCCGACGACTTTGATCTGTTCGACCTTTCGACCCCATCCCAGAAAATTGTCATTAACGCCAGACACCGCCAACTGATGCTAGTGTATCAGGACGGCCGGGTCATCCGCTATCCGATCGCGGTGCCCAAAGCTGGCAAGGAATGGTCCGGCACGACTTACATTGCTGGAAAGTTCGAATATCCCGATTGGTCGCCGCCAGCTGAAGTCGCGGCCGACCATCCGGAACTTCCCAGCTTCATTCCCGGCGGATCGCCACGCAACCCGATGGGCGCGCGCGCCCTGACTTTGGAGCAGAACCAGGTGGCCATCCACGGCACCAACAACAAAATGCGCCAATCGATTGGCACTGCGGCGTCCTATGGCTGTATCCGCATGCGTAACGAAGATGTAATTGATCTATTCAATCGCGTGCAGGTCGGGACTCTGGTTCAGATGGTGTATTGATCCCTTCTTCCCCAAGCAGGAAACCGCTGCAAGTCTATTTAGCGCCTGATAGTCAAGAGCGCCTCCGCTGTGTATCAGCGGCGGCGCAACTAATAAGTCGTCCCTGGATGGGGCGTATTCGACACATTTCTCTCCTGACGAGAAAAGAGCAGTCGATAATATCATTTACGGTTTTTGCCCCCTGTCGGGCGAGCGCTTGTCCTGCCCGCTTCTGGGGCCGTTGACGGATTGATGTGCGCCGCAGGGTCCGCGCCCATGACCGCCACCAGATAACCAGACTCGTCTCCCTCCGGCAGGGCGCAATCTACATCGACGCCAGAGACTTCTTCCTGCGCCGACGTCGTCGGGTCCTTTTTGGCGACGGCGAGACATTTCCGGGCCTCCGCGATGATCAGGGACGGGTCCCTGTTCACGAGAAGACCGCTTGAGGCGCCAATCACCGTGAACCAGTCGTCAGTCGGCGACATATCCTTCGAAATGAAAGTCATGGTCATTTTCGACGGCGTCGAGCAATCGAGGGAGATTGTTGATTTTGTGGCGGCATGCCCCAAAAGCACTTCATGTCCGGAGGGCGAGATTTTTTGTACGACGGCGGCAGTTTTACGCTTGATGTTATCGAGTAGTTTCGTGCATTCGGGATTCTCGATTTCCTTGACGATAACGGTCGTCGCGACATTTTTAATCCTGTCGCCAACGCCAGAAACACCGCTCAGCTCCGACGCGCGCCTGTCGCCGCCAAACACAAAGAATGCCGCGCCCGCGGCAATCATACCGAGCAAAATGATGATTAATCTCATTGTTCTTCCTGAAAATGCGCTCTGCGCCTAATTTATCAATCCTGGTCGACTATCGGTCAACTTTTCATGACTCACCCAACAGGAAATTCAACATCCGCTGCCGCCTGCGACCACTGCCCTCCGCTTCCTTTTTGGTTCTCTTTCGGTCATAAACTGGGGACGCCGGGAGAGATGGATGCAAACAGAGCAACAAGGTTTCAGGCGTAGCCTGGGCGTTCGGCAAATGCGCCTGCTGGCGCTGGGTTCGACGATTGGCGTCGGCCTGTTTCTTGGCTCCGCCTCCGCCATCAAACTCGCCGGTCCCTCAATCATTTTGGCCTATATGATCGCCGGCGTGATGACTTTCTTCATCCTCCGCGCGCTGGGCGAGATGGCTGTCCATCACCCTGTCACTGGCTCCTTCGCGGCATATGCTACCCATTATGTAAGCCCTTTCCTTGGCTACCTCGTTGGCTGGGGATACTGGTTTTACTGGACGATTATCGCCATCGCCGAAGTAACGGCGGTCGGCATTTACATGCAATACTGGTTTCCGGGCTCCACTCAGTGGATCTGGGCATTCGCCGCCATCGCTATCATGGGCGCGGTCAATCTGTTCACCGCACGGGTGTTCGGTGAATTCGAGTTCTGGTTCGCCCTGATAAAAGTTGCCGCCATTCTGATTATGATCTTGCTTGGTTTATTCGTCATCCTGCTCGGTTTTCCCGGTGAATGGAACCCTGTCGGACTGTCGAACCTCACGCAGATCGGCGGCTTCTTTCCACTAGGCGTGATGGGCTGTCTTCTCTCGATGCAGATGGTCGTATACGCCTATGTCGGCGTCGAAATGATCGGCATCGCCGCGGGTGAGGCGGAAAATCCACAAACAACCATCCCCTTGGCGATCAACTCCTTCGTCTGGCGGATCATAATTTTTTATGTCGGCGCCCTGTTCGTCATTTTGGCGATTTTTCCCTGGAATCGTATCGGCGTCGATGGCAGTCCCTTCGTTCAGGTCTTCCAGCGTATGGGGCTGGACAGGGCCGCCGGCGTTGTGAATTTCGTCGTCGTGACCGCCGCGCTGTCCTCCTGCAATGGCGGTATTTTCAGCAGCGGACGGATACTGCACACGCTTGCGCAGGCGCATCAGGCGCCGTCATGGTTCAACTCAATCGCGCCGAACGGCATCCCCCTGCGGGCGATGCTTGTGACCATCGCCTTTCTCTTCGCAGGGGCCGGGTTGAATTATTTCACGCCGTCCGAAGCCTTCGAATATTTGACGTCGGCCGTGACTTTCATTGGCATACTGATCTGGTTGATCATCTTGTACACACATGTGTGCTTCCGTCGGCGCCTCCGGGAAATCGGCGAGGCGCCGCCGCATTTCCAGGCGCCCTTCTGGCCGCTCTCAAGCCTGCTGGCCGCTGCGTTCCTGATCGGGGTCATCATCATCCTGATCGGAGCCCCCAACACGCGCTGGCCCGTGCTCATTGGCATGCTGCTATTAGGACTCATCGCCATCGCTTACCGGCTGACCCCCGGTCAGCGGTCAAGGAGAGGGGCAGCGGAGTCGCCGCCATGAACGAAAACAGCATTATCAACCCCCAGTCGTAATCCCTTCGCTGCATGGGTGTTTGCTTTCGACGGCGCCGGGTCTATGTGGTGTCTCGGGGCGTATGGCCCGTTGGGGTTTGCTTAATTGCAGGAGGACCGCATGAATGATTTGCTGGTGATCGCGTTTTCATCCGAAGAAAAAGCCGAGGCTGTACGCAAAAAACTGTTTTCGATGCAGAAGGAATATTTGATCGAATTGGGCGACGCGGTTGTCGCGGTGAAGGCCGAGGACGGCTCGATCAAGTTGAACCAACTGTTCAACACGACGGCGATTGGCGGCGTCTCCGGCGCCTTCTGGGGCGCGTTGATCGGCATGATTTTCATGATGCCGCTCGCAGGAGCTGCGCTCGGCGCCGCTTCTGGGGCCGTCTCTGGCGCGCTGACCGATTTTGGCATCGACGATAAATTCATGAAGGATATCGCCGAGGCGGTACCGCCGCGCGGCGCAGCCCTTTTCCTGCTGGTGCGCAAAATGACGACCGATAAGGTTTTGGAGGGCCTCAAGGGCGCGGGCGGCACGGTATTGCGCACATCTTTCGAGAAATCGAAAGACGACGCCATCCGCGCAGCGCTCGCGGCTCAGCCGTCAGTTTAGTCTTGCGCGCCAAAATATTTAATCTGACGGCGCCGGTCATCCGGCGCCGTCACATTTTCAGACGTCTGTCGCCGTCTTATTCCCCAACCTTGACCTTGCGTCTTTCAGAATGGGTCGTCGCGTACAGGCTCATAAAGATAAAGATAATGCCCAGAAGGGCGATGATTATGAAAAGTGACGTTCGCTGAATGATCGCGACGGCCGGCACGAACATCGCCAGAATAAGTCCCACCACGCAGATTTGCCAGGCCTCGGCATGAACGCCGGCGACGAAAGTCGCAAGGGCCAGCAAGACCATCAGGTTGAGACCCGTAGCGTTGACGTCGACAAGACTGCGCATCGTCGGAGAGTAGATAAGCCACATCGCCGCCAAAAAGGCCGCCCAGTGCAGGATCTGCGTCCAGATCAGCTTGAACCGTTCTTCCTTGGTCGGCGCATTGCGCCAGCCGACATAAATACACAGGCCGCAGTAGATTGGGGTGAGCAACTCCCAATAGAACCCGGAGGGCTCTCCGGTGAAAGTGACCAGACCAATGCCGAACACCGCCATCGACAACATAACGATATATGGCAGGTCGATTTTCACGACATCAAGGAATAGGACGCCCGGGGGCTGAGTCTTGATCTCGTCAATCCCCTCCTCAAGCGCGGCCAGCCAGGAGTGTTCTGTTCCCGCGCCGCCTTCTTCATGGGCGAGTTCCGGCGACTTTTCGTCGGGAGGGTTCGACATGAGCGGATGTCCTCGGCTGGAGCCCGGAAATGGGCGTGTAAGGGGAGATTTCTGACGCGCGCCGCGCAATAGGGTGACCATAAAGCCCCTGCTCACGCTCGGCAACCGCGCCAGTGGCCCGCCAATCAGATGATTTATGCTCCCGTACAGATTTCAAGCTTGTCCGGTCCACGATGGCCCCTAGGTGCTGCTTAGACACATGCCGGATAAACCCATGAAAAAAACCCTCCTGATCTGCGCCGTCATCGCCTCATGCGGTTTTGGGGCGTGGTCGATGTTTGTCGCCAGCCGTTATCAGGCTCTGTGCGAAATCTCCTATTTCTCGGCTAGCGCCGCAGAGATTAAACATTGCGACGAGCGGCTATCGGAATTAGGCGGACGATAGCTCTCACAATTCACGCAATTCTGGCCCCGGCCGGCGGGAAAGGACCCGCCAAGTCCCGGTGAGTCCTAGTCCAACCGTGATGACAAGCGTTGTCAGAGAGATCGCTCCGACGGTCGTCACTGGAAAAACGAAATCTATTTTCATCAGAAAGCCAGTGACCACGTAAGCCGCGCCAGCGCCGGCGCAGATAGCGATGATCGAGGCGACGAGGCCCACCAACGCGAATTCAAGGCCGTAGGCCCCGACGAGCCAGCCGCGCGTCGCGCCCAGGGTTTTGAGAACAACGGCGTCATGCAGGCGCGCCCGCTGGCCGCTGGCCAATGCGCTCGCCAGCGCGAGGATCGCGGTGACGATGGCGATGGCCGCGGCGGCGCGCGCCGCGAGGGCAAGCTGGCTGGCGATCTTGTCGACGGCGGCGATCGCCTCGCGCACACGGATCGAAACGACCTGCGGAAACTTTTTCGCGGTTTCTCGCGCCAGACGCGAATCGAGTGCGTCGCGTCCTTCTGGCGCGCCATAAGCGATGGTGAACAATTCGGTATAAGGCGCAGCGCGGAAGACGTTGGGCGAGAACACCATGATAAAATTGATGCCGTAGCTGCGCCAGTCGAGCTTGCGCATATTCGTTACCTTCGCGGCGATCTCCCGCCCCATGACATTGACCGTGATTTCATCACCAACATCGACGCCAATTCCCTCCGCAACCTTGCGCTCCAACGACACCAACGGCGGTCCCACGTAATTCTCCGACCACCAGGCGCCAGCGGCAAGTTGCGAATTGGCGGGCATCGTCGCCGAGAATGTGACGCCGCGGTCGCCGTCGAGCGCCCATTTTGCGTCGTCGGCTACAGAGATTTTATCCACGGGAACGCCCTTCACGGCGACAATGCGCCCACGCATCATTGGGACATGCACGATTTGCCCCGTCGGAACGATCCCCTCCAGAAAGGATCGAAAGGCCTCAGTTTCGATCTTCGGGACATCCATAAAAAAGAAATTTGGGATTTCGCCGGCGTCGGCGCGCTCCAGTTCGCGATGAATGGCGGCTTCGACCAGCGTAAGCGCGATCAACAATGTCTGAACGACGCCGATGGAGACGATCAGCGCCGGTGTGAGACTTTTCGGGCGCCAGATATTGGCGAGGGCGAGCCGCAGTTGCGGGTTGCGCGGATGCGGCAAAGCGCGGGCCAGACGCATCACCAGATAGGCCGCGCCCTGCAGCGCCGCGACGGCGCCGAGCGCCGCGCCGATATAGGCCGCGCCAATTTTGGCGTCAGCCGCCGAGACCATCGCCAGCGCCAGAAGCGCCAACCCGGCGGCGGCGGCGGCAAGACGATAGCGCCAGAGATGATCCGGTCGTGGATCGTCGCGCAAGAGAGCCGCAACCGGGATCTCATGAACGCGACCCAGCGGCCCAAGCGCGAACATCAGCGTGACCAATAGACCGTAGATCGCGCCTAGACCTGCGCCTGCTGCGTCGGGCGTGGCGGCGACTGGTAATTGCGCGATCTCCCGCAGGGCGTTCGCTGCTGCCCCCGGGATGAGCGCGCCCAGCGCCAGCCCAAGCGCAATGGCGAAGATCGCCGCAGCCATAATCTGCATCAGCGCGATGGCGAAAACGCGCTGGCCTGAGCCGCCCAGGGCCTTGAGCACCGCAAATTGACTACGTTTGCGCTCGACGAACCCCTGCACGGCGTTTGCGACGCCGGCGCCGCCGGCGACCAGCGCTGTCAGGGCGACGAGGGTCAATAATTGGGCAAAACGATCAAGATTGCGCGAGAAGGCCGGCGAGACGGCGTCGCGGCTACGCGTTTCCCATCCCGCCTGCGGGAAAGCCGCGTCGGCCGCTTTCATGAAGTCCTTGAGCGCCGCATCGCTCGCTTCCGGCGTCAACGTTACCCGCGTGACATGGCGGGTCACAGCGCCGGGCGTGACAAGACCGGTCTGCATAAGGGCGGCGCGTGCGATCATCACGCGCGGTCCAAAGCCGACGCCGCCGGCCAGCTTGTCGGGCTCGTTGCGCAAGGTCGTACGCAACTGGAATCGCATATCGCCGATTGAAATTACGTCGTTGGGCTTCAGGTCGAGACGCGCGAGCAACGCCGGGTCGACCAGCGCGCCAGCGACGCCGTCGCGCGTTTCCAGCGCCGTAGCCAGCGGCAACGCCGGATCGCTTTCGAGCGTTCCGAAGACCGGATAGCTTTCCGGATCGACGGCCTTGATCTCGACCATCGCCGCTTCGCCATCCTCCCGACGCGCCATGGCGCGCATCAGGTCGATCTCGGACAGGCGGCCGTGTGCGGCGAGAAAGGCGCGCTGGTCGGCCGTCAGTTCTCGCGCGACGACGCTGAAGGAGGCGTCGCCGCCAAGGATCGTGCGGCCCTCACGCGCCAGCCCCTGCGCCAGCGACCGCGACAGGCCAGAAACGCCGAATATGGCCGCGACGCCTATCGCGACGCAGGCGATGAATACGCCAAAACCTCGCGGATCGCCGAACAAGTCGCGCAGGGCGAAGCGCAGGCCAAACGGCAGACGGGCGAAACGAGGCGTCATGAACTAGAGTCGTCGGTCTCGATGCGTCCCGAGCGTAGCGACACGCGGCGGGCGCAGCGGGCGGCGAGCGCCGGATCGTGAGTGACGAGCACCAGCGTTGCGCCGCGCCGCCTTTGCTGGGCGAAAATCAAATCGGCGATGGCCGCGCCGGTTTCCGAGTCGAGATTGCCGGTCGGCTCGTCCGCGACAAGGATCAACGGATCGGGGGCGAGCGCCCGCGCCAGCGCCACGCGTTGTTGCTCCCCGCCGGAGAGCTGGCCGGGATAATGCGCGAGCCGCGCGCCGAGGCCTACCGCCTCCAGCTCCGCCTGCGCCTGCGCGAAGGGATCAGGCCGGCCGGCGAGTTCGATCGGCACGGCGACGTTCTCCAGCGCGGTCATCGTCGGAATCAGCTGGAAAGACTGAAACACCACGCCTATGTTCTGTCCACGAAAGCGCGCCAGCGCGTCCTCGGAGAGGGCGTTGAGATCATGTCCGCCCACCCGCACCGTTCCGGCGTCCGGCCGTTCAAGGCCAGCCAAGACCATCAGCAGCGTCGATTTGCCGGATCCAGAGGGCCCCAGCAACCCCACTGTTTCGCCCCGCGTCACCGACAGGCTGACGTCCCTGAGCACATGAACGCGCGCAGCGCCCTCGCCCAATGTGAGATGAAGGTCGGACAGTTCGATCACTTTTTCCACGAAGGACTTCCCGTATGACGTCGCGACGCGCGAAAGCGCCTTATCGCCTGTTCCGACTACAGATCCAAATGCTGCGCGCGACGCTGCTTGCAAGCCTGTTTTGCGCCACGACCGCCGCTGGAGCCGCATCGCCAATCCGAATTCTCGTTTTCGGCGACAGTCTGTCAGCCGGATACGGTATTGGCGCGAGCGAGGCGCTGCCGGCCCAACTCGAAAGCCGACTGCGCGCCGACGGCTTCGACGCGCGGGTCGTCAATGCGGGCGTCTCGGGCGACACCACTGCCAATGGGCTGGCGCGGCTGGATTATACGCTCCAGGCGGGACCTTTTGACGTCGTTCTGATCGAATTGGGCGCCAACGACATGTTGCGCGGAGTCGATCCGAAGATCGCCCGCGACAATCTCGACAAGATGATCAAGACATTTCAGTCGAAAGGCTTACGAGTCATGCTGGCGACGATGGCGTCGGGCGACAACTGGGGGCAAGCTTACAAAAAGGAGTTCGATTCGATCTATCCAGAGCTGGCGGCGAAACACAAGGCGTCACTGATTCCCTTCATGATGACGCCGGTATGGGGCGATCCAAAACTGCTGATCGGCGACGGTCTGCATCCCAATCCGGCGGGCGTCGCTAAAATGGTGGAGATCGCCGCGCCGCCGATCGAGAGGCTCCTGAAGACGCAGGGCCCCGGCGATAACGCCGCCGGTGTCTTACAAGACCGCTAGCTGCGGACACGGACAGGAGAGGGCCATGCCGAGATTATTTACGGCGCTGGAGGTTCCCGCCGCCATTTCGGAGAGTTTGGCGCGGTTGCGCGGCGGCGTCCCCAACGCGCGCTGGATCGACGTCGAGAATTATCACATCACGCTGCGCTTCATCGGCGACGTCGACGACGCCTTCGCTCGCGACGCGGCCAACGCCCTATCCTTGATCGAACGGCCCGAAATAGCTGTGACGCTGGATCAGCTCGCGGCCTTTGGCGGCGTCAAGCCGCGCGCCATCGTCGCGCGCGCGAGACCCGATCCTGCCCTGATGGAGACGCAGGCGGAGCAGGAGCGTTTGTTACGACGCCTGGGCGCCCCGCCGGAACCGCGCAAATTTGTTCCGCATGTGACGTTGGCGCGTCTGCGCGGCGCCAGCCCCGCCGCCGTCGCCGCCTATCTCGGCGCGCGTGGCTATTTCCCGTCGCTTCGCTTCGTTGCGACGCGGTTCGTGCTCTACTCCTCGCGCGACTCAGTCGGCGGCGGCCCCTATATTTTGGAGGCGGACTATCCGTTGAGCGAACCCCGCACGGCGCTCGCCGCCGGCAAATAGCCATTGTGACCCGGCGCTTCGCGCCACCCTCGCCCTCTGGGAGATGGGATTTCCGTCTTCCCCAGCGGGAGAGGGCGGCCCCGAGAAGCTGGGACGGATGAGGGTGGGGGGCGATAGGGGAACCGGATGAGAAAGGACGTCGAAAGCGCTGATCAGAATGCGAAACTGACGCCGGTGACCGGACCGTGTAAAATTTCATCAATTCCGTTTTTGCGGCCATTCGCCCATTTCGTGACATCGAGGCTCAGCGCGCGATAGCCAATCAGGCCTGCGAATTTGACGCCTCGCCATTCAAAATCACGGCTCCAGCCGCCGTAGGCTTGCCAACTAAAATTGCTGCCGACGCCAAATCCGCCAATGTCGCCGCGCATCTCGAAACGATCCCGGTCGCCAGAGAAATAGCGCATGCGCAGGCCGATCACGGGATCAAGCCACCACAGGCGTCCGGCGACATTGCGTTGCAAAGCGGCGACCCGTTGCTCGCCGAGATATTGCGAGCCAACGACGCCGTAGGACGTCAAATCGACATTCGCGCTCATGTTCCCATAACGCGCGCCGGCGTAGGCGTCGAAGGCCGTAAAAGAATCGGGCGCCCCAGAAGTCTGGTGAAACCGGGCGAGCTCGTAGCCTATGCCCGCCTCACCGATTCCCAGCGTTTGGCGCAGGTGGCCGGAACCGCTCAGTGCGACCAAAACATCTGCAGTCGGCGAGCGCAGATTGAGGAAGGAGTCTGCGAAACGCAATCTGACGAAAGCGAAATCTCCGTATGTTGACCAGCGGCCACTGCTTGCATCGACGCGTCCCATGAAAGCGATCGGAAATGCGGCGCTGCGCGTAATCGCATCGATGAGCGTTGTATCGGCGCCGACCGTCTCATTTCGAACGGTCAAGGAGCCGCTGGTCCCCAGCGCCCAAACATAGGGCGTTATTTTCACGCCCCAATCGCCGGTTTTCGGCTGTTCCGTCACGATAAAGCCATTCGAAGCGAGAAACGGCGTCGCTGCGGAGCCCCTGATTTGCGGGATGGTTGGTTCGAAACGATAATTCAGGCCGACACGCAGGATATGGCCGCGATAACTTGTGGAGAGGTTTGAGGCGTCCAGAACGCCGAGCTGGCCCGAGCCAAACTGTGTGAACGCCAGAGAGGAAAACCTTGGGCTGCTGAGGGAAACGCCGCCGAGATCGTAATAGAGATATTCGAGTTTGGCGCTTGTGTTGCCGCCCAGCGCGATTTCTCCGCCGGCGCCCGCCGTCCAGCCGGACAGATTCTTGAAGAGGTCGGCCTTTCCGGGATCGGAATAGAGGATTGAAGGAACGAGCGTCTGGCGCACAACCGCCGTCGCATCGACGCCGGCAAAGGCGTATCCGCCCGTCAGATAAGTCATGAGGTATGGCGTAAGCGCATAGCCCAACCGGCCGCGCGCCGTGCCGAAGTATTCGAGATTGCGTTTCAGCGTGGCGCTGGTGACGGCGTAACCGCCCGGCGCCGCAACTATGCTCGGCGCATAGCCGCCGCCGCGCACGCCGGCGCCGGCGATGTCGCCTTCTACGCCGACGATCCATTTTTCGTCGACTTGCCAGTTATAGCCCGCCTGCGCGCCAAGCAGGAACCCGTCGAGTCTGGCGCTGACGGCGCCGGTGGCGCCAAGGGCCGACGCAGAGCCGAGTGCGAAGGCCGAGTTGTCGTAGAGGTTCGCCGAGCCGAGGAAGATTCCGCGATCGGCTGTCCATGTGTAACCAAAATTGAGGCCGACATAGGCGCCAGTCCAGGTGAAGACCGGCGGCGGTTGTCGCGGGCGCGGCGACAGGTCAGCAGCCCTAACAGGCGACAGGCCGCCGGCGAGGAGCGCTGCGACCAGCGTCAATTTTGCGGAAATAGAGAATGTTGCGCGCATGAGGTTTCTGGGAAGGTATGAAATCTCCACACTTGATAACGTCAAAAGGACATTTGGCGACCAAGAGATTTGCTGTGTCGGCGCCATTGGCGTTGTTTCATGTTCGCCTGTGTCGATCAGGTCACATAATGGATCCCGATTGCGCAAAAAAAGCCATTGACTGTCGGCTGGCGCCGTCGTGGGTCTGAAAGTCCAGAGGCAGATTAAACTTCAGGAAATATACCAGCGCACCTCTTCAGTCGGCTGTTCAACCAGCGAGGCGCCGTACTTGATTTTTACTCGTCCGAATTCTTCTCAAAACCCAATCGCTTAAGACAAATTTCCAGAAGATATGATCGCTGACTGACATGTTTTTCCTGGCAAGCCGTATTTAAACAAGTTGCCCCTTCTGGCAAGGTGAATGAGTCCTGAACCAGGGCCAGACCACATGCTTCGCATCATAATTTTTTACAAAATCTCTCCACAGTTCGAGATCGCATGGGACGAAAAGCACAATAACTCTTCTTTTGCGTTGAGAGAGATCAGACTTTCGAAGATCAGCACGGTTAAAGAATAATTTTCTCCAGAAATAAATAATTTGATTTCAGATCAATAGCTAACAGCCAGATCCTGAGTTACTTGCTGATTTAGTAGATAATTTTTATAGACATTTAATATCGAAATCAGTGAATAGAGGCTCCAGGAAATGACTCAGCGATTTAAAGCTAAAGCCATAGCGTCAGCTATGGTCGCGCTTAGCCAGATATTAGCGATCAATATTTCCCTGGCTGGCGAACCGCTGCTCAATGTTTCCTATGATCCGACCCGCGAACTTTATAAAGCGATCAATCCTGTCTTCGCCGCTGATTGGAAGGCGAAAACCGGTGAGGAGATCCAGGTTCAGGCGTCACATGGGGGATCTGGCGCTCAGGCGCGGGCGGTGATCGAGGGCCTTAACGCCGATGTCGTTACCCTCGCGCTTGCAGCCGATATCGACGCGATAGCAAAAAAAAGCGGTAAGATCGCTGAAGACTGGCAAACGCGGCTACCCAATAATTCCACACCCTATGCGTCAACGATCGTGTTTCTGGTGCACAAGGGGAACCCGAAAAAGATCAAGGACTGGGACGATCTTGCAAAGCCCGGCGTCGCCGTCGTTACGCCAAATCCTAAAACCTCTGGCGGCGCACGCTGGAACTACCTCGGCGCCTGGGCGTATGGCCTGAAGAAATTTGGCGACGACGAGGAGAAAACCAGGGAATTTGTCAAATCGATTTATCAAAACGCCCCGGTGCTTGACACAGGCGCGCGCGGGGCGACGATCACATTCGCCCAGCGCGGGATTGGCGATGTGCTGATTGCATGGGAAAACGAGGCATTTCTCGCTCAAAAAGAATTCGGCTCCGATAAGTTTGAAATTATCGCGCCACCCCAATCCATTCTCGCAGAGCCGCCTGTGGCTTTGGTTGATGCCAACGCCGACGCAAAAGGAAATCGCAAGGTCGCGGAAGCCTACTTGAATTTCCTCTACACGCCGGCGGCTCAGGCGATCATCGCAAAGAACTTCTATCGTCCCGCGCACCCAGAATTTGCGGCAAAGGAGGATTTGAAGAAGTTTCACAAGATTAATTTTGTGACCATCGATAAAGACTTCGGCGGCTGGGCCGCAGCTCAGAAAAAGCATTTCGCCGATGGCGGCGTCTTCGATCAAATCCAGACGAAATCGGCTGCACAGTGACCCCCTCCCCGGCTCGTGCGGCCCGTAACGCTCGGCGCTTTATGGCGCCGAGCGTTATTCCCGGTTTTGGCCTGACCTTTGGCTACACGCTGTTCTATCTGGGTTCGATCGTACTTTTCCCGCTTGCTGCGCTCCTTTGGCGGGCGTCGGATATGGGAGCCTCGGGTTTCGCGCGAATTCTGACCGAGCCTCGGGTCACAGCCGCTTTGCAAACGACCTTCACCCTGTCTTTTTTCGCCGCCGTCATTGATCTGGTTTTTGGGCTGATCGTTGCCTGGGTGTTGACTCGTTACAACTTTCCCCTTCGCAGATTAATCGACGCCTTCGTTGATTTGCCCTTCGCCCTGCCCACCGCAGTCGCGGGGATTTCTTTGGCGGCGTTGTATGCGCCCAATGGCTGGTTTGGGGCGCCGCTTGCCGCTCTTGGGTTCAAGATTGCCTACACGCGCTGGGGAATTCTGGTGGCATTGGTGTTTATCGGCCTGCCATTTGTCGTGAGAACTGTTCAGCCCATTATTTCCGAACTCGAAATTGAGCTGGAAGAGGCATCGGCGACCCTGGGAGCCTCGCGACTCCAAACTATTTTTAGCGTACTGCTGCCTCCGCTCCTCCCGGCCTTATTGACTGGTTTTGCTCTCGCCTTTGCTCGCGCGATTGGTGAATACGGCTCTGTGATTTTTATTGCCGGAAACATCGCCTATATTTCCGAAATTGCGCCGTTGCTCATCGTCATCAAACTCGAACAATATGATTTTGCCGGCGCGACTGGCGTTGCGGCGATTATGCTGGCCATTTCTTTTTCCGCTTTGTTTGGGATCAATCTCATTCAGGCATGGAGCCGCAGGAGGTTCGGCCATGCATGAGTCGATCTTCTCACATGAGCTGACAGGGACAGGCCGCAGACAACCCTATCGCGCCGTAACCGAGGATGCGCCATGGGCGCGTTATGCGATGATCGGCGTCGCAGTGAGCTTTCTTCTGTTGTTCTTGTTCGCCCCACTAGCGATTGTGTTCAGCGAGGCGTTCGCAAAAGGACTAACCACGTTTACCGACGCACTGCGTGATCCAGACGCGATCGCTGCAATCAAACTAACACTGACGGTCGCCGCGGTCAGCGTTCCAGCCAATCTTTTGTTTGGTCTGGCTGCAGCCTGGTCTATCGCAAAATTCTCTTTTCCCGGCAAAAGCCTGTTGATCACACTCATTGACCTTCCCTTTTCGGTTTCTCCCGTCGTTGCGGGTCTGGTCTTTGTTCTGGTGTTTGGCGCACAGGGCGTATTTGGCGCCTGGTGCAAATCCCAACATATACAGATTATTTTTGCCATTCCTGGCATTGTGCTGGCGACGATCTTCGTTACCTTTCCCTTCGTTGCCCGCGAATTGATCCCGCTGATGCAGGAGCAGGGAACCGTTGAGGAGGAAGCGGCGCTAACGCTTGGCGCTTCCGGCCTTCAGACATTCTGGACGGTGACGCTGCCCAACATCAAATGGGGCCTGCTTTACGGCGTGCTTCTTTGTAACGCACGCGCCATGGGAGAATTTGGCGCCGTCTCCGTGGTATCGGGCCATATTCGGGGCCTGACCAACACGATCCCGCTGCAAGTGGAGATACTTTACAATGAGTATAACAGCATCGCCGCTTTCGCTCTCGCGGTTCTTCTCGCCAGCCTGGCGCTTGTCACTCTGGGGATCAAAACTTTCCTCGAGTGGCGTTACGCAGACCAGCTCGCCGCACGTGGCGGCCGGAGACATTAAAGTGGCGCAGCAGGGTTTTTCCATCCGTATTGAAGGTGTTGAGCAGGATTTCGGTGATTTTCCCGCTTTGCGGGACGTCAGTCTCGATATTCGGCCGGGAGAGTTGGTTGCTTTGCTGGGGCCGTCTGGCTCCGGCAAGACGACGCTGCTACGGGTGATCGCAGGTTTGAACACACCCGATCGTGGCCATATCTTTTTTGATGGGCAAGACGCTACAAATCTTGCTGTTCAGGATCGACGCGTCGGTTTTGTGTTTCAGAATTACGCCTTGTTCAAACATCTGAGCGTGGCTGACAATATCGCCTATGGTCTGCGGGTGCGTCCACGCCGACAGCGGCCGTCGCGCACCGATATCGCCTCGCGGGTAGAAGAACTGCTTCGTTTTGTTCAGCTTGAGGGACTTGGGAAACGCTTCCCGGCTCAGTTATCGGGAGGCCAGCGACAGCGTGTGGCGCTGGCCCGCGCGCTCGCGATTGAACCACGCGTTCTGTTGCTCGACGAACCTTTCGGCGCTCTTGATGCGCGCGTGCGCAAGGATCTGCGCCGCTGGTTGCGCACAGTACACAAGGAAACCGGTCTGACCACGGTGTTCGTCACCCACGACCAGGACGAGGCGATGGAGCTTGCCGACCGAGTCGTGGTGCTTAATCAGGGAAGGATCGAACAAATTGGCACACCGGCCGAGCTTTACGACAAGCCAGCGTCGCCATTTGTCATCTCCTTTGTCGGCGAGGCGGTCGCCCTGCCGGTGACGGTCACGGACGGACACGTCAATTTCGCCGGACGTGAGTTGCATATCGATACCCATGGTTTGCGCAGCGGTCCCGCGCGGGTATTTTTCCGTCCAGCGGATATCGCTGTGGCGACTGGCGGAGATGCAGAGCTGGAGGGACGCGTAGAAAGTCTTCGTCGCACTCCGGCCGGCTTCCGAGCGACAATCGCCATCGACGGATTCGACCAGACTCTCGAAATCGAGTCGCCCGTCGAAACAGCCGCAACGCTCGGTGATAAAGTGCCTTTATCGCTAAACAAGGCGCGGATATTCCCGGCGGATACGATCGGTTTCGATCACATCGCCGACGGTATTTAGGGGTCGGCTGCGTGTGCTTCGCCACGTCGGGCAGCTAGGAGAGAGACATGAAAAAAGGGAAGTTAATCCCGATTGTCATCGCATCAGGATTATTGATTAATCTTGTTGCTTTCCCAATCGCGAACGCCTCTCAGGCGATCCTCAATGTTTCCTACGATCCAACGCGCGAACTATACCGTGAGATCAACCCGATCTTTATCGATGCATGGAAAAAAAGGACAGGGGAGGAAATTGAAATACAAGCTTCCCATGGCGGTTCGGGAGCACAAGCGCGTGCGGTAGTCGAGGGTCTGGAGGCCGATGTAGTTACGCTCGCACTTGCAAACGATATTGACGTCATCGCCCAAAAAACAGGTAAAATCCCGACTAAGTGGCAAGAACGGTTGCCAAATAATTCCTCGCCCTACACATCGACGATCGTCTTCCTTGTTCGCAAGGGAAACCCCAAAAACATCCGTGACTGGGATGACCTTGCTCGTCCTGGCGTGGGCGTCGTCACGCCAAATCCGAAAACCGGCGGCGGCGCACGGTGGAACTATCTTGCCGCCTGGGGTTTCGGATTGAAAAAATTCAAAAACGATGAAGAAAAAACGCAGGAACTGGTAAAGGCTATTTATAAAAATGCGCCGGTTCTGGATAGTGGCGCACGTGGATCGACAATGACGTTTACCAAGCGTGAAATTGGCGATGCGCTCATCACATGGGAAAACGAGGCGCATCTGGCCTTGAAAGAATATGGAACCGATAAATTCGAAATTGTAACGCCTTCCCTCTCCATTCTGGCCGAGCCCGCGGTGGCTCTTGTCGACGGCAATGTCGATAAAAAGGGTACTCGCAAAGTAGCGCAGGCATATCTACAGTTTCTTTATCAGCCCGTCGCGCAAAAAATAATCGCCAAAAACTTTTATCGGCCAGCCTATCCTGAATTCGCTGAACCCGATCAACTAAAGAAGTTTCCTAAAATACAATTGATCACTATCGATAAAACCTTTGGCGGCTGGGCGCTTGCCCAGAAGAAACATTTTGCTGATGGTGGAATATTCGATCAGATGTTGAAATAAATTTTAGTGAGATATGCCTACCTCTTGCTGTCTTTAGCTGTTGCAGGACATATGATCATCGAAGATCCTGGTGATTTAGAAGTTGCTGAGTCTAAATCCAGTATTGTCCTTGTCAAGTTGACTAAAGCCCAGCGACAAACATGAACTTTTTGTGGGTGATTTTTAGTTTACCTCTCCGTCCTGCGTTGGACTTAAACGGTCCAGATGCCGAGCCCTCCGAACATGCTTGATGCCTTGAATAATGTTCCATCCAAACCTGTTGACGATCATCGAAGCCATGTCGCTATAGTGACCCTTGAGATCATTCTGGGTCATCCGCTCGTTTACGGAGACATTTAATCCGCCACCAGAGCCACGATCGACACACAGGCAAATGGCTGGTTTACGATAGACTTAAGCCTCTCCTACCCTGCGTCATTTCTCATTAACTTCTCATGCTAAGCGCGGACTGAGGGTCGTTTTTTACGCCAGGAGGCACATAGCTGCCATCAAGCAGCAAGCAGGAGGAGGTCGAGGCGACGACTGGGCCGGTTTGTTGCATATCCGCAACAATCTCCAATTAAATGCATCGTTTATTTTCAGCTTGCTAGCGCTATATAATTAGAATACATTTCAAAAAAAAAGATCCTTCTCTCTTCGCTTGCTGCTGCAATATTTCCTTCTCTGGTTCAGCCCGCGATAAACGATGGGTAAATATGTGTTAAATACATGATTTAATATCAAATAAAACATCTCCTGGGATGCGAACTCCCCTCATTCAGATAGTCAATATTACCTTAGATCTTCGGTGGCTTATAATAGAATATAAAATTGCTCAACTTTATTGACTGAATCAACGGCGCCGGTTCTAATCCTCCTAACGCGCAAAACAGAAAAAGACACGAAGCGCAAATTCGGTCATAGGAGTTTGGATAATGAAACGCTCTCTTCAAAGCAGATTGCTGCGCACCACGATTGCAGGAATCGTCGCCTTCTCGCCTGCCTATGCGCTTGCCGGCGAGGCTCAATATTATTTTCCCAAAGACGATGCGACGAAATCCTCAGACAAGCCTGCATCCGGCGACGCCGCTAAAGACAAGAATGGCAAGACCGATAATCAGAAGGCAAAGAATCAGCTCGCTGGAAGAAATAAGGCAGGTTCGGTTGCCCCCACCTCGACCAATCGTAGCGGATTTCGTCCGGACTTCGATGGAACCGGCGGCCGTGGACCTGCCGTTGCGCCAGAAGAAGGTAAAAAGAATCCGGATGACGAGGGCTATTACGTAAAAACCCGTGGCTATCGTCTCGAACCGGAGCCCGATATTCCGCCTTACGTACGCAACCTCGCCAAAACATATTCAGAATTTAAGGACATTGATTGGCTCAACGTCGGCCTTGATACCCGTACACGTTATGAATACCGCGAGAATTCATACGTCCCACGCGTCAATACCACGGGTATTGGCGATGCGGCGCAGCGTCAGTATTATCCTTATACGCCCTGGCTGCTGCGCACGCGCGGCTATGTCGGCGTCAAGGACATCTTCGATCCTTTCCGGTTCGTGATCGAATTTCAGGACTCTCGCGCCTTCAACAGTCTGTATCAACTTCAGGGTCAGGATATTAACGAGACCGAACTTCTTCAGGGATATGGCGAATTATATTTGAAAGACGCGCTGGGCACGGACGCCAAAGGTCAGGGCCGCGCCATCAGCATACGCGCCGGACGCATGAAGTTCGAGGTTGGTTCCCGGCGTCTGATCGCAAGCAATGAATTCCGCAACACGACGAATAATTTCGAGGGTTTTCGTCTGCGTCTCGGCGAACGGTATAACGACGTCGATCTCGATAGCTTTCTGATGCGTCCGGTGATCCGTTATCCCTACGCCTTTGATCAGCCGGAGTGGAATAACTGGATCTATGGCAGTTTCCTCAGCATTCGTAATATATCCCCCTATTTCACGATACAGCCCTATCTTATCGGTCGCCATCAATATGGCGATCCGCTCAATCCTTCTGGCGCGCTCAAGGTGAAGCGCGATACCCAGGCGCCTGGTCTGCGTGTTTATGGTAATTACAAAAATTTCGACTGGGATCTTGATGTGATGAAGCAATTCGGCACAGTAGGGACCATTTCCTCGACCTATCCCTATCTTTATGGCTACACGAATATCACTAATCCCTATGGCGGCTATGCTCAGACCAAGCAACATGACGCCATCGCCTATGGCTTCGATGTCGGCTACACCTTCGCCGAGCATCCCTGGAAGCCAAGATTTAGCGCTGTCTATATTTACGGTTCGGGCAATAGCAGCCCGTGGTCGAGCACGAACAACAACGTCGATACCTTCTACGGGTTTAATCAGCCATTCTCGCGCAACGATTACATCGGCTGGAACAATGTCAAGGATCCGAAAGTGCGTGTCGAATTCGAGCCGATCAAGGATACCAAAATTGATACGGCCTTTAGCGCCTATTGGCTGGCCAGCGCCGCAGCGGCATGGGATCGCGCCAACCTGTTCGCACCTCTGGGCAACCGTGGGACCTTCATGGGAACGGAATGGGATATTCGCGTCCGCCAGAGAGTGAATCAATTCATCAATATCAGCGCAAGTTATGCGCGATTCTGGCCGGGTTCATTCCCATCGAGTTTTGCGCCGCCGACGGCGCAACAATGGCCGCCAGTGAATTTTCCTGGCGGAACTGTGCCCGGTCAAACCGGCACCACAAATGGATTAACCGCCCGACCGACAAATTTCTTTTATCTCGAGGCGACGGCTAACGCCTTTGGCGACGGCAAGCCGATCGCCAAATTGCCCGGCTCGGAGTTTATTGCTTCCCTGGAGCCAAACGCGCCGCAAGCAAAGGCCCCAAGCTGGACGGACGTCTATCTCGGTTTGAACGCCGGCGGCGCATGGTCGAGCCCGTCAATCACCAGCCAAAACATCGGCTGGGCCGGTCTGGTTCCGACAGCTACGCTTGGCAAGAACAGCATCGGAGTCGCCAATTCCACGCTTACACCCTTGCCGGTCACCTTCACCAACGACATCAGCGGGTTTGTCGGCGGTTTCCAGATTGGCGCGAATTACAAATTCGCCGAGAGCTTCGTCGCCGGCGTTGAAGCGGATCTCGACGGCACAGCGGGCAATACGAATTCCAAATGGACGCTTGGGTCGGCGCGCGGCGGCGGCAACAACATCTTCACCACCTACAGTCAGCATACGACGACGTTGAGCTATCTCGGCACGATACGCGGACGCCTTGGCTACCTCGTCACGCCGACGTTGCTGGCCTATGGCACAGGGGGCTTTGCCTATGGCGGCGTCACCGCCGCCAACCCGAATGTGACAACGCGCAGCGGTGGGACGAATTTCTTCTATTCCGGCCCTCAATTCAACGGCACGCTTCTCGGCTGGGCCGCAGGCGGGGGACTGGAATGGATGTTTACGAAAGACTGGAGCGTCAAGGCTGACTATCTTTATTACAATCTTGGCAATGTCAGCCTGGCCGATAACTTCTATTCGGTAACCTATGCGCCTTTCGTTGGGAACACGAATTATCTGAACAACGGCAACGCCTTTGGATTAACCGGTCTGGCTTCCGCCAATTTTAGCGGCAATGTCATCCGGGCGGGGGTCAACCGCCATTTCGATCTCCTGAATGATGACGCCAAAACGGCAGAGAAACCGGTGCTGGCGGCAGCCATTGGAAGCACAGGCTCCTCTGCAAAGAAAACGCTGGCGCCAGCCAAACCAGTCAACTGGGGCGGCGCCTATGGCGGCGTCAACCTTGGCGGCATTTGGGCCAATCAGAACAGCATCAATCAGATCACGGCGTGGCCGTTCGTCAATCGTCCCCCGCAGTTTGTCAGTTCAGACGCATGGCTTTCCGGTTCGGTCCCGGCCTCCGGCACGGCGGCGCTGCTCGGCGGCGGACAAATCGGCTACAATATCGAGCTCGACAAGCTCTGGAGGTTGAAGTTCGTCACTGGCGTCGAGGCCGACATACAGGGGGTCACGCCCGCTGGCACGAAGGGAACAAATACTTTCCTGACAACCCTGACGCCGATCAACGGCGCCAATCAGGCTTTGGTCTCCAGAAGCGCAGTTAACTCCCTCAACTTCATCGGCACGGCGCGCGGCCGGTTCGGTTTCACGCTGATCCCGTCGATTCTGTTTTATGGCACGGGCGGCGTCGCCTATGGCGCCACCACCACCAGTCTGCAAAATTTCTCAGGCCTTGGTTCGCTGGGCGGCTGGCAGGGCGGCTCCGGCAGCGTCTCGAATCTGCAGGTCGGCTGGACGGCCGGCGGCGGCGCAGAGTGGTCTTTCCGCGACAACTGGAGCGTTAAGGGCGAGTATCTCTTCTACGATCTCGGCAAGGCTAGCGGTTCAGTGTTGAACTACGCCTATTTGCCTGGCGCCGCGCCGCGACTCGCCTCGCAGAGCCAGTTCACCGAGCGCTACGCCGGAAATATTTTGCGCGCCGGCGTCAATTACCACCTGCCGATCGAAAAGGCGGAGCCGGTGGTGGCAGGGTACTGATTGCGATACCAATCCGTGCCGGGGTGAGACATTCATACCCGGCTCGGATTCGCGGCCATCGCGCCGAATGTGATCGACCGGCAGTTTTCGGTCGATCAGCCGAACCGCAAATGGATCGCCGACTTCACCTCTATCTAGACGGCCGAAGGATGGCTCTACGTTGCGGCCGTTATCGATCTCTTCTCGCGCCGTGTCGTCGGCTGGTCGATGAAGGCGGAAATGACGTCACAACTGGTCACAGATGCGCTGATAATGGCCATCTGGCGGCGCGGGAAGCCTGATGCGCTGTTGCATGATCCCGATCGCGGCGGTCAATATACCAGTGAGCCGTTCCAGCGCCTCATGGCCGACAAGGGCGTCGACTGTTCGATGAGCCGGTCGGGAAACGTGTGGGAGAATGCGGCAATGGAAAGCTTTTTCTCATCGCTGAAGACCGAGCGGATCGGCAGGAAAGTCTACCCGAGCCGGGATGCCGCGAGGGCTGATGCGTTCGATTATATCGAGCGCTTTTACAACACGGGTTCGACGTCACTCGACCATCGGTTATATCAGCCCGGTCGAGTTCGAGCGCAAGGTGGGATTAGCTTAACTGCTTGTCCACGAAACCGACAGCTGGCCAGTCGCCGCCGAGTCATGATCCATAGGGTCGCGAGCGGGACGCCATGACAGCCGGCAACTAAAAGGGCTGGGAGCAAGAATTTTAGCCATATTAGTGGAATTTTCTGAATACCTTGACCATGGTATTTATCAGCATAAAAAAGAGAGTATAAGTCAACATGCGTCCTTAATGCGTTCCCTCTGTCCCTGGTCTTCACTAGACCTTAAGATGAAAAGCGGGCATCTTCACCATAGACGATCCCGGTCTGGGTTGAAAATGTTACAACATTAATTCTGATCATATGTGACGAGGATATTATGGCGGCAGACGCCGAAGTCCCCTCTCAACCGAGAAGCGATGCGGAAGAGCATTCCGGTCAAAGCCCGAACGACAAACTGCCTCATCTGATCGTTCAGCGCGCTTCGGACAATGCTGGGTCATTAATGATTGAAGAATCACCGACGAACAGATTCGTCGTGCTATATTTTCTGGTTGCGCTTTTTCTTATTATGATCGGAGCAGTTGTAGGTCTTTATTTCCAGCCCCCGGGGCTACAGTTTTTGTTCAGAACGCTGGGTCTATCTCCTGGCGACGGAACCAAAACGCCCATCGCAACGGCGGTTCCTACAAAAACGGAAAGCGCTGAAAACTCGAAGAGTCTGTTACAAGCAAATACGGTTATTGGCCTCGGTAAACTGATCCCCAGTGGCGATGTCGTTGTTGTCGCGCCGCCTTTTGGCGCCGGCGATGCACGGATCGCTGCAATTAATTTTAAGGAGGGAGATCATGTCGTGAAAGGCGACATTATCGCGGTGATGGATAACGAACCGCAATTGCGCGCCCGCATCGAGACTGCTCGCACATCGGTATCCGCAAGGGAAGCGATCCTTGCACAAACCATCAGCTCAGTCCGACTAAGTCGTGAAGAAACACGGGCAGCCTTGCGCCGGGCGACCGCGACTGCGCAAAAGGCCCAGCGTGACCTCAATCGGGTTGAAAAACTTTACAGTGATGGCTTTTCAACCCTTGCGGCGCTCGACCAAAAGCGCACGGCGAGGGATGAAACTGCGAGGGAAGTAGAACGTACGCAAGCCATCCTCTCGCGATGGGACAGCGCCGATCCCACTCAGCAACCCGATGTGATCGTAGCGCGGCGAAATCTGGATACGGCTCGCGCGGATTATTTGCGTGCTGAAAACGATCTCAACCAAGCTCATGTCAAATCGCCCATCAACGGAACGGTTTTGTCGATACAGTCCAGGATCGGAGAACGACCCGGGCCAACAGGAGTCATGAACATTGGCGATATCGACAAAATGACGGTAGAGATCGAGATTTACCAGACAAACATCTCTCGCATCTCGGTGGGCGATACCGTAACGCTCTCAGCGGAAGCCTTGCCCGGACCCTTAACGGGGCGGGTCTCGCGTATTGGACTTGAGATCGGACGACAGAAGCTCATTGACGACAGTCCGGCTGCGAACACCGACGCGCGTGTTGTCAAGGTTTACGCCGATCTGGATCCCGCATCTTCGAAGGCAGCACATAACTTCACGAATTTACAGGTGACTGCGCGCATTTCTACCTCAGGATTTCAGTGACCGAACTACTGACCCGACTGATCGGTCGCCTGCCAATTGGCTGGCTCCAATTGATCCACAACCGTCTACGCCTTGCTGCAGCCTTGGCTGGCGTGGCGTTCGCAAATATCCTTGTAATGATGCAGCTTGGCTTTTTAGGCGCGCTCATATCGAGCATTCGACTGCCATACGAACAATTCGACGCCGATTTGATGGTTTCGGCCCCGGACATGAACACATTACAGGATAGCAGCCCACTGCCACGACAAAGGATGTTCGAAATTCTCACCGTTCAAGGGGTCAAAAGCGCCAGCCCACTATATCTGGGAAAATTCGACTGGCGACAGGCGGACAATACTTTTCGAACTCTTGCGGTCATTGGCGTCGATCCCATGGCTCGTACATTTAAAACGCCGGAGATCGAGGCTGCGCGCGACGAACTGAAAATATCCGATATCGCTTTGATCGACCGCA
The DNA here is from genome assembly GCA_044233645.1 of Methylocystis sp. Lineage (GTDB taxonomy): Bacteria > Pseudomonadota > Alphaproteobacteria > Rhizobiales > Beijerinckiaceae > Methylocystis. The sequence goes on along the minus strand of JBIIJP010000007.1, from coordinate 14,181 downwards.
AAACCAGAAACATCGACCGTCGCGTCTTCGCTGCTATTGGTGAAAATAGCCCAGTCGTATTTGAGGCGCGGGGGCGGACCCTTGACGTTATCGGCTCCTTTAGTATCGGCGCCGGGTTCACCGACGACGGCTATTTGATCGTCTCCGATCAGACATTTCTCAAGCTCTATCCCCAGCGCGTTTCGGGCGCTCCCAACCACATTCTTGTAAAGCTTGAGCCGAATGCCAATCCGGCAATGGTTATGTCAAGTCTGCGAAGCGCCTTGCCTGCATATGACTCCACTGTTCAAACTATTGATGCGGCAGTCGCCCGCGACCAAAAATTTCAATCGACCCAGAAACCTGTCGGACTTGTCTTTGGTTTTGGAGCCGCGATAGGGGTCCTGGTTGGAATTATCATCGTATATCAGGTACTTTCTACCGATGTTGCTGACCATATTCGCGAATACGCCACCTTCAAGGCCATGGGATACGCGCCGGGTTTCTTTCTTGGAATTATTGTTGAAGAGGCGTTAATCCTTGCAATTCTCGGTTTTATTCCCGGAATTTTAGTCTCTCTCGTGCTTTACAAAATCGTCGCACTCGCGACGGACCTGCCTATGGAGATGACGCTTTCCCGAGCGCTGGCGGTGATGTTCGGCACGATTCTGGCCTGCATCTTCTCTGGCGCAATCGCTACTCGTCGTGTCGCCAAAGCTAACCCAGCGGACCTCTTCTGATGTCGTCAGCGAAGCTCGACACCAAAAACGATATGGCCGCGGATACGCGTAGCATCTTGGCGCCTATTGTTATATCCGGTCTCAATCACTGGTTTGGCGAAGACGACTCCAGAAGACAGGTTCTATTCGACATCGATTTGACCCTTGACCCCGGAGAACTTACTATTCTCCTCGGCGCTTCTGGTTCCGGTAAAACGACGTTGCTGACGCTTATGGGCTGTCTGCGACAGGTTCAAAGTGGCAGTCTTCGGCTGCTGGGAATTGAACTAAATGGCGCACCAGAGACTGTGCTCACCGGCTGTCGGCGTCAACTCGGATTTATTTTTCAGGCGCATAATCTGCATGACAGCCTGACTGCGATCCAGAATGTCAGGATGGGAATGGAAGTCCATGGCCCCACTTCATTGACCAACTGGCGCGCCGACGCGGCGCATATTTTGAGACTTCTGGGTCTGGGAGACCGGCTGGATTATCTCCCGCAGCATCTCTCAGGCGGCCAGAAACAACGGGTCGCCATCGCGCGCGCGCTGGTCGGTAATCCCGAGATCGTTTTCGCCGACGAGCCAACGGCCGCACTTGACAAGGCTTCCGGGTTCGAGGTCGTCACAATGCTCAAGAGTCTCGGGCAATTGCGCGGCACAACAACTCTTATGGTAACCCACGACAGTCGCATCCTCAAAATGGCGGATCGCATTTTGACGATGGAGGACGGGCGTTTGGTTGACGATGTGCGCAACTGAACGAAACCAAAAAACACAACAAGACCTGTTCCGCGACAAAGCATAAAAAAAGGCAAGAATTTCCTAAATCGCCAGCTTTAGTCATCGGATTGTTTAATACTTGGCTGATAAGAGGATTGCGACATAGATCCCCCGCCCACCATCCGCCGATCATCGGGCGGCTTGTCGCCAACGGTCTTCAAGACGAACTCTCCGAATAAGCCTGTGCAATCGTCAATGGCGTCGACGGGCGCGCGCATCATCTTCGCTTCAAAGATGTCGACGCCTTCGATCATGCGCCGCCTCCCGGCGGCATCGTCGAGCTGCGCCGCCAGTCGACGCCGCCGATCCAAAACCGACCTTGATCCTCGCCAACCTTTGCGATCTCGACATCGCCCGGCAGGTCGCCGCGCCGGGCGTGACATGGTTCGACCGTCGGCTCGTCGAATGCGTTCCGATTAGTCTCGTCCACTGCGGTTTTTGGCTCGGAGGTTCGAGACGCCCTGCGCGACCGCGCCGAACATCTGATCTGGGAAGATCTCGCGCTTCGGGAGGGCAAAAGTCTCTACCCTCGGTTTTGTGGCTGCGCGAGTTCCTGCTAATTTTTCGTAGATAAACAACCCGGACTATCCGACGTGGCGGCAAAATCGACTTTAAACGCCAAAAATCTGGAAGCATTGGGAGCCGGGCGCCTGGCCGAGTTGCTGATGGAGATCAGCGCTGGCAACGCGCCAGCCAAGCGCCGGCTGCGCCTCGAACTTGCCGGCTCGACGAATCCGGAAGAGATGGCGAAGGAAATTCGCAAACGTCTTGCGACAATCGCCCGCTCGCGCAGCTTTGTGGATTGGCAGAATCGGCGCACCCTGATCGACGATCTCGAAACGCAGCGTATCGCCATTGTCAACAAGATCGCCAAAATTGATGCTGTGGAGGCGTTCGAACTGATGTGGCGCTTCCTTGCGCTTGCGGAGTCTGTGCATGGCCGCTGCGACGACAGCAGCGGAAGTGTGGGGGATATATTCTCCGCCGCATGCACAAATCTTGGCGAACTTGCCCGACTGGCGAAGCCGTCTGCGGAAAAACTCGCCGAGCGGATTCTGGAGGCGCTGACCGAGAATGGTTATGGGCAGTATGACCGACTGATCGCAAACCTTGCTCCGGCATTGGGCGAAAAAGGACTGGAGAGCCTGAAAGGGAAAGTGATCGAGTTATCAAAGAAGAAGGTCGAAAGACCTCCAGACCAGGACAGACGGGCGATCGGCTATGGCGCTGGCGGCCCAATCTTCGAAGACGAAGTTCGTGCGCGCTCCAGAAAGAGCATGGTCAGGTTTGCCCTGATGGCGATCGCCGACGCCCAGGGCGATGTCGACGCCTTTATCGCCCAGTATGACCCGAAAACCAGAAAAGTTCCGGTCATCGCCGCCGAGATCGCCGAGCGGCTTATCGCCGCCGGACGGGCGAAGGAGGCCCTAAATATTCTGGAAGCGGCGGAACGCCGTCGGGACTGGATCGACCTCGAATGGGTGGACGCCCGAATTGCCGCTTTCGAGGCTTTAAGGCAAACCGAAGAGGCGCAGCAGGCGCGCTGGTCTTGTTTCGAGAACTCCCTGTCGCCCGATCACTTGCGCGCTTTTTTACAAAGACTTCCCGATTTTGACGATGAAGAGGCCGAGACAAAAGCGCTGGATTACGCCGGGGGCGTAAAAAGTCTGAACCTTGCCTTGGCTTTTCTCGTGAGCTGGCCCGCTCTTGACCGTGCGGCCAGACTGGCGATCGAACGATCGGAGGAACTGGACGGCGATCGTTACGAACTGCTCACCCCGGCCGCGGAGGCGTTGGCGGGGAAATTTCCTCTTGCCGCGACATTGATGCTGAGGGCGATGATCGACTTTTCCCTCTCCAAATCCAGGTCGAGCCGATATCGACATGCGGCGAGACATTTGATGGAGTGCTCAAGCCTGGCTACACATATTGACGATTACCTCAAATTCGAAAACCATGACGCCTTCCTGGAAAGACTCAAAAAGGAGCACGGACGGAAATCCGGTTTCTGGAGCCTGATCGAGTAACCGAAGCAGGCTGTCGTGGACATTGACGACGGATAGACCGCACGATCCGTTGATCCGCCGCCAGATGATCCGCCGCTTGCACTATCTCGAAACCATAGAGCTCGCCGTCACCGATGGGGCCGGCCAGTGGGTTGTTGAGTCCGGAGCGGAGAGGCGGCTGCGCGATCTCGGTCTGCGCGGCGAGATCGTCAAGACCATGCTCATGGCGCTGACGGGGAGCGTCTGAAACCTGTTCACGGCAGCGGCAAGAGCGGCGCCCGGACCGCCGAAGATGGCGTGTGTCAGCAAAACCGAACAGACCGACGGCAGCGCCGCACACATCGCATTGGCCTGAGCGACGCCGGAGACAGTGAGGTGAAACCGTCGCCGGCGACAAAAGCGGTTACGCCGGCGGTAATCGTAAAACCGACCTGCGTCGAAAACGCCGCGCCTACCGAACCTGCGCCGACGACATTCCCCATTGTGTCAGTGACGGTGAACGCGGTCGCGGATGTTAAATCGACCGTTTATTCGGCCGGCAATCTCGTCGGGATTTTGTCGGGTCTGGAGACCGCCGTCGTTCCGATGGTTGTTTCCATGTCTGCGGAGGCGCGTGATGCGTTTCGCGCGTTGAGCGAGAAAAACACCCTTGAACTGCCAAAGGCGCGCGGTACGGCGTTTACGTCGATTCTGGCGCGGATCGGCGAGAACGCCCGGGATGTGGCGCTGATTGTCGCCGTGGGGCGCCATCCCGTCCAGCCGGAGATCACCATGCAGGATGCGACATGGGCGATCGGTTTTGTACGCCATTTCGCCAGTCGAACGATGGAGTCGGTGGAGCGGCATGTCGCCGACAACGACACCGACCGTAGCCACAAGCGGGTGAGCGACATCATTCGCTCGGCGGGCGAACAGGGAGTGACGAAAAGCGAACTCATCCGCCGTACGCAGTGGATCGATCTGCGCAAGCGCAACGAGGTTATCGCGTCGCTGGCTGAGGGCGGACTGATCAAAACGAAGATGCGGCCGCAGGCGACGCGTTCGGCGATGGTGTTCAGAGGCGTATAGTTAGCGCGAGTCTAATTCTTCAGCGCGCCGGAAATGTCACAACTCAAAAAAATGGAGTAACCGTGACGCCCGCGCAGGTCGTCCTTTGCATGATCGATCTGAAACTCGCCAGCCTCTCCCATGACCCCAAACACCGCGACAGCGTGCTCGACGTGATCGGCTACGCAGCGCTACTCCCGGAGATCGACCGATGAAGACAGGACGCAAACGCAACCCGGGCCTGCGCTATCCCTGCGGCCGTCTGAAACGGCAGGAGAACGAGCGCGACGCCATGGCCACGGCGCTCTCGGCGCGGCAACGCCACTACGGCCTCACCGCCGCACAGGCCCGCGACGCCCGCTTTGGCTCGTCGCTCGGACGGCTGAACCTGCAATCGCAAATAAGCGATCAGCAATACGGCGCAGCGCTCAGATTTGCGCGCCTCTACTTCGCCCACCACATCATCAACGGGCTACCCACGCCGTCGCCCCAGTCGGTGTCGGGGTTGATGATCTACGTCGGCTTGCTCGATGTCTATGGATCGGTTGAAACTGACGATGAGTATGTGCAGAAATCGCGTAAGCAGTTCAACGCCGCGACAGATATGCTGGACCAATGCGGCCGCAATCATCGCATGGCGGCGGGCCGCAAACCCTCGTTGCTGCTCTGTCGCGTTGTCTGCACCGACGAGGACACGACGCTGTGGCCGGTGAGCGACATCGGCAACCTGCGCATCGCATAAAACTATCTTGCGCGCGTTTTTCGGTGTTGACAGGATTTCGCGACGCAAGTAATTCACAAATTACAGTATTAATAAATGCGCCCGGAGCTAACCGCTTCCGGGCGTTTTCTTTTGGCCTCAGACTCTTTTAGGTGGAGATATGTTGGTGATCTTTACCAGCGCCTCCAGCCCCACCTACGGCGTCGCCACCCCCATCCGGGACGTCTCCAACCCCATCCTCGGCGCCAACCCCATCGACGACGCCACCATGCTTTTTCAAGACCAACGTCCTCATTTGTTAGGGCATCGCCGCCAAGATCAGAGATCGGCATGGCTTGAATTGTTGTTGTGCCAGCTGCGAGTAACGCCGCAGCAAGGACAGACCCCAGAAATTTTCTTCTCTCCATCGCATAGACTCCGTCAAGGATTGACGCTGGTAGACTAACGAGACTCACCGCCCTTCCGCAACTGGATTAGAAATTGCACATCGTCGTCTCGTTTCGCGATCAGGCGCCGCTTCCGGGCGTTATCTTTTTCAAATCACTCGGTCTGCGGGCAAACTCCTTGTCCCTTCGCTCTCTCCCCTGGCGCGTTCGCGCATTGCCGTCGCGCATCAAGGCGCCGGAGACGGCGGGCGGGCGCAACGCACGGCACTATCTGTCAAACGATCATCGGGCGTGGGCGGCGTCGGTGAAGCGGCGCGACGGTTTCGCCTGACGATCCAGTGGCGCGCGGGATGTGCGATTGATCGCCGATCATGTCATCGAAATCGATGACGGCGGCGCGCCGCTGGATGTGAACAATGGCATGACGCTCTGTCTGTCTTGTCACAACCGCAAGACGGCGGCGGCGCGCATCGAACGCATGCGGCGTTAATGCAGGAGGATGGGGGTTTAATTCCCGGCGCGAAACAGGGCCCTTAATCGGACGGGTTCATCTTGCACAGGTCAAATTAACCGATACAACACCTGTTCAACATCGGCGCGGATGGGCAAAGCAGCCTGCAAAGGCCGATCCTTCCCGATGGATCGTTTGGATGATCTGGTAATTGAGCATGTGAAAAAACGGGTTCTTGAGCCATCCCGATTATCGGATCTTCTGACATCGCTGAAAACGCGTCGGCAGGCCTCTGACGCAGAAGTCCAAGCGCTTCTGCTGGATCTACGGTCTGAAACCGCCAAAGCCGATGAAAAAATCCGTCGTCTCTTCAAAATGGTCGAAGACGGGATGACGGAACTGGACGATTTACTTGCGGAGCGACTTGCTACCCTGAAGACCGAGAGAGAAATAGCCAAAGGCGCCCTCGAGCGATCACAGTTTCAGTCTCGGCCTGAAATAATTTTTCAGACCGTTGATGTGCAGCAATTCTCTGAGTTCATGTCTGAAAAGATCACATTCGGGGACAACGGCTTTCGACGAAACTACCTCCGGTCGATCATCGAAGGCGTCGAAGTGGACGATAAAGTTATCCGTATTCGCGGTTCCAAAGGCGCCCTCGAGCATGCCGTGTCAGGAGGAGACAGCACGGGAAAAGGCGTTCGCGGTTTTATACGGAATTGGCGCACCCGGCACGACTCGAACGTGCGACCCCCACCTTCGGAGGGTGGTGCTCTATCCAACTGAGCTACGGGTGCGTCAGGATGGAGATAGCGCTCAAGACCGAATATGGTCAACCTCGAAGAAATTGTTCGGGCTCGCTACGGGTCGGGAAAAGCGCCCCGCAACCTTTAGGTAGTAATCATCAAGACCGCCGTCTGCGCGGCGTTTCTTCTTTGGAAGCCGCGCGCCGCATCAAATTTATAATACACTGAAATGTATGAAGAAAATAATCATGATTGTTTAGAAACCGATCTGTGCCTCCGCCGCCTGGAGGTTAGCGCGCGATCCCCAGGGCGACGACCTTCCAGCATGCCATTGCGCCAGTTCTATCAACAGATTGCGCCAATTTCCCGCAAAAGCGGCATCAGCATGCGAGCGCGGAAGATGTGCTATGCGAGGCGCAGATAACGCAGGAGGTGCGAATGCTGGCTTTTTTCGCGCAGTGGCTCGATGATTTGCGCGCCCGTCGCGATCGGCTGATCGCCAGCCCGGCGTTTCAACGCTGGTCGCGCGCCAATCCCCTCACACGGCCAATCGCCCGGCGCCGGGCACGGGCCGGCCTCGATCTCACCGCCGGGTTCGTTTACTCGCAGGTTCTGTTCGCCTGTGTCCGGCTGGGCGTGTTCGGGCATCTCCTGACCGAGCCCCAGAACGTCGAGACGCTGGCCGGGCGCATCGGCCTATCGGCGGCCTCGACGCGCCGACTGCTCGCCGCCGCCGCTGCGCTCGATCTGGTCGAGCGAAGATCCGGAGATCGTTGGGGGCTAAGCCAGCTCGGCGCCGGCTTTGCCGGCAATTCCGCAGCGCTGTCGCTCGTCGAACACCAGCCGATGCTCTACGCCGATCTCGTCGATCCGGTTGCGCTGCTGAAAGGCGAGAGCCGGGCGTCAATGGCGGATTACTGGCCCTACTCGGACAGCGACGGACCCAAAGCGCTATCGCCGGAGCAAGTGGCGCCCTACAGCGCCTTGATGGCGGCGTCACAACCGATGGTCGCACAGGAGGCTCTCGATGCCTACGACATATCGCGCCATCGCCGGTTAATGGACGTCGGGGGCGGCGAGGGCGTGTTTCTCGCCGCAGCCGCCGAACGCGCGCCAGAATTGCACTTGACCCTTTTCGATCTGCCAGCGGTGGCCGAGCGCGCAAAACAAAGACTTGAGACAGCGGGTTGTTTATCGCGCGCCGATGTTCAGGGCGGGGATTTCCTGCGCGATCCGCTCCCGCAGGGCGCCGATGTCGTCACGCTAATCCGCATCGTTCACGATCATGACGATCCGTCGGCGCTGGCGTTGTTGCGCAATGTCCGGCAGGCGCTCGATCCCGGCGCAACTTTATTAATTATTGAGGCGATGTCAGGCGTCAGAGGCGCCGAGACTCTCGACGCCTATTACGGCTTCTACACGCTCGCCATGGGGCGGGGCGAGCCGCGGCGCGTCCAGGAGATCGAGACGTTGCTGCGAACGGCCGGGTTTGGACAGTTTCGTCTGCTCGACAACGCCCTGCCGACATTGACGAGCATTCTGGTCGCCCGCGCCATTTGAACCTAGGCTGGATGCGCGCGCCGCCACTCGATCAAGCCGGCAGTGGAGCCGTCAAGACCTGCCGTCGATGCGCGCGCGTCGGCGACGATTGGCCCGAGGCGATTGGCCAGTTCCTTGCCCAGCTCTACGCCCCACTGATCGAAGGGATTGATGTCCCAGATCGCCGACTGCACGAACACCTTGTGTTCGTAAAGCGCGACAAGGCGGCCCAGCGTGCGCGGATCGAGGCGCGTGTAGAGCAAGACGCTTGAGGGACGGTCGCCAGAAAAAACTTTATGCGGCGCGAGCTTTTCGACCTCGGCCTCGCTCATGCGGGCGGCGCGCAACTGGGCCTGCGCCTCTGCGAGCGAACGGCCGCGCATGAACGCCTCGGCCTGGGCCAGACAATTCGAAAACAACAGGGCGTGATGATGGGCGTCGGCCGCCGTTGGTTGCGCGGCAATGAGAAAATCAATCGGGATAACATCGACTCCCTGATGCAAAAGCTGGAAAAACGCATGCTGACCATTGGTGCCAGGTTCGCCGAAAATCACCGGGCCGGTCGCTTCATCGACCTGCGCGCCGCCGCGTGTCACCGCCTTGCCGTTCGACTCCATGTCGAGCTGTTGCAGATAGGCTGGAAAACGCGCCAAACGCTGATCGTAGGGGATTACCGCATGAGCGCCGCGTCCCTTGACGTTGCGCTGCCAGACGCCGAGCATTCCCATTAGAACGGGAATGTTTTTGTTTAACGGCGCGGCGCGGAAATGTTCGTCGACATCATGTCCGCCTTGTAAAAACGCTGTAAAATGCTCGGGTCCGATTGAAATCGCCAGCGCCAGCCCGATCGACGACCAGAGCGAGTAGCGTCCGCCAACCCAATCCCAGAAGCCGAACACCCGCGTCGGATCGACGCCGAATTCGGCGACCTTGTCGAGCCGCGTCGAAACGGCGGCGAAATGTTTCTCAACGGCCTGTTCGCCAAGAGCCGATACAACGCGCGCCCGGGCGCTGGCGGCGTTCGCCATGGTCTCCTGGGTCGTAAAGGTTTTGGAGGAGACGATAAAAAGCGTGCGCGAGAGATCGAGCGACGCAAGGGTATCGACAAGATCGGCGCCATCGACGTTGGAGACGAAATGCGTGCGCGGGCCCTCGCCGCAATAGGGCGACAGAGCGCGCGCCGCCATCGCCGGACCGAGATCAGAACCGCCGATGCCAATGTTCACAACATCAGTGAATGATTGGCCTGTCGCGCCTTTGGCGTCGCCGACGCGCACGGCGCGGGCGAAATGAAAGACTTTCGCGCGTTCGTCCTCAATGAGAGGGCGCACATTTTCGCTGGCGACAAAAATCGGACGCCCGGAGAGATCCCGCAATGCCATATGCATCGCAGCGCGATTCTCGGTGAGATTGACGGCCTCGCCAGCGAAGAGCGCGCGACGGCGCCCATTGAGCTGGCGCGCGTCAGCCAGTGCGCTCAACAGCGCCAGCGTTTCTTCCGTCACCTTGTGTTTGGAAAAATCGAACAGAAAATCGTCGTCGAGCGAGACGCTGAAATCGGCGAAACGGTTCGGATTTTGCGCAAAGAGATCAAGGGTGCGGCGCTGGACGAGCGATTGCGCATGAATACGCAGGGCGGCGAAGGCGGCGGCGACGGCGTCGGTCATGATGCTTCCGGCGATGGGGCTAGTTCGGACGCGCAGACGTCGGCCGAATCGGTTGCAGGATTTGTTTGAAGTTTATCGCAGGCTTTGCGCTGCCGCAGCGCCGTCAACTTGCGGCGGCGCGCCGCAGCCGGTCGTTGATCGCCTCGCCAACCCCCTCCATCGGGATCGGCGCAACTGCGACATGACGGAGACCGCGCACATCAATGTCGCGTAACGCGGCGAAAAGATTGGACGCCGCCTCGACCAGATCGCCTTTGGGCGACAGATCCATAGCGATCCGATCAGCGGACGCATGCGCGGCGAGCTGACCGCCAAAATCCAGTCCGCATTCGTCTCTTTCCAGTCTTTGCGCCGAAAGCCGCAGGCGTGCGGCGGGCGCATAATGCGCGTCGGTCATACCCGGCGCGACGATGGTTGCCTCTGTCGGCGCAACCAGTTTTGCGCCGAGAACCGCCTCGATCTCCCCGCGCGGCAGCGCGCCGGACCTTAGCAATGCCGGGTCCGGGCCGGCGAAGGAAATGATGGTCGACTCGATCCCTGCCGTTGTCCGGCCGCCATCGAGGATCAGATCGACATTGCCGGAAAGATCTGCGGCGACATGCTCGGCTGTCACCGGGCTGACATGTCCCGAGCGATTGGCGGAGGGCGCCGCCACAGGCCGTCCAAAGGCGAGGAGCAGCGTTTGGGCCACAGGATGGGCCGGCGTGCGCAAAGCGACGCTGGCAAGCCCCGCCCGCGACAGTTCGCAAACGCGGCTTGTCGTTGCGACGGGGGCCACAAGGGTGAGCGGACCCGGCCAGAAACGCGCGGCAAGCGCGCGCGCCGGCGCCGGCAGATCCGCCTCCTGTTGCGCCGCCGTCAGATCGGCGATGTGCGCGATCAGCGGATTAAAGCTCGGGCGGCCCTTGGCAGCGTAGATGCGCGCAACCGCGATGGGATTGCTGGCGTCGGCGCCCAAACCGTAGACGGTCTCTGTTGGGAAGGCGACCAGCCCGCCAGCCGCCAGAATCTCGACAGCCTGAGCGATCGCTGCGGCGTCGGCCCGCAGAATCCGCGTCACGACGCGCGGTCGCCATAGGGCGGGGCCGGAATAGCCATATGCGCCTCGCGCAGGGCTTTCGACCATCGCTCGCGCAGATCGCGGAAATAGGGATCATTCGCGTCGATGCGGGTCGAGACATCCAGCCGCAGCGCGTCGCGTCGTAACAGAACGATGTCGATTGGCGGGCCGACGGACAGATTGGAGCGTATGGTCGAGTCCATTGAGATTAAGGCGATTTTTAGCGCCTCGTGAATATTGGTGTCGTAATTCACGGCGCGATCGAGGATTGGCTTGCCGTATTTATGTTCGCCAATTTGCAGATAATTGGTGTCCGTGGTGCATTCGATGCAATTGCCGGCCGTGTAGATCATGAACAGGCGTGGCGGCGCCGAGCCAATTTGACCGCCCAGCAAGAGCGACACATCGAAATTAACGCCCGCCGACTGCCCTTCCGGATCGAACGCTTCCTTGCGGGCGCGGCGCACCGCGCGACCAATGAAGTGCGCCGCGTGCATGAGATTGTCGCAGTCGTAAATCGTTTCGTTGGCGCCGGTTTCGGGGCTCTCCATCCCGTTCGTGAGGTAATGCAGCACGCCCTGGGTTACGGACAGATTGCCGGCACTGGCGACGATCAGCGCGCGTTCGCCGGAACGCTCGAAGATGTGCAGCTTGCGGAAGGTGGAGATGTTGTCGAGACCGGCGTTGGTGCGTGTGTCGGCCACCATCACCAACCCTTCGCGCACCAGTATTCCGCAACAATATGTCAACGACCCTCTCCCATTCGGACCGTCGCGGTCCGCGCCCGATTTACAAGTTTCGGGCCAGAGGGCACAAGGGTCGAGAACGTTGACAAAAGCAACCCCAGCTGAAGGCACGCCCCATGCGCCTGAATGGCCGCGAAACCCGCACGATCTGGCGCGACGGCGACGGACGCGGCGTTCATGTCATCGATCAAACTCTGTTGCCGCATCGCGTCGAAACCCGGGCGCTGAGGGACTGCGCCGCCGTCGAGGCCGCCATCCGCGACATGATCGTGCGCGGCGCGCCGCTAATCGGCGTAACCGGCGCCTGGGGTCTGGCGCTGGCGGTCGCCGAGGATCCCGGCGACTCCGGCGTCGAAAGCGCAAGGGCCCGCCTGCTCGCTACCCGGCCGACCGCTGTCAACCTTCGCTGGGCGCTGGAGCGTATGTGCGCTCTGTTGCTGGCGACCCCTGTCGCGCAACGTCATGCGGTCGCCTGCGCCGAGGCGGGGCGGATCGCTGACGAGGATGTCGCCACCTGTGCAGCGATTGGCGACCATGGCGCCGCGCTGATCCATGCAGCGGCGCAAGGCCTCGACCGGCCGCTAAACATACTAACCCATTGCAATGCCGGCTGGCTGGCGACCGTTGACTGGGGCACCGCGCTGGCGCCGATCTACAAAGCCGCTCGGTCCGGCGCAAAACTGCATGTGTGGGTCGACGAAACGCGTCCGCGCAATCAGGGCGCGAGCCTCACGGCCTGCGAATTGCAGGGCGAGGGAATTCCACACACGGTGATCGTCGACAATGCCGGCGGGCATTTGATGCAGCGCGGCATGGTCGATCTGGCGATCGTCGGCAGCGACCGCACGACACGGACCGGCGACGTGTGCAACAAGATCGGCACCTATCTCAAGGCGCTCGCCGCACATGATAATGGCGTGCCATTTTATGTCGCCCTGCCCGCCTCGACGATCGACTGGCGTATCGCCGACGGCGTCGCCGACATCCCCATCGAGATGCGCGATCCGCGCGAGGTGACGCACATCGCCGGCTGCGCCGCAGATGGATCGCTGGTCGAAATCCGGCTGACGCCGCAAGGCGTCGCAGCGCGCAACGACGCCTTCGACGTGACGCCGGCGCGATTGATCTCCGGCCTGATCACTGAACGCGGCGTTTGCGCCGCAAACGCCGACGCCCTCGCCCGAATGTTTTCCGACCTCGCCGGTTGAAAGTCGCCAGCCTCAGGCGTCGTCGCGCGGCCCGTAATGATCGAAACGCGCGACTGTACGCATGATCTCCTCGTCGTCGAGGACGACAGCGCCGCCGCCGATCAGCGAAAGATAGAAAAGCCGTGCAAGATCTTCGAGTTCGATCGCCCGCCACAGCGCCCGGCGCAGATCGGCGCCAATAACGATGGCGCCGTGATTGGCCAGCAGGACGCCGGTGCGTCCCTCAAGGCCCCCCAGGGCGAGGCGGGAAAGCTCCGGCGTCCCGTAGGGCGCGTAATCGACGCAGCGCACGGTGGGTCCGCCAAAGGCCGCGATCATGTAATGCACCGCCGGGATGTCCCGCCGCATCGCGGCGATGGTCGTGGCGTAAGGCGAGTGGGTGTGGACCACGGCGTTCGCATCCGGCCGGGCGCGCAGGATATCGAGATGGAAACGCCATTCGCTGGAGGGCGGCAAAGGCCCCTCCCAGATCCCCTCATCGGCGCCATCGACGCCGACCAGCGGCATCCGCGCGACGCTCTCCGGGGTCAACGCGTCCGATGGCAGGCCGCTGGGCGTAACAAGCGCCGCCGGACCGCATCTTACGGAGAGGTTGCCGGTCGCGCCATGATTGAGGCCGAGCCGCGCCAACTCCTGCGCCGCCGCCACGATCGCCGCCCGTTGCGCGTCCTCCGTCTGCGGCTCAGCTTGTGCCAACATGTCCCCCCCTCCAGAAGATGCGCCCGCCGCCGATCCGGTCTAGACCCTTGTCTCGCGCCGAAACCGTCGGCCGCGAACCACGGTCGGGCCAGGTTAGACGCAATGGACAGCGGATTCGAGACGTCGAGTCGAGGAAAATCATTGCCCCACGCGCCGCGAAGCGTGTAGGAACGCCAGACCTCGCGAGACGGCGGGGCCGGTAGCTCAATTGGTTAGAGCCGGCCGCTCATAACGGCTTGGTTGGGGGTTCGAGTCCCTCCCGGCCCACCAGTCTTTTCATATAGTTAAGTGTAGGTGGGTCGTTCATCCCGAGGCATATGCACAAGTAGTCCCCTGTGAACTATTCATAAGCCGCTGATCTTATTTTCTATGCGGACTCTTGCAAGTATTTATATTTGCAAGAAAGTGTGCTGGACGGCGCCATT
>JBIIJP010000022.1:0-45425 GCA_044233645.1 Methylocystis sp. | reverse complement strand
AAATAAAAAGCCGGCCGGAGATCATTCTCCGGCCGGTTTTTTGTCGTCCGCCCCTCAAAACCGACACCAAAAACAACCCCAAAACCGACCCGAAAACATCCGCAATATATCCCGATAAACATTGCCGGAGGACTGGCGGACAGCTCCATCTGCGCAACCAGAACCTGGGACCCGGCGCCAACTCAATCCCCGAAACCAAAACTTAACGCCAATATCTCGCAGGTCCTGGGCAAAAGGCTGGAGATCAACGCGTCCGGTCCGGCGAGTGGGGTCGTTCATCAAGAATATTGACGAAAATCGTGATCATCATCTTGAGACGCAGGTTTCCAAGCTCACGAGTCTTTGCCGAAAATCAAACGGTGCGTCTATTAGACGCAAATTTGTGTGGGCTTTTTGCTCGCGTCATCAATCGTTTTCAGGAAAGATGCCGGAATAAGTCGCACTAAGCGACAACAGTTAAAGGGGCGGAGATGAAAAATTGGCGTTTTGCGCTTGGGGCTATAACGGGCGTCATCCTGTCGATGTCGGCCACGCTGGCGCGGGCCGAGGGCGGCGCCGGACCTGAAGCGATGTCGATGGGCAATATGTGCATGGTCATGTTCGGCTATGACATGATCCACATCACGGCCTATCAGCCGGGTAAATCGCGTAGTGAATATTGCGAACAAATCCCTTCCGCCGGGCTTACCGTCTTTTCCTTCGATATCGAAAACCCCTCCTTCCGTGACATGCCCATCGACGTGCGCATCATCCGCGATCCGTTGACGCCGGTTAGCATCGATACGGAAGTCGAGTCGCTCACAGAGAAGCATCTTCCCTTCAAAAAATACACCAAGGGCACGTTCAGCTTCGATCACGAGTTTAAAAACACCGGCCATTATATCGGCCTTGTTACGCTTGAACGGCCGGACGGTAGTCGCGAGCTGTCGATGTATAAATTCTCGGTGGGCGAAACCCTTTGGGCCTGGGTGCCGCAAATCGCCGGAACGATCCTCATCGGCGGCATGCTCTTTGTTTACTGGAAGCACACTCACCCCTCCGGAACGAAGAAGCCCTCTCCCGAGACGCCAACAACTTGATTAACTCGCCTCGAATGCTCATTTCGAGGTCAGATCGCTAAACGCGCGCCATGCATTCGATAGGCGCAACCTCAGGGACGAAATATGGGAAAATATCGTATCCTCCCGAAGACATTCGCGGCGTTGATCCGGAATGCGATGCTAGCGGGCCTGTGCGCCGCCGGAACCGTTTCACCCGCCTTCGCGCATTCCTTCCTTGTCGAGGCGACGCCATCCTCCAAAGATCATGTGGCGACCTCGCCCAAAACTGTAAAACTGCGATTTGGCGGTGGCGTCGAGCCGTCCTATTCGAAGCTCACCATCGAAGGCGCGGATGGCAAGGTTCTGGCCGAAGGGGCGATTGGCGTTCCAGAGAAGGATCGCGAGCTTTCAGTCAATTCCCCTGAACTGACGCCAGGCAAATATGTCGTTCGCTATCGCGTCTTGTCCAAAGATGGTCATATCGTCGAAGGAAACTACGAGTTCTTTGTCGATACAAAATGACGTCGTCGCATCACGCTTCCGCATCGGGCTCGATAACAGGAGCGCGCGAGCCAGGTAATCGTTTGTATTGATCAATACGGTCGGCGCCGACCGATCCAACTGATCCCACGGGTGAACGAGATGTATCTTTCGCTTGCGTTCATTCGCTTTCTCGAAAGCGTGCCCGCAGCTTTTGCTGTCGGATTGATCCTGTTGCCGCGATTGGTCGGCGAAGATGCGCAACGATTCAAATTGCCAATCGCCCTGCTCGCCATTTTTCGCGCTGTCATCGGCTTTGCGCTTTTGTATTTTATTTGCCGGCAAATTATCCCTGCGGACCGTCCCTTGAGTTTCGGCCTGATCCTGCAATTGACCGCTGATACGGCGGTTGGCTGGGCATGGGTGGCGACGCAATGTCTTGCCTTCATTTTCGCCGGCCTGACGATTTATCGTTTGGTCCAAACATCCGAACTTCTGGATCGCGTCACGCTGTGGACCGGAATTGCCCTTTTGGCCGTCGTTTCGGTCACGGGTCACGCCATCGACGACGGTTTGACGAAGTGGACGCAAATCAGCTTTTTCCTGCACACGGCCGCCGGGCTGACATGGCTTGGCGGTTTGTTGGGGCTTGTCTGGTGGATGTTGACGGCGCATACGAAACCCCCGGAAGTCGCCGCTGAACTGGCGGAGAAGTGGTCGCGGATCGCCAAAATTGCGATGGGCGTAGTCGCGGTTAGCGGCGCCATCATTGCCCTTGAGAATGTCGGAAGCGTTCCTAATATGCTGGCGACGCCCTATGGCCGGTTGTTGACTCTTAAACTCACTTTGCTGGTTGGCGCGTTGCTGTGCGCTCTCCTGATCGTCAGATACATGTCGCGGCGTCCGGCAGGCGCTTTCAATGTCGGCTGGGTCGGAAACATCGGCGCCATTGAGTCGGTTTTCGGTTTGGGACTTGTAGGTATCGCCGGCTACATCGCGGTTATCACGCCAGCCTCTCACGAAACGGAGATCTACTGGCCGTTGCCGTTTCGGTTGTCCTACATTGCCACCTGGGGACAAAAACCGGTCTTTCCCTCGCCAACCTGGTATTGGGCGATCGCTGGCGTTGCGTTAGCGGTTGGCGCGGTCATGGTCTGGTTCACGCCCGCCACGCGAGAAAAGCGACTTTATGCGACGCCAGCTGCAACAATCGCTGCGCTTTTTTGCATCGCTACCTCGTTCTCGACCGAGGCCTTCACCGACACTTACAACGATCCTACCCAGGATTTCACCGCAGAGTCGGTCACACGCGGCATGGACTCGTTTCAGGCGAACTGCACGGGGTGTCATGGTCCGATGGGCGAAGGGAATGGACCGCTCTCGAAGGATCTCAAAGACTCCAAAGGCGTCGTCGTGTCGCCCGCTGATCTGACCGCCCCGCATGTCGGCACACATACAATCGGTGATATATTCCACTGGTTGACACATGGTTCGGCAAACGCAGTCATGCCGAGTTTCGCTCAGGTTCTCGACACCGACGACCGCTGGGATGTGATCAACTACCTGCTGGTGCTTTCCAGCACCAACCGATCTCGATTTATTGGTCCCGGCGGTATGATCCAGTGGCTGATCGCTCCGGATTTCTCACTGATCGATCCCAAGGAGGAAGTCACAAGCTTCTTCAAGTTGCGCGGTAAGCCGACGCTGCTGTCATTCGCCAGATGCACGACGAGTGGCGAAGTGGATAAAGCGCTATCCGACAGTCTCCTCATGGCGGCAGAAACCGCCAAAGCCGCCGGGGTGCATCACGTCACGGTATTCACGGGCAATTGTCCGGAAGCGGCGAAGGGCAGGGAGGCCCTGCATCCAAAAGCGGTTGAGCGCGCCTATTCCGTGATGAACCGCTATCCCAATGAGCCCTACACCGATCAAATCGATGAGTCGCATTTTCTCATTGATCGCTCTGGTTATATTCGTGCGCGTTTTCGTCATTTCGCAGCGGACAACGGAAATCACGTCCAATTGACAAGTCAGGCGACGATGATGGCGCAGGAGCCGCTGGTGGAGATCAATCTGCATTCTCACTGATATCTTTCGTGAGGAAACTTGCTTGTGGTCATATGGCCGACGAAGCAAGCCGGATGATTTTGTGACCGTCTATACAAGGCTGGTCTGTTTTGGGGAGGTAATAAATGATCAAGCGGCGTGATCTCCTTGGCCGTAGCATGATGCTGGCGACGACGGCTGTGATGACATTGCTCGTCGGCGTTGGCGTTGCGCATGAATATGAAGTCGGCAAGATAAAGGTCGAGCACCCTTGGCTGCGCGCGCCTCAAGATGGCGACAACAAAGCGCAGTTTTTCGCCGTGATTGAAAATAATGGCGATACGCCCGATAAGTTGATCGCCGTCAAATCAGAGAAATTTGGCAAGGCGGCGATTTTCGGCGATGGCAAAAACCCTTCGGCTGAAACGCCGGTGACAATTGCTCCCAAGCAAAAAGTCACCCTAGCGCCCGGGGGCGCGTATGTTGGCCTGCTCGACATCAAGAAACATCTCGAAGTTGGCTGGGGATTGGAAATGACCCTTGTCTTCGAAAAAGCCGGCGAGGTGGTGATCGACGCTGCGATCGACGCGCCTGACGCCAAACATGCACATGACGCAGAAGCGATGGAGCGCTGGGAAAAGGCTCATGGCAAGGATAACGCCGGCCCAAAAACCGAGGGTCATGAAGGTCATGAAGGTCATGGCGGGCACGACGGTCATGAAGGGCACATGATGCACGAGCATCATCATCAGGAACCCGCCCCCGCTCCGGCTCAGCCACACTGAAATCGGTTCAAAATAAAAACGCCACCCAAGAATTCGGGTGGCGTTTTATTTATTATCATCAAGAAAAAGGCTAGAGACAAAACTCTGGATTCAACTCAGCGGTCGAATGTTACAGCGCGCCCTGAGAAACCTGCTTGATCATCCAGAGAGCCGGTCGGGGAAGCTGGCGGCCCGCCGACAGGCATCGCAAAACCGAGAACAAAAGCGGATATAGCCATCGCTACGATGAGCAGTAGGGACACCCTGAACTGTCGTCTGGCTGAATCGCGATCGAAACGCTGGACATAAGGTGTCTGTGTTTTGTCCTCGTATTTATCAACAAGAGACATTTTTCTTACCCTTAAGTCAGACACGTAATTTGGCTGTAGGATTGAAAGCCTATTAGCCTTTAGTGACTGTACGCATGCTTTAAAAACGAGCGAATTGCCAAATGGTTGCATAGCCAGGAAAAATTTTTTCAATTTTTTTGGTCTGATGGTCAGTCTTACGTCTTGAAGGTGGGTTTAATTTTTTTGTTGCTTAAGGAGCCAGCCTGCTGGAGCGCAGAAAACAGCGTATGTTGGTCGGCAACGCCCAGGGTCAGGCGTTTTCCATTCGTCTCTTTTATGTGCAACGCAAAAAGTTGGCTTCCAGACGTCTGTAATTTATGTCATTCAGTGCCGCCAGTATTCGCTGTTGGGATTTCTGACCGTAAACCGTCGGCAATACGCCTTGTTTGACCGGAGGCTTTCGATGTCCTTCCTCGCTAACGCCCTGTCCCGCGTTAAACCTTCCGCCACGATCGCCGTGACCCAGAAGGCGCGAGACCTCAAAGCGCAAGGGCGCGAGGTTGTCAGCCTGTCCGTCGGCGAACCGGATTTCGATACGCCTGAGCATATTCGTGCCGCCGCCAAGGCGGCCATTGATCGGGGAGAAACCCGCTACACGCCGGTGCTGGGCATTCCTGAGTTGCGCGAAGCCGTGGCCAAAAAGTTCAGGCGCGAAAACGGTCTTGACTACAAGCCGTCCGAAACGATTGTCGCTACTGGTGGAAAACACATTCTTTTCAATGCATTACTGGCGACGCTCAATCCCGGCGACGAAGTCATCGTGCCCGCGCCCTACTGGGTAAGCTATCCGGAAATGGTGGCTATCTGCGGCGGGACGTCCGTTATTGTCGATACGAAAATGACCGATGGTTTCAAACTTCAACCTGAAGTTCTGGAAAAGGCGATCACGCCAAAAACCAAATGGCTGGTGTTGAACTCTCCCTCCAATCCTTCCGGAGCAGCCTATAGTTTCGATGAAATGAAAAAAGTAACGGATGTGCTCATGCGCCATCCGCAGGTGCATGTCCTGACCGACGACATCTATGAGCATCTCGTTTATGGCGACTTTAAATTTGTCACGCCGGCGCAGGTCGAACCATCCTTAATGGATCGCACCCTGACCATGAATGGCGTCTCAAAGGCTTATGCGATGACAGGCTGGCGCATCGGCTACGCCGCCGGCCCCGGTTCACTGATCAAGGCGATGGACCTGCTTCAGGGCCAGCAGACTTCCGGCGCCTGCTCAATCGCCCAATGGGCGGCTGTTGAGGCGCTTAATGGTCCGCAGGAGCATCTGTCCATTTTCCGCAAGGCGTTTCAGGAACGTCGAGACCTTGTGGTGTCGATGCTCAATCAGGCCAAATATCTCGAATGTCCAACGCCGGAGGGCGCTTTTTACGTCTTCCCGTCCTGTGCCGGCGCTATTGGCCGCAAGACCCGCGATGGCAAGACGATTGAGACCGACGCCGATTTTGTCACGGCTTTGCTCGAGGCGGAGGGGGTGGCCGTCGTACAGGGGTCGGCTTTCGGAGCGGGACCGAATTTCAGGATCTCTTATGCCGCTTCCGCGCTGGTGCTGGAGCAGGCCTGCCAGAAGATCCAGGCCTTTTGCGCCAGTCTCGTCTAATAGCCGTGTGTTGCGGGCGCTTCCCGGCGCTCTAGTTTTAGCATTGTCGCAGCGCCCGTCTTTGCGGGCGCCAGGGGGAGAACGCGAATGACGCTGTTCTTGCTGTTTGTTCTTGCCGCACTGAGCGCGGGGATCATTTATATTTCGTTGTCGCCGGACAGGTTCAGCGTCGCAAGATCGACTGTGATCGACGCGCCGCCGGAGCGCATCTACCCACTCATTAACGATCTTCATGAATGGGAACGCTGGTCTCCCTGGGCGAAGCTCGATCCGGATCAGGCGATTGACTACGAGGGTTCGCCGCTCGGGGCAGGCGCCATTATGTCCTGGGCCGGCAATAGAAAGGTCGGCCAAGGGAAAATGAAAATCGCCGAGAGCAGTCCGAATGAGCGCGTGCGACTTCGGCTCCAGTTGATAAAGCCGATGCGGGCCATCCATGACGTGCATATCGATCTTAATCCGCTGGGGGAGACGCGGACAGAAGTCGTTTGGAATATGTCAGGCCGAAACGAATTCGTGGCCAAAGCCATCCACGCCTTTGTGAGCGTAGACCGTAGAATTGGAGAGCAATTCGAACAGGGACTCGCCAATCTAAAAAAGCTCGCAGAGACAGACGTGTGATAATCTGAGGTTCGTCTTCTTGCGGCGTTGCTGCGCGGCAGGCCTCCCTGCCGCGCTGATACCGGGTGGTTTGAGCCTATCCGGCGGCGTCATACATCTCCTCGACATGCTCCCAATTCACGAGATGCTCAAGGAATGTCTTGAGATAATCGGCGCGACGGTTGCGATAATCGATATAGTAGGAGTGCTCCCAAACATCGGCGACGAGGAGGGGCGCAGCGCCATAGACAAGCGGATTTTCGGCGTTCGGCGTTTTGCGGATCGCGGCCTTGCCGTCTTTCACTTCAAGCCAGACCCAACCTGAACCGAATTGCGCCAGGCCTTCTTTCTGGAAGTCCTCCTTGAACTTATCTACGGAGCCGAAACTATCGACAAGAAGCTTCTCGATCTTTCCGGGAATTGGTCCGCCGCCTTTTGGCTTCATCCATTTCCAATAGTGATGATGATTATAGTGCTGAGCGACATTATTGAAAATTGGCGCATTCTTGCCGTGCGCCGCGACGATGACTTCCTCGATCGGCTTGCCCTCAAACTCCGTGCCCTTAATGAGATTGTTGGCGTTCGTCACATAGGTCGCATGATGCTTGTCGTGATGGTATTCGAAAGATTCGCGTGACAAATAAGGCTGCAAAGCGTCATAGGCGTAAGGCAAGTCTTCCAGTGTAAAGGACATTCTTCTCTCCTGATCCGGGAAGGGGATATAACGATCCACAACAGTAATTAGGACCGGCCCCCGCGCCGGGCAACAAGCGAATAAAATCATTCGATATTATGTTTAAACAAAACGGCCCGGCATGAGCCGGGCCATTGTGTAGGATTTGACGAGCGCCTCAGGCGGCGACGCTCGCTTGTTCGGCTTCTCTGCTGGCCTTGGCGCGGAGAGCCAACCACATGACGCCCACCAGCGACACAAAACCGACCGCGTAGAGAATGTATTCAATCATTCCCCAGAAAGTGTAGAGACCGACCCCGAACGGGAAACGCGTCACCCATTCGTTGCCGAGGTCATCACGCACGGTCACAAGCGCCACGTAATGACCAGCGTCCTTGAAGTTGTGCTCGAAGGTCAGAATGCCGTTGCGATAAACCTTTGGTTCGATATTCACAACCGTGATCGCATCGAGATTGGACTTTTCGTTCGTCTCTCCGACATCCTTGACGACGCGCACCCCAATGGCCATGTCGCGCAACTCGGGCGAAACGGCGCTCAGGGCAATGACTGTAGGTCCTGTCTGGGCAATGTCCTGACAAAACTCCTGCTCCTCGCCACTTCGCTGGTATCCGATGAAGTGCAGGGTGTTGGACCCGAGCTGCATCACGCACTCGTCTTGTTCGAGTTTGACGCCGCCATGAGCCTGTGCGTCCGTCATCGTCAAGCTGACGCCCAGCATAGCTCCGAGAAACGCCGCAATCGCCGAGAGGCGGCGTCGTGTCATGAGTCTCATCATCATTTTTCCCCTTCCATCTATTCGAAACGGCGGAAGATCGGCGCACAGCCGATTATCCCGTCTACACGAGCCTGTACTGAGGATGTTTGGTTTGATAGTTTTAAATACTATGCGACAACTAGCCGCTTTTAAAATATTTTTTAGTATATTGAAATTAAATATTTTTAACAGTTATCAGCATTCATAAAGTACATATTTTTCCTATATATTGAATTTAATTATCTTAATAATCATATATCTAGATTTTTTTAAAACGTATTTCTCAAATAATTATAGTATAAAAACTAAAAATATTCATATTAATCTGATTATATATGTATTAAAAATTTTATAATATTTATATAAAAGTAAATATAAGTATTGACTATAAAATATAGTAGTCATTTAATTTTTATGTTGTTCGATCGTTCGAATCCAATTTCCTGCATCTGCCCGGAAACGTGGTTTATGCTAAAGACTCCCGTCGCTCAGGGGATCAGGATGACTCGCGAATTTTCCGGATGGGGCGTGATCGCTACAGGCGGGCTGCTTGCGCTGGTTGGCGGGTACTGGCTCGTCGCCGGCTGGGAACATATTCAAATCGAACGAGGCTGGAGCCAATTCATTGCCGGCGCGATGGCGCTGTCAGGCGGTGTCGTCACGATGGCGATCGGTCGGTTAATCCGATTTCTAGCTCGAAGGCCATCCGACTCGCTTGCGACGCAGACGGCTGAGCGTGAGCCGCTGAAGCCGCTAACCACACGACCTGCCGTACGTGCGCCAGAGCCTCCTAAACGCGCAAGGCCCCCCGAGCAGCATCCGCCCGTTCCCCCCGTCGTCTCAAATGAGGCGTATGTTTTTGACTCGCCAGAGACTCCAGCGCCAACAAGGATCGAAACAACACAACGTCGAGGTAGAGCATCCGATGTCCTCGCATCGAGGCCGGAGATCGCATCTAGCTACACTGCAGAAGATTTGCGTGCGGGATCAGACAACGCGGGCGACCAGCAGCCTGCGGAAGTCGATCGATATACGGCGGGCGACTCGACATATGTGATGTATTCGGACGGCTCGGTCTGCGTGCGCACGCCCGAGGGGACGAGGCGGTATGAGTCTCTGGACGCCCTGCGGGCTGATAGCGGTGAAAGGTAGCGACCGTCGAGGCGCTACCGACTCTCGCCTCCGCCCCACATCAGAAACAGGGCGGCGTCTCCGGGCAGACCGTCCGGGAAATCGACGATCTGGGCTGCGATCTGGAATCCCTGTGGTTGTAATTCGTTACGCCATCGCTGAAAAATATCGGCAGGTTCGCCCTGTAGCGTTTCTGGCCAGCGAGGATCGGGAGCGTTGATCGCTCTGCCGCCGTCGCTGCAGAGCTGCGAGGGGAACCGGATCAGCATGAACTCCCTTAGACCCGAGGCGGCGGCGTCACGGGAGCTATTCAGCATCTGGCGCCAGGCAGCGTCAGAGAGCCGTCTTCCCGCCATTTCCTTGATGCGCTGATCGCGTAGCGCCTCGACCTGCCGACGGCGTTGCTCCGCTTCGGCTTTAAGCGACTTTTCGTGCGCCGAAACCAACTTGCGGAAATGAGCAGCCGAAAATTCGCTTTCTTTATGTCGATTGGCATCGTCTCGAATATCGGAGGTTTCAACTTCTGTCGATCGCACGGCCGCGTCGATTACTTGTTTGCGCAACAGTAAACCAACCAGACGTTCTCCGTTGACGACAGGAATGCGTTTCAGGGGGCGCGTTTCAAGCAGTCGCATAATTTCGACCAGCGCCGTTGTCTCATCCACTGAAACGGGATCGGGTGTCATGACCTCGCGGATCGACTGGATTTTTTTGCCAGTAGTGAGAGTGACGTCTTTTTCCAGTGCGGATAAATTGCTCCGCGTGACGATGCCAATCGGCGACAATCGTTCGTCCACAACCTGAATAGCGCCTGCCTGACAACGCGATAGAAGGGTGGCGACATAGGCAGGATCCGCGTCCGCAGTCACATAATAAGGGAACTGGTTGTTCATGAGGTCGCGTGCGATCATAAGTTGAGCCCGTCTATTCGGACAGTTCGATCGTAACGGGCACATGGTCGGATGGGCGATCCCATCCCCGAGCCTCTTTCAAAACTTCAAGACCTTTCAGGGCCGGGCGAAATTCCTCGCTAACAAGAATATGATCAAGTCTTCGCCCCCTGTCGGAAGCAGCCCAGTCTGCTGCCCGGTAACTCCACCAGGTGTAAAGTTTTTCCTCTTTGGGCACGAAACAGCGCAGGGCGTCGACCCATTTTCCGGCCCTGAACACCGACATCAGTTTCTCCACCTCAACGGGCGTGTGGCTTACGACTTTCAATAAGGCCTTGTGACTCCAGACATCGTGTTCGAGCGGCGCGATGTTGAGATCGCCGAGAAGCACCACGCGTCCTTTGGCGATGTTCTCTGTCTCGATCCAGTCTCGCATCTCGTCGAGAAAATCGAGCTTGTGGCCGAATTTAGGATTGATGTCGCGATCTGGCTCGTCGCCGCCCGCCGGCACGTAAAAATTATGCAGGGTGACAGGGCCGATGTTGCTCTCGACTTCCGCGGCGATGTGACGGGCGTCGCCCTTGTCGCAAAAATCTCGTTTTTCGATGAGACGCAGGGGTTTTTTCGAGACAATGGCGACGCCGTGGTAGCCCTTCTGGCCATTAATGACCACATGCCTGTAACCGAGCGCAGTGAAGTCCTTGGTCGGAAACTCAGCATCGCGACATTTTGTTTCTTGCAGACAGAGAACATCCGGCGCGCGGCTATTCAGAAAATGCGCGACAATCGGCATTCTGAGGCGTACAGAGTTGATGTTCCAGGTTGTTATTTTCACGATTTTCGAATTTCTATCCGGTTGCTTTGCCCTTGCCGCCAAAGAGAAAGGGCGCGACATCGCTGACGCCGGGAGCTTTTTCGGCGATGAATGGAGTCGGGCGACATACCGCCATGGCAGAGAGCCCAACGCGCGCGGTGAGGAGGCCATTGAGCACGCCCTCGCCAAGCTTGGCGGACAGGCGCGATGCAAGACCATGGCCGAGAACCTGTTGCAAAAGCGTATCGCCGACCGCAACGGCCCCTGTGATCGCGAGGTGCGAGCCAACAGAACGCGCCAGTTTGAAGAAGCCAAGCAATCCCGGACGTCCACCGTAGATATCAGCGATACGGCGCATGAGCACAATGGCCTGACCGGCGACGAAAATCACATCGAGTATGGCGCGGGGGCTGATCGCGGTCACGATCGAGACGCGTTTGGCTGCGGCTGCGATCTCCTTGCGCGCGATTTCGTCGAGCGGAGCTACCAGATTGCGTTCGGCAATATCAATCAAATCCCGCCCATCCATGATTTGACTGGCGTATTCTTTCACCATAGCCCGTGCGCGAGCGCTCTCGGGCCGTTCGGCGTACAGGCGGCTAAGTTCAGCAACCCGTGATCGGGCGGCTTTGGGGTCATTGGCGGCATGGGCTTCCGCCAGAGCAAGATGCAGATGGGCAATCTGGTTTTGCCGCATCATGCTGCGGATTTCGCGGACAATGAACACCCCAGCGGCGAGCGCTGCAGCGCCGGCCAGCGTGAGACCGATCACGCCGAGGATTGCCGAATGGCTGAACAGGTCGGCGACGAAATTCCAGGCCCAAATGCTCAACGCCAGCGAAAACAGACCGGTAATGGCGGATACGAAAACGCCGCCCCAGGACAAAACAAATTTTTGGAGCAGGCCGTTCGCCTGCGCCGCCTCAATCGCTGCTTCGTCACCGGTTAGGCCATCGACAAGCTCGGCCGCCTCGCGCGCAAAGACATCGGTTTCGGATTCGATCAACTCGGCCCCGGAACCATCTGCCGGTTTTGGCGGAACGGTCTCGTCGCCCTCCAGACGGAAAGCGCGGGGGCGCTGACGACGTTCATTTTTACCTGTGGAAGAATTATTCATGTTCGAAACCGCATGTGACTTGCTCTCCTTATGCCAGAAATTTGGCGCAGTCGCGCCATCTCGCCCGAATTTTCATCCCGGCGTCCGCTCAAACGGCTGGGAAACTTCTTGAAGCAAGACGCCGCGGGGAGGTTGGTTGCGGGAGCGGGCGGGCTCCTTTAGCATCAACTTTGCTATTTTGTTCTTTACTCGCTGGTTTGTCTGGATCCATGAACACGCTAATCCCTGACGCGCTTGCACTGTTGTTTGGCTATCTTATGGGCTCAATCCCTTTCGGATTGTTGCTGACCCGAGGCGCCGGGGCGCCGGACTTGCGCTCAATCGGTTCTGGAAACATCGGAGCTACCAATGTTTTACGGACAGGGCGCAAGGATCTTGCCGCGGCGACGTTATTGCTGGATGCGCTGAAGGGTACAGTCGCGGTGTTGATTGGTCGCTGGCTGGCGCCGGAGGATGGCGGACTGATCGCCGGTCTCGCAGCCTTTATCGGACATATCCTGCCAGTCTGGCTGAATTTCAAGGGCGGCAAAGGTGTCGCGACCTTTCTGGGCGCGCTGTTTGGTCTGCATTGGCCAAGCGGAGTGATCTTCTGTGTGGTCTGGCTCACAGTCGCGGCGATTTGGCGATATTCGTCTCTTTCGGCCCTTGTCGCCAGTCTCGTTACGCCAGTTGCGCTCTTCAGCTTTGGCAAAAGCGGCGCCGCCGTGGTCGTTGGCGTCATGACAGTTATCCTCTGGCGCAAGCATCGTGAAAATATTTCGCGTCTGGTTGCGGGGGCGGAAAGCCGGATTGGGCAAAAAGGATGAGCGGGACGGCGCCGGGCGGGCGGCTCGACGATGAGCAACTGGTTGATTGGTTGCGGCTTATCCGCAGTGAGAACATTGGCCCGCGCGGTATTATGGCGCAAACGCCACAAGACATAAGCCATTGTCGCGCCTATCTCTGGCGGCATGGAACATAATCACCCAACGCTCTCCGCTCTTAGACGCCTTCATTCCGATCTTGCCGGCCAGCTCCTAGATAACCGGGACAAGGCCGCCCGCCTCCGCCAAGATATGAAGCACGTCGAAGCCGTCATAAAACTGATCGCCCCAGACTACAGCCTGCGGGCCATCGCCATCCGCCGCCGGAAGCCAAACCCATATTTCAAGCGCGGGACCATCTTCCGAAGCGTTCTGGAATTGCTTCGCAACAATCCAGAGCCCATTACCGCATCCGAGATAACCTCCCGTCTACTGGCCGACAAAGGCGTCACAGAACCGGCCAGAGAGGATTTCCGGACCCATAATACCGGGCCCGCGAACCTTTCGTCAGTTGATTAATCGTTACGGGGGCGCTCGGCTGGCGCTGGAGGCTTTGCCGGAGCTCGTCTCGAAAACCCTGCGTGGTCGCGTCATCCGGCTGGCGGAACGCGACGAGGTTTTACGCGAGATCGCAGTCGCACATGCAAGTGGGGTACGTTTCCTTGCCAGTATCGACCCGGATTATCCGCCTCTTTTACGCGAAATCACCGATGCGCCGCCGATCCTCGCCGTGCGGGGGGATGCTTCCTCTACAAGCCGGGATGCTGTTGCGGTTGTTGGGTCGCGGAATGCTTCGGCGGTAGGATTGACTTTTGCGGAGCGTTTGGCGCGCGGTCTGGCGAGTGCGAATTATGTTGTCGTTTCGGGACTCGCGCGCGGCATCGACGCCGTTGCGCATCGCGCTACGCTGACAACCGGAACAATCGCCGTTCTCGCGGGTGGGCATGCGCGGCCCTATCCCTCCGAACACCAGAAACTGGCCGATGAAATCGCCGAGCGGGGCATGTTGATATCTGAAATGCCATTCGACTGGGAGCCTCGCGGCCGGGATTTTCCACGCCGGAATAGGTTGATTGCTGGCGTCAGCCGCGCCACGGTCGTTGTCGAGGCGGCTCGTCGTTCCGGGTCGTTGATCACGGCGAAATTCGCCAATGATCAGGGTCGCGAGGTCTTCGCGGTTCCCGGATCGCCGCTTGATCCGCGGGCCGAGGGCGCCAACGATTTGTTGCGGCAAGGGGCAAATCTCTGCACGCGGGCGGAGGATGTCGTTGAATTGCTGTCCGGATCCTCACCGCGCGCCTATCCCAAGGATTTATTCGATGCGACGGATGAAACTGGCGGGGACGAGCCCTTGTTCGATGAAATCGATTTCTTTGCCGCGCCGAGGGCTGTTTACGCTCGCGCCGAGGCGGGGCCGGCGCCCTCATTTACCGCGATCGGAGATCCAAATTTCTTGCAAGGGGAACATTCTGAAACGATCGTAGCAACGCAGAGGGACCCTGTCGGGGTAATCGTGTCGTTGCTGGGGCCTGCGCCAATAACGATAAACGAACTCGTTCGAGTGAGTGGTCTTACCGCTCAGGCCGTGCATGGGGCTCTGGTAGAACTGGAGATCGTCGGTCGTATTCGTCGACCAGGAAACGATCTGGTCTCTCTCGTTTACAAACAATGAGTTCAAATTTCAGTTTTCTTCCTTTTTGCGGCTCGCAATCTCAGCTTCTACCCGCGCCAGATTAAGAAAGTAGGCCAGCATGGGCAGTTTTGCCGCGCCGGCCATATGAGCCAGCTCGGCGCTTATGTCAGAAATGTAAGAACCGACTTCTACTTGTTGTTGGGCGACAAGACGAGCTTTATTTTTCGACGAGGTGCTTCGGCCTGACGCATGCGCACTTGCGTGACGGGATGACACAGGTCGTTGCATAGTTCTTTGTCTCATTAAATGTTGAATGAACTAAAGATTTTTTGGCATTCCTCGGACGTAGCTGTCAAGCTTTCGCATCAGTGGGATCCGATGCCTCTCAACTGACTTGAATATTATTTTGAATCAGTTAGTTGCGATGACGCATTGAGTTTTGCCCCGTTTCAGGAAGTCTCGATAAACGATCCAGCGCGCCCTGAAGGATATAAGCGGCGGCCATGCGATCGATGACGTCGGCGCGTTTGGCTCGAGAAACGTCATTGGCTATCAGATCGCGCGTGACCGCAGCCGTCGACAATCGCTCGTCCCACACACCGCAGGGAAGATCGGTCAATTTTCGTAAATTGCGAATGAACGCCGTCGTGGCCTGAACGCGCGGGCCGGCGCTTCCGTCCATGTTCAGGGGCAAGCCAAAAATCAGTGCGCCAACCTCAAAATCTTTCGCGCGTTGAAGCAGCTCAGCCGCATCGTGGGAAAATTTCACGCGTTTTATGGTGTCCAGTGGCGAGGCAAGGCGGCGCTCGACATCAGAGAGCGCCATCCCAATGGTTTTTGTGCCGAGATCAAGCCCCATGATGCGCATTCTAACAGGAAGGAGACGAGCGATTTCTTCAAGTGGCTGGGCGACGTCTGACATATTTTTCGCTAACATGCCGGGAACATTCCTCAAACCCCCTGCGTCGGACGCATTGCGCCTTCAAAGCCCAGGCGCTATAGCGCCCGGAGGCCGGTCCGAAGGGCGGAGTTAAAAATGTCTGTTGATCCTGCGGTGGTTCGCCGTATCGCTCATCTTGCGCGCATCGCCGTCGGGGAAGAGGAAGTCGGGCGGCTGAACGGCGAGATTAACGCAATCCTCACCTTCGTTGAGGCGCTGGGCGCCGTCGATGTCGCAGGCGTCGAACCCATTGCCTCTGTGCTGCCGATGCAAATGAAGAAACGCGCCGACGTCGTCGACGACGGCGGCATTGTCGAGGACATTCTCGCCAACGCACCCGCGCGCGAGGATAATTATTTCGTCGTTCCGAAAGTCGTTGAGTAAACGACAAACCCTCCGAGACCGAAAATTTAAAGAGACAAATGTCCGACCTGACCCATCTTTCTCTTGCCGAGGCGCGCAATGCGCTGAAATCGAAAACAGTTTCGGCGCTCGAACTGACCCGCGCGCACATTGAGGCGATGGAGTCGGCGCGCGCGCTAAATTGTTTCATCACCGAGACGCCAGAGCTCGCATTGCGACAGGCCGGACACAGCGACGAAAAAATAGCGCGAGGTGAAGCCGGTCCGCTTGAAGGATTGCCGCTCGGCATAAAGGATCTCTACTGTTCCAAGGGTGTGCGCACTACGGCCGCAAGCCGCATTCTCGGTAATTTTACCCCGACGTATGAATCGACAGTATCGGGCAATCTATTGCGCGACGGCGCGGTGACCCTGGGCAAGCTCAACCTTGATGAATTCGCCATGGGTTCATCGAATGAGACCAGCGCTTTTGGCCCGGCGGTCTCGCCCTGGCGTCGTCGTGGCGACCCAACTGCCAAGATTGTGCCGGGCGGTTCGTCTGGCGGTTCTTCCGCTGCTGTCGCCGCAAGATTATGTCTGGGAGCCACGGCGACAGATACCGGGGGCTCTATTCGCCAGCCTGCCGCTTTCACCGGCACTGTCGGGATCAAACCGACCTACGGTCGCTGTTCGCGCTGGGGCATCGTCGCTTTCGCCTCTTCGCTGGATCAGGCTGGCCCCATCACGCGCACCGTACGCGACGCCGCAATCATGTTGCGTTCGATGGCGGGACATGACCCAAGAGACACAACCAGCGTTGACGCGCCGGTACCTGATTACGAGCTGGCTTTGGGCGCATCGCTGAGGGGCAGGCGCATTGGCGTACCGAAAGAATATCGGCTCGATGGGCTCTCATCCGAGATCCTTGCGCTATGGGATCAGGGCGTCGCCTGGCTCAAGGACGCCGGAGCGCAGATCGTCGAAATCTCGCTGCCGCACACAAAATACGCGCTTCCGACTTACTATATCATTGCGCCCGCTGAGGCCTCCTCCAATCTCGCGCGATACGACGGGGTACGATATGGCATTCGCGAGACGGGTCGCGACATCGCCAATATGTACGAGAAGACACGCGCCAGGGGTTTCGGCCCGGAAGTGCGTCGTCGCATCATGATTGGCACCTATGTCCTCTCCGCTGGGTATTACGACGCCTATTATGTCCGAGCCCAGAAGGTTCGCAGCCTGATCAAGCAGGACTTCGATTCGGTCTTCGCGGCTGGGGTGGACGCCGTGCTCACGCCCGCCACGCCCACGCCGGCTTTTGCCCTGGGCGAGCAGGGCTCGACCGATCCTGTTGAAATGTATCTCAACGATGTCTTCACCGTGACGGTGAACATGGCCGGTCTGCCGGGCGTGTCGGTGCCCTGCGGCCTCGCGGTTAATGGATTGCCGCTGGGTCTGCAATTGATCGGACGCCCTTTCGATGAGGAAACACTGTTCACGCTTGCCGGCGCTCTTGAAGAGGCGGCGCCAAAAATCGATTATCCGCAAGCCTGGTGGCGTGGAGCCTGATCATGAGCACGCAGCACCCTGACGGCGATATCAATTTGCAGGCCCTACAGGACGAGATGTCTGATGTCCGCCGGGTAATCGATGAAATCGACGACGAGCTTGTCGCATTGCTGGCGAAACGGCAGCGTCAGATCGAACGTGCTGCGCGCGTCAAGCCTGGCCTCGGCATACCGGCGCGCGCCCCCGAGCGTGTAGATGAGGTGCTGGCTCGGGTTCTTGGCGCATCGCGAAGGGAGGGTCTCTCCGTCGAAGTAGCGATGAAACTTTGGACCTCGATCATCGAGTGGTCGATCCAGTATGAAGAGCGGTTAATGGGCGATAAGGCGCCGAAAGGCGATAGCGCGGATTACGAGACCGGCCGGCGACCCTGAACAGGAATCCTGGTCGGAGACGATTGCCGCAGCGGCACAATTGCAACAGGGTAATTGCAACAGGCCTGCAAGGTCAGTTCGAGCGAGGATGATACTGTGTCTCAACCGGCTCCTTCAAAATATATCAAGGGCGCGACCGGCGATTGGGAAGTCGTCATCGGCATGGAGATCCATGCGCAGGTGACCAGCCGCGCCAAACTATTCTCTGGCGCCTCTGCGGAATACGGCGGCGCACCGAATGACCATGTCTCGCTGGTCGACGCTGCCATGCCGGGCATGTTGCCGGTGATCAATGAGGAATGCGTCCGTCAGGCGATCCGAACCGGCCTGGGGCTAGAGGCCCAGATTAACTTGCGCTCGATTTTCGATCGAAAAAACTATTTCTATCCCGATCTGCCGCAGGGCTACCAGATCTCTCAATACAAACATCCGATCGTCGGCGAGGGGACCGTGATCGTCGATGTCTCGCCAACCGAGCGCATCACCGTCGGGATCGAGCGTCTGCATCTTGAGCAGGACGCTGGTAAATCGCTTCACGATCTGTCCGCTACCGAGAGCCACGTTGACCTCAATCGTAGCGGTGTCGCTTTGATGGAGATTGTCTCCAGACCGGACATGCGCTCGGCGGATGAGGCGCGTGCTTATGTATCGAAGCTACGCACAATTCTGCGTTACATCGGTTCCTGCGACGGTAATATGGAGCAGGGTTCCCTGCGCGCAGACGTGAACGTGTCCGTGCGTCGTCCCGGTGGTCCACTTGGCACCCGTTGCGAGATCAAGAACGTCAATTCCATACGTTTCATCGGTCAGGCGATCGAGGTCGAGGCGCGCAGACAGATCGGTATTCTGGAGGATGGCGGCAATATCAATCAGGAAACGCGACTCTTCGATCCCGGTAAGGGCGAGACAAGGTCCATGCGCTCGAAAGAGGAAGCGCACGATTATCGCTATTTCCCAGATCCGGATCTGTTGCCGCTGGAATTTGATCAGGTTTATGTCAACAAACTGAAAGAACAACTCCCGGAATTGCCAGACGCCAAACGCGCGCGCTTTATCGCCGAATATGGCCTACCGCCCTACGATGCCGGGGTGCTCGTTATGGAGCGGGCCAGCGCAGATTTTTTCGAAGAGACAGCAAAGGGGCGGGATGCCAAGCTCGCAGCGAACTGGGTCATCAACGAACTGTTCGGACGCCTGAACAAGGAAGGCCTCGATGTGGTGCAATCGCCAGTTTCGGCAGCGGCGCTTGGCGCGATTATCGATCTTATTTCCTCTGATGTGATTTCAGGCAAGATCGCCAAGGACCTCTTCGAGATAGTCTGGAGCGAGGGCGGCGACCCAAAAGAAATCGTCGAGGTTCGCGGGCTCAAACAGGTGACCGATACCGGGGCAATCGAAACGGCGGTCGACGCAGTCATCGCCGCAAATCCGGACAAGGTCGAACAGGCGAAAACGAAGCCGACAATGCTTGGCTGGTTTGTTGGACAGGTAATGAAGCAGACCGGCGGCAAAGCCAACCCGCAAACCGTCAACGAATTGCTCAGGCGTAAACTCGGCGTCTGAGTAATTCAATTTTACGCTCTCAACGAATCACAAACTGCGCAAGAGTGCGCGATTTTTACAAATCGCCGCCCCCGACCAAACGATTTTTTTTCATTTTTTCGTCATCGACATATTTTTTTTTGAGACCTTCAACACCGTTTTCTGCGTCAGTTCATGCCGCCATTTATGGCCTTGATCCCGCGAGGCGAAATGAATTAACGCCTCCACATCACTATTCGCCCGTTGCAAAATTGACGTCCAATTATGGTTTGATCCAAGAACCAACAATTGCGCGCCGGTCCTATTGCCTGTGCGTAATCTCTACGGGTAATTTCATAAAAAACAGATAATTGAAAAAATGTTATAGCAGATGGGACACAGCCGTCCCGACTGATGTCGATAGAGAGTGTATCATTTGTCTCGCACTGATTGATGCGCCCATGGGTTCCCCATGGGCAGATCGAGAAGCAGTTCGCTTCGTCTTGGAAATCCGGTCGGCATGCGCGCCGATGCGTCTTCGCGTAAGGCTCATGCGGCTTCACTCGGTGCTTGGGGGAGTTGACACATCGCGCATCGTGAACAAACACTTGAACCAGTGATTAACCTCATTGGGTTAATCGCGCGTATTGTCGGTCGACCAAATTCCGACAATCCGGATCAAGGGGACTTATTATGGCGAGAGCTACCACCAAAAAGCGTAAACCCGCCAAGAAGGCGGCGGCTAAGAAGGCTGTGCGTAAAACGGCGCGTAAGGCTTCGGCTAAAAAGTCGACAGCCAAAAAACGCAAACCCGCCAAAAAGACGGCTGCTAAGAAAGGCGTCCGCAAAGGAGCGGCGCGCAAGACCGCTCGAAAGGCTGTTCGAAAGACAGCGACCAAAAAGCGCGCGACAAAGAAGACATCTACTCGGAAGTCTTCGGCCAAGAAGGGCGCTCGCAAGGCCACGGCCAAAAAGCGCGGTCCGCGTAAAGCCAAGGTTGCGCCACCAGCAGCCATCATTTCTAGCGAGGGTTAACACTCGTTACTTTTGAAGCTTCCATACAACGTCCGGAGATTCTTTAATGATTTCCGGACGTTTTTTAATGCTTCTCTTTTTGAGAGAGGCAGTCGGCAGCAAAATCACGCCATCTCGGAAGATCGTTCCTGGCGACAAGTTTTTTTCGTGTCCACTCCTCGGCGCAGGCTCTCATTCGTATTCGCGAAGCTCTCGGCAGTAAAGGGGGCGGGATGGAAGTGTCGATGGGGGTCTCTGACGTAAACTGACGCGGCGCGGGTGGCGTTGGCCAAATATCCTTAGCTGCAGGCGCTCGCTCTCCAGATTTTTTATCGGTCGTATTTGATGGGGAGGCGGGCTGTCCAGTCACGGTCTCGGTCGTTGCGGACTTTTTTGCCCTTGCCGACGGGGCTTTAGATGAAAGTTTATTCCTGGTAGCGCCGAACGATAGTTGTGGCTTTGGCGTTTTGGACGTCGGGGCGGCCTCAAGGGAGGTAGACACAGCGCACAACAGCGTCGCAGATATGCGCAAGAATATTTGACGCCATCCGATACTATTCGTAACCGACATTTCTCCGTCCTCGCGAAATTTCTATCGCATTCCTGTTATAGGCAGCTCTCTTGAACCGCGGAAGCGGGCGATTGACGGAACGGTCAGCCTTGTGAGACCACTCTGGCGACTGGAGGTGCGGGAATGACCGATCATCTTTCTGGCGGCGGACAGCTTTTGAACTTGCCGCATCGTCCAAGACGCAACCGTAAAAGCGAATGGTCGCGGCGGATGGTGCGGGAAAACGCATTGTCCGCATCGGACCTGATCTGGCCGGTTTTTCTTGTCGAAGGCGTCTCCCGTCGTGAGGAAATCCCTTCCATGCCGGGCGTGTTTCGATATTCCATCGACCTCGCCACCGAAGCCGTCGCCGAAGCAGCGGCCCTTGGCGTTCCGGCCGTAGCCTTATTTCCGAATATTAACGCCCAACTCCGCGACGAAGCCGCCAGTGTTGCGCTGGATCCGGATAACCTTGTCTGCCGGGCATGCCGCGCAATCAAGTTGGCCAATCCGGATATCGGCGTCATAACCGATATCGCGCTTGATCCGTATACGAGCCATGGCCATGATGGACTGCTGGTCGGCGATGAGGTGGTCAACGACGCGACTGTGGCTGTGCTTGCCCGTCAAGCTGTGATCCAGGCTAGCGCAGGCTCCGACATCATTGCGCCCTCCGACATGATGGATGGCCGGATCGGCGTTATCCGCGCGGCCCTGGACGCTGAGGGGTTTGAGGGCGTCCAGATCATGAGTTACGCCGCCAAATACGCATCGGCGTTTTACGGTCCTTTTCGGGACGCCATCGGGACCAACCAGACTTTGCGCGGCGACAAGCGCACCTACCAGATGGACCCGGCCAATTCGGACGAGGCGCTCCATGAGGTTGAACTGGATCTGCAGCAGGGCGCCGACATGGTCATGGTGAAACCGGGGATGCCTTACCTCGATATCATTCGCCGGGTCGTCGACGCTTACCATGCGCCGACCTTCGCCTATCAGGTATCGGGAGAGTATGCGATGTTGATGGCGGCCTCGCAAAAGGGGTGGCTAGACGGCGACCGCGTGATGATGGAAAGTCTGTTGGCGTTCAAACGCGCCGGCGCTTCCGGCGTCCTGACATATTTTGCGGTGCGGGCGGCGCGGTTGCTCGCCAGATAGCTACTCCGGGCACGTCACTGATCTGCAGACTGGACAAATTTGTCCCCACATGGTTTGGATTTTCAGTCATTTCTGATCGTCGGGCGAGGGCGAGTCCTTGTGTCGCGGCGCATGATCATCCCCAGTGAGCGACATGTTACGAGGTGTTTCTGCTCTCTCGACTTCTTTTGTCTTGCTGGCCCTGTCGGGGTCGGCTCAGGCGGATTTTCGTTTGTGCAATAACACAACGACGCGCGTCAGCATCGCACTGGCCTACACCGATGGGCGCAACTGGCTCTCCGAAGGCTGGTGGAATTTACGTCCCTCCGCCTGCGAAACGCTTTTGCGGGGTCCTCTCGCCGCGCAATACTACTATGTCTATGCCATGGATGAACGCGGTGGTGAGTGGAAAGGTAAGGCTTTCATGTGCACGCGCGATCGCGAATTCCGGATCGATGGTCGCGAGGATTGTTTCGCCCGCGGTTATGACCGGACGGGTTTCTTCGAGGTTGACACAGGACGTGACGCCAAGAGCTGGACCGTTCAG
The DNA here is from genome assembly GCA_044233645.1 of Methylocystis sp. GTDB lineage: Bacteria > Pseudomonadota > Alphaproteobacteria > Rhizobiales > Beijerinckiaceae > Methylocystis. The sequence continues at coordinate 22,710 of JBIIJP010000022.1, read as the reverse complement.
CTCACCGACCCGAACACAACGGCGCCGCAATAGACCTATCAGTCCGGACACGAGTTCCGGGGAAGGATAATGGACAGGTTATGAGAAGGCTGCGGCGCATCAAGATAATCGCCACGTTGGGACCTGCAACGGTGGACAAGGCGGTCATAGCTGGACTAGTGCGGGCAGGCGCAGACGTTTTTCGCATAAATATGAGCCATACGGATCATGCCGCTCTTACCGCCTATGTGCGGCTCATTCGCGAAATCGAGGTGGAGCTGTCCTGCGCCATAGGCATTCTTGCCGATCTGCAAGGTCCAAAATTACGAATCGGGGCCTTCGAAGAGGGCTCCGTTCACCTTCGCAAAGGCGATGTTTTTGTTTTCGACTCCGATCCGACGCCGGGCGACGCCACGCGTGTTCGCTTGCCGCACCCGGAGATTCTAGCGGCGCTGAAAGTTAACGACACAATCTTGATCGATGACGGCCGCGTTCGGTTACATGTTGTCGAAACATCGCCGGAGCGCGCGCACGCCGTCGTCGATGTCGCCGGACGTTTGTCGAACCGCAAAGGCGTTAGCCTGCCGGACACCGAAATTCCAATCAGTTCCATGACGCCAAAGGACCGCGCCGACCTGGACGCCGCTCTGGAACAAGGAGTCGATTGGGTCGCCATCTCATTCGTTCAGCGACCGGAAGACGTGATCGAGGTCAAGCAGATCACTCAGGGTCGCGCACTGGTGATGGCCAAGATCGAGAAACCACAGGCGATCACTAGGTTAGAAGATGTAATCGAGGTTTCCGACGCGTTGATGGTTGCGCGTGGCGATCTCGGCGTCGAGGTGCCGCTGGAGCGGGTTCCCGGCCTACAAAAACGTATTAACCGCTCAGCACGCCGACTGGGCAGACCGGTAGTCATTGCGACGCAAATGCTCGAGTCGATGATCCTTTCGCCCCTGCCGACGCGCGCTGAGGTGTCCGATGTCGCCACCGCCGTCTTTGAGGGCGCGGATGCCGTGATGCTTTCGGCGGAAAGCGCCGCCGGACAGTATCCTCAGGACGCGGTCGCGACAATGAGCCGTATCGCAGAGGAGGTCGAAACTGATGCGACCTATCGTTCGATCATCAATGCGCAACGCAGCGAATTGCCGAACCCGACATCGGCGGACGCCATTGCCGTCGCTGCGCGCGATGTCGCCCAGACGTTGCATTCCAAAGCGATCTGCGCCTGGACTTCATCGGGATCGACCGCTTTGCGTATTGCACGCGAACGCCCGCAATCACCCATCCTTGCCTTAACGCCAAAACGCGATACAGCGCGCCGGCTGGCGCTGGTCTGGGGCGTCCATGCGCTTGAGACGCGCGACGCCGTCGATATCGAGGACATGGTCAGTCGCGCCTGCGAATATTCACGAAGTGAAGGTTTCGGCGAGGTGGGGGATAGGATCATTATCGTGGCGGGCATGCCATTTGGTTCGCCCGGCGCCACCAATATGATCCGTATCGCCCATGTCGGCGACAAGCCCTGACCATAATTACTAGGACGGTAGCCATTCCATTTTGATCGTAGCGCGACCTGAGAGCGGATTGTTGCCGACGCCGGTCCTGATAAAACCGTTTCTCTCGTAGAAGCGAATGGCCCGCACATTCTCGATGTTGACGTCCAGTCGAACTATCTGCGGCGAGAGCTTCTGGGCGGCAACCAGCAGTTGCTTTCCATAGCCTTTACCGGAACAACCTGGGTCGACACAGATCTGATCGAGCCATCCTGTGGCTGGATCGATGGTTACGAAACCGGCCAGAGACAACGGGTTTAATTCGATTAGACAAAGAGTTTGCGCCCCGGCGGCTTCAAGTTTCTCGATTTGTTGGGTCAGCCAGTCGCGCCGCGTATCGAAATCAATATCTGGGAAAATGTTCCGCCATGACGCTACCCACAGATCGAGGAGGTCTGACCAGTCTCCATCCGTGCGGAGACGTATTCGGGCCATTCCCGATCGCTCGTCATCCGAAACGTCTCCCGTCGTCAAATTTTCCTCATTAATTCGACCATTTGGCGGTGAATAATTTCATTGCCTGCACAAACTTCTCCCTTGGTGAGCATATCGGCAGCCCCGGCAAAGTCTGTTACGAAACCGCCTGCCTCGCGCACCAGAACGACGCCGGCCGCGATATCCCATGTATTAATTCCCCGCTCCCAGTAGCCATCAAAACGGCCACAAGCGACCATGGCAAGATCAAGCGCCGCAGCGCCAAGACGGCGAATGTTGCCGATTTTGGACATGGCTGCTGCGAGTTCGCGCTTGAACGACTCATGGTCACGCACGCGGGCGAGGGGAGGGATGCCACATGCAACCATCGACTCAGACAAATTGCGCCTAGCCGCAACGCGCATGCGTCTGTTATTAAAATATGCGCCTTGTCCCTTTTCAGCGACAAACATGTCATCGGTGGCGGGGTTATAGACCACGCCGGCTACGAGTTGACCTTCGCGCTCCAGCGCGATTGAAACGGCGAAAATCGGCAGTCCATGCAGAAAATTGGAGGTGCCGTCGAGTGGGTCGATGTGCCATGTGTGGCTTTTGTCTGAGCCGGTGATGAGGCCGGACTCTTCCATGCTAAATCCGTAGCCTGGACGAGCCTTCGAGAGTTCTTCAAACACCGTTTTCTCGGCCTTTTTATCGGCCGCTGTCACGAAATCTCCTGGACCTTTGATCGAAACCTGTAAATTTTCGACTTCACCGAAATCACGTTTAAGTCCGCGACCCGCTTTTATGGCTGCCGCAGTCATCACGTTCATCAAAGCGGAGCGGATCATCGAAAGTACCTCGAAACGCCTGAAAGGAGCACATGAAGCCGGGGCGGGATTACGTCAAGTCATAGCGGGTTTTCCGGCACACGAAATAGTTCAGCTTTCATGATTTATTAACCATTTTGATAAAATTTTGTAGTCCGAAGTCAGACTAGAGGATTCCGGCCATGTTGCAGCGAGAGGCTCGCCTTCAATTCCCAAAACCGGCAGGAACCCAAAAGGCGGATAATTTAGTTAAAAAAGATAATCTTTCCGGTCAGTCTCGTCGGAGAAAGCGATCGGATTTCCTGTGCGCCTACTCATCCATCAGTTTATCGCAGGTTCTGCGTGTCATGCTGTTGGTCTCGGTATGCTTTGGTTTTACCAAACTCTCACATGTCGCTCAGGCGAGGCCCGGCGCCGTGGTTAATGGGCTGGTTAATCCTGGTTTCATCGGCGACTTGCGCAATGTACGTTAGGATAGGGGGGGGGTCGGTTAAGGTTAAAAAAAGACTAAGCGCGCAAGGTTTGGTATCTTGCGCTAGTTTGCCGTCAAGTTGAGTCAGGGATCTTCCTGTGTAACTTGTACGGGCTCTCGATGTGTCAAAATAATACCTGGACAGACGGAAATCCTGCACCCATCTCCTTTGCTGCAAAACTTGCGGCCTCGGACGCGTTCAACGAAATGTTTCGCGAGGGCATGGGACTAGTCGAGGAAACCGCCGCCTATCTTGACATTGAGGGACGCATCGAGGCGAAGGCGCTGTCGAGATATCTCTCACGGGCTTATGCAGCTGAGAGCATGCGTCTCACCACCCGGCTCATGCAAATTGCCTCCTGGCTACTGTTTCAGCGCGCCGTCAACGAGGGCGAAATGACTCTTCGGCAATCCCAGAGCAACCGCCGTCGAGTGAAGCTGGAGCAACAGGAATTGGCCTCAGCACCGGAGCAGTTCCAGCTTTTGCCAGAGCGTCTTAAGGAGCTTTCTCTTTTATCTCTGCGGCTACAGGCCCGAATTCTGCATCTCGACCGATTACTCTATGGAAGCGCGCAGGAACCCATCATTTGGCTGCATACAGAGACCAGTCCTGTGCAGACACAACTCAATCAACTTCGTGAAGCCTTCATGGCTTGAAGCGATTATTCCGTCTCGATACAAAAAAAGCCGCAGCAGATTCCGGGGCTTGTTTAAAGAGACAGATGTCGATCTCGACGTTTACTTTTTACCGAAGCTCATGTTGCCAAAACGCGAGTTAAAGCGCGAGAGGCGTCCGCCGCGGTCGAGCAGTTGAGTCGATCCGCCCGTCCATGCAGGATGAGTCTTTGGATCGATATCAAGATTCATGGTGTCGCCTTCCTTGCCCCAGGTCGAGCGAGTGAAATACTCAGTCCCATCCGTCATCACGACCTTGATCGTGTGATAATCGGGGTGAATGTCTTTTTTCATAACCATCGACCTTCTGGCTAAAAGGAATAACCCCCAGCGTCGCCTGTCGGGCGGCCAGAGGTTCGTTGTGAACAGAAAATTTCCAGTGGCAATAGACCAATACGCCGGGCCGGGCAAGTCTTTTCCCGCCGGATCAGGCGGCCAGCATGCGCTGGACCTCGCTCACCAGATCGCGCAGATGAAACGGTTTTGAAAGGACTTTCGCCTGTTGAGGGGCATGATTCGAGGGGTTTAAAGCCACAGCGGCGAAACCCGTGATGAACATAACCTTTATGTCAGGGTCGAGTTCGGTGGCGCGGCGGGCAAGTTCGATCCCGTCCATTTCTGGCATTACAATGTCGGTCAGCAGGAGTTCGAAAGGCTCGACCCGTAGTTGGTCGTAGGCGGATTGGCCATTATCGAAGGAAGCGACTTCATAGCCGGCCTGCTGGAGGGCTTTAACCAGGAACCGACGCATGTCGTTATCGTCCTCGGCAAGCAGAATTTTCGGCGTCAACGCGTCGACCATGGTTGTCCTCTTCGATCATACTTTGGGCTGTTTTAGCGATACAAATCGCATTTTTGTAAATATGAGGTGAAAATCCTCTGCCGAGAGGTTAACTTAACCTTCAGATTATTCATGCCAGTGCGCCTTCTCAATGGGTCAGGGCGGTCCCATGGACGACATCAAAAAGATTTTCGATAAACACGGACTGAAGCCTAAGGAAGCGCCTGCGGTCTGCGAGTTCTTCCCTCCCTATGAGGTCGTCGAGCCTGACGAGCTTCTGTCGCCTCTTGTTTTTTCATCACCGCATTCGGGTCGCCGATACCCGGACAGTTTTTTGGCCAGCACTCGGCTTGACCTTGCGACGTTGCGACGTTCCGAGGATGCCTACGTCGACGAGCTCTTTGCCGCATCAAGAGATATCGGGGCGCCACTGTTGCTGGCGCATGTGCCGCGCGCCTATCTCGACCTGAATCGCGAGCCTTTTGAATTTGACCCAAAACTTTTTCAGGAACCTTTGCCAGCCTTCTCGAATACGCGTTCTCTGCGCGTCGCCGCTGGTCTGGGCACCATTCCAAGGGTTGTGGCGGACGCGAGAGAAATCTATCGCGAGCGTCTCTCTGTCTCCGAGGCGATCAGACGGGTCGAAACTTACTATAGTCCCTATCATTCGGCTTTGCGCCAACTGATGGAGCGTGCAACGCAGCGTTTTGGCCTGGCGGTATTGATCGATTGTCATTCCATGCCGTCTGGCGGCCCGCGTGAGAAACGGCGTATGGACTTTGTCCTTGGCGACCGATATGGCGCCAGCGCCGCGCGGCCTCTTGTCGAAGGGGTCGAGGAAAGACTCAAAACTCGCGGATATTATGTTGAGCGTAATCGGCCTTATGCTGGCGGGTTTATAACCGAACATTTTGGTCGGCCGGATATGGGCTGGCATGCTTTGCAAATAGAGGTATCGCGCAGCCTCTATATGGACGAGTCGCTAATTTGTAAAAAGCCGGCTTTTGAAGAGGTCGCTAGCCATCTCGCCGAAGTCATCCTCGGCCTGGCCCATGATATCGAGCGCGAGCTCCTCATGGGCGGAATTTCCCCCCGAGCGGCGGCGGAGTAGTTTCTGACCGCTCCGGAGATCTAATGAGCGCCGTTGATTTTGAAGCATTTGTTAATCGCCTTGCCACACTATCGGGCGAGACGATCATGCCATTTTTTCGCACAACTATCGCCGCAGAAGACAAGGCGCATGGCGGGGCTTTCGATCCCGTGACCGAGGCCGATCGTTCAGCCGAAATTGTTATGCGACGAATGATTCAAAACACCTTCCCAGATCATGGCATTATCGGCGAGGAGTTTGGCGCGGAGAACCCGCAGGCTGAATTCGTTTGGGTTATTGATCCGATCGATGGCACCAAAAGTTTTATTTGCGGTTTTCCGACATGGGGTACACTGATCGGTCTGTTGCATCATGGAAGGCCTTGTTTCGGTATGATGCATCAACCCTTCAGTCGTGAACGTTTCATTGGAGACGGTTCAAAGGCTTTTTGGCGGGGTCCGGTCAGGGCCGCCGCCGGGCAGACCGATGGCGAGGAAAAGCGTCGGCTCACGACCCGCTCTTGTCCGACCCTGGCGCAGGCTACTTTGATGACGACTTCGCCATCGCTGATTGCGCCGCAACGCCTTGCAGATTTTCATCGTATCGAGAGTCGCGTTCAACTTTCGCGCTATGGCGGCGATTGTTACGCCTATTGCGCGCTGGCCGCGGGACATGTCGATCTGGTCGTCGAAAGCGATCTGAAACCCTACGATATTGTTGCTCTGATCCCGATCATTAAAGGCGCTGGCGGGGTGGTCACGACATGGGAGGGCGGCGACCCCACCGCCGGCGGCGACATCGTCGCGTGCGGCGACCCGGCGTTGCACCGCATCGCGCTCGATGTGTTGGCGGGATAGAGTTTCACTTTTGAACTCGATCAATCACTCTCATCTGAGAAGACAATTTCAGGCTTGCATCTCGCCGGGGATAAAAGCGTCGAAGGCGCGCCAGAACTGTTCGCGAAATATGTCGCGTTCCATCAAAAGTTCGTGTTTGGCGCCTTGAACGGCGATCAGGGACGCATTGTTCAGATTGCCGATGAAACGCTCAATTGCGTTATTCGACACAATTTGTTCCCGACCACAGGTAAATGCAAGAATTGGCGTGCGGATGCGGCGCGGGTATTCCGGCGCGACGAATCTTCCCATCAACCGAAAGGCGGCGTTGACCCATCCGATTGTGGGGTCGCCGATTATCAGCTCCGGATTTTGACGGGCTATGGTGGCGTTACGGTTGAAACGCGCAGGGTCTGTTGTCAGCCGGTTATTTTCGAAGGGTTGCTCCAAAATCGATATGCCGCGTCCCAGAGGGATGTACATCCCCCCCAGACCCATCATGTCGAGCGTCTCAGCCAGCCACCTGGCGCCTTTGGGAAACGAAATGTTTGCGAGGTCAATCATTGGCGCGATCAGCGCCATGCGCTGGAACGGCGGACGAGCCGCGTAAGCCATATCCAGCAGGATCGCTCCACCCATTGAGTGACCTAAAGCGAACCAGGGTTGAGGCCTCTGCGCCATAATCTCCGTAAGAAAGACCTCGAGATCAAGCTGGTAATCGCTGAAATCGTCGACATGCCCCTTTCTGGTGTCTTCAAGCTCCCGTTCGGAGCCGCCCTGGCCACGCCAGTCGAGGGTTGCCACATCAAAGCCCCTTCGGCGCAACTCCTCGATGGTTTCGAAATATTTCTCTATGAATTCGTTATGGCCCTGAAACAGCGCCACCGTGCCGCGCGCCTGGCCAATGCCGGGAAAGACCGCCGCCCTCAATTCCCGGCCATCTTGTGTTCGCAAGCCATAAACCCGGGCGCCCTGCGGCACAGGATTGTCAGTCGTAGCCATCAGATCAATCATGGGTCCTCACGTGGGGGCTCCTCAGGACCTTTGGACTGGTCAAGTAAGCGAATGTCCTTCAGGATAGGGTAAATTTACACATTCAGTCTGACAGATCTGTCCCTTGAAAGCCGGTTCAAGGCTTCCCAAGTCCGTATCTGCGTGGGCCAAAACGGACGCGCGAACCGCTCAGCGCAATTACGCATCTGCGCTGAATGTCGCTTCATCTGGAGGATATAACATGCGTCAATTCGATCTTTCCCCGCTTTACCGCCAGACGGTCGGTTTCGACAGACTTTTCAATCTTCTTGATCAGACCAGCGGTTTTGATGGGGCTTCAAGTTATCCCCCTTACAATATCGAGCGCACGGGTGAAAACGCCTACCGCGTGACCTTGGCAGTCGCCGGCTTCTCGAAGGATGAGCTCGTTATAGAGAGCAAGGAGAATACCCTCTCTATCAAAGGGTCAAGAGAGCAGTCTGGTCCTGTCGAAGGACGTGAGATTTTGCACCAGGGCATTGCGGCCCGTGCTTTCGAGCGTCGCTTCCAGCTCGCCGATCATGTTGTCGTGACCGGGGCCAGTTTGGTGAATGGACTGCTGCATGTCGATCTTGTCCGGGAGATCCCCGAGGCTCAGAAACCACGTCGCATAGAGATTGGAGTCGAGGCGCCTACGGCGACCATCGTAGAGTCCAAAGCGGCCTAAACGATCCGCCAGGTTTGAAAAATAAGAGGCGCCTCCGGGCGCCTCTTTTATTTTGAGTGTTTCGAGCCGTCTTTAATTGCGCAGGTATCTGTTTTAATTAGACAATAAATTTATTTGGCGGCGATAATGCTCTCAAGTCTCAATGGGATCGCATCTATTGTCGAGGGGTGGAACGTCCGCTCTTCTTATTGATTATGAGTCGCTTGTAAGCCGGAGATAAATCTGGCACGATCCCGGTAAATGTTAAGTCAGTGCTGCTGACCTTTTGCTGCTATCGGAAAGCTGTCTAAAAAACTGTATCCAAACGGTTTTTGTCACATAACCGCCCGTCGTTGCATATATCCGTTTAGGTGGATTGACAACACAGGCGGTCTGACACGGTCCCAAGCTGCGAAACAAAGGTCGCAGACAGTCAATGCAGGGATAAAAATCCGCCAGTGCGGGACGCATCCCCTGCGACGTGATTTACGCGCTAAGAACGAATGCAATGGGTCTTGCGCCTCGGCCGCGCCGATCCGGGAGATGTCTCAATGACTAAGGTCTTTCAGGTTATTGCCGAGCGGCAATCTGCTGACGCCGCCGCGCAGGTCGCCATCGGCCGTGACCCGCTACTACCCGTGGCTCAGGGGTTATACGACCCATCAAAGGAACATGACTCTTGTGGCGTCGGCTTTGTCGCCAACATGCACAATCACAAAAGCCATGAGATCGTTGAGATGGGTCTCCAGATCCTCCTCAACCTTGATCATCGCGGCGCTGTGGGCGCCGATCCGAAGCTCGGCGACGGTTGTGGCATCCTCGTGCAAATCCCGCATCAGTTCTTTGCGGAAGAATGCGCTAAAATCGGCTTCAGTCTTCCGGAAGTTGGGGACTACGCCATTGCCCAGTATTTTCTGCCGCGCGATGCCGCAACCCGCGCCAGGGCGCGTGAGATGATCGAAGCCGCTATGCGCGCCGAGGGCTTGAATGTTCTTGGATGGCGCGATCTGCCGGTGGACTCTTCCGATCTTGGCGATGCCGTGCGCGCTGTCGAGCCCTTCCATGCGCAAATGTTCGTCGGCAAGGGCCCCGATGTCGGCGATAGTGACGATTTCGAGCGTCGCCTCTACCTTGGTCGCAAATCGGCGTCCAACGAGGTCTATAAACTCGGCGAACGCGGCCGGGAGCTCTATTCCGTCTCAGTTTCGTCGCGCACCATCGTTTACAAGGGTATGGTTCTTGTCTCGCAACTGGGCGATTATTTCCGCGATTTAAAAGACCCTCGGTTCGTTTCTGCTCTGGCGCTCGTGCATCAGCGTTTCGCCACCAACACATTCCCATCGTGGCGTCTGGCCCATCCGTATCGTTTTGTCGCCCATAATGGCGAGATCAACACGCTGCGCGGCAATCTGAACTGGATGGCGGCGCGACAGGCCTCGGTGTCTTCGCCCTTGTTTGGCGAGAACATCAGCAAACTCTGGCCAATATCCTATGAAGGTCAGTCTGATACGGCCTGCTTCGACAATGCGCTCGAATTCCTCGTGCGGGGCGGCTACTCCCTAGCGCACGCGGTGATGATGCTTATTCCCGAGGCCTGGGCCGGCAACCCCCTGATGGATAGCGATCGTAAGGCTTTTTACGAATATCACGCCGCCTTGATGGAGCCTTGGGACGGCCCCGCTGCAATGGCCTTCACCGATGGTCGTCAGATCGGCGCCACGTTGGATCGTAATGGACTGCGGCCGGCGCGTTATCTTGTGACGGATGACGGCCTCGTCGTGATGGCCTCGGAAATGGGCGTTCTGCCGATTCCGGAGGAAAAGATTGTCACTAAATGGCGACTTCAGCCCGGCCGTATGTTGCTCGTCGATCTTGAACAGGGTCGGATTATTTCAGACGAGGAGATCAAGAAGGAGTTATCGAACTCCCATCCTTACAAGGAATGGCTGGCGCGAACGCAGATCCAGCTTGAAGATCTCAGGCCTGTCGAGGCGCGCTCGGCGCGGGCTGACGTGTCTCTGCTCGATCGTCAGCAGGCTTTCGGTTACACCCAGGAGGATCTCGATCTTCTGGTCTATCCTATGGCCGTGACAGGCCAGGAAGCCGTCGGCTCAATGGGAACGGATACGCCGATTTCGCCGCTATCCGACAAGGAGAAACTGCTTTATACCTACTTCAAGCAGAATTTCGCCCAGGTGACCAATCCCCCGATCGATCCGATCCGCGAAGAGCTGGTCATGAGCCTCGTGTCTTTCATCGGTCCACGACCGAATATTCTTGATCATGAGGGATCGGCGAACAAAAAGCGACTGGAGGTGCGTCAACCGATCCTTACCAGCGAGGATCTCGAAAAAATCCGCTGCATTGGCATGGTCGAGGACAGTTTCGACACCAAGACGCTGGAGATCACTTACGACGCTGCCAAAGGCGCAGAGGGCATGCGTGCGGCGATCAATCATCTCTGCCAGCGCGCTGAGGACGCCGTAACCGGCAAATACAACATCATCATACTGTCGGATCGCATGGTTGGGCCTGATCGCATTCCCATCCCGGCGCTCTTGGCGACGGCGGCCGTGCATCATCATCTGATCCGAAAGGGATTGCGCACTTCCGTGGGTTTGGTGATCGAAACTGGCGAAGCGCGCGAAGTTCATCACTTCGCCTGCCTTGCGGGCTATGGCGCCGAGGCGATCAATCCTTATCTCGCTTTCGATACGCTCGAGGCGTCGGTGAAGGATTTGCCAGCGGATGTCGATCCGCATGAAGCCGTCAAGCGTTTTATCAAGGCGGTTGACAAGGGGCTTTTGAAGGTGATGTCGAAAATGGGCATCTCCACCTATCAATCCTATTGTGGCGCGCAAATCTTCGACGCTGTGGGACTGGCGCAGAGTTTTGTCGATGAATTTTTCACCGGCACGACTACTCGCATTGACGGCGTCGATCTCGATGCGATCGCCAAAGAAACTGTGCGTCGACACAAGCTGGCTTTTGGCGATGCGCCGGTTTACCGCGAGGCCCTTGATGTGGGCGGCGATTATGCTTTCCGTATACGCGGCGAGGCGCATAGCTGGACGCCCCATACGGTTTCATTGCTCCAGCATGCCGTGCGTGGAAATGCGCGCGATCAATATCGCGCTTATGCAAAGGAATTGAACGAGCAGGATCAACGTCTCCTGAATTTACGTGGCCTTTTCCGCATACGAAGCGCCGAAGAGGATGGTCGCACGCCAGTTCCACTCGGTGAGGTTGAGGCGGCGAGTGAAATCGTCAAGCGTTTCTCAACCGGGGCGATGTCCTTCGGATCGATTTCCCGCGAGGCTCACACAACTTTGGCCATCGCGATGAACCGCATTGGCGGCAAGTCGAACACAGGTGAAGGCGGTGAAGAGCCGGAACGCTTCAAGCTTGAGCCTAATGGCGACTCCAAGCGCTCGGCGATTAAACAGGTCGCCTCCGGTCGATTTGGCGTGACGACAGAATATCTCGTCAACGCGGATATGATCCAGATAAAAATGGCGCAGGGCGCGAAACCAGGCGAAGGGGGGCAATTACCGGGCGACAAGGTCGATGCGGTGATCGCCAAGGTGCGTCACTCAACGCCGGGAGTGGGTCTTATATCGCCGCCGCCCCATCACGACATCTACTCAATCGAGGATTTGGCCCAGCTGATCTTCGATCTCAAGAACGCAAATCCCAAAGCTGATATTTCGGTCAAACTTGTGTCGGAAGTTGGCGTCGGAACTGTTGCGGCCGGGGTCTCCAAAGGACGTGCCGATCATGTCACCATTTCAGGCTATGACGGCGGCACCGGCGCATCACCGTTGACATCTATCAAACATGCAGGGTCGCCATGGGAAATCGGACTCGCCGAAACCCATCAAACGTTGGTGCTGAATGGTTTGCGCTCACGCATTGCTGTTCAGGTCGATGGCGGATTGCGCACGGGGCGTGACGTCATTGTTGGCGCGCTGCTTGGAGCAGACGAATTTGGCTTCTCGACGGCTCCCTTGATTGCCGCCGGATGCATCATGATGCGCAAATGCCATCTGAATACGTGTCCGGTAGGTGTTGCGACCCAGGATCCGGTCCTGCGTAAACGTTTTGTTGGTCAGCCAGAACATGTCATCAACTTCTTCTTCTTTGTTGCCGAAGAAGTGCGCGAATTGATGGCCGAGATGGGCTACCGCAGGTTCGACGAGCTTGTGGGCCAGATGCAGATGCTCGACAAGACCGACGTGATCTCGCATTGGAAAACGCGCGGCCTCGATTTCTCGAAACTTTTCCTCAAGCCGCACGGCGAAGGCGCTATCGTGCGTCACAGCTCCAGACAGGATCATGGTCTTGAGAAAGTGATGGACAATAGATTAATCACAGAAGCTCGACCGGCTCTCGATCGCGGCGCGAAAGTATCGATTGATGTTGCTGTTAAAAATGTCGACCGTGCGCTCGGAGCCATGCTCTCGGGCGAGGTGGCGCGGATCTATGGACATGCTGGTCTGCCTGAGGACACGATAGATATTCGTGCGACCGGAACAGCTGGCCAAAGTCTAGGGGCCTTCCTCGCGCGTGGCGTTACCTTGCGTCTGGAAGGCGTTGCGAACGATTACGTTGGTAAAGGACTTTCGGGCGGAAAGCTGATTGTCCATCCATCCCGCCTTGCCCAGAAAATTGATCCCGCGCATTCGATTATCGTCGGTAATACGGTTCTCTATGGCGCGATCGCTGGCGAATGTTATTTGCGGGGGGTCGCGGGTGAGCGTTTCGCCGTGCGTAACTCCGGCGCCTATGCCGTCGTCGAGGGCGTCGGAGATCACGGCTGCGAGTACATGACCGGCGGCGTGGTGGTCGTGCTTGGCGAGACGGGTCGAAATTTTGCGGCTGGAATGTCGGGCGGCGTCGCCTACGTCTTCGATCAAAACGGCGATTTCGCCACCAGATGTAATCTTGCAATGGTCGATCTTGAGCCTATGCAGAGCGAGGAGCTGGCGATGGAGAAGGCCTATCACCAGACCAATGATCTCGCTGCACATGGTCGCGTAGACATTATGAGCGACATGACACGATACGACTCCGAACGTTTGCGGCATCTGATCGCCAACCATCTTAAATACACTGGCTCGACGCGTGCGCGCGAGATTTTGGATGACTGGGAAAACAGCAAAAACAAATTCTTGAAGGTGATGCCGGTTGAATATCGGCGCGCCCTTTATGAAATGAATGCGCGTCGGGGACAGTCTCCCGCATTGAAGGCGGCTGGGGCCTGACAAGTCATCGAGACGAGCTGTCGCAATGACCTGTGTTTGCGACGGAGGCAGGAACGGCATGGCTCGGAATTTTTGCTCCGGGCATCCAATCGGCGATGCTGATGCGTCGCCCGAGGCGAGGGGTTTGAAAGCAACATGGGCAAAGTGACCGGCTTTCTCGAAATCGATCGGCAGGATCGCAAATACAAGCCTGCAGCCGACCGGATACGTCACTATGACGAATTCGTCATTCCGCTGTCGGAAGAGGCCACGCGCGGGCAGGCCTCCCGCTGCATGGATTGTGGCATTCCATTTTGCCACAACGGGTGCCCGGTCAACAACCAGATCCCGGACTGGAACGATCTCGTTTATCACGGAGACTGGCGTCGGGCGCTGGAGAACCTGCATTCGACGAATAATTTCCCGGAGTTCACAGGTAGAATTTGCCCGGCGCCTTGCGAGGCGTCCTGCACGCTGAACCTTCAAGATCAGCCGGTCACGATCAAATCTATTGAATGCGCAATTATCGACCGCGGTTTCAGAGAAGGCTGGGTCATTCCGTTTCCGCCCAAGCACAAAACCGGTAAGAAAATCGCCGTCGTTGGTTCAGGTCCAGCAGGACTTGCCGCCGCGCAACAACTCGCGCGCGTCGGTCACGATGTGCATGTCTACGAAAAACTGGCGAAAGCCGGCGGTTTGTTGCGCTACGGCATTCCCGACTTCAAAATGGAAAAACATCTGATCGATCGTCGTGTCGAGCAGATGATCGCCGAAGGCGTTACATTTCATTACAATGTAAATGTCGGCGCCGATTTAACGGCGCAGGATCTCGTGCGCGACCATGACGCTGTAATTCTCGCCGGCGGAGCCGAAAAGCCGCGTGATTTGCCTCTTCCTGGTCGGGAACTGGATGGCGTGCATTTCGCGATGGAGTTTCTGGCGCAGCAAAACCGCCGTGTTTCCGGCGAACCCCAGGTGAAGAACGAACCAATCCTGGCGACTGGCAAACATGTCGTGGTGATCGGCGGCGGCGACACGGGGTCGGATTGCATCGGCACCTCAGTGCGTCACCGGGCCTTATCCGTCACGCAGCTCGAAATTATGCCGCGGCCGCCTGAAAAAGAAAACAAATTGCTGACCTGGCCGGATTGGCCCCTGAAACTGCGCACCTCGTCCTCGCATGAAGAGGGGGCCGCACGGGACTTCTCTGTGCTGACAAAGGAATTTGTTGGCAAGAACGGGACGGTGACAGGATTACGCTGCGTCCGGGTTGATGGACAGATGCAAGAGGTGCCGGACAGCGGCTTCACGCTTAATGCCGACCTTGTGCTTTTGGCGATGGGGTTCGTCTCGCCAGTTCGGGAAGGGCTGCTTCATACGATCGATGTGAATTTGGATGCAAGGGGGAATGTCGCAGCGGATACGCGGGCCTATATATCCTCACGTGAGAAAGTGTTCGCATGCGGAGATATGCGACGTGGACAGTCACTCGTCGTGTGGGCGATCCGCGAGGGCCGCCAATGCGCGGCTTCCGTCGATGCCTACCTGATGGGTGACACCGAATTGCCAAGGTGAGGAAACATGGTCAGTGAGAAATTAAATCTCTGGTATTGCGACACCTTCGTATCGCAGCCCTGGCAGTTCTTCTTTTTGATTCTGCCCTTGATTGGAGCCTTTCTTTATGGCCGGGGAAAACAAAAACTTGGCTGGATCCTGATTGGAATCTGGGTGTTTGTGCAGGTGGTGGTTTCAGCGGCGACGAATTTCGTATTCACCTGCAACATCGAGTAGTTTATTCAACAAAAAAAGCTCCGGATTTATAACCCGGAGCTTTCTGCTTGTTTGAGCAATTTCAAAGAACGTTGACTGTCGTGCCGACCTTTACATGATTGAAGAGGTCAGTGACATCTGAATTGAGCATTCGAATGCAGCCGGATGATACAGCCTGTCCGATTGACCAGGGTTCGTTAGAACCGTGAATTCGGAACATTGTGTCGCGATTACCTGAATAAAGATACATCGCTCGAGCGCCCAGAGGATTCTCCTCGCCGCCCGACATATGACGGGGCAGATCGGGACGACGCTTCAGCATTTCCTTCGGAGGAGTCCAGGCCGGCCAGGTTTCCTTACGACCAATGCGGGTGCGGCCTTTCCAGGTAAAACCTTCCCTGCCGACGCCAACACCATAGCGAAGGGCCTGTCCGTTGGGCATAGAGAGATAAAGGTAGCGGTTTTGAGTGTCGACGGTAATCGTGCCGGGTTTCTCCTCGGTCGGGTCCGGCACAATCTCGCGGGTTGTGGAGGGGAATTCTCGGGCGAGGCGGGTTCCATTCTCCGTTTCGTCACGGCCGTCATTGTAAGATGCGACCATGTCTTTACTGCCGGAGGGATATTGATCGTCGGTAGGCGAGGCGTCTTCGAAGAGGGCCATGAAGGAACGATCGCCGGCGCGCGCTAAGTTAGCGCTGGTCAGGGTGAACAGGGCGGCGGCGGCGGCCACACATGAGAATTTTGTCAAAGCAAAAGCTGCGCGCCGGTCCAGAAAAGATGTCATGCGGGAAGCTCCTGTATCTCCGTCGGCTGGAGAATGCGCGAGCCGGCAGGATCGTTCCGCATCGGTCGAAATATTCTTTACAATTTTTTAACTTTTTACGCTCTGGACGTCTTTTAGGTCCCAAGGCGCTATTTCGCCGCGCCCGGTAGGGAAGCTTTCCAGGAAAAATCGTCCGCGCGATTTTTTCGCGCCGACTGGTCTCCGCCCTGAACAAACACATGATGAGCGAGTGCGCGTGCTGCGGGATCGCCGCCGTCGGGCAGCGGGTCGCCTGACTTTCGCGCCAATTCGCCACCGACGTCAACGCGCGGCGAACCCAGAGCCTGAATAGGTCCGATCGCTGGACGCTCCGCGAGGCTTGGGGCAGTCGAAAACGCCGGCGGCACCGGGGAGCGGAATTCGATTGACCCTCCGGCGCCTGTCCGGCCGGCAGTGTTTAACTGGCTTGGGGCGTCCGCAGGAGCCGTCGGGACAGAGGCGACGCCAGATACGGGGTGTCGGGCTTGGTATAGTTTTCTTATCTCGGCAGCCACGAAATGGCCGACGCTAACTGCGCCAGCCGGCGTAAAATGCACACCGTCAGCGGAGCGAATTTTGACGATCTCGCCGTCGATATCCGGGCCAAAAGCATTGTATTGGCCTTTCTCGTCCGAGAAAGCCTCCCAAAGATCGACGTAGACATCTCCCTGTCGCTGGGCGCGTTCTTTGTAAATATCGTTAAGTTTCGCCATATCGGCTGAGAAACTCTCGCTCTTCATTACCGGTAGCCCCACCCAGACCACGGGTATCTTTTTTTCCCGGAAGGGCTGGAGCACTGAGTCGACCCTTGCGACATAGATTTCGCGCCATCGTGTCGTCATGGGATCAAGAGTTTCGGTGGCCTGACGGATTTGCTGACGATCGTTACTGCCGATCATCATCACCGCAACATCGACTTTTTGTCCCCCGCCGGCGATATCGCGCGCAGCCTTCGGCCAGTCGTAAAAGTCATCGCGCACGAGACCGGAACTCGATTTGCCGTCCTTGAGGATCTTGATGTCGGGTATATCGCCCAAAACCTCTTCGAGACCGTTGGAGAGAAGCACGCCAAGCGCGTCACCCATAACCGCGACGTAATAGGTTGCCTGCGTTTGAGCGCCCGTCCCGGCCGCTGGTGGGGCGATTGGCGTCCCGATCGAGGCTTTCTCATCGCCGGATTGAACGCGTGTCGCGGGGGGCGAACCTCTCTCCGACCGCGATGGGGAGACAGCGTCCCGACGGCTTTCTCCCCGTCTCCAATAGGTCGGCGCCCGGTTCTCCTGATGCGGCATAATACGCCGCACCCGCGTCGGCGCGCTCGGCTCGGCCGGACGGGGTCTTGGTTTGGCTGCGCGACCGCCGCCGCCAAAGAGACCGCCAAAAAATTCCGTGAAAGGGTCCTGCGCCCGCGCGTTGGGAGCGACGAGCGCGGTAGCGGTTATCAGGACCGCCAGACCGACGACCCATCGACGAATCACCGCCGGGTACCCGCTACGCATATCTTTCATAGACGCAACATAAGAGCTTGACCAACGATCGGCAATTCACAAGGCCGGCGCCTTGACGCTTCTGCGCCTTTTCGTGTCAATCCTCACAGGCCGTTTCAGGAGCGTTACGTGCGACGCGGGGATGAAAAAACACACTTTACCGGTCTGTCAGGGCGTCCGGGTCGAGCGACGCTCATAATAACGTTGCTGATCAGCGCGGTGGCCGCAGCCCAACCGCGTCCGGGGGATACGCCGCCGGCGGAACAACGGCAATCGGGTTTCCCGTCGGTTTACGAAAGCTGCGACGCCGAGTCGGTTCAGGCCGAGATCATGCACACTTTTCTGGAACGAGAACGCGATTACTGGTCGTCGTCGCTGGAGATTGTCGCCTTTGAACGGATCGTGGAAACAGGTAACCGCACCAATGGCCTGGC
Source organism: Methylocystis sp. (assembly GCA_044233645.1). Lineage (GTDB taxonomy): Bacteria > Pseudomonadota > Alphaproteobacteria > Rhizobiales > Beijerinckiaceae > Methylocystis. Next base: position 4,666 of record JBIIJP010000022.1, on the reverse strand, counting down.
TTACATCCCGCGCCGTTATTGCCGGGCGGAGGCTCTGTTTAACGACGGCCGTCGTCGCCGCATCGTTTACAACATCGGCTCGCAAAACGGCTTCATTGGGGCTGGTTCCGGCATTATATGGTGCGTCGAGGGGCTGGACCGCGAACATGCATACGGTCCGAATTGCCGCGCCGCAGGTCCGTGAGGGGACATTCAAAAGTCATGACAGTTTTAACGACAGGCCGAGGGGGCCGCGCATCTGTGATCGCCAGCGTCGGGCTTTTGCTTGCGTTCTGTTTCCCCGCTGTTCTCCCGTCCGCCGTCGCGCGCGAGGATTGCATTCTCGATAATTGTGCGGAGAAATCCCCTGCCCCTGTCCCGTCGAGCAATGCGCCGATGGCCGCGCCATCCACCAGCGGCAATTTCGATTTCTACGTTCTGGCGCTGAGCTGGTCGGCGGGATTTTGCGAGAAGGTCGACTGGTCCCATGACCAGTGCGAGCCGGGCAGGGGGCTGGGTTTTGTCGTGCACGGCTTGTGGCCGCAATACGAGCGTGGCTACCCAAGCAATTGCCCCGGTCCGGGCAATCCCTCCATCATTGCGCTTGAACGCGCCGCCGGCCTGTATCCGGATCAGCGCCTGGCTCGTTACGAGTGGCGAAAACACGGCGCCTGCACCGGCAAAAGTCCCAGCGATTATTTCGCCGACGTCGCGCGCGCGCGCAACGCCGTGACGATCCCCGAAACTTTTGTCAATCCGAAAGGGGAGCAGACCTACGCTCCCATCGACATCGAACGGGCTTTTTACGCCGCCAATTCTCGTCTTCGTCCGGGAATGATGACAGTCCAGTGCAGACGGGGCGTGCTGGAGGAAGTGCGGATTTGTCTGTCGAAGGATCTGCGCGATTTCCGTGCCTGTCCCGAGGTCGTTAGACGCGGCTGTCGGGCGCGGGAGGTATCTGTTCCTGCTCCACTTTGATCTACGCGCCGCCGGTGTTCAACCACTTGGTTGCCGGGCGCCGGGAGTTTAGGCGCGGCGCCGTTATTTTCTGTCTTCAAACTTCAACTAACGGCGCGCTACCATTTGAATTCCGGATCGGTTTTCGAATCGGTCGGTAGGCAACCGCGCGGACGAACCCCCCGCAAGGCGGCCTTGAGGGTCGTCCGGGCGTGTCCAGCCGGGCGATCCTCTGCCATTTTTTCATCTTCCCCAAAAAAATTCTCTGTCCGGGAGGGGCGACGCCCGCGCCATGGCTGGGCGGACGAGACAAATTCAATCACTTGCCGTCTTGCTCCTGTTCTCACGGCGGGGCGACAACGCCATGGCGGGCAAAATGTGGAGACGAGGCCAGGCCGGACTCGCGAGAAGTGCGTCAGCGCACATTCAGACTGTGGCAAAGACGTTAAAACCTGCTCCAGAATAAAGAACAGAGGGAGCAGGATCATGCATTTACTGGCTCACTTCATGATCTACGCAGGATTAACGATGGCCTACATCGGCTCGGTGCTGGGCTATATCTGAGCGCACGAACAAGGATGTCGCCGGCGTGACAAACCGGGGCTAAAAGGGCGGATGAATTACCGCCACGGTTTCCACGCCGGCAATTTCGCCGATGTTTTCAAACACGCGTTACTGGCCCGAATTCTCGTCTATTTGGCCCGTAAACAAGCGCCGTTTCGGGTGATCGACACCCACGCTGGCGAGGGAGCCTATGATCTGGCGCATGAGACAGCGCTGCGCACGCTCGAATGGCGGGACGGCGTTGGCAGGCTCGCCGATCTCTCGGACGCCCCGGCGCAGGCACTTGAGCTGCTTGGTCCATGGTTGGATATTCTCGGCCCATTCGACAGCGATGGACGCCCGCAATTTTATGCCGGCTCGCCGCTCGTCGCCGCGCGACTGATGCGCGAACAGGACCGCGCGATTTTCTGCGAACTGCGTCCGGACGCCTTCGCCGCGCTACGCTGGCGGTTTGCGCGCGATGCGCGGATCAAAACGCTGCACCTCGACGGCTACATGGGGCTCGGCGCTTTTACGCCGCCCAAAGAAAAACGCGGCCTCGTGTTGATCGATCCGCCATTTGAGCGCACTGACGAATTCGAGGCGATGTTTTCCGCTTTCGAGACGGCCTATCACAAATGGCCGATCGGGATATACGCGCTCTGGCATCCGGTGAAGGACCCCGCAAAAGCGCAGCGCTTTTACGCCGCCTTCGCGCAACACAAGATCCGCCGAGTCCTGCGTCTGTCGCTTGCCGTCGGCGGCGATGGCCTGGGCTTGCGCGAGACCGGGCTGGCGATCGTCAATCCGCCCTATGTGCTGGCGGAGGAAGCGGCGATCCTGCTGCCGTTTCTGGCCCGACGTCTCGCGCAAGATCCCGATCACGGCGCCGGCGCCGGTTATGCGATTGATTGGCTGACAGGAGAGCAGGGCGCCTGACGCTGCGGGCGATTTTTGGCTAGTCTCGATTCGATGACCCCGGATCAATTCATCGACAAATGGCGCGCGTCGACGCTCAAGGAGCGCTCGGCGTCGCAATCGCATTTTATCGACCTGTGCCGGCTGCTTGGGGTCGAGAACCCCACCGACGCCGATCAGCAGGGCGAAAATTATTGTTTCGAGCGCGGCGCCTCGAAAACCGCCGGCGGCGAGGGCTGGGCCGATGTCTGGAAGCGCGGCTGCTTCGGTTGGGAATACAAGGGCAAGCGCAAGGACTTGAAGGCGGCCTTCGCCCAGCTTCAACAATACGCCGTCGCCCTGGAAAATCCGCCGCTCCTTGTTGTCTCTGACATGGACGTGATCGAGGTCCACACCAACTGGACCAACACGGTTTCGGAAGTTCACCGCCTCACGCTCGACGATCTGCGCGACGCCAACAAGCGCGATCTATTGCGGGCGGTTTTTCTGGAGCCCGAACGCCTCAAGCCGAAAAAGACCATCGACGCCCTCACGCGCGAGGTCGCCGACAAATTCGCCGGTCTCGCCCAGCGGCTGCGCGACGATGGCCACGATCCGCAAGCCGTGGCGCATTTCGTCAACCGGCTGGTGTTCTGCATGTTCGCAGAAGACATTAACTTCCTGCCGCGCAACATCTTCACGCAAATTCTCGTCAAGGCCGCCGTGAAGCCGGAGATCGCCACCGATCTGCTTCGCCAGCTTTTCGCCGCCATGCGCAGCGGCGGCCTGTTCGGCGTCGACGAAATCGAATGGTTCAATGGCGGCCTGTTCGACGACGATACGGCGCTGCAGCTCTCGCGCGCCGAAATAAAGCTCATCGGCGAGGCGGCGGCCTTCGACTGGTCGGACATCGACCCCTCGATTTTCGGCACATTATTCGAGCGCGGACTCGATCCGGCCAAGCGCAGTCAATTGGGCGCGCATTACACCGACGCCGAAAAGATCATGATGATCGTGCGCCCAGTGATTATCGAACCGCTGTGGCGTGAGTGGACCGAGATTAAGCAACAGATCGAAAAACCGCGCACCAGCGACAAAAAGAAACACGAGTTGCACGTCGGATTTCTGGAAAGGCTCAGGGCGTTTCGCGTGCTCGATCCCGCCTGCGGCTCCGGTAATTTTCTGTATCTGGCCTTGCTGGCGCTGAAAGACATCGAACATCGCGTCAATCTCGACGCCGAGGCGATGGGGCTGGGGCGTCAGTTTCCCAGCGTTGGCCCGGAAGCAGTGATGGGAATCGAACTCAATCCCTACGCCGCTGAACTGGCTCGCGTCACCATCTGGATCGGCGAAATCCAGTGGATGCGCAAAAACGGCTTCGATGTGAGTCGCAAGCCGATTTTGAAGCCGCTTAATAATATTGAGAACCGTGATGCTGTGCTTAGTGTTGGTGGTGAGGTCACCCCTTGGCCCAAAACCAATGTGATTATCGGAAATCCACCATACATTGGTGATCGCAAGATGAAAGCAGAGTTGGGCGAAAGCTATGTAAAAGCGCTTCGCTCAGCCTATAGAACCAATATACCCGATAGCGGGAATTTCGTCTGCTATTGGTTTGAAAAGGCAGCAAGGGCAATAGAAACGGGAAATGCAACCAGAGTAGGCCTGGTTGCTACAAGCACAATCAGAAACCCGAACACCCGGTTTACCCTTGAGCGCATGATGAGTGTGTCTCAGCTCTATATGGCGATCTCGAACATGCTCTGGATCGAGGGCCACGGCAACTCACCCAATAATGCTGCCGTCAGAGTTGCGGTTACTTGTTTTAATTCATTATCAGAAAAGCCGATACCTATCACTCTCGATGGCGTCTCTGTTTCGTCAATCAACTCCGACCTATCATCACGCAGCTATGATCTAACCTCTGCTAAAACTTTATCAGAAAACTGTGGTGTTGCTTTTCAGGGTATTATCCCATGGGGAGAGGGGTTTGTTCTGACAGGCGATGAAGCTAGATTAATGTTGCAAGAGCCTCGAAATGTTAACGGTAATTATAACTCCATAGTTCTTTTCCCATATCGTAATGCCAGCGATATAACTAAGCGCAGCAAAGATCGCTGGCTTGTTAACTTCGAAGGATATTCTGAAAAGGAGGCTGCGGCCTGGCCTGCTGCCGGTTTGGTGGACAGGCAGTTAAGCTAATCCCACCTTGCGCTCAAACTCAACCGGGCTGATATAGCCGATGGTCGAGTGACGTCGAACCGTGTTGTAAAAGCGCTCGATATAATCG
>JBIIJP010000006.1:0-148850 GCA_044233645.1 Methylocystis sp. | reverse complement strand
CAATGTTCCATTATAATCTAAACTGGCTTTAGTATCGAAGTTGTTGTTAATCGAAATAGACCCGGCTAGCTCAAGAATTCTTGATTTAAATCCAACTGACTCGTCCTTGTTATAAATATATTTTGCATTTCCGGATATTCCGCCATCTCTCAGAAGCATTGAATCTCCACCCTGATCTGGATCAACGGATGAATTTATAGTAATTTCATCTGAAAGCCCTGATATCAGTGTTGAATTCAGTGCCGTGATTGAACCAGATACAGTAAACAGACCAGGTAGAGGGGGATTTCCATCACCTGATTGGTCTTTCTCAGAAAAATTAATTATCAATACACGCGCAATTTCATCCAATTGCGCCTGATAAATCGGCGCAAGCTTGTCTCTTATTGTGAGATCCCCTACTATCATCCCGGAAATCAGGGGGGTTCGCGTTCCGGGGCCTGTCGATTGTACGCCATCAATATAAATGTCTAATCCCTCTTCACCTGCAAAAAGGTTAGTTGATCTTTGAAAGGATACACTGCGTGGAGATGTCTCAAGAAGAGTAGCTCCGTTATCTGCATAAATCACAAGATCCTGGTTTGGCCGTGTAACAGTTTTAATGCCAATAAAAACGGATAGATCTTTCAAGAAATCGTCGCGACGATCCATTATATCTGTTGCGTCAATTCCTGAGTTCGCAAAAGATATGATATCTTGATTTAAAGCATGAATCTTGTTGAGGATTTCGTTTATACTCTTAACCGAATTGGCTATATTCTCATCAGCCTGTATTCGTAAATCATGAGTTAATCTTGAACTTTCCCGTAGAGTTATTACCACCTCTCTTGCCGCCTGAAGGACCAATTCAGCAGAGGTGCGATCGTCTGGATTAGAACTGTATGAAATGAGAGTATCTGAAAGCCGAGAAATCAATAGTGCAGGAGTGCGACTCTCAGAGGGGTCAGATAAATTAAGATTAAGATCTATCTGATCTAATGCATCTGACATTCTTGCACTAGCTGCAAGTCTTGAATTTGTAGCAAGCAAATTTCTAAAAATTGGCTCGTTAGTTTCCCTTCTAACGCCCTTAAACTCGCTTCCGCCGTTAACCCCAGTTGTTATGATTGATGTTTTCTTTGTGGCAGAATCCGTTTCTGCGCTCGAGATATTTCTGGAAACAAGACTAATCTGGCTTGAAATTGTTCCGAGTGATTGTGAAGCAATCATCAACGCATTGTTCAAACTCATAATGCGCTCCCTGATGCTTATTTCAGGTTATTTAGAATTTGAAGAATTTCAGATGCAACCTGAAATGATTGTGAATTAGCTGCGAATGTTCGCTGGGCGATGATCATTTCCGATAGTTCACTCGCAAGATCGACCGTAGAAGCCTCAAGGCTTGATGACTGGATGGAACCAAAGCCGCCTGTTCCCGGAACGCCAACCATCAATTGACCAGACGCACTATTTGTCACGAAAACGTTACCGGTGAAATTCGTGAGCATGGATGTCGCATTTACGTTACCCAATGCGATTTTGTATGCATTAATCGTTTGTCCATTATCCAAACGATACGATAAAAGGCCATCGACACCAACCTGAACCTCACTTACTGCACCTGGCGCATTGCCGTTGAAGCTCAGACCGTTCACAATAAATGGAGCGCCGAGTTGGGTTGTTTTACTTATATCAACCTTAACACTTAACCCGTTTGGTATTGTCAAATTGACGGGGCTTCCCGATAGCAAGAGACCATCATTTGGATCAAATGTTATTGACTGGACGACCAAGGCAGGGCTTGTATATGGAAAACCGCCATTTGAAGCGTCTACTGCATTATATGCAGTTACCTCCCATGAGTTAGATGCGGTTTTTGCATAGTAGAAATCTATGTTTCCCTTTTGCCCCAGATTGTCGTAGACAACTGCGGATGTTTTTGCTGCAGCGCTGGATCCGACGCTGTTTGTCGAGGGCAAGTTTGCAGGACTGGTAACCGTCGTGTTCGCCGGCAGATTTACAGAAAGGACCCCTTCAGATGTAGGGTTTGAATAGAGCTTATCCTTCTGAATTTGGATGATATTCATGTTTGCGACAGCCATATTTCCTGCTGTCAAATTACCGTTTGTATCCGTTGGAAAGCCCAGAAGATTGTATCCTGCGGCATTAACAAGCTTACCGTTTGAGTCTGGACTAAAAGAACCGGCGCGTGTCAAGAATACGCCGCCATCATTGTCCGTAACGACAAAAAATCCATTTCCCTGTATGGCCAGATCTGTCGAGGATTTCGTCGAGATGAATGCTCCTTTCCCATCTAAATCATGGCGTGTATGTGTTGATACGCCGCCCCCGGTTTGCCGTGGTCCCTGAAATCCACTTAGAATTGTTTGGAAATGGGTAGTTGCTTTCTTGTAACCCACTGTATTGCTGTTTGCGATATTTTCGGAAATATTCGCCAAAGCATCCGATTGGGCGCTCATACCCATTACAGCTGTATTAAATAACTGGAAATTGGCGCTCACGCTCAGCTCCATGGCATGATTGTCTTCTTATTGGACATGAGCCGCCTTGCGCGAACCTGACTTTCTGTAATTACTACGAATGGTTTGTCATGTTGAGAATTTTCAATGTATGGGATTACCTTGCTCATCTCCGAATATTCTGCCTATCAATCTTCCATTTTCGCGAAAGCATAATTGTTTATGCTAATGGTTCACCTCTACTATTTTATGCCTTGGCATATTAAATTAGAGATTTAATAATCATCATTTATTTTAGTTATGTTTTATGGATATATGCTCAAATTTCGTTATAAAAGGGAGTTCTCTTTTGTTTGATGATAAAAATATCGGCTGTTCGAGACGATATGGGTACGAACGTCGTGGCGAGAAACGTCGTCTCCAGCGTTTGAATTGGGGAAAAACCCTTACACTTGGAGACGAGTTCCTTAGTGAATGCTTGATTGTCAATTTAACCGGCAAAGGAGCGTGTCTTCGTATCGCGCGTCCTGTTTACGTTCCACGTTTCTTTTTGCTTTTTATTGATTATTCTGGCGCCCTTTTTGAAGGGGAGGCGATCTGGCGACATGGCGCACAGCTTGGATGCAAACTCGTTGAATCATCCCATGCTAATGGCGCGATTATCGCCAGACATATGTGCGGTAAATATTATGCTCTTTGATTTTATTGAAGCACATCCCTGCAAAGCTGTTTCCTGTTTCATGACCAATTAATTTTCTTAAATTATTCGCAGGAAGGTAGCTCTTGCAACTCACCTAGAGATGCTGTTCGTTCTCCACAGACGATCGGTCAAAAATCATTTTTCGATTATTAGCCCAATCGGCTGCATCATTTGCGCGCACAAGAAATGTTTCAATATCGATGATTTCACTAGATTGATCAATTCTTCTTGTAAGAGCTGCGGCGATTGAGAGCAGCACTGTCGACGACGCCATGGTGAACATTGTTTCATCGCCACCAGACTCCATTGTCCTGGCTTTCATCCTGGCGATGATGCTTCTAATTTCTTCATCGAGAATTTCAAGATCGGTTCTCAGTACGGCGTCCATACGACGGCAATCATCTATTTTAATCAGTTTCACGACAACATCACTGACTTCACTCATTTCACTCTCCATTTACTAATGACGCGTTTCACTCAAAACGCAGGAACACCGAATACATCAAAATTCTTGCGCGTGGCCGAACTTACATTTTGTGCGTCACTCCTCTCAGTATTTCGGTATTGGCACTATACCGGTGTTATTGAAGGCTATGCAGCCGGCTCGCTCCATTTGTGTGTTTATCGCCAATGAGTCCGCTTTAATCTGCGCCGTATGCGGCACAAGGCTCTCCTCGAACAGCGAAGCCATTGGCGTTGGCACGCCGAATGTCCGGGTGCGATCGTCATCATATTGCTGATCCTGCGCCATATCAGCGTATATTCGATCGCGCTGCGCCTTGGCTCTCATCTCGTCGAGTTCGCGGCACGTCGCTGTCTCATACGCATAGGGGTCCATGAGGGCGGGAGCGATCTGGCTTGCGCGTGGAGCGCAGGCGGTCAAAGTGACAATCGGAGCGCAGCAGATAATTATTCTTCTCTTCCATCTCCGTCCAAACATATTCTCTTCCGTAGATCCGCATATTGTGGAGCGGCGGTCAGAGCTAAGCCCATGGGACTTTTGCGAAGCCTGCCGGACGAGGAGGCGCGACATCTTGACCGAAGGCCGCATGAAGAGAAAATCGTCGTAACATATTGATAATAACATATAAAATATGTTTTATCGCTAATTGTTGGAATCGCCCGGCGGGTTTATTCCAACCGGTTGACGGTGTAGATCATTATTAGCCTACTCTGACGCTGGCGTTACGGTTACCCTGTCACAGCGTCCCTGAGACAATTGAACAGGATTACACATGACCGTTGATCGCGAGTCTCAATCGGCCGCGCCCGCAAAAAAAAATCGTAAAAGAGGCACGAAAACCACTGCCGCCAACAGCAAGAAGCCTGCTATTGCCGAAACAACTGGCGGGAAAACAGTCAAAAATCCGCGTGACCCTGCCCGCAGGAAAAATGTCTCCGCTGTTGCGACCTCGGGATCGGAAAGGCCCGCTTTTGTCGCCCCTGCGACCGACAAGACCCGCTCCCAGGGCAAATCTGCTCCGGACATGACCGTGGAACAACCGCTTGCAGCGGGGAAGGCGCCTTTGTTAGCGCCAGCAATGACGGGCGCCGATTTCGGTCTGATGGCCGAAAACATGGCCGAACTTGTCGATCAAGGACGAAAGGCGCTGGCGGTCGCTATGGGAGGCGTTGATACTGGGGATGCGCGCAGCGAACTCGCGGCCAGTGTCGCTGATGCTACAAGGACCCTAGGCCATGTCGCGGAATACTGGCTCGCCAAACCCGATCGAGCGGCCGTGGCGCAGGCTGAACTCTACGGCGGTTTGTCGGAGATCTGGCGTCAGACGATGATGCGTTACGTCGGGGAGGATGCGCCGCCGATCATCCCTCAAGACCCGGCCGACAAACGCTTCGCCGCAGCTGAATGGCGAGATATTCCTTTTTTTGACTGGTTACGTCAGTCCTATCTCTTTACTACGCGTTGGGCGGGCGATCTCATTGACAAGACGGAGGGTCTTGATCCGCAAATGCGGAACAAGGCCGCATTTTATACGCGGCTAATATCAAGCGCCGTGTCGCCTTCGAATTTCGTGCCGACAAATCCGGAGCTTTTGCGCGCTACTGTCGAAGCGAAGGGCGAAAATCTGGTGAGGGGTCTGAGGATGCTGGCGGAAGATATTTCAGCCGGACACGGAATGTTGAAAATCCGTCAGACATCTGACCAGAAGTTCGAGCTAGGCGTAAATATGGCGACGACGCCAGGCAAGGTTATCTGGCGCAACGAGGTCATGGAGCTCATTCAATACGCGCCAACCACAGAGGGTGTTTACGCTCGACCGTTGCTGATTACGCCGCCATGGATCAATAAGTTTTATGTTCTTGATCTCAACGCTGAAAAAAGTTTTGTGCGGTGGGCGGTTGAGCAGGGTTTGACGGTCTTCATCATCTCATGGGTCAATCCCGATGAGAGCAAGGCGGAGAAGGGGTTTGAAGCTTATATGCACGAGGGCGTGCTGACAGCGCTCGACGTGATAGAAAAAGCGACCGGCCAGCGCACGGTGACCGCTGCCGGTTATTGCGTCGGCGGCACCCTTCTGGCAGTCACCCTCGCTTATATGGCTGCGACCGGTGACGATCGGATCGACAGCGTCACTTTTTTCGCAACGCAGGTCGATTTCTCCAATGCTGGGGAATTACAGATTTTTTTCGATGAGGATCATCTCGCTGCGCTCGAAGAGAGCATGGCGAAGACGGGCTATCTTGAGGGCGTGAAAATGGCCAACGCCTTCAATATGCTCCGGCCGAATGAATTGATCTGGACTTATGTGGTCGATAATTACATGAAGGGCGTCGAGCCGGCGGCCTTCGACTTGCTGGCGTGGAATTCCGATTGCACACGCATTCCGCGCGCCAATCATTCTTTTTATACTCGTAGTTGCTATGTCGAAAACAGACTGGCGCGCGGCGAAATGGTGATTGATGGCGTAAAACTTGATCTCGGGAAGGTCACGATACCGATTTACGAGCTTGCGACGAGGGAAGATCACATTGCCCCAGCCCAGTCTGTCTTTCGCGGCGCAAAGCTTTATGGCGGCGACGTGACATTCGTCCTCGGTGGCGCAGGACACATCGCCGGAGTGATCAATCCCCCTGCCAAGGGCAAATACCAATATTTGACTAACGGTCCAGTGGTCGGCTCTTACGATGATTGGGTTGCCAAAGCCACCGAGACCAAAGGGTCCTGGTGGCCGAATTGGCTGGAATGGGTGACAGCCCAGGCTCCCATGAAGGTTCCAGCCCGTCAGCCAGGCGACGGCAAACTTAAACCAGTTTGTGATGCGCCCGGCGAATATGTGCGAGTTAAGAGTTAGTCTTCTTCCCTTTTGGAGCATCCTGCGACGAGCGCATGCTATCTTTTTTCGATTCGGTCGATAACGTCGATCAGCGGTTGCGGGCTGATGGCGTTGGGTGGAGAAAAAGGTTGTTCGATCGAGGCGATCAGTGAGATCGCCGTCACCGCGCCCGCACTGAAGACCAGTTGTGCGAGAAGTTGTGCGCGTATGCGGTCAAGATGCGTCGCTGCTAGACTTATTTGCGTGAATAGTCCCAGCAATATGACCGCCAGCCATTTGCGGTCGTCGGGAAAATCGTTGGCGATGCCGAGCCGCCGTTCGCGTGCGGCCCGCAGCTTCATCGCTGTATCAAACACGGCCTGGGCCAGACGTGGCTCTACCGGCGCCTCTGCCGCAAGACGGGTGAGGGCGTCCAGCGCCGTCTCGGCTTGCGGCGCGCCAAGTCCGTTCTCCATACTTGGCCATTCATAGGTTATGACAGCCTGAACATAATTCCGAACCGCCGTGCGCAGATTTTCGTCGGATCCTCCGGGTACCTCATCAAGAGCCAACATGGTCACCAGTTGCTCGTGCTCCACCCCGAGGCTTCTTTTTGCCTGACGATTCGCCTCCCAGATGTCCTGGGCAAGAAAGGTGAGCATCAAACCAAACAGCGTCGCGCCGATGTTAACGAAAGGAGGCACGACCCCTGCTGCGTGTTGGATGGATGGCGCATAGCGCGAAGCGAAACAAAGCCATGCCAGCAGGGTGGCGAAAATCCCGTAGAGAAGCGCCAGCGTCACAATCGTGGCGGGCATATTCAGGGAAAGCCAGAGAGACAATAGCACCTGGAAGCTCCGTGGTCCTGTATCAACAGCTTGTTTGCCATGTTTTTGGACCGGATGCTTTTTTCCATGAACTGCGCGCTGTTCCAACCCCAAACCGTTCCAACCGGTTGCGACGGGGTCTTCGTGATTTTTCGGCGCCCCTTGCCTCCCGGCTCAGCCTCTGCCAGATAGAGGGTGGGAGGTTGGCGGTGGACGCTTCACTCGCCAACCGGGTCAGGTCCGGAAGGAAGCAGCCCTAACGAGCTTGGGCGGGTCTTCGTTCAGCCTCCCACTTACCAAGCCATTGGCGGGCGGCGACGGCCGGAATCTTCAGCCTGAGTCGTCCGGCCTGCGCGGACAAACCGCGGATCGCCATTGACCAGCAGCATGGACCATGAGCACGACCCGCCGGGGCCTCCGCTCCTGCCCGACGAGTCGCTCCTCTTTTCGACCGGCGCCCCCGCAGCCTATAGAGTTCTGGCCCGCAAATATCGTCCATGCAGCTTCACCGATCTCATCGGTCAGGAGCCGATGGTGCGGACGCTCGAAAACGCCTTCGAGTTGGGTCGAATCCACCAAGCTTATCTTCTGACTGGAGTGCGCGGCGTCGGCAAGACGACGACGGCGCGGATCCTCGCACGGGCCTTCAACTTCGAATTGCCGGCGGCAGAGGGGCGGGCCGCGATCAATCAGCCGACAATTCACATGCCGGAGCTGGGAGTGCATTGTCAGGCGATCATCGACTCACGGCATGTTGATGTTCTCGAGATGGACGCGGCCTCGCATACTGGCATCGACGATGTGCGGGAAATTATCGATAATGCGCGCTATCGGCCGGTCATGGCGCGCACAAAGGTCTATATCATCGACGAAGTGCATATGCTCTCCAAAGCCGCCTTCAACGGTCTGCTGAAGACGCTCGAAGAGCCGCCAGAGCATGTAAAGTTCATTTTCGCTACAACCGAAATCGACAAGGTTCCGGTGACCGTGCGCTCGCGCTGCCAGCGTTTCGATTTGCGGCGGATCGACGCCGGGTTGCTTGCTGCACATTTGCGCAAGATTTGCCAGGCTGAACAGGTAATGATCGAAGCGGATGCGCTGGCGATGATCGCGCGCGCGGCGGAAGGGTCGGTGCGCGACGCCCTGTCGCTGCTCGATCAGGCCATTGCCCATGGCGCAGCCCATGGCAAGGACGGCGCTATCGTCGCGGACGATCTGCGATTGATGCTGGGCGTCGCGGATAAAGCGCGGGTCATCGATCTCTTCGAGGCCACGATGGCTGGCGATATTGCGACCGCTATCGCCCTGCTGGAGGATCAGTATAACGGGGGCGCCGATCCGGCTCAGGCTTTGTTAGAAATGGCGGAATTCGCCCATCTCGCCACCCGTTTCAAGCTCGCGCCGGAAACGGCGGTCTCCTCGGCGCTGACGCCGGAAGAAAAAAGACGTGGTCGGGCCGCGGCTGAAAAGCTTTCTATCCAGGCGCTGACGCGCGCCTGGCAAATTTTGATGAAGGGCGTCGATGAATTGCGCGCATCGCAACGCCCTTTGCAGGCCGCCGACATGGTGCTGGTGCGGCTGGCCTACGCCGCCGACCTGCCGACGCCGGGCGAAGCGCTGAAGCAACTTCTTTCACCTGACGCGGCGCCGCCCGCCGCAAGCGGGTCGCCGTCTCAGAGCAAGGGGTTGCCGCGTTCTGGCGGGGGAGGTGGGGCAGTGGGCTCCGCGCAAGCTTCGCCGCGCGAGGAGTTGGCGACCCTGACGACGCCCCGACCGGCGCTCAATGCGCCTGCGTCGGTCGCGCAGACGATGGCGATCGCCAGTTTCGAGGCGTTGGTGGCGCTGGCGGAGGAAAAGCGCGACATGCGTCTCAAGCTGGCACTCGACTCCGACGTGCGACTGGTGCGTTTCGAGCCTGGTCGCATTGAATTCGAGCTGGCGCCCGGCGGCGCGCGCGATCTCGCCTCGACGCTCACCCAGAAATTGCAGGCGTGGACGAACGAGCGCTGGATGGTGTCGATCGTCGCGGCTGGCGGTGCGCCGACACTGAATGAGCAACGCGCCGCCATAGAACAAGCGCGCCGCTCGAGCCTAGAAGCCGATCCGATGGTCGCAGCCGTGCTGGCGCATTTTCCCGGCGCACAAATCGTCGCTGTGCGCGGGCGGGATGATGGCGTCGCAACAACCGGAACGCCAGCTCCGGCGGAGGAAGTAGTCTGGGACGACGCCGCCGTCGGCGAGGAAGATTGAGGAGCACCGAAATGATGGATTTCATGGGCCTGATGAAACAGGCGCAACAAATGCAGGCCAAAATGGCCGAAACGCAGCTCGAACTCGATCATATCGAGTTAGAGGGTGCGGCTGGCGGCGGGCTGGTGAAGCTGCGGCTGACTGCAAAGGGCGCCCTCAAAACGGTCGAAATCGACCCGAGCCTGCTAGTCCCGGATCAAAAAGAAATCCTGGAGGATTTGATTGTGAGCGCGCATCTTCAGGCGCGCGGCAAGGCCGACGAGGCGATGGCCGAGAAAATGAAGGAATTGACCGGCGGTCTGCAACTGCCGCCGGGCTTCAAACTGCCGTTCGGCTGACATGGGGGAACGCGTCGCAGGGCCAGAAATCGAACGGCTTGTTCAATTGCTCGCCCGTCTGCCGGGGCTTGGGCCGCGTTCAGCGCGTCGTGCAACATTGCACCTCATTCGCAAGCGCGACGACTTGCTGGGGCCGCTCGCCGATGCGATGCAGACGGCGCGCGAACGAATTGTAATGTGTTCGAACTGCGGAAATATCGATAGCAACGATCCCTGTACGATCTGCCGCGACGCCCGCCGCGACGGATCCATACTCGTCGTCGTTGAAACCGTCGCCGATCTCTGGGCGCTGGAGCGGGCCGCGCTGCTCAACGCACGTTATCATGTTCTGGGTGGAGTGTTGTCGCCGCTCGATGGCGTGGGGCCCGACGATCTGGCAATTGCGTCGCTGATCGAACGAGTCCGTAACGGCGCGGTTTGCGAGGTGGTGCTGGCGGTTAACGCCACAGTCGATGGCCAGACGACGGCGCATTATATCGCTGATTTATTGCAGCCGCATGGCGTAAAGGTGACGCGCCTCGCCCATGGGGTGCCGGTTGGCGGAGAACTCGATTATCTTGACGAAGGAACGCTGGCTGCCGCCTTGGAGCGCAGGAGCAGCTTTTGATCCATTGATTTTATTAGGTTGTTGGCCGGAGGGAGTCCGGCCAATTAATGTGGGGACGCGGAGGCGACAGTCTTATTTGCCCGTTTTCGCCGCGATTATCTTGTCGATATCGGCGAGCGACACCTCTCCGGTGTATTTCTCGCCATTAACGAAGAAAGTCGGCGTGGAGTTCACACCAAACTTCTCGGCGGCGCGGTCGCGCACTTTATTGACCTTTTCATACAGCGCCTGATCCTTAAGGATCGCCTCGAAACGCTCCTGCCCCATACCGGCCTGCTTCAGGACATTAGCCAGCCCGTCAAGCGGTTTGTCGACGAAAGCCCAATTTTTCTGTTGGGAAAAGAGCAGATTGACTGCGGCGTCGCGTTTGTCGTCCCCAAGCTCGCGCGCCAGCATGAAGGCGGCGGTGGCAAGCGGATCGAGCGGGAATTCCCGCAGGATAAAACGCACCTTGCCCGTATCAATGTAATTCTTTTTCAGATCTCCGTAGACATTCTGATGGAAAGCCGCGCAATGGGTACAAGTCATCGAAGCATATTCGACAATCGTTACTGGCGCATCTGCCTTGCCCTCGGCGATGTCGGGCAGGGCGTTCGGAGCCATCATCTCGGAGACAGGAAAGGAGCCTGAGGCGGCCTTTTCTGCGAGCGCTACGGGGACGACAGTGATCCAAATCAGGCCAGTGGCGACCGCTAGGAGGCTGCGGCGGGTCATTTTGGAAGCAACAGAGGGCATGTCTTGTATATCTCTCAGTCTAGGAACAGGCGACCATAATCTGTTTATCCGCCGTCGCAAAACAAGAGAGCTCAATCGCCGGTTGTTACATCAATCCATGACGCGGGTTCACAAACCAATAGATCAAGGCGATGGCGGAGAAACAGAGCCCCACCCAAAACACCACATCGCCGACCATGAGATCGTTCATGCTGTAGCTGAACATGCTCAGGACAAGCCCGGCGATGGCGAACCACAGAGGCTTCTGGCTTCTTTCCTGATTTTGCATGACTTTTTTACCAAGTTCCTGAGGCAAGGCGAAGCTCCTCCATTTGCGGTCTCCCCTACGAACATCGGGCGGCGACTGGCTTTCTCAACCTGTTCAAAGTCCGCAATCGCTCTTTTTATACATCTGATATGGACAAGCCCGCCCTGACAGCTCGATATGCCCCTTCTCTTGCCGCTGTGCCGGCGCTGGCCTGGAACGCTTGCGCCAATCCAGCTACTGGAGATGCGGGTCACGAGCGTTTTAACCCTTTCATTTCTCATGCATTTCTATCGGCGCTAGAGACGTCTGGCAGCGTCGGTCCCGGCACAGGCTGGCGACCGGCGCATGTGCTGATTGAGACGACAGACGCTCGAGTCGTCGCTGCTGCGCCGACTTATCTCAAAACCCATAGCATGGGAGAATACGTCTTCGATCATGGCTGGGCAGACGCCTACCAACGGGCTGGCGGGCAATATTACCCCAAATTGCAGATTGCCGTTCCCTTTACGCCGGTGACGGGGCGTCGATTACTGCTCGCGGCTGACGCGAGCGAGGCGGTGCGGGCGTTCTTGATCCAGTCCGTGCGGCGCTTGCGCACTGCCGCCGGAGCGTCGTCGATTCATATTACTTTCTCGACGCAGCAGGAGATCGCTGATTTGGAGCTGGATGGCTTCTTGTGTCGCATCGGTGAACAGTTCCATTTTCTAAATCCGGGTTATCGAGATTTCGAGGATTTCCTTGATCGACTCTCTGCGCGCAAACGCAAGGCTATCCGGCGCGAACGTCGTTTAGCGCTTGGCGACGATCTTGAAGTCGATGTCCTCACGGGCGCCGACATTCAACAGCGGCATTGGGAGGCTTTTTATCAATTTTACCTATCGACAACCGCGCGCAAATGGGGCCGTCCCTACCTCACGCGGACCTTTTTCGACCATATCGGCGCAACCATGGCGGACCGCATCCTGCTCATACTGGCGCGACGCGGCGGCGACTATGTCGCGGGCGCGATCAATTTTCTTGGCGACGACGCCATATATGGTCGTAACTGGGGCGCGATTGAGGATCGGCCCTGTTTGCATTTCGAGGTTTGCTATTATCAGGCGATCGACTACGCCATCCGGCATGGGTATCGACGCGTAGAGGCCGGCGCCCAGGGCGAACACAAGCTGATGCGCGGGTATGAACCTGTCCAGACCTATTCCGCACATGAGTTCTCCGATCCAGCTCTTCAAGCCGCCGTAGCGGATTATCTGGCCGCCGAAAGACAGGCCGTTAAAGCAGGCATAGAGACGGCTAGGTCGGCATTGCCATTTCGGCGACTCCCGGAGCAGGATGTAAGTTACGATTGATAGAGACATTCGGCCGCGTAAGGGACCACAATTAGAGAGCATAGGAAATTTGATCGCGGTCTCTTAATCAAGGCGACGAGTTTCGTCGCAGGAAAAAAATCGGTTATGCATTTATGATTCTATTGATTCGCACGTGAACGGAGGCGCAAGATGTCTCAACCGGCGCTTCCGGGCGCAGATGAATTGCTTTCTCACGCGACACAAATCGTATCCGCCTATGTGTCGAATAATACGATTGCAGCAACAGAATTGCCGGCGCTTTTGCAAACGGTCTACGCTACCCTTGGACGTCTTGCCTGCGGAGAGACCTCCGGGTTTCCCGCCCTCTCTCGCATCCCTGCCATTCCGATAAAGAAATCGGTCACGCCTGATTTTCTAGTTTGTCTCGAAGACGGAAAAAAATTCAAATCCCTGAAACGACATCTTCGCGCAGCATATGGCATGTCGCCGGAAGATTACCGCGTGCGATGGAATCTCTCTGCAGATTATCCGATGGTCGCACCGAATTACGCCAAGACACGTTCGACCTTAGCGGTTAAGATGGGTCTTGGTCACAAGACCGCCAGCGCTCGTACGCGTCGGAAGCATAAAGCCAGCTAAGTGATGTTGTCGAACGACAGCAAACGACGGATCGGCCGATGATGGCTATCAATTGTATAGAGGACTTACGTCGTCTTGCCAGTCGTCGTGTGCCAAAAATGTTTTATGACTACGTCGATGGCGGTTCGTGGAGTGAGAACACCTACCAGGCTAATGAAGCTGAGCTCAGAAAAATTCGCTTTCGTCAACGTGTCGGCGTCAATATTGGATCGCGTAATCTGAGTACAGAACTGGTTGGTCATAAGGTCGCTATGCCAGTAGCTCTTGCTCCTATGGGTATGTGCGGCATGCAATACGCCGATGGCGAAATACTCGCTGCACGCGCTGCTGAAGCTTTTGGCGTACCATTTTGTCTCTCGACAATGAGCATTTGTTCGATTGAGGATGTCGCAGCGCACACCATGAAACCATTCTGGTTTCAGCTTTATGTAATGAAGGATCGCATTTTTGTGGAGCGACTGATTGAACGGGCGCGCGCTGCGAACTGTTCCGCGCTCGTAGTGACGCTCGACCTGCAGATCATCGGCGATCGATATAAGGATATCCGTAATGGTCTTTCGGCGCCGCCTAAAATGACTTCCCGTACGATCTTCGATCTGCTGACGAAGCCGCATTGGTGCTGGTCGATGTTGAAAACATCGCGGCGAAGGTTCCGTAACATCGTCGGTCATGTCGATGGCGTTGCCGACATGGATTCATTATCAGATTGGACCAATAGTCAGTTCGATCCGACCATGACATGGGAGGATGTTGCGTGGATCCGTCGGCGCTGGAAGGGACCATTAATCCTCAAGGGAATTATGGAGCCGGAAGATGCTCAGCGGGCCATCAATGTCGGCGCGGATGCGATTGTTGTATCCAACCATGGCGGGCGCCAACTCGATGGCGCGCCAGCAAGCATCGTGGTTTTGCCGCATATTGTCGATGCTGTCGGTAATAGAGTTGAGATTTTGTTTGATGGCGGCGTGCGCAGCGGACAGGATGTTTTACGCGCCGTGGCGCTAGGCGCGCGGGGCGTGCTCCTGGGACGTGCCTATGTTTACGGCCTCGGCGCCATGGGAGAGATTGGGGTCAGCCGATGTCTCAGGATCATCGAGCAGGAACTCAGTCTGACGATGGGATTTTGCGGCCGGACAGATGTCGAGGCCGTAGGCCGGGATATTCTATTCGATGTTGGTTAGCATGACTACGCTCGCGATATGCCGATATCAAAATTTGGTGATCATTGAACATGCGATTTAGAAAGATCTTTACCCGGAAATTCAATGATTAAAGCAGAATTGGCGATGACTCCGATAAGGTCGAGAAGTTTATTCACTCTATAATGTTGCTCGCAGGTTATTGGCGGGAATTGCGGACATGACAGCGGTTTGACTTTTGCTTCTGAGAAGGAAAACACATGGCGCGCCGGCGCATTATCGACCCATCATAAAGTTATTTGTGAGCGACTGGCCAGAAATAAAATTTTTGCCAAAAATAAGCGATCATATCGATTTCAACTGAGGGCATCGTCGAGCCATAGCCGTGCAATAAAAATTATCACTCCGCCTAGTGCTGCAATCAGTCCCACAAGGGCAAAGAAAGACGCAGGAGGCAGGGTAGACCAAAAGCCGCCAATCCAGCCGGAAAGCAAATTTCCCAAGAAAATTGATAAAAACCAAATGCCCATCGTTAAGCCACGGGCGTCGCGTGGGGCGACGCTGGAGGCGAGCGAGAGAGTAATGGGCGAAAATAATAATTCCGAGACCGTGATCAGGGCGAAATACAACAACAGCCACAGGGGGCTAACACGTGCGGCGTCGGCGGTCCACGCAGCGATGGTCATCACCAAATAGCTCAAGGATACCCCAAAACAGCCAACTATTAACTTTACGACAGTTTCTGGCTCTCGGGTTACTTGCGCCATGTGATCCCAGAGAGCGACGAGGAGAGGCGTGAATACAAAAATCATAAGTGGATTTAAAGCCTGAAACCAGGTTGTTGGAATCTCGAAATGCATGCCAAAAAAAGAAACATTGCGGTTGGTAAAAGTCTCAGCCCACAGGGCGATCGTGTTTCCCTGCTGTTCGAAAGCCGCCCAGAAAAATACGGAAGGAGCAAAAAGCAGAATGAGCCAGAGGCGGCCGTGTTCGGCATAGGCTTCACCGACAATTGTCTTTTGTTTTTGCTGCATCAGCGATCCTGTTGCCGGGAGAGATGATTCCGGCAGATCAGCGAAACCCCAAAGATAAATCGCTAGACCGATTATCATGCCAATGCCTGCGCAGGCGAAACCGTAATCCCAACCCATACGCTCCCCCAAGGTGCCGGCGACAAGCGGCGCGAGACAGGCCCCAAGATTGATGCCGACATAAAAAATCGAATAGGCCCGATCTCGTCGATGATCATTGCTGGCGTAAAGCTCGCCGACTTGCGTCGATATGTTTGGCTTGAAGGCGCCAACGCCCAAGATCAACAGGAGAAGGGCCGGCAGGAAATAATGTTCACTGGCCATGAGGAAATGACCCAGGAACATAAGTGTTCCGCCAATGATAATAGTTGTCGTCCGGCCCAGCCATCGGTCTGCGATTAATCCACCCATAATCGGCGTGAGGTATACGAGACTGGTATAAAGGCCATAGATTTGCGATGCGAGCGGCTGAACTTCGAGTGGCCCGAATATTTTCTCAAGGAGCAGTTTCAGTTCGCTCAACCCGACTGAGCCATTGAGGCGCTCTGGCAGCAGCAGATAATTGACCATGTAAAGAACCAGAAGAGCGCGCATGCCATAGTAAGAAAAACGTTCCCACATCTCAGTGCAGAATAGAATGGCTAACCCTCTTGGATGACCATAAAGACTCCTTGCTTCTCTGTGGTTTTCATTCATCGGATCAGGTCCGGACGACGATACAGATCTCGTTGGCTACTGATGGCAGACAGTATCAAAAACCTTTGCATAGAAATCTGGTATGTCCGTCCATTGTTCTTTTTCGCTGTAGACGCTCTTAACCTCACCCCGTGCGATGCGGCTCTCGAACCATTTACCGCCCAGACCTTTGTATTTATTATTTTCGCAGTCGAAGGATACTTTTTCAATTTCCGAGAGACCATTGGTCCTTTTACTGAAATTTTCCCATTGGCTTGATGTCGGATCGTAATCTGTCAGCACATCGAGTATGACAATGTCGTTCTCGACAGTTTTCTTTGAAACTGGGTTATAAAAAATTTTCGATAATTCGTCGGCCCATACAAAAACCCAGTCGACGCCTGCGGCCTTCAGGTTTGTTTGATATAATTTCAGGCTGTTCTCGTCGAAAAGCGGTGGATCGAACCCATATTCGACGAATAGAAATTTGGTTGGATCTTCCGAGGGATGATATTCGAAATAACTTATGCCCTGGCCCTTACCATACCTACCGCAGCCAAAATCTCGCGGTTCCTTTTTCAATTCCTGGAGAATCTTTTGCTCGTAATCGCCTGTCGGATATATTTCGAGAATAATTTTTTCTTTGCTGATTACAGGACTTTTTTCAACGGCGCGTACTTTACAACTTGCGCTTGCGTCAGGCGGTAGTTGTTTGACAAAGAAGTCTCGAATTATGCTTTCAACAGGTTGATCCGCAGCCTTGCGAAAAACCTTGATTTGACGCGAGCCGTTGAATGTGGCGCCATCTGATGGCCTATGCGCCTCGATCCAGTCGCCGTTTGATGAGAAGATGTAATGCATGTTTTCTGCGCTACACTCCTGATAGAGAAGGCTTAAGCCAAGCGAAGGGCTGTCCAAGGGGCGCCACTCGCAGCCCTTTTCGGGTTGTCGAGAGGACGATGGCGGAGGAGTGTCTGCCCTTGCGTCGCTGGCGATGCCGGGGAAAGTCGTGATGAAGGCTAGCAGCAAGAAACAGACCGCAGAAATCAAATGCAGGTATGGTTCTTGCTTCATGCGTCTGGCCCCTTCGCGAAAAGATGATTTTACACCGGTTTGATTACAGGTCATAGCCTGATCGTCGCCACTTTCGATGATAGAACGAAGGGCGCTGATAAAAACCCATTCATGAACAGGACATGAGCGCGACCTCAAGCGACCGACCATTATGTCCCATCACACGGGCGTCGATCATGCGCCCGGCAGCGACGTCGGGCGTTAGAGCGAGTGTGAAATCGCTTGCACGCGCAGTGCCGCCTTTTTCCGTCAACAGCCGCAATGTCGCGCCGATCTTGCGGTCGAGATGGCGCCTCAGCGCCTGATCGGCGAACAGTCGGAGACGTTCTGCGCGCTCCTTGACGATCTCACGCGCAACCTGGGGCATTCGGGCTGCAGGCGCGCCGGGCCGAACAGAGAAGGGAAATGTGTGGATATATGTCAGTCCACAATCATCAATCAGTGCGCAGCTTTGCTGAAACATCTCCTCGGTTTCGGTCGGAAAACCCGCGATGATATCCGCCCCGAACACTATGTTCGGCCGCACGGAGCGGATCATTGAGCAGAAACGAATGGCGTCAGCGCGTAGATGTCTTCGCTTCATCCTTTTCAGGATCAGGTCGTCTCCGGATTGCAAAGATAGATGCAAATGCGGACAGAGACGCTCCTCTTCCGCAAACGCGGCGATCAGATCGGCGTCCGCCTCAATGCAATCGATGGAGGAAAGCCGCAAACGGGGGAGTTCTGGGCACTCGCGCAGAATCAGGCGGACCAATGCGCCTAGCGTGACGCCGCCAGAGGCATAGCTAGTCAGATCTACCCCTGTCAGCACGATTTCCTTTTTACCGGCGTCGATCAGTTTTTGCGCCTGCGCGACCGCATCCTCCGGCGTCGCGGCGCGCGCAGCGCCGCGTCCCAGGGGAATGATGCAAAAGGTACAATCGTGATCGCACCCGTTTTGAACGGCTAGAAATCCCCTCGTGCCCTCTGTTGCGATGCGCGCGCGCGCCGGTGGTTGTTCGGTCAGAACTTGTTCAACGCCTCCGAGCCTTGAAAAATCTTCCGGAGCGATTCGCGCAGCGCAGCCTGCAACCACAATTTGAGCGTTAGGGCGCTCCCGATGCAGCCGACGGATCGTTTGTCGCGCCTGTCGCGTCGCCTCAGCTGTCACGGCGCAGGTGTTGACAATGACTGTGTTCTCATTACCTTTAAATTGTGAAGAAAGTTCTTCGGAATCAACGCTGTTTAGGCGGCAACCGAAAGTTATGACCTCGAATTTTGGCGCCGGGTCTGCGCTCATGGGTTAAGACCCGCAAACATCTCGGATGTCAGTTGCGCCTCGAACTCGAATTCGATCGGCCCGGTCATTGTCACATGATTGTCGTCGCGCCAGTCGATATCTAATTCTCCTCCGGGCAGAAGCAATCGGCTGCGTCGTTTGGTCAGACTGAGGCGGGCGCCGGCGACCAGAGTCGCACAGGCGGCCGTGCCACAGGCTAGCGTTGCCCCTGCGCCACGCTCCCAGACCCGAAGCAGGATCTCTCCCGGCGAGCGGATTTGGGCGAAGGAGACATTTACACGATTGGGAAAGAGCGCATGTTTCTCAATGGCCGGACCCAATCTTTCCAGGTCGATGGTTGCTGCGTCTTGCGTAAAAAATACGGCGTGCGGATTGCCCATATTCACCGCGCTGAAATGCGTCGGCGCGCCGTATACGACTGGATCAAGCAGGACAGTGGCGGTATCTACCGCATGCGCGAGCGGGATATCTCTCCAATCGAGACGGGGAGGACCCATGTCCACGGTGAAAAGCGAGCCGGTCTCGCGTCGAGTCTCGATTCTGCCGGAGTCTGTCTCGAGCCGCAGATAGTTTTTGCCCTCGCGCGCAAGCGCCCAGGCCACGCATCGCGTGCCATTGCCACAGGCGCCAGAAAGTGAACCATCGACATTAAAGATGCGCATGAATGCATCATCCCCTCTCTCGCGAGGGTCGTGCAGAACCATAAGTTGGTCAAATCGCAGATTTGGCTGCGCGGCGATGGCCCGAGCTTCGGCAGGACTGAGTTCGTGATCGCGGCCACGCAGGTCAAGCACCAGAATTTCATTCCCTGCGCCATTCATGCGCAAAATTGGCGTTCTGTCGAGCGGATGGGTCATCGGAAACAAATCATGTGACAAAGCGTAACTCGTTAAGCGGTGCTATTACTGTTCCATACCTATGTATATAATCATAGGAGAAAAATAGCGCCATGTTCGGAATGATTCGTATGAAGTCTGGGCTTGGCTGGGACCAAATGCGCCGGGTCCAGTCTTAATCTTAGGAAAAGGTTCATGGACGAGCAACATGGTTTGATCGATCGTCTCCGTCGAAACTGGCGAATTCTGGCGATCGCCGTTGTCATTATCGGCGTCGTAGCTTTATTTGTAATTCGTCGTTCGGTCCCGACTGATATTGTGGACGACACTCGTCCGTCGACAAATGCGTCTAGGACGACAGGGACCTTAAATCCTGACCCGCCCATTAGTGACGATAAAACTGCCGCATCCCCTGGCGGCCAGGCTGAAAATCCGGCGGCTGGAGTCATGAGCCAGGTTGTCGCCGTCGAAGCGCGACCGGCAATTGTCTTTAAGGGCGAAGGCAAATGGGAAGAGGCCGATAAGCTGATCCCCGAGGCGCTGGCGAAACTTAAAGACGTCGCCACCAAAGCTGGGTTGCCGGTAAATGGCCGACCGGTGACGGTCTTCACAAAGACAGATGACTCCGGCTTCAGCTTTGAGGCGATGCTACCGCTCGTGGCCGCTCCTGAAGGCAAGTCAAAGCTTGCCGTGGGCGTGGAAGTCGGCTCCTCACCCTCTGGCAAGGCGCTCAAATTTCAGCATCGCGGCTCCTACGACGAGATCGAGGCGACCTATGAAGCCATCGCGGCCTACCTCGATGAAAAGGGCCTGGACACCAAAGACCTCATCGTCGAGGAATATCTGGGCGATTTTAAAGCCGATGACGCTATGGTCGATGTCGATATCTACGTGTTTATCAAGTAGCAACTCTATGCTTGACTCTGCACACCTGACGCGAACGTCACGACAGTTGGCTCCTCTTCATCGGGACGAAATTCGAGAATATCGCCCGGTTGGCAACTGAGCGCCGCGCAGATTTTTTCGAGCGTATCGAAGCGCACACCCTTCACCTTTCCCGATTTCAGCAGGCTAACATTCTGCTCGGCGATACCGATTAAGGCCGCAAGATCGCGGGAGCGCATCTTGCGTCGCGCTAGCATGACGTCGAGATTGACGATGATTGGCATGTCAGATGATCTGAGCGTTTTCTTGTGCGATTTCCGTTGCGATCATCAGAATATGGACAAAAGCGAGTAACACAAGCAGAAGCGCAAGAATGACGAAATCATTTGGTGTCAGGTAAAGATTGATCAGCCGCTGCTTTTGCCCTGCCGGAAAATGCAGGGTCAGGATCAAGGAGATCAAGGGGTGCGTGAATATTTCGAGAAGTTTCGCTGTCAAACCAAATAACGCGACACGTTTGAACCAAAGCGTTGCATCCAGGGAGAAAATTCGACCATTGAGAAAAACGGAGAAAGCACGCCAAACACTATAACACGCAGCAGCGCTGAGGCTCCAGAGGACAAGATAGAGAGCGAAACCAAAAAGCTGCTGCCACGACGCCACGCCGGACAAATCCTTTTTGAACTGAGGACCGAAGCAGTCGTTAATGCTTTTTACCTCGCTCCATAATGTGATGCTGGCCACGAGGAGCCATCCAGCAAGAATGACTGCAGCGTAACGCACAGTCTGGCAGATCCAGCCAAGTCGCTTGTGAAGTTTCTGATAGCGTGTGTCGCAGGCTGCGGCGTTTTTTTCATTCGTTAGGTCAATGAGCATGTGTTTTCCCTTTGAAACGTCCAAACAACGCCTGTGCGGCGCGACGTTGATCCGTCTGCCTTGAGCGATCCCATCGGATTAATCCACCGGTAATTTGCTGCCGGGTTGGGCGTCGGCATCAAAGTTTGTCTCATCCAGAGGCAAATGATTGCCAGATTAATAAATTAATGTCAAACATTAAAATATTATTGTATTAAATTTATTATTGTATTAATTTATCTGAGATCGCTCGACAAGACATGCTATTTTATTCAGGAGACAAATGAACAAGATATTTCGCCGCCTGTCATATGCGCTTTTCTTCTGTCTGTTTCTCTTCGCTTGTAATGGCGTTCCGCTCACAACACTTTGGAAAATGCGCAAAATCGATCCTTTGTCTGTTGATCCGGCGCAAGTTCGCATCGCTATTCGTGGACCAGCGTGGTTGACGCCTAAATTCGCCGATATGAAACTACTCGTCAGGATGGATATCTGGAATCGCAATCCGCTTTTTTATGTTTTTCGGCTGAATCAAATTGATGCATCTTCTGAATCAACAGCATTAAGCCGCGCTGGATTGTCGTTAGACGGTTTATCATTCCTCGAAATCGACCCCTCTGAAATCGTTGCCCTTCGCGAGGCGCAGGCTAACATTAACGAATTTAAAAAAGCGGGATATCAGGGCGGGACGTCGGTTGGGCTATGGAACAGAGATCTCTCGGGATGTTCGGATTTCAAGCCGCCCGAGGGGCCAATACTCATGGATGTCTATGTGCATTTGAGCGATGAGAGCGGCTGGGTGACATTTTTTGAGAAGCAGGACTTCAGGGTTAAAATCGGTAATAATCTGATGGCTATGGCCTGCGAGACTGACTCCAGCCCGGCTCCAGCCGAACCCCGTGCGGCATTATCGGCCAAGTCTCTAAAATCTCGCGCTAAAGAATTTCGTGGCGGGGTCAGTTATCAATTCGCGAAATGATCGAAAGCACGGACTGGACTCATTCGTCAATAAATTGTCGCCAGTAATTTTCCCATCGATATCCAAATGTTCCTGAAAAAGCGTGTTCAAAATCTGCGCCATGTTCCAGATCACGTAATAAATGCCGGAATGCGTCGGGGTTCTGCGCGCGGAGCCAAGAGACAAATAGCGCGGCTTGCCGAAAAGCGAGACGCTGACGAAAGGTCCACATATCACAAGGCGGGCGGCACGCGGGCTCTCTCGTAAATCGAATGGCGGCGAAGTCCGTCCAGGCGCCGTAATCGGGGATCATCCTCTCACCCGTGCGCAATGCGCGCCGCGCGTCGTCGTCACTGATGCCCTCGGCGCCGCCTCCGTCGGAGACGGCGACCGCCAAACCTTCGGTGAACCAAGGCGGCGGACGAGGCGCGTTTCGCGGTCGCCAGCCAAAAAAATGAACATGCGAGAGTTCATGGGTGAGAACGCTTTCGAGACGTTCGCGCTCATTCTCGCAGAGCGTCGGCGAAAGCAATGCGCTTCCGGCGCGAGTCACCCCGGCGACTCCCGCATCCCCCAGACCATTGGCGCGCGCATAGGTCTGATAGGAGACGTAAACGCCAATCAGTGGGGGGGTGGCGAAGGGCCTGTCATGCGCGCTTTCGATCCGTTTCATCGCTATCGGCAGAAGAACCGCGATCTGTTCGGCGCAGTCGCGCGCGCCGGGTTCATGATAGATGCGAGGATCGATCGGCAAGGATGGCAGGCCTGCCGGATCGTTCTATTCTGCGATAAGGGCGACGCGCAAGGCGGGGCGTGCGACCAGCGCGAGAGCTATCGCCGTCAGAAAGGCGAGCGTGAGGATCGCGATAAAGCGCAGCATTGATGAAGGCCAGCCTCGCGCTTGTTGCGAGGACGTCGGGCGATTGTCACGCCGCCTTGGCTTTTTCCATCATCTCGACAAAGCGTCTGAAAAGATAATGGCTGTCCTGCGGACCAGGTGAGGCTTCGGGATGGTGTTGCACGGAGAAAGCCGGACGATCGGTGAGCGCAATGCCGCAATTGCTCCCGTCGAACAGCGAGCGATGCGTCTCGACGGCATTTGCCGGCAGGCTGTCGCGGTCGACGGCAAAGCCGTGATTCATCGACACGATCTCGACCTTGCCGGTTGTGAAGTCTTTCACGGGATGGTTGGCCCCATGATGCCCCTGCGCCATCTTTTTTGTCTTTGCGCCAACGGCAAGCGCCATCATTTGATGACCGAGACAAATGCCGAAGGTCGGCACCTTTAGCGCCAGCAGGTCGCGAATCACTGGCGCGGCGTATTTGCCGGTCTCAGCTGGATCGCCAGGACCATTGGAGAGAAACACGCCATCGGGCTTAAGCGCCAGAATATCGGCGCTAGTGGCTGTTGCGGGCGCGACAATCACCTCGCAGCCCTGATCGGCGAGTAGTCGAAGAATATTGCGTTTCACCCCGTAATCGATCGCGACGACCCGGAATTTCGCTCCGCTATCCCGCGCGCCATACCCCTCACCCAGTCGCCATGTCGTCTCACGCCAGTCATAGCCTGTTTTTGCGCCGACGCCGGGCACCAGATCCATGCCATCAATGCCCTGCCAAGCCGCTGCTTTGGCGCGCAACGCAGCGAGATCGAATTGTCCGTCTGGCGAATGGGCGATCATGCCGTTCTGCATGCCCTTTTCGCGAATCAGGGTCGTCAATGCCCGCGTATCGATCCCACTGAGCGCGATAATACCCCTCTTCAACAGCCAATCGGCAAGGTGAGACTGGGAGCGGAAATTTGAGGGTTCCGTAACAGGCGCAGCAAAAATTGCCCCGACTGCCCCGACCATCCGCGTCAGATCAACGGTCTCGATATCTTCCTCGTTAGTTCCGACATTACCGATGTGCGGGAAAGTAAACGTGACGATCTGGGCGGCGTAGGAGGGGTCGGTCAGGATTTCCTGATAGCCGCTCATGGCGGTGTTGAAGCAGACTTCGCCCACGGCCTCGCCGACGGCGCCGAGGCCGAAGCCCTTAATGACCTTGCCGCTGGCGAGGACCAGAACCCCGGTGTGAATGGGCTTCGTCCAGCCCGCCGCATTGGTGGAAGATGAGTCTTTGTCTTGATCGACGCGCATGTTCCGCTCTATTTCCTGTTTGCCCATGGATTTAATCCATCCGACTTCGAATTGGAAACTATATGCGCGAGAAGATCACTCAGGACCTCAAAGACGCCATGAAGGCCGGCGATCGCGCCAGGGTTGACGCCCTGCGGCTGATCAACGCCGCGCTAAAGGACAAGGACATTGAGGCGCGAGGCGCCGGCAAGACCTTGTCTGAAGAGGATATTCTCGCTCTACTGCAAAAAATGATCAAAAGCCGCCAGGAGTCTTTGGATATTTTTGTGAAAGCTGGCCGGAAAGAATTGGCCGACAAGGAAAAAGGGGAAATCGCCGTTATTTCCGCCTACCTGCCCCAGCAACTCTCGGAGGCGGAGGTCTCAGAGGCCGTCAAAGCTGCGATTGCGGAGATCGGGGCGGTCTCGATCAAAGATATGGGAAAAGTCGTCGCCGCCCTGAAAACGAAATTCACGGGCCGGATGGATTTCGCCAAGGCTAGCGCGGCGGTGAAGGCGGCGCTCGGCGGCTAGGTGATGGCGTTTTCGTTTGGCCTGACTTTCGCCGCGACGGAAAGCTAATGATCTCTCACGGATCGCCAATTTGGAGAAGAGGCTATGAAGAAACGCTTCGCCATCGCTATGATTGCGCTGTTAGTGGCCGTTGGTCCGGCCCGCGCGACGGATGACGATGTAATTGATCGCGCCGTGGATGGCGTTCTTGGCGGATTGGGCGGCGCTCTGATTGGCGGGCCAATTGGTCTTGTCGCAGGTGCGGGCGTCGGCGCCAGCGCCGGGCCAGCCATCTCCAAAGCCTGGGGTCTCGACCGATCTTCTGTCGCGAAACGCCAGAAAAAGCGTCAAAAATCACAGTAAGTTCTTGCGCGCGTCCTTGTCACGCATGGCGAATAAATGATCTGGCGGACCACAGCCGGATATTTGTAGCGTCACCGCAAGTTCATCAGAGGCTGCGAGCGCGTTTTCAAGCCAGCTTTTCGCTCTCTTGATGGCTTCGGCCAGCGGCGCGCCTTTTGCCAGTTCGGCTGTGATCGCCGCCGAGAGTGCGCAGCCCGTGCCATGCGCATGACGAGTAGCGATCCGCTCGCCGTGGAAAAGGGTGGTTTCGCCTTCCGAAACCAGCACATCGACTGGCGCGCCTGCAAGATCGCCGCCCTTGATCAAGACGGCGCGCGCGCCCAGGTCTAGTAGCGCCCGACATTGCGCTGCCATTTCCTCTGGCGTTGTAGCCATGCGTGTGTGGGTCAGCGCCGCAGCTTCGAAGAGATTTGGCGTCAACAGACTGGCGCATGGCAGCAATTCACGGGTCAGTGCGGTCTCCAACCCCGCCTCGGCAAGACTAACGCCCTGCGTCGGTATCAGCACAGGATCGAGAACGATGGTTCCATGATAGGCGATAATGGTCTGAGCAATGGCGTGCGCATTCGCTTTTGTCGCGACCATGCCGATCTTGATGGCGTCGGGTTTCAGGTCTTCGATGATCGAGGCAATCTGGGCGACGACAATTTCAGGGCCGAGAGGCCAGACGCCAGTGACTCCCTGCGTGTTTTGGGCAGTTAGCGCCGTAACAACCGCCATGCCATAGCCGCCAAAAGCCGTGAAGGTTTTGAGGTCGCCCTGAATCCCGGCTCCGCCCGAGGGATCTGAGCCTGCGATGGTAAGAAGTTTCGGCCGTTTGGTCATAGCGGCAGATTCCGAGGCGTTTCACAGCTAGACAAGACTAATGGTTTCTAACGCCCGCCTGGCGCGGTCCAGGGAAAGGTCCATGTCTCTGTCAACGCCCGGCCGCCGACGCGCAAGAATAGCCTCAAATCCGTAGTCTCGCCGGGTTTGAGCGTCACATCGATCATGGAGCGTAAGCCATTGATGGAGGGGTTCGCCTGCACATTGGTTCGGGTCACTGTTCCCACCGTCGTAGAAGCGACAGCTTCGATCTTGCTGGGGTCGGCGACGTAGTAGGAAAGGTCGCCGCCGGCAAAATCGACAAGAAATCGGCGAGCAGTCGGAATATCGCGTTCCGATGACCCCAAAGCGTGTGCTGACGCCTGGAATGTGTTGACGACATGGCCGTTAGGCCTGAGCTGCGGCATGTCGAGCCCTGCGGTTACGCGATAAGCATAGACGAAAGGCTTGCCAGTTTCCGGCGGTATCTCAGGGATCCAGCTGGCGACGATATTGTCGTTGGTTTCATCGCCGGTGGGTAGTTCTATCAGTTCGACCCGACCGCGTCCCCAATCTCCCGCAGGTTCGACAAAGTAGCTGGGCCGTTTCTCGTAATTCAGGTCCAGGTCTTGATAGGATTGAAAAGAACGGTCGCGCTGGAGAAGCCCATATCCGTGGGTGTTTTCATCCAGAAATGAACTTGTGCGCACGAAAGAAGGGTTATTGACTGGCCGCCACAACCATTCACCTGCTCCAGTATGGATGAGAAGTCCGTCCGAATCATGCAGCTCATTCCGGTAGCCATCCAGAACCCGACGATCATTTTCGCCATTAAGGAACATTGAGGTCAACGGCGCGAGGCCGAATTTGACTCCATTGCGGCGCGGGAAAAGCGTTACCTGAGCCTCGAGCATGCTCTCCTGAGCTATGGATAAGTCGAAACGGTAGGCGCCGGTTGCCGCTTCGCCGTCGAGCAAAGCGTAGATCGTAATCTTGTTTTCGCCCGCCTGTGGAGCCTCGATCCAGAATTCACGAAAAAAGGGAAAGCTCTCGGCGTTCGTTCCCGTCTCGACCGCAAGCCCGCGCGCGGAGAGGCCGTAACTTTGATCACGACCGAGGAAACGGAAATAGCTTGCGCCAAGGAATGAAATCGCCTCGTCGCGGACATGCGGGTCGTTCAGCGGAAAAAACAGCTTGAAACCCGCGAAACCTGTGTCGAGCGGCAGGGCATGGTCGACTTTAAGACGGCCATAGTCGAAAAGTGATGATGCGTAGGGGATTGGCGCTGCAATGCCGTCTCGGATCGTATTGATCGTCACCGGGCGATTAAACAAGAAGCCACGGTGAAAGGGTTCAAGACGGAAATCGCCGCCATTGTTGAGCAGCGTCATGTCTTTTTTGGATCTGATGTCGCGCCAACTGTCGAAATCAAGTTTATCGAAGGGCGCCGGCGGAGGAGTGGACTTGTCCTCGAATGTGGCGGCGGCGAGATCGCGGGCGCGGCGCACCACATCATCGAACCCAAAGCGCGGCGTATCCACGGTGGGTTGCGATCGCGCAGGCAGTGAAGCGTAAACGCCCGCCGCCAGGGCAGCGCCAACAATCCGTCGGCGAGTGAGGAGAATCATAGGCCCACCCGAGCGTAACTCCTGAGGGAAATCGTGCGGGGCGAAGCTCTAGCGACATCGACTTTGAGGCGCAAGCCGGGCGAATGCGTGGATGCGACGCGGCAAAGTCGGGGCCATTTGCCGTCTATCCGCATCCTCTTGAGAAATCGTGTCAAAGTTAAAAAAAATTCTTGTAATCGGCGCGAATAGGCGTATTTACACTTTTGCCCAAATCGCACGTGCCTGTGGTCGTGTGTCGGTCGGCGTGGATCCGGACAAGAGGCCGGAGAAACGTCGAGAGTTAACCGGCAGCCGGAGGCGAACCGGCGAACTCCGTCTCTGCGGAGAATCGCGACTTAAAGCAACGACGGACCGGGCTTTTTCGTCTCTGTCGACCCTCCAAAGGTCGGCTTACCGAAGAGGCTAGTCTTTCTTGCCGGGCGTGCGGAAAGGGAACTCCCCTTCCAATCGATGGCTGTTCAAACGTCGTAGCGCGTAATCGCGCAACAACCTCAATGGCCGACGGCGCATCACCGGATTGCTTCGCGCATTAGCGCGAAGCAGTCATGGATTTTAGACCTTACGACGCTTGTCGCGTTTCCACCACGCGCGAGTGAAGAGAGTCTTCTATCCGCCGAAGCCTTGTTGACATCGGCGCGACAGGACACGCGCCCTTCGAAGGGGGATGCCGCAATGACCCAACGTATTCAGGAGTTCCTCGCTGAGCGCCGCCGCGCTGGACGCGATACCCAGCCCTGTCTCGTCGTCGACCTTGACGTCGTGCGGGAAAATTATCTCGGCTTTGCTCATTCGCTGCCGGATACGCGGGTCTTTTATGCTGTCAAAGCCAATCCGGCGCCGGAAGTGCTTTCTTTACTGGCCTCGCTTGGCTCCTGTTTCGATACGGCTTCCGTTGTCGAGATCGAGCAAGTATTGGCTGCAGGCGCGACTCCCGAACGAATCAGCTTCGGCAATACAATCAAGAAAGAGCGCGATATCGCGCGGGCCTTCGAACTTGGCGTGCGTCTGTTCGCTGTCGATTGCGAAGCCGAGGCGCAGAAGATCGCCCGCGCCGCGCCGGGTTCGAAAGTTTTTTGCCGGATTCTTTGCGATGGCGCGGGCGCCGAATGGCCCCTGTCACGAAAATTCGGTTGCGCGCCGGAAATGGCTCCGCGCGTCCTCGAAGAGGCGCATCGTCTCGGTCTGTCCGCCTATGGCGTTTCCTTTCATGTGGGATCGCAGCAGACCAATCCGAAAATGTGGGATGCCGCGCTCAAGGCTGCGGCGGATATTTTCCGGGATCTCTCCGAGCGAGGTATTTCGCTGCAGATGGTCAATCTCGGCGGCGGGTTCCCGACGAAATATCTCAAGAATATTCCAGCGGTGAAAACCTACGGCAATGCGATTTTCCGCGCACTGTCAAAGCATTTCGGCAATCGTATTCCCGAGACGATCATTGAGCCTGGACGTGGCATGGTTGGCGGCGCTGGGGTGATTGAGGCGGAGGTAGTGCTGATCTCGAAAAAATCAGAGGCGGAGGGCGAGATTCGCTGGGTCTATCTCGATATAGGCAAATTTAATGGTCTCGCAGAGACTATCGATGAGATGATTCGCTATCCCATCCGCACTGCTGCGGACGGCGGACCCACGGCGCCTTGTGTCATCGCTGGTCCAACGTGCGACTCTGTCGATGTGCTTTATGAGAAACAGCCCTATGACTTGCCGATCTCGCTCGAAATAGGCGCGAAGGTGCTGATCGAGGGTACGGGGGCCTACACGACGACTTATTCTGCTGTTGGATTTAACGGTTTCCCACCGCTGGAAACTTTCGTCATCTGATATCGCGCCCATTGTCGGGTCCACCGAACGGGCGCGAATTTTAAAACGGCTGTTGTCCTGTTCGGCGAACGCCAATGAATGGTGTTTGGCGCGAAGGTTTCTTGTTGACTTCAGTGGGGGCTCTAATGGCCTTTCAGAACCAGCTACAGACCGTCGACCTCACGATCAGATATGCGTATGAGTGCGATTATGAGATCGACGAGGAAAAGCCTTTCGATGTTGCTGCTCGCGAAGAGTTGCTGGATGTGGCCATGGGATCCTCGCGCCGACACAAAAGCAGCGAACGTTTGCGTGAGGGCAATACGCCTGCTCCGGGACTCGCCCTCGTTGCGAGAGACTCCAGAGGCCTTCTCATTGGAACGTTGCGCCTCTGGCCAATATTCGCCGGCGAAGATCGACCGGCACTGTTACTCGGACCGCTTGCCGTTGCGGCACAGGCTCGCTGCAAAGGAATCGGCAGCAGTTTGATGCGCAAAGCGTTAAGGCGGGCGAGGGCAGATGGCCATCGGGCGGTGCTGCTGGTGGGCGACGCTGGCTACTACAAGCATTTTGGTTTCAAGCAGATCTGGAACTCGAGGCTAATATTTCCTGGACCTGTGATGCACGAACGATTTTTGGGATGTGAATTGTCTCCGGGCGCGCTGGCGGACGCAGAGGGTATGGTGCGCGCCGCCGTCCCGAACTTGTCTTGTGAGTCGCTGAGAATTGCCGCTTGACTCTATGGGGAGAATTCAAGAGCAGATTATTTCACCCCATGCTGACGAATACAGGCCACAGTTATAGAAGAGGGGTTGTCCGTTTTGACGGTAACTATCCTGCCATCAATGAAAGCCTGAGCTCGCGGTCGGCGAAGTGGATCGTCGATCATCCGGTAGTTGCCGGAGCATATAGCCTCCGCGCGCCGGATGCATAACTGGGTTTCCTGATTGCAGGTGATTTTATAACCCTTCTCGCTACGGGAGAGCCAAATTTCTGTTGAGAATGTCGCTGTCGTTGAGTCATAGCCGGGTTGCGCCAATTCCGCGCATTCGCTCGCGTTTATGCCTAGGGCAATAAAAAGTCCTATAAAGCTGCACATGTCTGTATCCTTCCCATTTCATTATTGTTAAATTCATTCTCTGGGAGCCGAGCTGCGAGCTTTTTCATAGGGTATCATAAACAATTGGCGCAGCACCGGCGCCACTACCAACAGCATGATCGGACCAATCAGCATACCGCCGACCACGACGGTCGCAAGTGGCCGCTGTACCTGCGAGCCAATGGCATGTGAAAATGCGGCGGGAAACAGACCAACGCCTGCCGATAGGGCCGTCATTAACATCGGTCGCATTCTTTGCTCTGCGCCATAAAAAACGGCGTCGTCGAAACTACGTCCCTGCAGCATCAATTCCCGAATGTAGGTGATATTTAAAATACCATCCATCACCGCGACGCCAAATAGCGATATGAAGCCAATTGCGGCCGAAACGCTAAAATCGAGACCTGATGCGTAAAGAGCGATAATCCCGCCACATATCGCGAAGGGTATGCCCGCCATGGCGATCAGCGTATCGCGCAGGGAGTTAAAGAGTCCGAACAGAAGCGCGATGATTGTAAGCAAGGTGACAGGCGCAACCACCGAAAGACGTTTATTGGCCTTAATCATATTGTCGAATTCACCAACCCAAATAAT
Source organism: Methylocystis sp. (assembly GCA_044233645.1). GTDB lineage: Bacteria > Pseudomonadota > Alphaproteobacteria > Rhizobiales > Beijerinckiaceae > Methylocystis. The sequence goes on along the minus strand of JBIIJP010000006.1, from coordinate 117,814 downwards.
ATCATACCCGTTGGGGAGTTGGACCGAGGCCTTAACACGGGCCTGCGCCTCAGCGATGGTCGAGCCGAGGTCGCGGCCGCGCACGTTGAATTTGACGGGCAGATTGCGACGGCTTTTTTCGCGGTAAATGTATGAAGCGCCCGTATCGAGCGTGATCGTTGCCAATTCACGTAGCGGGATGAAGCTGTTGATGCTCGAATTAGGTGGTGTGTAGGCGATTTTCACTCCGCCAATCGACTCTATCGACTCACGATACTGGGGCGAAAGACGAATAGCGACGTCGAAGCGTCGATCGCCCTCGAAAACCGTAGTTGCGACGGCGCCTGCCAGCGCCGCTTCGATCATCTTAGTGACATCGCCAGTGTTCAGACCGTAGCGCGCAATTTTCTCGCGATCAATTTTTATGTTGAGATTAGGTTGCCCAAGCGTATGAAGTATCTCAAGATCCGTTACGCCTTCCGTGCCGGCGAGCGCCTGGCGAACCCCTCTGGCGATATCCTCTAGTACATTGAGATCAGGACCAATAATTTTTGCTGCATTACCGCCATTAACACCGGAAATTGCAGTTTCAATATTATCTTTGATATATTGCGAGAAGCTAAAACTGACTCCTGGAAGCTCGTCTCGCATCTCTTTTTGTAGCCGCGCAGTCAAATCGTCCTTTGTAAGACCGGACGGCCATTCGTCAAAGGGCTTTAGGGGGGCAAAGATTTGGATATTCGAGAAAGCCTGCGCATCGCTACCATTGTCGGGACGACCAAGTTGAGAGACGACAGTTCGAATTTCCGGGTGACGCAGCAGAATCTCGCGCAACTTGCGCGTATAATTTACCCCGGACTCGAGGGACAAAGTTGGCGGCAGAGTCGCGCGTATCCAGTAATTTCCCTCCTCCAAGGCCGGTAGAAACTCCGTACCGAGACGTATTCCACATAATACGCCCAAAGAGATGAAAAAAAAGCCGATGAGTAGCGTTTGGTTGCGATTACGCAGCGCCCATCGTAATGCTGGCGTGTAAGCCGTTCGGATCCAGCGAACGAATATCGTCTCGACCTCTTCTATTTTCTCCGGTAAAACAATGGATGCAAGGACTGGAGTCACCGTGAAAGTGGCGAAAAGAGCGCCGGATAATGCGTAAGCATAAGTGCGCGCCATGGGACCGAAGATTTGTCCCTCAACTCCAGTCATGGTGAAGAGCGGCAGGAAGGCCGTCACAGTGATGATCGCCGTGAAAAGAACTGACCGATCCACCTGTAGCGAACTGATCATGATCAGTCGCAATCGATCAGTCCAGCGTTTTGAACTCCCTGTAACGGCCGTGGGCGATGAGGGATCAGGTCCCCAGAATCCCTCGGCAAGATGTTGGAGTAACTGCAGGCGTTTGTCCCGGGAGGCCTGAAAATTATGAAAGATATTTTCGACCAGAATAACGGCAGAGTCGACAATTATACCAAAATCTACCGCGCCAACAGACAAAAGATTGGCGTCCTCGCCTTGGAATACGAGCAGGATAACTGCGAACATGAGTGCAAAGGGAATATTCGCGCCAACAATGATCGCACTGCGCAGATCCCCAAGGAAAATCCACTGGATGAAAAAAACCAGAAGACAGCCAAAAACGAGGTTATGCAGAACAGTATGAGTGGTTACGCCCACAAGCGCTCCACGATCGTAGAACGGCACGAGTTTGACACCCTCTGGCAGACTGCCGTCGTGATTGAGGGCGTCGATTGCGCTGTCGATGCGCGGTAAAATTTCATTGGTGTGCTGGTTGCGGCCCATCACGATGATGGCCGTCACGACATCGTCGTCGTGATCCCGACCAAGAACGCCTAAACGAGGCACATTACCGACAGAAACTTTTGCGACATTCTTGATCTGGACAGGCACACCATTGGTTTGCGTCAATACGACATTTTCGATATCAGTGGTTTTGAAGCCTTTGAGTAAATTCTGTCCGCCGCCATCATCAATCTGGCCAACGCCACGAATATTGACTGATTGCTGTCCGAGCTGGATTTCCCGGCCGCCTACATTAATATTCGAATTATTGAGCGCATTGATGATTTGTGGAACAGTAACGTTATAGGCGTCAAGCCTCTGAAGATCGACCTCGACAGAGAATTGTTTGATTGTGCCGCCCCATGAATTAATCTGCACGATGCCAGGAACGGTCATAAGTCTACGAGACACGATCCAGTCCTGGACGGTCCTTAGGTTGGTCAGGCCAAAATCACTTGGTCCGACTACCTGATAGCGGTAAACCTCACCGACGAGCGCAGATTGTTGAATGACAGGCTTAACGCCATTAGGTAAATTGACGTTCTGTTGCAGAGCAAGGGCTGTCTGTGTATAAGCAAAATAATAATCAGTGCCGTAAGAAAAAGTAACTTGGACCCAAGTTAGTCCATAAAACGATGTCGTACGAATATTGGTGATGTTAGGGACGGGGTAAAGCGCAGTCTCCATAGGAATTGTATAATACTTTTCCATCTCCTCGGCGGATAAACCAGGCGATTGCGCTGTGATTTCGATAATCACAGGCGCAGGATTGGGATAGGCCTCGATGTTCAATCGGAAAAAGGCGGCAATGCCTAGACCGATGAAGGTCAGCACGCCAATCACGACGATTGCACGTCGAGTAAGTCCGAATACGATCAGGCTCTTGAACACAATCTGCTCCTGAAGTGGCGTTGCTCACCGATATTGATGTAGTGTAAGAGCCTGATCGCGTTTAGTTAGTATCAAACCGCCATCGCCAACAACGCGGTCGCCAATTTTGAGACCTGAGATGATCTGTACGAAGCTATCCTCGCTTTGGCCGATTTTGACGAATTTTCGCGTGAAACGTCGGCTATCCCTGGTGGTCCAAACGGTGAGTTGGCCGTCGCCTTCCCGGTAGATTGCGCTCGCTGGTATCGCAGGCGCGCGATACACATCGCCAACTTTGATTGCAACATTGGCGAACATTCCGGCGCGTAGCATATGGCTCGGATCTGATATCTGGCAACGGGCTGCCAGCCGACGTGTTATAGGATCTAGCGCCGCGCCAATAACGGATATTTTACCGTAAAAAATTGCATCAGGGAACGCAGTCACTTGGGCCTCAACTTTTTGTCCAACCCGGATCAGCGGCGCCTCCTCTTCGACTATATTTGCGTTAAGCCATAAAGATGAGGTGTCGGAAATGGTATAGGGTGCTGGCGCCACGCCTGGTTGAACGTAAAGTCCGGGCGCGGCCGTTCGTGCTATGACTACGCCAGTGATCGGGCTCTTGACGACTAGCGCTGCGTCGGCTCTCCGCTCGGCGATTAGAGCGTCTATTTCTTGATCAGTTTTGCCGAACGTCTTCAAAGTATTTCTTGCAGCTACGATGGCTCCTTGCGCAGTCTGCTGACCAGAAACCGCCTGATCCAGGGCCATTTGCGAAATACCCCCGATTTTCATCATCTCCAAGGCGCGTTGAAGATTCTTGCCTTGCAGCACATTAGCGCTTGCGTTGGCGATCAGAGTTGTTTCAGCCACCAGAAGGTCTGGACTTTGTATGGAGAAAAGGAATTCTTCTTTCTCGACCAAATCTCCCACGTTGGGGCGCGCCTCAATAATTCGTCCGGGATAATGCGCATAAATCGTCATCGTCTGATTCTGATCGAAATCAATTCCGCCAGAAATCCGTACCTCCTTCTGAAAGTCCTGTTCCGACACAACTATCAGTTTGAGGGAGCGAGCTTGTTGTTCGTCAAGTTCAATTGCATTGTCGATCGAAGTGCGCTTGGGGAGTCGATGAGCCATTTCTGGATGCTGGTGCTTCGGGCCGCTGACCAAGTACCAGATAATCACAAGCGATAGAGCGCCTAAAACGCTCGCTAACACAATCATGGCGCGATTATCAAATCGTTCCCATTGACGAAGGGGCGGCATGAGAAATTATTCCATCCGTAAAGCCAAAACTATGATAACAAATACGCGCACTCCATATGCCATTTACAGCATCCCCATATTCTCAGAATTATTCCATACCGCTGATCGCAACCTGATTACTAAGAAAAACCGCGCCATCTGTCACCAGCTGCTCTCCGGGAGCCAGGCCAGATATGATTTCGACGACATTGTTTTGTCGCATCCCGATTGAGACTGATCTGCGGGTAAAATGTTTGCGGTCTGTTGTCATCCAAGCCGACATCGATCCATCCATTTCACGGACAATCGCATTCTGTGGGACCGCCGGCGCGCGGATAGGCTCGCCTATTGTGATGACGAAGGTCGCAAACATACCTGATCTTAATAAGTTTTCAGAATTGTCAACTTCGCAACGAGCAAAGACGCGTCGGGTGTTTGGATCGACAGCTGATCCGAGCACGATGATCTTTCCTGTAAACTCACGATCAGGATAAGCGGCGACTTTTACGCTAACGCTCTGACCAATCTGTAGCTGCGGCGCATCATTTTCGATCACGTTAGCCACCATCCACATCGTCGAAGTATCTGCAATGGTGTAGGGGGCTGGCGCTACGCCGGGCTGCACATAAAGACCCGGAGCGGCGGCCCGGTTAGTAATGAGGCCAGAAATCGGGCTTTTAACAACTAGAGTGGAGTCGGCTTTGCGTTCAGCAATTATTTTATCGATCTCCTCATCTGTTTTGCCGAAAATACGAACATTATCCCGTGCGGACTTGAGGGCTCCTTCTGCGGATTGTTGATCGGCAATTACCTGATCAGCCGCCTGTTGTGAAATCCCTCCATTCTTGACGAGTGTTTTTGCTCTCCCGAGATTTCGGGTGTGCATCCTGCTGGTTCCAGCGACAGTAATCAGATTAGACTCGGCCGTAAGGAGATCTGGACTTTGCATCGTAAATAGAGCCTGTCCAGCCAGAACCTTATCGCCGACGTTGAGATAAGCGTCAATCAGTCGACCCTGATAATGCGCAAAAACCGTTACAAGTTTGTTCTGATCGAAAATGATATTGCCGACGGAGTGCTTTACGCGTGAGAAATTCTGTTCTGAGACTTTTTCGATCTTTAGAGTTGATGCCTGCGCATCATTAAGCTCAATGCCGATTTCAGGTGATTTAAAAGTTGTCGTCGTTATCGAATTTCCACCCTGTCGGCGTCCGTGCAGCATTACTACGGAGCCATAAATTAATCCGATGAAGGCGAGGATGCCGCCAGCGAAACGTAAATTTTTGTTCCGCGTCGATGTGTCCAGGAAGAACATTCGTCTCTCTATCGCGCATGTTTGCTTGAAAAATTTGGATAAACAACCCCCTCTCACGCGCATTCATACGGCAATTATGACGAGCTGTCAGAGAAATGTCTACGTAAAATCTGACTACAATCTCTTGAAACAGGAGATGTTGAGCCCTTAATTTTGGGTATTTTGAAAAAATGCTGGTGTGAGACTGGGATTCCATGAGCCTGTCGGCATCAGATTTGGATTGTCTGGCATGACCGGCAACAAGCTGGGGTTGACTGGCGCCCTGACCCCCGCGACGCTATCACTGAATCTGGCGCCATTGGTGTTCGGGGGCAGATTTTTCAGGACTTGGTCGCTCCATCCGCCGCCCAATGCCATGAAAAGCCCGGCTACGTCGGCCAGTTGGTTACCCTGTGCCTGAATCCGCGAGACCGTCGCCATCAGATAGTTGTTTTGCGCGTTGAGCAGCATCAAAACGCTCACGGCGCCGATTTGCATTTCTTTCCGAATGATGTCGAGCTGTTTTCTGGCGACCTGTTCGGAGTAGGTCGCGGCCTCGACAGCTTTGGTGTCCGCCTGAAGCGATCGCAGCATGTCGGCCACATCACGGAAAGCCTGGATAACTGTGCTTCTGTAAATCGCATTCGCCTGATCAAAATTGGCCTCGGCCGCTTTTTGACGATTTAGTAACGTAAATCCTTGAAATACCGGTGCATTCACCCCGCCAATGATATTATAGAGCGTTGTGCCCGATTGGAATAAATATTCGAAGTGATAGGCGCTCGCGCCACCGAGGACGTTTATCGTAAATTCTGGCAAACGCGTTCCAATAGCGATTCCTATTTCTGCAGCCGCCGCATGCATATTCGCTTCGGCGGCGCGCACGTCAGGCCTTTGGCGGATCAATTTGGAGGGCAAGACCACAGGAATATTACGCGGTAATCGTAATTCCGATAATCTGAAAAGATTATCGGATTGAGTTGAGGAGTAATCTCCTCCCAGAGCCGTGAGTAAATTACGCGCCAAGGCAATTTGTTTTTGAAGCGGAGGCAGAAGCTGTTTCGCTTGGGCGTATAACGCTTCCTGTGTCAGGACATCGGCTTCAGAAGCCCATCCGACGTTTAGCTGCTTGCGAAGCATATCGAGAGCTTCGTGCATGATTTGGATAACATTCTCGATGGCTTCATACTGGCTGCGGAGCGAAGCTTCCATGATGGCAGTCAATGCCATGTTGCTGGTCATGGTCAGATAGGCCGCCTCGAGTTGATAGCGGACGATGTCCTCCTGCGCCTCAAGGGACTCAACTGTGCGCCGGTATTTTCCCCAGACGTCTGGCGTGTAGGAAATCGCCATTGTCGGTGTAAGGAGTCTGTAGTCCCAGGGCGGCGGCACCGCAGTCGTTGAAGGCACGGCAATGTTGGAAAGCACACTGCCGGCGTTAGGATAACTCTGGCTGTTTAGCTTCTGGTTGAGTACCGAATTGGCAAAAAGATTCGAAGGCAGATTGGCGCTCACACTCGGCGTTAATCCAATCTGGGGCAGGAAAAAACCTTTCTGCGCTTCGGCATTGAAATAAGCGACGCGAATCGATGCCTCTGCGGATTCCAGTGTCTGATTATGCTGGATGGCTTTAGTGATGAGTGCGTTCAATTTTTTGTTGTGGAAAGTCTCCCACCACTTTTCTGGTATGTCGCCCGCTTTGGAAAGACGAATATCTCCACTGTTATTTTCAGTGATTCTTGATATTGGTTCCGGTGTGTAAGTTGTGGTTTCCGGCGCTTCTGGCGAATTGAAATTCGGCCCAACGGCGCAGCCGGAAACCATACTCAGCATACAATTAAAAAGCGCAAAAGCACAGCCGCCTTTACGTAGTCGACTATTAAAGCTGCAGTTTGGCCGTTTCATTCGCCGGTCGCGTTCCTATTCCCGGCTGGTTTAGGCTTCGAGCAGCGAAAAAGCTAGCCAAGGCAGGATTTTAGGGGAGGGCAGCTTTAGATTGGTAACATCCATTGAGGCAAGATTGATTAACACATATCTTATGTTAGGTGTTGACTCATCGCAAGAGTGAAAATTGGACGATCATAAAGCGATCGCCTAAAATCCCTTGTGACTGACGGTTCGAGATGTTTTCCGGGCTCGCGGCTTGTAAAGAAAATCCGAAATATGAAAATCGTAATCGCTATCATCAAACCATTTAAGCTCAACAGTGTTCAAAATGCGCTTCACGCGCTGGGCGTGACCGGGCTGACCGTTTACGAAGCTAAAGGTCACGGACATCAAAAAGGTTATTCCGACATCTATGGATCTGTTGAATATGAGGCAGAATTTATTCCTAAGCTTCGTGTCGAAGTTGTTGTGCCGGATAACATGGCCAATATTGCCGTTCAGACTTTTTTGGATAGCGCCCGGACCGGACAAAGCGGCGATGGCAGGGTGATAGTTCAAAACGTTGAGCAGTTCATCAAAATCAAAACCGGAGAAAGGGATAAAAACGCTATGTAAGAAACTTGTTGGATGCCCCTAACTATGTTCACGATCGTTCAAAATCGAGGTTCCCAACCGTTAATTAAACCAATGATCTGCGGATATATCCAATTATGCCATAAGTGTAGTCGTTGGGAGGTAAATCAGCGTGTTCTGCCTGTTCCGGTCAAAACATCGCTCCAAATCCTTTTGTGGTTTCAAAACGCGAAAAGCCCACAGTCACGAGACTGCCTGATGAAGATTAAACTGCACGCGGAAAAGAATGGCTAAGAGCAAGTAGTAAGCCTCTCAGAATGATGAATTGATTGCTGGGAAACAAGTTATTGTCGATATCAGGAAGTAATGATTTCAATTGCGGGTCGATCTTAAACGGATAGCAGGCTTGAAAGCCTTTTTCACTTGAGCTGGTGTCGGATAAACGGAAAGCGTTTACTCAATACTGATCTTTGAGGCAGTAAAAATATATGCTGCTCGCAACTGCCGCTCATAAAATAAGCATTCAAAAGGTAACTTCAAACTCGGTCATTTCCAAGTTTTCTCCTCATGAAAGTGAGCCTCATATTGGGGCATGTCAAATCTTGCAGGCTCATTGGTGGCCGCATAAAATTTGGCTAAGGCGAGGCTTTATCTTCAAGAGGATTCAGGGCGGGCAGGAGAGCGGGAGATGCAAAAGAGCAGTGAGCGTATGAATTTGATGAGGAATGAGCCGCGGTAAAAGCCACCGATCGGATCAGGCAAAAATTGACCAGTTTCTAAGTTGCATATTACATTTGATTGATGATAGGTTCTTCTCTTATTTATGTCAGTTTTGTTTCATTTATATAAATCAGCCATTTTTTAAAAAATAAGTAATCTATCAGTCGTTTTTAGTTTTATGTTATTCTTGTCGATGGTCTGCGTCACGCTCCAGAGTAATTTTTCGTAGCGATTCGTAAAGCGGAGTCGCGTTGAATAAGGTAGGAGGCAGCATTGCTGCAAAACAGGCGCACAACATTGGCAATAACATCGTCGTGTTACCGCTCATTTCCGTCACCAACACAATGCCCGTCAAGGGAGCGCGTGTAACGCCACTGAACAGGGCTGTCATACCGACCAAAGCGAATGCTCCTGGGTAAGGAAAGATATTTGGCGCGATAGTAAGAATAAGACGGCCAAACATCTGCCCGGCCAGTGCGCCCAGCGCGAGCATTGGCGCAAATACACCGCCCGGCGTTCCTGCGGCATAACAAATGGCGCCAAGCAGATGTCGTATCGCGAATAGCAGGATAAGCTGCGATAACGCACCATTGTCGGTCAAAGCCCGCTGGACGATATTCTCCCCTCCGCCAACCCAATGCGGCGCCTGCCAGGCCAGAAAAGCCACGCAGGAGCCGATCAGCCCGGCCCGTAACTCGACCCGCAAATACGTAAGTCCGCCGATGAGCGCGAGAGCTCTGAGCACGGTCCAATTATAAAAAATAGCGAAAGTTCCGAGGCCTAGACCCAAAATTATGAATAACGGCAGGCTGGTGACTGAAGCGCTGACGGGGATATGAAGATGAAATTCCTGTGTGTCGCCGACCAGAAAGCGCGCCACAGCGATAGCGCAAGCCGACGAGCCTAGGGCCAATATGGCGATCCGGTGTTCAAATCTCTGAACCAGTTCTTCAAGGACGAAAACGGCGCCGGCGATCGGGGCATTAAACGCGGTAGCAAGGCCGGCTCCGGCGCCAGCGGCGAGTAGCTCCCGGCATTCCGAGCTTTCATAGCCAGTTTTTGCCCCAATCCATTGTGAGACGCTTGCGCCCATCTGCACGCTGGGGCCCTCTCGACCGAGCAAAAGACCGGCGCCCATCGCCAGCAGCCCTCCAAAAAATTTAACGGGGACAAGCGCCGGCCCGGTTGGCGGGGCCAGACCGTGAAGAACCGCCTCGACATGAGGAATGCCGCTGCCGGTCGCGTGGATCGAGAAACGACGCACCAACCATGCGGATAGTCCGGCGGTAGTGGCGCAAAGTATGGTAAAAATAGCCAGACCAGCGAGATGATCGGGACTTTCAACGCTGATGAAAGCGTTACGAAAGCGGTTCGCCCAGTCCAGAGCCAGGCGAAAAGCCGCGCAGAGGAGCCCAGTCGCGGCTCCAGTGAGAAGAGACATCAATGAGAGAGCGAGAAGTCCCCTGCTCAAGTCCGGCGATGTAGGTTTCTGGCTTGGGTTCATGACACACGAAGCGATAGCAGGTGTATAATTTCAGGATCAAGGGTCCATCGAGTTAATTCTGCTCTTGGCCTCTACCGCCATCTTCGATTAACCTGCTGAGGATTGGGGAGAGGATAGGGCATATAGCAAGGAGACAGGGTGATGCTGGAGAGGCTGCGCAGCATCGGTGAAAGCATGTCGAGCATCTTCCGTCACATGTTTGTGATCGCCATGTATCTTGGCGTGTTGCTCAGCCTTTTCGCCATTCATAGATATCTGCTTTTGGGTGACGGTAGCCTTGCCTCTCATATCGGATTTTCATTTCTTAATGCATGGGCGCTAGCCAAGGTGATACTCATCGGACAAGAATTACGGATCGGAGATAGTTTCCGAAACAGAAAGCTAATTTATGTCATCGTCGTGAAGTCTGCGATTTTTTCAGTTTTGCTGCTCGTTTTTCGACTTATTGAAGAAGCTGTTATCGGCGCAGTGGAGGGAAAAGGTATTTACGAAGCTATTTTCAGTGGGCATCCCGGTCTTGAGCACAACAAGTTCCAGGGTATGTTGCTCACGTGCCTCATTATGTTTTTCGCGCTTATGCCTTTCTTTGCCTATCTGGAATTCGAACGAGTTCTTGGAGAGAAGCAGTTGCGGGACCTGTTGTTCGGCAGCTTTGGCCTGATTGATGAGGGATCCGATGATATCTCTATACAAATCGAGAAGACGGCGGTTCTCCCAAACGCAGTTATCGACTCCATGCCTGAAGCCGATGTTTATGGCATTCCCGGATTTGACACCGCAGTTGCCAGGGTTAGTTACGGACGCGACCAGGCAAAGACATACAAGGATGCCTGGTTTTATGAACAGGCTGGGGAAGTGATGGGACCCACCACCGAGAGAGAATTGATCCGTCTCTTGCGTCGGGGCGCCATAACCCCCCAGACGCTTGTACATAATGTCTCCATTAGTGAAGAATGGCGAATGGTTAACGAGACTGCGCTTTTTCAACAACAATAGCCGCGAGTACAACACATACTGATGAGTTCTTCTTTCTCACTTCCAAAACTTATTGTTGCAATCTTCAATGGAGCGCCGCCCAATGAAGATGTTGCCTCTTATACGCGACAGATTACATCATTGATTTCTCTATATATTTGCTTGGTCGCTCTATTCCTTCTGGCCATTTTCGTGCGTCGATTGGGAAAACAGAAGAGTCTTAAGGAGGAGAGCAAGTCCTTCTGGACGTGGATGGCTGGCGCTTTAGCTTTTTCTATTCTCTGGGTTGCAATCTATGTTGTCTATTTATTAGCCACCGGGGAGTAAGCCTGAGTTTATGCCACGGGTCGCCGCTGAGTAGTCGCTCCGATTATGTCATAGTCACGGGGACTTGCCATAGACGAACGGGATGTTCACCTTTCTAAAGGGATATGAAACGAAGGAAGTCCTGATGAATAAAAATTGTCGCTTCTGGGCAGCGATTGCCCTTACTGGTTTTGTGATCTTTAGCGCTGCCCCTGTAGCCGAGGCCGCGCAATGTAGCAGTTCGGGAGCCGGTTTCGAGGACTGGAAGAGGGATTTTGCGGGTGAGGCGCGGTCGCGTGGGGTCGGGGAAGCCGGGATTTCCGCCCTTATGAATACAAACTACTCAAAAGCGACAATAAACGCTGATCGTGGCCAGAAGAGTTTCAAGTTATCACTCGATCAGTTCATGAAAAAACGCGGAGCCTCCACAATTGTGGCGCGCGGCCGTCAGTTAAAAAGATCTCAAGCCGCTCTCTTCGCCTCGCTTGAGCGCCGTTACGGCGTGCCGCCGGGGCCACTGCTGGCCATTTGGGGCATGGAGACTGGGTTTGGCGCAATCCGTGGCAAGCAGCATGCTCTCTCGGCGGTTGCGACACTGGCCTATGATTGTCGACGTTCGGAGTATTTTACCGATCAGTTGTATGCTGCATTGGAACTTGTTGATCGAGGCGCGATATCCCCGAACGCGCTTGGCTCAATGCATGGAGAAATTGGACAGACGCAATTCCTTCCTAAAAATATACTCAAATATGGCGCAGGCGGTAATCTTGACAATTCCGGACCAGCGCTCGCCGCCACAGCGAATTTCCTTCATGCGCACGGCTGGCAAGCCGGAGCTGGCTATCAGCCTGGCGAACCAAATTTTTCTGCAATCCAGGCCTGGAACGCCGCATCCGTTTATGAAAAGTCTATTGCGATTATCGGTCGGCAGATCGACTCTGGCGATGAAGACCACGTGAGAGATTAAAAAAATCGAGCCCCGCGTCGAATGATAACCGTTTGAGCCTTGCTGACCATAAACTCAAAAATTAAGTCCGGGGGCTTCATGGCCTGTGCGCGCGACGTATTCATTATAACCACCGCCGTATTGATGAATGCCCTCAGGCGTCAACTCCAGCACACGATTGGAGAGCGCCGCAAGAAAGCGGCGATCATGAGACACAAACAGCATCGCGCCCTCATAGGCGCCAAGTGCGGTAATCAGCATCTCTTTGGTCGCGAGATCCAGATGGTTCGTGGGTTCGTCGAGCACAAGAAAATTTGGCGGATCATATAATATTTTCGCCATCACTAGACGCGCTTTCTCGCCACCAGAAAGAACGCGGCATTTTTTTTCAATGTCATCCCCTGAAAAACCGAAGCAGCCTGCAAGCGTGCGTAATGACGCCTGACTAGCTTGTGGAAATGATGCTTCGAGTGACTGAAAGACTGTGTTCTCTTCCTCCAGCAAATCCATCGCATGTTGGGCGAAATAACCCATTTTTACATTAGCGCCTAATGAGACATCGCCCGAGTCTGGTAATATCGTACCGGCCACGAGTTTCAGTAATGTTGATTTACCGGCGCCATTTACGCCCATCACGCACCAGCGCTCTTTCCGTCGCACATAAAAGTTAAGGTCTTCATATATATTACGTTCGCCGAGCTTTTTGTGAATATGACTCAAAATCACAACATCATCCCCTGATCGTGGGGGCGAGGTAAATTCAAAAGTGACTGTCTGCCGCCGTCGCGGTGGCTCGACTCTTTCGATCTTGTCCAGCTTTTTTACACGACTTTGAACCTGCGCAGCATGTGAGGCGCGGGCTTTGAAACGTTCGATAAATCTGACTTCCTTGGCGAGCATTGCCTGCTGGCGTTCATATTTCGCTAGTTGTTCGCGTTCGGCTTGCGCACGTTGGATCTCGTAAAATTCATAATTGCCCGAGTAGGAAGTCAGTCCGCCATCGTCAATCTCGATAATTTTCGATACAACACGGTTCATGAATTCTCGGTCATGTGATGTCATCAGCAATGCGCCGTCATAATCCTTCAGAAACGTCTCGAGCCAGATCAGGCTTTCGATATCCAGATGATTGCTGGGTTCGTCTAGCAGCATTACATCCGGGCGCATGAGCAGAATGCGCGCCAGGCCCACGCGTGTTTTCCAGCCGCCCGACAAGGCTCCGACATCTCCTTCTATCATTTCCGCTGAAAAATTCAGGCCAGCAAGCACCTCGCGCGCGCGTCCGTCCAGCGCATAGCCGTCGAGTTCCTCGAAACGCCCCTGAGCCTCGCCATAACGCTCGATAATCGCATCGATCTCGTCAATCCGATCCGGATCGCTCATGGCGCTTTCCAGTTCACGCAGTTCCTCGCCAACGGCGCTGACAGGACCTGCGCCGTCCATAACCTCGGCGACAACGCTGCGACCTGACATTTCGCCAATATCCTGACTAAAATAGCCTATCGTAACGCCCCGATCCACGACTACGTGACCTTCATCAGGGGGCTCGAATCCATTAATCATTCGAAATAGCGTAGTTTTTCCAGCGCCATTAGGGCCTACTAGTCCAGCTTTCTCGCCTCTTAGAAGAGTGGCGAAAGCTTCGATGAAGAGAATTTGATGGCCGTTTTGCTTGCTGATATTTTCGATGCGGATCATGTCAAGGCAACGCCATTATTTGGCGACGGCTCCCGGAGAAGTTAGTTCTGAGATATGGAATTTACTTACAGATCTCTATTCATCAGAGCGCTTTGTCATCAGACGGTCAGCTTCAGCTAGCGCATCGCTAAGATCGCCTGCCGCCTGCGAGCAAAGATAATCCAACCATTCCCTGGCGCTCTTCAGTTCCTGGGCCGTATTCTCCAGTTTCTCGGATAGAGAAACGGTCAGCGCCTCAAGTTCTCGAATGCGTGTCGCGCTCTCATTGACAAGTTTTGCAGACTCTGTCCTAAGAGCGCCGAGTTCGGTTTCCAGATCGTTGGCGCGCGATTTTTCAGCCGCCAGCTCATTGCGCATGGCGACTATGAGCCGCTCCGCATCTGACTGAATTTCCTGATTTTGTTGGGTCAGTTCCTGATTCTTGCGAGCTAATTCCCTTAGTGCAAGTGAAGAAGTTTTTACGGAATTTACAAAGTTTTCATAATCGTTGTCGCCGGAGGCTTCCTGCGCAGTTTCAAGGCCGCTGCGGTTCGTTGATCGAGCTTCTGCCTGCGAAGGCGTGACACGACGAGGTATATATTTTTCCAATTCCCGGTATCTTGCCCGAATAATGTCATCGGGATCCCGTTTATTTTCTGTCACGTCATGCCTCAATTTCGTTGGCGCCAACTGCTTTCAGCTGTCGGGAGAAGTCAAAGGGTGCCTTTAGAAGCTTAAAAAGCCTAAAGACCTGTATTGTCATGGTTCACATCGAATATGTGAGTTTATCAAAAAGAAATAAGCGAGTCCGCGATAAAAAACAACGCAAGCGATCGCCCTGCCGTCTCGACCGGATCCCGCCTCATGGAGAGGAGTAGGCAGGACTAAGGGGAATATTGTCCTTATACTCATATTTTTACGCCATCTGTCTTTTCACAGACATCGCGTAAATCTATGCTTTTATGGCTAGGCTAGACAGGGAGCAAAAAAATGAACCGAATGTGCGGGATCGCAGTTGTGATACTTGTTGAAGTTATCGGTGCGCTAGCCCAGGCTGCTCCCAAAGTTAGCCAATTAACTCCCGTTGCACTCCTCGATAGCGATGAAGACAAGACCGTAGATATTTCCGAAATTGGAAAGGCCGCCAGTGACGCTTTTGACAACATCGATACTGATGGCGACGGTGCAATAGACATGCGGACAATCGGCAAAAGGCTATCGAAAACGGAGTTTAAAAAAGCCGATTCGGACAAGGATGGTGTTCTAAATAAAAATGAATATTTTGCTGTCGCCGATAGCTTGTTGCGCGCCGCCGACCAAGACAAGGATGGAACTTTGGATGAAAATGAATTTAATAGCAAACAAGGCGGAACTTTACAAAGGTTGATACAATGAAGGAAATTCGATCTCGCGGATAGGGAAGTATAATGTTGAACAGAAGAGATTTGTTGGGGGACCTATTTCTTTTTTGTGCGCTGGGACGTTCAACAATGGCGATAGCCAATCAGACATATCCCCTTATAGGTGACGATGGCGGGTCGCTGGACAATTTCAGATTACCGGTAGAGCTCGATCCCGCCCAGCTCCCTGGCGTGATCTGGAAGGGCTCTAAAACAGCAGACATTATACTTTATGAGTTTTTCGACTATAACTGTGGCTATTGCCGACAGGCTGGTCTTGGGTTGGATGGACTCTTAAGTCAGGACACAGGCGTTCGTTTGGGGCTAGTCAATAATCCAATCCTCTCTGTTGCCTCCATGCAGGTCGCAAAAATCCAGCAAGCGATATTGCGGCTTCATGGCCCCGATGTGGCTTATGATTATCATATCAAAATGCTCGCCAGACATGGACAGGCGACGGGAATGGCCGGGCTTGATGTCGCCCGGTCGATGACACTCGATGTGCGCACAATCGAAGAGAGCGCCGATAGCTCAATGGTCGTAGATGTTTTGTCGCGTCAGGCGCATCTTGCGGATAACGCCGCTATGGTGATGACGCCATCCTTCGTGTTTGCCGGAACCGCTATACTCGGATGGCCAGGCGATCGCTGTTTACGTGACATGATTGCGTCGTGGCGTCAATGCGATCATCCAGTTTGTAAGTAGTTTGACTCCTATCAGACAATCACTAGCGATGTTATGGAGGGACCGGAGCATGTTT
The DNA here is from genome assembly GCA_044233645.1 of Methylocystis sp. Lineage (GTDB taxonomy): Bacteria > Pseudomonadota > Alphaproteobacteria > Rhizobiales > Beijerinckiaceae > Methylocystis. Next base: position 101,875 of record JBIIJP010000006.1, on the reverse strand, counting down.
GGTGTAATTCACGGGCTGATGTCTCTTTTTATCCTCACAATGGCCATGTGTACAGCGCTGGGTGATGAGTTGGGATCGGTGATTCCGCTGTCTTTAAACGAGGGGGATTATGGCGGTGGTCGTATTTACGCGCCCGTCAGATTTGGAAATGTTCTCGGCATGATGCGATTAGATACTGGCGCAACTTCCTCGCGTATCACATTTGCGTTGTGGAATAAGGATTTTCCAGTTGTTGGACAGACAAAGTCTTTGGGCGCTTCCGGTAGATCCATGCAATGTGATGATGTCGAAGCCCGGAACGTTTCACTCAAGGCGACGCAAGGCAGTAGTATTGGTAGAGGAAAATATGTGTTGACACGGTGCTCGTCCAGCGACGGCGATGATTTGCTGGGACTGGATTTTTTTAAGGGCACCCGTTTTCAACTGGATCTTCCTCGTCGTGAAATCATTTTCCTGGATTCTAAGACGCAACGGGCGGGACAATCACAAGTTTTCGTTCTGTTGGGGCCCGATCGGCGACTGGTGGGTGTTAACGCCCATATAGGCGATATGCCAGTCGTTGGATTATTTGATAGCGGTGCGGAACTCTCTGCCGTCGATCTTCCGTTCATCCGCAGTCACGCAAATTTATTCATGCCCGTTAGACACCATCTGAGGGCAAGTGAAGCGAGTGGCGCCAAATGGGCGCCAAAACTATACAGGATCAAGGAAATCGATATTGGTCAGGGGCAGATTTTGAAAGGGCTCTACGTTCTTGGCTACGATTTTGGTGTTTTACGTGAAGTTTTGGGTTCCAAAACACCGATTATATTGGGTTACAATTTTCTTTCCCAATTCCAATGGGATCTGGATTTTACTACTCCTGATGCTCCAAAGTGGGGCGCAAAATTTCATGGATACGGGCATTGACTTACCCGGATCTGCGGCGCCGTGCGTCTCGTCGACATACTAACTAGCTGACCTAGCCGGCGCAGATAGCAATTGCTTTCATCAATTCCGGCGCTTTCATCACCGTGCCGTCTGACCCCCGAATCTCTATGGGCTCTAGCTGTTTTTCGGCGATCAAAAATGCTGCGTTGATGGCGAGGTCCAGGGATGTATAGGCCATGCTTAGGCGCGAAGCTAATCGACCTGAGGGGTTATTGCGATAGAGGACGCAGTAGGTCTCGTCCATTATCATTACTCCCGACGTAAGCTCACGAATAACAACAACAGTAGACACGACGGGTCGACAGTCAATCGCCTGTGGTGGCGTCACGACAGCTTTTACCCAGAAATAACACCCAAAGTACGGCCTATTGTTTAACCTATTGAATTTATATAGAAAACTGTGTTACAAATTTGCAACTGTTGGGCGCTTATTTTCGCGGGAGGGACTTTTGTGTATAAATTGGTCAAGCAAAAGATATTACGACGCCGGAATGCTGAATGCATGTCTTTGCTCTGACAGGTGTAATTGTCTCTTATGTCAATGGTTTTGGTTGTTATAATGCTCTCTACTGATTGGCGGAGTGCGCCGTCCATTAACATGCAAAGACCGAGCATATGGTTTAGCGTCAAGGAGGCATGAGGGTGGACGTTGAGAAGCGTATCCTCACACATACAGAGTTGCAAAAACTCATCGATATGCTGATCGCATCCGGACGTCATGTTTTGGGTCCCGTCGCGCGCGATGGCGTTATCGTATATGATGATATTCAGTCTATAAAAGATTTTCCCATTGGTCAGACCGATGAACAAATTCCAGGAGGCTATCGCCTGATTGATGCGCCAGATCAGACTTATTTTGGTTTTTCGGTAGGTCCGGACGCATGGAAAAAATTTCTCCATCCTCCAAAGATTGAACTTTGGCGCGCGCATGTGCAGGGTGAAAACCTCACAATTGAAGCCTCCAGCAAATGTGATGAGACTTATGCATTCTTTGGCGTTCGCGCTTGTGAGCTTGCCTCAATTTCAATACAGGATCGGGTCTTGATGGGCGGTGAATATTCAGACTCACATTACAAAGCCCGTCGTGAGAATACACTACTTATCGCAGTCAATTGCGCCAAGGCGGGCGCCTGCTGCTTCTGTGTGTCAATGGGCGCCGGCCCGGAGGCAAAGGGTAACTTTGATCTCGCCCTGACAGAGCTCCTACTGAACGAGCAGCATCTTTTTCTTGTTGAAATTGGCTCCAAGGCTGGCTTGGAAATTATTCAACAGATTGATAGTCGTCCAGCTTCTCATTTGGAAATTGCTGCAGGAAAAGATGTTTTGGATCGAACGGCCCGATCGATGAGTAAGTCGATGCCTGCCGATGTAGACGTCCCCGCGCTGCTAGCGGATAATCTTCTTCATCCGCGCTGGCAAGAGGTGGCTGAACGATGTCTATCCTGCGCAAACTGCACCATGGTTTGTCCAACCTGTTTCTGTACTTCGGTCGATGACGTCTCAGACCTTGCTGGTGAAAATTATGCGCGAGAAAGGCGCTGGGACTCCTGTTTCACAATGGATTTCTCCTACCTGCACGGTGGCGGCGTTCGTAACAGCGTCGCATCAAGGTATCGGCAGTGGATGACGCATAAACTCTCCACATGGGTGGAGCAATTTGGCTCATCGGGATGCGTCGGTTGTGGGCGTTGTATTACCTGGTGTCCAGTCGGGATCGATATTACCGAAGAGGTGCGGGCGATCGCCGGCGCCGATGCAAGCTAAGAGGTGCGTGTGAAAAGGCTGGAAAATGATCTGGGCGCACATCCTTTCTTCGCTGGACTTGATCCTTCCTTCATTGCGCTAGCAAGTGGATGTGCGCAAGATGTTTGCTTTGGGGCCGGAGAATTCATCTGTCATGAGGATGACGTCGCCGATCATTTCTATCTTGTGCGGGAGGGTCATGTTGCGCTTCAGATCTCTGCGCCCGGTCGTGGGGTGGCAACCTTTCTCACCGTTGGGCCGAGTGAGGTTTTCGGGGTAAATTGGCTCGCGCCACCCTATCGCTGGTCCTATGATGCGCGGGCTATCGAGCCCACACATGCTTTGGCGCTGAATGCCACCTGTCTGCGGGCTAAATGCGAAAACGAACCGGCGATGGGCTATGAATTGACCAAACGAGTTTTGCCTGTTTTGATCCAACGTCTGCATGCCTGTCGAGTACAGCTCCTGGATCTCTATGGCGTTAGATCCTGAGGCAAGCATGTCGCTGCGCTCGACTTCATCAATTTCAGCCTGCCACATGCCTGCAGATGTGCCCAGACTGTGCCATGTGCGTGAACGACGGCAGGATGGGCCGGACGTATGGACGCTGGAGATCGCTCTCGCCGATGACGGACCATTTCATTTTGCGCCAGGTCAGTTCAACATGCTTACCGCCTTCGGCGTCGGTGAGGCGGCAATCAGCATCAGCGGTCCATCGGGTCGGGGAGCGCTTATCCATACGATCAGGGACGTTGGCCCCGTTTCTCATGCGCTGAGTCACCTCGCGCCGGGGGATCCGATCGGTCTGCGCGGTCCTTTCGGCATGGGTTGGCCGATGACGTCTGCAGAGGGTGCAGATGTCGTGATTGTCGCCGGCGGACTGGGACTCGCGCCCTTGCGTCCGGTGATTTACGATATTCTGTCTCACCGGCACGGCTTTGGCGCCGTAACATTGCTCTATGGAGCGCGCCGTCCCGAAGATATTCTCTATAGATCCGAGATTGACATGTGGCGTCTTGAGTCAGATGTCGAAGTGAAGATCACTGTCGATCATGCAGACATGAACTGGCGTGGACATGTTGGTATCGTTACTGGACATCTCGCTCGCGTTCGGATTGATCCTTCAAGAACTATCGCTATGATCTGTGGCCCGGAGGTGATGATGCGTTTCGTCGCCGCGGCACTCACCGAGCGCGACCTCTCCGCCCGCAGGATTTTTCTCTCGATGGAGAGAAACATGAAATGCGCTATCGGTCATTGCGGTCATTGTCAGCTGGGACCAGCCTTGATATGTCGTGATGGCCCAGTGTTCACGTATGAGCGGATGCGGCCGCTGATGTCCATCAAGGAGCTGTAAGTTGACGGGCCGACATGTCCGGCCGCGTCTGGCCGTTTGGAAATTCGCCTCCTGCGATGGCTGTCAGCTCAGCCTTCTGGATTGTGAGGATGAAATACTCGGTCTCGCCGAAGCTGTGGACATCGCTTATTTTCCGGAGGCGACACGCGCCGAGATCAGCGGCCATTACGATATATCTCTGGTCGAGGGCTCCGTTACAACGGCGCATGACGCTAAGCGTATTCAAGAGGTGCGTCGGCGCTCGTCCACACTGATTGTCATTGGAGCCTGCGCGACCTCGGGAGGCATCCAGGCGCTCCGGAATTTTGCAGATGTCAGGGAATATGCCCGGATCGTGTATGCTCAGCCAGAGTATATCGCGACGCTTGCGACATCGACGCCTATTTCCGACCATGTGCGTGTCGATTTTGAGTTGCGCGGCTGCCCAATCAACAAACAGCAGCTCCTTGAGGTTCTGGGCGCCTTTCTCGTTGGTCGGCGTCCAGCGACGCCTGCACACAGCGTTTGCATGGAATGCAAGCTGAAAGGGAATATTTGCGTCATGGTAGCTCATGGCGCGCCCTGCCTTGGACCCGTTACTCATGCCGGCTGCGGTGCGCTCTGTCCCTCCTATAACCGCGGCTGCTATGGCTGTTTTGGCCCCAAAGAGACGCCGAATGCGCCGGCGTTAAGCGCCAGATTGTCAGAACTTGGGGTAGATCAGCGCACTCTTGTGCATCTCTATTCAACTTTCAATGCGAACGCCGACGCGTTCCGTCAGGAAAGCGAACGACATGACCAGCAAGACGGTCAAGGTTGACGTTCTGGCCCGCGTCGAGGGCGAAGGCGGTCTTAAGGTCACGATCCGGGATGGCGTCGTGCGTAGTGCGGAATTGAATATTTTTGAGCCGCCACGTTTTTTCGAGGCCTTCCTGCGTGGTAGGCATTTCTGCGAGACGCCCGATATTGTGGCGCGTATTTGCGGCATCTGTCCGGTTGCCTATCAGATGAGCGCAGTTCATGCGCTGGAGAACATCCACAGCGTGATTTTGCCCCCGCAGCTTCGGGCCCTGCGACGGTTGCTCTATTGCGGCGAGTGGATCGAGTCCCATGTCCTGCATATCTACATGCTCCATGCGCCCGATTTTCTGGGTTACGCAGGTGGGGTCGAGATGGCGCGTGACCATGGCGATCTTGTCCGTCGGGGCTTGCAGCTCAAGAAAGTTGGTAATGAGATCTTGAGCTTTCTGGGTGGGCGTGAAATTCATCCGATAAACGTTCGCGTCGGCGGTTTTCATCGCGCGCCGCGAAAAAAGGAGTTTGTCCCACTGATCGAGCGTCTCAAATGGGCGCGCGAAGCCGCTCTTGCCACCGTTCGCTGGACTGCGACGCTGGAATTTCCGGATCGAGAACGTGATTATAATTTCGTAGGGTTACGACATGAACACGATTATCCATTCAATGAAGGACGTATCGTATCAAATCGCAGCCTCGATATTTCCGCCGACGATTACGACAAACATTTCGAGGAGGTTCAAGTGCCGCAATCGACGGCTCTGCATTCGCGATTCCGCGACAGTGGCGCCGCCTATCTCGTAGGACCATTGGCGCGTTTTAGTTTGAATTTCGATCGACTATCGCCGCTGGCGCAGGAGGCGGCGCGCGCCGCCGGGCTTGATCAGATCTGCCGTAACCCTTATCGCAGTATTATCGTGCGGGCTGTCGAAACGCTCTATGCCGTCGATGAGGCGTTGCGGGTGATTGAGGCCTATGAAGAGCCTGATTGCTCTTACATCGCTTTCGAACCGCGTCAGGGTGAAGGGCGCGCCGCAACCGAGGCGCCGCGGGGCCTGCTCTATCATCGCTATCGGCTGGAAGCGGACGGAACCATCTCCGATGCGCAGATCGTGCCGCCGACTTCGCAAAATCAGGCGAGTGTCGAGGAAGATCTGATTGAATTCATCGGCGACTTTATCGATCTGCCGGATGACGCGTTGCGCCATCGTTGCGAACAGACCGTTAGAAACTATGATCCCTGTATTTCTTGTGCGACGCATTTCCTGCGTCTCGACATCGATCTTGGCTAGTGGTGCGGTCGGATGATAAATCGATTGTCGTAGCAGGCATCGGTAACCCGATGCGGGGCGATGACGCCGTCGGTCGATTGGTCGCAAGGGTCCTGATCGCGAGGCAGTTGCCGGATATTCGCATTATCGAGAGCGAAGGCGAAGCAACTCAGTTGCTGGAAGCGCTGGCTGGAGCCGCAGGAGCTATCGTGATCGATGCATGCAGATCCGGTGCGCCAGTCGGAACAATCCATCGCTTCAATGCTTCTCAAGCACCATTGCCTATGCTTACCGGCAATTTTAGTTCCCATGGTTTTGGACTGGCGGCGGCGCTAGAATTAGCGCGAACCTTTGAACAATTACCGCATAATTGCGTCATTTTTGCTGTTGAGGGCGAGGTTTTCACCCATGACTCACCGCTATCGGCGCCTGTGGTGGCGCGCTTCGACGAATTAGTCGCGCGTGTTGAGAAGGAAATTGAGCATATGATACTTGCGCCAGTCGTCTCGTCGGCGTGAGAAGCGAATACAGCGTTAGTGTTTGGTTTGTTTATTTTTATACGTCACGCCCTTGGTCAAAAATTTTCCGCCCTCGGCATGACGAGATCCTTTGCCAGGTTGCCGTCGCCCTTCTCCCGCCTTGCCTGAACCGGCGGGTTGCCATGCGGGAATGAGTTGATGTTTGCCCGGTCCGATCAGATCGGCGCGGCCCATGGCTTTAAGCGCTTCGCGCAACACGGGCCAGTTTTCGGGATCGTGATAACGCAAAAAAGCCTTATGTAATCGACGCTGACGCAATCCTTTGACCGTCTCCACCTCTTCGGATGCGCCGCGCCGCACCGGCTTCAGCGGGTTGAAACCGGTGTGATACATCGCCGTTGACAGCGCCATCGGCGAGGGCAGGTAGGTTTGCACTTGATCGGCGCGATATTTATTGCGCTTGAGCCAGAGCGCCAAATTCATCATGTCTTCGTCTGTTGTGCCCGGATGAGCGGCGATGAAATAGGGTATAAGAAAATAGTCTTTCTTTGCTGCGTGCGCCGCCGCGTCGAAAAGTTGCTTGAAACGGTCATAAGAGCCGATACCCGGTTTCATCATTTTGGAGAGAGGCCCCGCCTCGGTGTGTTCGGGAGCGATTTTCAGATAGCCTCCGACATGATGTTCTACGAGTTCGCGAATATAGGTCGGGCTTTTCACCGCAAGATCGTAGCGAACGCCCGAGGCGACCATCACTTTTTTGACGCCGGTAATTGCCCGCGCCTTGCGATAAAGTTCGATCAGCGGGTCGTGGCTGGTATCAAGATTCTTGCAAATATCCGGGAAAACGCAGGAAGGGCGTCGACACAACGCCTCAGTCTGCGGATCCTTACACCGCATTCGATACATGTTCGCGGTTGGGCCGCCGATATCGGAAATGATCCCGGTAAAACCCTCGCCCCTATCGCGAATAGTTTCGATTTCTCTGAGAATAGAACCTTCGGAGCGGGACTGGATAATACGACCTTCATGCTCTGTTATCGAGCAGAAAGAGCAGCCGCCGAAACATCCGCGCATGATCGTCACGGAATGACGGATCATCTCCCAAGCCGGTATTCTAGCGTCGGTATAGACAGGATGCGGCGCGCGCGCGAAGGGTAATTCGTAGACAGAGTCCATTTCCTGCGTCGTCAGAGGTATCGGCGGCGCGGTTAACCATACCTCCCGGTCGCCATGTCGCTGGATCAGGGGTCGAGCATTACCGGGATTGCTTTCCCGATGCAGCACGCGTGATGCGCGCGCATAAGACTCCGGATCGTCTTTAACTTGTTCGTACGCCGGGAGGCGGATCACGACCCTTTCGCCGTTTTCCTCTCCCGACAGTCGCCGACGACCCTCGTCTGGCGTATCGAGATCGTCGGCATGCGCTTCGATCCAGCCCTCTGGCGTCGCCTCCCGGGTAAAGGCCAGCCCGCGAATATCAGAGAAATCTTGACCGACGCCCTTTTTCGCAATCCGGTGGGCGACCTCGACCAGCGCTCGTTCGGCGTTGCCATACAGCAGAAGATCTGCTTTGGCGTCGAGCAGGATCGAACGCCGAACCTTGTCTGACCAGTAATCGTAATGTGCGATGCGGCGAAGCGAAGCTTCAATACCGCCGATCAGAATGGGCGCGCCGGCAAAGGCCTCGCGACAGCGCTGGGCGTAAACGATCACCGCGCGGTCTGGTCTTTTTCCGCCCTCGCCGCCCGGCGTGTAGCTATCATTGTGCCGCAACCGCCGGTCGGAGGTGTAGCGGTTAACCATTGAATCCATATTGCCGCTGGTCACGCCGAAAAACAGATTTGGTTTCCCCAACACGCGGAAATCGCTGGCGTCTCGCCAATCGGGCTGGGCGATGATGCCGACCCTAAATCCCTGCGCCTCCAGCAGCCGACCGATGATCGCCATGCCGAAACTGGGATGGTCGATATAGGCGTCGCCGGTGACAAGAATCACATCGCAAGAGTCCCAGCCGAGCGCGTCCATTTCCTGCCGCGACATCGGCAGGAAGGGCGCCACGCCGAAACGCTGCGCCCAATATTTTCGATAGGAGAAAAGCGGTTTGGCGCTTTCTGTTGCTGTAACGTGACTTGCCATGGAACCTGTACTAGGACCGATTGACCAACGGGGTCAATGGCGCAGAATCATGAGGACATTTCCGCCAGCGCATCCCTAAGCGCTCGCAGATCCGCTGGCAGATCGCTCTCGAATATCAGTTCTTTTCCAGTTTGCGGGTGCTTAAAACCCAGGGTCGCGGCATGAAGCGCTTGACGATCAAGTTTCTCCACCACCAGTCGGGCGGAGTCGGGAAGTTTCGCAATCTTTGTCTTGAAGCCAGAGCCGTAGGTGGCGTCGCCGATTAACGGATGGCCTATATGCGCCATATGAACCCGGATTTGATGGGTGCGGCCCGTCTCCAGTCGGCAGGCGATTAACGCGGCGGCACCGTAATCGGCTAGCTTTTCCCAGTGGGTGATCGCCTCGCGCCCGCGTCCTTCGGCGACAACCGCCATCTTTTCCCGCTGGATCGAGTGCCGACCAAGCCATGTCTCGATGGTTCCATGCGCGCGTTCTGGAACGCCCCAGACAAAGGCCAAATATTCCCGGGTCAACGGCAAAGTCCGGCCATGGTCAGCAAAAAGACGCGATAGCCCATGATGCGCCGCATCTGTCTTTGCGACGACAAGCAACCCGCTCGTGTCTTTGTCGATGCGATGCACGATTCCTGGTTTTTTCACCCCGCCGACGCCCGAGAGGCTCTCGCCGCAATGGGCGATCAGTGCATTGACCAGAGTACCGGTCTCGTGGCCGCTGGCCGGGTGGACGACGAGACCGGCAGGTTTATCGACCACAATCAGGCAATCGTCCTCGTAAATGATGGCGAGGTCGATATTCTCGGCCAGAGGCGCGGCTGGTTCCGGCGGCGGAAGGGCAAGCAGAACGGCGTCACCGGCGGTAACCTTTCGCGCTGGCTCTGTAACAACGACGCCGTTAATGCTTACATTCCCAGCCGCGATAAGCGCTTTCAGGCGGCTGCGGGACAAATGCGCAGCGAGGATTTCCGGCCGTTCTGCCATAAACCGGTCTAGCCGCACACTGACTCCAATCGTCGGGACCTCCAGGGAAAAGTCCATGGCTGCGGCGTCCGATGGTTGATGATCTTTGGCGGACATTCGCCCCTTCTTTCGTCTTGGTTCTCGTTTATGATATGAAAACAGACAGATCAATCTCCTGACAGCTATGGTCACCAGAGGTGAAGCGTTTCCAATGCGACTCTCACGACAAATCCTCGCGTGAAACACTCCCCGTATCACAGTGAGGCTGCGCCCAGGTGCGCAATCGTGGGGGCGGGCCCTGCAGGCCTATTCGCCGCTGAGACCTTGTCGCGCGCTGGCGCACGTGTGACGGTCTACGACCACAAGGCCAGCCCGGCGCGAAAATTTCTGATGGCTGGACGTGGCGGCCTGAATATCACTCACAGCGAGCCAATGGAGCGCTTCATCTCGCGTTATGGCTCACAAGCCCCGCAAATAGAGCCATTTATCCGCGCCTGGCCGCCGCAAGCGCTTAGGGATTTTTGCGCCGAATTGGGCGAGGAGACTTTCGTTGGCTCCAGCGGACGGGTCTTTCCATCCAGTTTCAAGGCGTCGCCACTTTTGCGAGCTTGGCTGGCGCGTCTTGCCCGGCTCGGTGTCGTTATCGCGCCGCGTCATTCTTTCGTGGGCCTCGCGGCGGGAGAGGGCGTATACATTATGGGGCCGGATGGCGACGAAGCGCTCAAGCGCGTCGACGCCACTATTCTGGCGCTTGGCGGGGCTTCTTGGCCGCGACTGGGATCTGACGGTGGTTGGGTGCAGGGTCTTACCGCTGCCGGAGTAGCGATCCGCCCCCTGCGTCCGGCAAATGCAGGCCTGCGCGTTGCGTGGACCGCGATCTATCGGACCGATTTTGAGGGAATGCCCTTAAAAAACGTCTTGCTACGTTATAACCCTATGGGATGCGGCCCCACTGGGTCTTGCCTCGCGACGGCGCGGGGAGACATAGTCGTAACTCGTAGCGGACTTGAGGGCGGTCCTGCATATGCGCTCTCTTCGCAATTGCGCGAGGCGACAGACTCTGGACAACCAACCGTTATCTGCGTCGATCTGAGGCCGGACACATCGCATGAGCAACTGGCGCGGAAACTCGCCAAACGTCCTCCAAAACAATCTCACGCTACATTTTTGCGGCGGACGGGTCTGACCCCGGCGGAAATTGGATTGTTACGCGAAGCGGCGCCACAGGGTCTGCCGCGTGACGCTGAAACGATGGCGCATTTGGTCAAGAACGCGCCACTTCACGTCCTAGGGGTTTCGGGGCTCGATCGCGCGATTTCCACAGCAGGCGGCGTAAGCTTCGACGCCTGCGACAAACATCTTATGTTGCGTCGACTGCCCGGCGTTTTCGTCGCCGGAGAGATGCTCGATTTCGACGCGCCTACCGGAGGCTACCTGCTACAGGCGGCCTTCGCCACAGGCCGGGCCGCTGGTCTGGGTGCTGCCCACTATCTGGGACTGCATGCGTCCCACCAGCCGTCAATCGGTTCAGATCATGCTGGTTTTGCGCCCCGCCATTTGCCGAATTCCCTCGAACTCGCAGCATCGAACAAATAAAGAGGGTAGACTTCGGCCTCGCCCACCTCCATGCCGGGAGAGCCCGTGGGCATGCCGGGCGCAGCGACGCCCGTGACCTTGGGTCGCTCAACGAGCAGTCGATTAATGGCCTCTGCAGGCACATGACCCTCAATGACATAACCCTCGATCAGAGCTGTGTGGCAGGATTTCATTGTTTCAGGAACGCCGAACTTTGACTTGACCGCCTCCATGTCCGTTTCAATAACCTCTTCAACCGAAAACCCCGCCTCCCGCATTCGCGCCGCCCATTTTCCGCAACAACCGCATGTGGCGCTCTTGTGCATCGTCATTTGGCCGGCGGCTGGGGCGGGACCAACCATCAGGCACGCCATCGCCGCGCCAAGAAACGTCAGACTGCCCCGGCGGTTGAAATGAAAATTATACATCGCCGATTCCTTTTTGATTTTCCTGAGCTTCGGTATAGTGACATATAATCAATCTTGAATGCATCTTGCGCCAGAAAATCCACACAGGCCTCCCGTCATGTCATCGCCTTACTGGACTGATCGCTCCCTGCGGGATTTCAAAGCCCCTGATTTATCGAACGCCATCGCCGTTCTTCCGATCGCTGCCATCGAGCAGCATGGACCTCATTTACCTTTTGGCGTCGATACGATGATTATGGAAGGCTGTCTCACGCGTGTCATCCCGCTCTTGCCGCAGAGTATCCAAGCGATTTTTTTGCCAATCCAGAATATTGGAGTGTCGCTGGAGCATCTCGATTTCGCTGGAACGCTGACGCTTCAGCCCGAGACCGCCGCGCGCCTGCTCGTTGACATCTCGCAAGGGGTTTTCCGCACGGGCGTGCGCAAGATCGTGCTGATGAATTCGCACGGCGGTAATTCGGCGCTTATTTCTCAGGTTGCGCTTGATTTGCGCCAACGTTTTTCAGCCTTTGCGGTCACCTGTTCATGGTCCCGATTTGGCTATCCCGAAGGATTGTTCGATCCTGAGGAAATCCGGCACGGCATTCACGGCGGCGATATCGAGACTTCTCTGATGTTGGAGTTTCGCCCCGATCTTGTCGATATGACGCAGGCGCTCAATTTTGCGTCAAGATCGCATCAATTTGAACGAGATTATCGTTGGTTGCGGTCTGATCGCCCAGCTGGCTTCGGCTGGATGGCGCAGGACTTGTCTCTTTCTGGCGCGATGGGAGACGCTTCCCGCGCAAATGCGGAGAAAGGGGCGAAGCTAGCAGATCATTGGGCGAGGTCGTTTATCGAGTTGCTAAGCGATGTGGCGAGCTTTGATATCGCGTATCTCCGCTCCACTTAGGGCGTACTGTCGAAAGCTCGTGGCTTTCTGATAGGATGGCTGTACTGTCTTACCCCACAGGCTGCGATGAAAGACCCCTATCAAATTCTTGGCGTCACGCCCTCCGCCACTCAGGCGGACATCAAAAAGGCCTACCTCAAACTTGCCAAGAAGCTGCATCCCGATCTCAATCCCGGCGATAAACACGCCGAGGAGCGCTTCAAGGAAGTATCAGCCGCCAACGATCTGCTGGGCGATTCGGAGAAACGCCGACGGTTTGACGCCGGTGAAATTGATGAGACGGGCGCCGAAAAGCCTCAACATAAATATTATCGCGACTATGCTGCCGAGACGGCGGATAATCCCTACGAGGCGCGATCTGGGTATGCGAATTTTTCCGGCGACGATGATATATTCACGGAAATTTTCAAACGTCGGGCGCATGAGGCGAGAAATGCACGTGGTCATAATCTGAATTATCAATTGGCGATTGACTTTCTCGATGCTGTCAATGGGAGCACAAAACATCTACGCTTGCCTGACGGGGGAGCGCTGGAGGTAAAAATCCCGCCGGGCATCGAGGCGGGACAAATATTGCGCCTGCGCGGCAAAGGCGCGCCATCGCCGGGGGAGGGATCGGCAGGCGACGCGCTGGTCGAGATTACGATTCGCCCGCATCTTTATTTCACCCGAGAGGGGGATAACATTCACCTTGATTTGCCAATCACCATCATGGAAGCTGCGCTGGGAGCGGAGGTGCGCGCGCCAACGCCTTCGGGATCGGTCATGCTTAAAGTGCCCAAGGGCTCTAATAGCGGGACATTGCTGCGGCTTAAGGGCAGGGGCGTGCAGCGTCCAGACGGCTCCGGCGATGAATTTGTTAGACTTAAAGTTATGATGCCAACGTCTCCCGACGCCGAATTAGACGCTTTCCTGACGCAGTGGAAACCCTCATCCACCTATGATCCCCGCGCAGAGATGACGCCATGACTATTCTTGAGCATGAGTTTATTGAACGCGTGCGGATTGATCGGCAGACTTTACAGGTCTGGATAAAGGAGGAATGGCTTCTGCCGAAAGAGAGCGCAGAGGGCTGGATATTTAATGAACTTGATTTGGCGCGGGCTAATTTGATTATCGATTTACGCGAGAATATGGGCGTCAACGACGCCGGACTGGAAGTGATTCTTCATCTGCTTGACCAGATGCATGGTTTGCGACGGGCGATGTCCGAACTGCTCGGTTCGTCACATGAAGACGCTCAACTCAAATAAACAAAAACTGTTTCACTCGAGATAAGGCTTCAAGTCCTGTCCTAGTCGGTTTTCTGCAATCACAGTTTATAAGCTATTGTCGAGGTAGCCACAGACGCTGTCTCTGAAGGTGGTTGCCTGTCTGATAAAAGATTGGTTCGCAAATTCGTTTGACAGGAGGCTCTGTGTAAGGGGCCGTCGTCCCCTTGATTTTGATAGTTCTCTGGCTTTTTGACATAAAAGATATAAAAACCAAACAGAATAGAGTAGGTCGGCGAGGCTTTTCACGTATCTTCTGATGCGCGGGGCTGTAATGCGGGCCGCAAGCATGGAAGAGGCTCTAGCGAAACCTATTCTTGTCACCGAAGCCGACGCCGGGCTTGGCTGTAAATGTTGCAAATATAATGGTTAAAATAGTGAATGTCTGGACGTCTTTGTGACCGACTTCCTCCGACAAACCAGCACGGCCGTGGGCTACCTTCTGGCAAACGGGATCAGAGAGAGTCAAAAGTGACAATTTTAAATGATTTTTTGAATTTAATGCGCTGCCAAAACTAATTGGATAGGTCAAGCTCGCCTTAGGGTCAGTGATTGTGTATACTATAGGATCAGGAAATTTTATTAGCTATCATCGCTGGAGCCATAAGCTTCGAACTTAAGGAAACGAAATGAAAAGAATAATCGTGCTTTTTGCCGCAGGGTTAACGACCTTTGTCTTGTCATCGGTAGCTGTGGCCGATCATCAAAATTCAAAACGACCACTTGTCCATAACAATCCTCACAAACACTACAAAGGTAAAGATTACAAGTTCAGATACGGAAATCATGATAATTACAATCCGCATCATCGCAAATGCGGATACATGCCAAGCGGCAGTTGCTAAGCATGTCTGAATTTCGGGTAGTCGCCTGCTATACAGGAACTGCTCGCTTAAACGGGGGTGACGGCTCTCTGACTTAGATAATTATCTGGTTGTTCGACTTAATCGTCATCCATGCCGAGAAAGTCGCCGTCATACCATTGCCTGGATTCGTCTTTTGTCTGGTAAAAATCTGTCTTTCCCGGTTTGACTGATTTTTTGCTAACTGAGGGCGAGGACTTGACGTTATCTTCCGCAGGCCATGAGAAAGGGGGATATTTCAAAGGATCGTCGGCTTTCGCCACATGTATTGTACCGGAAGAAAAAGTCGCCAGAGTGGTTATGAATGTAATCTTTGTGATCATTTTGTTCATTTTATTGCCTCGTCATACTCTTCTCTCAGTAGCGCTAAGCTAAAACACCACCCAGGATATTACGAAAGCCAATTCAGGATAACCGATCGCATTCAGGATTAGAAATAAATCTTTGTCCTGAATTCGAACAGAGTAGGATGCGAGCCAGAGCTATAGCTCGTTAGATTGTTCCAGTTTAGCGGGGCTGAGATGTTCATAACCCGGGTCGCATTCGCCTGGAAGGCGACGCCGTTATCTGGATACCAGTTAACGCCAACTGTCGCATTTGTTTGTGCGCCGCCATAGACGCCGGAGTTGGCGATTGCCGTCAGAGCTGAGGCATTCCTGCCCGCACCGATGAACGGATTGTTGGCGCAATTGCCGTTCGGACAGAAAGAAGCCAACGTCAACATATTATAGAGACCTCCACCGGAGTAGGGGCCATTATTCAGGTTCAGGGCGCTCAGCCGACCGACCAGACCCCATGCGCCCCAGCCGCCATCGCTGAACTTGTCCTTGATTCTTAATTGGGCGAAGTTTGCGCCATTTTTGTCTGAGCGGTCGTAGGATTGTGCTTTCTCCTCGCCTGTTATCCACCATTCGCCCGTCACATAATATCCACTAAAGAACAGGTTGTTATTAGCCGGAGCAAGATAGAATCCATTTCCGGCTCCTCCTCCACCTAAAGCCGTTTGCTGCGCCAGAGCGGCCTGGGCGACCTGAAAACTATCACGATTATACCATGCGCCTGTATATTCGGCCTGAATAAACCAATTATAGTAGGAGGCGGCGAAATCGAATCCGATTTTCTCGATATTTTTTACGCAATTACCACCTGCTGTACTTGTATTGAATGCTGGAGGCAACCCCTGCAATTGAGCCACCGGGCCGCAGGAAAGATCGGTCGTGCCAAGCAAAGCCTGATTTAGCACATTGGCTTCCGAGCGAATGCGATTACCCACAATCATATTACGATCGTCGTTCCAGCCAGTCGAGGAATTAACTTGATGATAATTTCCGGATATGCCTCCATGCAAAAGATGATGCTCGTCATGGATCGGCGAATAGGTCAGACGTCCAGTTAGATCGAAATAGGGGGCTCCTCCATAGGATTGCCACCAATTGGAACCCCCAGGATTACTGATATTAGGATATTTGAGTACGCCAACTTGGGCATATTGCCCCGCTGATGACGGCGGTTGGTTAATCATATCTTCAGGACTAATTGTGTAGATACCGAAATTTGCGCCCCATTCCGCTTTACCGATAAAGCCGACAGAGACGCCAAGGTGGCGAGCAGGTTGCAGCGCGTCCGACACCATCGGTCGTTCGATTGTATCTCGATATTTTGTCGAAGCTTGAGACTCGAGACCAAACGGCTCAAACATATTGCCGATGCGAAAGTGAACCGGTTGTTCGAGATATTCGGATGAAAGTCGCTTGTCCTGAATACCAAAAAACAAATCACGCATACCGGCAAAAATAAAATTACGATCTGTGTAATAACGATAAAAGGGATTTAAGCCTATCGCATCACCGGACGCGTTGTAGATAAATTGTTGCCCAGCAGTGATGACATTTGCGTTAAATTGTCCAGTCGTTGTCGTCGCAAAATCATACTGAATTTTGTAGAACCAGGCATGCATTTTGCCCTCTGTCTCCAGACGGACCTGACGGAAATTTGCATTACCGTTGAAACCGTTCAGCGGCTGAGAGATGCCTCCGCCATCAACTATGACTCGTCCCCCGATTTTGAACGCATACTCATGATCTGCAGACTCGATAAATAGACCTTTACGCAAGTCGATGAAGACAGGTGGCGGCGCATCCTGTCCTCCAGTAGTCATTGCGGCGTTGCTAACATTCCTAGCCTGCTTTTCTTTCTCTCTCTCTGCTTTCTTTTGTTGAGCGACTTTTGCCTCTAGTCGTCTGAGTTGGGCTTTGAGCGCAGCAATTTCGGAAGCCGTATCTGCCCAAGCTACAGAAGAAAGAGTTTCTAAATTCAATCCCAAAGCGACAATCGCAAGAATGGCCCGAGACATGTAATCGTTCATCCGCCCAACTCCGAAGAATTTCTCGACAATGGGTTGTCCAGGAGGGCAAAAGCCTCGACAGGTCGCGACATCAAGTTAGATGACAGCTCAATGACAAAAAAGACATATGGCGCAAAAGGAGATCAAATGCTGTCATGTGTTGCATAAAAGCATCATTAGCCGGGCATCGAAGGTAAGTAGGATGAACAAAAGGCTAGATTGTTTCGTTCAAATTCGACGGGAATCGTTCGCGAAATATAAAAAATGTGATTAAACGATAGCTGACTGATGGCGAGATCTTGTTGGAGACGGCCGAAAGTTGTCTTATTTGTAGCAAACAATAATTAAAGTTTTTTTCTCTCATTGGTCAAATGTTAATGACCGGTCATCAAATGACCAAAATCTAATATAATTCAATAACCGTAGATATTGTAAATGCCTCCCTGCCGAGAGGAGAGGGAAACATGCGGACAAACATTTCGCGAACACCGGTCGTTTGCCTCACAGGTCTGGTCTTGATGTCATTCATGACGCAAGCATTGGCGGCCGATGATAATTCGACTCTGGGAGTCGTATCGGATATGATCGGCATTACGTCCAACAAATCCATGGAAAAGATTGATTATAGCGAGCGCCCAAAACTGGTGATGCCGCCAAGAAGGGACGCGCTTCCGGCTCCGCGGGAAAAACAGAGACCAGAAGGTTGGCCGGTTGACGCCGACAGTGGCGCACGTCGCACAGATCGATTTGCACGTCATCCGAATGCACAGCCTGAAAAGCCCAAGCCAACGCTTCTCGAGCATCTTCACGGCCCGCATCGTAAACCAGCTGAGACTCCTGCGTCCGAGGAGACAAATGATAGCGGTATATTAGGTTCAATCATGAATTTGCGCTCTAATCGCGCAAGACTAAACGAAGACGAAGGTCCTGTTCCCTCTCGTAATTTGTTGTCGGAGCCGCCGGAGGGTTTGAGGACCCCGACGCAGGATTTAAGCAAAGTGAAAGATCCAGAAAAGAAAGAAAGTTTTTGGAGTTTCATTGATCATCCCGCAGAAGTTCTCGGCGGACAAAAAAACACAAACACGGCAACAAATCAGACAGTAGACTCTGCCAAGTCTGGAGCAGACAAAACGCCATCTTCCGCACCGCCTGCAAACGCGGACAAGCCCGGATTTTTCTCAAAAGTTACTGACATGATATCGGGCCGATAGTCTGTCCAAGGGTATGAAGTTGTGCTGCTGAGTTCCAAGATTAAATCTCAAAGCTGGATTATTATTATTAACCCAGCTTTAACCAGACTTGCTGCATGCGCCGGAAACCATGCCGTCGAGAACCGAGCGCTCGAAATGAAATCTGTCGTCGTTTGTGTCAGACCAATGAATAATGCTTAAGAACTCGTCAATTGGCAGTGTTTTGTAATTCTTCTCTCGCATCAGAACAGCATCTGCGTTCCCGTTCCCCTTTTCGATCACATGCCAAGATTCAGTTTGACCATTAACGTTTTTTACAACGCCTGACCGTGTATCTACTATAAAATCCTCCGCTGATTTGATCGCCTGAGCCTTTTCTTTTCTATAGATCGGGTCGTCGGCAAAATCCGAAATGGACGTTGCCCGGCAACGAAAACGACCCGGTTCAGCATTTAGAGGCGCAACATTCATCAGCACTATAATCAAGCACAGGGGGGTAAAGCGGACCATCATTTCATTCCGATGTTTTTTTGGATTATCGCTCATCTATTCGCGAGCGTCGATCAGAGTACGCTTACTTTATAATAGTATTTTCATACTTTTGTTTTTCAAGACCCAAAATTAATGTGTATACTCCTTGCATAATAATGCGAGGCGCAAAACGGAGGAATTGTCAAAACGGAGGAATTGTATAGTGAAAACCTCAAGCGGCATCTGATAGCCCAAGCACTAACGCGGCTGATTATTAAATCAATGGTTTTGCCTGGATATGTCACATATTGTTAAGTTTAGCTCATGTGAAAAGCTTTTTGTAGAGCCTTGCTGCTCGCTTGTAATTGAAATATCTTTCATATGCCTTGATAAAAAGATAGATGTGCTCTCACGGGATACCATTGAAACGACACAAATGCCTCTTCACCTGGTTCCAGAAATTCTGGATATCGTTGATATGGTTTCTATCCTGGGCAAATTTCTCAAATTTATTAATGCGATAATGCCGAAAGTCAGAGACATCCAGAGAATCATAGATCAATAAGCCATTATTGTCGACATTGAAAGTATTATCAGTACCGGTAGAGAAATGACTTATTTCATTAGTCCCTTTTATCCTCAACTCGGCAAAAAGAAGCTTGCGGCTACTAGCCGCAAGCCAATGTTCAAAATTTTACATCTTTTCTTATTTCTTCTCAGCTTTTTCTTCTTTGAAAATAATATCCATTGCTTTGATGATTTTCATGTCACGGTGCTCTTTACAGAACACAATTACCTCATGCTCCGTGCCTTTAACGCGGTTGAGGTGGTAGTAATGCTTCTTTGCAAGACCATTGTACCAGCCTGAATACCAGTTTGCGAGAGCGTTGGCATCTTCCTGATATGTATCCGCCAGCTGACCACAGGTGAGAGCCTGAACATCAATATATCCGTTCTTATCGACGTAGGCATCGAGGCCAGTGGTTGCGAATGCTGAAGTGCTTGCCGCTAAACCAGTCACGATTGTAGCCCTAGCAATAAGCTTTTTCATGTTACTTCCTTCTCCGATATTTCGTCTCAACTATTGGACGAACCTTTTCTCAAATTTTTCACTTCCATTTGAGAAAAATCCTTAGAACTATTTTTCTATTTCTTCGATTTTTCAATCGACTGTAACTCACCAGCTGGAACTCGAAGACTGGCATTTAGATTTCTAGGAACAGCCAAGCATAATTCCCGAACATCTGTATCTTTCACTTCATCTAAAAGCTTGGCTACGTGGCAAAAGACCATGGCTCGTTCAGATGTCGGATCTTCGTAAAAGAACGGATCACGCAAGCCGCATAAATCGTCGTCGTTGGTTTCGTCGGACATTGTTGTGCAGGGGTACTAGTTTCGCTGGAAGACAAATGGCGATTGGGAAGGTGAATTTTGAGACCCGACGATTATGATTTGAAGGGGCGCGCAACAAATATCTTCCAGAATGGTTTAGTTCAATTCTTTCAATGCGCTTCCCAAGCGCATTGATGCGTTTCGGCTGGTGTTTTGTGCTGTGAGGCTCAACATCTTACGCCTGATCGCCCTTAAGCCTGCCGAATGATGACTTTGAACCTCATTCTTGACCAATGGTTCGGGACGGGAAAAAGGACTATTTAAAGTAGCCTAACCGGCGATTATGCTACTCCAGCAAAGCCAGCCAATTTTAAAACCCTGTATTTATTGTGAGAAATGGTGCTGCAAGAGAGGATTGAACTCTCGACCTCTCCCTTACCAAGGGAGTGCTCTACCACTGAGCTACTGCAGCCCTCGCCACGGCCAGAGGGCGTGACCAATGTAAATATTCAGGATGGCCGGCTTTTGCCACAGTCTGCCTCATGCCGCAAGCGGTCTGCGGCGCCCGTCCTTTGGGCCTCCCGATGACGAATGGATGGATTGAAGAGCGGCTGGTTCGGGGAGAGACAATTTTCGGGGAAAAAAGTTGCGCCGCGCCTCAACTCTGAGTAGAGTACATACAAGCCTAGTTGCAAACATGACCGGCTTCCGCAGGAAACATCAGTATGCCTTGCGCTAGAACGCCGCTTCCTTCAGTTGGGAGAGCCCTTTGACCGCACCTTATCTTTCAGATGCGCTCTGGCGGACAATCGCACCTATATTGCCCGGAAAACAGGGAGATCCGGGTTGCTCGGGGCGCGATAATCGGTCTTTTCTGGAAGCCGTATTCTGGATTGCGCGCACCGGATCGCCGTGGCGCGATCTTCCGGCCGAATACGGAAAATGGTACACAACCTACACGCGATTTAATCGCTGGACCAAAAAGGACGTGTGGCCTGAGGTCATCGCCGCCCTTGAGGCGGCCGGGTGTCACGATTTCTCATTTGACTCCGAGGGCTTACACTGGACCCCTGCAGGCGAGTTTTCTGTCAAGGCCCAGAAAAGAAAGTCGGGACGGGCGGCGGCCTGATAAAAATTTGATCGGTCCCGGACTACTGATTGCTTTGTGACGTCAGCCGCTCGGAGGTCGAAACAGAGATCACTACGTACATCTCCTCGCGACCGCCGCCGATCCGGGCGCCGCGGATTGGAGCCGCGCCAGTGTAATCTGGCGCAACAGCCAAACGGATGTATCGTTCGTCCGGGCAGAGCCTATTTGCCGGGTCGAAACCGACCCAGCCCAGATCTTCGACATAGGCTTCAGCCCAGGCGTGACCTGCGACCTGCTCATGGGTATCGCTTCGAAGGTAATAGCCGCTGACATATCGAGCAGGCGTCCCGAGTATGCGCGCGCCAGCTATGAAAATATGGGCAAAGTCCTGGCAGACCCCTTTGCGCAACGCAAACGCCCCGCTTGCGGTTGTTGCTGCATGCGTAGCGTCCGTATCAAAAATCATGTTTTCATGCAGGCTTCCCATCAAACCATGCAGACGGTCGAGCATAGTCCGTCCTGTTCTGGCGCTGACATGGACAAAGTCCGTGATTTCATTATCAGGGGCGGTGAGCGCAGTTTCGCGCAGGTAGAATAAAAGCGGGAAACGCTCTACAAACCCCGACGCGACACCAGCCGTATCGAATGTCGTTACTTCTCCCTCGACCAGCGTCGAGATCGACTCATGCGGCTCTTCAGCCGTCAAGCGATGAAGAATATTGCCGTAGGGATCTTCCCCTGCACGCAATCGACAATCCCGATCGACATCTATTCGCCAAAACCCAACATGCTGGCCATCGTAATTTCTTGGAGTCAGACGTAAATGTTGAATGGTGGATTTTGCAGGCTGATCGTAGCGATATGTGGTCTGGTGCCTGATTTTTATACGCATACGATACCTGTTCAGAATAGATATTGCTCTGAAATGAGCGTTCCAACCTGATTGTTGTCTGCGAGGAAGGCGCTGACGAATTCATGCAGTCCATCCTGAAACACGCTCTCCGTCGTCATATTCTGCAATTTTCCATACACACTGCGGGCATGTCGTTGCGCAGCGCCCTGTCGACCATGCGTTTGAGCCAAATGATCAAGATTGCGCACGAGACTTTCATAGCAGGAAAGTAACGAACGAGGCATTTCTGGACGCAGGATAAGTAGATCGGCGACAAGCCATGGTTTGAGGCTGGTGCGGTATACCCAGTGGTAGGCGGTCTGAGCCGAGACGGCGCGCAGGATCGCCGACCACTGGAAATAATCGAGAGAGCCGCCAACGGCCTCCTGTTCTGGTAGAAGGACATGGTATTTCACATCCAGTAACCTGGCCGTGTTGTCCGCCCGCTCAATAAATAAGCCAATCCGCGTGAACCAATACGCGTCATTTCGTAACATTGTGCGATAGGCGCCGCCGTCGTAAACCAATGACATTTGTTTAATGAATTCGAGAAAACGCGTCAGCTCCTCGCCGGCGCTGCCGCATTTATTTTTTTCGAGATTCTTCATCTCCAGATAACCGCCGTTAATCGCTTCCCACATTTCACGGGTCAGGGCGGTGCGAACTGCCCGCGCGTTAAGACGCGCTAATTCGATGCAGTTGCGGATGGAGCCTGGATTCTCGATGGAGAAGGTGAGAAACTCCACGACATTTGCTTCATCCATCGGCCGGCCTGTAGCCGCAAAGGCGTCGGCGCACCCGGCTGAAAGCAGAACGCTGCGCCATTCTGTTGCGGCGTCTCCATACGTCCTCGGCAACGCTGCGAGACGGCGGGACGCTTCCAGCGCTCGCGCCAGAAAGTCGGCGCGCTCCATATACCTCGCGAGCCAATAGAGACTGTCGGCGGTGCGTGAAAGCATGGCTTTGTCCGATTTTACGATGCGATCCGGCCGGTAGCTTTCGAAAGAAGTTTTTTTCGTCTTCTCTCGTTCAGCAGTTGGGGGAGAAGAAAACCGCAGCGATTCAGCATAAAATGTCCGCGGATCATTTGAGGCTACAGCCATGTCAAGTTTCCAGGTTCGGTGAATCTTCAACGATCCATGTATCTTTGGTGCCGCCGCCCTGGCTCGAATTCACCACCAGCGAGTTTTCCGTCATCGCCACGCGGGTTAGTCCGCCGGGAACGACACGAACACCCTGCGCGCCCTGCAAGACGAAGGGACGTAAATCCACATGACGGGGCGCGACGCCTTCGGCGATAGATATTGGGCATGTCGACAGGGCCAAGGTTGGCTGAGCGATAAAATGATCCGGCTGAGCTTTCAGTTTAGCCCGGAAAGTTTCGATATCGGCTCGACTCGCGTGCGGTCCCACAAGCATACCGTAGCCGCCCGAACCATTCACCTCTTTAACCACCAGTTCGTCGAGGTGATCGAGAACAAAAGACAAAGCCTCCGGCTCACGGCAGCGATAGGTTGGCACGTTTTTCAGCAAGGGTTCTTCACCGAGAAAAAAGCGAATAATGTCCGGCATGTAGGTATAAGTCGCCTTATCATCGGCGACACCCGCGCCCACTGCATTCGCCAGCGTCACATTGCCTGCATGATAGGCGCCCATCAGGCCTGCGACGCCCAGCGCCGAGTCCGGCCTGAAGGTCAATGGATCAAGGAAATCGTCGTCGATGCGTCGATATATCACATCGACGCGTTGCGGGCCCTCGGTCGTGCGCATGTATACGACATCGTCGCGGACAAAGAGATCGCGACCTTCGACTAATTCCACGCCGAGCTTGTCGGCCAGGAAGGAATGCTCGTAAAAAGCCGAATTGTATTGACCCGGGGTCAGTAAAGCGATGACCGGATCTCCGGGAGCGCGCGGCGGCGCGACGGAACGCAGCGTCGCCAGCAACTCATTGGGATAATCGTCGATCGGCGCGACGCGATGCTGCGCGAATAGCTCCGGAAAGAGCCGCATCATCACTTCGCGGTTTTCAAGCATGTAGGACACGCCGGAGGGCGTGCGCGCATTGTCCTCCAGGACATAAAAATCTTCGTCGTCCGTGCGAACAATGTCGACGCCTGCGATGTGGACAAAAATATTGTGCGGCGTGACGCGACCCGCCATCTCCGGACAATAACCCGGGTTGCGGTAGACAAGATCAGCAGGGATAACGCCGGCTCGGATTGCTTCTCCGGCGCCGTATATATCCCTGAGGAAGAGGTTGAGCGCCGTGACCCGTTGCACCAGGCCGCGTTCGAGACGCGTCCATTCGCTGCGTGAGAGAATGCGTGGCAATATATCAAAAGGTATGAGGCGCTCGGCGTCCTCCTGTGCGCCATATACCGCAAAGGTGATGCCAATTCGGCGAAACAGCAATTCCGCCTGCTCTCGGCGGGACGCAAGGAGTTTCGGATCGGTTGTTGCGAGCCATTTCGATAGTTCACGATAGGGTGGGCGGGTCAGGCCGGCGGCGCCGCTCATTTCGTCGAACTGCATGCGTCTGTTTAATCTCCTATCTCGATTTTTCTGGCCCCGGCGTCGGAGGACGCAAGGACGGCGTTTGCAAGTACTCGCAAGAAGCGCGCCAGTTTCTGCGCGCAGAACGCCAACGAAGGGACGAGCGTGCATTCCGCCCGCAAGGCTTTGTTTATAATGCCACGTTAAAATGAACAGGATCAGTTCCGTGGAGCGGTTGTCGCGTGTTGAGAGTGTTTCGCAACGTTCTGACTGGATCCGTGGTGGCGTTCGCCGGCGTTAGCCTGGGCCTGACAGCCATGACCATGCCGGATTCCTCCCCCGCCAGCGCCTCAACGGCGACCACGATTCCCATCGGCTGGCTGGGTTTCTGCATCGAGGAGCCGGCGGAATGCGCCCAAAAAAGCGCGATTGGCGCTCCAGTTCATCTGACCTCCAGGCGTTTTGAGGTGATCAATCGCGTCAATCAATGGGTAAACGCCTCCATTCAGCCTGTCACCGACGCCCGACAATGGGGACGCGAAGATCGCTGGAGTTATCCGGATAATGGTCATGGCGATTGTGAAGATTACGCCCTGCTTAAGCGCCGGATGCTTCTCGAGGAGGATTTTCCGCTTCAATCCCTTCTGATAACCGTGGTTCGCAACAAAAGAGGCGAGGGTCACGCGGTGCTCATGGTCCGCACGGATCGTGGTGATTTCATTCTCGATAATCTTAACGACGAGGTCACGCCATGGGCGAAAACAGGCTATCATTTTGTTAAACGTCAGTCTGAACGCGATCCGAATGTCTGGTTTAAACTCAAGGATGCCCCCGACGACGAACGCATCGTCACGCATGCTGGGCCGTGAGTTTCGCTTTGTCTTTTGACGGATTACCCGGCGTTCCGCCCCGCCGAAGACGCTTTCCTCGCCCTCAGCCGACGGCTATGATTGGACCACAGCCGCCGCTGCGTCGGTGAATGCTGGGAATGATTTAATTGTCTCGGCGTTTGACCGTCTTGCCGGCTGTCTATTGTTCGGGCGCATCAGGAATATAATCATAATGAATAGGATGGACCGTCAACCCCTTTCGGCGGATGAAGCTGAACTTGAATACCTTGATGGCGAATATCGTATTCGTAAACCCGGCGCCTATGTCCGCTGCGCCGTGACGGGCGAACCCATCCCGCTGGAGGATTTGCGTTACTGGAACGTCGACCTGCAGGAGCCCTACGCCGGTCCGCACGCCAAAATGTTGAAGCTTGGCCTCAAGAAGCCGGACTGACGACAGGCCGCCGTCACGTTTCTGTCCGTCGCAATCGCCGGTTTCCCCCTCGCGTCAGTCTTCCGGCTGATCCTCAGCTCGCCAGAGCGAATTTTTCCGCCTGTTCGAGATCGACTGACACAAGCTGAGAAATGCCGCGTTCGGCCTGCGTGACCCCGAACAATCGATCCATGCGGGCCATGGTGATGGGGTTGTGGGTGATCGTGACGAAGCGCGTATCGGTTTTTTTGCGCATTTCGTCGAGTAGATCGCAGAAACGTTCGACATTCGAGTCGTCAAGCGGCGCATCAACCTCGTCGAGAACGCAAATCGGCGAGGGATTGGTCAGAAACACTGCGAATATCAGCGACATCGCCGTTAGCGCCTGTTCGCCGCCCGATAGCAGCGTCATCGTCTGCGGTTTCTTGCCCGGCGGCCGCGCCAGAATGTCGAGGCCGGCTTCCAGAGGATCGTCGCTTTCAACCAGTTGCAACTCGGCCGAGCCGCCATCGAAGAGCAGGGTGAACAACTCCTTGAAATGGACGTTCACCTTTTCGAATGCGACGAGCAGACGCTCGCGCCCCTCTTTGTTCAGGCTCGTGATGGCGGCCCGCAGCTTACGGATGGCTTCGGAGAGATCCTCGTGCTCGGCGATCATTTTATCGCGCTGGGCGTCGATTTCTGCCAACTCTTCCTCGGCGCGCAGATTGACGGCGCCCAAACGTTCGCGATCATTCCTCAAGTCTTCGAGCCGTCGTTCGATATCGGCAAATTCGGGCAACGTGTCGCCCTCCTCCAGTCCCGCAACTTTGGCCAGTGCGGCTGGGTTCGTATCAAGCTCCTGAGCGATCACATGCTCAACATCGACGATTCGCTGTTTCGCCGCTTCGAGTTGTGCTTCGCTGCGGGCCTTGTTCTCGCGAGCGGCGCTCATGGCCTCAAGCGCCACTCGGGCGGCGCGATCCGCCTCAACCAGCCGGGTCTCGGCGGCGACACGGGCATCGGCGGCGGCGCGACGGTTGGCGTCGGCCTCCTCCAGCGCGTTCATCAGAGACTGACGCTGTTGAATGAATGTTGCCGGCGTTTCGGCCAGACGCTCCTTTTCTTCGCGGGCGGACGCCAGCCGTTCCTCCAGTTCGCCCAGGCGGTCTTGCGCGCGGTCGCGCCGTTCGGCCCAGGAAGCAATTTCACGCATGATCGCGCTCACGCGCGCGGCGCGAGCGGCCACTTCATTGCGCAGCGACGCCAATGCGGCGCGCGCTTCGCCAGCGTGGGCGCGCTCCACCATCGCCCGCGCGCGGAGGCTGTCGAGCATCCCGGCCAGCGAGGCCGGCTCTTCGAGCGCATCGAGCGCCTCGTCCAGGGCCGCTCGTTTCTGACGAGCCTCTTCGAGATTAGCGAGCGTTTGCGCCTTGGCTTCTTCCAGAGCCGAGAGACGCTGTCCGATCTGCGCCTGACGCCGTTCGGCGGCGGCGTGACGCTCACGCGCCTCTTCGAGACGCGCGCGGGCCTGCCTGGTTGCGTCGCGCCTCTGCGCATGCGCCATAGCCGCCATGCGGGCGGCTTCGCGCGCGCTTTCCATTTCTGCCGCCAGTTCCTCCGACAGCGCCAGGGCGTGTTTTGTTTCCGCGCGCAAATCGGCGAGGCGGTTTTTTTCGACCAGCCGACGGGCGGCGGCTGTAGGAGCCTCGGCGGCCTGCGTAAAACCGTCCCAGCGCCACAGATCGCCTTCTTTCGAAACTAGACGCTGGCCTGGCTTCAGTAGTTTGCGCAGGCTTTCGCCCTCGGGGCGCAATACAACGCCGATCTGGCCCAGACGCCGCCGCAGCGCAGGCGGCGCCTCCACCAGTTCGGCTAGCGCGCGAACGCCCGGCGGCAAAGAAGGATCGCCCGCGTCGGAGGTCAGCGCCCAATGCGCCGGCGCGGAGTCGTCGGCAGACGCGTCCAGATCGTCGCCCAGTGCGGCGCCGAGGGCCATCTCATAGCCCTTGGCGACGGCCATGTTCTCGACGACCGGCGCCCAGAGGCCGCCGGCGCCAGATTGCAACAGATTTTCGAGGGTTCGAACCTCCGTCTCGAGGCGCTGCGCACGCAACGCAGCTTGCTCGTGCGGCCCACGCGCTGCAGTTTCAGCCTCGCGCGCCAGCGTCAGCGTTTCTTCGGCAGCCAGCGCCGCCTCTTCCGCGTCGTGAGCGTCCTTGACAGCCGCATCAAGGGCTTGTGCAAGACGGGCGAGGTCCTCGCCGCCGCCGCCCTGTCCTGCGATCAGCGCAAATTCCGTATCGAGCCGGGTCAATTCCGCCTCGAAGCGCGCGAGACGCTGCTGTTCGTCGCGTAAAGCCGACTCGATCGCATTTCGACGCGCATTGACGCCCGCAAGCTGCTCCTGGGCGTCCGCCAACGCCGACTCGGTCGCCGCCAATACGTTTTCGATTTCCTCAAGCCGCGCCCGCGCTTCAGTTTCACGCTCGACGTCCTGTGCGTCAGCGCTGAGAAGCTCCGCGCGTTCGGCCTCAAGCCGGTAGGCTACCTCGGCGGCGTCCTCAATCAGAGCGGTTTCGCGTTCGAGATCGCGGGCGAATTGATCGATGTGACGCGCGAGTTCGGCCACCCGCTCTCTGGCGCGTTGTTCGTCCGCTTCAATGGCCTGACGTGCGGCGGCCAGTCGATGCACGGCGGCTCCAGCTTCGGCTTCAGCCTCTCGCAGCGGCGGCAGCTCATGCGCCGCGATCGCCTGAAATTTCGCCGCTTCGGCCTGTTCAAGCGTACGTTCCTGAACATCGCGCAAATCGGTTTCCAATCGCTGCGCCGCATCGCGCAGTTGATCGGCGGCGACCTGGTAAGACATGAGCGCCAGCAACGCTTCATTTTGCCGGATTTGTTCGGCAAGGCCTCGAAAGCGTGCGGCCTGTCGCGCCTGACGACGCAGGCTGTCGGATTGTCCCTCGACCTGCTTGAGCACGTCTTCAAGGCGCGTAAGATTTTCCGACGCCGCATTCAGACGAAGCTCGGCCTCATGACGTCGGGAATGAAGACCGGCGACGCCGGCTGCGTCTTCCAGAATGCGCCGACGGGCCTGCGGTTTCGCTGAAATGATCTCCCCGATCTGGCCCTGACGCACAAGAGAGGGCGAGCGTGAGCCGGTCGCTGCGTCGGCGAAGAGAAGTTGCACGTCGCGTGCGCGCACTTCCTTGCCGTTGATGCGATAATCCGAGCCCTGTTCGCGTTCAATCCGGCGGGTCACTTCAATTGTGTCGGCGTCGTTGAATGCGGCAGGCGCGGTGCGCTGCGAATTGTCGAGAATCAGGCCTACTTCCGCGAAATTCCGGGCCGGACGCGAGCCGCCGCCAGAGAAAATCACGTCGTCCATCGCCGAAGCGCGCATATTTTTGTATGAATTCTCGCCCATGACCCAACGCAGGGCCTCAATGAGATTCGACTTGCCGCAACCGTTCGGCCCGACGACTCCGGTTAACCCCGGCTCGATCAGGAGTTCGGTGGATTCGCAGAAGCTTTTAAAGCCCAGCAGGCGTAACCGCTCGAATTTCATGACCCCATGACCGCCACAAAAGAAGGTGGAATGCAAGAAAATCGAAACAATATATTGTGGGTAGGCAGGGTTCGAGCCGCGTAAAATTTTGTGGAAATCGGCTCGGCCATCTTGCCAGTCTCGGACTCGCTCTGGCGTCCGGGGAGGGCCCGGAGCATTGCATTACGCGCCAAACGCCGGAAAATTATCGCTCGAATCGAGTACATGGAAGAAGCGTTTTGACCAACTCAAAGAACGCCGACAGTGATTTATGGGTGTTCGGTTACGGATCCCTGATCTGGAGACCGGGCTTCGCCTACATCGACAGCGCTTTGGCCTGGGTCCATGGGTATCATAGATCATTGTGTATTTTCTCGCATGTGCATAGAGGCACGCCCGAACGACCGGGGCTTGTGTTGGGGCTGGATCGTGGCGGCTCCTGTCAGGGCGTAGCATTTCGCGTCGCCGCGCGAGATCGCGCCTCGACGATAGACTATCTCCGCGAACGGGAATTGGTCACGTCGGTCTATCTCGAAAGGACCTTGAGGCTGCGGCTTGCTGACGGCGAAACCGTCCCGGCCCTGGCTTTTGTCGTCGATCGCCGCCATTGCCAATACGCCGGGCGTCTGCCGCTTGAAGACATGACGCGGCTCGTGAGCGAAGGCGTAGGGATCAATGGCGATAATCCGGCCTATGTGCGCAACACCTATGAGCATCTTTTGCGGTTGGACATTCGCGACGCGGAACTGGCGGCGGTCGTGGGTGGGCTGGACGCAGCTTCCTGCCACGCATCGTCGGAAGACGCCTAACCATGAAAAAAGGCCGGGGGGCTCCCGGCCATTTACGCTTGACGCAAAAACCACTGAACAACGCGCACGCTTTACGCTCTAAGCCATAAGCTCAAACGCGACGCAACCAACCAAAAACGCATCTGTTGCCAAGATGTAAAAACCTAGTGGAATAGCGATCCGTGAAGATCGCTGACGACTTCATCCATTTCGCCGCTGAAATGCACATGCCACTCGGCGACGCCGTGTTCGCGCCCCAAGGCGCGCAGCGACTGTGACGACCCCGATTGACCCGCAGGGATGACGCACACGGGCCGCGTCACGGCGTCGTCACGCATCACTCCGATAATCGCGCCACTCGTCACATCGGCGATAAATCCTTCTTCGCCGCAGCCGAAAACCGAGCAGACATATCTCCGGCCTGACTTTCCGCGCCAAGCGTAAAACCGATCACGCAGTCCTTTGGAGCCTGCGAGCGAGTTCAACGCCTCGCCGCGCGGCGAAGCCTTCCCACTTTTCGGGGTCAACCTGGAAAAAGCCATGCGGTGAGGGGCGAATTCGGACATGACCAATAGCTCCTGACGAGAGCAAACATGGAACATGAATAGAACAAACCATATACATTGTCAAGACGCCTGCCCAACGATCCGAGGGACCGGCACGCCGCCGGGCAGGCGCAACGCTGAGCACACGCGGACACACACGCCGGACTGTAACGCAGTCTTGTACAAAGCTGGCCGATATGCTGTGCGCCAGCGCACAGGCGACTACGGCCTGATGAATTTCAGGTGGCGTCGCCGCCTCGAGGGTTCAAGACGGGGGAACCATGAATATTGGAAAGCTTTTCGACGGGGAGCGATTAGCCGTTTGCGCCGCCGCCCGCCGTTTTGAGCCAGGCGGCGCCACAGGCCTTTGCCAGTTCGCGCACCCGCAGAATGTAACTTTGCCGCTCTGTGACTGAAATCACGCCGCGCGCGTCGAGCAGATTGAAGGCGTGGCTCGCCTTGATGCATTGATCATAGGCCGGCAAGGTCATCAAATGTTGAGCATCGCCCGATCCGGCGCCGAAATCCAGCAGGCGGCGACATTCCGCCTCGGCGTCGCGAAAATCGTCAAAGAGTTTTGTCGTGTCGGCGGCCTCGAAGTTATGGCGCGAATATTCCTGTTCGGCCTGCAAAAACACATCGGCATAGGTAACTTTATCGGCGCCTTCGCGACCGTTGAAATTCAGCTCCATGATGCTGTCCACGCCCTGCAGGTAGCAGGCGAGACGTTCGAGCCCATAAGTAAGTTCGCCCGCCACCGGCGCGCACTCAAATCCTGCAACTTGCTGGAAATAGGTGAATTGCGAAACCTCCATGCCATCGCACCAGCATTCCCAGCCCAGGCCCCAAGCGCCCAGCGTCGGACTTTCCCAGTCGTCCTCGACAAAGCGAATGTCATGAAGTCTTGCGTCAAGGCCGATGGCGTTGAGCGAGGCGAGATAGAGATCCTGCAAATCCGGCGGCGACGGCTTCAGGATCACCTGAAATTGGTAATAATGTTGAACGCGATTGGGGTTTTCACCGTAGCGCCCGTCTTTCGGACGCCGGCAGGGCTGCGCATAGGCTGCGCGCCAGGCGCGCGGACCAAGCGCCCGCAGGGTTGTCGCAGGATGAAAGGTTCCCGCGCCCATTTCCATGTCGTAGGGCTGGAGGATCACGCATCCTTGCGCCGCCCAGAAATTTTGCAGCGTCAGAATCAGACCCTGAAAGGATCGGGTGGGCGAGAGATAGGCGACATCGGCGGTCATGAAGAGGGTTCCCCTTGCGGCGGCAACCTATGGGCGCAGGTCGAGGGGGTCAACTGCTCAGGCGCAGAGAGCGAGCCGCTTGTCACGAGTGAGACTACCGGAGGCTCAAACCAGCTCCTGAACCAGATCGAGCGTGCCGCGCACGCCGATAGAGACGAAATGTTCTTGCAGAAACGCTTCGCCCGCAGCCCGGCCGATGCGAAACAGATCCTCGAACATGCGGTAGTCCGGATTGATTTTCGATGAAGCGCCATATTGATCGACCGCCTCGCCGCCGGTCACCAGATGGAGTCGCAACTTTTTGTAGTGGGTGCCGTCGAGGCGACCGGCGTCGATGAGGCGTGAAACAAAATTGATAGCGCGGAATTCCTGTAGCAGAGCGGAATTAAAGGTGATCTCGTTGAGCCGGTCCATGATTTCAGGCGAGCTTTTCGGTATTTTATCTCTGCTGATCGGATTGATCTGCACCAGAATAATATCGGCGCAGTCCGTTTCCGTATAGAGCGGGTAGAGCGTCGGATTGCCCATGTATCCGCCGTCCCAGTAAAATTCGCCGTTGATCTCCACCGCCTTGAACATTGTTGGCAGACAGGCCGATGCCATCACCATATCCGCCGTAAGTTCGGGCCGCCGAAATATGCGTGCCTTGCCGGTGCGGACATTTGTCGCCGCTACGAATAATTTCGGATCGTCCGATTGTCGCACCAGATCGAAATCGATCAGGTTTTCAAGAACATTCCGTAGCGGATTGAGTTCGAGCGGATTAAGGACATAGGGCGAGAAAACTTCTGTCGTTTTTTGGGCGATCGTCAGGCGCAGATTAAAAGGGTCCCAAAAGCTCATAAATTGGTCGATCACCTCGCGCTCGATCACGGGCAGGGAGCCGTCGAGGCTGACTGCGCGCCAGA
Organism: Methylocystis sp.; assembly: GCA_044233645.1. Taxonomy (GTDB): domain Bacteria; phylum Pseudomonadota; class Alphaproteobacteria; order Rhizobiales; family Beijerinckiaceae; genus Methylocystis. The sequence goes on along the minus strand of JBIIJP010000006.1, from coordinate 69,102 downwards.
ATTCGGCGAGTTGCTCCCGCGCGCGCTGGGGACCGCCTTCCGCCAGTCCTTCAAGCATCGTCACGGCGTTCATAGCCCCGGCGCTAGTGCCGCTGACGCCGGCGAATTCGAGGCGATCGTCTTCGAGAAGCGCGTCGAGCACGCCCCATGTGAAGGCGCCAAGGGCTCCCCCGCCCTGCAGCGCGAGCGTGACGCGCTTTTTTTTCATCAGCCCGCAGTCCATCCGCCATCGATAGGAATATCCGTGCCGGTAATTTGTTCGGCCGCATCCGAACACAGGAAGACGGCGAGCGCCGCCACCTGATCGACAGTGACGAATTCTTTCGTTGGCTGCGCTTCGAGCAGCACGTCGTGGATCACCTGATCGCGTGTGAGATGTCTGGCCTCCATGGTCGCAGGGATTTGTTTCTCGACCAGCGGCGTCCACACGTAGCCGGGCGAAATACAATTTGCGGTGACGCCGAAAGTTGCAAGCTCCAGCGCAACGACCTTGTTCAGCCCGGCAAGGCCATGCTTGGCGGCGACATATGCGGATTTAAACGGCGAGGCGACCAGCGAATGCGCCGAAGCTGTGCTGATGATGCGACCCCATTTGCGCGCCTTCATGCCGGGCACGACGGCTCGGATGGCGTGAAACGCCGAGGACAGATTGATCGCGATGATCTGATCCCATTTCTCGATCGGAAAGTTCTCGATTTCCGAAACATACTGAACGCCGGCGTTGTTGATGAGAATATCGATCGAGCCGAATTTTTTTTCGGCGTTGGCGATCAGGCTGGCGATCTCGGAGGGTTTACTCATATCTGCACTGTCGTAGATGCATTTGACGCGAAATTCGGTCTCGATGGCCTGGCGCTCCTTCTCGATCTCCTCGGCCGTGCCGAAGCCGTTGATGACGACATTGGCCCCTTCCCGGGCGAGAGCCCGGGCATAGGCCAGACCGATGCCGCTGGTTGAGCCGGTGATAACCGCGTTTTTTCCCAAAAGAGTCATATCGTTTCCTGTTCCAGTTTCCATTCTGACGCAGAGAGGCGTCCGTTAATCAGCAAGATAATCGAAAACCACTTCGGCAAGATCGAGCGTCAGATCGGCCTTGAAATGCGAACCCGAGATCACTTCCCGCACCGGAAGACGGTTGACGTCGCAGGCGACATGCGAAAACAATTCCAGCGCTGCAGGCGACTCCCATGCGCCTTTCATGACGATGTCGGTCATGTAGTAGCGCACGAGTTCGCAGATACGCAGCGAGCCATCGACATGCGGGATGATTTTGACAAGATAATTCGGGCCGCCGAGCGATTTTGCGACAACCTGTTGATCGACGATTGTATGCTTGTAGCCCATCGAGCCCATCGCGCAGAGCGAGGAGCCATAATGTAGCGTGCCGACAATGACGTCGGTTTCATGCGCGACTTTCGGACTGGCGAGTTTCTTGGGAAATCCCCAGATTTCTCGGCCGCCGAAGATGGGCGCGCCGTCGTCGAGATACATGCCGTGGACATAAACGCCCTTTTCCGAGCCAAAGCGCACGGGAATCACCTGTCCGCTCTCGGTGAAATCGCCGAAGCCGGTCGAATCCGGCATCCGGATAAATTCGAATTTGACGATTGGCTCATCGACCTCAAGCGGCTCCGGCACCACGGCGGCGAGGGCTTCGGGATCGGTGCGATAGGTAATGACCAGGAATTCCCGGTCGTAGAATCGGTAAGGTCCGCGCGGGAAGGCAGGATTGGTCAAAGGCATTGCAAACGCCGTTTTCCGCACATCGGCAATTTTCATCTTCAGACCCTCGTGTTGGACATAGACCATCGCCGGATGGACAGGTAATCTACCACCGGATCATGACGCTTAAACGTCGAAATCTATTCGACTTTTTGCGTATGACAACATTAGGTCTCAATCGACGAACACGCGTTCGAAGATCGTATCGACATGTTTGAAGTGATAGGAAAGATCAAAAAGTTCGTCGAGTTCGGCCGGCGAGAGTTTCTCGCTCACATCCGGATCGGCGCCGAGCAGGGCGCGGAAATCGCTGTCGGCGTCGCCGGCGAGTTGGCTCTCAAACGCTTTGCGCCAGACTTTCATGGCGTTTCGCTGCACGAAGGCATAGGCGTCTTCGCGCGAAACGCCCTTCTGCGTCAGCGCAAGCAAGACGCGTTGTGAATGCACAAGGCCGCCTAGCTTGTCGAGATTCTTCTGCATGTTTTCGGGATAGACGAGCAGATTCTCGATCACATTTGTGAGGCGCACAAGCGCGAAGTCCAGCGTTACCGTGGCGTCGGGGCCGATCATGCGTTCGACCGAGGAATGCGAAATGTCGCGTTCGTGCCAGAGCGCGACATTCTCCATCGCTGGCATCGCCATGCCGCGAACCAGCCGCGCGAGGCCTGTGAGATTTTCTGTCAGCACGGGATTGCGCTTGTGCGGCATCGCCGACGAGCCCTTTTGTCCGGCCGAGAAATATTCCTCCGCCTCCAGGACTTCGGTGCGTTGCAGATGACGAATTTCGATGGCCAGCCGCTCGACCGAGGAGGCGACGACGGCGAGAGTCGCGAAGAAGGCGGCGTGACGATCGCGCGGGATCACCTGGGTCGAAACCGGCTCGGGGATCAGGCCCATTTTATGTGCGACATACGCTTCGACGCGCGGATCGATGTTGGCGAATGTGCCGACGGCGCCGGAAATTGCACAGGTGGCGATTTCCTTGCGCGCTTGCAGCAGACGTTCGCGGGCGCGGGTGAATTCCGCATAGGCCTGCGCCATTTTGAGTCCGAAAGTGACAGGCTCGGCGTGAATGCCATGCGAGCGGCCGATCGTCGGCGTAAATTTGTGCTCGTAAGCGCGCTTTTTGATTGCGGCGCGCAGTGCGTCGACATCGGCGATCAGCAGATCGGCGGCGCGCGCGAGTTGCACGGCGAGACAGGTGTCGAGCACGTCGGAACTGGTCATCCCCTGATGCACGAAACGCGAGTCAGGGCCAATAAACTCGCCGAGATGGGTCAGAAAGGCGATCACGTCATGTTTGGTGACGCGCTCGATCTCGTCGATGCGCGCCACGTCGAAGGTAACGAAATCCGCCTTGTCCCAAATGTTTTTGGCGCTTTCCTTCGGGATCACGCCGAGATCGGCGAGCGCGTCGCAGGCATAGGCCTCGATCTCAAACCAGATGCGGAAACGCGTCTGCGGCTCCCAGATCTGGGTCATTTCCTTGCGGGAATAGCGGGGGATCATGGGGCCTCGCGCGAGGGGGATAGGAGGGGGCGCCTCCACAAGGGGTGTGCGCAACCGGTTCGCAAATTCACGCCGCCGGGTCAATCCGTCAGTCCTGAGGATTGATCCGGCGTTCATTTGAGTTCCGGCAACAACCTCCGCGCGGCCTTTTGTTCTCTTGAGGCTCCCGTTTTGTCGCGTCGCTATTATTTATGTCTGTGGCCTGTCGACGATCCAGTGAGGGGAGTTGAATAGCTGCATGGGTTTTGCATCGCTCGCGACTGAATGACGCGCGGGAATGGAGACATCAATGCGCAAAACGGATGTCGTGGTGCTAGGCGCAGGGATTGTCGGGGTTAGCGCCGCCCTTCAGCTTCAGGCGCGCGGACGCGATGTGGCGTTACTTGACCGGCGCGCCGGCGCCGGGCTGGAGACGAGTTTTGGCAACGCCGGGCTGATCGAACGCTCCTCGATTTATCCGTATTTTTTTCCGCGCGATCCGCTCAAGCTTGTCAAATACGCTTTCAACCTCCTGCCTGAAGCGCATTACCATCTCTTTGCCCTGCCGCAGGTCGGACCGTGGCTGTGGCGTTATTTTCGCGCCGCCGCGCCCGAGCCGATGGCGAGAAGCTTTGCGGGCTTTCGGCCGCTGATCGAGCACAGCCTCAGCGAACATGCTCCGCTCATCGAGGCCGCCGGGGCGCGGCCGCTGATCCGGCATGATGGCTGGATCAAACTCTTCCGCTCGTCCCGTAGTTTCGACGCTGGCGCGGCGACGGTCGATCACTTGCGCAGCTTCGGTCTGAACATCGATGTTCTGGATACCCCGGCGCTCGCCAAACGCGAGCCGGCCCTCGCGCCGACGGCCGGGGCGCTGCATTTCCACGACACCGCCGGCGTGCGCGATCCCGGCGCTTTGTCGCAGGCCTATCTCGATGTGTTTGTCGCTCGTGGCGGACGTTTTGTCGAAGGCGACGCGCGCACGCTCGCCGCCGATCCCGGCGGCTGGCGCGTCCAGACCGGGAGCGGGCCGGTTCTCGCCCGCGATGTGGTGATCGCGCTTGGCCCCTGGTCGGACCTTGTGTACGGGCCGCTGGGCTACAGATTTCCGCTGGGCGTCAAGCGCGGCTATCACATGCACTATGTGCAGAAGGATGGGCCGACGCTCGGGCATCCGACCCTCGACGCCGATAATGGCTATCTGCTGGCCCCAATGGCGCGCGGCGTCCGCCTCACTACCGGGGCGGAATTCGCGCGGCGCGACTCGCCGCCGACGCCCGAGCAACTGGAGAGATGCGAGCCAGTGGCGCGGGACCTTCTGCCGGGGTTGGGACCACGGCTCGACCCGGCGCCCTGGCTCGGCGCTCGTCCCTGCCTGCCGGACATGTTGCCGGTGATCGGGCCCGCGCCGAGACACAGGGGGCTCTGGTTCGATTTTGGCCACGCCCATCATGGGCTGACGCTGGGGCCCGCGACGGGTCGCCTGCTCGCCGAGCTTATGCTTGGAGAGGAGCCTTATCTCGATCCCCGTCCCTATCGCGCCGAGCGCTTCTAATCCCCCCGGACAAGACGAAATCCAACAATTTCGTCGGGGTCATTTTGCGCCGGCCGCCTGTCTGTGGCAGAAGCGCTGCTGAAATTACCTGAGGTCAAAATGGCGGCGGACGTGACACTTCCTGCGGCGGCGGCGGCGGGTTTGCTTTCCTTTCTTTCACCCTGCGTTTTACCGCTGGTGCCGCCCTATCTGACTTATCTTGCCGGGGTCAGCATGGAGGATCTCGAAATCGAGACGCGCTCCGAGGCGCGTCGCGATGTTCTCCTGTCGGCTTTGCTGTTCGTTCTTGGCTTTTCGACGGTGTTCGTGACGCTGGGCGCCACGGCGAGCGCCTTTGGCTCCCTGATCCGCGCCAATCTTCATATTTTGTCATGGCTCGCGGGCGCGGTCATCATTTTGATGGGTCTGCATTTTCTCGGCGTGCTAAGGGTCGGGCTCTTCTATCGAGAAAAACGAGCCGAAATCACCAAGCCGATGGGCCTTTTCGGCTCCTATGTGATGGGTCTCGCCTTCGCTTTCGGCTGGACGCCCTGCATCGGCCCAATCCTCGCCGCTATTCTCGCCGTCGCCGGCGCGCAGGAGACGGTGGCGCGGGGCGCGCTGTTGCTGGCGGTTTATTCTCTCGGATTGGGTTTGCCGTTCATTCTCGCCGGTTTCGCGATGGGGCGATTTCTCGCCTTTGTCGCGCGCTTCCGCAAACATTTCGGCAAGGTCGAGAAAATCGTCGGGGCGCTGCTGATCCTTACCGGCGTCGCCTTTCTGACAGGCGGCGTGCAGGAAATGTCTTTCTGGCTGCTGGAAACGTTTCCTGGCCTCGCGGCGCTGGGTTAAACTTCCTTCCAACTGGGTTAAACTTCCTTCCAACAAGAACCTGAGGCCATCTGTGGCGCGACCTGCGTCAGAGTGACGCAGTATCCCAGCGCCTTTGTGGCGACGCAACCCGCCTGTATAGAGAGACGCGCGATTTGAAAATCCTGCGCGCCCGCGCCAGTCGGCGCCTGTCGCGCAATGAAAGGCGTCGGAGAGGGAATGCTCGAGAAACTGGTCGCTTTCTGTCTCCGCTGGCCTTGGACCGTCGTGCTTTTGACGCTCGCTATGAGCGGAGCAGCGGGGTATGCGACGGTCGATAAATTCCAGATCGACACCGAAACTGCGAATTTATTCTCGTCCAGCCTGCCCTGGCGCCAGAACGAGATCCGGCTTTACAAGGAATTTCCGGAAACCGTCGATCTGATTGTCGCAGTGATCGACGCCGACGCGCCGGACAAGGCGGACGACGCCGCGCGTCGTCTGCGCGAGACGCTGACCGGAAAACCGCTGATGCAGCGGGTCTGGCAGCCTGACGACAACGCCTTCTTTCGCAAGAACGGCCTGCTGTTCCTGAAAACCGAGGAACTTGAACACGCCATGGGCGTGCTCGGCGGCCAGCGCGAGGTCTTGCAGCCGCTCGCCGAGGACCCGACGCTGCGCGGTCTCGCATCGGTCATGGCGGTCAACCAAAAGCGGTCCGCTTTCAGCAAGCGCGCGACGGCCCTGTACCACGCCGGTCTTGACGCCTTCTCCAGCGCTTTCGAGACGACGCTGAAGGGTCAGGAATCGCGGGTCGATTGGGAAAAACTGCTCGACGGCGGACAATCGGAAAATGACGCCTCCCTGCCGAAGAACCAGAAACGTCGGCTCGTGCTGATCAAACCGGTTATCGATTTTTCGGCCCTCGAACCCGGCGCCGACGCCATCGAACTGGTTCGCACAACGGCCGCCAATCTCGGCTTGACCAAGGATAAAGGCGTCAGTCTGCGCCTGACCGGACAGGTGCCGCTCGCCGACGACGAATTTTCGACCATCTCCGAGAACATGACGCTGAACACGTCGGTGACTCTCGGCCTCGTGGCGCTCATTTTGTTTTTGGCGCTACGCTCCCCAAAACTCATACTTGCCGTTCTGGCGACGCTGATTGTCGGTTTGGTGCTGACCGCTGGACTCGGCATTGTTTTGATCGGGCGCTTCAATCTGATCTCGGTCGCTTTCGCTGCGCTCTTTATCGGCCTTGGCGTCGACTTCGGCATCCAGTTTGCCACGCGTTACAGGGAAGAGCGCCATGGCGAGAACGATCTCGATCGGTCGCTGCTGACCGCGACCCGGAACATTGGCGGCTCCCTGACGCTCGCCGCCGTTTCTTTGCTCGCCGGCTTTTTCTGCTTTTTGCCCACAGATTTTCTCGGTGTTTCGGAGCTTGGCCTGATCGCCGGACTGGGCATGATCATCGCCTACATTGTGACGTTGACCTTCCTGCCGGCGGCGATCAAACTTCTGCGGCCGCCGCCGGAACATGTGCCGATCTATACGGCGTCTCTGGCTGCAGTAGATCACTGGATTCTCGCACACCGCAAGCTCGTCCTGATCGCCACGGCGATCGTCGTGGCGGCGGGCATCCCCTTCCTTATGGACCTGTCGTTCGACTCTAATCCGATGAATCTGCGTAACCAGAAACTCGAGTCGGTTGCGACTTTTCTCGATTTGGCCAAAGACCCGATGACCGCGCCCAACAAGATCGAGGTGCTGGCGCCATCGGTTGACGCGGCGCGCGAGATGGCGGCGAGGATTGCGGCGCTGCCGGAAGTCGATCACGTTCACACCGTCGATGTGTTGATCCCCTCCGATCAGGACGACAAGCTGGCTCTCATCGCGAAGGCGAAAGAATCGCTGGCCGGCGCGCTCGATCCCAGGCGCAAAGCTCCCCCGACCGACGCCCAGACGGTCAAGGCCCTGCGTGACGCCAGCAAGGCGCTGCGACTGTCCGCCGGCAAAACTCCGGCCGCACCGGTCGCGCGCTTTTCAGCCGCTCTCGACGCGCTCGCCGAAGCGAACCCGGAGATACGCGAAAAAGCCCGGTCAGCGGCTTTCGAATCTTTTCACAAGCTGATGGGCGATCTCGCTGGCGCGCTCGCCGCCGAACGTGTCACGCCTGAAAATTTGCCGGCGGATCTGCGCGCCGAGTGGATTTCGAAAGACGGGCTGGTGCGCCTCGAAGTCACGCCGAAGGGCGACGATAACGACCGGATCGTGATGACGAAATTCGCTGAGGCCGTGCAGAAAGTTGCTTCCGACGCCAGCGGTCCGCCGGTCATCGTCTCCGAGGCGGGACGTTCCATCACTAAAGCTTTCCTGCAGGCGGCTCTTTATGCGCTGGTCGCCATCTTCATCATTCTCGCCGTCGCCCTGCGTAACCCGATTGATGTGGCGCTGACGCTTGGACCACTGGTGCTGGCCGGCGTCATGAGTCTCGAGGCGGCGGATATGGCGGGCATGTCGCTTAATTTCGCCAATGTGATCGCTCTGCCGCTCATGTTTGGCGTTGGCGTCGCCTTTCATATTTACTACGTCATCGCCTGGCGAAAGGGCGTGGTGGACATGCTCGCATCCAGCCTGACGCGCGCGATTTTTTTCAGCTCTCTGACGACCGGCGTCGCCTTTGGCAGTCTGTATCTGTCGAGCCATCCGGGTACGGCGAGCATGGGGGAGTTGCTGATCATCTCCCTTTTCTTCACCCTGCTTGCGGCCTTTATCATTGTGCCGGCCTTCCTTGGGCCGCCACGCACGCCGGCTCCCGATGTTTCGGGACCGGCCGACGAGTAGGGCATCCGAATTGGGTTGAAAGCGCGGAAAGGACATCTTCCGGACAAAGGGACAGGCTATTAATCGCCCCATTGATTTGAAATGATCCTGGAAACCCTATCGAATCAGGAACCTGGCTTGATGAAAAAAACCATTCTCCGCTTCGCCGCCGTAATGGCCATTTGCGGTCCGTTCCCGACGCTGGCCGCAGAACCCATTTACGGCGTCTGGGTGCGCGACGGCCACCCGGATGACAAGCTGGAATTCTACGATTGCAAGGGCAAGCTCTGCGCCCGTGGCACACTGCCTCTGCCAGATGGTTCGCCGGCGCCGGAAATCCTTCGGAAAGCAGCCAAGAATGGCGAGAACAGCTGGAAGGGCGATCTGTTCAATCCAGAGGATGGCAAAACCTATACTGGCTCGATCACCTATGACTCGACCAACAAGCTCACTCTGTCTGGCTGTCTGATGATTTTCTGCCAGAGCGAAACCTGGACCCGCGTCAGCTTCGCCAAGCCCAAGCCCAAGCCTGCCGAGGCGAAATCCGAATCCACGCCGGAGGGGGCCAAAGCCCATGACAGCGAAGCAGGGCATGGCGCCGCGTCTGCGCATGGAGCGGCGTCGGGTCATGGCGCCGCAGCGGGGCAACATGAGGCGGCCGGCCACGAAACAACCGGTCATACGAACCATGCCCCAGCCCATGAAGCCGCGCCGGCGCATGAGGGCGCCGCCAAAGAGACGGCTCCCCACCACTCTTCGCCGGGCGCAGCGCCAAAACCCAAGGCGCCGGCGCCAAAACCCAAATCAGCTCCGGAGCCAGCGGACGAGCAGTAGCCCGGGAGCAAGATTGATCGTCCGCCAACGCGGGCGATCAATCTTTCGAGCGCGCTGGCGGCGATCACACTTCAATGTTTGTGTGCGTCTTCGTTCAGAGCCTCGCTGCGCCGCCTTCATGCTCGCGCATGTTGGCGGTCATTGCTTTCCGGACGCTCGAGTCCGGCAGTCGCGGCGATGGCAAAATTCTGGAGAGACCAAACTGTTGACGATTTCCCTCATACGAGGCGTGTGCCGGCGTCGTTGCCGGGTCACGACGGCCTGCGTATTGGCGGTGATCGTCGGCGGCTGTAATCTCGAGTGGGAGAAGCCCGATCTGTCAACGCCGCCGCCGGAACAATTCCGCGAGGCGCGCGCCGTTTCCGCCGGCCCCATTGCATCCGGACGCGATTTCGTCGCCCGGTTCGGATCGAAAGAGCTTGCAGGCCTGATCGATCAGGCGCTGATGGATAATCTAGACATCGCCGCCGCCGCCGCCCGCATTCGCGAGGCGGACGCGCAGGCGCGCATCGCCAGCGCGCCCTTGTGGCCAACGGTCGCGATGCAGGACATTGTCCGCACCAACCGCGCCGCCGGAACGACCCTGAACCTCGCCAGCGCCGCGACGGGCTTCAACACCGGCAGCACAAGCAGCAGTTCGTTGACGCCGACAACCTTTCGTGGCCGCAATTTCGGCTTCTTCCAGCTTGGCGTCGCTGCGGCAAGCTACACCGTCGATTTCTGGGGCGTGAATGAGGACGCCTCCTACGCCTCCCGCATTCTCGCCAACGCCAGTCGTTTTGACCGCGATGTCGTCGAGATATCGACGGTCTCGGCGATTATGAACGCCTATTTCCAGGTGCTGACCGCGCAGGACCGGCTGCGCATCGCCCGAAACAACGTCGCGATCGCCGAGAAGGTGAACGCCGCCATTCAGGCGCGCTTTCAGGTCGGCACCGCCAGCGCCCTTGACACCGCCCAGCAGGAAACCGTGCTTGCGCGCCAAAAGGCGTCGATTCCGCCGCTCGAACAGACCTTGCGTCAAACATCGAATACGCTGGCTGTTTTGTTGGGACGCGCGCCGGAGAGCGTTCAGATCAAGGGCGGTTCGCTGACCCAGCTCAAATTCCCGAAAATCGATCCCGGCCTGCCGTCGGAAGTGCTGTTGCGACGCCCGGACGTGGCGCGGGCCGAGGCTCAGCTCGCGGCGCAGGAGTTCAGTGTCCTGCAGGCGCGCGCGGCTTTTTTCCCGTCGATCACGCTGCTGGGACTTTACGGACCGCAATCGGCGCTGATCGCCAATCTCCTGCGGCCTGAAGCGCTTGCCTGGCAGGCGGCGACGCAACTCACCCAGCCTCTGTTCGACGGTTATTTGCTTCAGGGTCAGTATGAAAATCAAAAAGGGCGCTACGCCGAGCTGGCGGCTCTTTACCGTAAACAGATCATCACAGCGCTTTCGGAAACGGAAAATGCTTTAATCGCCATTAAAGAGACCGGGCGTCAGTTAAAGTTGCAGGGCGACGCCGTTACCGCTTCCCGTCGCGCCTTCGAGGCGGCCAATATGCGTCTGCAGGAAGGCACCATCGACATCATCACCCTGTCGGTCACGCAAAACGATTATTTCACGGCCCAGGAACAGGAGGTCATCGTGCGCCTGAATTATTTTACGGCGGCGACGAGCCTGTATCAGGCGCTGGGCGGCGGCTGGTCGCCGACGACGCGTAACGCCGAAATCGCGCGCGCCAACGCCGCCTATGAGGAAAACAAGGGGCCATGGCCATGAGTCGTCCCGGACGACGCATTCTTCTCGCCATCGGAGCCCTGGCGCTGTCGCTGGTCATCGCCGCGGTCTATCGCGGCGGTTATCTGCCGGGATTCAAGGGAACACAGGACTCAGGCGGGCGCGCCACGGGCGCGGGAGGCGAGGGTGAGGGCGGCGGTCGGAGCGCGACTGTCAGCGTCACCACAGCTCCAGTGAGCGTCGCTGACGTGCCGGTGACGATCGACGCCGTTGGCACTGTTCAGGCGTTGAACACAGTGACAGTGCGCACGCAGGTCGATGGCAGGCTCTTGCGTCTCGCCTTCACGGAGGGGCAGGACGTCCGAAAGGACGACATCATCGCCGAAATCGATCCCGCGCTCTATCGCGCCCAATACGAACAGGCGCTGGCGAAAAAGGCGCAAGACGAGGCCAATCTCGCCAATGCGCGCGTCGATCTCGACCGCTACAAGAGACTGGTGGCGGGAAAATTCCTCTCCCAGCAGCAATTCACGACCCAGAAGGCGCTGGTGCAGCAACTTGAGGCGCAAGTTCGCGCCGATCAGGCGGCGATCGACAGCGCAAAGACGACTCTCGATTATGCGACCATCCGTGCGCCCATTGACGGCCGCGCGGGGATTCGTTTGGTCGATGTCGGCAATCTGTTGCGCGCCTCCGATCAGAACGGAATTGTCGTCATCACCCAGATCAGGCCCATCTATGTGATATTCACGCTCCCGCAGCAATCGCTGGCCGCCGTTCAAAAAGCGCAGCGAGACGGCGAGGCGCGTGTCCTCGCGCTCGGTCAGGATAATGCGTCGCAACTGGCGAAGGGCGCATTGGCCGTCGTCGACAACCAGATTGATCAGTTAACCGGAACGGTGCGGCTCAAGGCGATCTTCCAGAACGAGGATTTGTCCCTTTGGCCCGGACAGTTCGTCAATGTGCGCCTCATGCTCGAGACGATCAAACAGGCGATCGTCACGCCAAGCCCGGCGGTTCAACGTGGACCAGCCGGCGCCTTCGTCTATGTTTTGGGAGAGGATGGCCTTGCTCACATGCGCCCCGTGACGACGGGACGACAGGACGAAACTCTGGTGGTCATTCTCTCCGGACTTAAATCGGGCGAGACGGTGATTGTCAGCGGTTTCTCGCGTCTCTCCGATGGAGCGAAGGTGCGGGCGATCGAGAATGGCGGCCCGGAGGGCGGCGGCGGACGCAATGGGGCCATGAAAGGCCGACCCGCCGCCGATGATGTCCGTAGCGAGGACAAGGCGCGTTGACGTTATCGACCCGCGCCACGACATACAGGAGGGCGATGAGCGCCCGAAAGGTCATCTGACGCAGCATGAATGTTTCGGCGCCCTTCATCAAACGGCCGGTAGCGACATCGCTGATCGCTCTCGCCATGCTGTTGTGCGGCGTGTTGGGGTATGTGCGGCTGCCTGTCTCGCCGCTGCCCCAGGTCGACTTTCCGACTATTCAGGTTACTACCCAACTTCCGGGCGCTAATCCGGAAACCATCGCTTCGCTGGTCACGGGATCGCTTGAACGACAATTCGGCCAGGTGCCGTCGCTCACCAGCATGTCATCGCAAAGTTCTTTCGGCCTGTCGCAGATCACCCTGCAGTTTAATCTTGACCGGGACATCGACGCCGCCGCCCAGGACGTGCAATCGGCAATCAACGCCGCCGCTTCCACTTTGCCGAAAAATCTGCCCTATCCGCCAGTTTATGCGAAGGTTAACCCGGCTGATACGCCGATCATGACCCTGGTGCTGCGATCCCAAACGGCGACTCTCAGACAATTAAGCGATTACGCCGACACATTGATCGCCCCGCAGATCTCGCAAGTATCTGGCGTCGGGCGCGTCTCGGTGCAGGGCGGCGTACGTCCTGCGGTGCGCATTGAGGCGGATCTCGCGCGTCTTGCCGCCAATCGTATCGGCATGGAGGATTTGCGTCAGGCGATCGCCTCCGCAAATATCGCCGGGGCCAAGGGGTCGCTGGATGGTCAACGACAATCCTATACGCTCGACGCCAACGATCAAATTCTTGACGCCAAACAATATGAAAATATCGTCGTCATGTGGCGCAATAACGCCCCGGTGATGGTGCGCGACGTGGCGCGAGTCGTCGAAGGATTGGAAAACGCCCGCGTCGGCGGCTGGCACAATGGCGAACAATCCGTCGTTCTTGATGTGCTGCGTCAGCCCGGCGCCAATATCATCAGCACAGTCGAACAGGTAAAGGCGGCGCTGCCGAAGTTGCGTAGTTCGCTGCCCGCCGGCCTGTCGCTCAATATCGTCAGCGATCGCACGGATACGATCCGGGCGTCGATCGCAGAGGTTCAGTTCACTCTTGTCATCGCCGCGGGGCTCGTGGTGCTGGTGGTTCTGCTGTTCTTACGAAACTGGCGCGCAACAGTCGTCGCCGGCGTCAGTCTGCCGCTATCGATTATCACGACATTCGCGATCATGTGGCTCGCCGGCTTTTCGCTGGATAATCTCTCACTGATGGCCTTGACAATTGGCACAGGCTTTATTGTTGATGACGCCATTGTCATGATCGAAAACATTGTGCGTAATATCGAGGATGGCAAAACGCCGCTTCAGGCCGCTCTCGACGGCGCCCGCGAAATTGGCTTCACCGTCGTTTCGCTAACGGTCTCTCTAGTCGCGGTGTTTATCCCCTTGTTGTTCATGAGCGGCGTTGTCGGACGGATGTTTCGGGAATTCGCGCTGACGTTGACGATCGCGGTAGTCGTCTCCGCCATCATCTCGCTGATGTTGACGCCGATGCTTTGTGCGACCCTTCTCAAACGCGCGCCGTCGCACACGCCAACCGGATGGGATCTTGCATCTCTTTGGCTCGACCGCCTTTATTTTCGCTCGCTGGACTGGTCAACCCGGCATGAGAAACTCATGCTTGGGCTAACGGCTGCGACGATGGCGCTCACAATCGTTTTATTCATCTATATTCCCAAAGGTTTTCTGCCCCGTCAGGACACCGGGCAGCTCAGCGTCGTGATGGAGGCCTCGCCTGACGCCTCTTTCGAGCGGATGAAAGACCTGCAGGCGAATGTTTCTCAGGTTTTTCTGCGTGACGCTGATGTGCGCGATGTGGTTTCTGTTCTCGGCGTCGGCTCTCTGAACGCCACGACTAATGTCGCGCACATGACGGTACTATTGCGCGATCGAACCTTGCGCGCCAACGCCAGCACCGTAGCGAACCGACTGCAGGCCGCAGCAGAACATGTGCCGGGCGTCACGCTCTTTATCCAGCCCGTGCAAGACATCCAGATCACGACCCGGCCCAGTCGTTCGCAATATCAATATACGCTGACGGCGGCGGATAATAACGAGTTGCTTCATTGGTCCAACCGGCTGCTGGACCAGTTGCGCAAGACTCCGGGGCTGCGCAATGTCGCAGCCGAGACGCAGGATGGAGGCTTGCGCGCGCTGATGCGCATTGATCGGGATAAGATGGGTCGTCTTGGCATCAGTGCACAGAATGTTGACGATGCGCTCAATGACGCCTTCGGCCAGCGTCAGATATCGACGATCTACACGCAGTCCAACCAGTACCGGGTGATCCTTGAGGCGGCGCCGCAATATCAGCACGACGCCGCAGCTCTGGAGAAACTTTATGTTGCCCCGATGGGCGGAGGTCCCCAAACTCCGCTGGGTTCTTTCGTGCGCATCGAGCATGCGGCGGCGCCGTTGTCGATCGCCCATCAGGATCAATTCCCTGCGTCGACGATCAGTTTTGATCTCGCCGGGAGCGTTTCTCTCGGTCAGGCAATGAAATTGCTGACAGAGGCGCAGCAAGTAATTGGCATGCCTTCTTCTATCGTTGGCGTTTTTAGCGCCGACGCCGCCGAATTCGACAAATCCCTCGCCAGCGCTCCCTGGCTGATACTGGCGGCGATGTTTGCGATCTATGTCGTGCTGGGCGTGCTATACGAGAGTTTCGCGCATCCCTTCACGGTTTTAACCACCCTTCCTTCCGCGGGCGTTGGCGCGCTGTTGGCGCTGATGGCGTTCGGAGTCGATCTCTCGGTCGTCGCTTTGATCGGCATTGTGCTCCTCATGGGCATCGTCAAGAAAAACGCCATCATGATGATCGATTTCGCGCTCGACGCCGAGCGCGACGAGGGTCTAACGCCGCGAGAGTCGATCTTGCGCGCGGCGCAGCTTCGCTTTCGTCCCATTATGATGACGACTTTGGCGGCGTTACTTGGCGCCTTGCCGTTGGTGATGGCCCATGGTCCCGGCAGCGAACTACGCATTCCTCTGGGCCTGACGATTATCGGCGGCCTTTTGCTCAGCCAGGCCCTGACGCTCTACACAACGCCAGCGATCTACCTGGCCGTCGATCGGCTACGGCGCCGCATGTTATCGATGACGCCGGCCTACAAGCTGGCTGGCGTTCAGTCTATCGGGCAGAACACACCCGGGGCGAAGGAGTGAATATCTCCGAACCCTTCATCCGACGACCAGTCGGCACGACTCTGCTTTCTGTCGCGCTGTTCATGCTCGGCGTCGTGGCCTATTTCGCCTTGCCAGTCGCCAGCCTGCCCTCTGTGGATTTTCCCATCATCAGCGTCTCGGCCAGTCGACCGGGCGCCGATCCGGCAACGATGGCGGCGTCGGTCGCGGCGCCGCTCGAACGCCATCTATCGGGCATTGGCGGACTGAACGAACTCACCTCGACCAGTTCACTGGGCGCGAGTCAGATCACGGCGCAATTCGACATTTCGCGCAATTTGGACGCGGCCGCACGGGATGTGCAGGCTGCAATTAACGCCGCCATGCCCGATCTGCCGTCCGATTTGCCCATTTCGCCGACCTTTCGCAAAGCGAGCATGTCGAGCGCGCCGGTGCTGGTATTGGCCCTGACATCCGATACGCTGCCGACCAGTGTCGTATTCGATGCGACCGACACGGTCATCGCCCAGCGTATTTCACAGGTGCCAGGCGTCGCGGAAGCGCGCGTCACCGGGGCGGAGCAACCGGCGATCCGCGTACAAGTCGATCCTGCCCGACTGGCGGCAATGCAGCTTAGCGTCGACGCCGTCGCCAACGCGCTAAGAGCCGCCAATGCGCATTCCGCCGTGGGCGCGCTGAATGGCGCGATGCAGGAAATGACGCTCGCCACAACCGATCAACTTTCTACACCTGAGGATTATCGTAATATCGTCATCGCTACGCGACGGGGCGTCGTGGTCAAGCTTGGCGATGTCGCGAGCGTCGAGCGCGGCGTGCGTAACCGCATGTCCGCTGGCTGGTTTAATGGCCGGCCGGCGGTGTTAATTCTTGTCACAAAGCAGCCCAGCGCCAATGTCGTGGAGACCGTTGACCGCATAAAGGCCTTGCTGCCGGTGATGCAGCAATGGGTGCCCTCAGGCGTCAAGATCAACATCCTTTCCGACCGCACACAAAGCATTCGAGCCAGCATTCACGATATTCAATGGACGCTGACCCTCTCGGTCACGCTTGTCATGATGGTGGTGTTTGTCTTTCTCAGACGCGCCACGCCGGTGATTGCGGCAGGGATTACCGTGCCCTTGTCGCTAGTTGGCTCCTGCGCCGCGATATGGGCGGCCGGATTTTCGATTAACAATCTTTCGCTTATGGCCTTGACGATTTCCGTCGGTTTCGTCGTGGACGACGCGATCGTCATGATTGAAAACATCGAAAGCTACATCGAAAAGGGAATGGGTCGTTTCGACGCCGCGCTGGCGGGCTCGAAACAAATCGCCTTCACGGTTTTCTCGATCACATTGTCGCTCGTCGCCGTCTTCATTCCACTTCTATTCATGGAAGGGGTCATGGGAAGGCTCTTACGTGAATTTTCGATGACGCTGGTTTTTGCGATCCTTATCTCCATGGTCGTCTCGTTGACGGTAACCCCCATGGTTTGCGCCTGGATGCCCGCTTTCCGCCCCGGTAAAGAAACGCGATTCGATCGTTTGATCGACGGCGCGCTTGATCGGATCATCGCCGTCTATGCGCGCAGCCTCCGGCCCGTTGTCGATCATCCATGGGCGTCTTTGATTGCTATTCTCATCACACTGGGCCTCACGATCCAGATGTACAGGACGATCCCCAAGGGCAACTTGCCGCAAGACGATATTGGATTGATCAATGGTTCGACCGAAGCGGCTCCGGACGTATCATTTGCGGAAATGTCCCGGTTGCAGAAACAAGCAAATGAGATCTTGATGAATGATCCGGACGTCGCCAATGTCGGTTCCTTCATCGGCGCTCCGGGTCTGACCTCCTCGGCCAACCAGGGACGTTTGTTTGTCGCCCTCAAACCGATGGGCGAGCGCAAATCCACCAGCATGGAGGTCATCGCGCGGCTTCGTCCTCAATTTGCAAAAATTTCCGGCCTGAGTGTTTTCATGCAACCTTCGCAGGATTTACGCAATGGCGGCCGCTCCAGCAAATCGCAGTATCAATATACGCTGTCCGATGCCTCGATTGAGGAACTGGACGAATGGCGCGAGCAAATTCTCGATAGGCTGAAACATTTGCCGCAGCTCGCGGATGTGTCGTCCGATAAGGAGCGCGGCGGCTTGCGTGCGACAGTCGTAATCGATCGAAACGCCGCGTCTCGAATGAATGTGCCGATCTCCTCAATCACGGCCGCTTTGAATAGCGCCTTCGGGCAGCGTCAGGATACGATCATTTATTCGCAACGTAACCAGTATCGGGTTATTTTTGAAACGCCTGCCTCTCGTCAGCGGGATGTGCGCGATCTCTCTGGAATTTACGTTTCGGCGACGACTGGCATGCAAGTGCCTTTGACGGCGCTGGCGCATGTGGAGCGCGGATACATGCCGCTCGTGGTCAATCATCAGGGTGTTCTGCCTTCGGTCACCATTTCCTATAATCTGGCGCCGGGCGCGACCCTCGATGGCGCAACCAAGGCGATTGAAACGGCGGTCGGAGAGATGAATTTGCCCGCAAGTCTCCATGCCGGCTTTGCGGGCGACGCCGCCGATTTCCGCAAAGTCGCAAGCGGCATGGCTGTTCTGATCGTCGCCGCCTTACTATCGGTCTATATCATTCTGGGCATTCTCTATGAAAGTCTCGTTCATCCGATCACAATTATCTCGACGTTGCCGTCGGCGGGGCTCGGCGCGCTGCTGATGCTCGAATTATTTGGAATGGAATTCACGGTTATCGCTTTCATCGGCATTCTTCTTCTCATCGGCATCGTCAAGAAAAACGGCATCATGCTGGTCGATTTTGCGCTACAGGCGGAGCGTGAGCAAGGCGAAACCGTTCACGATGCGGCGCTTGACGCCGCGCGCGAGCGTTTCCGTCCCATCCTGATGACGACGCTTGCGGCGCTATTTGGCGCCTTGCCGCTGGCCTTCGCGACGGGTATCGGCGCGGAAATGCGTCGTCCGCTCGGGATCACGATCATCGGCGGCCTGATTCTCAGTCAGGCGATGACTCTTTACACGACCCCTGTGATCTATCTGTTGATGAGCAAGCTACGGCGCAAGCCGAAACGCGAGACGTCGGCCGATGCGGGGATCGCCGCCGCCTGAGGCGCTACGACAGGATCTCCGCGACAGGTTCGAAGAAAAGACGCAAGATCGGCGCAGCGCCGCTGTCTTCAATCGGAATGTGCCAAAATTTTGAGTCGATGGTGGGAAACCGTTCAATCGGCAGGTGAATTTCTCTTAAGGGGACTTGCGTATCGAAGCCGCGCAACATGGCGGTTTCGATCAAACTGAACAGTTCCTTCTCGTTCTCGGGCGCGCTTGTCACTTTCATAATAATGTTATTTGCGAGAGGAAAAGCTTTGTCGAAAAACTCTTCGGCGTTTGTTCCGGGCATGACGCAATCTCCGAAAAGGGGACCGACGGGGAAATAGGAAGTCGTTGTTCTGATTCCAGCGTCGCCGCGATTATTTCGATCAAAAATTATGGCTGCTTTAGGGAGCCTCGACCTTGCGACCCCAGACATCTTCAAACAACAGATCCTCCAGCGGCAGGCGCGTCGCCCAGCGGCGCACCTCCAGTTCCGGGCGCGTGTAGCTTTGGTCGACAAACCCTGCACAGAGGTAGGCGACGATGGCGATATCCGCCGGGATTTGAAGAATTTCCCGTAAATCAGCATCCTGAAGGATGCTGACCCACCCAATTCCGACGCCCTCTACCCTAGCCGCCAACCAGAGATTTTGTACAGCGCAGGCGGTGCTCAGCAGATCAGTCTCGGGCTGTTGCGTTCGTCCAAGGCCGGTCGCGCCAGATCGGCTGCGATCACAGGTAACGCAGATATTTAGCGGCGCCCGAAGGATGCCTTGCAATTTAAGGCTCCGATAATGCGCCCGTCGGTCTGTGGGCATGATCTGTTCTTCGATGGCTGCGGCGCGTTCGAAAGCAGCATGGACGGCGGCGCGTTGATCGTGATCGCGAACCACGATGAAATTCCATGGCTGCATCAGGCCAACGGAGGGCGCATGATGCGCAGCGTCGAGTATGCGGCGCAACACCTCGTGCGGGACGTCCGCGTCAAGAAATTCATTACGCACATCGCGCCGCTCATAGATCGCCCGATATACTGCGGCGCGCTCCTGTTGCGAAAAGGGCGCGACAGGCGATAGCTCCCGTTCGACTTCGTCGCTGTTCATGTCGGGGTTGAGGATCGTGGGCCGGGCGCCGCTCATCTAACCTCCAGCGCAGCTGCAAGCCTGCTCCACTCGTCCTCGTTCCCCGGCAGACCAAAACGCAGCCACGCGGGCCGCTCAGCGAAATCACGCGTGAGAACGCCATGCTGGCAGAGGCTCAAAAATCTGGTGCGGGCGTCACGATGATAGGCGAGACGAAAAAGCCCGCAGCCGCCGACAATATCAAAACCAGCTTTCTGCAAGAGATCGTCGAGTCGCATGGCGTCCCTTTGTTGGCATAAGGCGGCGGTCGCCAGCCAATCCCTGTCCTGAAGCGCCTGGGCGCCTATCGCGAGCGCCGGCCCGCATACCGCCCATGGGCCAAGCAATGAACGCAAACGTTTCGCCGGTCCGAGGGCGCAAAGAGCAAAACCAAGCCGCAAGCCCGGAAGTCCATAGGTCTTGCCAAAGGAGCGCAGAACGATCACGCCATCCAGCGCCGTCGATGCGGCGAAGCTGTGCTGCGGCATGAAATCCATAAACGACTCGTCAACCACAACCAGTGCGCCGCGTCTCGCCATTTTTTGCGCAAGAGTCGAGAGCTCCGGCACGGGAATAAGGCGCCCGTCCGGATTATTCGGGTTGACGATGACAGCGACATCCGCCTCGCTCAGTTCCTCGATCGTGTCGACGTTCGTAATCTGCGCGCCGGCGTCGCGCCAGCAGGCGGCGTGTTCGGCGTAGGTAAAACCAAGGATAGCAACCCGGCGCGCTGTAAAGGCGCGAGGCATGATCTGTATGAACGTCTGAACGCCGGCGCCGCTCACCACCTGAGCGTCAGGCGGGGGACGATAGGCGACGCGCGCCGCAGCTTCGAGCGTTTTGAAAGCGTTCTCGTCTGGCAGTCGCGTCAGGGCGCTATCCGGCCACGTCTGCGCCGGATAGGCCCGAGGATTAACACCGGTTGAAAGATCAATCCATGGCTCCGGGGCGTTGGGGAAGAGACGGCGCGCAGCGTCAAGCCGACCGCCATGCGCAACTTGGGATATGAGCGCGAAAGATGCGGTCAACGCGCCAAGCCCCATAAGGCGTCGAGATCGAGATGACTGGCGCAATGCGACGCCAGGGCATCGAGAGTCTCTTCGATCGATTGCTCGAAGTTCAGCGACGACGTCGTCGCGCCCAGATCGCGGAGCAGGGCCGTGCGCAGGGAGTCGTTTGCGAACAATCCATGCACATAGGCGCCGGCGACTCGACCGTTCGGTGACTGCGCGCCATCGTTACGGCCATCGTCAAGACGCAATACCGGTTGAGCGCAATCGGGGCCGGATGTTTCGCCGACGTGCATTTCGTAGCCATTGAATGGCGCATCGAAAACCGGCGCATAACCGGAGACATGGGTCAGCTTTTTCTTCTCCGTGAGAACGGTCGAAATATCAAGGAAACCAAGTCCCGGCGCCACGCCGCGAGGACCCTCGATTCCGGTTGGATCGTCGATGCAGGAGCCGAGCATCTGATATCCTCCGCACACGCCAAAAATCCTCCCCCCGCGCCGCACATGCGCCCGCAGATCGATGTCCCAGCCATTGGCGCGCAGCGCCGTCAGATCGGCGATGGTCGCTTTCGAGCCCGGCAGGATCGCCAGCGCCGCGTCGCCGGGCAGGGGCTCGCCCGGTTTGACGAACTCCAGACGCACGCCAGGCTCCGCCTTCAGCGGATCGAGATCGTCGAAATTGGCGATATGCGGCAGCAGGAGCGCAACGATTTTGATGTCGCCGCCGCCAGTCGGACGCTGGTCGCCCAAGCCAAAAGCGTCTTCCGCCGGCAATCTAGCCGCCGCGTCGAAGTAGGGCAGGAGACCCAGCGCGCGCCAGCCTGTTTGCTCGGCGATCATCTGCATTCCAGCATCGAACAACGATGGGTCGCCACGGAACTTGTTGACGATAAATCCCTCGATCAGAGCTGCGTCCTGTTCATCGATCACCGCCTTGCATCCGACAAGTTGCGCAATGACTCCGCCACGATCAATATCGCCGACAAGCACTACGGGGATCTTGGCGGCGCGCGCAAATCCCATATTGGCGATGTCATACGCGCGTAGATTGATCTCGGCGGCGCTGCCGGCGCCCTCAACGATAACAAGATCGCTGTCAGCGCTGAGGCGCGCAAAGCTCTCCATCACCGTCGAGGCCAGACGGGGTTTCCAGGACTGATAGTCGCGCGCTTTCGCCTGGCCGACGATTTTACCCCGCACGACGATCTGCGAGCCATTGTCGCCTTGCGGCTTGAGCAGCACCGGATTCATGTCGACGCCGGCCGGCAGACGCGCGGCGCGCGCCTGCAAGGCTTGCGCCCGGCCAATTTCGCCTCCATCCATCGTGACTGCGGCGTTGTTCGACATATTCTGCGGCTTGAAAGGCGCAACGCGCAGGCCGCGGTTGGCGAAGGCGCGCGCCAGACCGGCGACGACAAGCGACTTGCCGACGTCCGATCCTGTGCCCTGGATCATCAGCGTCCGGCTCATGATCCGAGAAAAGCCAGAGCGACGTCGAGATCGTGGGTGACCGGCACGCCATCCATGACGGGCGGAGAAATCATCACGACAGGAAGTCCAAGCGCCCGCGCCGCTTCGATCTTGGCGTAGGTTAAAGCGCCACCGCTATTCTTGCTAACGACAATCTCGATTTTGTGCGTTCGCATCAGGACGCTTTCGTTCTCCGACGTGAACGGTCCTCTATCGGCGATCACCGTGCAGTCTGGCGGCAGATCGGAGTCTTCTGGCGGATCGATCACGCGCAACAGATAATGGTGTTGCGGCGCGACGCGGAAGGCCGCGACGCCCTGTCGGCCAATCGTGAGAAAAACTCGACGCGGATTTGCGCCAAGCGCTCGAACCGCGTCGGCATTATCGGCGACTGCGATCCACTCGTCCCCATCAACCGGACGCCATGGAGCGCGCGTCAATCGCAGCAGGGGGATTCCGGTCTGCACGCAAGCCTCGCGAGCGTTAATCGACATCTGCGCAGCGAAGGGATGGGTGGCGTCGATGACATGGGTGACGCCGTGTCGCGTCAGATAGTTGGCTAGTCCGGCAGCGCCGCCAAAACCGCCAACGCGCACCGGCAAGGCTTGCGACAACGGCGCGCTCGTTCGACCGGCGAGCGACACCACGCACTCGATCTGCGGCGCGACGGCGATGCGTTCGGCAAGCAGGCGCGCCTCATGGGCGCCGCCGAGCAGGAGCGCCTGCGTTCGACGCGCAGGCGTTGGACGGACGGGAGCCGGGACGCAGTTTGGAAGACTCACCTGATGATCCCGTGGCGACCGTTATTCGGCGGCCAGTTTCAGCGCCGAGGCCGGTTGACGATATTCAGCGAGAAGGCGCGCCCGCTCCGCGTCCGCCGCCGCGACGTGGCGTCCCTTGATATGGCCGAAGCCGCGAATTTTCTCGGGAATGCGCGCGAGGGCGACAGCGGCCGGATGATTTTCCGGTTTTAACGATGTTGCGAAGTCGTCAAGCATCGCCTCGTAGTCGGACAACAGTCGGCGTTCGACGATGCGATCATGGTTGAAACGGGTGATGTCGATCCATGAGCCGCGCAGCCATTTGAGACGCGCCAGCACTTTCATGACGCCAAACATCCATGGACCGAAGGTCATTTTTCGCGAACCGCCGAAATCGGTCTTGCGTTGCAGGAAAGGGATTGGCGGCGCGAGATGAAGTTCGAGACGCAAATCGCCCTCGAAGGTCTCCGACAATTGACGCCGGAAGGCTTCACTCGTGTAGAGCCGCGCGACCTCGAACTCGTCCTTGAACGCCATCAGCTTGAAGAGATAACGCGCGACCGCCTCGGTCAGTTCATGCGAACCGGGCGCGCAAATGGCTTCGAGCGCAGCGATCCGTTCGATCCGGGCCCGATAGCGCCCGGCATATGCCTGATCCTGATAGTCCGCAAGGTAAGCGGCGCGGCGCTCAATGATTTCCTCGAGCGTTTTAGATTTTGTTCGCGCCTCGGATGGCCGACGCAACGTTTCGACAACCGCTTCGACGCTTTTCAGATCATGGGCGGCGCGCCGACCCCAGAGGAACGCCGATTTGTTCATCGGCACGGATTCGCCATTGAGTTCGATGGCGCGCAACAAGGCTGCCTCGGTAAGAGGCAGATAGCCTTTCTGCCATGCGTAACCCAGAATGAAGATATTGGCGGCGATCGAGTCGCCCAGCAAGGCCTGAGCCAGCGCCGTCACGTCGATGAAACTTGTCTCCGGTCCGCCGGCGCGGCGGATGGCCTGTTTAATCGCGTCGGCAGGCAACACGAAATCGGGATTACGCTCGATGTCTCCGGGAAATACTTCGGCGCTGTTGACGATAATCGCCGTCTTGCCGCGCTCGACGGCGGCGAGCACGTTTTTGGCGCCCGCGACAACAAGATCGCAGCCGAGAAGCAAATTCGCCTCGCCGGCAGCGATGCGGATGGCGTGCACATCTTCAGGCGCGCGTCCGATTTTCACATGACAGTAAACCGCGCCGCCCTTCTGGGCGAGGCCCGCCATATCGATCACGCCGACGCCCTTGCCCTCGAGATGAGCGGCCATGCCGAGAATGGCGGATACCGTGACGACGCCGGTGCCCCCGAGACCGGCGACAAGCACACCGTAGGGCGTCGCGCCAATTTCGGCGATGCGCGGCTCGGGTAACCCCGGCTGACCGGTAGCGTCTTCCCGGCTCGGCAGCGGCGCTTTTTTCATGCGTCCGCCGTGCACGGTGACAAAGCTCGGGCAGAAACCCTCCAGGCAGGAAAAATCCTTGTTGCAGGCCGATTGATCGATACGGCGTTTCCGGCCGAATTCCGTTTCGACGGGCTGCACGGCGACGCAGTTGGACGCCGTGCCGCAATCGCCGCAACCTTCGCACACCAGTTCGTTGATGATAACGCGCGCGTCCGGATCAGTCATCAGGCCACGCTTGCGCAGACGGCGTTTTTCGGTGGCGCAGGTCTGGTCGTAGATCAGAACGGTGACGCCATCGATTTCAGATAACTCACGCTGCACTTCATTAATGACGTTGCGATGATAAATCGTCAGGCCC
The DNA here is from genome assembly GCA_044233645.1 of Methylocystis sp. GTDB lineage: Bacteria > Pseudomonadota > Alphaproteobacteria > Rhizobiales > Beijerinckiaceae > Methylocystis. The sequence continues at coordinate 44,431 of JBIIJP010000006.1, read as the reverse complement.
GGCGGCCACACGGCTTCGGTCGGATATTTGCCGGGCTCGTCCGTGACCAGCGCGATTTTCTTGACGCCCTCCGCAGCCACCTGATGCGCGATGGCGTCGACGGTGAGTTCGCCTTCGTGCTTCTGGCCGCCGGTCATGGCGACAACGCCGTTGTAAAGAATCTTGAAGGTAATGTTGGTTCCGGCGGCAACCGCGAAACGAATGGCGAGCGAACCGGAGTGATTATAGGTGCCGTCGCCAAGATTCTGGAACACATGTTTACGCGTCGAGAAGGGCGCCTCGCCGATCCAGTTGGCGCCTTCTCCGCCCATGTGGGTGTAGCCCTCGGTGGAGCGATCCATCCATTGCGCCATGTAATGACAGCCAATGCCGGTGTAGGCGCGGGAGCCGGCGGGAACATGCGTAGAGGTGGAGTGCGGGCAGCCGGCGCAGAAATGCGGCACGCGCACAGTGACGTCGGTCATCGTCTTGCGCCGGTCCTGCAAGCGTTCGAGCCGCAGCACGCGCGCTTCAATATCATCGTTGCGATGGTATTTCAGCAAGCGCCGTCCGAGCGCGATGGCGATGTCATTGGCGTCGAGCGCGCCCTTGACCGGGAAGAGCCAGTCGCCGTGCTCGTCCTTCTTGCCGATGCATTGCGGCTGATGCGGCGAGCCATATAGCTCCTCGCGCAACTGGACTTCGATCAGCGAGCGTTTTTCCTCGACGACGACGATGAGGTCGAGGTCCTGGGCGAACGCCCGTAATCCTTGCGGCTCCAGCGGCCAGGGCGCGGCAATCTTGTAGAGACGCAGACCAAGATCGTTGGCCTTGACCTCGTCGATGCCGAGATCGTCCATCGCCTGACGGACGTCGAGATAGGATTTGCCGACGGTGATGACGCCAATTCTGGGATTGGCGCCGCCAGAGGCGATGATCCGATTGAGCCGGTTCGCGCGTATGTAGGCGAGAATCGCATCTCGCTTGCTCTCTTGCAGTCTCTCTTCTTGCGCCAGCACCGGATCGCCGGGACGAATGTTAAGTCCACCGGGAGGCAGAACAAAGTCCGAAGGGATGATCGGGGCGACCCGGTCGACCGAACCATCGACGGACGCCGTAGACTCGACGGTGTCCTTGAGCAATTTCAGGCCGACCCAAACGCCGGCGAAGCGCGACAGCGCGAGGCCATGCACGCCGTAATCGAGGATTTCCTGCACGCCGGCGGGCGAGAGGATCGGCATCATCACATCGACGAAGTGATAGTCAGACTGATGCGCGGTTGTCGACGACTCGGCTGTGTGGTCGTCGCCCATCAGCGCCAGCACGCCGCCGTGTTTCGATGTGCCGGCGAGGTTGACATGGCGCAGCGCGTCGCCGCTGCGATCGACGCCCGGCCCCTTGCCGTACCAGATCGAAAAAACGCCGTCATATTTGCCTTCGCCGCGCATCTCCGCCTGTTGCGCGCCCCAGATCGCTGTGACGGCGAGATCCTCGTTGAGGCCCGGCAAAAATTTGATGTCATTGGCGTCAAACAGCTTTTTGGCGCGATGCATTTGTGCGTCGACGCCGCCCAGCGGCGAGCCGCGATAGCCGGTGATAAAGCCCGCCGTATTGAGTTTGGCGCGTCGATCGCGTTCTTTCTGCATGAGCAGTAGGCGCACAATGGCTTGCGTGCCAGTCAGCAGAATGCGCGGGCGCGACAGATCGAAGCGATCAGAAAGCGACTCCCCGCCATAGGCGGGGCCGGTTTGCAAGTCGCCGGCGATGCTGTCCGCCATGCAATAACTCTCCTGCGCGGAACGGCCGAGCGCGCACGGGCGCGCGCCGATAACGCAAAGAACGACGAGGAACGAGGACGCTCACCCGAAACAAGGCCATACAACTGTCGGCCTGAGCGCGACAAAGACGCCTCATCCGCGATAGCGTGGCAGGCGGCTCTATCCGAAACGCCAATCATCTGGCGTTATGGTGGTAGTTTACGCCAGAGCGACCTTGGATTTCAAGGACCGCCTCAAAGCCATGAACAAGCTTTTGGCTGCCGGGCGCGCCCTGTTTTCGCCGACTTTGACCGCCTATATCCTCATAGATGATCCGTCGATTTACGAACCTGCTTGCCCTGCTGTCGCTTCTGGCCGGCGTCGGCGCGGCGAAAGCCCATCCTCATGTCTGGGTGGCGGTGCGCAGCGAAGTCGTCTTTAAGGACGGCAAAATCCTGGGCGTGCGTCACGCCTGGGAGTTCGACGAAATGTATTCGGCCTTCGCTACTCAGGGGCTCGGCAAGGAGGGCAAGCCGCCGACACGCGCCGAACTGGAGCCTTTCGCCAAGTCAAGCACCGAAACCCTATCAGAATTCGATTATTTCACTTTCGCTAGACAAAACAATGCGAAAGTACCCTTCAAACCGCCGCAGGACGTCAGCATGGAGGCGGACGACAAGCGTAATGTAACGCTACGATTCTTTCTGCCGCTGGAGACGCCGGCGGCGGCGAACAAACCTTTCTCCTTTCAGGTCTATGATCCAACCTATTATGTTTCTTTCGGATTGGAGAAAAAGGAGCCTGTCACGCTGTCGCGGGCGCCGACCGGCTGCTCGCTCAGTCTGGTCGAACCGGCGCCGCTGGTCGCCGCAGATAACCAGAAGCTGAGCGAGGCCTTTTTCCAGAACATGTCGCCGGGGGCTGATTTCGGCATCAAGCTGGCCACCCGCGCCATTGTGGCCTGTCCGTGAACGGCCGTAACGGCCTGTTTCTTTCAGCGCTTGCCGGACTAGTTTTTGCGCTGGCGCTGGTCGAACCGTCGTTGGCGCAGCCACGCCATCCCTTTTCGGTCGGCGGCGCGGACGCCGCAACTGCGACAGGCGGCCTCGCCGGTCTGATTCTTTCCTGGCAGTCGAAGTTTCACGCCGCGCTGCAGACAGCATCCCGCGGGCTCAAGGACGATCCCACCGCTTTTATGATATTGCTAAGTTCGAGTTTCGCCTATGGCGTTTTCCATGCCGCCGGCCCCGGCCACGGCAAGGCCGTGTTGACCTCATACATGATCGCCAGCGAAACCGCGCTGCGTCGTGGTCTGGTGCTGGCCGTGCTTGCCGCCTTGCTTCAGGGCGCGGTCGCCATTGTTTTTGTCGGCGTGGCGGCGTTAGTGTTCCGGGCGACGGCTGGCGAGATGAACGACGCCGCCCGGCTTGTCGAACTTGCGAGTTATGTCGCAATCGCTGCGCTTGGCGCGCGACTGACGTATACCAAAGGCCGCGCCTTTTTGAACGCGCTCCAGACGTCGGCTGCGACGCCCGTAACGCGGTTCTCCTGCGAGGCTATCGACGATCCCGCCCATGTTCATGGGCCCGATTGCGGGCATTCTCATGCGCCGGACCCGGCAGCGCTGACCGGCGCCGGTTTTCGTTGGCGCGACGCCATCGCCACTGTGATCGCGGCGGGTTTGCGCCCATGTTCAGGCGCCATATTGGTTCTGGTTTTCACCCTGTCGCAAAATATGTTTGCGGCGGGAATCGGCGCCGTTCTGGCGATGTCGGCGGGGACGGCGCTCACCACCAGCGCGCTGGCGAGCCTTGCTGTCTACGCTAAAGGCACGGCGATGCGCTGGAGCGGTTCGGAGTCGCGCCGGGCTCTGCTCATCGGACGCGGCGTCGAATTTGTCGCAGCGCTCCTTGTGATGTTGCTGGGCGGCGCATTGCTCGCTGGCTACGGCCTGTCCCGTAGCGCGGTCTGATCGCGCGGGCTCGCAAGAGGTTTTGGGTTTTTGTCGACCTTTTCCCGTTCTGTGCAGGCAGCATAATGGCAAGACGACTCACGAAAAGCGCCGTGGCGTAGGAATGTGATCTGGGGAATGTGATGATATCGCAGATCGGAAACGACGATCCCTATGCCAGTCGACCCTGGCTCGCCGCCTATCCGCCGGCCGTGCCCGCCGACATAGACGCAAACGATTACTCGACGCTGGTCGAGATGTTTAACGCCAGCGTCGCCGCCTACGCCGACAGGCCGGCGATGGAGAGCTTCGGCATTCGCCAGAGTTTCCGTGAACTGGGCGTTGCAGCGACTCAAACCGCCGCGTGGCTTCAGGCGCACGGACTGGCCAAGGGCGACCGAGTCGCGATCATGTCGCCCAATGTGCTCGCCTATCCGGCGATTCTTTTCGGCGTGCTGCTCGCCGGCGGCGTCGTCGTGAATATCAATCCGCTTTACACGCATGGCGAACTCGAACATCAGGTTAACGACGCCGAGCCGCGCTTTCTGTTCGTCTTCGAGAATTTCGCGCACACTGTCGAAACAGCGTGGCCGAACATGCGCGTCGACCATGCGATCATCGTGCGGCCCGGAGATCTGATGGGCTTTATGGGGTTGCTGGTGAACGGGATGTCGCGTTATGTGCGGCGGCAGGTCCCGCCCTATCGTATCCCCGGCGCTATTGCTTTTGCGCAGCTCTTGCGCGCCAGCGCGGGGATGCGTTTTAGGCCAGTCGATGTCGGGCGCGAGGATATCGCCCTCCTGCAATACACGGGCGGCACAACCGGCGTCGCCAAGGGCGCCGTGCTCCTTCATCGCAACGTCGCCGCCAACATCGCCCAGTCATGGTCCTGGTTGCGCTATCACATCGAGCCGAAAGGGCCGCACACTATGGTGACGGCGTTGCCGCTCTATCATATCTTTGGCCTCACAGCCTGTTGTCTGTTGCTGGTGAAGATCGGCGGCTGCTGTCTGCTGATCGCAAATCCACGCGATCTCAACAGTCTTGTCGCAACGATGCGCAAGAACCGTTTCACATTGTTTTCCGGCGTGAATACGCTTTATGCGGCGTTGGTCGATCACCCCGACATCGGCAAGGTCGATTTTTCCGCGCTCGTCCACAGCGTGTCGGGCGGCATGTCGACCCAGCAGGTTATCGCCCATCGCTGGAAGTCGTTGACGGGTCAGCCGATCGTTGAGGGTTATGGCCTGTCGGAGACCTCGCCGATCCTCACCGTCAATCGACCCGATATCGCGGAGTTTACCGGCGGCATCGGCTATCCGATGCCCTCAACGCAAATCTCTTTGCGCGCGCCCGATGGCGCGGCCGTCGCTGTCGGCGAGCGCGGCGAACTTGTCGCCAAGGGGCCTCAGGTCATGCCGGGCTACTGGCGTCGCCCCGATGAGACGGCGAAAGTCCTGACGTCCGACGGTTATTTTCGAACTGGCGACATTGCGATCATGGAGCCCGACGGCCTGTTTCGGATCGTCGATCGTCTCAAGGACATGATTCTCGTCTCCGGTTTCAATGTCTATCCCAATGAGGTCGAGGAGGCGCTGAGCCGGCATCCAAAGGTGCGGGAAGTCGCCGTCATTGGCGTGCCCTTTGCGCACTCGGGCGAGGCGCCGGTGGCTTTCATTGTGCCGCGCGATCCCTCGCTCACGCAGAAAGAGCTGCGGAACTTTGCGCTTGAACTGCTGACAAATTACAAAACGCCGCGCTTTTACGAGTTCCGCGACGCCTTGCCCAAAACCAATGTCGGCAAGATTCTGCGTCGCGCTCTTCGGGAGGAGTTTCTCGCCCGACATCCTGTGCTGTCGCTGCAGGAAGATGACGAATTGCAGACCTAGCCCAAAGCCCAGACGTTATTTATCCAGTCGGCCGAAATCCGGCGCCGCCGTGTCCTGCCCCTGCTCGATGATCGAGCGTCGAATGGCGCGAGTGCGCGTGAAAAACTCGAACAAGCCCTCGCCATCGCCGAGACGGATCATTTTCTGCAGGGCGCTCAGATCTTCGTTGAAGCGACCGAGCATTTCCAGCACCGCTTCACGATTGTTCAGGAAAATATCGCGCCACATGATCGGATCGGAGGAGGCGATGCGAGTGAAATCGCGAAAGCCCGAGGCCGAGAATTTGATCACCTCCGAACGCGTCTGCTCGCCGAAATCGTCCGCCGTGCCAACGATGTTGTAGGCGATAAGGTGCGGTAAATGGCTGGTCAGCGCCAGCACCCTGTCGTGATGCGCCGGGCTCATGCGTTCGACTTTTGCGCCAATCCGCGTCCAGAAAGCATCAAGAGTGTCGACAGCGTGAGCGTCGGCGCCGGTCGGGGGCGTCAGAATGCACCAGCGATTGCAAAATAGCGTCGCGAAGCCGGCGTCGGGTCCCGAGTATTCCGTGCCGGCGATCGGATGCGCTGGCACGAAGTGAACGTGCGGCGGCAAATGCGGCGCGACCGCCGCAACCACGGCGTCCTTCACCGAGCCGACGTCTGAAACAATCGCGCCGGCCTTAAGGTGCGGCGCGATTAGTTTCGCGACGTCGCCACAGGCGCCGACCGGCGTGCAGATGACGACAAGATCGGCGACTGTTACGGCGTCTGCGATATTGTCGGCGACAGCGTCGGCGAAAGCGAGTTCGCGTACGCGCGCGCGAACCTCCGGCGCGGAGTCGTAAATGACGATTGAGTGAGCTGCGTCATATTCGCGTGCGGCGCGCGCGATGGAAGATCCGATAAGCCCTGCGCCAACAAGCGCAAGACGTTTCAAACTGGCGTTAGACATGCGCGGTTTTTTTGAATGAAGCCTGCGCCTGCGCCATGAACTCCCGGAGCGCCGCAACGACAAGTTCGTTGGCTTCCTCGACGCCGACGGTCAGACGGAGGAATTCGTCCATGCCATAGGCCTTGATGGCGCGCAGGATCAGGCCGCGCTCGGTGAGAAAGTGATCGGCGTCAGCGGCGGTAAGGCCCGGCGTATCGGGAAAACGTATGGCGATGAAATTGGCGACGCTGGGCAACACCTCGAGACCGAGCGCGGATATTTCTCGTGTCAGCCATGGCAGCCAGCGCGCATTATGCGCGACGGCTTTTTCGATATGCGCGACGTCCTCCAGCGCGGCGACGCCCGCCGCCGCGCCAATGCTCGACACATTAAAGGGCGGACGAATCCGATTGAGAGCGTCGACGATATGATCGGAGCCATAACCCCAGCCGACGCGTAATCCGGCAAGGCCGTGAATTTTCGAAAAGGTGCGCGTCATCACGACATTGTCGAGCGCGTCGACAAGCGCGATCCCCGCTTCGTAATCCTCGCGCTCGACATATTCGGCATATGCCCCGTCGAGAACGAGGATGGCGTTTTTCGGCAGCGCGCGCGCCAGCCGCGCAACCTCGCCGGCCGGCAGATAGGTGCCGGTCGGATTGTTGGGATTGGCGATGAACACTAGTCGCGTTTTTTCGGTGACGCAGGCCAACAATGCGTCGACGTCGCTTGTGTAGTTGCGTTCAGGCGCAACGACTGGCGCGCCGCCGGCGCCGAGCGTCACGATCTTGTATTCGAGGAAGCCGTATTGGCTGTAAAGCCCCTCGTCGCCGGGCCCGATGTAGGCGAGCGCCAGCATTTCCAGAATTTCGTCGGAGCCGGCGCCGGCGACGATGCGAGTGGGGTCGAGTCCGTAGCGTGCGCCGATCGCTTCGCGCAACTTGCGCGAGGAGCCTTCCGGATAGATCGCCAGCGTATCGGCCATGTCGCGAACTGTCTGAATGGCCCGTGGCGAGGGGCCAAGCGGCGTCTCGTTTGCGGAGAGCTTGAACGTGCGCCCTGTTCCGGGCGCGGCGCTTTTACCTGGCACATAGGGATCGATCGCCAGGACTCCGGGACGGGGAATGGGTCGGCTCATGGTTTTAGCTCCCCGGCGCAAAGACGCCGCTACGCGCCTCGTTGAGTTCGTAACGGGCGGCGTGGCTGCCGATGGGTTCGACGCGCGCATCTTCCACGCCCGCAGCGGCGAGCGCTTGGGCGATATCCCCCGCCGCAATCCGTCCGGGCGCGGCGATCATCAGCGCGAGGCCGTTTGCATGCGGCGCGCTGGCGAGGATCTCGCCATCCAGCCCCGAGATCGTCGCAGGGAGCGAATGCGACCAGCGCGGCAGGCGAATCGCATGAAGCAGAATGTCCTGCGACGCCGAGTCGCCCGCCGGTCGGGCGACGACGAAAACGGGGAGACCGGCGGGATGATCGGGTCGCTCGACAAACGGCAGACGCGCGATGATCTTGGGCGCATTTTCCCCGATCAGACGAATCCACCAGGCGCCATCGGCGATGGCGCCCGTGGCGCGCAAGACGCCGAGATCGCCGTTCGAGGCCGCGACAGCGTCGATCACCGCTCCGGCCCCGTGATGGGCGAGGTAGGGCACGGTGAAGCCGAAATGAAAACGGGCGCTGTCGCGCATCTGCGCATCGCCGCCCGAATCGTCGGCGTGAACGGCGTAATTGTTCTGAACATAGGTGAACGTCGAGACGATGACGCGCCAGACGCCTTCCACCGCATCGACCGGCAGCAGACCGCGATGCCGTTCGACCAGCGCCCGCATCATCTGCGCCTCGCGATCAGGACGGAAGGCGCAGCCGCCGCCCTGCGCCCGCTTGACGGCGATCAGACGATCGATGATCTCGCCGCGCGCCATCAACAACCGGTGCATGTCGAGATCAATCCTGTCGATCTCGGCGCGTAATCCGGCGAGCGGATCGTTGGCGGCGTCGGGCGCGGGCATAGTTTTCATGGGCATCGTCTTAGAGCATGTTCTGTGAAGTGTGAACGGCTTTTGAGACCCTGAGAGAGGAAGTGCCTTGAGGACGCTGCATGAAGGCTATTTCACCGCCGGCCTCGACGCCGATCCGGAACTTTCCGGGGCCATCAATGGCGAACTAAAGCGACAGCGGGAGGGTATCGAATTGATCGCCTCCGAGAATCTTGTTTCGCGCTGTGTGCTCGAGGCTCAGGGGTCGGTCCTGACCAACAAGACGGTGGAGGGCGCGGCCTATCGTCGGTATTACGGCGGCGCGCAATACGCGGACGCCATTGAGACCCTGGCCATTGAGCGCGCGCAGCGGCTGTTCGGGTGCCGGTTCGCCAATGTCCAACCACATTCCGGATCCAATGCAAACGCCGGCGTTTTTCTTGGACTACTGCGGCTCGGCGATACGATTCTGTCGATGGATGTCGCATCGGGGGGGCACATTAGCCATGGCCACCCGGCGACGCTCACCGGACGCGATTATCGCATTGTCGCCTATGGCGTGGACCGCGACACCGAGCGCGTCGATCTCGACGCCGTCCGCGCGCTGGCGCTGGAGCACCGGCCGCGGATGATCGTGGCCGGCGGCTCGGCCTATCCGCGCGTGCTGGATTTCGCCGCCCTCCGCGCCATCGCCGATGAGGTCGACGCCTTCTTGATGGTCGATATGGCGCATGTCGCCGGTCTGGTTGCGACGTGTCTCTATCCCGACCCGCTGCCGCATGCTCATGTCGTGACGACAACAACCTATAAATCCCTGCGCGGCGCCCGTGGCGGCATGGCGTTGTGGAACGACGAACATTTGAGCGCGAAAATCAACGCCGGGGTGTTTCCGGGGGTTCAAGGTTCTGTGATGCTGCACGCCGTCGCAGGCAAAGCCGCCTGTCTCGGCGAAGCCTTGCGACCGGAATTCGCCGTTTATCAGCGCGCGGCGCTCGCCAACGCCCGTGTTTTGGCCGCCGCGCTCGACGCGCAGGGTTTCCGGATCGTCACCGGCGGCACGGACGCCACGTTGCTGCTGGTGGATCTCACGCCCATTGGCCTTACGGGCGATGTTGCGGCGAAAGCCCTGGAGCGCGCTGGACTTGCGGTAAACAAGAACCTTATCCCCTATGATCCACATCCGCCCGAAGCGCCCTCGGGATTGCGGCTCTCCGCCAACGCCGGAACCGCGCGCGGATTTGGCGTCGTCGAATTCGAGCGCATCGCCGGCTGGATTGCGCGCATCCTGCGGACGCCGGGGGATGACGCGCTGATTGCAAGTGTCGGCGCCGATGTGCGGGCGCTCTGCGCGGATTTTCCGATCTACTGATCCCCAAGGGACGTGGAGGCGGCCAGCCGGCCGCCCCTTTTTTATGTCTAGCGACGGCCGCGAAAACCGCCGCCGCGATGCATCCCGCCGCCGAAACCGCCGCCTGCAGGCCTCGCCATTGGTCTGCCGCCGCCGAATCCGCCGGCGGGTCTGGCCATGTGTCCGCCGCCGAAACCGCCGCCGGCAGGTCTGGCGATCGGTCTACCGCCGCCAAAGCCGCCAGCGGATTTGGCCACTGGTCCGCCGACGGCTGGCCGGCTAAGATTCCCGCCGATTGTTCCTGGACGGGCGGGCACGGGACGGGCCGCCGGGCGCTGGATCTGGCCGGCTCCCGGCCTGTTTAACCCTTGTCGGACTCCCGCGCCGATGTCCTGGCCGCCGCCAATTCTCCCGCCGTTGAAACCGCCGCCAGTCGCGGGTCGGCCGGTAATGGCGCCGCCGCCAATACCGCCGCCTCCCGGACGGGCAGGGCCTGGCCGTGCGCCGCCGGCGCCAAACCGCCCGCCCGGCCGATAATGGCCCGGGTCAGGACGCCAGGGTTTGTTATTGATCAGATTATTGCCGCTACCATTGCCGATGTTGACGCTATTGCCGATGTTAACGTTGTTGCCGCCGCCCCCCACCGGCATGCCCGCTCGCCAGCCGGGATAGGGCGGCCGCCAGGCGGCGTAACCTGGCCAGACCGGCGCATAAAACGAGCCCACGCCCCAATTCCAGTATGGTTGACTAATGGCGGAGCCAACGGCGACGCCGAGGCCAAAGGTGAGGAGCCCGGCCGCCACGGCGCCGGCCGGGTTGTAGCCGGGCGCGTAGACGGTCTGCGGATTGTAGGACGGCACGTAAACGACTGATGGATCCTGAGACTCGATGATCACGACCTCGCGGCCATTCTGCTTTTGGCGGACCACCTTCTGTTCTTTGGTCGTGACCAGCGCGCCGCTTTTTTCGGCCTTCTCGCGCAGAAGCTGGATGACGCTTGCGACGTCTTGCGGCTGGTTGACGATGGCGTAACCGAGATTTTCGGTCCATTCGAGATCGTCGTTCATTTTTCGTAAAACGGTCGGAAAACGCAGCAGCGCCTTCACGGAAGGGTCCCAGTTTTCTCGATCTGCGGCGGTGAAATCGTTTTTGGACGCGGCGCTTTTGTGTTTCTCGAGCCAGCGTTGGGCCTGAACGATGTCGAGGGGATAGGCGGCGGCAGGCAACAGTTGCGCAAGCAGCGCGTCGGGATACAGGGCGATCGGCGCCAGCATTGTCTCAAGCTCGGCCAGCGTGAATTTCTGGATCGTTGGCTCCTGCGCCGCCGGCGACTCAGCCGCCGCCGGCGCAGGCGTGGGGTCTATGGCCAGAACCTCGCCGGGCGTCAGACCGAGCAACAGGGCGAGAGCCCCGCCCATCGTTTTATTGAAGCGTGTCCTGGACGTCGCCCGCCTGTCGGTTCGCGTCTTTGCGTCACGATTATCCATCAAACATTCCCTCGGAGTCGTCGTGTTGGAACAATTTGCCGAACGTCGACGTTGAGCAAGCCATTTTGTGCAACGCTTGGTCAAGATCACAGAGTCATGGATGTTTGAAGGATCAAAAGTTGAAAAATAAAAGGCCCGGAAACGTTGAACCGCTTCCGGACCTTGCAGAATGTTCGGATCGGCGCGTGACGCCGGTCCGGATCAGACCGAATAATACATATCGTATTCGACCGGGTGCGGGGTCATCTCGTAGCGCATCAGTTCCTGATGTTTCAGGTCGATCCACGAGTGGATGAAATCCTCATTGAACACGCCGCCGGCGGTTAGATAGGCGTGGTCGGCCCTCAGCGAATCAAGGGCTTCGCGCAGCGAGCCGCACACGGTCGGGATCGCTTTCAACTCCTCTGGCGGCAGATCGTACAGATCCTTATCGGCCGGCGCGCCCGGATCAATTTTGTTAACGATGCCATCAAGGCCCGCCATCAGCATCGCCGCAAAAGCCAAATAGGGGTTCGCCGTCGGGTCGGGGAAACGAACCTCGATGCGTTTCGCCTTCGGGCTGGTGACAAAGGGGATACGACAGGAGGCCGAACGATTGCGCGACGAATAGGCGAGCAGAACCGGCGCTTCGTAACCCGGAACCAGACGTTTGTAGGAATTGGTCGACGGATTGGTGAAGGCGTTCAGCGACTTGGCGTGCTTGATGATGCCGCCGATATACCAGAGGCACTCCTGCGATAGGCCGGCGTATTTATCGCCCGCAAAAACCGGCTTGCCTTCCTTCCAGATCGACTGGTGGACATGCATGCCCGAGCCGTTGTCGCCGAACACCGGCTTCGGCATGAATGTCGCCGATTTGCCGTAGGAATGCGCCACCTGATGAATGGCGTATTTGTAGATCTGCAGGTGATCGGCGACGCGCACAAGAGTTTCGAATTTCAGACCGAGTTCGTGCTGGGCCGAAGCGACTTCGTGATGGTGTTTCTCGACCTTGACGCCCATAGCCGCCATGGCGGCGAGCATCTCGCTGCGCATATCCTGCGCGGAGTCGATCGGCGGCACCGGGAAATAACCGCCCTTGGTGCGGACGCGGTGGCCCATGTTTCCGCCCTCGTAGGCGGTGTCGGAGTTCGACGGCAGTTCGATGGAGTCGACCGAGAAGCCGGTGTTGTAGGGATCGGCCGAGAAACGGACGTCGTCAAAAACGAAGAACTCAGCCTCTGGACCGAAATAGGCGACGTCGCCCAGGCCGAGGGTCTTGATATGCGCCATCGCTTTTTTGGCGATGGAGCGGGGATCGCGGCCATAGGGCTGACCGGTGGTCGGCTCGACGACGTCGCAGACGAGCACCAGCGTGGGCGCAGCGAAGAAAGGATCGATCGCAGCGGTTTCGAAATCCGGGATCAGAAGCATGTCGGATTCGTTGATCGCTTTCCAGCCGGCGATCGACGAGCCGTCAAAAGCAATGCCGTCGGTCAGAGCCTCCTCGTCGACGATGGAGACATCGAAGGTCACATGCTGCCACTTGCCGCGCGGGTCCGTGAAGCGGAAGTCGACGTATTTGATGTCTTCGTCCTTGATCTTTTTCAGTATGTCTTTGGCCGTCGTCATGTTTCTCTCTGCCTCTGTAGTTTCATTGCCAATGGTGCTTTTCGACGCCTCCCCGCGCCGAAACAGGTTTTTCAGTAAGCTCATCTGAAGGCCCTTGAGGGATTCATTGAGGCGTTGGCCTCTCAGATCGCGTCCACACCGGACTCGCCGGTGCGAATTCGAATCGCTCCCTCAATGTTGGAGACGAAAATCTTGCCATCGCCGATGCGGCCAGTCTGCGCCGCCGTTCGGATCGCCTCAATCGCCCGATCGACAGTGTCGTCGGCGAGAACGATTTCGATTTTCACCTTGGGCAGGAAATCGACGACATATTCGGCGCCGCGATAAAGCTCCGTATGACCCTTTTGTCGTCCAAACCCCTTGGCTTCGGTGACGGTGATTCCCTGCAAGCCGGCGGCCTGAAGCGCCTCCTTCACCTCATCAAGCTTGAAAGGTTTGATGATCGCCTCGATTTTCTTCATTACGCCACCCCACGCCCGACACTCGGGTTCACGGCCATCCGCCATCCGCGCCCGCCGGGCCGGCTTTTAGCACCAGAGCGATTTTGGCGCCACGGACAGACTAATGTTCTCCCGCCCGATCGCCGCGCCCGATGATTGCACCATTTGCTTTTATTTTAGTCTTATTGCCTAATATTTAGGCGTTTATTATTTTCATTCTGTCGCAATTGGTAAATCCGCACGGGCTCCCCACTCTGTCCATGAGCCGTCGTATACTCGCGCGGGTCCCCGGCCCGTCGCCGCTCGCGCCAAACTGAGAATGCAGGCGGTAAGACCGGAGCCGCAACTCGCAATCATCTCTCGGCTTATATCGACTCCGGCTGCGGCAAAGGCGGCCTCCAGTCCGGCGGGCTCTTTCAATCGGCCGTTTTCGATCAGATTCTGGTAGGGAAGGTTGAGCGCTCCGGGCATGTGGCCTGATCGCAGTCCCGGTCGGGGCTCCGGCGCGGCGCCACGAAACCGCTCGGCTGATCGGGCGTCGACGATTGCCGCCTCGTTGTTGGCGAGAGCCGCCGCGACCCGCGCCGCATCCGCGACGAGGGCTGAGTTCACTCGCGACGTAAAACGCGCGGACGAGGACAGGACCGGTCCTTTTTCGACCGCCTGACCCGCCGCGATCCATGCAGGCAATCCTCCGGCAAGGATAGCGACGTCCTCGACGCCAAATACCTTCAGCGTCCACCACACCCGCGGCGCCGAGAACAGTCCGACGCTGTCGTAAACAATAACGCGCATGCCGTCGCCGAGCCCAAGGGCGCCGACAGCGTCGGCGAAGGCCTCTGGCGTCGGCAACATGTGAGGTAGATCGGTCGAATGATCGGCCATCGCGTCGATATCGAAAAAGACCGCTCCGGGAATATGGCCGTCCAGAAATTCGGCCTGCGCATTTCTGCCAGCCGCCGGCATGTGCCAGGAGGCGTCGAAAATGCGTATTCCGGGAGCCTCAAGATGAGCCGCCAGCCAGTCGACGGAGACAAAAAGAGCGTCGGGATCGATGGATTGGTTCATGGTTTCTTCACAAAGCCTTCGCCTGTCACCATGCGGCTTGCATCCAGCGCGGCCACGGTCACAATACGCCGATTCGATTCCATCTGTCTCGCGCTGGACGACAATGTTAGAAATTCCCGGAAAAGCCTGCGGTCAGTGCTATTTCTGCTGCAAGGTCCTCGAAATCGAGGAGTTCAAGAAAACCGCCGGCAAGTTGTGCGAGCATTGTGTCGGTTCAGGCGGTTGCGGCGTCTACAAGACGCGTCCGCAGGTTTGTCGCGACTATCATTGCGACTGGAAAGAGGATCGCAGTCTCTCCCCCCAGATGCGGCCCGATCGTGTTGGCGCCTTGCTGATGGAGGACGCTGACAGCGACGAATATCATGCTGTTTGCGATCCCGAGAAGCCTATGGCCTGGCGCAACCCGCTCGTGTTTCGTTATCTTGTCGAACTTGCCAAGGAAGGTCGAATCGTCAAAGCGAAAGCCGGTCTGCGCGCCTGGCGCGTTTACGCCGATGGACACTGGCAGGAGTGCGCCTGACGCGCTGCGCAGCATTTGGCGACGAAATCATGCGGGGAAGATGAATCCGAAAGCGATCCATTCTTGTTTGTTGCGGCTCATGGCGGGCGCCGGAGCTTTTGCGGGCGTCGGTCTCGTCATGCCCCTGGCTCAGGCCGAAACTCTGAAAGCGCGCTATGCGCTTAGTCTGATGGGGTTGCCGATCGGCGCCGCTTACGCCAACGGCGTGCTGGAGCAGAAGAACTACCGTATCGACATTGGCATGCGAACGTCGGGTCTCGCCAATCTGGTCAATAACTCCAAGGGGGCGGCGGTTGCCACCGGAGGCCTGACAGCAGCCGGAGTGGCGCCGTCGAGCTATTCGAACACAACACAGAATAACGATGAGACGCGCACCGTGCGCATGGCGCTTGCCGCCAACGCCGTGCGCTCTGTCGAGGTGAAGCCGCCGCCCTGGGACGCGGATGCGCGCGTACCGGTCGATGAGAGCGCGAAGAAACATGTGCTTGATCCCGTTAGCGCCCTGATCATCGCCGTTCCGCCGGGCGAGGAATTGATCGGGCCGGCGGCCTGCAATCGTAACATTTCCGTCTTCGACGGCGTCACCCGTTTCGATGTCGCCCTGTCCTATGCCGGCGAGCAAAGCGTCGAGGTCAAGGGCTATGCCGGTCCAGTCGTGGTTTGTTCAGCGCGTTACACGCCGATTGCGGGACATCGGCCGGATAGCCCCTCGACGCGTTACATGGCCAGTAATCATGAAATCAATGTCTGGCTCGCCCCTCTGCCGGAGGCGCATGTCGTCGTGCCGTTTCATATCCACATCGGCACGGCGGCAGGGCCGCTGGTTATTGATGCGGCCGATTTTCAGGTCAGTCAGAAGCGCGCGCCCTGAGACGCGCGCCGCTTATCGTTGCACGCAAAAATCTGTGATTAGTTGATCGGCACTTCCTTTGTCACGCGCCGGTTGCGACGATCGGAGCCGAACTCGAGATAGCGGATCTCGCTTGGCTCGACACCCTCACGCAGACAGAAGGAAGGTCTAGGCGAAAAGCCGCCCGTCGGATTTTCGAAACATTCCGTGTAAAGCAATTCGCACTGAAACTGCGTCTCGACCCTGGGGGCTGCGCGCGCGGCGACGGCGCGAGCCTTGTCGACCGCTTGTGCGCAGGTTGCCTGGTCGAGGCCCCAGGCTCGGCAGTCGGCGACTGTCGACATGTATTTGCCGTTCTGGGCGCAAGCCGGAGTTTTGCCGCGCAGGGCGTAAAATGCGGAGAAGCCTACTGCGGCGACGGCTGCGACAATTAGGATAGTTTTGAGGGGCGAAGAAGCCATGAGCGCTCGCTGAATATTGATAACGTATCGGTTCCGAGATCGTAACTAGTGCGCAGACGCCAAAAGGCCACCCATCGCCGGGGGCTTCGGCGGGCCAGCGCGTCTTGACAAGAGTTAGGTCATCCAATACCCAATCATCACCGCTTCCCGGTATCAATTCCGGATGGATTTGATATAGTTATGACGTAAGAAGCGGGTCGAGCCGTTAACCGAGCCGGCGTGTTCAGGCATTGAGAGTGTGGCCTGAGCTTGAAATCGACGGGAAGTCCAATGGATAAAACCTGTCATACCGCTCTTATTGATGTCGTTGTCCTTTCAGGCGGCTCGCCGCAGAAAGCTTGACATAGCGCGTTCATTGAAACTCGCGCACAACCTAAGATGATTCAGGAGGAAATAATGGGTGCTATTCTCGAACTGACCAGCTACGCTTCGACCCCGACTGGCATGATTGCGATCATCGCGATTGGCGCTGCGGCCTATTTCGCCGCCCGCTGGGTTTTCACCGACTAATTCAGACGACATTCTGAGTTTCTGACGCGACGCGCCGCTGGCGCGTCGCTTTTTTTTATCCCTGCCATACGTTTTAGAGCGCGAGCGCAGTTCTGCTCCGGGCTATGCAGCCAACACTATCGGGCGGGGTACGGAGAGCCCCGGTGTTGGCGAGAGTTGCCGAAACGACGATTATCGAGAATAATCCCGATCATAAATTGGATCGTGCTGGTTGTTATGCTGGCCGGGCAGGAAGAAAAATGCCAACAACCCCTTCGGTCAGGACTGTTGACAAGCGAGTCGATCCCGCGCGAACGGCGGGCAACGGCGGGGCGGGCGATGCGCGGCCTGCCGCCGTCGATCAGATTGATGTCGCCGTCGCCGACAAAAGCCCCCTGATATTGGCGGGTCTCGAAAAGCTTTTGACCGACGACAGACGCTTCAATCTCGTTTTGAAGGTCACGGATGGCGAAGAGTTTCTGGAGGCGGCGCGCCTGCATAAATTCTCGATCGCCGTGATCGGCTGGCAATTGCCGAGCATCCATGCGCGTGATGTGTTGCGCGCGCTATCGCGTCAGGTCTCGGCCCCGAAAATTGTCGTCTATAGCGGCACCAACGATCCTGCGGCGCCCGCAGAGACCTTGCAACTAGGCGGCGCAGGCTTTGTGTCGAAACGTGCGCCACCCGAGCGTCTGCTCGATGTGCTGGCGTCGGTAGCGGCTGGCGACATGGTGTTCCCTTTCGTTGACATACGCAAGATGCGCAGCGACCCGCTTGAGAACCTCACCTTGCGCGAGCGCAGCCTGCTGTCGGCGCTGGGTTCAGGCCACACGAACAGTCAATTGGCGAAGGATTTTGGCGTCTCGATCAACACGATCAAATTTCATTTGCGCAACTTGTTCGACAAACTCGACGTTCGCAACCGCTCCCAGGCGATCGCCCTCTTTCTGGAGATGAAACACGGCTCATGGTCGAGCGGCTCCAGCGGTCGCAATCTCGACGGTCCGCCCTCCGGCGCACGCAGTCGCAGGACGCAGGGGCGGTCGGAATAAGTCTTTGCGCTCGCCGAACGGCGGCCTCAGGGAGCCGGAAAAAGCGCGCTTGTTTTGCCGGTCAACCAATAGACCGCCAGCCCCATCCACTCGTGGATGGCGAATTGAACGACCCCGATGGCGCGCAGCGGAAATCGTGGAGCCGAGAAGACGGAGGGCTCGCCGTCCGTTCGGAAATCGACCGGAAAGGCGACGACAGGAAATCCAGCCTTGCGAAAAATGCCGACCGATCGCGGCATGTGCATCGCGGATGTCACCAAAAGCCAGCTCTCGCCCGGTTTTGGCTGAGCGAGATCGCGCGCAAAAATCGCATTTTCGAATGTGTTGCGGGATCGATCCTCATAGACAATGTTATTCGAGAAAAAGCCCAGTTCGCGCCAGAAGCGTCTCACGCCATCCGCCTCGCTGAAGTCAGAACCTTGAAGCGCCGCCGAGCCGCCCGCGAATATGACCCGCGCGTTCGGATATTTCTGTTTAAGAGCCAATGGCGCCGTCAGTCTTTCGGCGGCCGAGTCGATCAAAACCGGGCGATCCAGTTTTTTGCTGAGCTTTTCATCGATCGCGCCGCCAAGCACAATGATCCCGTCTGGCTCCGGCATGTTGGCGGGCGGTGGCGGAAAGCGGGTTTCCAGCGGTGCGGCGAGGAAATCGCCGAGCGGACTGAAGGCCATCAACAACAATAGCGTGACGCCGGCGGCGACGAGGTTGCGGCCATATCGGTCACAGCGCGAGAACAAGAGAACGACGCCAGCCGTTGAGAGCAGAAGGGCGAATTGCAACGGGGCAAACAGACTCTCGAAGATTTTCGAGACAATAAAAAACATGTCCGGCTTCCAATCGCGCCGGTTGGCCTGACGGCGCGTATTCATCACAATTTAACGTGAGTCGATCCATCGGCTCCCCGGCGCTTGCGCGCAGGGGAGGGTCGCCGCAACTTACATATTCGGATAGTTTGGTCCACCGCCGCCTTCGGGAGGAACCCAGGTTATGTTTTGGGCGGGATCCTTGATGTCGCAGGTTTTGCAATGCACGCAATTCTGCGCGTTGATTACAAATCGCGGGTCGCTCTTCGACGCCTCGTCGCCATAGACCACCTCGTAAACGCCAGCCGGGCAATAAAGCCGGGCTGGCTCGCCGAAAAGGGGCAGATTTTTACCGATCGGAACAGTTGCATCGGCCAGCCGCAAATGCACAGGCTGATCCTCTTCGTGATTTGTGTTGGAGACGAAGACCGAAGAAAGTTTGTCGAACGCCGGCTTCATCGTCAGCTTGGCGTAGACGATGGGGGTTACTTCCGCGAGCGGTTTTGTCGCCGCGTGATCGGGCTTGCCATGCGACAGCGTACCGAAGAGGGAGAAACCGAACAATTCATTGGTCCACATATCGAGACCAAACAGAGGCGCGCCGAGATAGGTGCCGTATTTCGACCACAGCGGCTTGACGTTACGCACCGGCTTGAGGTCGCGGCCGATATCCGAACTCCGCCATGCATCCTCATAGGCGCGCACCTCGTCGTGAGCGCGGCCCTCCGCCAGCGCCGCGGCGACATGATCGGCCGCGAGAATGCCGGAGAGCATGGCGTTGTGCGATCCCTTAATGCGCGGCACATTGACGAAACCCGCAGCGCAGCCGAGCAGCGCCCCGCCGGGGAACGTGAGTTTTGGCACGCTTTGCCAGCCGCCCTCTGTCAAAGCGCGGGCGCCGTAAGCGATGCGCTCGCCGCCCGCCAGCGTTGGCGCAATCTTCGGATGCGACTTGAAACGCTGGAATTCGTCGAAAGGCGACAGGGTCGGGTTCGGATAATTGAGGTGCACGACGAAGCCGATGGACACAAGGTCGTCGTCGAAGTGATAAAGGAACGACCCGCCGCCGGTGTCAGACGCCAGCGGCCAGCCGAAGGAGTGTTGAACCAGTCCCGCCTTATGCTTCTCTTTCGGAATTCGCCACAGCTCCTTGAAGCCAATGCCAAATTTTTGCGGTTCGCGATCTTTCGAGAGATCGTATTTCGCGATGACTTGTTTCGATAGCGATCCGCGCGCGCCTTCGGCAAACAGAGTATATTTCCCGCGCAACTCCATGCCGCGCGTGAAACTGTCTTTCGGTTCGCCGTCGCGGCTAACGCCCATGTCCCCGGTGGCGACGCCAAGAACTTCGCCTTTGTCGCCATATATAATTTCGGCGCCGGCGAAGCCGGGATAGATTTCGACGCCGAGATTTTCGGCCTCGCCGGCAAGAAAGCGCACGACATTACCGAGAGAGCCGATATAGTTGCCGTGATTGTTCATCAGCTTCGGCATCAGGAAGTTTGGCACGCGTATGCCGCCGGTTTCGGTGAGCACGAGAAACTGGTCGTCATGAACTTGCGTTTTTAGCGGAACGTCGTTGCGCGAACGCCAGTCGGGCAGGAGTCGATCAAGGCCGATGGGATCGATGACAGCGCCGGAAAGAATATGCGCGCCTGGCTCGGACCCTTTTTCGATGACGACGACAGAGAGATCAGGGGAAATTTGTTTTAGCCGGATCGCGGCGGCCAGGCCCGCCGGACCGGCGCCCACGACCACCACGTCGTAATCCATGCCTTCGCGCGGCGGAAGTTCCGTCATGTCTTCTGTCATCGCCTAACCCTTAACCCTCGACTGTAGAAACATGGGCCCATAGTAGCCCGCGGCCCTGCCCATGCCAAAAGGGAAAAACAGGCGCGGCGCCCCAGAGGGGTCGATCTGGCCCTTTTCCGGGCGATGCCGGACTAATTGGCTCTACATCGGCTTCGGCTGGAGCGAAAGGTTCTTGCGTCTCGACGTCCTCGTCATCGCACGGTGGGGGATCGGGCTGAAAACGGACGCTCCCAGCAGTTGGCTACCCGTCGCCGGCGGCCGTTGACCCTTCGCTCCGGCGCGACATTTATAATTGAGCCTCAAAGTAATCCACGCAGGGCGCCCATGGATTCGAGTGACCATTACAAAGATATCAACAAGATCATCAAGGTCGTTCTTGTGATTGTGCTGATCCTCGGCTCCTACAATTTATGGTCCTTCTTCAACAGCAGCCGTTATCAGGCTTTGTGCGGGGCTTCTTTCTGGGAGCTGAACCGTTCCGAACTCAATTCCTGTCTGGATCAAAAACAAGCGCTCGACAGATAAAATTCCTGGCAAACTGAGCTGAAAATTACGAAAACGTCGTCAAACTCTGGGCGAAAAAACCAGCGAACATCAAGAGCCCTGCGTCTCGATTGGCGCGGAAAAGGTTCAGGGCCGTGGACGAATCAAGATCGTCTCGCGTCTGGCTAACCTGCCACGTCAGATGCCCTGCGTAGGCGAGGACGCCGCTCCAGGCGAGCAGGCCGCCGCCTGCTTGAGAGACGGCCGCAACAGCCAATAGCGCAGAGCCTGCATACAGCAGCCCGACAGCGAGTTTTACGTGCTTGCCGAAAAGCCGCGCTGTGGATTTGACGCCGGCGCGTTCGTCGTCGGCGATGTCCTGCAAGGCGTAGATCGTATCGTAGCCGATCGTCCAGAGGATTGCGGCAAGGTAGAGCAGGAGCGCCGGTGGATCGAGGGTTCCCGTGGTCGCTGTCCAGCCAAGAATCCCGCCGAAGCCGAAGGCCATGCCGAGAATCGCCTGTGGCCATGAGGTGAAGCGTTTGGCGAAGGGGTAGAGCAGAACGATCAAGGGCGAGAGCAAGCCCAGCGCGATGGTGAGCAGGTTGAAAGAAAGCAAAACGCCCAATCCAATCAAGCATTGGGCGATGATGAAAACCCAGGCCGCGCGGACGCTGACGCGTCCGCTGGCGAGCGGCCGTCCCCTGGTGCGCGTCACCTTGGCGTCAATGTTGCGGTCGATGAGATCGTTGTAGGTGGAGCCGGCTCCGCGCATCGCTACGGCGCCGATCAAAAACAGGATCAGGCTGCGGAGATCCGGCGCCGCATGCAGGGAGGTCGACGCGAGCGCGCTGGATTGCCAGCACGGCAGGAGAAGCAACCACCAGCCAACCGGTCGGTCCATCCTTGCCAGTTGAACATAGGGTTTCAGGGCCGCCGGGGCGTGACGCCAGAGCGGATGTGCGACGACGGCGTCCGGAAGAGCCTCCGTGTCCTCGTCGTCTCGTGTCACATTCACAGGGGGCCGGCGGGCAGTCGCTGAGGCGGGGCCATGCCGGGGCCGCCGCCCTGCGCAGCCTGCTCCTGCATTTGTTTCATTTTCACAGCAGCAGCGCAGGCCTGTGTGGCAAAGGTCTGGGTTTTGCTGCGCGCCTGTTTGAAACCATCCACGACATTATCCGGGATGTTGCACCATTCCTTGTTTTTACTCATGTAATTGAGCATTTCTGTCTCAATGCCTGCGAGTTTTTTGGCGACTGGACAGGCTGCAGCGGGGTCCATCTTGCCCTTGCCAGCTTTTCCAAGATTGTTCAGGCTCTGGATGGCGCCCATGCGCTTTATGGACAATTTCTGGAAGTCTTCCTGACAGGATTGCGCGAGGGCGCCGTCGCCAGCCACAAAAGCCGCCGCAAGAGCGACGATAAAAACTCGCAGGAAAAGGGAGGCGCCGTCTGTCATGAGTAAAGGGTCCACTCCGCCTAATTGCGCGTGATATAAGCTCGCCCGGGCGCCGCGCAAGACTGTTTTGGCGTCGTTCAACATGGCCGCAACAAAACGGCCGCTTCAAGGCGAAGCCGATTGCCGACCGCTCCCGCGCCGGCCCTGGAGGAGCGATCCGTGTCGGAATATGATTTCACAGCGCAGCGGTTGTTTCTGGACGCGCCGCTGGCCGTGGGAACGCCCTGTGACGCGCCGGCGACAACTCACAACTATCTCCTGAATGTGCTTCGGTTGCGGACTGGCGACCCCATTCATCTGTTCAATGGCCGGGATGGCGAATTTCGGGCCCGACTGACAGATGCCTCCCGTCGCCGTGTGCAGTTCCTCATTGAGGCGCAGTTACGGACCCAGACCGCGCTGGCGGATCTCGATTACGCCTTTGCCCCCCTTAAACAGGCTCGTTTGGACTACATGGTGCAGAAGGCCGTCGAGCTGGGGGCCGGGCGTCTTTCGCCGATTCTAACAAATCGCACGCAGGTGCGCCGCCTCAATCTCGAACGGCTGCGTGCAAATATCGTCGAGGCCGCGGAACAGTGCGGCGTTCTCGCCATTCCTGAAATCTGCGAGCCGGTCGGGTTGTCGACCTATCTCGCCAAGCTGCCGGTGGCGCGACTGCTGGTTTTTTGCGACGAGAGGGCGCCGCTCGCTAACCCGCTCGACACGTTGTCGGCGATGGCCGGACGCCCTGACGCCGGGGTTAGCCTGATCGTCGGGCCGGAGGGCGGCTTCGATGATGGCGAGCGCGCCCTGCTTATGCGGAGGGCGACGGTCGCCCGAATCTCGCTCGGCCCACGAATCTTGCGCGCCGACACCGCAGCTGTTGCCGCTCTGGCCGTGGTGCAGGCAGCGCTCGGGGATTGGAGATGACAATGATTTATTTCCCGGTAAACGGAAAATAAATAATTTTACGATTTTATCCACTTGTGACAATTGTGCCGCAACTCATCCGACACGATCCTGCCACGATGTTTGGTTCTAGTATTGCGAGTGAATGCGGCGGGGCGTTTGAATAATCTCCTCGCCGGCAACCAATAGATCGGACCACGCCAAGCGCGCCTGAAGGGCAAGCAGGCGGATCGGAGACAAATCGTATGAATTTTGCCACTGATCGACTGTCGTTCCGTGACCTTGTCCTGCCCGTATGTTCGATGGGCATGCTGCTTGCGCTGGGATGCATGACTCCTGCGCACGCTGAAGACGCCGCGCACTGCGCCCGCTATGGCGCGGATTACGTCGCTGTCGCAGGATCCGGCGGGTGCGTGAAGATAGGCGGACATGTCAGGGCCAAGTCGGCCTCGCCGGCGCTTGCCTATGCGCCGAGCCATGAAGTTCTGTTTCAAACTGCGTCGAATGGACCCGATCTGGCGTCTTTCCCGCCCTTCCGGCTCCTCAATGAGATGATGCCCCGTTAAGCCCGCGACCGTTCACATCGCCAACAGGCAATCGGTAAAGGCGCGGTCGATGGAGCCGCGCCATTTTTCATGATAGGATAAAAGCCGACGCTGCGCGAGATTAACGCCCTCGTCGACCATCGCCTGCAATGGCGCAAGATACACGCTCTCATCCTCACCTGCGGTGTTGAGACGCGCCCGGCGGGAAAGACCGCGCCCGGCGATGGCGAGCATCTCGCGCGCAATTTCACGGGCGGAACGATCGCCGATCCGAGCCGCGAGTCCTAACATCGGAACGTCAGCGCGAAGCTTTTCCCGCGGCTCGGCGCGCCAGTCTTTGACGAGTTCGTAGGACGCGTCGAGGGCGGTTTCGTCGTAATACAGGCCGGCGAAGAGCGCGGCCATCGCGATCATATGGACGCGCGGCCCGCCGTCGGCGCCGCGCATCTCCAGGTAGGTCTTAAGCCGCACCTCGGGAAAAATCGTCGATAGATGATTGGCCCAATCGGACATCACAGCGCGCTCGCCCGGCAGCTGCTTCAATTGACCGGCAAGCAAATCCCGAAAACTGGCCCCTGCAACGTCGTGATACACGTCGCCGCGCTTGACAAAATACATCGGGACGTCAAGCGCATAATCGACGTAACGTTCAAAGCCGAAACCGGACTCGAAGGCAAAGGGCAGCATGCCGGTGCGATGTGGATCGGTGTCGCGCCAGATGAATGAGCGTTCCGACAAACGGCCTGTCGGTGCGCCGTCCAGGAAGGGCGAGTTGGCGAATAACGCCGTGACGATCGGCTGAAGGGCGACGCCAACGCGTAATTTTTTGACCATGTCGGGTTCGCTGACAAAGTCGAGATTGACCTGAACCGTCGCGGTTCGAAACATCATGTCGAGACCGCGTGTTCCGACCTGCGGCATATATTTCGACATGATCGCATAGCGTTGCTTGGGCATGACCGGCGTTTGGGCGCGCGACCATTTCGGGCTGCAGCCAAGGTCGAGGAATTTCACGCCGATCTCGCGCGCCACCGCGCCGAGCTCGGTGAAATGATCGTTCAGCTCCCGGGCCGTCTCATGCGCATCGAGCAGCGGCGCGCCGGAAAGCTCGAATTGTCCGCCGGGCTCCAGCGAAATGGCGCCGCCGCCGCGCGGGTCGGCCAATCCGATGAGCGCGTCGCGATCCATGATCGGCTCCCAGCCGATCCGCCCCTGTAAACCCTCAAGCAGAGCGCGTACGCCCCCCCGGCCCTCGACGCCGTTATAGGGTACGGGGGCCAGCGTGTCGGCGTAAAAGGGAATTTTCTCGTGTTCAGTTCCGATCCGCAGCGTCGCACCGGCCCCCTTGCAACCGGCCTCCAGCCATTCAACGAGCGCATTACGGGAGGTTATCGGCGTAGCGTCGGATACATCGCGAGCCATGAGGAGAAAAATCTTCCTGAGTCGTGGGGTGGAAGCAGATGATGCGGAGCGACCTGGTCACATGGCGGCGGCGTCAGTCGGGCAGGGCCCAAACCTCATGCGCAGTGGATTGCCGGAAAAGCAGGCGCCGCGCAAGAGCCCGGCGCCGTGCTGACGAAATCAGCCCCGGGCGGCGCGTGGCGGAGTCGGCTGGGCAGGGTCAAGTTGCTGGGCGCGCTGATAGGCGTCTTTGGCCTTTTGCGGGTTGCCGTTCTTGTCGTAGGCGAGGCCGAGCCAGGCCCAGGCCAGTGCGCTTTTGTTGTTGACATTGAGCGCGGCGTTGAAGTCCTCGATCGCTTTGTCATATTTGCCGAGAGCGACAAGGCTCTCGCCGCGCGCCTGATAGGGCGCTGCGACGAAAGGATCGCGATCGATGGCGTTATCGAAATCGCTGACCGCTCGGGCGTCGTCGCCGCGCTTCTGGTTCACGAGGCCGCGGGCATGGAAAGCCTGTGCGTTCTCCGGGTTGAGTCGGATAGCGGTATTCAGGTCGTTCAGCGCCTGATCGAAATTGCCCTGAGCCCGTGCCAGATTAGCCCGGCCGACATAGGCCGGGGCGTGGTTTGGATTGACTTGTATTGCGCGGTCAAAGTCATTGCGGGCAGCGTCGTTTTGTCCCATCTGTCGATAGGCGAGGGCGCGGTTGGTGAAGGCTGGCGCGCTGTTGGGATCGAGTTTGATCGCTTGCGAAAAATCTCCGATCGCTTCCGAGAAACTGCCCGCGCGGGCATAGGCGGCGCCACGGGTGTTGTAGGCCTCGGCGCTCGAAGGGTTGCGTTTGATGACGTCGGTCAGAGACTCAATGTTGGCCGCCGAGGAGCGCGAATCCGCTTCCGAAATTTCCGCGATGCCCCGTCCGGGCGGGCGGATGCCAGTCGCCGTCTCGCAACCGGCCAGATAAAGCGTCGCGATGGACGCCAGGACCGCTGAGTGGAGGCGGCGGAATTTACAGGAAAACGGGCGACGCTTCGCCGCCGCATGGCCGAGGCCCATGCTTAACCCTTTCAGCAATTATCGGACTCGCCGATGACTGGCTGATTGTTAGCCGCGTCAACCTTAACAAATTGTGCGTCGCCGGAGAAAAAACCAGCGGTCGGTTGCGCTAGCGGCCGACAGTTCTGGCCTTGACCGGCAACAAACCCTCGCGCTGCAGTTTCTTGCGAGCGAGTTTACGGGCGCGGCGCACCGCCTCGGCCTTCTCGCGGGCGCGCTTCTCGGACGGCTTCTCGTAATGGCCGCGCAATTTCATCTCGCGGAAAATGCCTTCGCGCTGCATTTTTTTCTTGAGCGCTTTCAGAGCCTGATCGACATTGTTGTCGCGAACGAGAACTTGCACGAAACCATCCTGTGTTTTGCCCCGGCGACTGTGGCGGGGAGGGTTCTAATGGTAATAAGAAATCGGGCGCTAACGGAGCGCCTGACCCGTAGGGCGGGGAGATACCAGAGTCGACAGGCCCTGTAAATTCCCCCGCGATCGCAAAAGCGGCGAGTTGGGCTCTTTGTTGGCGTAACGCCGCTTGCCCCTGACCCCGTTACTTTATAACATTTTCCCATGAGACCGACCTCCCTCGACGATCCTGCGACGAACAATGGCCAGCTCCATGTCGATATTCGTCATGATACGCCGGTTTTGCGAGACTCAAGGTTCGTCCAGCCAACCTCCTCCGTGCTGTCGATTCTGGGTCAATCGGCAGTCGGCCGGCTGGGCTATTTATCCTTGCTGCTCGCCGCGCTTTGGGCGAGCGTGATATGGGCTCTCCATTGACTGTATCGCCTGCGCCGGCCGCGCCAGGACCAATCCGGCTGGTAAATCTGACGCTTGGCTATGACCGTCACCCCGCCGTGCATCACCTCGACGGGGCGATCGAACCGGGCGCGGCGCTGGCCGTCTGCGGGCCAAACGGCGCCGGCAAATCCACCTTGCTGAAGGCGCTTGCCGGCCTACTGGCGCCGCTTGGCGGCCACATTGAGCGAAACGGGGCCGATGCGCGCGACGTCGCTTATCTGCCCCAACTGGCTGACATTGATCGCGATTTTCCTATCGATCTGGCTGACTTCGTGGCCATGGGCGGAACCCGCAGGGCTGGTCTGCTGGGGCGCATGGCCGCCGAAGAGGTCGCGCGCGCGACCAGCGCCCTGAGGCGCGTTGGTCTTGATGGGCTTGAAGAGCGTCCCATTGGCACGCTCTCGGGAGGTCAGATGCAGCGCGCTCTGTTCGCGCGACTGATTGTTCAGGATCAACCAGTCATTCTGCTTGATGAGCCATTCGGGGCTATCGACGAGACGACGGCGGAAGAATTGCTCGGACTGATCGCGGAATGGGTCGCCGAAGGACGCAGCGTCGTCGCCGTCCTGCATGATCTCGACCTTGCCCGCCGCGCGTTCCCGCAAACTCTGCTGCTGGCCCGCCGCCGGATTGCCTGGGGTCCGACCGCCGACGCCCTCACGCCTGAAAACCTCGCCCGCGCGCGCGCCATGTCGGCAGCCTATGATAAAGACGCCCGGGAATGCCTCATTGACGAGATCGAGGCGCATGATCACTGAAATATTCTTCGCGCCCTTCGCTGACTATGAATTCATGCGCCGGGCGTTGATCGGCTCGGTGGCGCTGGCGCTTTCCGGCGCGCCGCTGGGCGTTTTTCTCATTTTGCGTCGCATGTCGCTGGCCGGGGATGCGCTCTCCCACGCCATTTTGCCCGGCGCGGCGGTCGGTTATCTGGTCGCTGGCCTGTCTCTGCCGGCGATGACCTTCGGCGGGCTCGTCGCCGGCTTGCTGATCGCTTTCGCCACCGGTATCGCCTCCCGGTTCACCACATTGCGCGAGGACGCGTCGCTCGCGGCGTTTTACCTGGTCTCGTTAGCCCTGGGCGTGACGCTGGTGTCGTTGCGCGGCTCCAACGTCGATCTGCTACATGTGCTCTTCGGCTCGGTCGTGGGTCTTGATGATGCGGCGCTGATACTGCTCGCCGGCGTGTCGACGTTGACGCTGGTGAGCCTCGCCGTTTTCTATCGCGCGCTGGTGCTCGATACGCTCGATCCGATGTTTCTGCGCCAGACCAGCGCCATGGGGGAGGCGATTCCGTTTCTTTTCCTGGCGTTGGTCGTCCTCAATCTTGTCGCCGGTTTTCATGCGCTCGGCACGCTGATGGCGGTGGGGCTGATTATGTTGCCGGCGGCGGCGGCGCGGCTTTGGACCGACCGGCTGGCTGCGACTCTGCCCCTGTCGGCCGCTATCGGAGCCGTCTGCGCCTACGCCGGACTCGTCTTTTCGAATGAGACTGGCGCCCCGACCGGGCCGGCGATCATCCTCGCCGCCGGGATCGTCTATTTTCTGTCTCTGGTGTTTGGTCAGGCCGGCGGCCTGTTGCGTCTGCGTCGGCCGCGCCGGCATCTTGAGGGGTGAAGATCATGATTACGCGCCGCTTTATCCTCGTGGTTCTGATCGTCGCCGCAGCCGACCTCGCCAGCGCGCGCGCCGCGCCAGCCGCCGGGGATAAACTGCCGGTCGTCGCGAGTTTTTCGATCATCGGCGACCTTGTGCGGCAGGTCGGCGGCGATCGCGTATCTGTGACAACGATTGTCGGTCCCGAGGGCGACGCGCATGTCTATCAGCCGAGTCCCGCAGACGGACGAAAGATCGCGCAGGCGCGTCTCATTTTTGTCAATGGCCTCGATTTTGAAGGTTGGCTGCAACGCCTCATCGACGCGACCAAAACCCATGGACGGATCGTGCCGCTGGGCAATGGCGTCAAATCGCGCAGCAATGAGGAAGGTCTCGATCCTCACGCCTGGCAGGATGTGGCGAATGTTCGGATTTATGTTGAGGAAATTCGGGACTCGCTCGCCGGCGTCGATCCTGCGGGCGCTGAAACCTATGAGGAAAACGCCCGCGATTACATCGACAAGCTCAAAGCCCTGGACGAGGAGATCGTCAAGACTATCAGCGCCATCCCGCCCGAGCGCCGGCGCGTCGTCTCTACTCACGACGCCTTTGGTTATTTCTCGGCGCGCTATGGGGTGACGTTCCTGGCGCCGCAGGGGGTTTCGACCGAGACAGAGGCCAGCGCCAGGGACATCGCCCGAATTATCGACGATGTAAAAGATCATAAAGCGCCGGCGGTTTTTCTGGAAAATGTCTCCGATCCGCGGCTTGCAAAAAGGATCGCGGCCGAGACCGGCGCGCGGCTGGGCGGAACGCTTTATTCCGATACGCTCAGCAACGCCAAAGGCGACGGCGCCACCTATATCGACATGATGCGTCATAATGTGAAAGAAATGGCGAAAGCGCTGGCGCCATGAGCCAACTCAACTTTCGTATATTTCCGATAGCAAAGATCAGGACAGGCAATGACCGACAAAATTCCCGTAACTGTGCTGACCGGCTATTTGGGCGCCGGGAAGACGACCCTGCTCAATCGTATTCTTACTGAAGAACATGGCCGTCGCTATGCGGTAATCGTCAACGAATTCGGCGAAATCGGCATCGACAACGATCTCGTCGTCGGCGCGGACGAAGAAGTTTTCGAGATGAACAATGGCTGCATCTGCTGCACTGTTCGCGGCGATCTGATCCGGATCATTGAGGGGCTGATGCGCCGGCGCGGCAAATTCGATGCGATCGTCGTTGAGACGACTGGCCTTGCCGATCCGGCTCCGGTGGCGCAGACTTTTTTCGTCGACGCCGACGTCAAGGATGCGGCGCGGCTTGACGCCGTGGTCACGCTCGCAGACGCGAAATGGCTGAGTCATCGGCTAAAGGACGCGCCCGAAGCGAAATCGCAGATCGCCTTTGCCGACGTGATCATTCTCAACAAGACGGATCTTGTGACGCAGGAAGAACTGGCGGAGGTCGAAGCGCGCATTCGCGGCATCAATCCCTACGCCGCCTTGCATCGAGCCGTGAAAGCCGACGTGCCGCTCAACGCCATTCTGGAGCGCAAGGCTTTCGATCTCGATCGTATCCTGAAACTGGAGCCGCATTTTCTTGAAGCCGACGATCACGCGCATCACGATCATGATCACGCGCATCACGATCACGCGCACGATCATGATCATCACGCGCACAATCACGCCTGCGGTCCTGACTGCGACCACGCAGATCATCACGCGCATCACGACCATGACGATCATGGGCATCTAAAAGCGATTCACGACACGGAGATGCAATCCATCTCGATTCGGCACGATGGCGACGTTGATCCAGAGCGCTTCGTGCCCTGGCTAAATGACCTGGTACAGCGCGAGGGTCCGGATATTTTGCGCTGCAAGGGCATTATCGCTTTCAAAGATGAGCCGAAGCGTTTTGTCTTTCAGGGCGTGCATATGATTCTCGATGGCGATTTGCAGCGAGACTGGAGATCCGGAGAGAAACGCGTATCCCGGCTTGTGTTTATCGGCCGGAACCTGAAAGAGGATCTCATCCGTCAAGGCTTCGCGGGCACCGTTGTTGGCGCGGCCTGACGCTCAGACGACGGTTTTATATTCGATCGCCGTGCGCACGAGATCGGCCGCAGAGCGTAAATGCAGCTTGCGCTTCATGATCGAACAGGTGTTGGCGACGGTCTTGTAGGAGACGCCAGTCTTCTCGGCGATCTCCTTAAGGCCGAGCCCGGCGCCGAGATGCCTGAGAATGTCGCGCTCGCGCGCATTGAGACTGGCCATCACATCCGGCGCGCCGCCAATGGTTTTCAGCGCCAGGCTGGCGACGGTCTCCGGCATCAGGAAGGTCTCGCCAGCCATCACCTTGCGGACCGCTTCAATCAGTAAATAGGGATTATCGTTTTTCGTGATGTATCCTCTGGCCCCGAGCTGGATTGCCCGGGCGGCGAAGATCGGATCGTCGTTCATGCTGAAGATGATGATTCTGGCCTGCGGGTCCTCTGCGAGGATGCGTCGGGTCAGATCAAGCCCTGATTCCCCTGGCAAGGAGATGTCCACGATGCTGATGTCGGGACGATGTTCGCGGAAGGCGCGCAGGCCGCTTTCGGCGTCGCGCGCGTCATGGACCTCGATATCGCCCTCGGCGGCGAACATTGCGGCGCACCCGGCGACGATAACCGGATGGTCGTCAACAATCAGAAGGCGCATGGGTACGCAGCTCCGGCGCAGAGACATAGTCACATGGCGCGACAATGGCCGGCGAAGTCGCTGCGGTAAAGCCGATTGAAGCGGGAAAATGTCCCGCAAATTCTTGAGACCGCAGCTTGTCTGCTAACGATCCCCTCGCCGCGACGGTCCGTCTAACCTGCCGCGAGCAAGCGCTCCCGTTCGTGAGTCTCGGCGGCGGGCTGTTTCAGCATATAACCGAGGAAGCGTTGCGACTCGATGGGATCGTAGCCCAGTTGCGCCCGGAGTTTTTTGCGCAATTTACTGATGTGGCTCTCAATGACGTTTTCTTCGACATCATCGTCGAAAAGTCCGTAAACAGCATTGAAGATCTGGGCCTTGGTCAACCGTCTCCCGCGATTGACGACGAGATATTCGAGTATGCGTCGTTCGCGACGCGGCAATGACAGGGGCGCGCCATTGACTACTGGATCGCTGCCATTAAAGAAAACCTGAATGGCCCCGACCGAGGCTGAGTCCGCGCGTCCCTGCGTGCGGCGGCGGATGGCATGCGTCCGCGCTAATATTTCCCTTACATGCACAGGCTTGCGAACGACGTCGTCAACGCCGGCGCTGAACAGTCCCAGCGTTTGTTCGAGGGAGGGGCCTTCGTTCATCGCGATTACCGGAGCGTGCGATCGGCGACGAATGAGCTTTGGCATCTCTTCGCGATCAGGACAATCGCCAATCAGGAAGGCTTCCACAGCCTGGATATCGTCGTCGATCGCCGCGCTCACCCAATCGATGAATTGTCTGGGCGTGAAACCGGCGGAGGCGACGCCCTCCTGCACGAAGCGTGCAGCATATCCGCTCGTCACAAGGTCGCGCTCGTCGACAATGATGAACATTTTTCGTCTCCGCAAAACCCGATCGCCAAAATCGAATCGGCGAGTAATTTCAACTTAAGGTCGAAACAAGCTTGAGGTCAACCATAAGGCGAACGTAAACAATCATGAAATTAAGGTCGCCCGCGATAAAGACGCAGCTCAAATGTCAACGTTCGCAATTGGAATTAACTTACGAGAATAGTCCGAATTCCGTATATTTGAGATCGTGGGCGGCGGCGACGGGGGCGGAAACGAGGCTTCCGTCGATAATTTCAAGGCCGGCGCGCAGTCCCGCATCGTCCAGCAACGCCTTGCGCCAGCCTTTCGTCGCCAGTGCAAGAACATAGGGCTGCGTTGCATTGTTGAGGGCCTGCGTTGACGTGCGCGGCGTGACGCCTGGCATATTGGTGACGCAGTAATGCACAATATCGTCGACGACATAGGTGGGTTCGGCATGGCTTGTCGGTCGCGAGGTCTCGCAACATCCGCCCTGATCGATGGCGACATCGACAATGACCGCGCCGGGTTTCATGGTTTTCAGCATTGGCCGCGTCACCAGCACGGGCGCCTTGGCGCCGGGCACAAGCGCGGCGCAGATCACAAGATCGACATGCCGGATCTGCTCCTCAATGGCGCGTCGTGATGAGTGGATCGTGCTGACACGCGAACCAAAACGCGCTTCGACCCGCCGCAACGCTTCGATGCTGCGATCTGCAACGAGGACATTGGCGCCCATACCGACCGCGATTGTCGTAGCCTGAACGCCGACGCTGCCGGCGCCCAGCACGAAGACATCGGCCGGCGGAACGCCGGGGGCGCCCGAGAGAAGAACGCCTCGGCCGCCGCTCTGCTTTTCGAGAAAGTGCGCGCCCATCTGGGGCGCCAGGCGGCCAGCGATTTCTGACATTGGCGCGAGCAATGGCAAACCGCCGGTTGGCGACGTGACGGTTTCGTAGGCGATGCAGATTGCGCCGCTCGCCATCAAGGCGCAGGTTAAAGCCGCGTCTGCCGCGAGATGCAGATAGGTGAAAAGGATCTGGCCATTTCGCAGCTTTTCGATCTCGCCGGACTGGGGCTCTTTGACTTTAACGATCATCTCCGCCCGAGCGAAAATTTCGTCTGCATTCTCGCAAATTGCGGCGCCTGCGGAGAGATAGTCCTCATCCTTGAAACCCGCGCCCCATCCGGCGTTGCGTTCGACCAGAACCGTGTGTCCGCCGTGACGCAGTTCATAAACCGTGGAGGGGGTCAGGCCGACGCGATATTCGTTATTTTTTATCTCCTTGACGGTTCCGACGATCATGCGGCCTGTTCCGTAAAATGCGTTGCAATGAGGGAAATTGTTTATACAAGTCTTTTCCGTGGAGTAAAAAGCGCGTTTCGATTTCCGTGCGGCCTAAAATGCCCCGTGGGCCCGATCGTCCGGGAACGACTGTCTCCAAAGACGAGCGATCATGGGGCTCCCGAAGGCCGGGTTATGAATATTCATCTCTTATTACGTCGCAAGTCGCTGGATCAATTGCTCGAAGCCGCAAAGTCTCCCAACGATTTCCGGCGTGCGCTGGGCTTGTGGCAATTAGTCGGCATCGGTCTTGGCGGCCTGATTGGCGTGGGCGTTTTCGTGCTCACCGGGGTTGTTGCAGCGACCCAGGCGGGGCCAGCGGTGGCATTATCTTTTCTGATCGCCGGAGTGGCCAGCGGCGCGGCGGCGTTGTCTTACGCCGAGTTCGCTGGTCTTATACCCGTCGCCGGCAGCGCCTACACCTACGCCTATGCGGTGCTGGGAGAACCCGTCGCCTGGATTATCGGCTGGGATTTGCTACTCGAATACGCCCTGGTCGTAGCGGTCGTGGCGATAGGCTGGTCGGCGTATCTGCAAGCGCTTCTGGCGCAGTTTGGGCTGGCGCTACCCGACTGGGCGTCGGGCGCGCCGGGGACAGGTCCTGGTCATCTCGTCGATCTTTGCGCGGCGTTTGGGGCGCTTGCTGCGGCGCTGATCCTGACTTTACGTATCGAATGGGGCGCCCGCGTCAATCTGGCGATGGTGGCGATCAAGATCTCGGCGGCGCTGTTGGTGATCGCCGCCGGTCTGCCGCACATACGGCCCGAGAACTGGCGCCCGTTCATGCCATTTGGATTTGGCGGCGTCGTGGAGGGCGCGGCTGTCGTATTTTTCGCCGTGTTTGGTTACGACACGCTCACCACCGCCGCAGAGGAATCGATTGATCCGCAACGAGATTTGCCCCGCGCCATCGTAGCGTCGCTGGCTGTCGCCCTCGCGCTTTATGTCGCCATGTCGCTGACTCTCACAGGAATTGTCCGATACGACACGCTGAACAACGCTGCGCCGGTGGCCAACGCCTTCTCGGTCCTTGGCCTACGCTGGGTGTCGTCGCTCGTGTCGCTCGCGGCGGTCGCCGGCATCGCCAGCGTCATGCTGGCATTTCTGCTCGCCTGCGCCCGTATCTGGTTCGCGATGAGTCGGGACGGTCTGTTGCCGCGCTGGTTTGCGGTTTCGCATCCGCGTTTCCAAACGCCACATCGCCCGACGCTGATCACGGGCGTCGTGACGGCCATTGTTGCGGCCCTGTTTCCGATCCGGGAGGTGGCCGAACTTGTGAACATCGGGACGCTGTCAGCTTTTATCACGATCTGTATCGCCATCATTGTTCTTCGCAAGACGCGTCCGGATGCGCCGCGCAGCTTTCGGACGCCGTTCATGCCGTTTACGCCGCTGATCGGGATTGGTTTCTCGCTCTGGTTGATGTTCCGTTTACCGGGGATCGCATGGATGCGATTTCTGATCTGGCTGGGGCTTGGGCTGGGCGTTTACTTTTTCTACGGTCGCCGTCATAGCCTGTTGAACCAAATACAGAAAGTTACAGAAGACCGCTCCCGTTAATTTAACGACTATTGTTGGTGTTGAGACGGCTGGGGCCAGGAGACGAACGGATGAGATGCCTTAAAAGCCTTTTGAACGATGCGGGCAAATTTTGTCTGTGCGCATTCCTCACCGTCGGCCCCATCGCCGGCGGGGCGGAAGCGGCGCCCGCCCAGGGGCAAATCAAGGAGAAGTTTGGCGCCTGGTCCTATCGTTGCGACAAACAGCCCGGCGAAACGACCGAACAATGCGCGCTCACCCAGCAGATCAACGCAGAGGATCGTGGAAATTCGACGATTGGCGTCATCATTATGCGCCCAAAAGGATCAAAGGTCGGGATATTTCGCGTCATTGCCCCTTTGAATGTTTTTCTGATTAATGGCGTTAGTCTTAAAATCGATCAGACGGACATTGGCCGCAACGCTTTTTTCAGATGTTTTCCTTCGGGCTGTCTTGCCGACGCCGCCATTGACGACAAACTTCTGGAACAATTGACGCAAGGAAAAATCGCCACCCTCGTCACCTACATAACTCCCTACGATGGCCTGCGACACCAGGTGAAACTCGAGGGACTGCGCGAAGGTTACGATCGCTTACACTAACCGTCATGTTATGAGTCGAGCGACGTCAAAATCCTTGCGCACCAGGTCGGGACGCTTTGGCTTGCAAGTCCATAAATCGCCTCATCGAAGAGAGTGGCGTTGTCGGCAGGCTCAAGGTTGATCTCGCATGTCGGAACGCCGTGGCGACGCGCCTCGGCTACCAGACCAGCCGCTGGATAAACGGCGCCGGACGTCCCGATGGCGACAAATAAATCCGCTGTCGGCAACCATTCGGCGATCAGATCGAGAAAAAGCGGCGTCTCGCCGAACCAGACGACATGTGGACGCAACGCGCCGACATGGCCGCAGGCCGCGCAACGGCTGTGCGGCGTGATCCCGTCGCGACAATCGGCGATGGCGTGACAGGCGAGACACCGCGCCTTGAGAAGTTCGCCATGCATATGCAATACCTCACTCGATCCACCCCGTTCGTGCAAATCATCGATGTTTTGCGTCACGAGCGTCAGACGTCCGCCGCGCTGGCGTAGATCATGGCCAAAACGCCCCAGCGCCAGATGCGCCGGATTTGGTTCACATTCGAGCAGTCTCGCCCGTCGCCAGTTATAAAACGCCTGAACCTCCGCAGGCCGTTTCAGGAAAGCTTCAGGCGTCGCAAGTTGCATTGGGTCGACGCGGGACCAAAGCCCCGCGCCCGTGCGATCGCGAAACGTGTCAAGACCGCTTTCGGCAGAGATTCCGGCGCCGGTCAGAACAAAGACATGCACGATCACCCTCCGTTGAAACCCACAAATATCCGGCCAATTCAGCCATTGATGATATACTAAAGTTCAAATTTTTCTTGCATCCATCGTTGTTTTGGGCAGACCTCCCTCTTTCGAGTCCGACCGGAGAACCGCAGCACACAGTGGCGACATCGCTTCTGACGCGTTAGACCCATCGCGAGATAAAACATGGGCTTCATCTTCCCGGCCAAGGCGGCTTGCGACAATCCGGCTCGGCTATTGCTGCTCATCGATTTGTGGCGTGTGAGATGAATAGAACTGTGCTACGATGAAATTGGCAGGGCATTGAGG
The DNA here is from genome assembly GCA_044233645.1 of Methylocystis sp. Taxonomy (GTDB): domain Bacteria; phylum Pseudomonadota; class Alphaproteobacteria; order Rhizobiales; family Beijerinckiaceae; genus Methylocystis. Next base: position 7,739 of record JBIIJP010000006.1, on the reverse strand, counting down.
CGAGAGATAGCGGGTCGCTTCTCAGGTCATGTCGTGAAAATGATCGCTGTCCTGACGCCTTCGGCGACTATCGCCCCAAACACCAAACCTGGCCAATGATGAGAAGAGTTGGACTGGAATTTTCGATTATCGGGTGGAGAACTGTATGAGAAACACTTTAGCGACAACACTTTTTGTAATTTACGCCGGCTCGGCGCTCGCTCAATCCGCTCCTGTATTCGCGCCAAACGGCCAGTATCTCGGAACGGCCGTCAAAAACGGCAATACGACAGTATTTGTCGACAAGAATGGAAAATATGGCGGCGCTGTAGTGCAAAACCATAATGGTATGGCGATCTTCGACAAGAATGGTCAGCATACAATTCGTCCTCCACAATGGGGCGCGCGCCCGCCGCATGGATATGGTCACAACCCCGGCGGCTATGCTGCTCGCCCTCCGCATGCCTATCCGGGTTATGGCAATCGTCCATACCAGCAGTATCACGGATATGCTTATCGTCCTCCGCACCATTCTCATGGTTACGGGAACCGCCCGCCCTATGGCTACCACAATGGCTTTGGTGGTCCTTACTAGGGATACGGATGGCGGGGTGGTTATCGCCTCGCCATTTTCTCTTGCCATGAGACAAAGGGATCCTGAGCTTCTGAACACCGTGTTCCAAACTGGATAAAATCGCCGCGGATCGCGGCTGCGAAGCGCAAGACAATTTTTATCGTTTCAGGCGTGACATCAATGAAACAAGCTTGCGCGAGGCTGTGATCAATTCGGGAAAGTTTTGCGCCGCGCCGCGAAACCGAAAAACTCCCAAAACCCGAGCAAATTTCGGCGTGACGCATTCCCGCCATCTTTGGCCACGCGAGCGCCCCGATTGGCGTGAACCGATTGTCGCTAAAATTTTAATTGTCGATTAACCATTTGAGATTTCAATGGTTTTCAACCGGAATCGGCGAGATCGCAGTTCGACCATAATCGTTTGCGAAAGTCGCGATCGTGAAAGGGAGATGCCAATGAAATACCTTACATATCAGGTGACTGTAACGTTTTTTGGCCTGTCGTCCTTGCTGTTGGCCGCCTTTATCGCCGGTCGGATCGCCGCCTATATGTTCCGTTGAGACCGGATTGCGGGCGCAACGTGGGTTTCGTATTTGTCCACAACTATTAAATAATTTATTCACCAGGTTGGATCTTGTCCCGCACGCAGGTCTGGCGTGCAATCTCCTCCCCCGGAGATCGTCGCATTCTTCATCCCGACAAGATACATCATCCTTCGTTCACTCATGATCTCCGTTCCTAATGGTCGACTCCTGTCGAGCGAAGCAGAATAGCTCGGTCGATGATAGCTTTTACTCCAGCATCTTTCTCTCTCGGCTATCGCCGCGCATGACATCCTTACCCTCGTTCTCGCCCATCGTCCGACGCAGAGCTTTGCTCGCCGCAACGCTGGGATATGCGATGGACGGTTTCGATTTGTTGATTTTGGGGTTTTTGCGCGATCCCATCGCGAGTGATTTCCGCGTGGACCGGGTGGCGGCTTCGGCGCTGGTCTCATGGACCTTGTTTGGCGCGCTGGTCGGCGGCGTTGTGTTTGGCGTAATGAGCGATCGTTTCGGACGTGTCCGGGTCTTGTCTTGGTCGATCCTTGTCTTTGCTGGATTTACAGGACTATGCGCCTTCGTCCAAAATTACGATCAACTGATCGCTTGTCGTACGCTCGCCGGCCTTGGACTTGGCGGCGAATTCGGCCTCGGCATGGCTCTTGTCGCCGAAAGCTGGCCACCGGACCATCGCGCCCGCGCCTGTTCCTATGTCGGCGTCGGCTGGCAGGTTGGCGTTTTGCTCGCCGCGCTTCTCGCTCCTTTGCTTTTGCCCTTGATCGGCTGGCGTGGCGTTTTTCTCGTGGGCGTGGCGCCGAGCCTTGTCGCCTTCGTCGTGCGGCGATCTGTCGGCGAGCCGGAAATTTTTCTTGAACGCCGACAGCCCAACGGGTTTCTCAGACCTGTAGGGGCTCTGTTCGCCGATACAGCGACGATAAAAATCAGTCTCGGTCTGATCGTGCTCTGCGCTGTACAGAATTTCGGTTACTACGGATTGATGATCTGGCTGCCAGCCTATCTCTCCTCTCACTACGGTTTCAGTCTCTTGAAGTCAGGAGTTTGGACGGCGGCCACTGTTTGCGGCATGACTGCGGGAGCGCTGGTTTTTGGACATCTTTGCGATCGTTTTGGTCGACGTCCGGCGTTTCTGGGATTTCAGTTTGGCGCTTTTCTCATGGTGCTGATTTATGCGCGTCTGAGCGATCCGCTCGCGGTTTTGATTGGCGGCGCAATCGTCGGCGTTTTCGTGAATGGCATGATCGGCGGTTACGGCGCCTTGCTCTCTGAGCTCTATCCGACACACGCGCGCGCGACGGCGGAAAATGTTCTGTTCAACATTGGCCGCGCCCTTGGCGGTTTGGGACCGGTTGTCATCGGCTTTCTCGCCAGCCGGTTTTCTTTTGATGTCGCGCTTGCTTTTCTTGCCAGTCTGTATCTGATCGATATGGCGGTTACGGCATGGATCATTCCGGAAAAACGCGGGCAGCCGTTAATGTAAGCTTTCTGGCATCTGGACGATATGTAAGTAAGTCACGCAGTCCTTTTGATGGCGTTTGCGGCGTTAAGCAAGTCAATAACCTCCTCATCGCTGACTTGTGAGAAGTCCTCATAAAATACGCCAATCGCGATAAAATCCTCACGTGGATAAAGGCAGACGATCTCGTCCGCCTCAGATCGCAATGATTCTAGCGCATCGAGTGGGGCAACCGGAACGGCCAGCACGACTCGCTCTGGAGCGTGTGCGCGCACGGCGCGCAGCGCCGCTCGCGTCGTGGCCCCGGTAGCGACGCCATCGTCGACGACAATTGCTGTTTTGCCGTTTAAGTCGACAGGCGCGCGTCCGGCAAGATAGGCTTCGTGTCGTCGCGCCAGTTCGGTTGTCTCCTGCGCGCATACCTGATCGAAGGTTCTCTTGTCGACGCCAGCAGCGGCGATCACATCGTCGTTACGGACAAGCACTGGCGCGCCAACATCTGCGATGGCGCCCATCGCCACCTCCGGTTGACCGGGCACGCCAATCTTGCGCACCAGCGCCAGCGTCAGGGGCGCATGAAGCGCCCTGGCGATCGGCGACGCAACGGGCACGCCGCCGCGCGGTAACGCAAGGACGACGACATTGTCATGACAATAACGCGCTAGCGCCTTGGCCAGACGACGCCCGGCGTCTACTCGATCAGAAAAGCGCATAATGATCCCAGCTCATTGTGTGTCATTCAAAATACGCGCCGCAATTGTCAAATAAATACGCGCCTGCGGTTCCCACTTGGCGGGCTGGCGCGGCGTTGGCTCCAGCAGATGCGCAACCGAGAGACGCGCTCGCAGCAGTGCGCGCCATGCGGCGTAAAAAGAGATCAATCGTTGCGGCGGCGGGTTGGTCGCCTGCACCGTAAACGTCGCCATAATCCGATCGCCGATGTGCTGCGCGCCAAGCGCTGCGCATTCAACGCCAAGATAGGCCAGTTCATCGTAGGGATCGACTTGCCGGAGCGCCGCGTTGAACTCCAGACAGTCAAAAATCACAATCGGTTGTGTGAGACAAATATGTTCGGGGCGCAGATCGCCATGACCATCGACGACCGCTCCACGCTCGACGCGCGCCAGCAAAGTTTCCCGGCAATCGTCCAGCAGCATGTCCAGAACCTCAAGAAGCCTGTTTATTTGACTCCGATCAAATGCAAATCGACATTGTTCGAGAATGTCGTGGTTGATTGTCTGTTCCTCAATGAAGCGTGCAAGGTAGTCTTTCGGGGAGAGAGGCGACGGCGCAGCTTTGCGGTAAAACTCTGTTAGCAGTTCGCAAAGGTCGTCAATCTGGCTGTCGACGATACGCTGCTGCTTGATGCGCCTATCCAGCATATTATCCGCCGGTAGCCGTTGCATCTCGACCAGCCAGTCGACAACCGTTGAGTCAGGATCCAAAACAATCAGGGAAAAGCCGCCTGCAGGCGAAAAACCCAGAGGGGCAACCCCAAGATAAATGTCGGGCGCCAGACGACGGTTAAGTCGGACTTCCTCGCGACAATTATGCTCGCGCGCAGGAAGAGTCGAAAAATCGAGAAACGGGTAGCGCACCGGTTTTTTGAGCTTGTAGACGCGTGCGCCCGCAAGAAACACAAAGGACATGTGGGTTTCGATCATCGAAACCGAGTCAGGTGCGTGGGGATAGGCGTCCTGCCGGCTGAGAAAGCATAATTTTTCCGTCAGCGTCGGTTCGTGCCGGTCGGTCGTGGTCATTGGATCGTTACAGGCTCCCCGTCAAATGACGCTTCCCGGTCGGCGTCAGGACTTTTATAGCAGAAGTCGAGCAATCGCAGTTCCGAAACCTCGTCGATGGCGTTCTGCGATAGGGACGAGAGGAGAGGCAAGCATGACGACTACCCGCGAACTCAGCCTCTTTACGCTTGATCCGAACCGAGGCTTTGCGACAGACGTCGCCCGTCGCCTTGGGGTCTCTCTTGCGCCGCTTGAGGATCGCGTTTTCGAAGATGGCGAATACAAGATCCGGCCGCTCGACAGCGTGCGCGGGCATGATGTGTATGTTCTCTCCAGCCTTTACCACGGCGACGGCGAGAGCAGCGCCGATAGGCTGCTCAAGATGCTGTTCTTCATCGGAGCTTTACGAGACGCAGGCGCCGCCCGCGTCACAGCGGTGACTCCCTATCTCTGCTTTGCGCGCAAGGACAGACGCACCAAGCCGAGAGACCCGGTGACGACCCGTTATGTCGCGCAACTTTTCGAGGCGATGAAAATCGACGGCTTGATCGGGATCGACATCCACAATCTTGCCGCCTTCCAGAACGCTTTTCGTTGCGAAACCATCCATCTCGATGCGCAGGCGTTATTCGCGCGGCGTCTTGTCGCCGACATCGGCGACGCGCCAGTTGCCGTCGTCTCTCCCGATCTTGGCGGCGACAAGCGCGCCGAGTTGTTCCGTCAACGACTGGAGCGCCTGCTCGAACGGCCCGTCAAAAAGGGCTTCATGGACAAATTTCGTAGCGAAGGGCGCGTCTCCAGCGATATTTTCGCCGGCGACGTTGAAGACCGGATCGCAATCGTGATTGACGATCTCATCGCCGGCGGCGGCACGATTGCGCGTGTCGCGGCAGCCTGCAAAGCGCATGGCGCGCGGTCCGTGCTGGGCGTGGCGACGCATGGCGTTTTCACCAGCCAGGCGCCGGCTCTCCTTGCCGACGCCCCGTTGGATAGTCTGATGATCAGCGACACAGCACCGGTCCATTCGAGTTCTTCCGTCGCACAGACGCTTGGCGACCGACTGAAAATTGTGAGCGCCGCTCCGCTGTTCGGCGAGGCCATCCGTCGTCGACATTCGAACGGTTCGATCACGGAACTGCTCGAAAATGGGCCATAGACGATCTGACTATCGTCAAAGGATATTTGACAGCTTCGAGGCGAGCGGCGATACCGCTGCCAAACCATTGAGAAAAAAATCAGGAAACGCCAATGACGACCGACGTCCGCGCCGACGACTTTCGCCGCCGCCTCGATCACGCCGCAGAAGCGACCGAGTCCGCGCTGGACGCGTTGCTGACCTCTGCCGCGTTGCCCGGCGAGATCGTTCGTCCGGCGCGCCTGCTGGAAGCCATGCGCTATTCGACGCTCGGCGGCGGCAAGCGGCTGCGGCCGTTCCTTGTGATTGAGTCGGCGCGGCTGTTTGGCGTCGAGGGCGTCAGCGCGATGCGCACGGCCTGTGCGCTGGAGATGATCCATTGCTACTCTCTTGTTCACGACGATTTGCCTGCGATGGACGACGACGATTTGCGTCGCGGCCGACCGACCTGCCATAAGGCCTTTGACGAGGCGACGGCGATCCTTGCTGGCGACGGTCTCTTGACTTACGCCTTCGATGTCGTCGCCGATCCAGCGACTCATGGCGACGCAGGCGTGCGCGCCGCCCTTGTGCTGGCGCTGGCGCGCGCCGCCGGGCTTGGCGGCATGGTGGGCGGACAGGCGCTTGATCTTGCGGCGGAGACCGCCGCGACGCCGCTCACCCAGGAAGAAACCTTGCGGATGCAGGCGATGAAAACCGGCGCCTTGCTGCGATTCGCCGTAGACGCCGGCGCATTGCTTGGGGCCGCCAGCCCTGACCAGGCCAAGGCCATGGCGAGATATGGCGACGCCCTGGGCGCTGCTTTTCAAATCGCAGACGACATTCTCGACGCCGAAGGCGATACGGCGGCGCTTGGGAAACGCGCAGGCAAGGACGCCGAACGCGGTAAGGCGACGCTCGTTGGGTTGCTCGGGCTCGACGCCGCGCGCGCCCGATGCGACCAGCTTGTCGACGATGCTGTCGCGGCGCTCCGTGACACAGGACTGGGTGCCGCCACGGACGTTCTTGTCGAAGCGGCGCATTTTGTCTCCGCGCGCCGAAGTTAGGCGGATCAAATGTCGGCTGGCTCCCGCCGCTCGCCATTTCTCGCGCCAGCTCGTATTCTCCAGGCCCATCCGCAACTGACACTCAGCGCCGCCATTGGACTTGGCGCCCTTCTCCTTTTGCCGCCGGCGCTGCGACATTCCACACGCCTGTTGATTGCCTGGAATATCGGGCTGATCGCCTATTTTATACTCGTCGCATCGCTGATTATGCAAGCCAACCATCAAGCCATCCGGCGTCGGGCGCAGGTGCTCGACGAGGGTCGTGCGATGATTTTGATGCTCAGCGTGCTGGTCGCCACCGCCTCATTCGGGGCGATAATTGCTGAACTGGCCACGGTGCGGAACTTGCACGACGGCGAAAAATATTGGGATATCGGCCTCACCCTGCTAACAGTAATGACATCATGGTTGTTTTTGCATTTGACCTTTGCGCTTCATTACGCGCATGACTATTACTTTGCTGACATTTCTACGGCAGAAGCTCATGTGAGGGGGATCAGAGGGCTGGATTTCCCCGGCGTCAATAATCCGAATTATATCGATTTTATCTATTTCGCCTATGCGATAGGCGTTTCTTTCGCAACCTCTGACGTAAATGTCACGAAGACGAATTTTCGAGTTATGGTGCTGCTGCATAGCATTGTCGCGTTTTTTTATAATTCTTTCATTCTTGCGTTGATGGTGAATATTGGCGGTAATTTATTCTAAAATAATTATGATAAAAAAGCCCGGCTGTTGGCCGGGCTTTATCCTTATTTCAACTTTCTATAATTCTCAGGCAGGGTTCGGGGCCATGCCACCGAGATCGTCGGCATGACCCTGCTTCGGCTCCGTCGCCGTCACGCCTCCTGTCGGCGGTGTCGTCGGCGAAGCGGGGATGTCCTCGCGAACGGGACGTTTACCCACCAGCAGACCCTTGATTTCATCGCCAGAGAGCGTCTCAAATTCTAGCAGACCATTGGCGAGAATATCGAGATGGGCGCGTTTCTCAACAAGAATACGCCTGGCGGTGTCATAGGCGTCCTGAACATATCGGCGTACCTCCGAGTCGATCAGTTGCTGGGTCGCCTCGGAGATCTTCTGCTGGCGACCGGCCGAATAACCCAGGAACTGCTCCTGCTGAGGTTCGGCGTAGGCGACCGTGCCCAGCTTGTCCGAGAAGCCAAGCTGCGTCACCATTGCGCGCGCCACCCGCGTGCACTGCTGGATGTCAGACGCCGCGCCCGACGTTACATTCTCGTGACCGAACA
>JBIIJP010000021.1:0-46934 GCA_044233645.1 Methylocystis sp. | reverse complement strand
CGGGCGGGCCAACAAGCAAAACGCCGCGCGGAATACGACCGCCCAGACGCTGGAACTTCTGCGGATCGCGCAGGAATTCGACGATCTCCTGAAGATCTTCCTTCGCTTCGTCGACGCCGGCGACATCGTCAAAGGTGACGCGGCCTTGCGTCTCGGTCATCAATTTGGCCTTGGACTTGCCAAAACCCATTGGACCACGGCCGCCCATGCCGCCATTCATCTGTCGTGACATCATTAACCAGAGGCCAATGAAGAGGACCAGGGGAAGAAGATTGAGCAAAAGGTTCAACCAGAAATTGCCTGATCCTTCGCCAGACGGCTTGGCGGTGATCTGAACGCGCTTGCCCTGAAGGCGTTGGATGAGATTGGGATCTGCGGGCGCATAAGTCTGGAAAGACCTGTTATCATTGAAATGTCCGCTAATCTCGTTGCCGGCGATAATCACATCATGGACGCGGCCCTCGTCAATTTGCACAAGAAGTTCACTAAAGGTGATTTCTCGCCCAGACGTTCGTGTCGTCTGATGCTGATACATATAGAGAAGCCCTGATGCGATCGCGATGAACGCGATCCATGGGAGGTAAAGTTTCCATTTAAATTTTTTCACGAACCGCCTCCATATTCGAGATGTTTACTGCATTGCAGCATTTCGCCTTTACACTATCACAATCACCGACGGCGGCTCTGTCGTCCTGCCCGATCCCGCCATTTGAGAGAGGTTATTCGCCACTCAACCCGATCCCTCGGTCGCCTGCGCATAATTGAAGCCAGCAATGGCCGGGATGATCCTGTCGAAACGCGCGCCGAGCGCATTGGCCTCTTCCAGCAGGGTGGACAGACGTGCGTCGGGAATTTTGTCGCTATCAAGGGCTGCGTAAAGCTCAAAAACCTTATCGAGTAGAGCTTCGTTGCGCTTTCTGACAGCCTGCCGCTTCCTGTATGTCGCAATAAAGGAACAAAGGCCGACCGCAGAAATAGCGTAAAATAATCCGCCAATGATCTCATTACCATACTCGACGGCGTAGTAACCAAGCACCGCAGGCGTGATATAATTTGCGAGAAGTCCAAGAACGAAGAAGAGTGGTTTGAGAATTTTGTAGCGCGCGGGATCGCCCTTTGACATAAAATAAGCAGGGTTAGCAGGCGCGGAACCAAACTGCGTCGACACCATGACACGGGCGAACATCCTGATCTCCGCGCAGATCATGCAATCGAGCAAACACCAGCTAAAATAATCATTTTCGATGAATGGATTTGACCTGTAACGTAAAGCGATTTCCCTGATTTTTTTGATATCAATATCGCTCCTTGGATCGAGATTGTCGAAAAGTCCGATTTTTTGGTGCGCCCACAATTTGGGGGCGGACGATAGCATGACTTTTCGTGTCGTTATGTGAAAAGACTCGATCAGATCAAGTAAATCCTTGATCATTTCATTGAAATAGTCGAGACCGACGCCGTCCCTGAACGCGCGTTGGGCAATTTCAGGCAAGGCGTTGTCCCAGGCGAGAGCGACGGCGGGGGAAGCTTGACGGCCGTGCGCGGCTTGGCTTGCCTTGAATGCGTCAGCAGAAAGAAGATAATTGTCCAGGAGCATAAGCGGCCCGTTTGGCGAGAGAATGGAGACAAGTCCGGTATTCCGGAAATTGACTCTCACCAGTAAATTGTCGCCGTTCGGGAAAATTTCCATGCATGAGATCGGGTATCGGGGAGACTGATAGTCGACAAACTTGGATGATGTTTGCGACTTTCGATCAAGCAGCACTCACCAACCGGAGAGATCAGTCGATTTTCTCTCGATACGCTCCCCAGAACGTTTTAGATAAACCCCGAGCGGCAGCGCAGTCGTCGATTTGATGCGCTCCATTGCAAAACGTGAGGCGACATTCTTAAAGGTCGAGATTTTCAGCAGTTTTTTGTAAAATTCGTCAAATTGAGCAATATTCGCGGCGACGACTTTGAGCAGATAATCGATATCGCCGGCCATTCGATAAAACTCGACAACCTCAGGCATGTTATTGATCTGATTTGTAAAGTTCTCCAGCCACTCTTCGGAATGCTCGCCGACGACAATTGAGACATAAACCGTCAGACCCAGCCCCACTGCTTCCGGCGACAAGATGGCGACGCGGCGAGCGATGACTCCCGAAGACTCAAGCTTTTGTATGCGCTTCCAGCAGGGAGTTTGCGATAGACCAACCTTTGACGCGACATCGGCGACCGACGCGGACAAATCCTCCTGAAGGATGGCCAGAATTTTGTAATCGATGAAATCCAAAACGCCCCCCCGCCCCATCTAAGAGGAACCGGGTTTTTGTATATATAGTCTACAAATTTAGTCAATATTTGAAAGAGCTTTCCATATTCCCCTGCGGAGAAAGCTGAAAAGGCGGGAGCCGGTAGAGAGCCTCAGGCCGCCCCAGCCGCCTCAAGGCCACGCTCCAGATCGGCCAGAATGTCGTCGATATGTTCGATGCCGATGGAAAGCCGCACATAGCCAGGCGTAACTCCGCTGGCGAGTTGGGACTCCTCCGAAAGCTGCGAATGAGTGGTGGTCGCCGGATGGATCGCGAGGCTTCGCGCGTCTCCGATATTCGCTACATGGTAAAACATCGTCAGCGCATCGATAAAATGCCGCCCAGCCTCCAGCCCGCCTCTCAGCTCAAAGCCGAGCAGGGCTCCATAGCCGCCTTTCAAATAAGCGTCTGCGCGTCGGCGCATTTCGCCGCTTTGCTGGGAGGGATGGATGACTCGGGTCACCTCGCTGCGGTTGGCGAGAAAATCAACAACCTTTTGCGCATTCTTTACATGACGCTCCATACGCAGCGTAACGGTCTCGATGCCCTGAAGCGTCAGGAATGCATTAAATGGAGAAGGCGCCGAGCCCAGGTCTCGCAGTAGCGTCGTGCGCGCCTTTATAGCGTAGGCGACAGGCCCGATCGGCTTCACAGCCTCGACCCAAACCGCGCCGTGATAGCTCGGGTCAGGCGTCGTCAGCGCCGGTTGGCGTTGCGGGAATTTCTCCCAGTCGAAATTCCCGCCGTCGATAATCGCGCCGCCAATTGATGTGCCGTGACCGCCAAGATATTTCGTTGTCGAGTAAACGACAACCGCCGCGCCATGATCAAGCGGGCGGGCAATAATGGGCGCTGCGGTATTGTCTACAATCAACGGTATCCCATATTCCTTGCCGATCGCCGCGACCTCGGAAATCGGAAAAACAGTCAGCTTGGGATTGGGCAAGGTTTCGGCGTAATAGGCGCGGGTGCGGTCATCGGTGGCGCGGCGAAAGTTCTCCGGATCGGCCGGATCCACGAATCGCACCTCTAGACCCTGATCCTTCAGTGTGTTGGCGAAGAGATTCCAGGTGCCGCCATAAAGATCGGTCGAGGAGACGATGTTATCGCCGACTTTCGCAAGGTTCTGTACGGCGAAGGCGGAGGCAGCCTGTCCCGAGGAAAGTGCGAGGGCCGCTGCGCCGCCCTCCAGCGCTGCAAGCCGCGCTTCCAGCACGCCGGTCGTTGGATTGCCGATGCGCGTGTAGATATGGCCCAACTCCTTCAGCGCAAAAAGATTTGCGGCATGATCTGTGTCGCGGAACTGATAGGAGGTCGTCTGGTATATCGGCACTGCAACGGCGCCATTGGTGGCGTCGGCGCGCCAGCCGGCGTGAAGCGCAATGGTTTCGGGATGTTTAGACTCGATGGACATGGGGCGTTTCTCCGCGCGGCGCCTTTCTGGATGTCAAGAGATTAGCGCGATGGATCGACCTGCGTCGAGCGGGCGACGCAGGCAATGGCAAAAGCGAATTCAAGCGCCGTATCCTCCAGCGCCTCGAAGCGGCCGGAAGCCCCGGCGTGTCCGGCTCCCATATGAGTGTGCAGCAATACCGGGCCGCCGCCTGTCATTGTCGCTCGCAGTTTCGCGACCCATTTAAGCGGCTCCCAATAGGTCACGCGCGGGTCTGTTAGCCCGGCGATGACAAGGATCGGCGGATAGTTTTGAGCTTTCACATTATCGTAGGGCGAATAAGCCGCAAGCCTGTCGAAAACGACAGGGTCTTCGAGCGGATTTCCCCATTCGAGCCATTCCGGCGGCGTCAGCGGCAGATCGTCCCTCAACATCGTATTAAGCACGTCGACGAAAGGCACGCCAGCGATGATGCCGGCAAAGAGTTCGGGAGCCATATTTGCTACTGCGCCCATCAACATGCCGCCCGCTGAGGCGCCCTGCGCGATGATGGCCCCCGCGCGCGTGTAGCCATGATCGATCAGATGATGCGCGACGGCGATATAATCAAAGAAGCTGTTATTCTTGTGTGCGAGCTTGCCGGACTCATACCATCCCCAGCCCTTGTCGGTTCCGCCGCGCACATGCGCGATAGCGTAGACGAAACCGCGATCGACCAGGGATAGCGCGTCTTCGTCAAAACTCGCGGACAAGGCGTGACCATAAGCGCCGTAAGCGTAAAGCAGCAGCGGCGCGGCAGCGCCGGGCCTGAAATCGGCGCGGTACAGAAGGGTCACGGGTATGGTCTCGCCTTCCGGCGCGGGCGCGAAGAGACGACGGGTCACATATTTTTCAGGATCGTGACCGGATGGAATTTCCTGACGCTTGCGGAGCGCGCGGGTCCGCGTGACCATATTATAGTCCCAGATTTCCTCGGGAGTCGTCATCGACGAATAGCTGAAACGCAAAGAGTTCGTTTCAAACTCCAGTCCGGGTTCGAGAGATAGCGCATAGGCCTCCTCGTCAAAGGCTATTGAATGCTCTTCTCCCGAAGCAAGATCTCGGACCTGGATGCATGGCAGGGAATTGTCGCGAATCAACCAGACCAGAAAATTCTGAAACACTGTCATCCCGACAATCATCGCGCCGGGACGATACGCGATAAAATCGCGCCAGTTGGCGCGTTCGCTCGCAAATAGCTGCGCGATGGATATACGAAAGTCGTCAGCGCCGTCGGCGTTGTTGAGAATGTAAAGCCGATCGCCATGCGTCTCGACCTCATATCGAAGCTTTTCCTCGCGGCGCGCGACGCAGCGCGCAGGGGTCTCTGACGAACGCAGGTCGATCAACCAGCATTCTGTGGCGTCATGTCCGTGAATAGACACGATTCCAAAACGTCGACAGCGGCTTTCTGAGAGAGATACGAACCATGCGCCGTCCGGCTCCTCGACGATCAGCTTGTCCTGCGCCGGATCTTCACCGATGACATGTCGATAAACCCGGGAAGTGCGATGATTGTCATCAATCCGCACATAATAGAACGCGCGTGAATCTGCACTCCAGACAACCGACCCATCCGTGTCGGAGACAATATCGGGACGATCTAGACCATCACTCAGGCTGCGAGTGCGAATGGCGTAGAGCTCCGAGCCAGTGTCGTCCACGCTCCATGCCAACTGGGCATGATCGGGCGCATGGGCGATTTCGCCGAGATCGAAAAAATCATGACCATTCGCGAGCGCCTCGCCGTCGAGCAAAATGGTCTCCGGCCCGCCATCGCGGGGCATGCGGCAATAGATTGAGTGTTCCGCACCGTCGCGGAAACGTCCGTAATAGGCGTAGGGGCCGTCGGGCTCCGGCACGTCTCTGTCGTCTTCCTTGATCCGACCGCGTAACTCGGCGACCAGCGTTTGACGCAGTCCTTTCAGCGGCGCAACGACACGCGCGCAATAAGCGTTTTCCTCCTTGACCAGCGCAGCGATATCCTTGGGAATTTTTTTGGGATTGCGCAACACTTCGCGCCAGTTAGGCGCAGCTAGCCATGCGTAGGGATCATTTTTTTGTCGCCCATGCGTTATTTTCACAAATGGGCGTTTTTCTGCGACGGGCGGAGTCGAGTCTTCATCAAAATACGCGATATCTGTTTTTGTCGCCGCCGTCTGAGGCGGCTCGTCCTTCCGGGTCACGCTTGTCTCCGTTCCCTGCGGTTCAATCACGATGTCGGGGGTGCGCTGCACGCTTCCGTGTCAGCGAGAATTTGTCAATCATTCGAGCATAGCATTCCTTCAAGTGCAGACCTCACCGCATGATATTGGCGAGGGGCCTCGAAGGATGGGCGCATGACGCTCGATTTCGACCTGAAGTCCGGCTCAATTCACAGGAGACGACCGGTGGCGGCGCGCGCCTTCAGACCGGGCAGGATCATGTTGAGGATGTTGATGACGGTAGCCGCGCTGATCGCGGCCATCCAAGTTTGTCGGGGCCTGAGAGAATGTCAGGCCGCTCGCCGGAGCAATCAGTAGACGCGATCGATGCAGAAATCGACCACTTCGAGCAAAGCGCTTTTCCAGGGCGACGCCGGGAAAATTTCCATCGCGTCGCGTGCGATTGCGCCGTAATGCGCAGCTCGCTCGATGGTGTCGTCGAGGGCTTTGTGCTTTTTCATCAGGCCACAGGCGGTTTCTACATCGCTATCCGTGATCTCGCCTTTTTCCAGCGTGCGTCGCCAAAATTCGCGCTCCTTGTCGGAGCCGCGACGGAACGCCAGGACGACAGGCAACGTGATCTTGCCCTCGCGGAAGTCGTCGCCGACATTTTTGCCCAGCTTTGCCGAGGACCCGCCATAATCGAGGGCGTCGTCGATCAACTGAAAGGCGACGCCAAGGTTCATCCCATAACTCCGCGCCGCCTCTTCATCGGTCCTGGATTTGCTGGCCAGCATCACGCCGACTTCGGCGGCTGCGGCGAAAAGTTCCGCCGTCTTGCGGCGGATCACCGCCATGTAGGCGTCTTCAGTGGTGCTGGTGTCCTTGGCTGCGTTCAATTGCAGGATTTCGCCCTCGGCGATCACGGCCGCCGCCTGAGAAACCACGGTGAGCGGCGCGATCGCGCCCGGCTCGACCATCATTTTGAAAGCGTGCCCGAGCAAAAAATCGCCCACTAGCACACACGTCTGATTGCCCCAGAGCATTCTGGCGGCGATCTTGCCCCGCCGCATGCCGGACTCATCCACGACATCGTCGTGCAATAAGGTCGCGGTGTGCATGAATTCGATGCCCGCAGCGAATTTAAGATGCCCATCTCCCCGATAGCCGCACATGCCGGCGGTGGCGAGCACCAGCATGGGACGCAAGCGTTTACCCCCTGCCGAAATCAGGTGGTTCGCGACTTCAGGGATCGTCGTTACGTCCGATCCAGTGCGCTGAATGATCAACTGATTTGTGCGCTCGAGATCGGGGCCGATGAGGCTGATGAGACTGTCGAGGCCTGCGTCTTTTTTTTCTTCGAGCGGAATAACGATGCCCACAGAGCCTCCCCGGCCAAGAGATGTTTTTTTTCAGGCGGGAACTTACGACCTCCCGCCCCACCCGGCAAGTCATCAAGCGACCTGGCCGAACAAGGGTCACGGGAATCCGGAGAGTTTGTTTTTCCGGTGAATTCGGGTCACATTTGCTTCTGATCCCACGCTTCGAGATCCGCCGCCGCATGACTCAGTCTTCAACGGGAACGACCGCTGACACGCTTCTGGGGGGACGACTTCGGTTGCATCAGGCGGTGCGAGGACACCGGGCGGGCACCGACGCATTGCTTCTAGCGGCGCTGACCCCCCCGGAGACGTGTGGCCTCATTCTGGATGTTGGAGCCGGGACTGGCGCTGTCGGTTTGGTTGCAGCCCTGCGCGCCCCCAACTCTCATGTCGGGTTGCTGGAGATTAACCAGGCTGCCTGTGAGTTGGCGCTGGCTAATGTTCAAAGTAACGGCCTTGAGGCGCGAGTTCGTCTTTTCCAGGCGGATCTGCTTTCTCCCGCTAGCCGTCAAGCCGCTGGACTCGCCGCAGAAAAGGCGGCGCTGGTGTTGACCAATCCCCCCTTTTTCGAGGTCGGAACCGTGCGCGCGAGCCCGGATGCGGACAAAGCGCGCGCCCATATGGCGTCAGCATCTCTGGAGTGTTGGGTGCGCGCTGCGCTTGCGCTGCTCGCCCCTGGCGGGATTTTTGCGATGATCCATCGAGCCGACGCACTGGCGCATTGTCTCTCGGCGATTGATCGTCGTCTTGGCGGGCTCATAATCCGACCCGTGCAGCCCCGCGATAAAGCGCCAGCGACGCGCATTTTGCTCCGCGGCGTCAAGGGATCCAGGGCCCCGTTGAGTCTGGCCGCGCCCCTGGTGCTGCATGAGGACGACGGTCGTTTCTCGGCGGAAGCGATGCGTCTCGCCCTCGGGGAAACGTCAGAGGACCCACAATTTTGACAATCCGCGTCACTCTTCCGGGCTTACGGCGTTGCATCGTCCCGGCGATCTTTCTGGGGCCCATAGCGATGAACTCGCCAGGGTCACAATTTTTCGCTCAGAAGCCATTAATGATCGTTAAATGGCGAGGATTGACTGTTAGCGACGCAGGGCTGTGATCATTGTCACACGAGTAATTTATTAAATTTGAAACCCTCGTTCGCCTGCGGAGGCATGACATATGATCGTAGTGAAAAAAAATAACGGTCATCTGCCTCGTGAACTCACGGAGATGCTTGAATCCTGCGTCAACGGCATGACCCTCACCGACTCTGTTTCCAGAGACGAGCCGGTGATTTATGTAAATCGTGCTTTTGAAGCAATGTCTGGCTACTCACGCAAGGAAGTCATTGGCCGAAATTGCCGGTTCATGCAAAATGACGATCGCGATCAACCTGAGCGAGAGCTGCTTGTTTCAGCCATTCGTCGAAATGAGCCCGTCCAGGTAACGTTACGCAATTATAAAAAGAACGGCGCGCTTTTTTACAATCGTTTGGTTCTGCAACCTCTTTTCGATGAATCCGGTCGGTTGGCCTATTACCTCGGCGTTCAATACGACGTGACGGAACAAATTCAATTCAAACGAGAAATCGACTCTTTATCGCGACAGTTAAATATAGCTTCCTGAGACTCAAGAAATGATCCCCCGCGCATCTTGGTCACGGTGTCGGGCAGTGGCGTATTGACCGGGAAAAACTGCGTGGACGATCCGCGCCTGTCATCATGAAAAAGTGACGTCATCGTCACGCTTAAAGTCCAGCCCCGGTAATCTAATCTATCGGGGGCATGACTTTGACATTACCGCCAAGACGCATCGACGTGAGCCCCCTGCGGGCCAGAAGATCGGCACGTTCGTTCATCTCATGACCCGCGTGGCCTTTCACCCAATGCCAATCGACATCGTGTCGCGCTTCCGCCGCCTCAAGCCTTTGCCAAAGATCGACATTTTTGACAGGTTTTTTATCGGCGGTGCGCCAGCCGCGCGCCTTCCATCCCGCGATCCAGGTGGTGACGCCGCCGCGGAGATATTGAGAGTCGGTGTAAAGGTCGATGACACAAGGGCGCGTCAAAGCCTCCAGCGCCATGATCGCAGCCGTCAACTCCATGCGATTGTTGGTGGTAAGGGCTTCGCCGCCGCATAATTCCTTCTCGCGATCGCCGAATTGCAGGATTGCGCCCCAGCCCCCCGGACCGGGATTGCCCGAACAGGCGCCGTCAGTCCAGATCGATACGCGTCCGAGCGTCACGACAGGCCGTAGGCGTCAATGGCGGCGATCTCACGGTGGAAACGCAGCTTTGCGAGATATTCTCTGGGATCCTTGGGACGCACCAGGGCGCCGGGCGGGACATTGATACTATCGACAAAGCGCGTGAGCAGGAAACGCATCGCTGCGCCGCGGGCTAGCATCGGGAACGCAGCCGTTTCGGCATTGTTCAAAGGTCGCAGCCGTTGATAGGCCTCCAGCAGGGCGGTTCCGCACTCGATACTGTAAGCATGATCGGGTCTGAAGCACCAGGCGTTGAGGCAAATCGCCAAATCATAGGCGAGGGCGTCGGTGCAGGCGAAATAAAAGTCGATCAGTCCGGAGAGTCGATCGTCAAGAAAGAAAACATTGTCCGGAAAAAGATCGGCGTGGATCACTCCCTGCGGCAAGCCGTGAGGCCAGTCTCCCTCCAGTGTGGACAATTCACTCTCGATCAGAGCGCGTAGACCCGTTTCCAATTCGTCCGCGCGTTTGGCATGGGGGGAGAACAAGGGCCGCCAGTCGCTCACGGACAACCGGTTCGGACGGGCCATCGAAAAATCGCCGCCGGCAAGATGCAGACGCGCCAGCGCATCGCCCAGTGCTGCGCAATGAAGCGGCTCAGGATGGTGAATGGAATATCCCTCCAGGAATGTCACAATCGCCGCTGGTCGGCCGGAGAGACGACCGAGCGCTGATCCATTGCGATTTTTTACTGGTTGCGGACAATTCAACCCGCGCGCAGAGAGATGCTCCATGAGGCTCAGGAAGAAGGGCAGGTCGGCTTCGCGGACACGCTTTTCGTATAAAGTAAGGATGAAGCTGCCAGCGCGCGTGTGCAGGTAAAAATTTGAGTTTTCAACCCCTTCTGCGATCCCCTTGCAGGATAGTAGAGCTCCAATGTCGTAGGTCGAAACGAAGCCGAGGAGTTCGGCGTCGTCAACTTCTGTATAGACCGCCATGGGTTGGAGTCCGCGGGTCGCTCAGGCGATTGCCCGCAGTTCCTTAGGCAGTGGGAAGGATACATTTTCATCCGCCGTCGAGACAGTCTCGATTGTGATGGCGTAGCGCTCGGAGAAGGCGTCCATGATCTCCTCAACCAGGACTTCTGGCGCGGAAGCGCCAGCAGTGATCCCGAGCGATGAAATGGCCCCGAAGATCGACCAGTCGATTTCGCCGCGACCCTGAACGAGTTGCGCCGGCGCCCCGGCGCGTTCGGCGACTTCGCGCAAACGTTGCGAATTTGACGAGTTTGGGGAACCGACCACGATCACGGCGTCGACATTCGGCGCGACTTCCTTGACAGCCGCCTGACGGTTGGTTGTGGCGTAGCAGATATCTTCTTTGTGCGGACCGACGATATGCGGGAACCGCTTGGTCAGCGCCTCGACGATTTCACGCGAGTCGTCGAGCGAGAGAGTAGTCTGGGTTACATAAGCGAGGTTGCTCTCGTCATCGAGGTTGAGATTGGCGATATCTGCAACCGACTCGACCAAAATTACGGCGTCCTTTGGTAATTGTCCCATAGTGCCAACGACTTCCGGATGGCCTGCATGGCCGACAAGTAGAATCCGGCGACCACGGCGCCAGTGGATTTCCGCCTCCCGATGAACTTTGGTCACGAGTGGACAAGTGGCGTCTATGGCAAGGAAATTACGTTTTCCAGCCTCGGCCGAGACGGATTTAGGAACGCCGTGGGCGGAAAAAATCACCGGCGCGGCGGTATCGGGGATTTCCTCAAGCTCTTCGACGAAAATGGCGCCCTTGGCTTTGAGGGACTCAACGACATAGCGATTGTGAACAATTTCATGCCGGACATAAACTGGCGGGCCGTATTTCGCGAGTGCGCGTTCGACAGCGTCAATGGCGCGCACGACCCCAGCACAAAATCCGCGCGGCGAGCAAAGCAGGATTTTGAGCGGCGGCAGGTCGCGACGGGAATGGATGTTCATATTGGCGCTTTCGGATAGTGATGTCCGGACACCCGGCCCGGCGCTGGCTCGCCGCCAGAGGCGGCCGAAAGGTGTCAGACGAAATTCCAGCAGAGTGATGTCGCGTCATCCGGGGTCTGTCAAGACAAGCCCCGCTGTTGTCGAGACGCTTTGGCGCCATTGATATGCCGGGCGCTTGCATTCAGGGGCTATTCACTTGAAAGTTGAGATGAACCGTATCACTTGTCTGAGGCGGTTGTAACGGCCGCGAGGCCGGGTCGTCACGGAAGCTTGGACAGAAGCTCCACCCGGTCAGATGCCTGATTGGCTATCATTTTTCCCTGCCCTTGAGCGGCAGTCGATGGAGACGCGTATGGCGGACTTGGATGCACTTCTTTCCTCGGCTCAGGGCGGTCAATTGATCGCCAATCTGGCGGAGCGTTTCGGGCTGTCGCAGGAGCAGATCAAAAATGCGGTCGATGCGCTGGCGCCCGCTCTTTCTGTGGGCCTTGAGAAAACAGTCGAACACCCCGAGGGGCTGGGCAAAGTCGTGGAGTGTCTGTGCGCCGCCCATGAATGCTCTGCGCACGACCACGCCGACGCGGCGCATGCCCCCGACGCGATCGATCGCGGTCAGACGGCGGTTCTCAGTCTCTTTGGCTCCGAG
Organism: Methylocystis sp.; assembly: GCA_044233645.1. Taxonomy (GTDB): domain Bacteria; phylum Pseudomonadota; class Alphaproteobacteria; order Rhizobiales; family Beijerinckiaceae; genus Methylocystis. Next base: position 34,854 of record JBIIJP010000021.1, on the reverse strand, counting down.
GATAACGCCAGCCAGATCGTCCGCGCCGCCGCCCAGCAAACCGGCGTTAGCCCGGATATTCTGAGCCAGCTCCTCCCGATCCTCGCCTCCGTTCTATTTGGCGGGCTTAACAAATCCATGGGCCAGGGCGGCATGGGCGGGATCGTCGGCCAGATGCTTGAGCAGCTCATGCGCGGCGGCGCCAACGCCGGCGGCGCCGGGGGTGGCGGTCTAGGCGACATTCTTGGTCAGGTCATCGCCGGCGGTCAGGGCGGCCCACGCGGCGGCACAGGCGGCGGTGGTCTTGGCGATATTCTCGGCCAGGTTCTGGGTGGCGGCCAGCAGGCTCCCCGCGGCGGCGGCTCCGGCGGCGGTGGCGGCGGTCTGGGCGACATCCTTGGTCAGGTGCTCGGAGGCGGTCAGCAGGGTCAACGCGGCGGCGGGCTTGGCGGCGGGCTTGGCGACATTCTTGGACAGGTAATCGCCGGCGGTCCCCAGTCTTCTCCCCGAGGCGGCCCAGCCCCGGGCGGCGGTCTTGGCGAAATTTTCGGCAAGGTTCTGGGCGAACTTGCGCGCGGCGGCGGCATGCCAGGTGGTCCGGGTCGGCCCCCGGCCAGCGGCGGTCAGGATCCTCGCAGTCGAGGCGGCGATCCTCTGGAAACTGCTGATGCGTCGGCCACGGGCGGGTTGGATCAGGCTTCCGTCCAGCAGGCAATCGACAAAATCAAACAACAGCTTCAGATTAATCGCGGTCCCGGTGGCTCTGCGGCTTCCAACGGGCCGCAAACAGCCCAAAACGAGATCGAGAAGGTTTTGGGCCAGATTTTTGGACAGCGCGCCTGAACCAACAAATCAACTGAATCGAGAACGCTCCGGCAAAAAGCCGGGGCGTTTTTCTCTACTGATCGCCGGCCTTGGGCTTGATTTGATCCGCGCGCCATTGTCGCCAAATCTCGATGGCGAAAGCGCTGGCCAAAACCAGCGTCGCGCCGCATATCGCCAGCCCGTGCTCCAGCCATTCGGGCTGAACCAAATTTTTTGAATGTGTGGCGACAAAGGGATCGCTCGCCATCATTTCTCCGGCCACCCAGCCAAGAAGCCCTGCGCCAGCCCAGACCAGAGCGGGAAAGCGCTCGAGCACTTTTAGCAAAAATCCTGCGCCAAACATGACGATTGGCACCGACAGCACGATCCCAAAGATAATCAATTTCGAAGAGCCATGCGCAGCGGCCGCGATCGCCAGCACATTGTCTAGCGACATCACCGCGTCGGCCATAACGATCGAAACCACAGCGCCCCATAGATTGGGCTTTGCTGTGACGTCCGAATGCTCGGTTTCGTCAATGAGCAGTTTAATGGCGACCAACAGCAACATTACCGCGCCGAGGGCCTTCAGCATCGGAAAATCCATCAGCTCGACGACGATCAGCGTGAAGACGATCCGCAAAACCACCCCGCCAAGGGCGCCCAGAAAGACTCCCCAACGACGCTGGCGAGTCGGCAATTGACGGCAGGCGAGCGCAATCAAGATCGCATTATCGCCCGAGAGCAAAATGTTGATCCAGATGATCTCGAAAATTTCCCAGCCAATCGACAGATCGGCGCCCATGTTTTGCTCCCGTCCATCGCCATGCCCGGTCTACCCGTCGACGATCCTTGCGCCCTGTGTGCTGAACAAAAAGGGCGATTAAATGGACGCAGGATTAAAAAGGCGGCTGCTGTCGTGCGCAACATGTCGATTTGCCCGCGTCGATTACAGTCATTAGTCCCGAAAATCATGTCCCTTACGTATGGCCCGGATCGGGGGCGCCGCGCACCAATTTCGTCCAAGCTCCACGGAGTTTTATGAAAAACCGACCGGTCGCACAGGGATTGCAGGAGCGACCTCAACCATGAACAGGAATATCGGGGGGAGGGGGGCCACGAGGAGCCAAAAATTTGGTCTATTCCTCCAGCCCCTGTCTCTCGCATCCCGTTTAAACGGGAAGGTCATTTTGGTTTCTCGCAGCAGTTTACCAAAGCCATAGACGCTATATATACCCCTATAGTCAATTTTCGACCGAACACGCACGGGGGGTTAACATGCTCGGTCTCGGAGCCGCAAAGCCCGTATCTGGACAAGCCGAAGACATAGTTCAATGTTCAATCACTAAGGTCTTTGAATTCGTCGCTGATCATTTTTTCGATAACTATCCAAAATGGTGTCCGCAGGTTGTCGAGCTGGAGCCGCTGGGCTCTCCTCCTGTCGGCGTGGGATTTCGGGGACGTCAGGTCACGCGCGATCGAGGTATCGATAGCGAATCAATTTTCGAGGTCACAAAATTCGATGTCCCCGAGAAACTGGAAATAAAAGGCGCGACTGAGCCGTTCAGATCTACCTATGAATTTTATCGCGAAGGAGATGAGGCGACACGAGTATCTTTCACCTTTGAACTTGAGGAGTTGGAACTGGTCATGCGACCGTTCCAGAAACTTATCCGGGTCGCGCTGCAGGATGGCGCGACGCAAACAATCGAAAACATCAAAAAACTTATCGAAGACCAGCAAGTTTGACGCTAAAATCTTTGCATGTCGGAGACTGAGGCCTGTATATACATCTGTATAACAGCATGTTCTTGGTTCAAAAAGTTAATGGCGTCATTCCGCAAATTTTGATCTGAATTCTTTACTTTTGTGTAGACGCCGCGTCGCTTTGCAAGCCCGATCTTAAGAGCTATGAAAATGTCTTCGCCATCAAGGCGTTAGAAGATATGTGTGGCTGGGCGCAAGCGGAGACCATTGGCCGCAATCGCCGGCACTCGACTCCCTGGCCCGGCCATTAAAAAAAGCGAGCCGATCATAGTCAACTTGCGCAACTATCCAAAAAGTTGCGATCTGTTCCATAATCGTCCGGTCATTAAACCATTGAGGGACAATCGCTGCAATGTCGATTATCTCCAGGGCGTTCAGGATGACATCACTGAACAGGTCAACGATCAGCAGGAAATCGATAAATTACCGAAGGAGCTTGAGTTGAGCGCAGGGTATAAACGCTCAACTCATAAGACATTTTATTTGCGGAAAGTTCACGATCCGCTGAACCAGTTGTAGCCCTGATTCTCCCAATAGCCGCCGGGATAATCGTTAGTGACGAAGATCTCGGTGACAAATTTAGGATTTTTGAATCCCAGCTTGGTCGGTATGCGGATCTTCACCGGGAATCCATATTTGGTTTCTCCTGGGGTTCCTGGAAAATCCAGCGTCAGCAGGGTTTGCGGGTGTAGCGCGCTCGGCATGTCTATGCTGGTAGAATATTTGTCCGCACATTTAAAGCCAACATACTTAGCAGTGAGATCAGCGCCGATGCGTTCGAGGAAGGTTTTGAATACGACGCCGCCCCATTTACCAACGGCGCTCCATCCCTCCACACAAATATGCTGGGTGATCTGGCTCGTTTGCGGAAGGGCGCGCAAATCCTCGATTCTCCATGGCTTTTTGTCCGAAATCGATCCGCCAAGTTCGAGTTGGTAGTCTGGCCCATAGATGACGGGCGCCATCGGTTGTTCATAATAGGCGTTGAAGGGGAATGGCTCTGTGACCTCCGCTTCGCTGTAGGTTCGAGCCAATTTATTGGGATTGAAGATCGCTGCCTGGAACCTGTCGTTCCAGTGTGACATGGCCCAGAGCATTTTGTCGACGGCGTCGTCATCCTTGAGGGTGCAACCCGACAACATCGTCAGCGCGCCGAGCGAGAGGCCCTGTTTAAGGAATAGACGCCGTTCGATCCGCTCGATCTGCGGACGAAAGTCTTTCAAGGAAATTCTTGATTTACGCGGATTTTTTGCGCTCATTTTTGCGCTCCAATCTGTTTCGGCGGTTTCTGGGCCAGTCGCCCTGTAAACATCGACTTGATCGTTCCTTTGACCGCCATAGCAATGCTCGCATGTATGAAAGTAAATAGCGCGAGACCCAGCATGGCGAAGAAATAGATCTTGCGTCCTTGATCATATCCATCAAAAAAGTTCGCAAGATTATGGAGCTGAACCGGATTCCTCATCGTCAACCCGGAGAATGCCAGCAGGATTACAATCCAGATCACTGAAATGTAAACTATGTGCTGAGCCGGATTATATTCGCCCGTTCCTTGCAAGACCAGGCGGTTCAGTTCCATCCGTGTATAGCGATAGGCTGCCATGTGCTGAAATCTGATCAGGCTACGCCAAACATTTCCGGAAACGACGCCGTAAATGAGATAGGCGATGCCGTTGAGCGCCTTCAGCCACATCCCGGCGAAATGCCGGGCGATCGCGCCCGCAAGCCAGCGGCCGGGGGTGACGTCGGCCGGGAATTGCAGCGGGTTGATCGGCGATCCATTGCAGATTTTGAGGCCGCTCATCGACATGATGGAAACGGCGATCGCAGTAATCCAGTGGGTGACGCGCACGTACAGGGGATGGATAATCTTCTCCGCCTGTTTCGGATCGATTTTTTGAAATTGCGTTATCATGAGCGTCATGATTCTGGATTTGTCTTCTTCAATCCCACTATATGGAGCCGGTCTGTAAAGTCGTCACGCATAAGCGCAAAAGTCTTTCACGGGATGCATGGTTTCAGGGCGCTGGTGACAACTTGACGTGCTGCGGCGCAGCAAAGTTTCTTCTCCCATCCGCCGGTTCTTGAATGAGTCAGCGATTAACCCTCGTTTTTCTCACCCGATCGAAGGCAAGCGCATCTTCGATCAGGGCTTCGAGTCGATCCAGCGGCCATTGCGTGCGCCGATCCGAGATGGCGCATTCAGGGGTCGGATGGGTTTCAATAAACAGTCCTGCGACGCCGACCGCCACGGCGGCGCGCGTCAGCGCTGCAACGAAACGACGGTCGCCGCCGGACTCTGTTGAATTGCCGCCTGGCGCCTGAACAGCGTGGGTCGCGTCGAAGATCACCGGCGCGCCCGTTTCCGCGAGGATCGGCAGGGCGCGCATGTCCGCCACCAGCGCATGATAGCCGAAGCTCGCGCCGCGCTCGGTCACCAGCGCGTCCCCGCAGCCGGCGTCGCGAGCTTTATCGATGGCGTGGCGCATATCCTCTGGCGCCATGAATGGTCCTTTCTTGATATTGACGGGTCGTCCGGTTGCCGCCGCAGCGACAATCAAGTCGGTTTGTCGACACAAAAAAGCGGGTATTTGCAGAAGATCGACGACCTCCGAGACACGAGCGCAGTCGGCGCTCTCGTGGACATCGGTCGTGACGGGGAGGCCCGTGGCCGATTTGATATCGCGAAAAATCGGCAAGGCGGCGGCCAGGCCGACGCCGCGTGGGCTGGCGTGGCTGGTGCGGTTAGCCTTGTCATATGAGGCTTTGAAAATAACTCCGACGCCTAGTCGATCAGACAGTCGCGCCAGTTCTTCGGCGACAGAGACCGCCATATCGCGGTTCTCCAGCGCGCAGGGTCCGGCGATGAGGCTCAACGGCCTGTCGTTGCCGAGCAGAACGCGCCGCGCGCCATGACCGACACAAACATTTCTTGCGTCATATTTATTCATGTTGGGTCAATCGCATGACTTCGGCCTTTAAAACAGGGAGTAATTCGGCCTTGAACCAGGGATTGCGCTTCAACCAACCGGAGTTGCGCCACGAGGGGTGCGGTAATGGAATGAGACGAGGATGGGTTTTCTCGAATTCGCGCCAGCGCCGAACGATGTCGGTCATGCTGGCGTTGGACGGCAGGACATGGCCCAGACGCCTGAAATGATACGCCTGTGCGTATCGGCCGATCGCCAGCACTGTATCGATCTGTGGAAGAGTGTCGAAAAGCCGGTCATGCCATCGTTCACGGCATTCCCGCCGCGGCGGCAGATCAGCGCCGGACTTGTCGTAACCCGGAAAGCAAAACCCCATCGGAACGATGGCGATGCGCGTGACATCGTAAAATCGGTCTCGGTCGAGACCGAGCCAGGCGCGCAGCCTGTCGCCGGACGGATCGTTGAAGGGAACGCCGGTCTGATTGACGAGATTTCCCGGAGCCTGGCTGGCGATCAGCAGACGGGCAGTCGTGCTGACCCGCAGCACGGGACGCGGCGGGTGAGGGAGCCGCGGACCGTCTGGCTCGGTTACGCAGACGTCGCAGGCGCGGATGCGCGACACAATCTCATCAATGGCGCTTGCGCGTGCATCGGGTCGCGCCGCCTCCTCGCAGGTCATGGCTCAGCCATCGCGCGTGCAACAGTCACAAAGACCCCTGCAAAACAAGAGGAAAATTCGAGTCCAGGACAGGCGTTATGAAATTCTTTCGTCCAGTCCTGCGCAGCGAGCCATTCAAAACCGACATTGCGCATTTCCGATCTGTGTTGTTCGTTTTTATGTCAACAAGCGACAGAGACTGTTGGCGGGATCAGAGACTGTGCGAGCGCTCTATCACCTTCATCGCGACCATTTTCGTGCGTCGAAAATACAATAAACCCTCAACGACAATACTGAATCAGGTAATTTCATATTGCCTCGTAACCTGACCGCGGTTCCGCCACGCCTTGAAAGCAGGGAGCGCGAAAGAACCGTGGATAATCGATTTTTAAACATAATTTTTTTCCGCGTTCACATCACAACGATTTCTCCGACCGTTGTCGGCTTGCCGAAGCGGAAGGAAGCTCCGGTCGGAACAACCTTTCTCTCCATGGTCTTAGCGGTCTGAAAGGGCTTTTGGCGCTGCGTGACCGGTTTTCCCGGATCTTGATCAATCCGGAAAACCTAAAGACGCGCACACGCTTGGGCTAAATTCCGGGGTTGTCAGACGATCATTAAAGATTATGGTCCTGTCATATGGTCAACCTTAAGTTTATGGCCGCCGGGACGATGAACGACAAAATCGATGGAAATGTTGCCGAGGATCGGGGAGACGGTCCCCAGACCGTGGCCCAAAAGCACCGGCTTGGGGCGCGGGTGCGGGCGGCGCGTGAAAAGCTGACAACCTCAGACACCGGCAATCGTACCTGCGATCTCGGTTTGATGGATGTTTATGCCAAAACCCGCATCAATCTTCTGCCGCTCGACCTGGGCATGTTGTTCGTGGCCTCATGGTCTGCGCGGGAGATCCTGGCGGCGGATCTTGTGTTGATCTGGATGCTGGCGGCGCTGATGGGCATAATGGTTCGTCAGGCTGTCGCCCGTCGAATGATCAGCGAGTCGGAGACGAAAACTCCCCTATTGCGCCGCAGGTCCCGGATACTCCTCGCCGAGGGGCTTAATGGGCTGGTCTGGGCGAGCGCAATTTCTCCTTTTCTGGTCAACCACCGGGCCGCGCCGATCGTCGTCGCGGGGGGGCTGCTGCTGCGCGCCGGCGTCGAAGCTTTAGCGAACGCAACGGTTCCCGTCGCCCTTTATGCGGCGCTCGGTCCGGCGGCGGTTGGGTTCGCTATCTACCTCGCCAGCGTCTACCCGGCGACGGAGGCGGCGCCGCTGCTGGCTTTACTGGTATTAGCGCATCTTTTTTATCTGCGCGTCGCCTATCGATTGCGATGGACCCTGGCCGACAATTTTTTCATTCAGGCAGAGAAAGATGAGCTTATCGCCGAACTGGAGCGATCGAAAGCGAATTCGGACGAAGCGCGACGGCGCGCCGAAGAGGCCAATCTGGCGAAATCCAGATTCCTCTCTACGATGAGCCATGAGTTGCGCACTCCTCTGAGCGCCATCCTCGGTTTCTCAGAAGTCCTCGCTGACGAACTCTATGGGCCGCACGAAAACCCGGCCTACCGAGAGTATTCTCGCGACATTCTTCGCAGCGGCCAGCATTTGCTGGGCCTGATAAATGAAATTCTCGACTTGTCGCGCGTAGAGGCCGGTCGTTACGAGTTGCGCGAACAACGATTGTCGTTGGCTGGAGTCGCCGCAGAGTGTCGTCATCTCCTCGCCATACGCGCTCAGAAAAGAAATATAACCCTTGTCGAAGCAATTGAGACGGGATTGCCGCCGCTTTGGGCGGATTTGCGCGCCGTGCGCCAGATTATTTTGAATCTGTTGAGCAACGCCGTCAAATTCACGCCCCAGGGCGGCGTCGTGACAATCAAGGTTGGGTGGACCAGCATTGGCGGTCAATACCTTGCAGTGCGCGACACAGGTCCCGGCATTCCCGAGGAAGAAATCGCGGTGGTAATGGCCTGCTTCGGTCGTGGCGCGCTGGCGCTGAAAAACTCCGAGGAGGGCGCCGGACTTGGTCTGCCGATCGTCAAGGGGCTGGTTGAATTGCATGAGGCCGAACTCTTTCTCAAATCGCGATTGCGGGAGGGAACAGAGGTTGTCGTTGCGTTTCCTCCGCAGCGGGTCATGAATGCGCTGCCGCAATACGAAACGGATAATCACGCCGCCTGAGCGTCACTGGCGCGTCGCCGTCTTCCGCGCTAGGGGTGGATGGTTATGACGTTGCGAGACAAAAACGCGGGAGCGCTGGTGCTTTTTTCCGGTGGTCAGGACTCGACCACCTGTCTTGCCTGGGCCCTCGAAAACTTTGCTCGCGTTGAGACGGTTGGGTTCGACTACGGTCAGCGACATCGCGTCGAATTATCACGAAGGAATGCCTTGCGAGAAGGGCTGGCGTCCCTCGCACCCCATTGGCGCGAGAGACTGGGGCCTGATCATACCCTGCCGATTGAGGCGCTGGGCGCTATTTCCGAAACTGCTCTCACGCGGGATACGGAAATCTCGCTGAGCGCCAGCGGTCTGCCAAATACCTTTGTGCCGGGCCGTAACCTACTGTTTCTCTGTTACGCGGCGGCGCTCGCCTACCGACGTGGGATCGTCGATCTGGTCGGCGGCATGTGCGAGACGGATTTCTCCGGCTACCCCGATTGCCGCAACGACGCCATCATGAGCATGGGGCGGACCCTGTCTCTTGGCATGGATCAGCCTTTTTACATCCACACGCCGCTGATGTGGATCGACAAGGCGGCGACCTGGGCGCTAGCGCAGCAACTGGGCGGCGCCCCGCTTGTTCGCTTGATCGTCGAGGACAGCCATACCTGTTACCTGGGCGAGCGAGGCCAGCGCTTCGATTGGGGATATGGCTGCGGAGTCTGCCCGGCGTGCGATTTGCGCGCAAGAGGTTGGGAAAAATTCAAAGCGGACGCCACAGCGCATCCAGACGATTGAAATCGACCTCAAAAATGCGGAGGGATACGATCCTCCGATCATTTTTTCATCGGGTGAAGCAAGTTTTTTTGATGTCTGCGGATCAATACAGACCGCCCGTGCCGCTGCCGACCGATTGGTCAACATGTGAAGAGTTCAACTGGCTGGCCCCGCCGGAGCCATTTCCGCCGGAATAGGAGTCCGGCGGAGCGGTGCCGGGTTTAAATGCCTCAAGGATGGCCCCTCCTCCTGACGAACGCAGACCAGAGTGCGGATCGACCGAGACGAGCTTGATTCCCGGCGGGACACGGAAAGGCGTATCCGGCTTGTCCTTTAACGCTTGCATCATGAAGTCGCGGAAAATTGGCGCGCTGTATTGCGCCGCCTGCGCATGGCTGCCAAGAGACCGCGGACGATCATAGCCGATATAAACGCCCACACAGAGGTCCGGCGAGTAGCCGACAAACCACAGATCTTTCGCCTCATTGGTGGTGCCGGTCTTGCCGGCGAGATGTTTGCCGACCGCCTTGATCGACACGCCAGTGCCACGCTGAATCACGCCCTCCATGATCGATGTGATCTGGTAGGCGGTCAAAGGATCGAGCACCTGTTCGCGCTTGTCGACAAGCTTGGGCTCCAGCTGATTATCCCAATTCTCGGCATCGCAGCCGATGCATTGGCGTTCGTCGTGACGATAGATGGTCTTGCCGTAACGGTCCTGCACACGGTCGATGAGAGTCGGCTTGACGCGCTTGCCGCCGTTGGCGAGCATCGAATAGCCCGTGACCATTTTCATAAGCGTCGTTTCGCCCGCGCCCAGCGCCATCGAGAGATAGGGCGGCATATTGTCGTAAATGCCGAAGCGTTTGGCGTATTCGGCGATAAGCGGCATGCCGACGTCATTGGCGAGGCGCACGGTCATCATGTTTTTGGAATGTTCGATGCCGTGCCGGAGCGGATGCGCGCCGGTGCCATGTCCGCCCTCGAAGTTTTCGGGCGTCCACATGGTCCCGTCGGCCTGTTTGATCGAAATCGGCTCGTCGAGAATCGATGAGGAAGGCGTATAGCCATTGTCGAGCGCCGTCGCGTAGACGAAGGGCTTGAACGACGATCCGGGTTGCCGCAGCGCCTGTGTCGCGCGGTTGAATTCCGACTGGTCGTATGAGAACCCGCCGACCATCGAGAATACGCGGCCAGTGTAGGGATCCATCGCCATCATGGCTCCGGATATCTCCGGGATTTGTCGCAGCCGGTAATAGCCCGCGCGCCCGGCCAGCGGCTCGACATAGATCACGTCGCCGGGCGTGAAGGCGCTCCGAGGACTGCGGCCGGCCCAGCGCATGCCGTCGGCGGCGAGCGTGCCGGTTTCGCGCTCGCTTGAGACCTCGCCGGACTTTTCGCGTCCGGGCTGCATGCCCAGTTTTGCCGCGCCGTCGCTGGTGTCGAGCACGACAGCCAGGCGCCAGGGACGAACATCGCCAAGCGCCGGAATGTTGGCGAGCGCCGTTCCCCAGTCGCCTGCGATGTCGATGTGATTGATCGGCCCGCGAAAACCATGCGCTTCGTCGAAACGCACGAGACCATCGGCCAGCGCCTTCCGGGTCATTGCCTGCATTTTTGGATCGAGCGTGGTTCGAACCGTCAGACCGCCCTCGTAAAGCGATTTCTCGCCATAACGCTCCTGCAATTCCCGGCGCACTTCCTCGGCAAAATAGCCTGCAACGTAAGTGTTGGGCGAGAGCACGCGCGGATTGACGCCCAAAGGTTCGGTTTTTGCCTTGGCCGCCTCTTCCGGCGTGATGAAACCATCGGCGGCCATGCGGTCGATCACATAATTGCGACGTTCGACAGCGCGCTCGCGATGCTGGAAGGGATGATAATTGTTCGGCGCCTTGGGCAGGGCGGCGAGATAGGCGGCTTCAGCAATGGTCAATTCGTTGACCGATTTGTTGAAATAATTCAGCGCGGCGGCGGCGACGCCATAGTTGCCGAGACCAAGATAAATTTCATTGAGATAAAGTTCGAGGATGTGCTCCTTCGAGTAGGCGTTCTCGATGCGGAACGAAATCAGCGCCTCGCGTACTTTGCGGTCGAACGAGCGCTCATTGCCGACCAGGAAGTTTTTGGCCACCTGCTGGGTGATGGTCGAAGCGCCCTGCACATGTTTGTTCCCCTCGACAAGGATCATTACCGCGCGGGCGACGCCTTCGGGATCCACGCCACTGTGGACAAAAAAGTTTTTATCCTCAGCCGAGATGAACGCCTGTCTCACCAGCGGCGGTATCGAGGCGTAGGGAAGAAACAGGCGCCGCTCGTGCGAATATTCCGCGAGAATCGATCCGTCGCCGGCATGAGCGCGGGTTGTCACCGGCGGCTCGTATTTTTGCAGAGTCGCCGTATCTGGCAGGTCTTTCGAGTAATAAAAGACGACTGCGGCCACAGCCACCGCGCCGAGCAAAAAGACGATTGTGCCGGTCGCAAAAAGGAAGCCGAGAAATCTCGCAAACAGGCGCATGCAGGGTTTTCCTCACAGCATCGGACGCTGCGGCGTCCGCGTCTGATATGGGTTTGTCTCGTCGATCACAGAGAGCGGACAATCTCCTCGCGCGCCTGCGCGGCGGTTCTCCCGGATGATCGGATCGACCCGTTTATGACGGTGTTTTGTGTTTTATTCTGGGCGCGAACCCGCCGGGGCGGCCAGCATTTGAGTCTGGCGATGGGAAACAAAAAACGCCTCAATCGCCTCTGCAGCCTTGTTGGCGGCCTGTTCCCGCCATGCCGAGGATGTCAACCGCGCCAGATCCCGGGGACTGGAAACATAGCCAAGCTCAAGCAGGGCGGAGGGAATGTCGTGAGCCTTCAACACTACAAATCCTGCCGAGCGCGTTGGGTTCTTGTTCAGACTTCCAGCCTCCCTCCAGCGCAAGGCCAGCGTCTGGGCGAATTGGCGACTGAAGGCGCTGGTTTCCCGACGTGTCAGGTCAAGCAGAATGTCGTCGATCTCGCCGGAGTCGGCGGCGGTGGCGGGGCTCTCCATTCCTGCCGCCAGATCAGCGTGGTTTTCCTGCGTGGCGGTTCGAGCCGCCTCTATGTCGGACGCCGCCCGGGAGAGAGTGTAGATCGTTGCGCCTTCGACATGCGGCGCCGCCAGCGTGTCGGCGTGGATCGACAAAAACAGGGCGGCGTTGGCCCGATGCGCCAGCGCGACGCGCGCCTCCAGGGGCAGGAAAACATCGTCGTCACGGGTCAGAACGGCGTGTAAACGGCCGCTGGCCTCAATCCTGTCTCTTAACGCGCGGGCGAAGGCCAGGACGATCGTTTTTTCCTCGATCCCGTTTTCGGCGACGGCTCCCTGATCGACGCCGCCGTGGCCGGGATCGATCATCACCACGGGCTTGTCGGCCGGACGGTTTGTAACCTTGGCTGACTCCGCATCGACGGCGGTCAATCGCCAGTCGGGAAAAGCGTTGGCCGCCTGTGCGTCGGCGGCGAAGCGCGACGCACTGGTCGGCGCCAGCTCAATAGTCAGCCGGGCGCCTGAGCCTGTAGGTTCGCTCGCAACCTTGATCGCCGCCGCCGGAGCCGCCAGATCGATCACAATGCGGCCGCGTCCGGCTGCAAACTGTCCAAAGCGGAAAGCGCGGATCAGTTTCGATCCAGTTACGCGACCCGCCGATGGCTCCAGGGCGAAGGCCACGTCGGGCAGGTCGACAATGAGTCGCGCCGGATTGGTCATCGGCCAGACCCGTGCGTCGACGACGCCGGTGAGATCGAACGTCAGACGAGACGAAGCTGGCGTGTTTTCAACACGGCTTGCCGTGATCGTCATGAGGTTTTGTTCGGCGGTGGCGAAAGCGGCCGGCGACAGGGCGACCACGATCAGCACTACCGCGAGCGCCAGACGGGCGTCGACGAATTTGGCGCCCTGGCGTTTGAAACGTTGAGAGATCAATCCCGCCATGCGGAGGTCTCATGCCCCGGTCGACCATGAGTTGAATCGGCGGGAAAGTATAGGTCAATCCGCAGATTGCGGCGGGAAAGCTAACGGATCGTTAACCACGCCTGCATTCGCCGAAAATTCATTGCGCAGGGCCTATGTCGTCGCAGCCAGAACGCGGTGAAAAATGAGTTTTAGGTTAAAACAGAGAGGCGTCGGCCGGCGTCTGTCGACGTCGGCCTTAACCGTTTTAGTCGCGAGGATTATTCCTCGTCTTCATGCTCGTGTTCGGTTTCCTCCGCGGCAGTCTGTGAAACCGGCCGACGTTCCTGATAACGTTGCATGCGCTCGGCGCGTTCGCCGGGATCACGACCGATTCTGCTGGCAAGATGCACGAGATCGATGAATTCGTCAGCCTGACGGCGGAGTTCATCAGCAATCATCGGCGGCTGGGTGGTGATGGTCGAGATAACCGACACCCTCACGCCTTTCCGCTGCACAGCCTCGACCAGAGAGCGGAAGTCGCCGTCGCCTGAAAAGAGGACGAGATGATCGAGGTGCTCGGCCATTTCCATAGCGTCGACCGCCAGTTCGATGTCCATATTGCCCTTGACCTTGCGGCGTCCCAGAGAGTCGACAAACTCTTTTGTGGGCTTGGTGACGACGGCATAGCCATTATAGTCGAGCCAGTCGATCAAGGGACGGATCGACGAATATTCCTGATCCTCAATGAGGGCCGTATAGTAAAAAGCGCGCATCAGCCGCCCTTTGCTCTGGAACTCGCGGAGGAGACGCTTGTAGTCTATGTCGAAACCTAGCGATTTCGCAGTGGCGTATAGGTTGGCGCCGTCAATGAACAGGGCAATGCGTTCGGTATTGGACATATCTTGCTCTCAAACAGTACGATTGTGTTGATCAGATCGCAGGTTACGGCGCGTCATCGCCAAAGCAGAAATAACAGAAAGGAAAAAATCATCGATTTATTTCAATCCATTCCATTCGTCTGATTGAGCGAATACGCCGATTATGCGCGTTTCGTATATATGGTCATAGCGCCCGCAGATTGCGATAGCACTTAAAATCCGCAAGCTTGCGCAGGCTTATGCGCGCCTTATGGCCTCAAGGTCAAGTCTCGAACTCACTGCCTCGTTCCAGACTTCTCTATAAAAAGCTCATGGATAATGTTAATTTTTCTAAAGCCTTGAAGAAACCCTACGAGCAAAGACAATTTCGGTGTTCTTACTTCTCTTGATCGTGGAATCTGCCTCGCCAGACCGGCGATCCGGCGGAAAAAAATTCTGGTCATCGGCGTTCTCGCCGAAACCTAAAGCCTGTTGCGGGCCAGTCATGTGTTGGGCCTGCAGGGCTCTTCCTGATTCTTGCCATCTCTTGCGCTGCCCGGCGTATTGACGTATCAGCCACCTTTCGCCTCAACATCCGGGAGTTTGACGTCCAATGGCGCGCGTCACAGTGGAAGATTGTATCGACAAGATCGAGAATCGTTTCGACCTTGTCCTTCTGGCCGCGCATCGCGCCCGCCTGATTTCCTCTGGCCAGCACATTCTGGTGGACCGCGATCGGGATAAAAATCCTGTCGTCGCGCTGCGCGAAATCGCCGAGTCGGCGCTCTCTCCGGAGGATTTGTCGGAAGACTTTATTCATTCTCTTCAGAGACATGTGGAGGTAGACGAGCCGGAGGCGGAAGCAGCGCCGGCTCTTGCCGCAGCCGCCGGCGTGGATGTGATCGACGCCGACGCCAAATTCGACCGTATGACTGAAGAAGATTTGCTGCGCGGACTCGAGGGTCTGGTGCCGCCGGCGGAAGTCGAGGAAGACGGAGAATAGGCAAAGCCCTCATTTGCGCGGGGTCGAGGGTTCTGGAGACGCCGTCGCTCCTGATTTACACTGGCGGCCAAATGTTCGATCGCCAGACAGCCTTGTGATGCTTTTTCTATTATGAAACAGTAGCATACGGTTGTTTTGGCCCTGCTTTGGCGGCCTCTGCGGATGATGCGACAATACGAACTCGTCGAACGCGTGCGGAAATATAACCCGCGCGTGGACGAGGATTTGCTCAATCGGGCCTATGTCTACGCTATGAAGGCGCATGGCGCGCAGACCCGCGCCTCGGGCGATCCTTATTTCTCCCATCCCCTTGAGGTCGCGGCGATCCTGACCGATCTCAAACTCGATGACGCCACCATCGTCGCAGCCGTTCTTCACGACACGGTTGAAGACACCGACGCCACCCATGAGGAAATCGAACGGCTCTTCGGAAAGCAGATCAGCCGGCTTGTTGATGGGCTGACCAAGATCGAGAAGCTTGATCTTGTCTCCAAACAGGCGCGTCAGGGCGAAAATTTCCGCAAGCTGCTGTTGGCGGTGGCCGAGGATGTTCGCGTCCTTCTCGTCAAGCTGGCGGATCGCCTGCACAACATGCGCACCCTTCATTTCGTGCCGCCCGACAAAAAGGCCCGAATTGCGCAGGAAACGCTGGACATCTACGCCCCGCTGGCGGGACGCATCGGTATGCAGCGTCTTCGTGAGGAGCTTGAGGAGCTGGCGTTTCGACATCTCTCGCCCGAGGCGCATCGGGCGATCTCCGAACGCCTCCGCGATCTGCGCGCCAAGAATGGGCGGGCGATTCGCCGGGTCGAGGAGGAGCTGACCGGAGAGTTCGAAAAACGCGGCATTGAGGCGGCGGTCACCGGCCGACAAAAGACGCCCTATTCCGTCTGGCGGAAAATGGAGCGCAAGTCGATTTCCTTCGAACAACTCTCCGACATTTTCGGTTTTCGCATCATTGTCGGATCGGTCGAAGATTGTTACCGCGCGCTCGGCGTCGTCCACATCAAATGGCCGAGCGTGCCGGGCCGCTTCAAGGATTATATTTCAACGCCTAAACAAAATGATTACCGTTCCCTGCACACGACAGTGATAGGGCCCGGACATCAGCGGGTCGAACTGCAGATTCGCACTGCCGAGATGCATGAAATCGCGCGTTTCGGCATCGCCGCGCATGCTCTTTACAAAGACGCCGCCGGCGACGAGGGGCGCGAAGCGCTGGCGAGGGAAAGCCGGGCCTATCGCTGGCTTCAGGAAACGCTCGATCTCCTGGCCCACGGCGATAGTCCGGAGGAGTTTCTGGAACACACCCGGCTGGAGCTGTTCCAGGATCAGGTTTTTTGCTTCACGCCGAAGGGCGGGCTCATCGCCCTGCCGCGCGGGGCGACGCCGATCGATTTCGCCTACGCCGTTCACACCAAGCTTGGCGACTCCGCCGTTGGGGCCAAGATCAATGGTCGGGTCGCGCCGGTGCTCTCGCATTTGCAGAATGGCGACGAGGTCGAGATCATTCGCGCCGTGGGCCATGTTCCACCCGTGGCTTGGGAAACGGCCGTCGCCACCGGCAAGGCGCGCGCCGCCATACGCCGCGCAACCCGCGAGGCGGTGCGTCAGCAATTCGCCGGGCTGGGTCGTCAGATCGTCGAGCGGGCGTTCGAGCGCGCCAGCCGGTCCTATTCGGTGGACAGGTTAAAAGCGGCGTTGCCGCGTCTGGCGCGGTCGTCGGTGGAGGACGTTCTGGCGGCTGTCGGTCGTGGAGAAATTTATTCAGGCGATGTCGTTCGGGCGCTTTATCCCGATTTTTCGGAGGAGCGAAAAATCGTTCAAACTCCGCTCAGACCGGGAGAACCCGGCTGGTTCGGGGTCAAGGCCAACGCTAATGTCGTGTTCAAGGCTCCGGGGACCGGCGGGGCTGACGCCATTCCCATTCGCGGCCTGAGCGGCGACGCGCCCGTGCGGTTCGCCCCGCACGGCGGCGCCGTGCCCGGCGACCGGATCGTCGGCATTCTGACGCCGGGGGAGGGGGTGACGATCTATCCGATCCAGTCGCCGTCCCTGACAGACTTTGACGATCAACCCGAACGCTGGATCGATGTGCGCTGGGACATCGATACGGAACGTCGGGAGCTGTTTCCCGCACGAGTCGTCGCCCAGGCGTTGAACGAACCGGGCGCACTTGGGGCGCTCGCCACTCTGATCGGCGAGACCGGCGCCAATATCGACAATATCAATTTCCGGGCTCATTCTCCCGATTTCCGCGAAATGACCTTCGATCTTGAGGTCGCCGACCTGAAACATCTGACTGCGGTGATTTCAAAGCTGCGGGAGAGCCCGCTGGTCAACAAGGTCGAGCGGGTGATCGGCTAAAAACCATACGGATTGTTGGAACATGTCACCGAAGCCTCTCCGCCTTGGCGTCAACGTCGATCACGTCGCCACGATTCGCAATGCGCGCGGCGGACCGCGTCCTGATCCCCTTCGCGCCGCATTGATCGCAATCGAAGCCGGAGCCGATGGGATCACAGCGCATTTGCGAGAGGATCGGCGTCATATCACCGACGCCGACATGGCGCGGTTGAAGGCCGGCATCAACCGACCGCTGAATTTCGAAATGGCGGCGACGGGTCAAATGCTCGACATTGCGCTGGCGACCTCGCCGCATGCGGTTTGTCTCGTTCCGGAGAAGCGCACCGAGCGCACCACCGAGGGCGGCCTCGACGTCATCGGCGCTCACGATTACCTTGTTCCCTATGTCGATCAATTGACGCGAGGCGGCGTCCGCGTCTCGCTGTTCATTGAACCGTCGGCGGCGGCGATCGACGCCGCCGTGTCCATCCGCGCGCCGGTCGTTGAATTGCACACGGGCGCGTGGTGTCATGCCGTTGAGACCGGCGATCTGGCCCGCGCAGAGCGAGAGTTCGCCCGCGTCGCCGACGCCGCCGCCTATGGGGCGGAGAAGGGTCTGGAGATCCACGCCGGCCACGGTCTGGATTACGACACGGCGCTGCGGGTCTCGGCCCTGTCTCAGATCGTCGAACTCAACATCGGCCACTTTCTGATTGGCGAGGCGGTTTTCGTCGGTCTGGCGGAGACGATCCGTCGAATGCGCGCGGCCATGGACGCCGGCAGAGCGTCGACAGCGCCATGATTTTGGGTTTTGGCAACGATCTCTGCGACATTCGCAGAATCGAACGGGCGCTGGAGCGCTACGGCGAGCGGTTCACCCATCGCCTCTTCACCGAGACGGAGCGGGCAAAATCGGATCGCCGCGTCGGCCGCGCCGCCTCCTACGCCAAGCGCTTCGCCGCCAAGGAAGCCTGCGCCAAGGCGCTGGGCACAGGCATTGGCCAGGGGGTGTTCTGGACCGATATGGGTGTGGTGAATTTGCCCTCCGGTCGTCCGACGCTCGCGCTTACTGGCGGCGCGGCGGCCCGGCTGGCCGCAATGACTCCGGCCGGCATGCGGGCGGTCATCCACCTCACCCTGACCGACGAATATCCGCTGGCGCAGGCGCTGGTTCTCATCGAAGCTGCGCCATGCTAAGCGGACGCAGGCCGGGCCGGCCCACGCCGCGCCCCTGCGGGAGGTTCGTGGCTTGAGCAGGAATGTATCGAAGAACGTAAAAGAGGAAGACGGCGGCCTTGTTGAAACGATCAAGGTCGTCTTGCAGGCGCTGGCGATCGCGCTCGTCATCCGAACCCTGCTGTTCCAGCCGTTCAATATCCCCTCGGGATCGATGATTCCGACCCTGCTCATCGGCGATTACGTATTTGTCTCAAAATACGCCTACGGCTATTCGAATTACTCCATGCCGATGGGGCCGAATATTTTTTCCGGGCGTCTGGTGTCCTCGCCGCCCAAGCGTGGCGATGTCGTCGTGTTCAAACTGCCGCGCGACAACGAAACCGATTACATCAAGCGCGTGATCGGGCTGCCGGGCGACAGGATCCAGATTATCGAGGGACGTCTCTACATCAACGGAGCCATTGTGCCCCGTGAGCAAACAGAAAAGGCCAGAACCGAAAACCGGATGGGCGACGAAGTCCCGGTGGCGACCTACAAGGAAACGCTGCCAGGCGACGCCGATCACCCCAGCGTCGAACATACGATCATTGAGATCGAGGGCGATCACGGCATCAACGATAACACCGAACCTTTCGTCGTGCCGCCGGATCATTATTTCATGATGGGCGACAATCGCGATAACTCCACGGACTCGCGTATCTCTCCTGAGTTGGGCGGCGTCGGCTTTGTGCCCTTCGTCAATCTCGTCGGTCGCGCTGAAATCATTTTCTTCTCCGTGAAGAAAGACGAGTCGCCGCTCGCTTTCTGGCGCTGGCCGTGGTCGGTGCGCTGGGATCGTCTGTTCAAAAGCGCGCATTAACGCGACGAGCGGCGTCGATGGCGCGCGCAAAACCGGATCTCGCCGAGCTGGAAACGCGCATCGGTCATGTCTTCCGCGACTCCGCGTTGCTATCTGCTGCGCTCACGCATGTCAGCGCCTCGACCAAGCGACCGGAGTCATACGAGAGACTGGAGTTTCTCGGCGACCGGGTGCTTGGGCTCGCCGTCGCGCATATGCTCTATCTCGCTTTTCCCAATCGCAGCGAGGGCGAACTCTCGCGTCGTCTCGCGGCGCTGGTGCGCAAGGAGACCTGCGCCGAAGTCGCCGAAGCCTGGGGCGTTGGTCCCTTCCTGAGGCTTGGCGAGGGCGAGGCGCAAACCGGGGGACGCAAGAAACGGGCGATCCTGGGCGATGTTTGCGAAGCCATCATCGGCGCGGTTTTTCTTGACGCTGGCGCCGAGGCGGCGGAAGCTGTTGTAGAGGCCGCGTTTGGCGGGAGGATGCACGCCGCCGCGCCAGATTTGCGCGACGCCAAAACCGCGCTGCAGGAATGGGCTCAGGCGCGTCGTCTCGCGCCGCCGCGTTATCTTTTGGTGACGCGGGGCGGCCCCGACCACGCCCCTTCTTTCGAGATCGCCGTCGAGGTCGAGGGTTTTGCGTCAGCCGCCGGCGCGGGCGGCTCCAAACGCGCCGCCGAGCAGGCGGCGGCGGCGGCGTTCATGGCGCGTGAGGGCGTCGAGACCCAAAAGGGGGATGGGTGAACAACAAGCATAACGAGACGTCTCCGACGCGCTGCGGATTCGCTGCGCTCGTCGGCGCGCCCAACGCCGGTAAATCGACTTTGCTCAACCAGCTCGTCGGCGCGAAAGTCTCCATTGTCTCGCGCAAGGCGCAGACGACGCGCGCAATGGTGCGCGGCATCGCTATCGAGGGCGAGGCTCAAATCATCCTTGTTGACACCCCTGGCATTTTCAAGCCGAAACGTCGGCTGGATCGGGCAATGGTGGCGAGTGCGCTCTCCGGGGCCGCCGACGCCGATGTGATCTCCCTGCTGATTGACGCGCGCAAGGGGCTCGATGAGGAGGTCGAGGCGATCCTTGCGCAACTTGCCGATAACAAGACCCCGAAAATTCTTGTCCTGAACAAGATCGACATCATCGCTCGCGAGAGACTGCTGGCGCTCGCCACGGAGTTGAACGCGCGCGGCGCATTCGAGGAGACCTTTATGGTCTCGGCGCTGACTGGAGATGGCGTCGGCGATCTCCGCCGGGCGTTGGCCGTGCGCATGAAGCCGTCGCCATGGCTCTATCCGGAGGATCAACTTTCCGACGCGCCGCTGCGGTTGCTCGCGGCCGAGATCACTCGCGAAAAAATCTACGACCGACTGCACGATGAATTACCCTATCAATCGACGGTTGAAACCGATAGCTGGACCCAACAGAAGGATGGGTCGGCCCGGATCGAACAGACGATTTTTGTTGCGCGAGAGGGGCAGAAACGGATCGTCATTGGCGAGGGCGGACGCACCATCAAGGCGATCGGTCAGGCGGCTCGACTGGAAATCGCCGAGGCGGCGGAACAACCCGTGCATTTGTTCCTCTTTGTGAAAGTGCGCGAGAACTGGGCGGATGACCCCGAGCGCTATCGCGAGATGCGTCTGGAGTTTCCCAAAAACGAATAGTATCGACGGCGTGCGCCGATTCGCCGATGGAGGATGCCCATGTCGAATAAACGCAAGGTGACGACCGTCTATCGCTATCTGACCGGACCGGACGACGCGAGTTTTTGTCATCGCGTCACCGAAGCCCTGAGCAAAGGCTGGGCGCTGTATGGCTCGCCGACCCTGACCTTCGATCCGGAACAGAAACGGGTCATTTGCGGTCAGGCGGTGACCAAGGATGTCGACGATCTCGACTATTCGCCCGACATGAAATTGTCTGAAGCCTGACGCGTCGCAAGGATGGAATGGCGCGACGAAGGACTTGTTATTGGCGCGCGCCGGCATGGCGAAAACGCCGTCATTCTCGAGTTGATGACGCGACAGCGCGGACGCCATCTCGGTCTCGTGCGCGGCGGCCGCTCGTCTGTCATGCGGGCGGCGTTGCAGCCCGGCAATCGCGTTCTGGCGCACTGGCGCGCGCGCATCGAGGATCATCTGGGCGCATTCACAGTCGAACTGCTCGCCGCGCACGCAGCGCGTTTTCTCGATCATGCCCCGGCGCTTAACGGCCTTGCGACCCTCTCGGCGCTGTTGCGTCTCCTGCCGGAACGCGATCCACATGAGGAGTTGTTCTCGCTGGCCGATGATATCGTTATCCGCTTTGCATCGCGCGCTGACGCCGCCATGGCTTTGGCGCGTTTCGAACTGGCGTTGCTTGGCGCTTTGGGCTTCGGCCTTGATCTCGACTCCTGCGCCCTGACCGGGGAGACAGATGATCTCGCCTGGGTCTCTCCGAAATCCGGCCGCGCGGTGACGCGTCGCGCAGGCGCGCCCTGGCGGGAAAGATTGCTGCCTTTTCCGGCGTTTTTGCAAAACGTCGGCAAAGAGGCCTCGGTCGAGGAGATCGCCGGGGCGTTTCGCCTCACAGGATATTTTCTGGCGCGTGATGTTTTCGCGCCGCGGGGGCTATCGCTTCCCGCTGCGCGCGCGCATTATCTGGAAGTATTAGGACGTTAACGCGGCTCGTCGCAGATGGTGCGCGTTTCCTGTCCGGTGACGCCATATCCCTCGTCGACATTGACGAAAATCTCTCGGCATAACGCCTGCAAGGGGTTTTGCGGCGGCGATGACTCCGGAGAGGTCGACGCTGTTTTCGCCGCCGCCGGTTTGGCCGTCGACGTGCTGGCGAGTTGTTGGGGTGCTGCGGCTGCCGCCGCGCCGGTCATGAGCAGAGCGGCAAGAGAGGGGTATAGGGGCGAAAGCAGTCTCATCTCAATTGGTCATCCCGCGATGGAAAAAACATGCCCGCCCATCGACGCCTGCCGGCGACGTCCTCTCACGGCGCTTCTAACGGAGACGGTGGCGCGGCTGCAAGCGCTTCTTCCATCGTTTCCGCATTTTCCTTGATTGAGTCGGGGAAAATAGGCGGAAAGCTTGCGCGCCAGGCGCGAAACTCATACGACAACTGGAGCGGAAGCCGCGTGATTCATCCGGAAACGGAAACGTCTCAATAGGTTACAGCGCCACAGGCGCGGCGAATTTTCAGCCCGGCGTCGGCATAACCAAATCGCGCAAATCTTTGACGCGGCGTGTGACAGACGGAACGAGCGGCATGGTGCAAAAAGGCAAAGGCGCAACGGGCGGCAAGAGCGTCGGCAAGGGGAGCGGCAAATCGGGCGGCGAGGAAAACGCGCCGACGCCCGTCGATTTGCGCGATGCGCTGGAAGAACGCTACCTGCGCTATGCGCTGTCGACAATTACGGGTCGCGCTTTGCCCGATGCGCGCGACGGCCTGAAGCCGGTCCATCGCCGTATTCTTTACGGCATGCATATTCTGCGTCTCGATCCCGGCGCGCCTTTCAAGAAGTGCGCCAAAATTGTTGGCGATGTGATGGGGTCGTTCCATCCGCACGGCGATCAGGCGATATACGACGCGCTGGTGCGTCTCGCGCAGGATTTCTCCTCGCGCTATCCGCTGGTCGATGGGCAGGGTAACTTTGGCAATGTCGATGGCGACTCCGCCGCCGCCTATCGCTACACCGAAGCGCGAATGACGTCGGTGAGCCGGCTCTTGCTGGATGGCATTGACGAAGACGCAATCGATTTCGCGCCGAATTATTCCGGCGAGGAAAAAGAGCCAGTGGTCTTACCGGCTGCTTTGCCGAATCTCCTCGCAAATGGCGCGCAGGGCATTGCGGTTGGCATGGCGACATCGATCCCGCCGCATAATCTCGCCGAGCTGTGCGATGCGGCGCTTTATCTGATCTCCAATCGCAAAGCGACCAGCGATCAGTTGATGACCTTCGTCCAGGGACCGGATTTTCCGACCGGCGGCATTATTGTCGACCGTCGCGAGGATATCGCCGAGGCCTATCGCACGGGTCGCGGCTCCTTCCGCGTTCGCGCCCGCTGGCTGAGAGAGGAGCAGGCTCGCGGCGGCTGGGTCGCCGTCGTCACCGAAATTCCTTATGGCGTGCAAAAATCACGGTTGATCGAAAAGCTTGCCGAACTCATTTCCGAACGCAAGCTGCCGCTCGTCGCCGATGTGCGGGATGAGTCGGCGGAAGACGTGCGCATTGTTTTCGAGCCGCGCGCCCGCACGATTGATCCTGAATTGATGATGGAAACGCTTTTCAAGCTTTCGGAGCTTGAAACCCGTTTCGCGATGAACATGAACGTGCTGGTCGATGGCGTTACGCCGCGCGTCGTATCGCTCGACGAAGCGCTTCGCCAATGGCTCGATCATCGCCGCATCGTGCTGCTGCGTCGGGCGCGTCATCGACACGCGGCGATTGTTCGTCGCATCGAACAGCTTGAGGGCATGGTTATTGTTTTCCTTAATCTCGACGAGGTGATCCGCATCATCCGCGAGGAGGACGACGCCAAGGGCGCATTAAAGAAAGCCTTCAAACTCACCGATATGCAGGTCGATTATATTCTCGATACGCGGTTGCGGGCGTTGCGCAAACTTGAGGAGATGGAGCTGCGCCGCGAATTGCAGGCGCTGAGCGAGGAGCGCGCGGATATCGATAATCTTCTGGCCAATGAAGACCGGCAATGGAAGGCGATCGCCGCACAGATCCGCGATCTCAAAAAAACCTGTGGACCGCAAACGGCGGCCGGGAAACGCCGCACGACCTTTGAAGATGCGCCAGAGAGCGTCAATCTCGATCTCGCCGAGGCGATGATCGAACGCGAGCCGATTACCGTCGTCATCTCTGCGAAGGGCTGGATCCGCGCCCTCAAGGGTCATGTGCAGGATTTGTCGTCGCTCGCCTTCAAGGGCGACGACGCGTTGGGCGCGTCGTTCTTTGCCCAGACGACGACGAAAATTCTGGCCTTCGCCACCAATGGCAAGGTCTACACGCTGGACGCCGGCAAACTGCCGGGCGGGCGCGGCCATGGCGAGCCGGTGCGGCTCTTCGCCGATATCGACGAGGGCGAAAGTCTGATCAGCGTTTTGCCGCACAGCGCCGGGACGCATGTGTTGTTGATCGCCAGCGACGGGCGGGGCTTCGTCGCTGCGCAGGACGATCTGTTGTCCTCGACGCGCAAGGGTCGCGCCGCGCTCAGCGTGGAGTCCCCGGCGCAACTCGCCGTTGTCGCTGATGCAACAAACGGCGATCATGTCGCCATCATCGGCGAAAACCGCAAGCTTCTCGTCTTCCCGCTTGAAGAGGCCCCGCGCATGGCGCGCGGCAAAGGCGTGCGGATGCAGCGCTACAAGGATGGCGGCGTCGCCGACGCAAAGGTATTTGTGCTGAAGGAGGGCCTTGCCTGGACCGACGCCTCGGGCCGCGTTTTCACAGTGGGCAAGGCTGAACTGGCCGAATGGATCGGCCATCGCGCCGAAGCAGGCCGGTTGCCGCCACGGGGTTTTCCGAGGAATAACCGGTTTGGCTAATGGCTTGCATCCATCACGAGCGCATTAAGCATCTCGATAATCTTTATGAAGCTCTTGATTTCGTCTTCGTTCACCGAAGTGTCGATTTCTCCGTGAACCAATCGATTACGTTTCTCTGCCAGAATTTTTAACTCATCGAACTCTGAGGGCGTTAGAAAACCTTCCTCTGCGAGTACGTTTATGAGGCGCGCAGGAGTTTGTGGTTTCGCAAACCGGCGCTCGGCAAGTATCCGCGCAATCGCCTCGAATATGGCCCAGCCGATTAGAAGAGCGGGTCTATGATGACCGTTTCGAGAGAGTGTGCGCGCCTCGGCGATTATCTCCTGGATTTGCTTCGAGGATTGTGGTTTGAGAGGCTTCGTTTCGCTGGTAGGAGACATCAAAATAATTTTGAGATCCCAATCTTCCTGCCCTTCAAACATGGCTGAGATGCCAGCCAGATTTTTGTCCGTTCCCGTGCCTGGCCGTTTGATTTCCACTGCGATATTCTTAGGCGTACCAAACGCGACAAGATCAGGGATGTAGTCGCGCATAAAGGAGGGTAGCAGTGATCGTGGAGGCTGCAAATATACCTCATAGCCTTCGGCCTCCAGTTGAGGGACGAGATTATCTAGCATTGTTGCTTCAGCGATGGATTTACTCATGACAAATCTTCATGGGGGTTGTTGGTTACTCGGACGAATAACACGGGTTTCTTTTCCTCTAATGCCGCCGCCAGCTTCTGACTTGGTTTTTTGAAATTAAAAATATTGCCCGGCTCGAACTTTTGGACCACGACACGCTCCACTTGGGTGTCATCCATGTAGATATGCGCATTCAGCGCGTCCAGAATAGGCTTTATGATGTTGTCAATGTCTCCTTGCATCTGTCCGTCGGGCAAGTAATAAAGAGTGATGGCTATCCCGTCGTCAGTAGCAAAGTGGCCCTCGGGGAGCGCTTCGCTGCTTGCAACTTTGACCCGCTCTTTCCATTGCAACCGCGCTTCAGGGCGCTTGGCCTGAAGAGATACGGGCGTGCCCTTAACTAGGAATTCGATCGGAAATTGGATGTCCATGCGTCACGACGATTGACAGGTGTTTAATTATCACAATTGGAGTGCCCGCCTTCGAAAGTCACCCCTCCTCTTATTCCCCGGTTGTCGCCGCTGGCGCGCGTCTGTATCGGTTTGCTAAAGGCTTGCTCTTGCTCTGCCTACTTCTTCGCCAGCACTTCCGGCACCTTGAAGCCGAGTTTACCCTGGCGCCACAGCGTGTAGGTCACGCCGCCGAGGATCAGCATAAAGATGGCGAAGCCGATGTAGAGATACATTTCGTCGTTGGTGACGAGGCCGACCGAAAATGGATGCCGGCCGGTATAGGTCTTCGCGCCGTCGTCGCTGGTGAATTTAACATATAAAATGTAATTTCCCGGCTCGACGAAGCTGTGATCGAAATTCACCATGCCGTTGCGAAACTTTTGCGGCGGCAGACGACCGACGGCGCCGGTCTCTGGATCGGGCGTGGCGTTTGACGCGTCGGCGCGCAGAATGCGGATGTCCCAGGTCATGTCGCGTAACTCGTTGTCGCCGGCGTCGAGTACGATCACGGATGGACCGGTCTCCGCCAGCGCGTCGCACACGCGATCGATATTTTTCTTCGGCTGCATGGCGACGAATTTCATCGTCTTTTCGCCGATGGCGACCGGACATTCGGGATCGTAATAATGCCAGCCGGCGGCCTGACCGGCGCCCGTTGTGAAGGCCAGGGCGGATAACAGCAGCGCCGCAACGGCAAACAATCGGCTCACGTTCAGATCCCCGTTCCTTTAGATGCCGGCGTCGAGCGCGGCGAGCATCTGGTCCATCGCCAGCGCCGGCTCGGCGCATTTGGCGTCGCCGACGATCCGGGCCGGCACCCCGGCCACGGTTTTGTTGGGCGGCACCGCATCGAGCACGACCGAACCGGCGGCGATCATGGCGCAACGGCCAATTTCGATATTGCCCAGCACTTTCGCCCCGGCGCCGATCAGCACGCCGCGCCGCACTTTCGGGTGCCGGTCGCCGCGAATGCGTCCGGTGCCGCCGAGCGTTACGCCATGCAGCATCGAGACATCGTCTTCGATGACGCTGGTGGCGCCGATCACGACGCCAGTCGCGTGATCGAGAAATAAGCCCTTGCCGATACGCGCGGCGGGGTGGATATCGGTCTGGAAAATCTGCGACGACAGGCTTTGAAGGGTCAGCGCGAAATCGCTGCGGCCGTTCCGCCACAGCCAGTGCGCTAGCCGATGCGCCTGCAGCGCATGGAAGCCTTTGAAATACAGGACCGGTTCGATCAAACGCGTGCAGGCGGGATCGCGCTCAAGCACGGCCAGGAGATCGGCGCGCATGGCGTCGAGCAGTGCGGGTTCGCGATCGAGACAGGCGTCGAAGGCCTGCCGGATCATGGTGTAGGGCGCCTCCGGCCGGTCCAGCCGCTGGGCGATGCGATGGGCGATCACGGCGGCGAGACTATCCTGCGCCAAAATCGCTGCATGCACGAAGCCGCCCAGTTCGGGCTCCTGAAGCAGGATTGCTTCCGCCTCCTGACGCAGACGCGTCAGAAGCGGATCGGCTCCTGCAAACTCAATGACTTCCGCGCTTGTTTCGCGCGCTTCCGACGTCATGCGACCTCTCCGACGGGGGTATATAGGCGAAAAAACCCTGCGGATCACCCGCTGGCGCCAGCGGCCGCGTCCTGCGCCGCCAGAAACGACAAAACGGCCTGCTTGTAAACTCGATCGCCAACCGCGCGGTTATGGTCGCGGCCGGGGATGTCGACGACCTCCGCCTGCCGGAACAGCGGTTGCAACGGGTGCGGATCGCCGGCGACATCGTCCCGGGTGCCGACACAGATCAGCGTCGGCTGGGCGACGCGGGCGAGCGTCGCCGGGTCCATGGGCGTGCGGAATCCCCGCGCGCAGGCGGCCAGCGACTTGAGATCGCTGCGGGTCGATTCGGCGAAACCTCGGAAAATCTTCATCATCGGCTGTCCGATGTCCTCGATCCGTTCGGCCTCCATCGCCTCGGCCAGTCCTTGCGGCAGACCCGGCTCCTCAAGCAAATAGTGGCCGATCCCGCCAAGGATCAGGCTGCGAACCCTCTCGGGATTGGCTAGCGCCAGCGTGATCGCAATGCGTGCGCCCATCGAATAACCCATCACATCGGCGTGGGGGATCGAGAGATGATCGAGCAGGTTTTTTGCGTCCCCGGCCATGGCCTCAAGGCTGTAAAGCGCCGGATCGTAGAGTTTTTCCGATTGGCCGTGGCCGCGGTTGTCCAGAGTGACAACCCGACGGCCATCCTCGGTCAGGGTTTTAATCCACTGGGTGAACAGCCAGTTCACCGTGTGGGTCGACGCGAAGCCATGGATCAGGAGGATCGGCGCGTGTTTATCGCTCGCTTGAGGACCATAGTCCGAATAAGCGATCTCCACACCGTTCGATTGAAAACTGTCCATGCCGCAAATCACTCGTCGGTGAAAGTTTAATTTCGCTGGATTGCCCGGAGCTTTGGTAAATCCCGCGTCGCTATTGCCAATCGCCAAACTTGCCGGTAAACGAGCCGCACGCTTGGTCTGTCCCGTTATTGGCGATAGGCCCGCAAGGGCGCCCGTAGCTCAGCTGGATAGAGCACCAGACTACGAATCTGGGGGTCAGAGGTTCGAATCCTTTCGGGCGCGCCATCGTCATTGCTCCTGTTGAAGCTTACTCAGCATATAGGTTCTCCGGACGCAGGTTTCAGCGCGCGTGCGCCCACGATGGGCGTAAAAGCGTCAGTCCCCGCTCTTCACGCCCATTCCGGGTTGAAAACCTGGGCTGCAAACTGCGTCCAGAGGGAGAAGCCGGGCCTGAGCGGCAGACGGCGCTTGCCAAAGGAAATCCGTTGCGCGGGCCAGGCGCCCCCAGCCGGTTCGGCGACAAGCTCAGCCTCGACCCCCTCGAAAAGCCGGCCTTTGATATCTGGGCGGGACGCGCGCGCCTCGACGCCTTCCGCGAGGCGCCGTTGTCCCGGCCGGCTGCTCTGATGGTGATCGACTGGCGCGGGTGATAGTCATTTCCGGCGCAAAAGGCTCAGGGAACCTCAGGTCGCATAATCTGTTTTGTGCAGGTGGGGTGGGCATAATACTTCCAAGGGCAGCGTCATAATATGTTACGCGCGCGTCTGACCTTCATAAAACGCAGTTGCTTGTGGGCGTCGTCTGCTTCGATAACTCCTCTGCCCACTAATTCGCGCAGGCGGTAATTGATGAATGTATCTCCTACCAGAAATTCACTCTGCCCCATAACCTCACCGACTAGACGAGCGGCGGAACCAAATTCCACAGGGTATCGATCCTGAATCTCGCCATCATAGAAATTTTCTTCGACGCCTCTCATCTCGCCATCTACGAAGATGTGTAGCAGATACTTATTGCTGGTTATTTGTTGCCACTCAGCCGACAATCTGTTCCGCGCGTCCTCGGATAAACAGACTGCCTTGTGTTCTGCTTCGGCAAGTTCCGCGAGGTTGCTGCCGCCGACCGCGGAGCGTTGACTGTTCTGGCGGTTGAGACCGCCGACATCGACAACGTCAAGAGGAACATCAGATAAATTTGCGCAGATGACTCTGAGCAGCAACTGTTCATCGGCGTTCGCGCCACACCAAACGACAATCCGCCCGACTTTCTGCGGTATTTGACATGTATCTATCAGTCCGATGTGCGGTTCGATCTCATCGAACAGCGACAACAAATGTATTTTCTCGAATACGCGCCGGAGGTAGTTTCTACGTGCGTGAAGTCCGCTCGGTTGCGAAATATTGAAAAGGGGGCCGATAGAAAAACACTCGTTGACGGGCTGGAGCGATGCGGATTGTCGATCCTTGATAATCTCCCGGACGCTGCCGGCAGCCGATCCGGCGATCGTAAAATGGATCGTTTTCGTCATAATCAATTTTTTCTCCACTTAAAATGTATCAGGCGTTAGGCCAGCAAAAAGTCTTCATGGATCCGTGAGAGATATAAATTTCTGAATTTGATTATTGCATGGAAAATTGGTGATTGCGCGCCTCTTTTGACAGCCACCAGCATACATGTTGCCTGAACAAATAATCACCGGTCGAGAAAAAGAGCATGAACTCTCTGCAACTGATCGCGCTTCTCTAACTTCTCGCAGGCGACGCCCTCGCAGCTCTTTTCGAAAGGAAGACGTTACAGCTACATATGACTTTGCATGTAAAGAGCAAGAAAAAAAGCTCAAAAGCCCCGTTGAGATAATGATTAAGGGGCTCTGAGGCAGCGAGAAGTCTCTGAACGCCGAAGCGGATGGCGTCATCACAGGCGCGGAGATCTCAGACCTCACTTCAGATGATTTTTGGGAAATCTACATTTTCACACAATCAGCCACTCCAGCTGTAACCAGTCGACCAAAATTGTTTCGATAATGTCGGGCGCGAGCAACTTTGGCGGCAAGGCGTTGCAAAAGCAGGATGAGTCGATCTCCTCGGCCCGCGCCAGTTCGCCAATGAGCTTTTAGACGTCGGTCTCCTGCAATTTCGCCGCGTAATGACGCGCGCCAGGACTTTGAGAACGGCTTTTTTTGGGAATTGTCAGAGCCGAGGGAGGCCGCGCGCCAAATTTCCCCAATTGCCTCCCTGCGCCGCCGGCGTTAAAACCCGGCATTTCTTTCGATCAAAGCGACTTACGCCGATCCGTATCGGCGAGTGAGCGCAAGGGAGCGTCCGATGGTTGCAGTTACTTTTCCCGATGGCGCGTCGCGCCAGTTTGAGCCGGGCGTTACCGGCGTCGATATCGCCAAGAGCATTTCGCCCTCGCTCGCCAAACGCGTCGTCGCCATGACTCTGGATGGCGAACTGGTCGATCTGGCGCGTCCTGTGGCGCAGGACGCTACAATCGAATTCGTCTCGCGCGACGATCCGCGCGCGCTGGAGCTGATCCGTCATGACGCCGCCCATGTGCTGGCCGAGGCGGTGCAGGAGCTTTATCCCGGCACCCAGGTGACCATCGGGCCGGTGATCGAGAACGGTTTCTATTACGATTTTCATCGCGCTGAGCCTTTCACGCCGGAGGATTTGCCGGCGATCGAAAAGAAAATGCGCGAGATCATCGCCCGCGACGCCAAAATCGTCCGCGAGGAATGGAGCCGGGACGACGCCAAGACCTGGTTCATCGCCAAGGGCGAGACCTTCAAGGGCGAACTGATCGACAGCATCAAATCGGACGAGCCGCTGAGCGTCTACAAGCAGGGCCAGTGGCTCGATCTCTGTCGCGGCCCGCATCTGCCTTCTGTCGGCAAGATCGGGTCGGCCTTCAAGCTGATGAAGGTCGCAGGCGCCTATTGGCGCGGCGACTCAAACAGGCCAATGCTGTCGCGCATCTATGGCACCGCCTGGGCGACGCAGGAGGAGCTCGACGCCTATCTGCATCGTCTCGAGGAGGCCGAGCGCCGCGATCATCGCCGTCTGGGACGCGAGATGGATCTCTTCCATTTTCAGGAGGAGGGGCCGGGCGCGATCTTCTGGCATCCCAAGGGCTGGACGCTGTTCCAGACCCTCGTTTCCTACATGCGTCGGCGTCAGCAGGCGGCGGGATATACGGAGGTGAACACGCCCCAGGTGCTCGATCGCGCGCTATGGGAGACCTCCGGCCATTGGCAAACCTATCGCGAGAATATGTTTATCACCAAAACGGAAGACGAACGCATCTTCGCCCTGAAGCCAATGAATTGTCCCGGCCATGTGCAGATTTTCAAGAACGGCCTGAAATCCTATCGCGATCTGCCGGTAAAAATCGCCGAATTCGGCATTGTGCATCGCTACGAGCCCTCCGGCGCGTTGCATGGCATGATGCGCGTGCGCGCCTTCACGCAAGACGATGCGCATATCTTCTGCACCGAAGATCAGATTATGGAAGAGGCGCTGAAGATCAACGATCTGATCCTCACCATCTATCGCGATTTCGGCTTCGACGATGTCGTCGTGAAACTGTCGACGCGACCGGATAAACGCGTTGGTTCCGATGACGCATGGGACAAGGCGGAAGCGGCGCTCGGCCGGGTGCTGGACGAACTGGCGCGACGCGGCCTGAAGACCAGCATTCAGGAGGGCGAGGGCGCTTTTTACGGTCCCAAGCTCGAATATACGCTGCGCGACGCCATCGGCCGCGAATGGCAATGCGGCACGACGCAGGTCGATTTCAATCTGCCGGTGCGTTTTGGCGCCTTCTACATCGGCGCTGACAGCGAGAAGAAGACGCCGGTGATGATCCACCGCGCCATGTTCGGCTCGCTCGAACGCTTCACCGGCATTCTGATTGAGCATTACGCCGGCCATTTGCCGTTGTGGCTGTCGCCGCTGCAAATCGTCGTCTGCACGATCACGCAGGAGGCGGACGATTACGCCTGGGAGATCGCGGCGGCGGCGCGAAAACTCGGGCTTAATGTCGATATCGACGCGCGCAACGAGAAGATCACCTACAAAGTGCGCGAACATTCGCTGGCGAAGGTTCCGGTGTTGCTCGTCGCCGGCAAGAAAGAGGCGGCGGAGCGCACCATCTCCATGCGCCGGCTCGGTTCCCCGCAACAGACGCAATTGACGCTCGACGAGGCGCTGGCGCAACTCGCCGCCGAGGCGACGCCGCCGGATGTAGGCGGTTGACGACCTGTCAGCCGTCCGGCGCGCAGGCGTTGGCGCTGCAACGCTGGGTTAATCCAAATTTTTAGCAACGGTTGGGATGTGCGCAGATGAGCATCGTGCCGACTTACGCCGCGGTATTCGCCCTTGTCTTTGTCACTCTTTCATTCCGGGTGATAAAGGCGAGAAGACAGGAGAAAATCGCCATAGGCGCGGGCGGCAGCGCTGTGGTCGAACGGGCCATGCGAGTACATGCGAATTTTGCCGAATATGTTCCCTTTGCGCTGCTGCTTCTGTTCTTCATCGAACAAAAAGGCGCACACTTTCTATACGTGAATTTTTTGTGCCTGCTGCTTCTGGTCGGACGAGGCGTTCATATTTTTGGCGTATCGAACGAAAACGAAAATTTTCGCTACCGCGTCCTTGGCATGTCCATGACCTTCGCCACGATCATTCTTGCCGCCCTGACGCTATTGTTTATGGCCCTCATGCGCTGAGATTTGGCATAAAAACAGCGCAACCCCCGGCGGCGCCGGGGGTTGTGTCAAATTCCGGTTGACTCGTAAGCTTACGCCGAAGCGCCGGCCTGCTTCTTCTCGATCTCGCGCTTCAGGACGCGGGCGTTCTGCGACAATTCCTCGTCTTTGGCCTTGGCCAGGAAGGCGTCGAGGCCGCCGCGATGCTCGACGGAGCGCAGCGCCGCCGCCGAAATGCGCAGGCGGACCGAGCGCGCCAGCGCTTCGGAGGCGAGCGTCACATTCACAAGGTTCGGCAGGAAGCGGGTGCGCGTCTTGCGGTTGGAGTGGCTGACGAGATTGCCCGTCTGAACGCCCTTGCCGGTCAGTTCGCAACGCCGGGACATTGATTTTCCTTTCGATCGACTTTCATCCCTGCGGCTGCCGGAACTTATGGCCCGGAGAGGCGCGAAGGGGTCTAAACGACAGCAAAAGGCTCGCCGCACATCGCGCCGAGCCCTGATGGCAGCCTTATAAGAGCAAAGCGTCGGCCCGGTCAACCGGCCGGAAAGAGATTTGACCTTTGTCAGGCGAGCGCCTCTTGCCGCAGGCGCGCCACTTCGCCACTGGACAACCGGTCGTTTCTGGGCTCTAAGCCTCTCGTCGTTGCGGGGGGCCGAACATGCCGCGCCGCTGACGTTCCGGGTTTATTTTCAAAAATCGACGCTTTTGTCATGCGACCGCCGGCACCGCGCGGCCGTGTCGCCGAACAAGCGCAGCAAGGGGGTTAGGAAGAGCCATGGCCAAGGCGATTTTGCATATGCTGAGCACGTTGAAGCACATGAGCCCCTTCGACGTGAACATGGCGCTGGACGCTGGTTTTGACGCTGCGATTCCCTACACCAACGTCACCCTCGACGAAGTCGTGCCGCTGGTTCAGGACGCGATGTTTTCGCGCGCCCCCTCGGCTGCTTTGCGCACCGGCATCTTCTTCGCCGGCCGCGACGCCGTGCTGGCGCTCGACATGCTCGAGGCCGCCCAGAAAGCTCTTCTTAAACCCTTCGAAGTGTCTCTTTTCGCCGATCCTTACGGTTCTTTCACAACCGCCGGCGCCATGGTCGCTTGCGTGGAGAAGATCCTGCGCGAGAAAAAACAGCGCGAGCTGAAAGGATCGAAAATCGTGATTTACGGCGCGACGGGCGTCGTCGGTTACTCCTCGGCCGTCATCGCGGCTCTTGAGGGCGCCGATGTGACGATCGTCGGTTACAGCGGCATCGATCGCGTCGTGAAACTGGCTGAAGAGATGCGCAAGCGTTTCAATATCAACGTCAAGCCGGCCGACGGCAGCTCGCCCGAGCAGGTGCGCGCCCTGTTGCTGGATCATGAAATCGCGCTTTGCGCCGCGCGCGCCGGCGTGCAGGTGCTGTCAAAGGCCGATCTCGAGGGCGCAAAGAATCTGCTGATTGCTGCGGACGTCAACGCCGTGCCACCGCTCGGCGTCGAAGGCTGCGGCCTGCATGACAATGGCGTGGTGATTTCTTCTCATGGCGCGCTCGGCATTGGCGCGCTCGCGATCGGCAATATCAAATACGGCGCAGAG
Source organism: Methylocystis sp. (assembly GCA_044233645.1). GTDB lineage: Bacteria > Pseudomonadota > Alphaproteobacteria > Rhizobiales > Beijerinckiaceae > Methylocystis. The sequence continues at coordinate 382 of JBIIJP010000021.1, read as the reverse complement.
TCGGGCCTCTTCAAGCAGATGGCGACGTCGGACAAGCCGCTTTGCCTTGATTTCCGTCACGCTTTCGCGCTGGCGCGTCAGCTTGTCTGACATCATCGATTAACCAACGGCCGGCGGCGCGCCGGTCGGCGCATTTGCGCAAACTGCTTGAGCCTGGCGCGGCGAACTTCATCGTCGCGCCTCTCATGACCGGCGCCGACGGCGTCCGGTTGATCCGCAAAACGACCGACGTTGCGGCCGGTCGTCAGTTTCTTTGGAAAGGGAACGCACATGGCTTTGATTAACAAGATGCTGGTTGGCGAGTCGCTGGTTGGCGAGGGCAACGAGGTTGCGCACATTGATCTGATCATGGGTCCGCGCGGTTCGGCGGCTGAACTGGCGT
>JBIIJP010000031.1:0-14012 GCA_044233645.1 Methylocystis sp. | reverse complement strand
AAATAAAAAGCCGGCCGGAGATCATTCTCCGGCCGGTTTTTTGTCGTCCGCCCCTCAAAACCGACACCAAAAACAACCCCAAAACCGACCCGAAAACATCCGCAATATATCCCGATAAACATTGCCGAACATACGACACGACAAGACCGGAGACTGGCTATTCCTCTTTTCTCTTATGTAATCTCGCCAGACAACAAGATCATGCGCATTGATGTTGGAAGCAAAAGGAATGAGCGGGATCCATTAGCGCGGATAATATTTCCGATGTTTGCCCCATGCCCGTCGAACCGTAGAGTTGACCAGGAGTTTATGAGACAAAAGAAGAGTCAAACACAAAAGCTATTGCCTTACTCTCTTGGCGATCAGCGGGTTTTAAATAACTTGTGTCTGTCGCTGCCGAGCGAAACGTCGGTAATTTTGAAAAATTTCATAAATGCTGGAGTAGGCTGATTGATCATCCGTGCATGAGCGAGATAAGCCGGGGATTTTGCTGATCTCATCCGAAGGAACGCACCAGGCTCCCGACCAGCAGATGCCAACCATCGATTAAAATAAAGAAAAGCACTTTTGCGGGCAAAGAGATGGTTGTCGGCGGCAACATCATCATGCCCATCGACATCGTAATTATACTGACAATGATATCGATCGCGAGAAAGGGGACGACGATAAGAAAGCCAATTTCGAAACCACGACGCAATTCAGAAATCATAAAGGCCGGGATCAGCACTGAATAGGGGGGCGGTTCGTCGGGTTTAGCTTCAGGCTGCCTCCTGTCGGTTGAATCAGAGCGTTTTTTGCGTTGCAGTTCCTCAAATAGACCGATGTCTTTATCTCGGACATTCGCCATCATAAACTCGCGAAACGGCGCCGCTATGCGTTCAAGCGCCTGTCTTTCGTCGATACGATTATCCATAAGCGGCAACATCCCGTCCGACCACGCGCGATTTATTGTTGGCTCCATGACAAAGAAGGTCATGAACAACGAAAGGCTGATCAAGACAAGATTGGCCGGAGTGCTTTGCAAACCGAGACCACTCCGCAAGAAAGAGAGGGCGATCGCAAAGCGGGTAAAACTTGTGACCATGATCAACAGGCCTGGCGCAATCGACAAAACAGTAAGCGCTCCGAGCAGTTGAAACATGCGACCGCTGGAACTCGCGGAGCCAATCGGCAACAAGGCGCCAAGATCAATCGATGTTTCTGCCGCCTGTGCGACTGCTGGGGTTAGAAGCGTGAGAACGATAAGAAGAGTCTTCACTGCACTACCATTGTTTCGACAATAAACTCATGGATCTTACCGTTTGACCGTATCATCGCGCGTTCGGAGAGTTCCTCCTGAAGCCGTCTCAGCCCATCCGCGCCCTCGAGACTGGTCAAGGTGACGGTGCGTAAATATCCGGTAATATCGCCAGTCAATTCGGCGATCATTTTCTCGGGATGCGACAAATCCTCGGGATTGAAGACAATGGCTGATTGCAGACGTATCCAGTTGTTGGCAGGGTCCGCCAGATTGGTGACAATGGGCGATAATTCCCTGACGGTCAGTTTCGACCATTCCACATGTGTGCGTTTATGGGTGTTTGTCGCTAGATGCTTTGATCCAGTTGCAGTAGCAGCGGACCCATGTCCTTTTGTTTCTCCATGATCCGAGACTTCATGTTCGACGGAGGTGTCTTTGTGAGTTGCATCCGCAATGTTTTCCGGTGGAAAGGCGACCGTTTCCTGAATCTCAGTCGATTTTTCACCGTTATGAAAGATTGTTTGTCCTCCGAGTATATATCCAAGTGCGCCGCCGCCGCCTGCTGCGACGACCCCCATCGCCAGAGCGACGATCAATGTCTGTTTTGTTGTCGGCGCGTCAGCAGACGGTAGCGTGTCGGTCATGGAACAAGGCCGCCAATCTAAAAGGGCACGAAGGTATCATAGAGTTGCTGACCCCAGGCGGGTTGTTGCACCTCCATCAATCGACCGCGTCCGCCATAGGAAATACGGGCTTCGGCGATTTTGTCATAATTGATTGCATTTTCCTTGCTGATATCGCGTGGCCGGGCGACGCCGCCAATCGTGAGCACGCGTAATTCCTGGTTAACGCGTATCTCTTGCGAACCGTGCAGTACGAGATTTCCATTGGGCAATACAGCGGTAACGATTGCCGCAAGAGTGAAGCGCATCTGCTCTGAACGGTTGACGTTACCTTTTCCTTGTGTGGATGAACTTGCATCAATATCGTTCTGCCATGCTCCCGTTTGGCTGGTTTGCGAATTAGCGGCGCCGCCCAGCGCGGGTACAAGGCTCAGTAAAAAAGCCCATTTCGATTTGATTTTAGCGTCTCGCGATCGATCTGTAGAGTTCCCTAGCGTCGCGCGATCGTCCATGGAAATCATAATGGTGACGACGTCGCCGATCCCGACAGCCTTGACATCCTTGAACATATTTATTCGATTTTCATCAAGGCGCATTCCCGGTCCAAGCACATTTGTTTTCAGCGCCCCAAGTGGTATCTGGTCGTCATGAAAATATAGTCCGCTGCCGACAGCGCTCATGTGGGGCTCACGATCAAAATCCCTTGGATCGCTGTTACAGGCAGAAATCAAAGATAATTGCAGTAATAACAAAGAGATTTTCTTCAAGGAGATTTTCCGTCTGCAAGTTGTCTTAATCGACCGATGCGTTTGATTAATGCAGCACCTCGCGCCGCTTGCATTTCATTTAGAATTGCGCTCGACGATTTTGTTTTTAATTTGAGCAATATTCCTGCTGCGATATCATCTTCTAGTTCTGAGAGTTGTGCGGCTGCTGCATCTGCTTTCATGCCGGCATAGAAAGCGACAAGGGACTCGTCTATTTTTTTTTCGAAGGATTCAATTCGTTCGATCTGGCTGCTGACTTCATTTTCCTTTGTTTCCAGGGCTGCAAGCCTCTTCCCGATTTCAGCTTCGATCTCAGTCAGCGCTTTCTGCTGTCTGGATAAGCGTTCCGCTTCAATTGACGCAGAGATGTTTGCGCACAGATTCTGCATTTCCCTGCTTGTCTGGCCGTTGGGCGGCGCTCGCCCGGACGGCGTCTGGGCGTCGGAGAGTAGCGGAAAGAGAAATGCGACAATCGCAAGCGTAAGTCGCAAAGAGATTGATACGCGGTTTAGATATTGCACACATATGTCCCGTTATCGAAATATCATTAGACAGAAGTGACGGCATAAGCTTGCGCCGAACTTGAATGTCAAGGAAAAGTTCGACTAATTCTGCCTGATAGAAGATAAGATCGCCTCAAGTTTTTGAGTGACTTCAGTCAAGGGCGGATCGAGCGGGCTTTGTTTAAGCCATTCATAAAGATGTGGCGTTATCTCTACTGCACGATCAAGCATCGTATCGATGCCTGTCTGATATCCCCCCAGCAGGCGTAGATCACGCGTATCCTCGAAACGCGCAATCATGGCGCGACATTGGGAGACAAGAGCGCCTTGTTCAGGACTCCAAACCCGATCGGCAAGTCGGGAGATGGATTTTAAAACGTTGATTGCCGGGTATCGGCCCTGTTCGGCGATCTCGCGTTCGAGAACGATGTGACCATCAAGCGTTCCCCGAATACAATCTGCAATCGGATCATTATGATTGTCCGCGTCGACAAGAACCGAGAAGATCGCCGTAATGGCGCCATTTTCCGCCTCTCCCGGTCCCGCTCGCTCCAGCAAGCGGGGCAGTTCGGCGAAGACGCTTGGCGTATAGCCATTGGCGACAGCAGGCTCTCCGCCAGCGAGAGCTATTTCACGCAGGGCATGGGCGTAACGCGTGACTGAGTCCATGATTAACAAAACAGATTCGCCACGATCACGGAAAAACTCTGCAACTGTCATAGCTGTCAACGGCGCAAGCCGACGCATCATCGGACTTTCGTCGCCAGTTGATAGGACAGTGACGGCTGTACGAGCGTGATCTCCCAGAACCTCTTCGAGAAAGTCGCGTACCTCGCGGCCCCGTTCGCCGACAAGACAAATCACCACCGTATCGAAAACCGCCGAGCGACTCATCATCGCCAGTAGAGTGGATTTGCCAACGCCCGAGCCGGCAAAAACCCCGATGCGTTGACCACGACACAGAGGCGTAAAAACATCAATTGCATGAACGCCTGTCGGCGCCGGTTGATGTATGCGGGCTCTACTCATGGCGCGTGGCGGCATCTGATCTACTGTCTTTGCTCTTGCGCCAAAACGCAGTGTCGCCCCATCGTCTACCGGCGCAGCAAGCGCGTTGATCACACGCCCTTTCCATGAGGAATCGGGGTAAATTTCAAATGGTCCAAGCCAGTAAACTCTTGCGCCGATCCCGGCTCCAATGTGATTTTCAAATGGCTTGACAGTGACGCCCTGACCATCAATACGGATCACCTGCGCCATGAAAGCACAGGCGTCATCCTCTATCTTCACGCAATCGCCCAAGGTGACAAAAGTGGCAAGGCCGGTCACTCGTAAATGGGTTGCATAAACTTCCGTCACCACGCCGCTGATGCGCACACTACCGCCATGATGAAAATATTCGCTTACTGTCTCCCGGAGTCTTCCAAGACCGTCGACCATCACCTGTGCATCACGCCCCGCCAAGCGTGCGAATGGCGTTACGCTGGGCGCTATCCATAGTGTCGTATGCCGAGACCGTCTGTTCAAAAGATCGATGCGCGAAAATCAAACGAGTAATCTCTCGTAATGGATTAACATTAGCGTTTTCGAGATGGCCCTGGACCACGCCGTTGTTGACGAAATTAATCACGGCTGTCGGTGGACGTGAAGGTATCACGCTTGAATTCGGACCGCGCTGCAAGGTCGCCGCCGGATCGATCTGGAAAAGCCCAATCGCGCCGACCTGCCGGTCTCCCTGACTCACCATGCCGTCATTGAATATTCTTGGCGGTCCCAATGTCGGATCGAGAGTGATCGGAGCATTGGCGGCGTCAAGCAGAGGGTAGCCGTTGATAGTTTGTAGCTCGCCGGTTTCTAGCATTTTCATACGGCCGTCGCGCGTATAAGCTAAACCCTGCGGCGTCCGGATGGCGAACCAGGCGTCGCCGTTCACGGCGATATCCAGCGGATTGTCGGTTTTCGTGAGCCCACCGGGCGCTCGGGAGATGAAATCCTCACCTGTCGATGCATATGCCGCGTTTGCGGTTTTGGACATCACCGACTCAAAACTCACACCTGTGGCGCGGTAGCCGATTGTCGAAGCATTGGCGACATTCTCGGCGATCGTTGTCAGGCGCTTGTCGAGCGCCAGTTGCGCCGAGAGAGAAATATTAAACGCCGTCTGCATCGAGTCTTTCGATTGATGAGTCGATGCGTCGCACTGTGCGTCGTGAGGCTTGCGTCAGGCTGCCATGCGTTAACGGGCGTTAACCAGTGTGAAATGACGCCTTGCGCACATTGGCGCTGACCGGGAAGTCCAGAAAGAAATCCAGCACAGCTTCTTTTGCAGGATCGACTGAATAAGATCGAAGGTCGGACATCCCTTCGGATTTTAATACCGATGCGTCGATGAAAAACTGTCCGGTTGTCTCGCGCGCCGATCGTGTGAGTATGGCGTGAGCGGCGTCGGCCACAACTTCAGGTTTTCGGGAACGCTGGATAATTTCCTCGCCGCCCAGCAAGTTACCGACAGCGGCGGTGGCGATGGCCGTCTCAGGCCAGAGGGAATTCACGGCAATCCCTTCGCGCGCCAAATCCTGCGCCAGGCCGAGGGTTACCAGACTCATGCCGTATTTCGCCATCGTGTAAGAAAGGTTAGGCGCAAACCATTTCGGATTGAGGTCGATTGGCGGCGATAAAGTGAGAATATGAGGATTGTCGCTCCGGCGCAAATGGGGCAGGGCCATCTTGCAACACAGATAGGTTCCACGCGCATTAATCTGATGCATCAGATCAAAACGCTTCATCTCCAGCCTGTCGATGCCGCGCAGATCAATTGCGCTGGCGTTATTGATGAGAATATCGACGCCGCCAAAGATTTCGACAGTTTTTTGCATCGCCGCCTCGACCTGATCATCGAAACGAATGTCGCAGGCCAGCGCCAGCGCTTTGCCCCCGGCGGCCTCGATTTCCTCCGCCGCCGTGAAAATCGTACCGGGTATTTTCGGATTTTCCGTAACGCTTTTTGCTGCAATGGCAATTTGAGCGCCGTCGCGCGCGGCGCGTCTGGCGATGGCGAGACCGATGCCGCGACTGGCGCCGGTGATGAAAAGCGTTTTGCCCTGGAGCGAGCGAGTCATGTCCTGGCCGATCCTAACCGCCAAGACGCGCCGGATAGCCGGCGTCGGTGATCGCCTTGATGATGGCGGTGGTATCCGCTGGCGCTGGCGTCACGTCAACTTTTCCCGTCGCAAGATCAACGACGACATTTGCTCCAGCATCGACAGACTGAACGGCTTTCGTGACATGTTTCACACAGCCGCCGCAGGACATTTTCTCAACCGTAAACGTCGTCATGATTTTTCCTCCATGGTAATTGGCGCGCGAGAGTCTGCCGCAGCGGCTTCTGCGACTATGTCTGGCGGCGCAAATTGTCGCAATCGTAAAGCATTTGTCAGAACGAAGACGCTCGACAGGCCCATGGCGGCGGCGCCGAGCATGGGCGAAAGTTGCATGCCATTAATGGGGTAGAGGGCGCCGGCGGCCACAGGAATCAGGATGGCGTTATAGCCGAAAGCCCAAAACAAATTCTGAGCGATATTTCGCATGGTTGCTCGTGAGATGGCGAGCGCTGCGGGAACTTTCGCCAGATCGCCAGACATCAACACGACATCAGCCGCCTCAATTGCGATGTCCGTGCCGGTGCCGATGGCAATGCCGGCGTCGGCGGCGGCCAGGGCCGGCGCATCGTTGACGCCATCTCCGACGAAGGCGATTTTGTGTTCTTGCCGCAGTCGCTCCAGCGTCGCGACCTTGCCGTCAGGCATAACGCCGGCGACGACTTCGTCGATGCCCACACGACGCGCGATCGCCTGAGCCGTTCGCGCATCGTCGCCGGAAATCATCGCCGTCTTGACGCCCATCTTGTGCAACGCGGCGATGGCGGCTTTGGATGACGGCTTGAGATCATCGGCGACGCTGAGGATCGCGGCGAGTTCGCCATCCATCGCCACGTAGAAAGGCGTTTTGCCGTCGGCGGTCAGGGCGGCTGCTTTGTCGTCGAAGGCCGTGGTGATAATACCGAGCGAGGTCATGAAGCGACCGGCGCCGATCGACAGTTTTTTGCCATCAACGACGCCGGTGACGCCCATGCCGGCGATAGCGGCAAAATCGCTGACTGGACTGAGGGAGAGTTCGCGCGATTTCGCCGCAGCGACGATCGCGCTGGCGACGGGATGTTCGGATTGCGATTCGACGCTCGCCACAAGCTGCAGAAGCGCATTCTCATCCGCGCCGTCCTGCGCGATGAGATCCGTCAGACGAGGCTTGCCATAGGTGACTGTGCCGGTTTTGTCGAAGGCGATCAGAGACACATCGCGCAGCGTCTGCAAAGCTTCGCCCTTTCGAAACAGAACGCCAAGTTCCGCTGCGCGTCCTGTTCCGGTCATGATTGCGGCTGGCGTCGCCAGTCCCATGGCGCAGGGACAGGCGATGATCAGCACGGACACTGCGGCCACCAGCGCATGGGTCAGTCGTGGTTCGGGACCTACCAGCATCCAGATGAGAAATGCGAGCGCCGCGATCCCGAAAACGATCGGCACGAAGATCGCCGTCACCTTGTCGACGGTCGCTTGTATTGGCAGCTTGGCGCCCTGCGCCTGTTCCACCATACGAATAATGCCGGCGAGCGTTGTGTCGGCGCCGACGCGCGTTGCCCGGAAAGAAAAGGCGCCTTCGCCGTTTACTGTGCCGCCGGTCACGAGGGCATCGACTTTTTTGGCGACCGGCGCCGGTTCGCCGGAGACCATTGACTCATCAATGTAGGAAGCGCCGGAGACAACAATGCCGTCAGCCGGTATCCGCTCGCCCGGCCGCACCAGAACAATATCGCCAACCTGCACATCGTCGATGTCGATGTCGCGGGTGGCGCCATCGCGCTCGACATGCGCGGTTTTGGGTTGAAGACGCGCCAGCGCGCGGATCGCCTCGGAGGTCTGGCCCTTGGCCCGCGCCTCCAGATATCGCCCAAGCAGAATGAGGACGACGATAACGACGGCGGCCTCGTAATAGACGTTCACAGCGCCCGCCGGCAGAACATGCGGCATAAACGTTGCGACGACCGAATAGAGATAGGCGCTCAGCGTTCCAATCGCGACCAGCGCGTTCATGTCGGGCTGGCCGCGCAGCAGCGTCGGAAACCCCTTGAGATAGAAAACCAGTCCTGGTCCGAACAATGTCAGAGTCGCGAAAACAAAAGAGATATATCGCGCCCGTTCGACGCCGATGGTCGCCATCGTCCAGTGATGAAAGGCGGGGATCATGTGTCCGCCCATCTCCAGAACAACCACGGGAGCCGCAAGCGTCGCCGCGATCAGCAGGCGTCGCTGGAGCGTCTGCATTTCCTCGGCGCGTCGCGCGCGCTCGCGGTCGCCGGCCCCGGCGTCGGTCTCGATATTTCGCGGTTCGTAGCTCGCTTCGACAATCGCCTTGCGCAGGCGTTCGGAGAGACCTGGACCCGAAAGCGCCCGCACATTGGCCCGTTCGGTGGCGAGATTAACCGTGGCGTCGAGAACGCCGGGCACGCCGCGCAGCGCCTTTTCGACATGGGCGACGCAAGAGGCGCAGGTCATGCCGCCAACGCCAATATCAATGGTCTCGATCACTGGCTCGTATCCCGCTCCGGTCACGGCGCTGGCGATCTGCGCGGGATCGGCGTCGGGTTCAAGATCGACCTCGGCGCGTTCCGTTGCGAGATTGACCCGCGCCGCCGTCACTCCGGGCGTCTGGACAAGCGCTTTTTCGACATGGGCGACGCAGGAAGCGCAGGTCATGCCCTTCACATCGAAATCGAGCGTCTCGCTTTGGGGTGTGTGCGCGTCCATTGCCGATTCCGTAGTATTGTCGGTTAAGCGTGGCCAACGTTAGAGCCATCGAGGCGTTCGCGCCATATAGTCCCTGAAATCCTCGCCGAATTTATCATGGAGGTGTCGCTCTTCGGGTTCAATCGATAGTTTCTGCAGAGCCAGCGCCAGCACAGGGGTGAGCATCACGACCAGGGGCGCGGCGAGAAGCAGGCCGAGACCCAGCGTCAGCGTCAGATGCGCAATATAGATTGGATTGCGCGAGAAGCTATAAGGCCCGTCTGTCACAAGGCTTGTCGCGGCGCGATGCGGCAGGATCGTCGTTTGGCGCCGCGCCAGCGTACGCCAGCACCAGATGTCGATTGTCAGCGCCGTAGCGATCAAAATCGCGCCGAAAACGCGAAAAGCCATGTTGTCCAGCTTACCGCCGAAAGTTTCTCCGCCGATTTTGTCCAGCCCCATCCCAAGCGCGATCGTTATCGCCATCAGCATCGGCGGCCAGGGCAGGCGGGCCGGGGGCGTAATAGTCGTGTCTGTTGTCCGCATCTTTTCTCTCCACATTGATTAAATCGATAATAGCTCAGATATATCAATCCTTTTTCAACGACGGCATCTGCTTGACGCCCCTCGAATCGGCCATTAACCACGGAGTCCTGCAATAAAAGACGTGAGGGCCATGCTCGAATTCTGGCGGCAGGATCTGGCCAGCCTCGACCGGCGAGATCGGCTGCGAGCGCTTGCGCCACGCGCCGGACTGGATTTGGCGTCGAATGATTACCTCGCCCTCGCCGAAGCGCCCGAACTCGTCGAGATTGCGCAGAACGCCCTGGCGCGCGGCGTCCCGGTCGGCGCCGGCGGCTCGCGCCTGTTACGCGGCAACCATCCCGAGCATGAGGCGTTGGAAGAAGAGGCGGCGCTTTTTTTTGGCGCCGACAGCGCCATGTTTTTCGGCGCAGGTTTCTCCGCCAACGAGGCCCTGATCGCCACCCTGCCACAGCGCGATGATCTGATCCTTTACGATCAGCTTGTTCACGCGAGCGCGCACGATGGCATGCGCTTGTCGCGCGCGCCGCGTCTCGCTTTTGCGCACAACAACGTCAATGCGCTGGAAGATGCGCTGCGCGACTGGCGGCGCAGTGGCGCAAGAGGGCGTGCATGGATCGCGGTTGAAAGCCTCTACAGCATGGATGGCGATTTTGCCCCGCTTGACGACATCGTCGCCCTTGCGACGCGTTACGATGGTTTCGTCCTGATCGATGAAGCTCATGCGACGGGAGTGTATGGCGTCGGCGGACGCGGTCGCGCCACTGCGTTCGAAGGCTTGGAGAACATCATTACGGTTCATACCTGCGGCAAGGCGCTGGGCGTCTCCGGCGCGCTGGTCTGTCTTGCAAAGCCCCTGCGAGATTTTCTTGTTAATCGTGGTCGCAACTTCATTTTCGCTACGGCGCCGTCGCCGCTGGTCGCCGCTTGCGTGCGCGGCGTTTTGCGATTGATCGAGCGCGCCGACGATCGCCGAAACAATTTGCAGCGACGCGTGGCGTTGGCGGGACAAGAATTGCGCAGGCTCTGCGCTGTCTCGCCTTCCGGTTCCCAGATTCAGCCCATCATTGTTGGCGCCGATGGCCGTGCGCTGACTCTCGCAGGACGGATGCGCGCCTGTGGTTACGATATTCGCGCCATCCGTCCGCCCACTGTGCCAGAGGGCGCGTCGCGCTTGCGTCTATCCTTCACGCTGCACGCCAGCGAAAAGCAAATTGTCGACATGATCGGCGATCTCGCACATGCCTTGCGACAGGAAAACTCATGAGCCGCACCTTTGTGATTGTCGGGACCGATACAGATGTCGGCAAGACCGTCGTCTCCGCTGGGCTCGCGGCTATGCTGGGCGCGAATTACTGGAAGCCCGTGCAATCCGGTCTGGGCGACGAAACCGACTCGCAAACCGTGGCGCGGCTGGGCGGTTTGGCTCCGGAACGGATCTTGCCGGAGGCGTGGCGCCTACCCCTGCCGGCCTCGCCGCATATCGCCGCGCGCGCAGCCGGCGTGGAGATCGATGTTGCGAGTCTTGAGCCGCCGCAGAGCGCGAGGCCGCTGATCATCGAAACCGCCGGCGGCGTGATGGTTCCTTTGACCGACCATTTTCTTACCGTCGATTTATTGGCGCGCTGGGGCTTGCCGGCGATCATTGTTTCCCGCACGGCGCTGGGGACGATCAATCATAGTTTGCTGACGCTGGAAGCCCTGCGTCGGCGACATATTCCCGTCCACGGTCTCGCCTTTGTCGGCGACGAATACGCCATGGCCCAAAAGACCATCGCACGCCTTGGAGACGTGCGCGTCCTGGGCCGTCTGCCGCGTCTCGATCCCCTCAATCGGGAGACGTTGCGCGCAGCTTTCGCCGACCGTTTCTCCCTTCAGGATTTCGAGGCATGACAGTCGTCGCAAACTCGCCGGTCTGGCGTCCCTTCACGCAACATGCGCTGCAACCGAGCGCCTTCAAAATCGCCCGCGCCGACGGCGCCTGGCTTGAAGCCGGGGATGGAACGCGTTTTCTCGACGCAATTTCGTCCTGGTGGGTGATCACCCATGGTCATCGTCGACCCGAGATCATGCAGGCGATCCGCGAGCAGACGGAAAAACTCGATCAACTGATTTTCGCCGGTTTCACCCATGAACCCGCCGAAGCGTTGGCGCGAAGACTTGTCGAGCTGACGCCGCCCGGCCTCGATTATGTGTTTTATTCCGACAGCGGCTCGACCAGCGTCGAGGTCGCGATCAAAATGGCGCTGGGTTACTGGCGCAATCGCGGCGAAGACCGCACAAGGATTATTGCGCTCGAACACGCCTATCATGGCGATACGATCGGGACGATGTCGGCCGGCGCCCGTTCGGCCTTCAACGCGCCCTATGAGCCGGTGCTGTTCGATGTAGCAAGGGTTCCTTTTCCCTCGCCTGGCGAAGAGCAGCGTGCGCTCGATTCCCTTGAGGATTTTTGCCGGGCCGGCGCGGCGGCCTTTGTCGTCGAGCCGCTGATTTGCGGCGCCGGCGGCATGTTGATCTATCCGTCGCATGTTCTCGCCGAGATGAAAAAGATCTGCGCCAGTCATAACGTTTTGTTTGTCGCCGATGAGGTGATGACGGGTTTTGGCCGCACCGGAACGCTGTTCGCTTGCGAGCAGGCTGGCGTCGTTCCTGACATCGCCTGCTATTCCAAAGGTCTGACTGGCGGCGCCGTGCCGCTCGCCGTCACCATGTGCCGGTCGGATATTTATGCGGCGCATTACGCGCCGGATCGCGCCCGCGCCTTTTTTCACTCCAGCTCATTCACCGCCAACCCCATCGCTTGCGCCGCCGCGCTGGCCAATCTCGATGTCTGGGAAAAAACTGACGCAAGGACGCGCGTAGCGTATCTGTGCGACTTGCAGGCGGCGCGCATCGCACGGTTCGAAAATGATCCGCGAGTCTCGTCGGCGCGGCGTCTCGGCACCATTACGGCGCTTGATCTCAATATCGCGGGCAAGGACTATCTCTCGACCATTGCCCTCGATCTCATCCGTTTCTTCAACGCGCGCGGGCTCGTGTTGCGGCCGTTGGGCGCGACGATTTATGTTCTGCCGCCCTATTGCGCCACTGCGGGCGATCTCGATCTGGCCTATGCCGCGATTGACGAAGCGGCGGATATTTTCGTCTCCTGAAGCGTGTTGGCGCGAGAGGCGTCGCCTTTTCTCTATCTGCGGATTGTGAGGCCTGAACAATTGTCGATTGACGCCTGATGGCGACGCCGATCGACAAAGCATTCGCCGTGCGTCGATTTGTGCGAGTCAAAATATATCGTTCTTCTTCAAATCGTATTTTTGACTGAGGCCCTTTCGAGAACCCGGCGGTTTGGCTGTCGGCTGCCGTGTGCTTTCGGATGATGCGAACAACTCTTTGACGGCAACACCAGAAAGGGCTTCCTGCCCGGCGCGTTCAATCGGGCGCCGACTTTTCGTGCGGACGAGCGAGGAAACCAGAAGAAATGAAGGGCGGGAAGAAGAATTCCCCGCGAAGTTTCGGGAAAAACTGTAGCGCCGGCGCCACACATCGCGAGAAAGCGGCCGTTAAAGGTTTTTTAACCCTTTTTTCGATTGTAAACTGATTCGTTCTGGCGCTTGAATGTCGACATCGACGCGGGCCGCTCGCCTTTTGGCCTCGTCCCCCTCAGTCGGGAGCCTGAACATGAACGGCAAGACTCAACAAAACGCCACCGCCAATGTCCACGCCGGGCGCCCCCATCTTGCGTTGGCCGCGCCGGTCGGGGGAGACGCCCGACGCGACCGCAAGGCGCTCCTGATTACCAGCGCTCTGGCTGGGGGCATGATCGCCGGCATGACCGTGTTCGCCAGCCCGGCGAAAGCGCAAAGCTATGCGGCGCCCGGCAGCAATGGCGTTATATCGCCATCGTCCCTGCAGGGCGCAATCGCGATTGGCGGGAATTCTTTTGTCGCCGTAGCCCAATCAAATTATTCCATTGCGATCGGTTCGATTGCTGGCGCGAAAGGCACTAGTATTATTGGTGCGACCGCCCTTGGTCATCAGTCCAATGCGACCGGGGGGTGGGCGACGGCGCTCGGCGCCGATGCGACAGCAAACGGAATTGCCACGACGGCGGTCGGCAAATCATCCGCGCTCGCCAATTACGCAACGGCCATCGGCCAGTCGGCAGCCGACGCTGAGTTCGCAACAGCAATCGGTTACCTGGCAAAGGCGCGCGCCAATTCGGCAACGGCGATGGGCACAAACGCCCAGGCAACGCAAGCGAATGCGATCGCCATTGGCACGCAATCAAACGCCAGCCACGCCGATGCGGCGGCCTTCGGCGCCGGCGCGACGACGACGCGCGACAATCAGCAAATGTTCGGCACGGCGAACAACACCTATACGATGGCCGGGCTGAAGACGGACGCGTCCAACGCCGCGCAGAGCCCGCAGCCCGCATCGTCGACAAACAGGTGGATGGTCACGACCGACGCCACCGGCAATCTCGGATGGGCCAA
>JBIIJP010000035.1:0-3592 GCA_044233645.1 Methylocystis sp. | reverse complement strand
CCCCGGGGCCTTATCGATCCTAACGGGAGCTGTCCCTGATCTTGCCCGTGGGCTTGGTCATATGGCGCCCACCTACGTTGTAGGTTTCCCGGGATCGATGTCCCACGGCTCATGTGGCCCGCACTTCTGACAGGCATGTCCCGCCATCGGCGCAACGCGGTTGTCGATCATGACCGATGTCAAATCCGAAATCCGACGCCACGCGCTGGCGAAACGCGATCTGGTTACTTCGCAGGAGGCGCACGCCGCCGCCGCCGCCATCGCGCGAGCGGGACTGGACCTCGTCGCGGAAATTTCCGCCTGTCTCAAAATCGAGGCGCCTGTCGTGGCGGTTTACTGGCCGATCCGCAGCGAACTCAACACACGCCCGCTGATCGACGCACTGGCCGAGAGGGGCTATCGCGTCACCCTGCCGGTGATGCGCAAAGTGCGTCATCCGCTTGTGTTTCGCGATTTCACGCCCGGCGACGATCTGGTCAAAGGTCCCTACGGACTTTCCGAGCCCGCCGGGGATCGACCGGCGCGCGATCCCGACATCGTGTTTTCGCCGCTCGCGGCCTTCGACCGACGCGGCTATCGACTGGGATATGGCGGCGGCATTTACGACGCGACGCTTACGGAACTGCGCGCGAAAAAATCCATTATCGCCGTCGGCGTCGCGTATTCGTTTCAGGAAGTCGACCATGCGCCGACCGAGCCGCACGACCAGCGGCTCGATTGTTTTCTCACCGAACGCGAGCGCATCAAGATAACTTAATCTTGCGCTTTTTTTGTCGGGATTGGCAGCAGGATGTTTTGTCCGGCGCGCAATTTTGCCGATGGTTTCACGTCCGGATTGGCGCGGGCGATGTCGCGCGCTTTCGATGCGTCGCCATACAATCTTTTGGCGATGCTTTTGAAGCTGTCGCCGGCGCGCGCCGTATAGGTCTCGGGCGTTGCTGCGGACGCTTCGTTGTTTGCGCCGCTCTCAGCCGGCGCCTCGGCCGCTTCCGGGGCGACTGGCTCTTCCTGCGTCGCAGGCGCCTCTACTGGCGGCGGCGGCGGCCAGAACAAATCGGCGCCGAAGACAAGCGCCAGCGCCGCTGCAATGGCGGCGAGGGCCAGTTCGCGTACCCCGCGCATGCGCTTGGGGCGCCGTAGCGGCAAGCGGCCGGGATAACGCGCATCGACAACCGGCGTCGGCTCTTCCCCGCGAACGAAACCGATCGCCGAGAACAGACTCCAGATAAATAGCGGCAGCGTGAGCGGCGAGCGCCAGGCCGTCGCCGGCGCGAAGAGATAGGCTGTCGCCAGCAGGGGCGCGAGAGCAAAAAACAGGCGAGATGTCAGACCATTGAGCATAAAGACGCCGGTCACGAGCGCCGCCGCCGCGAGATACGCCCACATCGCCAGATCGTGGTTGATCAGCCGCGCGCCCATGGCCGACTCGCATAAAAAAACGATCAATCCCAAAGCCGCGAGACCATAGCTTGCGTCGGGCGACAGGGTTTTTTCCCTCAACCGCGCAAAAAGCCCGACCAGCGCCGCGACCAGCGCCGCGCCCATGGCCATCGACAGATGTGCGGACAACAACTCCGGACTCATGCGCGGGCGCGCTCCCTCACTCCGTTTTGCCGGAAACGCCGGCGGTCTCGAAGGTCGCCATGTCGCGATGACAGGCGAGCGCCGCGCGGATCAAGCCGATGGCGAGCGCGGCGCCGGAACCCTCGCCGAGGCGCATGTCGAGATCAAGCAAGGGACGCTTGCCGAGGCGCGCCAGCACGCCGCGGTGCGCGCCTTCGGCCGAGACATGCCCGGCCATGCAATGATCGATGGCCTGCGGATCGAGCGCGTGCAACAGGGCGGCGGCGGCGCAGGCGACATACCCGTCCAGCACAACCGGCGCGCGGTTCATGCGCGCGGCGACGATCGCCCCCGCCATGGCGGCGATCTCGCGACCGCCCAGACGCCGCATGATCTCCAGCGGATCGTCGAGCGCCGCGCCATGCAGGGCCAGCGCGGCGTCGATGGCGGCGTTTTTGCGCGAAAGGCCCGCGTCGTCGACGCCCGTCCCCCGCCCCGTCCAGCGCGCCGCCGGCCCGCCGTAGAGCGCAGCGTAGATTGCGGCGGCGCTGGTCGTGTTGCCGATGCCCATCTCGCCCGGCGCGAGGAGATCGACGCCATCAGCGAGCGCCTCGAAGCCATAGGCGAAGGTCGCCGCCGCCTCGCGCTCGTCCATTGCGGGCTCAAGAGTGAAATCGCGCGTCGGCTTCTCCAGCGCCAGCTCGAACACCTTGAGGCCGATGCCCTGCGTCTGGCAGATCTGGTTGATCGCCGCGCCGCCGCTGGTGAAATTCGCCACCATCTGCGCCGTGACCTCGGCCGGAAAGGCCGAGACGCCCTGCGCGACGACGCCATGATTGCCGGCGAAGACGGCGACCAGCGGCCGCTCAATGCGCGGCTCGGCCCTGCCCTGCCACGCCGCCAGCCATTCGACCAGTTCCTCGAGGCGCCCGAGCGCGCCCGGCGGTTTGGTGAGCTGCGCGTCGCGCGCCCGCACCGCCGCGACGCTCTGCGCATCGGGGCCGGGCAGACTGGCGAGGAGAAGACGGATTTCGTCGAAGGGGCGCGGCGGTTCGGTCATGGGCTCGGGGACGAATGGAGGTCACCCGTCTCTATAGGTTTTCGTCGTTCCGGGCGACTCGACATGAGTCGTTTACAGGCTCGATAACATGACAAATAAACCGACTCGGTCGTAAGGCCTGAGTTTGGACCGGACATGGACGTTGGAAAAGATTTATTAAAACCTAATAAAGGCGCTGGTCTTGCAGCTCGATTCAGCCGCTCCTATACTCGGTTCGTTAGCCGAAAGTAGGTCGCCTTGACCAAGCTTTTGACTGACCCGGAAACACTCCGGTGCGCGGAGTGACACGCCCCCCGGGAGACCTAGTATGATAGGAGCTAAAGGGGTTTTTGGGCTTAGGCCCCGTGACAGCACGGAAACCGATTATCGTCACGCTCGCAATAGAGAGGCGGGAATTCCACAAACTAACTTGAATTCGTCCCATGCCGATTTAGTGAACGAAAGCCTCGCCTTTAGCCGGGGCTTTTATTTTGGCCGTTATTTATCAGTCCGCTTCGGTCTCTGGATTTGAGTGAAAATATCTTTGTCAAACATGTGAGGTAGTCCTGTCTCGCTTCTCGCCATTCGTCATCAAGGTCCTCGTCGACGCTATCACGGGCGGCGGGGGCAATGATACGCAGGAGCCACTAGGCATCTATCGTTCGGGCACGAAGATTGAGCAGTTTTTCCTCGATTGCGGATTAGACATGCGCGTCGGCGCAAGCTCACGCGTCCCGGCCACAACTAACTTCTTAAAAGACTTATCGCGACAATGTGATGGAGATCAGGCTTTAGAGAGGATCATCGTGAGAGTTGCTGACCCACGCGAATATCTTGGCACGCCGGAAAGAGGGCGAGCGGTTTGGCCTGCTGCCGGTTTGGTGGACAGGCAGTTAAGCTAATCCCACCTTGCGCTCAAACTCAACCGGGCTGATATAGCCGATGGTCGAGTGACGTCGAACCGTGTTGTAAAAGCGCTCGATATAATCG
>JBIIJP010000020.1:0-48764 GCA_044233645.1 Methylocystis sp. | reverse complement strand
GCTATAACTTCCGACGCATCCTCGCCTGGCTGAGGCTTTTGTGCGCCTGGTTCATTTTGCTGATGACACTCAACCGCTCACAGAATTATCAATCTGCGTATGCGTAATCGAGTTCTTCACGACCGACAAGTTAGCTTGATACGCGAATTAGACCTGTTAATCGCCATGGCGCCCGTCGCGCCGATTACTCATCCAGAACTTCTACAACTTGAAATTGCAGTTATCGAATTCGAATTCATGGTCTGACTGGCACGGAGATCGACAAGGCATACGTTTCTGTAGGTCGCGGGGGTCGCTTGAAACGGACAATGGAGTCAGATCTTATTCATGTAAGTCAAAATACCAGGTTTTAATTAAGGTCTTGGTCTGAAAAAAAGGCATTATCCGCCAGCTAGATCTGGCCATAGCGCCATCTCACGGCCCATAACTCATTGCGATCAGGGAGATCGTTGATTACTGGAATAAAAGCCACAAGCCAGAAATCATGATTAATTCTCTCGCGACAAGGGAATTTTTTGGTTCCGCCGAGGAAGGAAAAAGCATTTCTTACGGGGGCCCGTCATGTTTTTTCAATACTCTTGATTATCTGATTTCATTACTCGGCGGCGCAAACTTCCATTGAAGGAAAAGCGATTTCGACAAGCGTGCCCTCATGACGACGGCTCTTGATCGTCATGGCCCCCCCACTTGCTTCGACAAGAGACTTGGTCAGCGGTAAGCCTAATCCTGTGCCTGGCATATCGCTCACGAGCGAAATCTGGGTGAAAGGCTCAAAAGCATCACCCGTCTCTTCCTCGCTCATGCCGATTCCGGTATCCTTGACGCGGATCAGCACCTGACCTGCCTCCACTGACGTTGAGGAGACGATCACCTGCCCGCCCGCTGGAGTAAATTTGACAGCATTGGAGAGCAGATTAAACAAAATTTGTCGCAAAGCTCGGGTATCGGCGCAAATGATGGGCAAGTTCAACGCCAGCGCCTGCCGCATGACAACGCGTTTGCGATTGGCTTGCGGCTGCATAATGGACATGCATTCAACGATAACGGCATTTGCGTCGATTGGAACGAAACACAATTCCATCTTGCCTGCTTCGATTTTCGAGATGTCGAGCAGATCGTTGACCAGCGAAAGCACATGCGTTCCTGAAGAATGGATGTCTTTAAGATATTCCTTGTAGCGCTGAGCGCCGACCGGACCGAAGCGTTCGTCGATCATGACTTCGGTAAAACCGATGATCGCGCTCAAAGGTGTACGAATTTCATGACTGATGCACGCCAGAAAATTCGATTTCGTTATATTGGCGCGTTCAGCCGCCAGTCGCGCCGCTTCATGATTCCGGGCGAAAGGGGCGGCGGGTGCGCGCAGTAGCAGATAAATTTTGCCGGCGTCGCCGGGTAAACGCGAGAGCTGCGCCTCCAAAGGCGGCGTCGACTGGCGCGGCGTGAGCAAAAAACACTCCTTGCGGCCGCTCTCCGCGCGTTGCAAGCGCGTTATCAACTCCGACGCGTCTTCCAGACGAAAAACGGAAGACAGAGGCTGTCCATCGAAAGCGCCCTTTTCTGCGCCAAGCAAAGTCGCAAAAGCCATCGTCGCGCTTTCGATCCGACCGAACTCGTCGAGAATCGCAACCGCGCCATCAAGCGCGTCAATAACGGCGCGCAACATTGTATTATCGGTTCTCATGCGCGCCAATTTGGTTTCGATTTCTTCCGTGACCGAAGCTCTGCGGCTTGATGGCGCGCGCGTAAATGAGATCATCGTTGCTGGGGCGCCGCCCCAATCGATCGTGTCAACATGGGCGTCAATGTCGTCGGGAAGCGCGCCGGTCGTCAACGATGACCGGCCCAGGAAAATACGCGCCAGTCCGCCGTCCTGCGCAAACGCAGACTTGTCGACATAGCCCAGCTCCCGCAGCAACGCCTGATTGACAAAAAGCGTTTGGGCGCCGCGCGCCACCAAAACTCCAATCGGCAAAAGTTCCAGCGCCCTGGTCAACGCGCTCAGCGCCTGACTTTCTTCGGCGGCCTGGTCTGCAGTGCGCCTTGATGAACAAGCGTCCAAAGATTCTGGCGGCGTCGCATCCTCTTCGACCAATGTTCGCCCGATCTCCGCGAAGGCGGAAAGTTCGCTTTCGCTCAGGCCCGGAGGATCTGAGTGGACGTTCCAGGGAGACGCCGGCGACGCCGGTTGCGGAATGGCGGGAAGGATCGGACGCAAAGGGACGACGTTAGTCGCGCGCAGCGACGTCGCATCGACCACCGTCTTCTGGCTCACTGACTGCTCACTGGCGCGAATAAGCGCGATGTGAATGAGACCATAGCCGTTGTAACCGCCAAACGATTTTTCCTCATCGGCGGACGGAAGGGCGCCCAGCGTGATCGGCGCCACGCCCGTTCCATTATAAATCGGCCACTCGACCCGAACGCCGCTCCATGAACATCGGGAGCCGAGGGCGCGGATCAGAGCTGCGCCGCCGACAAGTCCGCGCGCCGCTTCTTCAACGGAAGAGCCGGTAAGATTGGCGACGCCGATAACATCGGCGAGCACGGGGTCGACAGCGACAAACCGATCCTGTGCATCTGTTTTCCATAAAAATCGCAGCGAAGATGAACCAAAGCGCCTCATCAACTGCGATCGCAGTTCGTCGATCGCGCCATGATCCCCTACGTCCGCGGACCGCAGGTCCTCGAAGGCCAGCACAAAGTAACGGGCGCCGTCAGCATCCGTGAGCATTCGGCGCATCACGGTCACACTTTTGCTTTCGCCGTCGATCTCAACCATCGTTCGCTTGAGTCGACCCTGAGCTTCATCAGCATCAGAATGGAAGTTTGGGCGTGCGAGCGCGTCAAGCCGGGCGCTCTCGGGCCAAATATGATCAAAAATGCGGCGGATCGTCTCAGCGTCGCCAAAAATCTCGCGGGCTGTGGCATTAACATGAGCAATGCGAAAAGGGTCGGCGTAAGCGGCGAGCACCGGAGCACCCGAAGCCTCGAGGGCGGACAAGGCCGCGTCTGCGGCGATCAGCGCTGCTGAGCGTCTGTCTTCATCATCTTTTTGCAAATGATCTTTTCCGGCCCTCGTCTTGTAACGAATCGCCCGCCGACTTTACTTCGATTGCGACGCCGTCTACAATCAAACCGGCAGTAGCTTTGCGACGCGCGATGGAGCGCTTTCGAGGAAATTAGCCGATCGCGCCCCTCGGGTCCACGACCTGTGCTTTAGAGTCAGATTACTCGAATTTAAACGGGGACGACCCGATATACCGCATTGCACAATTTTGTTGCAATGCAGCAAAAACTTACCTATAACCATTACTGTCAATCCACCGGAAGAGGGAACATTCGCCCGGTTCGAGGGGCGCAACAGAGGAACACAAGCGATGGCTGACCCGATTTACCAGGTGCCCAACGAAGTCCGCGACTTCGCCGAAAAAAGCGTCGAACAGGCCCGCAAAGCCTTCGAAGGATTCGCAGGCGCCGCTCACAAGGCGATCAACGCGACGCCCGATCTGCCGCTCGTGCCTCCGGCCGCCAAGGATGTCGGAGCCAAGGCGCTTTCCTATGCCGAAGCGAATGTCAACGCCGCCTTCGATCTGGCGCAAAAGCTGGTTCACGCCAAGGATCCTCAGGAAGTCTTCCAGCTTCAGTCGGAGTTCCTGAAATCTCAATTCGCCGCCTTTCAGGAGCAAACCAAGGAACTAAGCGCAACCTTCCAGAAATCGACGACCGGCAAAGGCTGATCGTTCGACAATCCTGTGCGAATAAAAGGAGCGACCGGATGATGAAAGATCACAGCGACGCGCCAAAAGTCGAGTCTGCCGACACGGAGCATCCGGCGCTCTGCGAAACGACAGCCGCCTCGGCGCCAGATCCGGCGCCAATGCACCCGTCGGCGTATCCTGCCGAGCCGGTAATTCCGGTGATCGCGGTCGAAAGCCCTGATCCGGCCGCCGATGCAGAGTCCGGGGAACCCTTCGGCATCGCGGCGGCCTTCTTCTTCGACGCAACGCCGCTGGCGCAGAAGTCGCTGGAAATCTGGGAAGAAAATCTTAACGCCCTGATGGCGCACATGGAAAATCTTGCGGGCGTCAAAACCCTGGAAGACGCCGTCGCCTTGCAAACCCGCTTTGCGACGGACTGCTACGAAAGCTTTGAACGCCAGTCTCGCGATCTTGTCGCGCTTACGCGGCAACTGGCGAACATGGGCGTCGCGCCCGTGTGCGGAACGCGCGCGACGGCCTGACCCAAATCGATTGTTCAAGCATTGCGGCGGCCCGTTGGGGCCGTCGCTTTTTTATAATGTTGCGACAATGGCCGCCCGCAGCGCTGGCGTCGCCTTGGGCATGATCCCGGTCCAGTCGCGAAAGGCCGGCCGCGCCTGATGCAATAACATGCCGAGGCCATCGACAGGCGTGGCGCCCTGGCGTCGCGCTTCGGCGAGCAACGGCGTCTCCAGCGGCGCATAGACAATGTCGCAGACCAGCGCCGATTGGGGCAGCGCGGCCAGAGAGAGGTCGAGCGGCGGCTGACCGACCATCCCTTGACTTGTGGCGTTGACGACGAGGCCGGCGCCGGCGAGGCCCTCGTTTCTTTCTTCCCAAGGCAGGGCGATTACCCGCCCGCCAAAAACTTCGGCCAGCGCAGCCGCACGTTCCGGCGAGCGATTAAACAGGCGGATCTCAACTGCGCCGGCCTCGACGAGTCCAGAGAGAATAGCCCGCGCCGCGCCGCCGGCGCCGATGACGACGCAGGGGGCGTCGCTGGCCCGCCAGCCCGGCGCCGCCTCGCGCAAAGCGGCGACGAAACCGAACCCGTCGTAATTGCGGCCAATCAGTTCGCCGCGAGAGCCAACGACGACGCAATTCACCGCGCCGATCCGCCGGGCGTTGTCCTCGACGACGTCGAGAAAGGGCAGCGCCGCCTCCTTGTGGGGAATGGTGAGGTTGCATCCGGCAAACCCCAGCGCCGGCAGGGCGCGCAACGCGGTTTCAAGCCGACCCGGTTCGACCGCCAACGGAACATAGGCGCCGACGACGCCATGCTGCGCCAGCCAGTAATTATGGATCTTCGGCGAGCGCGAATGCGCGACCGGCCACCCCATGACGCCGGCGAGCATGAATCGATGAGAATGGGTCATGCCGGGCGCTTTCGTCGGCGGCCGGATTTAGGGAGCGGCGCGTACGTCGGTCTCGCGCGCCGCCAGCGCCGCGAACAAGGCGTCGTCCTCGTTCTCGCCGGCGTTGGCTGTGGTGAGCAGCTTCTCGCCGTAAAAAATCGAATTGGCGCCGGCGACAAGGCAAAGGATTTGCCCCTCGCGGCTTAAAAACGATCGGCCGGCCGACAGCCGCACGCGCGCCTTCGGCATCACGATTCGGGTCGCAGCGATCATCCGCACGAGATCGAGCGGATCGACCTTTTCGCGCGACGCCAGCGGCGTGCCCTCGACGGCGACCAGCGTGTTGATCGGCACGCTTTCGGGATGCGGGTCGAAACCGGCCAGAACCTGCAGCATGCCCGCGCGGTCTCGCACGCTCTCGCCCATGCCGATGATGCCGCCGCAGCACATTTCCAGACCCGCGCCGCGCACCGCCTTAAGCGTATCGAGACGATCCTGATAGGTGCGGGTGGTGATGATGTCGCCGTAAAATTCGGGACCGGTGTCAAGGTTATGGTTATAGGCGGTGAGGCCCGCTTCAGCGAGCCGCTGCGCCTGATCGGACGTCACCATGCCAAGGGTGACGCAGGCCTCCATGCCGAGGGCGCGCACGCCGCGCACCATATCGACAACGTCATCAAATCTCTTGTCTTTTGGGGCCGATCGCCAGGCCGCGCCCATACAAAAGCGATCCGCGCCGGCGTCCTTCGCCGTTTTCGCCGCCGCCAGCACCTCGCCGGTCTCCAGAAGATCCACCCGGTCGAGTTTGACCTCGCGGTGATGCGCCGACTGCGGGCAATAGGAGCAATCTTCAGGACATCCGCCCGTCTTGATCGACAGCAGCGCCGCCTTCTGCACGTCATTGACATCGTGATAGCGCCGATGGACGGCGTTGGCGCGAGCGATCAGATCGAGCAAGGGCAGATCGTGGAGCGCGACGATTTCATCGACGGTCCAGTCGTGTCGAATGTCAAAATCGGCGGGGGCGTTCATCGGCCGTCTCCCTTGCGCTTGCCGGCGAACTTGCCGGCGGTTTTAGCGTCGGTCGCAGCGGCGGGGTCTTTGGCCGAAACGATCAGATAGGCGACGACCAGGGCGGCGACGATGTCGAACCCGGCAGTCGCCCAGACAAAAGGTCCCGGCGCGAAATCGCGTCCGGCGCCGTAATAATGAATGTAAAGCGCCCAAACCGGATGCAGCGCGAGACCGGCGACGACGAACCAAGGCGAGACGATCAGCGACAGACCGGCCAGCGTGCCGTAAAGGGCGACGCCCGTCATCTCGAACCCGATCCAGGTGGTCGCCTCCTCTGCGCTGGTGGCGAAACCCACATAGAGAAAGCTGACGGCCACGAGAGCGTAGGCGGCAAGCAACGCCGGCCGGACGTTCGACCAGCGCGAGAGAATTACCAGTCCTGCGGCGAAAATTGCGCCAAGCCCCAGAAACAGGGCGATTTCCATGGTGTCGAGCGTCTGGAGCATGGTGTGACCGGACCGGAGCCTTTTCGCGACGGATGGGAGCCTTTTTGAGGGTTCGACGGTCTATAAGCGGGGCGAGGGTTGCGAACAAGGGCCGTCGCCAGATTGCCGCGGCGATCCGTATCAGTGGCTTTTCGAAAACTGGCCCCAAGACTGCTATACAGGCTCCAACCCGCCGCGGCATGACGCCGTCGTTCCGAGAGGCTCGCAAGCAACATGACCGTCAACGCAATACCCGAAAAAGAGCCGATCCCCCAAACAGCCGACGCGACAGGCTTGCCGACAGAGGTCGGCCTTGGTCCGGACGACCGGGCCCTCGCGGAGGATATTCGTTTGTTGGGGCGCCTTCTCGGCGAGGCAATTCGCGAACATGAAGGCCCGGAAGCCTTCGAACGGGTCGAAACAATCCGCCGTCTGTCCATCGCCGCCAGTCGCAACCTCGATCCTGAAGCGCCGGCGAAGCTTGACGTATTGTTGCGGGCCCTATCGGCCAAGGAGGCGGGCGCCGTCATTCGCGCGTTCAGCTATTTCTCGCATCTGGCCAATATCGCTGAAGATCTCAACCCGGTGCAAAAACGCGCGCGCGCGCAGGCGGCGAGCGGCAGCGTGACGACGAGCGAACCCAGTCTGGCGCGGTCGTTCGCCCTTCTCCACAAGGCTGCGGTTGGAGCCGGCAAAATCGCCTCGGCGCTCTCTCGCGGCTGGGTTTCGCCAGTGCTCACCGCCCATCCGACCGAGGTTCGCCGAAAAAGCCTGCTCGACACCGAACACGCCATCTTCAAATTGCTTGAGGCGCGCGGCCAGCTCAAAAGCCGGTCAGATCTTGCGACCAACGAATTACAGCTCCGCGCCCGTGTCGCCCAACTCTGGCAGACGGAGCTGTTGCGACAGACGCGACTGACCGTGCGCGACGAGATCGAGAATTCCCTCAGCTATTACCGTTCGACGTTCCTGCGCGAGATTCCCAAACTTTACGCCGAAATCGAACAACGGCTCGATGGCCTGCGCGTGCCGCCCTTTCTGCGAATGGGCGCATGGGTGGGCGGCGACCGCGACGGCAATCCAAATGTGACGGCCGACTCGCTTTCAACCGCGATGCGCATGCAATGCGAAACGGCGCTGCGCTACTACCTCGTCGAGATTCACGAGCTTGGCGGCGAATTATCGATCTCCCGCCGTTACGCCGGCGCGACGCGGGCGCTGGAGGAACTGGCGGCGCGCGCCGGCGACGACAATCCACATCGCGACAACGAACCCTACCGGCGCGCGCTAATCGGCGTTTACTCGCGACTGGCGGCGACACTGGAGAAACTCACAGGCGCGCAAGCGATGCGCCACGCTGTCGCGCCCGGCGAACCCTACGCCAATTCATGGGCCCTGCTTGCCGATCTCGTAATCATCGACGAATCCTTGCGCATCCATCACAGCGACGTGATCGCCTCGCAGCGGCTGGAGCCATTGATCCGCGCGGTCGAGGTATTCGGCTTCCATCTCGCGACGCTCGACATTCGCCAAAGCTCGGACAGGCACGAGGAGACGATCGCCGAACTTTTGAAAGAAGCGCGGCTCACAGAAAATTACGCGGCGCTCTCGGAAAAAGATAAACAACAACTATTGCTGAAGCTACTTGCGGACCCCCGCCCCGTGCGTTTGCCAGGCCACGCCTACAGCGCAGACACAACCAGCGAACTCGCCATTGTCGCGCGCGCGGCCGACTTGCGCCGGCTTTATGGCGACGAAGCGATCCGCCACTACATCGTCAGCCACACCGAGACGGTCAGCGATCTTCTCGAAGTCCTGCTGCTGCAAAAGGAATGCGGGCTGATGCGCTGCACGCTCGATCCGCGCGACGCCGATAACGCCGGCGCAGATCTGATTGTTACGCCGCTATTCGAAACGATTGAGGATCTCCGCAATGCTGCGCCAATCATGCGCGAACTCTACGCCCTGCCCGGCGTCGCCAGACTGGTTGTTAACTCTGGCGGCCAGCAGGACATCATGCTTGGCTATTCGGATAGCAACAAGGACGGCGGCATTTTCACCAGCATCTGGGAGCTGTACCGAGCTTCCACGGCGCTCGCCGAATTTTTTTCGACCATGCCCACTATCGCCATGCGGCTCTTTCATGGTCGCGGCGGCACGGTCGGTCGCGGCGGCGGTCCAAGCTACGACGCTATTCTCGCGCAACCGCCCGGCACGGTGAACGGGCAAATCCGGCTCACCGAGCAAGGCGAGGTGATCGCCTCCAAATACGCCAATCCGCAGATCGGAAGGGTCAATCTCGAATTGTTGGTTGCGGCGACGCTGGAGGCGACGCTGCTTTCACAACATCGCGCCCCGCCGGAAGAGTTTCTCGCAGCGGCGGCGGAACTGTCTCAAGCGAGCATGGACGCCTATCGCGCATTGGTTTACGGCTCCGAGGGTTTCGTCGATTACTTCTTCGCCGCAACGCCGATTTCCGAGATTGCCGCGCTCAACATTGGCTCCCGGCCGGCCTCACGCAAACCCTCTCGACGCATTGAGGATCTGCGCGCCATTCCCTGGAGCTTCTCCTGGGCGCAATCGCGCGTCGCATTGCCCGGCTGGTATGGATTTGGCGCGGCGATCGCGAAATTTCTGGAGCAGGACACGCATGCCCGTCTCGCCCTGCTGCGTCGCATGAGCGCCGAATGGCCTTTCTTCAGGTCGCTGCTGTCCAATCTCGACATGATCCTGTCGAAAACCGATTTCTCTATCGCCCGCGCCTACGCAGGCCTTGTCGAGGATCGCGTGCTGGCGGCGCGAATCTTCGGCGAGATCGAAGCGGAACATGCGCGCGCGCGCGACGCTCTTGAAAAAATTCTTGGCACGAAGGAACGCCTGTCCGATAATCCGACGCTGGCGAGATCCATCAAATTGCGCGTGCCCTACATTGCGCCCCTGAATTATCTACAAATTGAGCTCATTCGACGTTATCGCGCCGGAAAGACCGACGAGGAAATCCGCGAGGGCATTTTAATGTCGATCAACGGTGTGGCGGCTGGTTTGAGAAACACGGGTTAAGCTCGCGGCAAAACCATTACTCCTCCCGGCTGCAATAATCGCCCTGCAAATAATCGACGCCCATCTCGCGCAGGATCTGCGCCGTGGGCGCATCGCCAACCCATTCGGCGACGATCTCCAATCCGAGATGGCGCGCAAGATCGACCAGCGTTTTGACGAAAAAGCGATCATCGACCGAATGCGCGAGATTACGGACGAAATCTCCATCGATCTTGACGAGATCGAAACCCAGAGCGCGCAAATCGCGAAAAGAGGTGTGACCGGCTCCGAAATCGTCCATCGCCACTCGAACTCCCAGATGCTTGCAGGCGCAGATCGCTGCGCGCATCGCATCGAGGTTTTCGATCAACCCCGTTTCCGTAACCTCGACGATGAGCCTTTCGCCGAGGCCGGGCGTTGCGCCCACTCTCTCTGTGAACCTATCGATCCAGTCGTCCGATGCGATCGAGTCGCGCGCGCAGTTCACAGAAATCTTCAGGGAAGGGTCTGAGGTCAGCCGGGAGCAGACCTGCGTCATCACGCGATCGTCCAGCGTTCCAATCAATCCCGCCTTGTGGGCAGCCGGCAACAAAGAGTCGAGCGGGGCGACCTCGCCGTCCGGCAACCGCAATCGCAATAACGCCTCATAAAAAGCTATCCCGCCGTCTGTCGCGCGCACGACCGGCTGGAGCGCTACTTCGATCCGATTGTCGGCCAGGGCCGAAAGTATTGTGTCTGCGGCGCTGCGCAGACGCAAACGGGCGTCGTCGCGCGTCAGCGAGCGGGTGTAGGCGACGACGCTTTGACTGCCGGGGCCGCGGGCGGCGTCCAGCGCCTCCTCGGCTTGCAGAAACAGTGTTTGAGGCGCGCGACCTTCCTGCGGCGCGACGACATAGCCGATCCTTATCCGCGCCGAAAGACTGCCAAATGCGGTTCTAGGCGTTGCAGACGAAACCAGAGCGGAGAGTCTGACGCCGACGACCGCGGCTTCCTCCTCTCCACAATTCTCCAGGAGGATAGCGAATTTATTTCCGGCATAACGGGCTACGACGTCTCCGGCGCGCACATTGGCCCGTAACAAGCTGGCGACCGACAAAATTGTCTCGTCGCCGGCCGCGTAGCCACAGGACCGATTAAGCGCAAACAAATTTTCGATCGCCGCAAACATGACGACAAAACGTCCGTCCCCATGACCGGTTCGATCAAGAAAAGATTGAGTTTCCGCCAACAGTCGGCTTCGATCCGGCAATCCCGTCACTGGATCCAGCGCTGACGAGATGGCTCCCGGTTGCGCGCCATCTTTTGGATCGACCAGCGCGCGCAAAACGCCATGCGCGCGAGACGGACGCCCATCATCCCCGGCGAACCATCTGCCCGTGTCCTCAATCCAGAGCGGCGACACGGCGCCGGTCCCGGGGGTCGGCGCCAGGGCGTAAACAAGTCGATAGACGACGCCATCGCCCGCATCGCGTTCGATAGCGTTGAAGACGGCGTCGTAACGTGAGGCGCGATTTTCCCCTGCGATCAGCGCGCCGAACGCCATGCCAGTCGTCAGGTCCAGCCGGGCGAAGGGTCCAAGAACCGCCGCCTGGCCCGGTCCCCAATCGAGCCTGTCGGAAGCGATGTCCCACTGATACAGAACCTCGCCGATTGATCCGAGAATGGCCTCAGCGTCCGGTCCCGGACGAACAAGCGGGGTCCGTCCCGCCAGGTACGTCCCACCCGGTGCGCGTCGGCCGGCAAGATGCGGTAATTGCACGTTACAACTCCAGACCGTCTCGCACGCTTCATAAATGGCTCATCAAGCTTAGACTTGAGTTAAGAAAGAGGAAAGAGCCGAGCCTGCCTCAAGCTCCGTGTCGGTTTCGTCGCGATCTGGACGCAGGGCGCCGCGAGCGTTACTGCTTTGACCCAACAGGGAGACATCCGCACATGACCACGACGCCGGCGCCCTTCCATGACATCCCCCTCGCCGACCTTAAAGCCGGCCTAGCCGACGGCTCCATTCTGCTTGTCGACGTTCGCGAGGCGGAGGAATACGCCGCCGGTCACATCGCCGGCGCGCTGTTCAATCCGCTGTCGTCGTTTGATCCGGCGAGGTTGCCGACGCCCGGATCCGGTCAAAAGGTCATTATTTATTGCCGCTCCGGTCGACGGTCGGTGACGGCGATGGAGCGCGCGCGGCAAGGTGGGCGCTCCGACGCCGATACGCATTATGGCGGCGGCATTCTCGGCTGGACGGGCGCCGGCGAGCCGGTCAAAACGGGGATGGAGCCCTAGGTCTGGTTATCCCCAGAGCGCGGGCGGAGGCGGCGCGAGCGTCGAGCCCTCGTACAGCAGTCCCGGCGCCCGGTCGCGCGCCAGCAAAAGCGGCCCGTCAAGATCGACGAAACGCGCCATCTGGCCGATCAGGATTGCTGGCGCCATTGCGAGCGAGGTGCCGACCATGCAGCCCGCCATGATCTCGAACCCCTGCGCTCTTGCCGCCCGCGCCATGGCAAGCGCTTCTGTTAGTCCGCCGGTTTTGTCTAGCTTGATGTTAACGGCGTCGTAGCGGCCCATGAGAGCGGGCAGGGAGCCGGAGTCATGCGCGCTTTCGTCGGCGCACAGAGGGATCGGCCGCGCAATCCCGGCCAGAATGTCATCCTGACCGGCAGGCAGTGGTTGCTCGACCAGCGCAACGCCGCAGGCTGCGCAAGCCGCAAATTGCTCTGGCAGGGTCTCCTCGCTCCATGCCTCATTCGCATCGACGATCAATGTCGCATGCGGCGCGCCCGCGCGCACAGCCCTTAGTCGTTCGACATCGCCGGCGCCAGCGAGTTTGATTTTCAACAGGGGTCGATTTGAGGCCTTTAACGCCGCCGCGCGCATTTCTTCAGGCGTCCCGACCGAAATCGTGTAGGCGGTGACGAGCGGCGCGAGGCGCGGAAAACCCGCCGCCGCCCAGGCGCGTCGGCCGCTGCGTTTGGCTTCGAGATCCCACATCGCGCAATCGACGGCGTTCCGGGCGGCCCCCGGCGGCATCAGACGTTGCAGCGCCATTCGATCCAGCCCGGATTCAATGGCGTCGCGCTGCGCTTCGATCTCCGCGACGACGCTCTCCACGCTCTCGCCATAGCGAGCGTAGGGAACACATTCGCCATGACCCGTGCGGTCGCCCTCGCGCAAGGTTACAGTGACCACGCGCGCTTCGGTTTTGGCTCCACGCGAGATGACGAAACGGCCCGCGATCTGGAACGACTCGGGCGTGATGTCCAAATCAATTCGCACTTCTCATGCTCCCATGGCGTCGAGGCTATAAAATTTGCCTTGGAAGCAATCATAAAGTTAAGAGATTATGGATTTCTTTCTCCTACCGGGAGATTTATGGCCGATCCTGAAGCCCACCTTTCGCCGGACATAGAGCCCTTGACAGATCGTCGACTTGCGCTGGTCGGCGACTGGACGCTTGTCGCCCAAAGACAACTGGAGGCGAAGGCGCAGCAAATCTCCGACCGAGGCGCGCAAGCGCGCACGCTCGTTCTCGATCTGGGCGGCATGACCCGTCTCGATACGGCCGGCGCATGGCTGATCAATCGCGCCCGTCGTCAACTCGCGGAAGCTGGCGTCCACGTCGAGATCAATCGAGCGCGGCCGGAGTATGCCACGCTGCTGGATGAAGCCGCCTATCGCGATTTCGCGCCAAAATCACGGCCACGGCAATCGCTGATATTCAGTCTTCTCGCCGACCTGGGGGAATCGGCCGTCATCGGCGCGAGAGAATTCTATCGCGGCGTGAGCTTTCTCGGCGAATTCGTCGCGACGATCGCGCGAATAATTGTCACCCCGGCCCGCTTTCGCCTGACTTCGCTTGTCTATCACATGGAGGCGATCGGCCTGCGCAGCGCGCCGATCATCATTTTGATCAACTTCCTTGTCGGGGGCATTGTCGCGCAGCAAGGCATTTTCCAGCTCCAGCGTTTTGGCGCCAGCAGCTACGCCGTCGATCTCATCGGGATTCTTGTGCTCCGCGAACTCGGCGTCCTCTTGACCGCCATCATGATCGCTGGGCGATCGGGATCAGCCATCACGGCCGAAATCGGCTCGATGAAGATGCGCGAGGAAATTGACGCGCTCAGCGTGATGGGTCTGTCGGCGGGCGAGGTTCTGATTGTGCCGCGCATTCTCGCGCTGGTCCTGTCCTTGCCGATCCTGACCTTCATTGCCGACATGTCGGCGCTGGCGGGCGGCATGGTCACATCCTGGACCTACGGCGGCATTAGTCCAACCGCGTTTCTGTCGCTGCTAAAGGCCGCCATCGCCCTGCACACGTTTATGGTGGGAATCATCAAGGCGCCCTTCATGGCGCTGGTGATTGGCCTGATCGCATCGATGGACGGCCTCGCCACGCAGGGTTCGGCAGAGTCTCTTGGCCGACAGGTGACCGCATCGGTCGTGAAATCGATTTTCATGGTGATCGTGCTCGACGGTCTTTTCGCCATATTTTTCGCCTCTATAAACTATTGAGGCGATGATGAAGACGCCATCCTTCCCCCCCCGGCAGGCCGATCCTGACAATGAGCGCGAAACGATCATCAGCGTGCGCGATCTCGTCGTCGGATTTGGCGACAAACTGGTGATGAACGGCCTTGATCTCGATGTCTATCGCGGCGAAGTGCTCGGCTTTGTCGGCGGCTCCGGACAAGGAAAATCGGTTTTGATGCGCGCCATACTCGGCCTGGTGCCGACACGCGGCGGAAGCATCCGCGTCTTTGGCGAGGATCGCGACGCGTTGCCGCTGGACCGACGCAGATCGCTTGAGCAGCGCTGGGGCGTGCTGTTCCAGAATGGCGCGCTCTTCTCCGGTCTCACGGTAAAACAGAATATCCAGATGCCGATGCGGGAGACGCGCGATCTCTCTCCGCGATTGATGGATGAGCTCGCCATGCTCAAAATTGAGCTTGTCGGGCTCAGATCGGATGCGGCGGACAAATTTCCGTCAGAATTGTCGGGCGGCATGGTCAAGCGCGCGGCGCTGGCCCGAGCGCTGGCCCTTGACCCCGAACTAGTTTTCCTTGACGAGCCAACCTCCGGTCTCGATCCAATTGGCGCCGCAGACTTCGACGAATTGATCGCGACCCTGCAACAAACTCTGGGCCTGACGGTATTTATGGTTACCCATGATCTCGATAGCCTGTTTTCAATTTGCGATCGCGTCGCGGCGCTGGCCGACGGGAAAGTGATCGCCGCCGGTCCGCTTTCGGCCTTGCTCGAGTCGTCTCATCCCTGGTTGCGGAGCTACTTTCACGGCGTGCGGGGCGGGCGGCTGACGGCCGGCGTCGCAGCGCGCGGAGACGCCTGATGGAAACTCGGGCAAATTACGCCCTTATCGGCGCATTCACGATCGCGATGGCGCTCGCGGCGTTTGGATTTGTTTACTGGTTTTCAGGCCCGAGCAAGATCGGGAAACAGCAATTTTACCAAATTGTGTTCTCAGGCTCGGTTTCCGGCCTGACGCAAGGCTCCGCCGTGTTGTTCAACGGGCTGAAAGTCGGCGAAGTGACGCAATTGCAAATTGACAAGCAGGACCCCAGCAAGGTTGAAGCATTGATCCGCATCGACGGCGGCGCGCCCGTCAAAACCAACACCCAGGCGCGTCTGGAGACGCGCGGATTCACTGGCGTCGCCGACGTGCTGCTGGTCGGCGGCACGCCGGGGGCTCCCGAGTTGACCGCCGCGCCCGGCGAGGCCTATCCGCAGATCCGGGCCGAGCGCTCCGACATCCAGAACCTGCTAGGCAACGCCCAGCAATTGTCGACAAAGGCGGCAGAGCTATTGCTCAAACTCGACAGGTTTCTCGACCAGAATGCGGAGCCCCTCAGCGCGACGATCAAAAACGCCGAGACCTTCTCGAAGGCGCTGGCCGACAATTCGCAAAACATTTCGACCGCCATCAGGGATGTTTCGGATGCGGCCCACTCCCTCAAGCCCGCTGCGGCGCGGCTGGAGAAGTTTCTCGCGAGCGGCGAGCAGACCCTGAAGGCGCTCGACCCGCAAAAACTGCGGCAGATCACGGCGGACATCGCCGGCGCCTCGGCGAATCTGAATAAATTTTCCGCCAGCGGGCTGAAGGAATATCAGGCGCTCGCCGCCGACGGGCGCAAGGCTGTCGATACACTTGATAAAACGCTGCAATCGATCGGACGCGATCCCTCGCAATTCATCTTCGGCCCGACACAAACGGCCCCGGAATACAGGGGTCCCTGAAGGTGGCCGACTGCCATTGCGTCTGGACGAGACGAGGTTTTGCCCTACGGCTTGGCGTCGCGCTCGTCGGACTTGCCGGCTGCGCCGGTTTCGAACGTCAGACATTCGACCTGACGGGAGATGCGGCGCAGGCTGCGCGGGGACGGTCCAAACGTCAGACCGGCGCGCTGGTCGTGCGAACGCCTGATGCTCTGGCCCCAACTGCGGGAGACAGGGTTGTCGTGCGTGCGGCGGATGAATCGGTGGCGGTTCTGCCGGACGTTCAATGGTCAGACCAGCTGCCCAACCTCCTGCGTCATCGCCTCATCGACGCCCTGCAAAACGCTGGCGTCGCAGCTGGCGACAGCGGCGCCAGCCCTCTGGTTTTGCAGACCGACATCCGTCGTTTCGAGATCGACGCCGCGCAAAATGTCGCAAAAGCGGAGATTGTGGCGCGGCTTACAGACGCCGCAAGCGGCGGCGTAAGGGCCAGCGAGACATTCGTCGTCGAAACGCCAGCGCCCGATCACTATGGCGCTCCGGCCATCGCTGCGCTTTCGTCCGCCGCCGGACTGGTCTCCGGGCGGATCGCCAACTGGACCCGCGCCCGCATGTGAACCAGCGCAACAGGGGCTAGCGTCGCCCTCCGCCGGGTGCTAATCGAACGTCAATCAATCACCTCAACCGGGACAGCCCCGGAAAGAGCAAATGCCCGGATCGTCGGGGTTTTCCGGCGTTTTCAGAGGTTTTGCCCATATTAGAAAGAGACTGGCGTCATGGTGAAGATGAGCTACGACAATATGGCGGTCTGCTACGGCGCTGAACCGGGCGGCGGCGCACCGACCAAGGTCAAGATCACATTTGTCGATTCGCACGGACAGGCGCGTACCGTTGAGGGCGAAGTGGGCTCGACTGTGATGGAGACCGCACGGCGCAACGACATTCCCGAAATCGCCGCCGAGTGCGGCGGCGCCTGCGCCTGCGCTACCTGTCATGTCTATGTCGATGAAAAATGGATGGAAAAAGCCGGCAAGGCTTCCCAGATGGAGGAAGATATGCTGGACTTCGCTTTCGACGTGAAACCGAACTCCCGTCTGTGCTGTCAAATTACTGTTCGTCCGGAACTGGATGGTCTGACGGTCGCCACTCCCGCCCAGCAAGGCTGATCCGTCTTCGCGACAGGCGTCCCTCTGTCGTCTTTCGTATTGCATTGCACGATAAATACGATAGACAATCTCAAAGATCGCGGCGCGACGTTTTCGTCGCCCGCAAAAACGACCGCCGGGACATGCGTAGCGCAGCCTGGCCGGAATGAGTTTTCCCCGGCCCGCAGTTTTTTAAAACGCGCCGTGAAATTTTAACGCCCAGCTCCAGGACTTCGCCATGACCCAGACCAACGCTGCTTATGATGCCGATGTCGTCATTGTCGGAGCCGGGCCGGCCGGCCTTTTTGCGGTTTTCGAGCTGGGCCTTCTCGACATTAAAACGCATGTGATCGACATTCTGCCCCGCGCAGGCGGACAATGCTCCGAACTCTACCCGGAGAAGCCGATTTACGACATTCCCGGTCTGCCAATCGTCACCGGACAGGCATTAACCGATAATCTGCTCAAGCAAATCGAGCCTTTCGGTCCGACCTTCCATTTCAATGAAATGGTGCAGACCCTCGAATCTCTCGGCACGGCCGAGAAGCCCGCTTTTCGGCTCGTTACCGATGCTGGCAAAACCTTCAACGCTAAAGTCGTGATCGTCGCAGCGGGCGGCGGCTCTTTCCAGCCTAAAAAGCCGCCGATCCCCAATATCGAGAATTTCGAGGGGAAGTCGGTCTTTTACGCCGTGCGTCGCATGGAGGATTTTCGCGACAGGGATGTAGTCATCGTCGGCGGCGGCGACTCCGCGCTTGACTGGACCCTCAATCTGCAACCGGTGGCCAAAAGCCTGACGCTGGTGCATCGCCGCGATGTTTTTCGCGCCGCGCCCCATTCCGTTTCCGCCATGCAGGAGCTGGTCAAGGAGGGCAAAATCTCGTTCCGGCTTGGCCAGATCACCGAGGTGCACGGCGCCGAGGGCGAAATGAGTCACGCGACCCTAAAGAGCAACGAGGGCGTGGAGGAGAAAATCGCCTGCAACCGCCTGATGCCGTTCTTCGGCCTGACCATGAAACTGGGTCCGGTCGCCGAATGGGGGCTGAACCTGAACGAAAACCTTATTCCCGTCGATACGGAAAAATTCGAAACCAGCCACCCCGGCATTTTCGCGGTCGGCGACATCAACGCCTATCCGGGCAAACTGAAATTGATCCTTTCCGGCTTCCATGAGGGCGCGCTCGCGGCTCAAAAGGCGCATCGATACATTTATCCAGACAAAAAGCTTTTGTTCCAATACACAACATCATCGACGAATCTGCAAAAAAAACTTGGAGTTTCCTGATCAGCAGATTTTTCTTTTCCTTGCCGGAGGTAGGAGTCCAGTGTATAAGGATCAAACTTCCTTCTCATAGCGATCGTTAATGTTGATGATCGAATTCTGAGAGTGGGGCCCTGACGGGACCCGCTCTTTTTTGTTTGGCGAATGTAAAACGTGTCAGATCACACCCAACCGACGTCCGTCATCGACGCCCAACTCGACGAGCCTCGTCTTGTCGCAGAGACCGGCGTCGCCGCGCGGGTCGCGCATCTTGCAGAGCCCGTTCTTGCGCAGCTCGGCTTCCGGCTGGTGCGGGCGCGGCTGCTGCAACAGAACGGCCAGACTCTGCAAATCATGGCCGAGAGACCGGACGGCGGCATCGACGTCGACGACTGCGAGGCGATCAGCCAGGCCCTGTCGCCCGAACTCGATGTCGTCGATCCCATCGCCGGTGAATATCGGCTTGAAATCTCTTCTCCGGGCATCGATCGACCGCTGGTTCGCGTCTCCGACTTCGCCCGCGCGATTGGCCATGAGGCGCGCATCGAGCTTGCGCATCCTGTCGAAAGCGGCCGGAAACGATTTCGCGGACTGATCCGCGGCGTCGAAGGAGCCGGTCGCGCCGCGACCTTG
Source organism: Methylocystis sp. (assembly GCA_044233645.1). Classification (GTDB taxonomy): domain Bacteria; phylum Pseudomonadota; class Alphaproteobacteria; order Rhizobiales; family Beijerinckiaceae; genus Methylocystis. The sequence continues at coordinate 29,846 of JBIIJP010000020.1, read as the reverse complement.
AGCCTGGAGCGCACCGATGCGCGTTCCGACGAGGAAAAAGACGTAAGACTGCCGCTCGCAGACCTCGACGAGGCGAAACTGCTTCTGACGGATTCGCTCATTCGCGAGTCCCTGCGCGCCGGCAAAATACAACTCGCAACGGCGGAGGACGACTCGCCGGATGGCGACGACCGCCCGCGTCGCGGACCGGGCCGCTTCAGGGGCCCGGCGAAACCCAAAAACCGACCGCTGGCTCCCGCCGGCGTACAAACCCAGTTCAAAAAAACCGGCGCGACGCCGAAATCGCGCATCGGCCGGCCAGAGGGAGACTGACCAAATGTCCGTCAGCGCCAACAGACTTGAGATCCTGCAAATCGCCGACGCCGTGGCGCGCGAGAAATCGATCGACAAATCGATTGTCATTGCCTCAATGGCCGAAGCGCTGGCGAAGGCGGCGCGTTCGCGCTACGGCCAAGAGACCGATATCAACGTCGATATCGATCCGCGCACCGGCAATGTCAGCTACTGGCGTTTGCGGCTTGTCGTGGACAAGGTCGAGAATCCCGCGACGGAAATCTCCCTTCAGGAGGCGCAGCGCGAGAACCCGGCGGCGCAAATCGGCGATAAAATGTCGGAAAAGCTGCCGCCTTTCGATTATGGCCGGATCGCCGCTCAATCGGCCAAGCAGATTGTCGTGCAGAAGGTGCGCGAGGCCGAACGCGATCGTCAATACGAGGATTACAAGGATCGCATCGGCGAGATCGTCAACGGCGTCGTTAAACGCGTCGAATACGGCAATGTGATCATCGATCTGGGTCGCGGCGAGGGGGTTATCCGGCGCGACGAGATGATCCCGCGCGAGTTGTTCCGCCCCGGCGACCGCGCCCGCGCTTACGTCTATGACGTTCGCCGCGAGCAGCGCGGACCGCAAATCTTTTTGTCGCGCACCCATCCGCAGTTCATGGCCAAACTGTTCAAACAGGAAGTGCCAGAAATTTACGATGGCGTCATAGAAGTGAAATCTGTGGCCAGGGATCCGGGCTCGCGGGCCAAGATCGCAGTGATCTCGAGGGATTCCTCGATCGATCCTGTCGGCGCCTGCGTCGGCATGCGCGGCTCCCGCGTTCAGGCGGTCGTGCAGGAATTGCAGGGCGAACGCATCGACATCATTCCCTGGTCGGCGGACGCCGCCACTTTCATCGTCAACGCCCTGCAACCGGCGGAGGTCGTCAAGGTTGTTCTCGACGAGGACAGCGCCCGTATCGAGGTGGTTGTGCCCGACGATCAGCTTTCACTCGCCATCGGCCGCCGCGGCCAGAATGTGCGCCTCGCCTCCCAGCTCACGGGCTGGGACATCGACATTCTGACCGAGGCCGAAGAGTCGGAACGTCGAGAGAAAGAGTTCGTCGAGCGCATGCAGGTCTTCATGGCCGCCATCGATGTCGACGAAGTGGTTGGACGCCTGCTCGCCTCCGAGGGTTTCCGCTCCGTGGAAGAGTTGGCCTACGTCGATCTTGCCGAACTCGCCTCCATCCAGGGCTTCGACGAAGAGACGGCGGCCGAGATCCAGAATCGCGCTCATGCATACCTCGAACGCCTTGAAGGGGAAAACGAAGCCCGTCGCGTCGCGCTCGGCGTCGCCGACGAACTGCGCGAGATCGATGGCATGACGACCGCGATGATGGCCCGACTGGGCGAAAACGACGTGAAAACCATTGAGGACCTCGCTGGCTGCGTCACGGACGACCTTGTCGGCTGGACCGAGAAGAAGGACGGCGAAACCGTCAGGCACGAGGGTTTCTTCGAGGGCGTCGATCTATCGCGCGAGGAGGCCGAAGCAATGATCATGACGGCGCGCGTCCGCGCCGGCTGGATCGACGCGACGTCGCTGGTGCAGGCCGAAAGCGAAGGAGGCGACGAGGCGGAGTGAGCCGGGGCGGGTCGATAAACGAAGCGGATGGGCCGGAGCGGACCTGCATCGTCACCCGACGCATCGGCGCGCCGGAGACCATGATCCGCTTCGTGCGCGCGCCAGACGGAACCGTAACGCCAGATATTCGCGGGCGGTTGCCAGGGCGAGGCGTATGGGTCGGCGCCAGGGCGACTCTGGTCGCGGAAGCGACAAAAAAGCGCATCTTTGCGCGCGGTTTAAGGGAGAAAGCCGAGGCGCCGCCGGACCTCGCCGCCAGCGTCGACCGTTTGCTGGAGGCCGATTGCCTGCAAATGCTGGCGATGGTCAACAAGGCTGGCGGCGTTATTTGCGGTTTTAACAAGGCGGCGGAGGCGCTCGCGGAGAGCAAGGTCGCCGCGATGATTGAAGCGCGCGACGGCGGCGCGGACGGCAAACGTAAATTCCGCCAGTCGGCCCGGCGCGCCGGATGTTCGGAAGCACCGACGATTGGTTTGTTCACCTCTGGTCAATTGGATTTGGCTTTAGGACGGACAAATGTGATACATGCGGCGCTTGTCGCCGGCGGGACCGCCGAGAATTTTCTCGTGCGCTGTTATCGGTTGGCGGCGTATAGGGATGTGGGTCTCGACGGCGAGACGTCGACGGACGGAACGGAAATTATCGGGCCAGATCAGGGCTCAGGACTGGAAGCTGGATGAGTGAGAGCGACAACAGCGGCGACAAGACATTAACCGTCGCGCCTTCCAAGACGTTGCATCTGAAGCAACGGCCCAGCGAGACGGGCATGGTTCGCCAAAACTTTCTGCCTGGCCGCCCGAAGGTGGTTGTCGTGGAAAAGGTGAAGCGGCGCGGCCAGGGACTTGCCGAGCCCGTCAAAACGGGCGCGACGGCGACGCCGGCTCCCGCCGCTCCTGCAGCGCCGCCGCCATCGAAGAAGCCCGAACCCGCACGCCAGGGCCCGACGCGCCAAGGATCCGGCGTGGTCTTGCGCGTTTTGACCGACGAGGAACGCGAGGCGCGCGCTCGCGCGCTCGTCGACGCCCGCTCCCGCGAGGAGGAGGACCGGCGCCGCGCCGAGATCGAAGCGCAAGCCCGCGCCGAACGCGAGACCCGCGAGAAGGCCGAACGCGCCGCCGCCGACGCTCGCAAACGCGAGGAGGAAGAGCGCCTCGCTCGCGAAGCCGAGTCGCGGCGTAAATCCGAAGAAGAGGCGCGTCGCCGCCTGCCGCAGGAAGCCGCCGAACCTGCTGTTCATGCCGCAGCTGCGCCCATAGGGCGTCCCTCGACATCCGACACAGCGGTCAAACGCCCGCCCGTCCGCACAATAGGCCCGGCCCCGACCCCGCCTCGACCTTCGCCCACGCGCGGCGGCGAAAAAAATCGCGGACGACTGACGGTTACGACCGCAACCAGCAGCGACGGCGAGGAACGCACCCGTTCAGTCGCGTCATTCCGGCGTCGCATGCAGCGAATGAAGAACATCGGCGCCGCCGAGCAGAAAGAAAAGATCGCGCGCGAAGTCGTCCTGCCCGAGACGATCACCATTCAGGAACTCGCCAACCGCATGTCGGAACGGGCGGTAGATGTGATCCGCCTGCTGATGAAGCAAGGCGCGATGCACAAGATCAACGACGTCATCGACGCCGACACCGCGCAGCTCGTAGCCGAGGAGATGGGTCATACCGTCAAGCGCGTCGCCGAGTCCGATGTTGAAGAGGGTCTGTTCGACGCCCCGGATACAGACGCCGACATGCGGTCGCGGCCGCCCGTCGTCACCATCATGGGCCACGTCGACCACGGTAAAACCTCGCTGCTCGACGCCATTCGTCAGGCCAATGTCGTCTCCGGCGAAGCCGGCGGCATTACGCAGCATATCGGCGCCTATCAGGTGACGGCGCCGAACGGCCAGCCTGTGACTTTCATTGATACGCCCGGCCACGCCGCCTTCACGGCCATGCGCGCGCGCGGCGCGAAAGTCACCGACATCGTTGTGCTGGTCGTTGCCGCCGACGACGGCGTGATGCCGCAAACGATCGAGGCGATCAATCACGCCCGCGCCGCCAGAGTGCCGCTGATCGTGGCCATCAACAAGATCGACAAGCCGGACGCCAAACCCGAGCGCGTTCGCACCGAACTACTGCAACACGAGGTGCAGGTCGAGAGCATGGGCGGCGAAACGCTCGAGATCGAAGTCTCGGCGAAACAGCGCGCCAACCTCGACAAATTGCTCGAAGCGATCGCGCTCCAGGCGGAAGTGCTCGACCTCAAAGCCAACCCGGATCGCGCCGCCGAAGGCTCCGTGATCGAAGCGCGTCTCGACAAGGGCCGCGGACCGGTGGCGACCATCCTCGTGCAACGGGGCACGTTGCATGTTGGCGACATTGTCGTCGCCGGCGCCCAATGGGGTCGCGTGCGCGCATTGATCGACGACACGGGCGCAACCCGTGAAACGGCGGGTCCGTCTTTCCCCGTCGAGATACTCGGCTTCGGCGGCACGCCTGAGGCTGGCGACCGCGTTGCTGTGGTGGAGTCGGAAGCGCGAGCGCGCGAAATCACCGAATATCGCGAGCGTCAGCGGCGCGACAAGCTAGCAGCGCGCGGCGGATCGGCGCGCGGCTCGCTTTCCGACATGATGAGCCAGCTCAAGACGGCCGGCCGCAAGGAGTTTCCGCTCGTCGTCAAGGGCGACGTGCAGGGCTCGGTGGAGGCGATTGTCGCGGCTCTGGAGAAGCTCGGCACCGACGAAGTGGCGGCCCGCGTCGTGCATGCTGGCGTCGGCGGCGTTTCGGAGTCGGATATATCGCTTGCGGAGGCCTCGAACGCCGCCGTGATCGGCTTCAATGTGCGCGCCCACAAGGAAGCGCGCGAGGCGGCCGAACGCAGCGGCGTCGAAATCCGCTATTACAACATCATTTACAACCTCGTGGACGATGTGAAGAGCGCGATGTCCGGCCTGCTGGCGCCAACCTTGCGCGAAACCATGCTGGGCAATGCGACAATTCTCGAAGTCTTCGATATTTCGAAAGTCGGCAAGGTCGCCGGCTGTCGCGTCACCGACGGCAATGTCGAACGCGGCGCCAATGTTCGCCTGATCCGCGACAACGTCGTCGTTCATGAGGGCAAACTGTCGACGCTGAAACGCTTCAAGGACGAGGTCAAGGAAGTCACAGCCGGGCAGGAGTGCGGCATGGCTTTCGAGAACTATCAGGATATGCGCGCCGGCGACGTGATCGAATGCTACCGCGTCGAGGAAATCAAACGATCGCTGTAACCAGCCCGGTCTTTATCGTCTGGCGACTGGCCGGGAACGCCCCGGCCGGTCGTTCGCTCGCCGCTATGCGTTGAGCGCTTTCCTCACTTCCCGGCCCGTCACATGTCCCGATCCCATCATTCTTCCGGCTCCGCGCCCTCGCAGCGCATGTTGCGCGTTGGTGAACTGATTCGTCACGCCGTGGCGCAAATGCTGTCGCGCGGACAGATCAGCGATCCGACGCTCGACGCGCACACCATCACGGTCTCGCGCGTCAAAATGAGTCCGGACCTCAAACTGGCGACGGTCTATGTAATGCCGCTGGGCGGCAAGGACGAGCCGCATGTTCTGGCGGCTTTGGATCGTCACCGTCGTTTCATGCGCGGCGAGATTGCGCATCAGATCAATTTGAAATTCGCCCCAGAAATCCGGTTTCGCATCGACGAAAGTTTCGACGCGGTCTCCCGCATTGACGCCATCCTCAATTCGGATCGGGTGAGACGCGATCTCGAAGCCTCCGACGACGACATTCCGAACAGCGACGCAAATTGATGAACCAGAAAAGATCGAACAGAGTGATCGTCGACGGCTGGATTGCGCTCGACAAGCCGACCGGCATGACCTCGACGCAGGCCGTGTCGCGCCTCAAACGTATCTACAACGCCAAAAAAGCCGGCCATGCCGGCACGCTTGATCCTCTGGCCTCTGGACTGCTGCCAGTCGCTTTCGGCGAAGCGACGAAAACCGTTCCATTTGTTCAGGATGGCGAAAAAGCCTATAGATTTACGGTTACCTGGGGCAAAGAAACCGATACGGACGACTCGGAAGGCCGGATCGTGCGCGCCAGCGACGAGCGCCCGCCGCCGGCCGCGATCGAGGGACTGCTGCCGCGCTTCATCGGCGAAATCCAGCAGACTCCGCCACAGTTCTCGGCGATCAAGATCGCAGGCGAGCGCGCCTATGATCTTGCCCGCGATGGCGAACAGGTGGCGTTGAAGCCCCGGCCAGTGACGATCTATTCGCTGCAAATCGTCGAGACGACCGAGCATGAAACGCAATTCTTCATGGAATGCGGCAAGGGGGCCTATGTACGCGCCATCGCCCGCGATCTTGGACGATTGCTGGGCTGCTATGGCCATGTCACGGCGCTGCGCCGCACCAGGGTCGGCCCCTTCACCGAAGCGGACGCCTATACCCTCGACGAAATCGAGAATCAGAACATGGCCGGCGAAGCGCTGTTGTCCGTCGAAGCGGGTCTCTCCGAACTGCCCTGCGTCATCGTCGATCGCGATACGGCGGCGCGCTTGCGACGCGGCGGATCGGTCATCCTGCGAGGTCGCGACGCGCCAGCCGAAGGCGTGGTGTATGCGGCCTGTAGCGGCGTCCCGGTCGCTTTTGGCGAAATTATCGAAGGCGCGCTCACCCCCTCGCGTGTGTTCAACCTCCCGCTTTAAACTTGCGCCGGCGACATCGCGCACGCGTTGATCTTCGGCTTCAAAGTCTGTCCTATGCGGTCGGCGGTGCGATTCGCGCCACCCCGCAGGATCACCAAAGACGCCGCTTCAACCAGATGCCATATCCGCCAAAAATTCTGGTCTTCGACTCCGGCCTTGGCGGTCTGACCGTCTTTTCAGAAATCGTCAAACTGCGGCCTGGCGCGGAATATATTTATTGCGCCGACGACGCCGGTTTTCCCTATGGCGCATGGAAAGAGCCGGAACTGGTCGCGCGCGTTATTGAGGTTATTGGCGCACGTATCGACGCCGATAGGCCGGACATGATCGTCATCGCCTGCAACACCGCCTCCACGCTTGTGTTGCCGGATTTACGGACGCGTTGGCCGGATATTCCTTTCGTCGGCACGGTGCCGGCGATCAAACCGGCGGCCGAGGGCTCGCGATCGGGGATGATCTCCGTGCTGGCGACCCCCGGCACGGTGAAGCGCGACTACACGCAAAATTTGATAGCGCAATTCGCCGCGCATTGTCGCGTCAACCTTGTCGGCTCCACGCATCTGGCGCGGCTCGCGGAGGACTACATGCATCGGGGCTTTGCCAGCGACGCGGAGATCGCCGCCGAAATTTCTCCCTGTTTTGAAACGCGCGGCAATGCGAGAACCGACGCCATCGTACTAGCTTGCACGCATTATCCTCTGCTTATCGACAGTTTTCGGCGCCTTGCGCCTTGGTCGGTGAATTGGGTCGATCCGGCTCCGGCCATTGCGAGACGGGCGGATCAACTTTTGTCCGGGAGATTTGGCGCGGATGCGCATAGCGCTGCGCCGCTGGTCGGTCGGGCGATTTTCACCAGCGGAAGCGTCCCAGAAGCAAGCTTGCGCGCGACGCTCGCGCGTTACGGTCTGACATCGATCTGACGCTTTGCCGTCTGCGCGGCGATGAGCGCGTGTGTCAGGGCCTGGCCGTGTATGTCTCGGGATGATCGGTCAATGTTTCGAGAAAGGCGACGATGGCGTCGATCTCTGAATCGTCGAGTCGCGGCGTCTCTCCGGCTTTGCGATCATAGGGGACTTCCGAGACGTTGACGTTTTTGTGGTATGCATAAGGGAGATCGTCGAATTTTTGTCTCGCTTTGGGATACCAATGTTCCGGCTGAGTGTCGCGCGTGGCGTAAAAAGCCACGACCTCGCGTAATTTCGTGAAAACGCCATTGTGCAACCACGGTCCCGTGACGGCGACATTCCGTAGAGTCGGCACCTTGAAGGCGCCGCACAGGCTGTCGATGTCGAGGGCCGCCGGCGCAACGGTTTTAAGGCCCGGTCGCTGGCACAGACCCAGATCCGGCGCCTTTCCCAAACCGGTAGTTGCGGGGATTAACCTGTTCTTCGGCGCGCCAAGGGCGTCATAGGTGTAATCGGTAAACAACCAGTCGCGCGGCTCATGGGACTTCTCCTCTCCGGCGTGACAAGCGATGCAATTGCCCTTTTCAGGATTTTTGAAGAGCGCGAAGCCTTTCTCCTCCATCGGCGTGAGTTTCGCCTTGCCGCGCAGGAAATCGTCGAATTTCGACGCAAAAGGATGAAAGCGGGCGCTGGATTCAAAGGCGGCGACAGCGGAAGCGAATTTGATGAAAGCTGCGTCCGGATCGTCGAAAATTTTGTCGCCAAGAACCTGGCGCGCCAAAGACGCATAGGAGCCCGCGCGGATAGTCTCGACGGCGGCGCGTTTGGAAGCGGCGTTCATTTCGTTTGGATCGAGGAGCGGACCTTCGACCTGCGCCGTCAAATCGACAGCGCGGCCATCGTAGAATTGGCCGCCCGCCGGGATTTTTTCGACCGCGCCAGTTTTTGCGTCATGTTCGTCGATGAAGCCGAAGGGCGGGGCGAAGGAGCTATACATGATGGTTGGCGTATTGCGCTTGCCGATCGCGCCAGCCGGCGCGCCGCGCGCCAGAGCCGCAACGGACGACCCATTATTGCCCTGATAGGCCAACGCAGGATCATGACAGGAGGCGCAGGCGACGCCGGCCGGCCGCGACAGGGTTTTATCCTCGAAGATTGATTTGCCCAGACGCTCGATGGGGGTGAGATCCGCCTCTTCAGGAGGCGGCGCCTCGGCGGACGCGGGCGCCGGACAAACGCCCAGCCCGAAAATTACAATCAGCCAAAAGATGCCAAATAATCCCCGATATCGGACTGTCAGAGCGGCAAACAGAGCGCCGACTGGGGTTAAATGAGCGGGAAATAAATTCGGGTTCATTGAAAAGACTATAAAAACTCCCTCCTGCGAGCGTCAATTTGCCTTTTTTACATCGCTTCCAGACAAGCCTCCTGCCGAGATGGGCCCTGCAGGCCAAACACTCCTTCGCAAAGGCGCGCCTGGCGAGGGCGAATAACCGCCACAATTCTACTGTTTAACAACATTAATTCCGCCGGTGACCAGCAACGCTCTTCCGCCGGCCCGGCGCGCCCGCGCAAGACCCAGGCAAAAGATCATGACCAAGGCTGGCGAAACAGACCACGACAAGGAATTGCAGAAGGCCTTTGCCGAGTTCAAGCAAAGCCTGCGTCATGACCCGCATGCGTCACACGAGGACAAGGCGCCGGGACTTCTTGCGCCGGAGATCATTGTCGCCGAACCGCGCCGGCCCTTGGCGCCGCACCCAAAGGTGGACACCCGTCCCGTCCTTGGCGCCAATCCCTCCCTGGCGGAAACTGAACGCTCTGTTGCGACGGCGCCGCCGTCGGCGCCGACAGAGGGCCGTCGGCGGGGACTTCTGTATTTGTCCGCAGCGATTGTGGTGGGCGGTCTCGCCGCCCTTGGGTGGGCGCTAAACCATGGCGTGCGGCCGGAAGCTGCTGCGAACGAGCCGGCGACCGCCGCCGTTGCCCCACAGACGCCATCCCCGGAAACGGCGGCGACAACAGAACCGCCAACGTCCTCCGCGACGGCGGAAACGCCAGTGCCCGAAGCGCCGCAGGCCGCCGCAAATCCATCACAACCGCCGTCGCCAGCATCGACGGCGTCCGATCAGGCCAAGAACCCGGCCGCCCCCGCAACAGTCGATCAGCCTCCGGTTGCTGAAAAAGCTGCGCTCTCTCCGTCCCCGGCGGCTGTGGCGGCGCCGTCGTCTCCCGCAACCCCCGAACAGACGCCTGTGAAGACCCAAACGCCGAACACGGGCGTCCAGCAGACTGCGGCCCCGACGACACAGGCCGACGCCGCCGCTATCGCCAGACCCAAACAAGCGATCAAACCCAAGGTTGCGAAAACGAAAACGAAACCGGCGCCCGCCCGCAGCGCCGGTCGCGCTGGGGCCACGACCAAGATCAGCGAGCCAGCCGTCGCAGCGCCGGCCCCCGTCGCCGAAACCGCACCGCCGCCGCCGCCGCCATCAAGCGATGGGGCGCTGGGTTTCGTCAAACGCACGGTCAATTCCGTCGGCTCGACGATCACCAATCTCGGTCGTAACGCGATCGGTAACTGACCGCTCGCTGCTGAGCGAAAAAGGATAACAATGGGCAAGCCAACCCAGGCCGACGCCGAAGCTGCTGTGCGCCTTCTGATCGAATGGGCGGGAGACGATCCGGATCGCGAGGGTTTACTCGATACGCCGGCGCGCGTGGCGCGATCCTACCGCGAACTCTTCGCCGGTTACGAAATAGACCCGCGTGACTATCTCAAGCGCACCTTCGAAGAAGTCGGCGGCTATGACGAGCTGGTTGTTTTGAAAGACATACCGGTGATCAGTTTTTGTGAGCATCACATGCTGCCGGTGACCGGGCGCGCGCATATCGGCTACTTACCCAACAAGCGGGTCGTTGGCATTTCAAAACTCGCCCGCGTGGTTCATGGCTTCGCGCGACGCTTGCAGATTCAGGAAAAGCTCACGGCGGAAATCGCGGAGGCGATACAGGATATTCTCGATCCGCTCGGCGTCGGGGTCGTGATCGAGGCGCAGCACAGCTGCATGTCCCTGCGCGGCGTCAATACGCAAGGAAGCCTGCTAACAACCAGCAAACTTCTCGGCCTGATCCGCGAGGACCAGCGCACCCGCGCCGAATTCCTCGGCATGGTGCGCTGCGACTGACGTTCAACGAAACAGCCAGGCGCCCAGCGCAAGCAGCGCCGCAAGGCCAATTAGCAACCGATTGTCGGACTGACGACGCGATCGGGCCATGCTCTCCAGCGCCTGTGACGACAGATCGACGCCCGAGCCGACCATCTGCGCCACGCCATTAATAGCGGTTTCGGCCGAGCCAAGCGTTTCCGGCAGGCGGCTCGCCAGTCGCGCCAGTTCGGCGACGCCCTTGCCGGCGTCCTCGATTTTCGCCTTCGGTCCGAGATTCTCCTCAATCCAGCCGCGCACGACCGGATCGCAGGTTTTCCAGATGTCCAGCTTCGGATCGTAGGCGCGTGCGACGCCCTCGGCGACGACCATGGTCTTTTGCAGCAGCACAAGTTCGGTGCGCGTGCGCATGTCGAACAGCGCCGTCACCTCGAATAGCAGGGTCAACACCCGCGCCATCGAAATATCGGTGGCGCTGACAGTGTGCAACGGCTCGCCGATCGCGCGCAGCGCCTGCGAGAACTCCTCGACCGAATGTTTCGCCGGAACATAGCCGGCTTCGAAATGCACCTCAGCAACGCGTCGATAGTTGCGTGTGATCAGTCCATAGAGAATTTCGGCGAGGAAACGGCGCTCCTTTTGCCCGAGGCGTCCCATGATGCCAAAATCGATGGCGACAAGCCGCCCCTCGCGATCGATGAAGAGATTGCCCTGATGCATGTCGGCATGGAAAAACCCATCGCGCATCGCGTGTCGCAGAAAAGACTGCAGCACGGTACGGCCGACGCGTTTGAGATCGTGACCCTCGGCGGCGACCCGCGTCGGATCGGATAGCGGGACGCCGTCGATCCATTCCAGCGTCAATACTTCCTTCGCCGTGCGATCCCAGTCAACATGCGGGGCGCGCATGTCGGGATCCTTCGCGATGTTGTCGCCGAATTCGCTTGCCGCCGCCGCCTCCAGACGGAAGTCGGTTTCAAGTTTCACTGTGCGCGCCAGCGTGTCGACGACCTGGATCAGCCGCAAACGCCGCGCCTCGGCCGACCAGCGCTCGGCGAGCCCCGCCACGAGATACATGTCGCGCAAATCGCGCGCGAACTGCGCTTCGACACCGGGCCGCAACACCTTCACCGCCACCTCGCGCACGCCATTCGCATCGCGGACATGAGCGCGATGCACCTGTGCGACGGAGGCCGCCGCGACCGGCTCGCCAAAATCCAAAAACAAGTCGTCGAGCTTTTTGCGGAAGGCCTTTTCGATAATCGCCACCGCCTGCGCACGCCCGAAAGGCGCCATGCGATCCTGCAATTCAGAAAGCGCGTCGGCGATGTCGCCGCCAACAACGTCAGGGCGTGTCGCCAGAAACTGCCCGAGCTTCACATAGGACGGACCGATCTGGGACAGCGCCCGCACCAGTCCCGGCCCGCCGCCCGTCACGCCGGGACTGGCGAGAGCGTTGGCGAGCCTGACCAGCGGCGCTGCCGCCGGCGGAATAAGATCTGGATCAAGATCGAGAAAGACGCCCTCGCGGGCCAGAATATAGCCCGCGCGCGACAGGCGCAGAAAATTGCCGATTGCGAGGAGCACGCGCCGCCGTCTTTCGTGAAGTCAGTATTTCCAGCCGGAATGAATGGCGACCACGCCGCCGGTGAGACGCTCGAAGCCGGTGCGGCGGAAACCGGCGGTCCGGATCATGCGCTCGAACTCCTCCGCCTCAGGGAAACGGCGTATGGACTCGACGAGATAGCGGTAGGGCTCGGCGTCGCCGGCGACAAGCTTTCCAACGACTGGAATGACGTTGAACGAGTAGAGCTCGTAGATCTTGTCCAGTCCCGGCACATTGACCTGCGAGAATTCAAGACACAGGAAACGGCCGCCGGGCTTCAGCACGCGATGCGCCTCTTTCAGCGCCACATCGATCCTCGGCACGTTGCGGATGCCGAAAGCGATCGTGTAGGCGTCGAAATGCTCGTCTGGAAACGGCAGCGACTCGGCGTTCGCCTGAACGAATTCCACCTTCTCGCCGAGGCCGCGCTCGCGCGCCCGATCCCGCCCAACTTCCAGCATGTCCCCGTTGATGTCGAGCACGGTGATTTCGGCGTCGGCCGGGGCCTTTCGGGCGATGCGAAAGGCGACATCGCCAGTGCCGCCTGCAACGTCGAGGTGGCGGAAACCCCGCCTGCCGCGGGCGTTCACCTTCTCGACCAGAATGTCCTTCCACAAACGATGCAGCCCGCCCGACATCAGATCGTTCATCACGTCATAGCGACGCGCCACCTTGTGGAACACGTCGTCGACAAGAACCTGTTTCTCCCGCAGAGGAACCTCGGAATAGCCAAAATGGGTCGAGGCGTCGTGGTCGGGACGGGAGTCGGTCATGGATAGCTCGCGGGACGGGAAGTGTCGTCGATGGTATAGCGGCTCGCAGCCGCGATGGCTACGGGCGGGCGTGAGACCCGAACTGATGCGGCAACTGGCGCGGGTAACGGGCCATTCGTCCCCTGTATATTTGTCACGCCCAATGCTAGGAACCCGCGGTGGATAGCGCCCTGCGGCCAGCATGGCGCAGGCCTTGAGCCCCGAAGTCTTTCCCGAATGGATGGATGAATGTCAGATACCCTTGATGTGCTCGGCATCGGAAACGCAATCGTCGACACGATTTCTCGCGCCGAGGATGATGATCTTTTGGCCCTCGGGCTCGCCAAGGGCGGCATGGCGCTGGTCGACGAGACCCGCGCTGCGACGCTTTATGAAAAAATGGGGCCTACGACGGTGATTTCGGGCGGCTCGGCCGCTAACACCATGGCCGGACTGGCGAGCCTCGGTCGGCGCGCCGGCTTTGTCGGGAAGGTGAAGAGCGACGACGCCGGCCAAGAATTCGGCCACGACATTCGCAAGGCGGGCGTCGCCTTCGACACGCCAACGGCGGCGGATGGCGCCGCGACCGCGCGCTGTCTAATCTTCGTGACGCCGGATGGTCAGCGAACGATGAATACCTATCTCGGCGCCTGTCAGGCTCTGGGGCCGGAGGATATCGACGAGAACCGAGTCGCGGCGTCGAAAGTCCTCTACATGGAAGGCTATCTCTGGGACCCGCCGGGCGCCAAACAGGCGTTTTTGAAAGCCGCGAAAGTCTCTCACGCCAAAGGACGCAAGGTTGCGCTGACGCTCTCCGACTCCTTTTGCGTCGATCGCTATCGCGGCGAATTCCTCTCGCTTATCCGCGACCGCGTCGTCGATATCGTTTTTGCCAATGAAAGCGAGTTGCACGCCCTCTATGAAACCGCCGATTTCGACACTGCGCTGTCGGCGCTGCGCGGTGAAAAGGATCTGCTTGGCGTGGTGACGCGCTCGGAAAAGGGCTGTGTAGTGGCGAGCGCCGAGAGCGTGATCGCGGCGCCGGCGTTTCCGGTCGAGTCCGTCGTCGACACCACCGGAGCCGGCGATCTCTTCGCCGCCGGCTTTCTCGCCGGCTACACGCAGGGATTGCCGCATGAACGCAGCGCCGCCCTCGGCGCCCTTGCAGCGGCGGAAATCATTTCCCATGTCGGCGCGAGGCCGCAAAAAGACCTTCTGCAACTCGCCCGCGATAACGGGCTGGTCGCCTGACGTCCTAAACCACTGGAGAAGACGCATGCCTTCAATCAAGAGATTCTTCGTCATGGCGCTCGTGGCCGCCGGCATTATGGCGGCGACGGCCGCCGCACCGGCGCGCGCGCTCGACAACAAAACCCTGACGGCTTCCGGCCTCACGATCATCGATAATAAGGTGGGCGCAGGCGAGTCGCCCAGGATCGGCCAGAGCGCTGTCGTCCACTACACCGGCTGGCTGTATCAGGACGGGAAGAAGGGCAAGCAGTTCGACAGTTCACGTCCGCGCGGGGAGCCCTTCGAATTTCCGCTCGGACAGGGCAAGGTCATCCCAGGCTGGGACGAAGGCGTCGAGACGATGAAGGTCGGCGGCAAGCGTACGCTGATCGTGCCGCCGCAACTCGGTTATGGCGCGGCCGGCGCTGGCGGCGCAATCCCGCCGAATTCAACGCTGCTCTTCGAGATCGAACTGCTCGGCGTAAAATAAAAACAGCCGCAGGTTATTTGATCGCCGGCCGGGCCTGCGCCCGGCCGGTTTTTTCTGCACGTCAATACGGCTGTTCCGACATCTCCTCGGCTTCGAACGCGTCAATATCCGGCGCAGACTCCTCACGCTGGGGTTGTGGCCCCCGGGCTAGCCAAACGACGCCGGCCAGGGCCACAAAAACGAGCGAGCCAAAAAAGAACGCGTCGTCCAGCCCCATGAGAAGCGCCTGCTGGCGCATGGTTCTGGCGACCTGCGCCTGCGCGATCGTTTCGCTCATCCCCAACGACTGAAATTTGTCCATTAGCGCCTGCAACACGTCCAGGGACGGAAAGCGCCGCCCGCCCAATTGATCGGCGAGTCCGAGTTGATGGAAGGGCGCGCGCCGGAACTGCACGACGGCCTGCGAAGTGATGCCGAACGCGCCCGCGGCCGTGCGCAACATCGTTAATTCTTCCGCCGCACGAATCAGCCGCGCGCCGCTCAGACCCTGAACGCCCAACGCAGCGGTCGGCGCGAAAAACGTCGCCAGAAAGAACCCGAAAAAGGCCATCGGCGTCGCGATCTGATCGAAGGAGGCTGTCTTGTCGTAGAGTCCGAGCCATGTCAGCGTGACGGCGAAACCGACGAAATTGATGCAACACACCAATCGCAAATCCACGTCGCGCACGATTTCATGCGCAACTGCGGCAAGCGGGACGGCCAGCAAAGCCATCGACAGATAAACGACGCCGGCCAGCGAGGAGGTGTAGCCAAGCAAGGTCTGCAACTGGCCGACAAAAACCGACAACGTGCCCTGAATCACCAGAAAACCAAGAACAGAGCACAGCACGGCGATCGTATAATTACGCCGCGCAAACAACCAGAAATCGAGAACGGGACGACGCTCGCCAAGCTCCCAAAAAATAAACACCGGCAGCGCGACCACCACGATCAGCAACAGCGCGCTCAAGACAGGGGAGCCAAACCAATCGAAATCGTTGCCTTGATTCAGGATTGTCTGCAGCGAGAGAACCAGAACCCCCAGCAGTACGAAGCCGACCGGATCAAAACCCATGAATCGCCGGGGGGCGTCGCGTCCATAGAGAAGCGCGCCGACGACGCCGGCGATCGGCAACCCAATGAGAATGTTGGAGTAAAACAGCATCCGCCAATTGAAATACTCGGCCCAGAAACCGCCCATAAAGACTCCCAGGGTGAAGGGGGCCATGCTGACGATTCCCCACAGCGCAACCCCATAAGCGCGCCGATGTTCCGGAAATTCGGCAAGCGACAGCCCCTGCCCAAGCGGAATGATGACGCCGCCAACGAGGCCGAGCGCAAAACGCATCGGCACGAAAAACCAGATCGTCTCGCTTGTCGCGCAGAGAGAGGAGACAGCGGCGTAGGCTGTGAAAGCCGCGACATAAACCCGCCATTCGCCAAAGCGCGCGGCAAGCGCGCGCGCAATCGGCAGGCCCAGCACAATTCCCGCCATGTGATCGGTCGTGCCCCAGGTGCCAAAGCTCGGCGTGACGCCCTGAAGACTGCCGGCGGCGTACAGCACCAGAATCGTATAGCCGGGAACGTTGGACAGCGCGACGATATTGCCTGCCGCCAGAACGGCGTGGAGCAGGAGAAAACGCCAACCGGTCAGCCGCGCTTCGTTATCGGTCATAGGCCCTTTTATCACCAGGCAGGCGAATGACGGAGCTATTTTGAGATATTCCGGGCACAGGCAACTGCGCCGAGCCCTCCGGGATCAAAATTTGCGCCAAACGGCTATCGAAACAACTAGATTGCTGATAGTTGACATTCAATCGCGTCACGCACCGATTCACGGTCTTGCGCATTGATCTTGCGCAGCCTGACGAACGGTCCGTCTCAACCTGTCCGTAACGATCTGAATGCGCTGCGGCGGCCGGTCCTAAACCTTGAGGAGAGCACTTGATGGCGAAAGATATTGAAGGTTCGGAAATTGGCGTGGGTTTGGCGCGTAAACTTCTCGCCGAGTTTCTCGGCACGTTCTGGCTAGTCTTTGGCGGCTGCGGCAGCGCCGTGATTTCGGCGGCTTTTCCGGATCTCGGGATCGGATTCCTCGGCGTGGCGCTCGCCTTCGGTCTGACTGTGCTCACCGGAGCCTACGCCTTCGGACCGGTTTCCGGCGGCCACTTTAATCCGGCCGTTTCTCTCGGGCTCGCGGTCGCCGGCCGATTCTCATGGAAAGAGCTCGGCCCTTATTGGGTGGCGCAGGTGCTCGGCGCGATCGCCGCAGCGGGCGTGCTTTATGTCGTCGCCTCTGGCAACATCGATTTTGCGCTGGCCAATGGCTTCGCCTCGAACGGTTATGACGAGCATTCGCCTGCCGGCTACACGCTGAAATCCGGTTTTGTTGTCGAGGTCGTGCTGACCGCGATCTTCCTGATCGTGATCCTGGGCACGACCGAAGGCCGCGCGCCGGCAGGTTTTGCGCCCATCGCCATCGGCCTGACGCTGACTATCATCCACCTCGTGTCGATCCCCGTGACCAACACTTCAGTGAACCCGGCGCGTTCGACAAGTCAGGCGCTGTTCGTGGGCGGCTGGGCGATGGCCCAGCTTTGGCTATTCTGGGCGGCGCCGTTAATCGGCGGCGTGATCGGCGGTCTGCTGCATCGGATCGCGCTGGCGGACGATTGAGCGTCCCCCTAACGGAGTCGGGAAGACGGTAAATTTTTTCTAAAATTTGCCGGAAGCCGGGAACCATTCCGCACATCGGACGTTATCCCGGCGTCCAAACTTGTGTAACAGGTCAACTTTACGCCCGGGTTCGTCCCGGGCGTTTCTTTTTGGGATAGCCCTCTCGCCGCGCCATCTCGTCCATAGGCAGGAAGCCCCGAGGCTTCGTCGGCGGTCAGTCGTCACGGGAGCTGGAAATGACCGGATACATTCTCGTCGAGTCGACAGACGGCGTCCTCAGCCTGACCTTCAATCGTCCCGAGAAGAAGAACGCCCTCAATCGCGACATGTATCTCGCCTTGATCGCCGCGCTGGAGGCGGCGGGGCGCGACGAGGGGACTCGCGTCCTGATCTTCGCCGGCGCAGGCGACAACTTCACCGCCGGCAATGATCTCGCCGATTTCCGGGACGGAGTCGACGATATCGACGCCCTTCCGGCCTTGAAGTTCGTTCGGACCCTCGCCGCCTTCGAGAAACCCATGATTGCGGCTGTGCGCGGCGGCGCGATCGGGATCGGCGCAACCTTGCTGTTCCACTGCGATCTCGTCTACGCCGCACCGGACGCGCGCCTGTGGATGCCCTTCATCGACCTGGGACTCCTGCCTGAAGCAGGGGTCAGTCTGCTCGCGCCGCATCGTCTGGGCATGGCGCGGGCGTCGCAATATCTTTTGCTCGGCGACGCTTTCACGGGCGAGGAGGCCTTTCGGTGCGGGCTCGTCAATGCGCTTTCGCCAGCGGGTCAGGTTCTGGATTGCGCGCAGGACGCGGCCCGTCGGCTGGCCGCCAAACCGGCCCAGGCGCTGCGCCAGGCCCGCCGTTTGCTGCGCGGCGATCCGTCGGCGCTTCTGGCGCAAATCGACGTGGAAGCGAGGCTTTTCGCCGATGCGCTGGCCTCTCCCGAGACGCAGGCCCGGTTGACGGCCTTCTTCTCCCGCGCCTGACGGGAAACGCCAAATGTGCGGCCGCTTTGCGCTGACCTCCGCCCCGGAGACGATTCGTCGGACGTTCGGCTATGAGGAGCAGCCGAATTTTCCGCCGCGTTACAACATCGCGCCAACGCAACCGATCGCCATCGTCACCGGCGCGCAGGACTCGGAAGGACGCTTTCGCCGACGTTTTCAACTCATGCGCTGGGGGTTTCTGCCCGGCTTCGTTAAAGATGCGCAAAACTTCCCGCTGCTCATCAACGCCCGCGCTGAAACGGCCGCGGAGAAAGCGAGCTTTCGGAACGCCCTGCGCCGCCGTCGCTGTCTTGTGCCCGCCGACGCCTATTATGAATGGCTTCGTTTCAGGATCGACGGCAAGACGGCGCGGCGCGCCTTTCTGTTCCGACGCGCCGATGGCGAAGCCATGGGTCTCGCCGGATTATGGGAGCCTTATCTGAGTCCTGATGGCTCGGAAATCGACACGGCCTGCATCCTCACTACCGAGGCCAACGGCGCGACGGTCGCCGTGCATGACCGCATGCCTGTGATTATCGAACGCAAGGATTTCGCCCGCTGGCTGGATTGCGACGGTGTCGATGTGCGCGAAGCCGCAACGCTCATGGAGCCCATCGACAATGATGCGCTGACATTTTTTGAAATTGGACCCGCGATCAACAAGGCGACGGCGTCTGGCCTCGAATTGCAGGCGCCCTTGCAACGCCCTTTGGCGTAGACGCCAGCGTTACAACAATTTGCCGGGATTGAGGATTCCCTTCGGATCAAGGGTCGCCTTGATCGCGCGCATCAGATCGAGCGCGACTGGATCTTTGACCTGCTTCAGCAAATCGCGCTTGAGAACGCCAATTCCATGCTCTGCGGAGATCGAACCGTCGAATTCCCGCACCAGTCCATGAACGATGGCGTTGATGTCGCCGGCATGCGCAAGAAAAGCCTGCTTGTCCTCGTTATCGGGTTGCGAGACGTTATAGTGCAGATTGCCGTCGCCCATGTGGCCAAAGGGAACCGGCCGCGCATCGGGGAAAGCTTCGCCAAGGCGTCGCCCCGCCGCCGCGATAAAATCTGGTATTCGATCCACCGCGATGGAAATATCGTGTTTGATCGATCCGCCCGCGCGCTTTTGCGCCTCCGACAGGCTTTCGCGCAATTTCCACAACGCCGCCGCCTGATCGAGCGACTGCGCCAGCGTGGCGTTCTCTGCCAGCCCATGGGTCAAGACGCGTTCGAAAACGCGCGCGGCGAGGGCATCGACCTCCTCGTCCGCGAAAGTCGCCAGTTCGATCAACGCATACCAGCCGTATGGCGCGGGCAGCGGATCGCGTGCGCCGGGAATGTGTTTCAACACAAGGTCGATCCCCGGTCGCGGAATTAATTCGAAAGCCTGTAGCGACGGTCCCGCCCGCTCCCTGACGAAGGAGAGCAGCTCCAGCGCCTGAGACGGATCTCTCAAACCAACGAAGGCGACGGCCCGCCCGCGCGGACGCGGAAAAAGCTTCAGAGTCGCGGCGGTGATGACGCCGAGCGTGCCTTCCGAACCAATAAACAGTCGGGTCAGATCGTAACCGGTATTATCCTTGCGCAATTTTCCGAGCGTCGACAACAGACGTCCATCTGCGAGCGCCACTTCGAGACCAAGAACGAGATCGCGCATCATGCCATAGGCAAGCACATGAACGCCGCCGGCATTGGTCGCAATGTTGCCGCCGATGGTGCAACTGCCCTCGGAAGCCAGCGAGAGCGGAAAATAGCGATTGACCGAAGCGGCTGCCTGTTGCGTTTCGCTCAATGTCACGCCAGCTTCGACCGTTATGGCGTCGGAAGAGGCATCGATCTCGCGTATGGCGCGCAGCCGACGCATCGACAGAACGACCTGGTTTCCGCTGGAGTCCGGCGTCTGACCGCCAACGAGGCCGGTGTTGCCGCCCTGAGGCACAATGCCGATGTCCTGCGCATGACAAAAGGACAGAAACGCAGCAAGGTCACGAGGCGTCTCAGGCTCCACGATACAAAGTGCGCGGCCATGGAATTGGCCGCGCGGCTCGGATGTGTAGGCATCCAAATCCGCTGTAGGTGGTATGACAGCAGACCGACCGAGGAGCGTCGCGAGACGATCAATCGTTTCAGGCGCAACGATCCTATCGGACGTGATGGTCAGTTCGGGCGCCCTTTATTAACAACAGTCATCAGTTCGAATGACGTTTCCGAACGTCTTTCTTACGAGCGTAAACATAGGAGCGCGCCGCCGCCGGGGCGCTCATGAGGACGACACTACACAATGTTGCGGCGATCAGCGCAGTCATCATGGCACATCTCCTTCCAGTTCACGGAAACCAAAGTAGTTTCTCGTTACGCCGGTTACATCGCAAATCCTATGCCCGTTTTGGAATTCGTCAACCGGCTTTCGCGGCGGCGATCCAGACGAGGGTTCTAATTGCGTCCGGTGCGACATTTTCGGCACAGCATTCTTTCCGGTCTGTTAAGAGTTCGAGGGGAATTACTTTGAAAATCAACCCAAAAGCCGGCGCTTGCGGGATTTTTTGCCGCTCTCCCTGCGGAAAACAGCGACCATCTCCAGATGTGGGGAGAAGCGAAACTGATCGATCGGCGTGATTTCGCTGGTTGAATAGCCGCCAGCGCGTAAAATTGCTGCGTCGCGGCAAAAACTTTGTGCATTGCACGAAACGGCAACGATTGTCTCAACGTCAGATCTGGCCAGTTCCCGTGATTGCGCAGGCGCGCCGGCCCGCGGCGGGTCGAAAACGACACAGTCGAAGGACGCGAGCTCCTGCGCGGTGAGCGGCCGCTCGAAAAGATCCCGACTCTCCGCCCGGACCGGACGCAAGCCGCTTGCGCCGCGTACGGCCGTCTGAAGGGCCGCAATTGCCGGGAGGTTGTTGTCACAGGCGAAAACGGCTGAGAAACGGGCCAGTCGCAGCGCGAAGACGCCGATTCCACAAAAGAGATCGGCGACGTTTTTGGTTCCTCTCGCAGCCGCAAGGACAAAGCTGGCGAGCGCCTCTTCGCCGGCCTGGGTCGCCTGCAGGAAGGCGCCGGACGGCAACAGCGTGCGCACGCCGCCAATATCGACATGCGGCGATCGGCCTAACGACACAAGACGACCATGATTGGTCAAGCGGGCCAGATCGAGAGTCTTCGCAACGGCGACGAGGGCGGCGTGCTCCGTTTCTGACAGCGGACCAGCGCCGCGCAGGTCAATGTCAAGCCCCTCCGACGTCGCCGTGATGGCGAGATCGAGCGGTTTGTGACGGCGCCACAACGCTCGGGCGATGACATGTGCGGCCTGCGGCGCAAGAGCCAAATCCACCGTCAACAATGGACAGGCGTCGATCTCGATCAGCCGATGCGAGCGCGCGGCCATGAAGCCGACGCGCGCCTCGCCCTGATCATAACGCGCGTGAAAAACGACTCTCCGACGACCCGCGCCATGCGCGACGATCAACGCCCCAAGCGGAAAATCGAGGCCGGCGTTGCGCAAAGCGATTTCGACAAGACTGCGCTTCCACGCTGCATAGGCTTCCGGACGCAAGGTTTGCACGGCGCAGCCGCCGCAATCGCCATAATATCGGCACGTCGGCGCAATGCGGTCGGGCGATGGGGAGATGATTTTGACAAGTCGCGCATGATCGCCCGTAATTTCCGCGCCGATCGTCTCGCCCGCGAGCGCAAAGGGGACGAAAACCCGCTCGCCGTCGCATGTTCCGATTCCTTCGCCGCGGGAACCCAGACGCTCGATCAAAATTTCTTTCATAAACGCGCCGAATGAAGGAGAAATTCCCGATTGCCATCGCCGCCGGCGATCGGCGAAGGGATCACGCCCGATACTCGCCAGCCCAGCTCCTGAAGCGCGGCAACGACCCGGGCGCAGACAACGACATGGATTTGTTCGTCTCGCACAACGCCCTTTTTTGTCGCGCCGCGTCCGGCTTCGAACTGCGGTTTGATCAACGCGACAAGCTCCGCCTCCCCGGCGGCCAGTCCGGTGATCGAAGCGAGCAGCGAAGTGAGAGAGATGAAACTGGCGTCGACGACAACCAATGAGGGCGTCTCGGTTAAACGCCCCGGCTCCAGTGTGCGAATATCCTGCGCCTCCAGAAAGGTCACGCGTGGATCTTTACGCAATTTTGGATGCAATTGATCGCGTCCGACATCGACTGCCACGACATGACGGGCGTTGCTGGCGAGCAGCACATCAGTGAAGCCGCCGGTCGAGGCGCCGACATCGATGCAATAGCGGCCTGCCGGATCGACGGAGAAATGTTTCAGCGCGTGATCGAGTTTGACGCCGCCCCGCGACACCCAGGGATGCGGCGCCGTCGCGATGATCTTCGCCGTCTGGGCGATGGGGGCTGAAGGCTTTGTCACCACGCAGCCGTCGACGCTCACAAGGCCCGATTCGATGGCGGCGCGCGCTTTGGCTCGGCTCTCGAAGAAGCCGCGTTCATAAAGGATCACGTCGGCGCGTTTCAACTTCATTATTCACCAGACTGCAACAGGACGCCGGCGCGTCGCGCGCTTTTCAGAAACAGGCCAAAGGCCAATGCGGCGGCGGCGAAGAGCAGGATATCGATCATCAAGCCCCGCGCCAGAAGGTCCCATCGAATCTGGTGATCAATCAGCACCCCGCGCAGGCCCTCGAACACATAGGTTGGCGGCAACATCCACGACACCGGCTGAAGCCAGGTCGGCAAAGTGGAGACTGGATAATAAACCGCGCCCAGCGGCTGAACGATGAACATCAGGGACCAGATCAGATTCTCGGCTCCCGCGCCCAGGCGCAACAAGGCGCCGGAGACCAGCAAGCCGATGCTCCATGCGAAGATCATCAGCACGATAAAAAAAGCGCCAAATGCGACGCCGAGCGACCACAGGTTAAATCCGAAGAAAATGATCGCCAGCAGCGTCACCGGCAGGACCCCTAGCGCAAGCCGGATCAGACTCATCAAAACCAGCGATAGAACAAATTCGACTGGCCGCAGAGGGCTCATCAGAATATTAGGCAGATTGCGCGACCACATTTCTTCGATAAAGGAAAAGCAGAAACCCTGCTGACCGCGCAACAGAATATCCCACAACAATATGGCTCCAATCAGCGTACCCGCCGCCTGCGCGCCGCCGCCCGGCGTATTCAGCGCGCCTGCGCGCATCAAATAGGTCTGGAGAAATCCCCAGGTCAAAAGCTGCACCGCCGGCCAGTAGATCATGTCAAGGATGCGCAGTCGCGAGGAACGCAACAAATAACTGTAGCGCAACACCATCGCGCCGACCCGTTGCAAGGAAAACGACGCGCTCATAACGCAACAGGCTCGCCGGCAGAGCGCGCAATATCCAGAAACACCTCTTCAAGCGTCGCACGGCCATAACGCGCGATTAGCGCCGCTGGCGCGGCGTCATCGACAATGACGCCATTTTTGAGCATTAGAACCCGATCGCACAATCGTTCGACCTCGGCCATATTGTGCGAAGCCAGCAGAATGGCGCAGTTGTGTTGATGGCGATGCGTCTCCAGGCGGGTGCGCACCCAATCCGCCGTATCGGGATCGAGAGAGGCGGTGGGTTCGTCAAGCAACAAAAGCTGCGGATCGTTCAGTAACGCCTTGGCGATCGAGGCGCGGGTCTTCTGTCCCGCCGAGAGACGTCCGGTCGGCCGATCAAGGAAATCGCGCAGCGCCAGTTCATCCGCCAGCGATTCGATTTTACTCTCCAGATCGACGACATCGTAGAGCAACCCGAAGATGCGCAAATTCTGCCGCACCGTGAGACGATGCGGCAGGTCCACATAGGGACTTTCGAAATTCATGCGCCCCAGCGCCTCGTAACGCGCCAGCGCCATATCGTGTCCGAAGACGCGGATCATCCCCTCGGTCGGCTCGATCAGCCCCATGATCATGCCGATAGTCGTTGTTTTGCCGGCGCCATTGCCGCCCAGCAAGCCGGTGACGGAACCCGCCGGCAAAGAAAAATCAAGCGGCCCAACAATACGGCGACCGGCGTAGCTCTTCGACAATCCACAAATCGATAACGCTGGCGGGCTGGACGCGGCAGTTGAAGTCATGCGCGGGTTCTACGCGCCGGCGGCATGGCCCTGCAAGTCGTCATTTCTGACAACGGGGACAATAAAATGTCGAGCGCCCCGATTGAACGATGCGCTCAATGGTTCCGCCGCAACCCGGCGTTGGACAGACGGCGCCCTCGCGATCGTAAACGCGAAAACGATGCTGAAAATAACCCAGCGAACCATCCGCCTGCCGATGGTCGCGCAAGGACGAACCGCCAGCTGCGAGCGCCGCCCTTAAAACCGCGCGTATCGCCGCTGGCAGACGGGCCAGAGCCGGGGACGCCTTGCCGTCGGCGCGCACAAGCCTTGCGCCAGCGCGTTTTGGGGACACGCCCGCACGATGCAACGCCTCACAGACGTAAATATTGCCCAGTCCTGCAATCAGCCGTTGATCGAGCAGCAGCGCTTTGACGGGCGCCTTGCGGCCAGAAAAGACGCGAGAGAGATAATCGGCGTCGAGGGCGGCGTCGAAAGGTTCGACGCCCAAATCGCGAAACTGCGGATCAGCCCTAAACTCCGGAAACGGCAAGAGGCGCATGAAGCCGAAACGGCGCGGATCGTTATAGACAACGCGAGCGCCATGATCGAGAAGAAACACGACATGATCATGCGCAGCGTTTTTATCCCGCGCGTAGTGAAAATCTCCCGGCGTTGACTCATCGACTCGGAATGAGCCGCTCATGCCAAGGTGCATGACGAGGGCCTCGTCATTATCCAGCTCGGCGACCAGATATTTGGCGCGTCGTCTGAGCGCATGGATACGACGTCCTGCAAGACGACGGGCGAAATCTGGCGGAAAAGGAAATCGTAAATCTTTGCGCCGCAGATCGACGCCAACAATCGTCGCGCCCTCCAGCGCCGGGGCCAGTCCACGCCGGACTGTTTCGACTTCAGGCAATTCCGGCATTTCAGACGCATCCGTGAAGCGCCGGCATCCGGCGCCATAGGACGCCCTATACGCCGCATTTCACCTCTGCGCGAGGCGCGGCTCAGTAAGAGGTCACCCGCAGGCCGACGCGAACCTCCTGCGACGTGATGCTGCCCGTGACTGGCGGCCGTAATGTCCCGTATCCGGGCAGGCTGGTGTAGGTACCGGCGTTGAGGTAGCGATAGCCGATGTCGAGCTTGAGATTTTCCTGGATGTCGTATGAAAAGCCGGCCATCAGATTCCAAGCGAAGGCCCAGGATTTTTTCTCTGAGAAGCGATTCCAGTTCGTCGGGCCGAAGGGAGGCTGGATCGGCCAGACTTGTCCGTCCAGCGTAATCCACTTTGGTACATTTCCTTCTTGCAGGGTCAGGTCGGGCCCCCAGGGCGCGCCGTCGGAAGTGCGGTAATAGATCAGACTTGAGGAGGATTGATTATAGCTCGCGCCCAGCCCCGCGCCGACATAGGGGGTGAAACCCCAGTAATGACCGAGATCGAGGTAGCCATTTACCAGAAAGCTGGTGCGATTAAGCGTTCCTTTAGCTACTGGCGAGCAGGTATCGTTTGGATTGGCGAAAATGCCGGCCGGGATCTCGTTGCCCTCTGCGTCCCTGGAGAAAAGACCCCGCGCCTCATAAGGACACCAGACCGTGTCCAGCGCCCGGTTCATCCGGAACACGCTCCGATCGACGGTGAGATCGGCACGAAGCCAGTCGTTGAACTGATAGCCGCCGCCGAGACCGCCAGAGACTATGTTGTCGACGCCCTTGATCGTTGAGAAATCGCCGGTCACAGCGGGCAACTGAACATTTTGCCAGCCGATATCGCCGCGTAGATACCAGCCCGATCCCCATTCAACCGGCTCATCGACAGGCGGCGGCTCTGGCGGAGCGTAGGGACGCATGTCGGCGGCCTTTGCCGCAATCGGCTCATATCCCGTCACTCCGAGAAAAATCGCCGCTGCGATCAAGCAGGCGCGAATGGAGGGGGAAAGGCGCGGCATCGTTTACTTCCTGACTTGCCCCGCCGGATGTCGACAAAGCAGAGGGTTGGTAAACGAAAGCTAAGCAATTATGCTTAATGAGAGCTTAATCTTAACCTTAATTTTCGGCACAAAAAAAACCGGCCCTCAAGGGACCGGTCCTAAATCGCATCACACATGGTTACTAGCGAGCAATCGCCGACAAAAAAACCTGGATGGCAAGCACATAAAATGCAGCGGTGCAGAAGGCGGGGATTGAACGCAACGATACATGCCGGAACAGAAAAGCATACATGAACGCCGTCCACATCAAGATCGGGAAAAGAAGAAAACGGGCCAAACGCTCGGTCGGCAAGGGCGGCGGCAAGGCGACGCCGACAATCAGATGAAGGATTATGTAGGCTGCAGCCGCCAGCGCGCCCATAGCGGCAAGCGCCGTCATGGTCTTCACGAATTTCTGCTCTTCCTTGAGGAAGCGCAACAGGTAGAAGGTCGCGCCATAAAGAATGGCTGCGCTGCCCAACCCAAAAGCAACGCTTCCGAGCAACGAATGGCTAAAGGACTGGGCGATGGCCTGAAAGATGACATAAAGGCCTAGGAACAATTTCATCTGGTCCGTCGACTCCGGGAGGGAAAGCTGAGAAGCTTCCAGATTCAGCATCTTGCCGAGAACCTTCGGCGTTTCCTCACCCAGCACGGGGATATTGATCGACATAAGGATAACCCTTTTCTGCGGCATGCGCCGGGGGAGCGTCACTAGACGGTGGTTCCGGCTCAATTGAATATGGCGCGGGCGTTGACCGAGACAATCGGCCCAGCCCTACCATTTTCGGCCAAGGGGAAGGAAATCGCAGCGGAACGCTGCTCCGGTCAGCCTAGTCGACCCAACCAGTCCTCATGTTTGAGGACGTTGGCGATCCGCCGCGCTGCATCGCGCCAGGTTGCCTTCAACACCCGATCAGGATCCACAATGCGATTTCCAGTCAGAAACTCTCGAACGGCGGCGGCGAGCGCATCAGGGTCGTTGACGCGGAAGTATATGGCCCCGTCGCGCCCTACCTCGCGAAAAACCGGAATATCGCTGCAAATCACCGGACGGCCATGACGGGCCGCCTCGACGATCGGCAACCCAAAACCCTCGGCGTAGGACGGCAGGACCAGCGCCGCAACATTCTGATAGAGGTAAGCGAGCTCGCCATCATCGACATCATCGAACCAGAAAAGGCTGTGGCCGAATGCCGGATGCCCGGTAACCGCCGCGACAACCGCCTCTTCGTACCATCCCCTCCGACCCACGATCAGCAGACGCGCAGATGCGCCTTCGCGCCACAGTTTATCAAAAGCAGCTAATGCGACTCGATGACCCTTTCGAGGCTCGATCGTGCCGACAGTGAGGAAAGCCGGGGCCTCGCCTGTCGCCGCGGCGCGGATTTCATCTCTTGGCGTGAGCGTTGCGACGACAGGAATATCCGCGCCACACTGAAACCAGCCGATTTTTAATCCCGGTCGATGCGGCAATCGGTGTTGGGCAACATAATCCTTCAGCTCCCGCGCCACAGTTTGCGAAATGGCGATGAAGCCGTCGCTTTCGATCAGCCCGCGTCGCAGCCAGGCGCGATAGCGCGGAACCGTAGATTCATGACAGGCCGCCGGATAAAGCTCAGGGATAAGATCGAAAACACAGGATACAATCTCGCCGCCGCTGGCGCGGATGGATGCGATGACCGGCGCCACCATTTCAAACGCGTTCCAGCTATCAGACAACATCAAAAAGCGATCGCCCGGCGTGATCGCGATGTCGGGATCGGCGTCCATTCCCGCTGCCGACAGGCCATGGAGCGAGGCGACAAATGCGTTCGCCGCTAACAGGCGCCCATTTTCACAGCGCACGGCGACCACAGGGAGTTCATAGTCATCTTCCGCATTAAAAGCTCGCACGATTTCTTTGACGACCCGTTGGATGCCCGTGCCGGCGTCGCGCTTGACGGTGCCGGTGACGTCGATGAGCAGACGACGCGCCGGTAAAGTCTTTTCGACGGAAATGTCAGGGATCGCTTGTGGATAAATCTGGCCAGGCGCCGATACATCGGCCTTCGGCTCCGCATGAGTTTTGCGCTGTCGCCACATGGCCAGCAATTCGGCCAATCGCGCCTCGATTGGGCGTAGAAATCCATAGATGTGTCCGGAGACGGAGTAAATCAGACGATAACGTTCATGCGTCAGATGCAGCATCTCGTTACGGAGATATTCGACCTGAAATTCGAGAAGCCGGATTCGTTCCTGATCGGCGTCACGCTTCTGTGAGGAATCGCCGTTCACGGCGTCGATCCGCCGTCGATCTCCTTACGTCGCTCGTCAAGCAACGTGCGGATTGTTTCTCGGATTGGAATTACGGGAGCCCAGCCTGTCGCCGTACGAAGTTTCGATGAGTCGCATATGACGCGGGAAATATCGACGTCAGAAGGACGCATTCGCTCCGGATCGACTTTGATGTCAAAGTTCATGCGCGACAGCGCCCGAAGCTCTTCGAGCAGAGCGCCAATACCATAGCCCGAGCCGGAAGAAACATTAAAGACCGAGATATTTTCGGGCAAACTCCGGGCGATCATGATCAGGCTGAGATAAGCGTCGACGACATCGCGAACATCAAGGAAGTCACGAATTCTCGACAATTCGCCGACTTTCATGAGCGGCTCGACGCGGCCTGCTTCGATGGCGGCGACCTGCGCGGCGAAGGAAGGCAGGACAAAATCGTTGCTGCGCTGCCCTGGTCCGGAGTGATTGACAGGTCGAACGATCACCAAACGACCCGCTGCTCGAAACAGGTCCGAGAGTAGATATTCGGCGGCCACCTTGGAACGGGCGTATACGTCGAGCGGTTGCAGAGGAGCATCTTCGGAGAGTACGCCGTCGCGAAAACTGGCTCCGTAAACCGTTGCCGAGGATGCAAAAAACATGACGGCCGATGGAACATGACGCATCATCGCCGCACCGAGAAAATAGGTGGCGAGAGTATTCACGCGCCATGTCTGTTCGACAAGTTTTGAAGATTGGCCCACAGAAGCTTGTCCGGCCAGATGTATCACAAGATCCGGCAGCGCATCGGCGACAACCGCATCGACAGCGGACTCATCGGTCAAATCGCATACCATCAGGTCTACGCCGGACAGGCGCAAGCGCTCCTCCGGTCGAGCCACGACGACAATTCTTGCATCGATATACGCCCGACGCAGCGCCTCCGTCACATGCGCGCCAACGAACCCCGTTCCACCCGTGATCAGGATTCGTTCATAATTGCTCATCGAGTTATCTGTCTGGCGTCAACTTAGGGAGTTACGGCGCAATCGCTCGATATCTGCGTCGACCATCTCTTTTATCATCGTCTCCAGATCGATTTCCGGCTTCCAGCCCAATGCGGCCCGCGCCTTGCTGGAGTCGCCCAGCAACACATCGACTTCCGCAGGTCGGAAAAAGGCCGAA
>JBIIJP010000019.1:0-49254 GCA_044233645.1 Methylocystis sp. | reverse complement strand
AATTTGCAAGAAAATGGCGCCGTCCAGCACACTTTCTTGCAAATATAAATACTTGCAAGAGTCCGCATAGAAAATAAGATCAGCGGCTTATGAATAGTTCACAGGGGACTGGTTATTTGACTCTGCGTTTGTTCTTTCACTTACCCCCTCCAAGACCCTTAAAAATTCATTTTTCATATGTTCAATGCCGCGAAGAGCAGCAAAATCGTTCCAGTCAGATGGATCGTCGCCATCTGTTCCACGATCAAACGGTGGAACCGCGACGACTGCTCCTGCTGCATCAGCCGCCTTATGTGCAGTGCGCAGGCCGGGATTAAATCCGCGATCCATCTCGGTTTTGTGATCATCATCGGCAGCGATGATTATGGCTGCACAAGGGAGGTCATCTCGGACCATCCGGGCAACTGCTTCGACGTTGGATGCCGTAAATGCTACAAGGACTGGCAGTCCTGTCGCTTCGTGAATCGTCGCTCCAGTAGCGAATCCCTCACAAATCACGATTTTCTCACCATCGCCGTCGATCGCATAATATCCACCAGCAACGGGCGCTCCGTAGTGATATTTCTTCGAGCCATCCGCAGTTATGGACTGCACGGAGCAAATTTCGCCTTTAACTTTAATCGGAATCAAAAGGCGGTCATTCTCTTGTCGAGCGCCGTGTGCTTGGATGCCCTTCCTCGCGAGATAGGGGTGATCCGCTTTCGCGGGTACGGCGTCTAGCCAGCGCTTCTGAGCTCCATCTATGGCCTCTGCACGCTCTTCTGCTTCCTTACGCTCGCGCTCGCTTTTCACTTCTTCGAGTCGGCGGCGCTCGGCAACGGACAATTTGTGGACCTCGCGCGCACACCACTTGTACTTCTCGCCGGTGCGCCAGTCGCCGAAAGCTCCCGCCGGGAACTCGTCGTCGTGAAACTTATACCAGCCAGCGCAGTCGCGTCCGCTTATCGAGGTGGCGAAGCGATGGATTTTCCCGTCACCGATTATATGTTTCGGGGCAAAACCAAGTTGATCTAAGATAGCCTCGCGAAACCCCTCCAGCGGAGACCGTTCTGTACGCTCCGCTGGTGTAGGCTTATCTTTTTTAGCCGGTATGGCTTCAAACTCTTCCCCGAGATCGATCATCAGACAATCTCGCTCGCCGAGGTTGACCGACGGGCAGCGCCGATCTTAGCGAGAGCCCACTTGTCCAACGCCTGCTGGGTGTAAAGCACAACGCGGCCAGCTTTATGATAGTCTGGGCCTTCACCAGTGACGGCAGCCTTCGCAAGCGTGCGCGCGGCGCCGAAACCGTATTTGTGGGTGAGATAAACGCCGGCCGCCTTCCGGCGGAGGAAGCATTCTGGCTCGTCGGTGATAGGGTGGGCAGTGGTAGAGTCGTGCTTTCCGGAGACGTTTGCCATTTGCTGCGCATGGGACATGGGAATACCTCCAAATGCTTGAAGGCTTCCGATTATCCCCACAGGTGCTGAAAATGAGGGATGTTAACTCATGAGTTTCAGTGAGGCCTAGTCATTTGACAACTTTGAAAGGCGTCTACGACGGCGATTCTCCAAATATTTGAACACCTCGTTCAGCCGCTCTTCTCTGCTTTTAATTTTATATTCTCGGCCTTCGTTTTTTGCCTTCTCGACTTTTCTCTGTTCGCGAAGCGCATATTTGCCCTCTGAGCTATTTTTGTAGCCGACCCAGGCGGCGCTCGCGGCTGCAGCCATGGTTTCGTCGGTCGGTTCGCGGTCGCGTCCGACATGAAGTCGATATTCTGTCGGAAGTCGGTCTTGTATTTCGTGCAGAAGGGATACAATGGACGATGCGCCCTTCAGTGTCCCCCGTTTGTTTACCGTGTAGGGTAATCCATTTCTGCGCAGAGTGATCATCAGCCTGACGACCATTTTATCCCACTCGACCGGCTTGGCTTTGCTCTGCACCATGTCCTGAGCAGATATGTCATCAACAAGTTCTTTTGCTGCTAGGGCGACCCTATCGGGAGTGGAGAGAAATTTCTCCGGATTGATCTTGTCCATGGGCGAGGCTTCCTCGAATAAGTAATATTCAAGCAACACATCTCGCGCCATTCTGTGCGCAGGCTTTTTTGGCGTTCTGATCAAAATAGCTAATGGAGACTTGGCGTTAGCTAATTTTTTTAGATATACCATGGCTTCAATAGCATGGCCCTTAATTTTCTCGCACTCGACGAACCACAAGTAATCATCAACGATAGAGATAATCTCATTACGAAGCCTCTCTGAGATAAGTTGGCCATAACCGACCTCAATCTCCCTCCAGTCCTGCGTTAATAACCGGAACTCCGGTGCATTCGCGGGTTCTTGATAGAAACTCGTGCGCGGCTTGCGGCTTCTTCGAGTCAGCTTAACCCTGGCGCCCTCGCCACCGAAGTTACGTGGGCTTACTTTTCTCATCTTAGATCGCCAGATTTCTTGAGCGGAATTATCTCGCCACTTTTGCCCCCCTCCATTGCCGCTGCTATCGTCTCTCCGATGGTATCGACCGCACGCCGCAGCGGGTCGGTGTCGAGATGTGCATACCGATGAGTCGTAGCTGCCTGAGAGTGTCCGAGCAGCTTGCCGATAATTGGGAGCCCGAGCGAAGCGCCGGCGCCGAAACTCGCAAAGCTGTGACGGAGATCGTGCAGGCGGACACCTTCTAGGCCAGCGGCGCGACAGACGGCGGCCCAAGGCTTCTTCAGGTCCGCTCGCGGCGCGCCGTCTTTGGCGCCTGCTATAATATGCGGATTACCTTCGACACGCGGAAGCTCAGCGAGAACGGCCTGTGCCGCCGCGCTCAAATATATCGGCTTCTTACCGGTCTTCGAATCAGCAAGGAAGATCACGCCACGCTCCAGATCGACCTGCGACCATTTGGCGTCCAGAATTTCGCGAAGCCGGGCACCAGTGAGAATGAGAAGCCGGATCGCCCCCACTGCGAAGGGGTCCAAGACCACTCGCCTATTTTCTGGCTTGGGCGCATGCTTTGCCTTGGCCTTTGTTTCATCGACAACATAGGGCAAGCCTTCGGTTTCACCTCGCGCCAGCGCCGCGCCAAGACGAAAAAGCTCCTCAGAGGTCAGAAAGCGCTCGCGCCCGTGTTCTGGATAGCGCTCGACTCCTTTCGCTGGATTGTCAGCTAACGCCACCTCATCCCGGCGCGCAGCCCAATTCCAAACAACTGAAACAAGCGCCAGCGCACGGTTCGCCTGATAGGGCTTTTCAACCATACGGGCGTGAAGACGGGCTACGTCGGCGCGACGAACGTCCAGAATGCGTTTCGAGCCTATCGCTGGCAGGACATGGGCACGCAAAAGAGTGGCGTATTCTTCTGCCGTCCGCCCCTTCCGTTTGGCGGCGACGTGCAACGTTATGAAATCAGACGCGATCTCAGCAAATGTTCTGACCGCGCGGGCAGAGCGGCGTTCCTCCACAGGGTCTGCGCCGGTTTCGACTGCGCCTAATATCTTTTTTGCCTGGCTGCGCGCTTCGTCAGGGGTCAATCGACCATGGTCGCCAATCGATACACGACGGGAACGCCCATCTTTCCGGTATTGGGCGACGTAGACCTTACGGCCTGTCGGAAAAGCAGTGACCCCAAAACCAGCGAGGTCATCATCCCAGAGGAAGCCACGATCCTTACCCTCCGGACAAAAAAGCGCGTCAACCGAGCGCTTTGAAATACGCCCCTGCGGCATTTTTCGACTCCCTGACTTTTACGGTAAGCATCCGGTAAGCAGATTATGGATAACGCCATCGCTTACCGGAAATCAATGGAAATCATTTACATCATTAAAATCATGTATTTAAAATATACTAAAAATTTGTGGAAATCTCTATAAAACCTTGACCATCAAACTTTTAATCAGGGGGTCCTGGGTTCGAGTCCCAGCGCGCTCACCAATATAAAAAGAAACAATAGCCGCCTGTGAATTATTCATTAGTCAGCAATCCTTATTTATAAATCACCTGTTTTAATTATCCATATTTATGCGAATGGCTTCAGGATTGCGCCTTTTGCTAGCAAATAGATCCGGGGCTATGAACGAGTTCTCCTAAAGCGAAGCTTTCTTACAGATTCAGCTGACCTTTAATCGCTTCTCCATGTCGGAATAATCACAGCGTGATATTTTTAGTCCCATCGCGTGTGACATAAGCTATCAACTTATCATCGTCGATCTTCCCCATCGTGTTGTTGTGCCTCACGCGTGGAAACCTCCGCCGTGAACTGCTCAAAACGTCAAAAGACCGCCTCCCCGTTATAGCCGGGAACTCGCTAAAGTTTCACTTCTATGAAGCTGAAGGGTTGACTGGGAGACGCCATCGTCTCCCGTAATTAAAATAAGAAATATGAAGGTTTGAGCCTCTTTCCATTGGGTCTGTGACCCTATTTTCCACCACGGGAATAATAACGGGCCAGGGCTCTCTTCTCTTCAATCGTCATTGAGCCGCCAGTTAGACTCATTGTCGGATGTTTGCGTTTGCCGGCGTTAAAAGCTGTTAGTTGGGCAATGATGTATTTTTCACTTTTTCCTGCTAGCGAAGGCGTCTGGTCCGGCGTCGGAGAATAGCCGCCGACGCCGTGGCACGTATCACAGGTAAGCTTTAAATCTTTGAAGCGTGAACTCGGGACCTCCGCCGATGCGTTGGCGGCGGCCCCCCCGGCGAAGAGGAGAAGGAAAAGCATCGGCAAGGGCTTCATATGTCTCCTCCCCGCGTATCCTGAATCAAAATTTTCGCCCCGGAGAGAAAATCCCAAATTTGAGTCGCGAGAAGTGCGGACTACACGTCGTATTCGCCCGAGGCCTTGAACTCCTCAAGGGTCCATCGACGCTCCATCATAATCGATTTGACCCATTGCGGCGGACGACCGCCTCTTCCCGACCAAGTTCCCAGTGAGACAGGATCGCGATATTTGATTGTCATTGACTTGGCCTCGCCATCTTTTACCGTCCTTTTGGCTTTTTTGCCCGATACGGGAAATAGATCGGTCAAATCAAGACCGGTTTCCTTAAGCTTCTCTTCGATTTCCTGCTTCAGTCTTTCCCGCGCCGTGACCTTGCGATGGGCGATTTCTTCCCTGGCCCGGTCGATAAGAGCGGTAAGCTCCGGAACAGTCAACTTGTCGAATTCAAAGCTCATAAGGCGACCTTTTTGAATATTAGGGATTTCGTCTATGCTTGCTGTCGAATTGCAGCAAACCAATTACGCACTTCTAGCCCAAAAGGGGAATTGATCGCAAATATGGCGGGTTTGGGTTTGAAATCAGGTTCGGCGCGCAGCTGGCGTCATCGCCTGTATAAAGAGTCGGGGCCTGTGGAGCCGAAAGACAGGCCCTTCCCAGGAATTACACAGCGCCGGCTCCCTGCAGGCTAAAGGAACTGCGCCAGCGCCATTTTAAGCGGTTCTGTGGAAATCTGGATAAGTCCGCCATAGGGTTGATCAAGTTCGAGCGTCAGCAAGATTGCCCCGGTCATTGAAAGCGCCGCCATCAAAAGTGCGGTCAAGACTGCGGCATTCAGCGGAGAAATCAAACCTAGACTGAAAAATATCGCCATCAACCAGAAAACCAGAATGCCGATAAACATCACGGAAACTGTAGCGGAGGAATTTTGATATATTTTCCAGCGAGAGACGGCAATTTCTTTGCCAAGGCCGAGGGCTGCATTCTTTAACCACTTTTCATCGGCTCCCTCTTCGGGAAGCTTCAGCAATTCCTTTTGCAGCGTATCGACTTCCTCGCCGCGCAGAACATCTGCGTGGCGTCCCTCTCTGCTCGTGACTTCGATAATCTTGATCCCATTGATCGCCACCAATTTCAGTGCGTTACGGGCAGAGACAGAGCGGTCGCCGATATTCGCCAGCAATCTGTTGAGAACGATCATGTTCGATGCGCCGGATTTGAGCTCCAACTCTTTCCTGTTGAAGGAGTCTTTCGCGGTGGCGATCATCATGCCAAGCGTCAGGGCGGCCAATCCGACGACGACGCTGCGGGCCGCCTTGATAATGGTTTTTGAATCATCGCTCAAATGATGCTCGGGGAGCGACGATTGAACGAATATGCCCGTTAGGGCGGACAGAAAAATCAGAATGAGAGCGATGAAGCTGACGGTTGACGGCGACATAGGAAACTCGGGGCAATTGGCGAATCATCGCGCAATTTATCATGTGTCCGTCCAACTGCTCAGTCGCTGTCGGAGTAATCGCCATCAGTTGTCTTTTCCCATGTTTATGGGTGTCATTTCGTAAACCCGAAGGGCGATTCCGATGAACGCCATGGGCCCCGCCGGGCGTTCAACCGATTGAATGGGTTACCGATCGTGCCTCGCGACAAATATCGCCAAACGCAGAGCGATCCTTCGATGCCGGTCCACCCCGCGAAGGAAAATTCGGCGGGAAAACAAATTGCGTCGAACATGGGCATTTGTTGCCCAGGGGACAAGCAGACTGATGGAATTGCCATCAATAGCCGAACAATCCGGCCTATTCGGTTGACTTGCCAGAGCGCCTTTCAGCAAACTTCTTTTCTGGTTCAAAAAGTTCTTCCGCGAAAGGCGCTTCTTTTGTCTATCCAGGTCGCGCTTCATCACATCACCCACTATCAATACGATCGCCCGGTGGCCCTGGGCCCACAGATCGTAAGATTGCGCCCGGCTCCGCATTGTCGTACGCGCGTCACCAGCTATTCGCTCAAGATTCTGCCCGGACAACATTTCATCAACTGGCAGCAGGATCCGCATGGCAACTGGCAGGCGCGACTCGTTTTTCCCGATAAGGCGCGTGAATTCAGGATCGAGGTCGATCTTCTTGTTGAGATGGCCGTCTTCAATCCGTTCGACTTTTTCGTGGAGCCCTATGCGGAAGAATTTCCCTTTGCCTACGCCCCGGAACTTGGAACGCAACTGGCCCCCTATCTTGAGATAGAGTCAGGCGGCCCAACCCTTGACGCCTATGTCGCCGATATCCCCCGCGACAGACGTCGGGTCATTGATTTTCTCGTTGGCGTGAACGCCCAGCTCCAGCGGGATATTCGTTACGTGATCCGGATGGAGCCCGGCGTGCAGGAGCCCGAGGAAACGCTCGGCCTGCGCTCAGGCTCCTGCCGGGACTCGGCATGGCTCCTCGTTCAAATCCTGCGCCGTCTGGGTTTCGCCGCCCGCTTTGTCTCAGGATATCTGATCCAGCTCAAGGAAGACATCGATCCCATCGAAGGGCCGACTGGCACGGATCGTGACTTCACCGATCTGCATGCATGGGCCGAGGTCTATGTTCCCGGCGCAGGCTGGATTGGTCTTGACGCCACGTCTGGACTATTTTGCGGCGAAGGACATCTGCCGCTCTGCGGCGCGCCGCATTATCGTTCCTGCGCGCCCGTCTCGGGTCTCGTCGAGCCGGCAGAGTGCGATTTTCATTTCGAGATGCGGATCGATCGTATTCGTGAGGAGCCGCGTATCACCGCGCCTTTCTCGGATGAAGCCTGGACACGACTTGATAGACTTGGCGAAACTGTCGACCGGGATTTGCAAAGTCAGGATGTGCGCCTCACCATGGGCGGTGAACCGACCTTCATATCGATTGACGATTTCGAATCTCCCGAATGGAACACCGCCGCCGTCGGCCCGACCAAACGGACCCGCGCGGACGATCTCATTCGCCGCCTGCGCGAACGCTTCGGACCAGGCGGCTTCCTGCATTACGGACAAGGCAAGTGGTATCCAGGCGAAAGCCTGCCACGCTGGGCTTTCTCGCTCTACTGGCGAAAGGACGGGAAGCCGATTTGTACAAATCCTGCGCTTGTCGCTGGCATGACCGGGAGCGCCAAGCCAGCAAGCTCCGTTGAGGCGGCGCGTTTCACCGGGCAATTAGCCGCAGCGTTAGGGATTGCTGAAGACTATATCATACAGGCCTTTGAAGATCCGGCTCATTGGATATTGAAGGAGGGTCAACTCCCAATAAATCTCGATCCGGGTGACCCTCGCCTCGACGACGCCGAGGAGCGCGCCCGCATGACGCGTGTCTTCGAACGCGGCCTGACGACGCCAAGCGCCTATGTCTTGCCCATCCAGCGCTGGAACGCTCGGGGAACCCAACGGTGGATGTCCGAACATTGGCCGTTGCGGCGCGGCCGACTGTTTCTGGCCCCGGGCGACTCGCCGGCTGGCTTACGGTTGCCGTTGAACGCCCTGCCCTGGGTCGCTCCTTCTGTCTATCCCCATATTCACAATCAGGATCCGATGGAGGCGCGCGACGCGCTGCCGGATTTATCGCATTTCCAGCAGATCTACAGCGAAAATCGCGTCTTAGGCGATCAGCAAATTCACGGTCAAACCATCGTCGAGGGCGCTGTGCGCACAGCAATCGCCATTGAACCGCGCGACGGGGCGCTCTGCGTCTTCATGCCCCCGGTTTCAAAACTCGAGGACTACCTTGAACTGCTCGCCGCAGTGGAGACAACCGCATCAGAACTCGAGATGCCAATCCATATCGAGGGCTACCCGCCGCCGGTCGATCCCCGGCTTGAGGTAGTGAAGGTGACGCCAGATCCCGGCGTGATCGAGGTTAATATTCATCCGGCGGCGTCGTGGCGCGAGGCCGTGACGACGACGACCACACTCTACGAAGAGGCGCGTCAGGCGCGCCTCACAACCAGCAAATTTATGACCGACGGACGCTGTATTGGTTCGGGCGGCGGCAATCATGTCGTGCTTGGAGGCGTGACTCCTGCTGAGTCGCCATTTCTGAGACGTCCCGATTTACTTAAAAGTCTGGTGCTCTATTGGCAACGCCATCCATCTCTCTCCTATCTTTTTTCGGGACTTTTTATCGGCCCCACAAGTCAGTCGCCGCGCATCGACGAGGCGCGGCACGACGCGCTCTATGAACTTGAGATCGCCCTTGCAAATACGCCCTCGGCGGGTGAGAAGGATTTTCCACTATGGTTGGTGGATCGTTTATATCGTAACCTTCTCGTCGATGTTTCGGGCAATACCCATCGTTCGGAAATTTGCATCGACAAACTCTATTCACCC
This sequence comes from Methylocystis sp., assembly GCA_044233645.1. Lineage (GTDB taxonomy): Bacteria > Pseudomonadota > Alphaproteobacteria > Rhizobiales > Beijerinckiaceae > Methylocystis. The sequence goes on along the minus strand of JBIIJP010000019.1, from coordinate 40,223 downwards.
GATGGACCCACGGGTCGCCTGGGCCTTGTGGAGTTTCGCGGATTCGAAATGCCGCCCGATCCTCGCATGAGCCTGGCCCAGCAATTGTTGTTGCGGGCGCTGGTAGCCTGGTTCTGGCGCGAGCCTCAGGAAGGCGCGTGCGTGCGCTGGGGTACGTCGTTGCACGATAAATTCATGTTGCCGCATTTCGTTTGGGCTGATTTTCTTGGCGTGCTCGATGAACTCAACCGCGCCGGATACGCCTTTGAGGAAGAATGGTTTCAGGCTCAATACGAATTCCGCTTCCCCCTCGCTGGACGGGTGGAGCACGCCGGCGTGACCTTGGAGATCCGCCACGCTCTTGAACCCTGGCATGTGCTCGGCGAACAGGGCGCCGCTGGCGGTACAGTCCGTTACGTGGATTCGTCCGTCGAACGCCTTGAAGTTAAAGCGCGACATGTCGTTGCAAACCGCCATATCGTCACCTGCAATGGTCGTCGTCTGCCGCTTAATCCAACTGGCGTTCCCGGCGAGGCGGTCGCGGGCGTGCGCTTCAAAGCATGGCGTCCGGCATCCGGCATGCATCCGAATATTCCCGTGCATGCGCCGCTGACTATCGACGTTATTGATGGATGGAGTAATCGCTCGCTCGGCGGTTGCGTCTATCACAGCGTCCACCCTGGCGGGCGCAATTACGACACCTACCCTGTAAATTTCCATGAAGCTGAAGCGCGACGGCTTGCGCGTTTTCAGGACCACGGCCACACTCCTGGTCGTGTGGAGCCGCCGCATCGCGAGCCGGAGGGCGAGTTTCCACTGACGCTTGATCTCAGGAGGCCCATTGGTTGCTGATATACAATCCGCTGAGATTGACGGCGACGTAGCGGGGCGTCTCGCCGCATGGCTTGCGGATTATAGACCTCTGCCCGGCGTACCGGACGAATTGATCGGTCCGGACGGGAGACCGCGCGCACACTGGTCGCAGCTTCTCGACACGCTCGCCGGTCTTGGGCGGGACGGCGTTCGCAGCCGGTTTGCGGCGGCGGCCAGGCGTATCCAGGACATGGGCGTGACCTATCGCGTCCACGGCGAAACGCACGAGCGGCCGTGGCCATTGAGTCGATTGCCGCTTCTCCTGACAGAGGGCGAATGGCGCGACATCGCGGCCGGGGTCATACAGCGGGCCGAGCTTCTCGATCGAATCCTTCATGATGTCTACGGACCGGCTCAACTCGTCGCCGACGGCGCTTTGCCAGCCGCCGCGATCGCCGGATCTCCGGAATTCATCCGTCCCATGTGCGGCGTTTCGCCGGTTGGCGGCCGATGGTTGCGATTTTACGCCGCCGATCTTGGCCGTGGACCGGACGGTAAATGGTGGGTTCTCGGCGATCGCGCCCAGGCCCCATCGGGCGCAGGTTACGCTGTCGAGAACCGGCTCGTCCTTGCACGGGCTTTTCCGAGCCTTTATCGCGAGATGAAAGTGCGCCGGCTTGCCGGTTTCTTTCGCGATTTTCGCGCGGGTCTGGTGGCCGCTGCAAAAAGATCCGATCCGCGTATCTGTCTGATGACGCCGGGTCCATGGAGCGAGACCTACAGCGAACATGTTTACCTTGCGCGCTATCTTGGCTTTTTGCTTGTCGAGGGGGAGGATCTTGTCGCTGGCGACGGCAAGCTGCATGTGCGCACAGTGGCTGGTCCGAAACGCGTGGATGTGGTTTGGCGGCGCGTTGACCCCGACTGGCTTGATCCGCTGGAGGGGAATGCTGCCTCGCGCCTCGGTGCGCCGGGCTTTTTCGACGCCATCCGTCAAGGATCGGTCACGCTCGCCAACATGCCCGGCGCGGGGCTTGTCGAGTCTCGGGCTTTGATGAGTTTTCTCCCTGCGCTCTCGCAGCGCCTCATGGGCGAGGATCTACGATTGCCCAACATCGCAACCTGGTGGTGCGGCCAGGAGGCGGAACGCGCCGAAACGCTCGCGGCGCTGGACCATCGTGCGATCAACGGCGCTTTCGGCGACAAGGCGGAAGGGCTTGAGGAGGGACGCGCCGCAATCGGCGCCGAGCTCGACGCGGCCCATCGCATGAGACTGATCAAGGCCATCGAGTCCCGCGGCATGGATTATGTGGGACAGGAGCTGGTGAAACTTTCAACGACGCCAGCATGGCGCGGTGGCGGGCTGTCGCCGCGCCCTTTCACCCTGCGCATCTTCGCCGCCGCCACCACAGACGGGTGGACGATCATGCCGGGGGGCTTTTGTCGCGTCGCAGACCATCGCGACGCCCGCGCAATTTCCATGGGCGCCGGCGCGCAATCGGCGGACGTCTGGGTGCTGGGGAATGCGGCGGAGCCGGCGACGACCCTGTTGCCTGCCAGCAACGATGTGAAAGTGGTGCGCGTGCCCGGCAATTTGCCGAGCCGCGCGGCCGATAATCTGTTCTGGATGGGACGCTATCTGGAGCGCGCCGAGGCGACGCTCCGGATCGTGCGCACGATGTGTAACCGCATGACCGAGCCGCAGGACGGCTCGAATCGTCGTCAACCGATCGTGCGCTGCGAGCGTCTGCTCATCGCCTGGGGCGCGACGGCTCCGGCGACGGGCGGCGCGTCTGGCGCGGCGCTGGCGCACGCCGCCGCGAGCAGCCCCAAGCATTACGGATCGGCGCGCGCCATCGCCCAGCAAGCGACGCGGGCAGCCTCAATCGTGCGCGAGCGACTTTCTCAGGATATGTGGCAATTGTTGACCCGTCTCGACACACGATTGGCCCGCGCCAGCGCACGGGAGCCGCTGGAGCCGGAGATATTGGAGACGACGGAGCGTGCGCTGCATACGCTTGCCGCACTCTCCGGTTTGATGGACGAAAATTTCAACCGCGTTACAGGCTGGGTTTTCATCGATCTTGGAAGGCGTATGGAACGCGCAATCAACACATGTCGCTTCGTTCGGAACTTCGCCGACGACGATCCGACGATAGAAACACTGGACGCTTTGCTCGATCTGATTGACTCGCAGATTTCCTATCGGACAAGATATGTTGCGGGCGCAGCTCTGGCGCCGGCGATCGACATGGCAATGCTCGATCCTTTCAACCCCCGCTCCGTGGCGTTTCAGGCGCGACGGATCGACAGCCACCTTGCCGCCTTGCCGTCGCTAAGCGACGACGGCATGATGGAGCCGCAACGCCGGCTTGCTCTCGCTCTGCGCGCTGAACTTGAGGCTGAAGACGCTCGTCGACTCGATGCAGCGCGTGTTCTGATGATCGAACAGCGACTGATGACGATTGCCGATGCCGTTGCATCCCGCTACTTTTCGCACGGCAACGACCCGTCTCCGGCTGATAAACGGTCCAGACTCGCGTGATCTACGACTTACGTCATGTGACGACCTACACCTATGAAGCCAGCGTCGCCTCGACGCGCTGTGCGATCCGTCTCACGCCGCGTGACGGGAGCGGACAACGTTTGATTGCGCATGCTCTCGACTCGTCTCCAGCCTTGCATGCGGCGAGGGAGCGACTGGATTTCTTCGGCAATCGCGTTGTCGAAGCGACGATCCGCGAGGCGCATGCAAAATTGCGGATCTCCATGACGGCGCGCGTCGAGGTAAGCCGGGAAGAACCACCGGCTGAGGGATTGACGCCGTCCTGGGAAAATGTGCGACGCACCGCCGCCGATATTCGATGGCTGACCGCAGAGTCTCCTGCGCATACGCTATTTCCAAGCCGTCTTGCGCCAATCGAAACGCCGGTGACGGAGTATGCGCGTGAAAGCTTTACGCCGGACAGACCGGTTCTCGAAGCCGCCACGGAATTGATGCGTCGAATCAGGTCCGATTTCGCCTACGATCCCGAGGCGACAGATGTCGCAACCCCACTTGCAGAAGCCTTCGCACGCAAGAGCGGCGTCTGCCAGGATTTCGCGCATATTATGATCTCTGGCCTGCGCGGTCTCGGGTTGCCGGCGGCCTATGTCAGCGGCTATATCCGCACCTTACCGGCGCCGGGCGCGCAGCGGCTCGAGGGCGCAGACGCCTCGCACGCCTGGGTAGCCATATGGTGCGGCGATCCTTTCGGCTGGATTCAGATGGATCCGACCAACGCCATGTACGCGGACGACAATCACATCGTCGTCGCAATCGGACGCGATTACGCCGATGTCTCGCCGATCGATGGAGTCATTGTCGGAGCCGGACGCCAGACGCTCGGCGTGGCGGTGGATATCGTACCGGTTGGCGCGCCACACCAGACTAATGACCGACGGCCCGACGAAATCCACGTGTGAGGCTCCTCCAACGGCGACGAGCGATCGATTGTTGGCGCGGCGCTTATGAAGCATCAAAAATACTTAATCATGCGCGGCGGTAGTATCCCGGGCGCTGGTATGATAATGGCATCTGTATTGATCGCCGCGATCAGCGACACATCGTCATTTAATCAGCAGCAAGATTTTTCCGCCCGACCATGCTTGGCGCCTCGTCACTCATTAGAGGAACAAAGCTAATAGAGGAGGAGAGAGAATATTTGAACATGTGAACTTGCTCAAATCGTTTTTTCCGGGACAAGCGATCCGCGGGGTGAAATTGGCTCCCCGTGAAATATGGAAAAGTGCGCAACTGGAACGATGGAGAAAATCTAGCCTGTCGTTTTCATCCCAATCCCGCTAATGTTGCATTGGCAACCATGCTGCCTGTCTTAAGTTGAATTACACACTAAAGAGAGGAAATATGCAATTCTTCAACAATTCCAGCATGGAATATCCTGGAAGGAGGATGTTTAATCAAGGAGTCAACAATAGGCTGATAATTTACATTGGTAGATCAAGACTCGAAACCGCTTGCGTGCTCTCCTATCCTTCTGTGAACCGGCATACGACCATGCGACGAGATCCAGAATGACTCCAAATTAGAGTCTGAAAAAAGGAATAGACCCGTATTCAAGCTTAGTGCATCGATCGCACGACGAGAAACTCGTGTCATGGCTTGCGCCGTCAACATAACCGCGGCGGTTTTTAAGACACATCTTCAGTTTATATTGATAAAGATGAGTCAAATAATTCTCCCTTCCTCCATCTCATTTATTCAAAATCTCTCAGCCAGGATAGAAGTCGAGCCTGATGGAAAAAATATTGAATTGAATGTTTAGTTCAAGGCGAAACGAGACAAAAAACGATCGAGTCTATAACCAATGACGCCAATTCCAGATCACCGGTCGCAGCCAGCGGATTTAAACAATCCGGTCGCCCACCCCCCGCAAGGATGAGCATAAAACTCAGGCTTTAGATCCACCCATGCCAAAAGACAATTAGGCTCCCGGCGGCATGAAATGACTAATCAAAGGGCCGTTAGTTTCGGCGCCTAATTCTGATTGCTTGTCTTGTGGGCCTCTAGTTTATGAAACCATACGAATTGATCGATAGATGCCAAACGTTAGTCGAGATCCCCCCAGCTCTCCAAACTTTGGCTTAACAATTATGCCCAATGGTTTTTCTCAATCATTAGAGAGAAACAATGACATGCGGCTTCAGACATCCTTTAGCCAATGAAGATTGCTTAAATTCAACGTTTTATTGTGATTCATTCCATGTTTAAATTTCAATCGAAATCGGCCATGATGGACGGGGTCGAGGTCTCAATCTGGAATAATTATTTGATGTCTATTCTAGTTTTTGAGGGGCGGTTCCATGCAGGCGTTAAGTGGAGATTGTTTTTTTTCCAAGCTATGATAGTGCTTTTGTGGCGAGTCTGAATAAATAAATGTTTTAAAAAGCTGTCCCTAAAATCATGTAAAAAGGGGGTTTACATGAGAATTGCTTATACTGTTCTAATGGTTTTCTCTTTTTCGGTTGCTTCTTGCGCAATTCATCCTCTCCCCGAAGATTATTCAGGCGTCAGCACAAAAGACATCGTAAGACAAATTCGATGCGAAGCTCGCAAATCTCTGATCGATATGGCGCTGAACTTTCTCTCGCGAGGCGATGGCAACAACGAAAGTTCACGACTGATCGCGGAGCAATTTAGGAGCGGATCCAGATCCATAAGTGAATTCAGTCCGAAATTATTTAAAGGTTTTCAAAAAGCTAGTCTTGATACATTTTGGACAACCGGCATCGCTTATAATTTCAATCTCGATATGACCGAAGTAAATAATTTGAATGCCAGCGTAGGATTCTCTCAGCCGTTTGCTACAGGCGTTTTTGGTTTGGGCGGACGGACGGGTGTAGATCGCTCCAGGGGCAATGTTCGTACTTTCACAGTAACGGATACATTCGAAAGGCTTTTCAAATTACCAGAAAATTTCTGTGCGAATAAAATTGTAGGACCAAATTATATATATCCGATTACTGGAGAAATTGGTATGTCAGAACCACTTCAGACTTTCGTATACCTATCGCTTTTCGGCGGATTAACCCAGCCTGGGGACCCGGAAAATCCGCCCTACTCGAATGATGGCCCTCCAACCATGGTTGAAGCCCTTCAATTCACAACAAAACTCTCGGGTTCGGTAACTCCTTCCGTTGTCTTTACGCCAATACCCAAGGTCTTCAGCCTGGTTTCCGCAGATTTAAATGCTGAGGCCAGTCGCACGGATATTCACAAGGTTACGATTGGTCTTGCGCTAGACAAGGCAGCCGTTACTCAACTTGGAGCTTTCCGTGACGGCTTATTTGCCCGCTATGGTGGTCAAGCGGGAACAAATAGAGCAGGTGGACTTACTGCCGCCAACAAGTATAGCGGCGCAATGTTCGGGCGGCTATTAACGGCTTCAGGATCCAGATCCGAAATTGCCGCTGCAGAAGCTGTGGATCAGTATTTGACACAAAGACTATTCTCACCAACCATTAACTTCAACCCGTAAGGAGAAATAACATGGCAAATCACAAGAACAGCACTAAAGAAGATGAAATTGTCCTGATGCGCGGTGATAAGCCAATCGATTTCGAACTTACCAACCTCATTAAAGTCATTAGTATGCTTGACAAGCATGGAAAACTAGAGGCATTTACTCGATATGCGAAAAAAAATAATCTCAAGGTACTCTTGCCAAAAGACTCCGTAAACTACACCAAACAATTTGTGGCGAAAGACGCTCTTCTTTGCACTGATCCCATTGGCAAAAAAATTATCCGGCCGAAAACAACCAAACCCGCTACTTTGCAAATTTCTGAAAGAGGCGTCTCAGGCAAGCCAAGGGATGTTTATAATGACTGTTGCGGATTTTAGCCATCTGCGCCAAGTCACCTGATCAGCAATCAGGAAATTGTCGGTCAGTTGACCTTTACGCCTGAGGGGTGGCTTAAGGGCCGCTCCATGATTAAAATCGGGACACGGTACACGACCCGCAGATAATAAAGATCGCATCTATCTGCATAGTCAACGAGTGTGCAGCAGGGACAAAAATACCGTAGATGCTCGCTGATTACATCAGGCTGACTGCGATACGCGGCAATGATCGCACATCATTGATGTTGATCAGCCGCAAAAAGCGATGTATGATCGAGAAAAATTAACGCGAATAGAAACGAGACGCAACATTTTAGAGGTAAACAACCTCACCATAACCCACAACGCGCAAAGGGATAAACTTTCATTCTCATCATCCAGGCTCAGAAACTATTTATTTGGATTACTGAATCACTCAAAATTACGACTGTCCATAGGTTACTTTCATGAACGTCGTATTTTGCCAGATAAAAAAGAAATTAAACATCTTGCTGTTCTTTGTATTTGCGCGTGGCCTTCCGCTTATCGATGATCGGGAATCGGTCAACGATATCGTATATATGATCCGACGCAGCATGTAATGGAAAGCCGGTCAAAGGAAGTCGGGCTTCACGAGACGCTCTATAATTGATTTTTCCCATGGTGTCTGTTGGGTGTGTTTGATTGCATAGTCACGATTCTGGCTGGCGCAGAGACAACAACCCGGCGGATTAGGATCATCTCGACACGGCTAGTGGCAGCACACCCGACCGCTAACTTGTTAATAAAATGCCAACTCATCGCCGCATCGGTCGCAAGAAGGGAGATTTGAATTCAAAGCTGCATGCGATTTACGATCAAACCGTTAAATCACTGCAAATTCTACTACACACAATACTGCCAGCCGATTACGTCGCCGCTCGCCCAATATTTCACGTTATGCCACGCGCGACAGTCTTTATCGCATGTAGAAAGCCATGACAGTGCTAATTTAGAAAGGCTTTGGAGAAATAGCAGCGATCGTCTCTCCTATCACAAAGCTCTCAAAAAAACCCATCACAAAATAGGAATTCTCCTCGCTAAACCTGAAGATATGAGGTGTTTTGGCATAAGGTATGATCTCTGTTCTCACACCTTGTTCTGGGCAATTTTTATCCCTCCCAGCTACGCCTTCTATCTCAATCCACCCGTTTCCAGTCCAGCCGCTCTGAGGCAGGACTGTAAGACAGATAATAGAATGTGCTTTCATCACTGATGGCTATTCGACATTATCGACGGAGTCGCGATCGTTTCTGATTAATCAGGTTCTCTCTCGTTCATACGCCCCCATCGATCTCCGGCATAATGAAGCCCTGGACACTGCGGAGCCCCTATAACACCCGGATACTATCCGAACGAAGGCCCGGCGTACGCGCAATTACTCATGGAGATGGAGAAAATTCACATTGAAATCTGAATAAATAAATGTTTTATCGTTGGCTCCTCCATAGAGGAAGATCCTTGTCTTTAGCCCTTCCATAGAGGAAGATCCTGATGCGCGACATATATTTTGTTATTTATACTGGTCATCAATAAATTGTAACGTGATTTTACGGAGAAGCGTCATCATGAATCAGTCATATGCTCAGGCAGGGCGAGGTTTTAGTCTTGTGCGCCCTGTTCTCATCGCCAGTTTTCTTGGCGGCTGTTCTGGCGGGGCCCCATCCTTCGTAATCTTCGGCGCCTATTTCCCGGCCTGGTTGCTGAGCGCCATGATTGGCGTGGCTGGCGCATTGGGCGCGAGGCTGATCATTCTCATGTTGCGTGCCGAAACTCCGTATTTGCTGTTTGTCTGCGTCTCTGTCGGCATTGTCGCCGGAAGTCTTTTCTGGCTCGTTCTTTATGGACGATAGGACGTAACGATGCAGGAGCCCGAGAACCGCGCACCAGCCTCACGCGCCAAACTTTTTTCCATCGCGATCATCGCGATTGCCGTTGTCATGGCGTGGCTTGTTTATGACAGGAGCGTCAGCCACCCTTCGTCAGACGCTGCGTCCATCGATACGGAAGTCGTGCATATCGCCTCGGCTGTCGGCGGACGCGTTATCGCCATTGATGTTGAAGAAAACGAAAAAGTCTCAAAGGGAGACATTCTTTTTCGGATAGACCCTGTGCCCTACCAGCTTGCGGTCGATCAGGCGGAGGCGGATCTCAGAGTCGCGCAAGCGGCGCTTGACGCCCAGCGACGCATCATATCGACCGAGAAATCGAACGTTCAAATCGCCAGCGAACAGACCAAGCGCGCCCAAACGAATCTCGACCTTGCCGCTCGTACGACAGAACGACTCAAACCTCTTGCCGGCAAAGCTTATGTTCCCACACAGCAACTGGATCAGGCGCAGACGGCCCAACGCGACGCCGAAACCTCCCTCGCACAGGCTCGAGAACAGGTGATCGCTGCGCAACGCGCGGTCAGCACAACAGAGGGTCCGGCGGCGGCGATCCGCGCCCGTCTGGCTGCGCTTTCCATCGCCAAGCGCGCGCTGGAGGATACCGTCGTGCGGGCGCCTCACGATGGCAGGATCGTAGGTCTGACCGTGAAATCAGGTGAAATGGTCGCTCCGATGCAAAACCTCTTCACGCTGGTTACAACGGAGAAATGGTACGCTGTTGTCAATTTTCGTGAAACTGATCTGAAATACCTGGCGGCGGAGGATTGCGCCACCGTTTATTCAATGATTGACCGGCGCATACCGATAAAAGGCGTCGTCGAGAGTATCGGCTGGGGCGTGCTGGACACCGATAGAGTTAATCTCCCCAAAAATATGCCCTATGTCGAGAGGTCCCTAAACTGGGTAAGGGTAGCGCAACGTTTTCCCGTACGTGTCCGTCTTGATAATCCTCCGGAAAATCTGATGCGACTCGGAGCCAGCGCCGTCGTCGAGGTGAAACATGGCGCCGGCTGTTCATGACATGGAGCCGCTGGACGGCAAAATCTGGCGGCAAAGACTGGCGCCTTTCCCGGGCCGTCGTGACTTTGCCCTGCGTCTCGCGCTTATTTGCGCACTGACGACGCTTGTTGTCGAGATTTACCAGACACCCTCGCCGGCGCTTACGATTTACCTTGTTTTCTTCCTCAACAAACCGGATCGGATGGGTAGCGTAATCGCCAATCTAGCTCTGATTGTCGTGATCAGCGTCGTGATCGCTCTTCTGTTTCCGTTGGTCATGATGGTCATTGACCAGCCTCCGCTGCGTGTTGCGAGCATGGCTATCGTATCCTTCATCATTCTCTTTCTAGCCTCAGCGAGCAAGTTGAAACCTATCGGCGGCACGCTCGCGCTAATTGCCGCCTACACCCTCGATCTGCTTGGTTCCGTACAGATGGGTGAACTTGCTACACGCGGTCTGTTGTATGCATGGTTGTTCATTGCGATCCCCGCTGGCGTATCGCTTTGCATCAATTTGATGTTTGCGCCGGCGCCACGATCTCTGGCGGAAGCTGGGATCGCAAGACGCCTGCAGATTATTGGAAAACAGCTTGTTCACGACGATGCGATAATTCGACAAAAAATCGCCGACGCGCTGGCGGAAGGCAACAAGGATCTGCTCAAATACATAAAAATGGCTCAATTGGAAAAGTCCCTGACGCCAATTGATGCGTTGGCCTTGACGCAGGTTGCGCTTGCGAGTTTTGAACTACTTGTCATTGTCGATACGATGAATGCTGAAAAGCTGAAATTTCCTCACGCGCTTGTTACCCGTTTGAGTGTTATGCTCGCCCAAATGGCTGTTTTTCTGGATCGCGGAGGCTGTTCCCCTGCTGTCGTTTGGCCCGGAAAGGAGATAGTCGACGATTTACCGCCCAGAACAGCCGAGTTTCTCATCGCCTTTAAAACAGCCGCAGACTCCCTCATGCAGGCGAGAGAAGCCTCCTCAGTCGCCGGGAGCGGGGGGAATGAGCGCGCGGCAAAGAAAACTGGCTTCTTTCTTCCAGACGCATTCATTAATCCTGATTACACACGTCAGGCGCTGAAGACGACCGCTGCGGCTATGATCTGTTATTTATTGTTCCAACTTCTGGATTGGCCCGGAATTCATACCGCGCTGATTACCTGCTACATCGTGTCTCTCGGCACAACTGCCGAAACTGTCGAAAAACTTGGTTTGCGCATCGCCGGATGTCTGATCGGAGCTATTGCCGGCGTAACAACGATGGTGTTTGTTCTGCCCAACGTGACTTCAATCGGCGGTTTGATGATTATTGTGTTTCTAGGCGCATTTCCCGCCGCGTGGATCGCCGTTGGCAGCCCTCGTATCGCCTATGCCGGCTATCAGATCGTTTTTGCATTTCTGCTCAGCGTTGTTCAGGGTTCTTCACCGGACTTTGATCTGACTATTGCGCGCGATCGCGTGATCGGCATTCTTCTTGGCAATGTCGTAACCTATTTGATCTTCGCCAATGTATGGCCGGTGAGCATATCCGACAGAATGGATCGATTGTCTGCAGGGCTTTTACGCGAACTCGCTGATATGATTAATTATGCCGGTACGCCGGCGCGGCTCAATCAGATTTCGCAGGCGCAGGCCACTCTATCAACGCTCGCGCAAGACCTTGATCTTGTCAGTTATGAACCCGCAAGCATCCGACCCCGGGATACCTGGATCGCAACAAGAAGACAGGTTCTGCGTCATCTTGATCAACTTTACCGCACGATTCTAATCCTCAGCTCGGCTCCGAGACACAAAGCATACGATGTGGCGCTAGATTTAAACGCGCTCGCCAATCGTCTGGCGCCCGACATTACGCTGCATGGCCCAATCAAGCCAATCTCGTCTTTCGACGAAATTGATGGCCATTCATCCTTTCTGGATGATGCGAAATCATTGATAGTCTGTATCGAGAACGATTTTCGGCGGGAGAATTCAAACCCAAAGCAGGTTCGCAATGCGATTGCGTGAGCGAGCCTCTCTGCTCCTCTTGTTGACGGTTTTGTTGGCAGGCTGTGCAACGGACTCTGTCGAACTGGCCCCTGCGCAGCCCGACCGGCCGTGGGCTCCTGCGACAACTGCTACCGGTGAAATTATCGCTGGCCAGAAAAGCGAGATCTCATCGTCGGACAAACGTGAATTTGTTCTGCCGCCCAATAATGAAATGGCGCAGCTACCCTCTCCAGACACATTCGACAGTGCGCATGTTTACACGCTTGCAGAATTGATCGATATCGCAGAGTCCAATAATCCATTAACAAAGACGGCTTGGAACAATGCCCGAGAAGTCGCGCTCGCCGCGGGCATCGCGAAAAGCGCCTATCTGCCCAAATTGACGGCTGTCGCTGTAGGCGGCTGGCAAGCATTTCCCCGCTCGGGAACCACGGGTCCTCTCAACGACACGAGTAGCGGCAATACCTCCACCGGCACGATTTCTTCCGTTACCTTGAACTGGCTATTGTTCGACTTTGGTCAACGCGCTGCAGTCGTCGAGGCGGCGGAACAGGCGTCGGCGATTTCTAACATCGGCTTCACCGCGGCCCATCAGCAGCTTATTTATGACGTAAGTGTCGCATTTTATAATTATTCGGCCGTACGCGCGCGCGTCGCCATGGCGTCGCAAGCGTTGAAGAACGCACAATTAGTGGAGGCTGCCGCCGAAGAACGAATGAGGAAAGGTATTGGCACAGCAATTGATCTTACCCAGGCGCATCAGGTCACGGCGCAGACGAAACTTGCACTTGTGCAAGCGACCGGTGCGGAACAGAACGGCTATCTGACGCTGATTTCAACGCTTGGTATTTCGCCACTGACAAAATTACGGATCGCTGATGTCTCTGGTCGCAAGATTTCTTCCGGCCTGGCGCAATCGGCGCAAAAAGCGATATCCGTGGCGCTGGCCCGTCGGCCCGATGTTCTTGCAGCCTATTCGGCACAAAAAGCGGCCCTCGCGAATGTCCGGGCCGCTGAAGCCGATTTCATGCCAAAGGTATTTATGTCCGGCACAGGCTCCTACACAAATGGCAATCTGTTTTTAACTCAAGTTCCCGCCGTCGGGACTCAGGGATCAGTCGGAAATTTTTCGACAAACGGTCTCGGCGGCACGGTATTTGGCGGCATATCAATGCCACTCTATGATGGCGGCGCCCGTTCAGCGATGCTGATGCAGGCAAAAGCCAAAGCCGAAAACGCTGGACTGGCGCTCACACGCACACGCAACGAAGCGATCCGTCAGATTGTGCTGTCCAACAATACTTTGCGAACAAGCCTTGAGACATATGATGCGGCAGGCGCAGTCATTACTGCGTCCTCGACTGGTTTCAATGCAGCGCTGGAAGCCTATCGCAACGGCGTCGGCGCCATTACCGAGGTCAATGTCGCCCAGTCACAGTTATTGCAAGCGAAAATCGTCTCCATCGAAGCGCACAGCGCCGCCTTGTCGGCGGCGGCGGGATTAGCGCTGGCGACAGGCGCCCTTGGCGCGGCCCCTGAATAGCTCATATGTCGCCTCGTTTTTTCCATGGCTCCGCATCTGCCGGGACCGTAACAATATAGTTGAATGAGCGTTCAGCCAGTGGGCCGCATTTCACGTCTAAGCCGATGACCGCTGGAGCGATAGAGAGAAGCTTCGGGATCAGAAAACGATGGTCCATCCCGGATGTCGCGCCTGTTCCCTTGTGTAAGAGACTCCATCCACCTTCAATCCATCCTCATTCAGAAGCGTGATGACGCCACCCTGATTGGACAGCGCCGCCGGCCTGATCACCGGCGCAACCAGGACACCTCCTGGCGGCAAAACGCCCGTCAAAGGCGAACGCGTCTTGGAGCTGTCCGCTAACGCCCAGCCATCCAGACACACCTCGTGGGCAGCCGTATTGATTAGCGTGACGCTCTCTTCCTCAGGCGATTTGGCGGAGTTGACCAGCGCCGCGACAATTCGGACAAGTCCCTGGGGTTCGTCACGATCCGGCAGCTCGAAAATAGTCGGGGCGGCTGGGGGTAGCGGTCCAGCCAGTTCGACTTCTGCCTGCCCAGGCGCATGCAACTCGCCAACAATCCGATGTCCCGTGGCGTCATCAGTATGCCAGCTTTGAGATTGAAATTTCAGAAAAATTGCAATCCATCGCTGCTGCGTAGGGAAATGGACGAACAGGCCGCCGTCTTGCCAAACGCCGTCATCCTCTATGTAGCGCCCGACATTTCCCTGATTCATGTGAATGTCATGAACGCCGTTACCCGGCAAGAACCCGAAGAACTTATCCTTGCGGCCTTCCTCCGGCCCCCAGCGCTCGCCAAACGCATAGACCATCGCCTCCTCGTCACCCAGGGCGCGCTGAATTACCCTGTCAATCTTTTCATTGAGATCATTATCGACGCCGGGAACATTAAAGGGCAGCGGTCGCATAAGCGAACGATCGAAGAGATTGCCGCGGATATAATCTAGCGCGCCGCTGGTCGCATTTGCTTCTAGCGTCGTGTACCCTTGAGGAAAATTAACGATCTTATCAGTAATCGGATGCCGGAAATCATCAATCACGACATATTCAACTTCCGAGGGCGCGAGCGCAGACGCGACGTTTATAGCAATGCGGTAGTCTGACGACTCGTCAATCAGATGAACCTGATAGTGCGCATTTTGACTTGTTCCGAGACGCACTTCGATTGGTCGTCCCTTAAGGACGCCATAATTCTTCAGCGGCATAATGCTACACCTCTCGTTCAACAAAAATCAAAGGGACTCGATCATTGCTGACCGGTGAGTGACAATCGGGGCTTTATATGCTGAATTATTCTGAAACACCCAGTCAATACAGGCTCTCATCAAAGCGCTCCGTGTCAATTCATGCCTGCGGATCATTCATCAGAGCTGATTTTTGCGAGGATCTCAACCTTGTTTGATAAACCAGCTTGTAAAAATTTTTATTGACCGACCCTGGATTACCAAGGATCAAAGTATTCAGGCATCATTGAGACATTGATCACGGCTACGTAATAAAACTTCCTAAAACTGCGCGACGACGCTACGAAAAATCAGCGCCATTATGATTGCTGATTTTAGCTGCTGGGCGAGCTGCAAGTCGCTGTCGGCAGCGAGCGTGTGAGACGACGGTGAACATTTTAGGATTTTTCGTATATTAGTCAGATACATGCGCCATTTCCACCGCGCTTGGCCATCAGACCCCGTAAAAATGGATAGTTTTCAGATACAATGTCTCACAAAATCTTCACACATTTTCATCACAAAAAATTTGTCGTTTCGTGGGATCTGATTGTGCTTTGGCGGGACCAAATTTAACTAGGCCTCGTCTGGAATTTTATTGGCCTGGATCGGGATATCTCCCAGCCGGGTTGGGAAGTCGTCGCTGGGGAGACCGGTTCGGCCTCCCGGAGGCGCGACCCACTGCATAGCGCGGCATGGGTTATTAACCGGTTGGCACGATGGTCAAGGCGGCAAGGCCAGAGTCATGACGTAGCGCCAACTCCTCACGTTGCGCGGTGCGGGAGCTTCCAGGTGCGGCTCAATGATAGTGGCGTAAGGAAGAGAGGCAGCAGTAGGAGAAGCTACAGCGTTGGCTTGGACTTGGTCGAAATAGCCCCGGACACCGGGACAGCTCTTCTCTTTGTCGCATAAGCGCTCTCTTCGGCTGCTAAAATTTTCAGAGCCCGAACCGCCGGGGGCGCTGGCGTAGCGTCAGGCTA
Organism: Methylocystis sp.; assembly: GCA_044233645.1. Classification (GTDB taxonomy): domain Bacteria; phylum Pseudomonadota; class Alphaproteobacteria; order Rhizobiales; family Beijerinckiaceae; genus Methylocystis. The sequence continues at coordinate 24,379 of JBIIJP010000019.1, read as the reverse complement.
AAGTAAAAATAAACATTCAAATCCAAAATACCCATGTCTTTAAACAAAATGATTTCGACTATTGAATAGACATGTCAGGGTAGAGGCTTGGCTTCGATTTGCTTCAGGACGCCGTTCAGCACATCCGCCAGGCGAGTCTATTTTAGGCCTGCGAGGCGTAATCGTTCACGTAATTTCAGACGAGGTCAATCGTTTCTATGAACCTCAAGGCTTTATCGCCGCGCCCAAATAGCCTGCAACTTTGATTGTGTCGTTCGCGAAGTGACCCTTTATCGAAGACGCCCCGGAGAACAATTTTGAGTATGTCAAAACAGGTGCAAATGAACTTTCAATAACACGCATAACGCGTTACGGACGTATCTCGCCGACTTCGTTATTGTCGACGCCAAACGATATCCGTTTCTGAAACGACGCCAGTGCGACCGCGAGGAGATCATCGCTTGGATCACGCCGCTCCGTCAAACACTCAGACATCCTTACTTTCCCAATTGCGGAATGATCCTCGCCGGACCGGGGCTGCTGTTGCGCTCGGCTTCTCGACCGGCCTGCCATTCCTTCTCGTCTACAGCACGCAATCGGCCTGGCTCTACGAGGCGAAGGTGCCGATCGAAACGATCGGCCTGCTGAGCGAAATGACCCTCGCCTACAAATTTAAATGGATCTGGGCGCCGTTTCTCGATGAATACGACGCGCCCGTCGTCTCGAATCTGCTTGGCCGGCGGCGCGGATGGATCGTCGTTTCGCAGATCGCCGTCATTCTTGGTTTGACCGGTGTAGCCTTCGGCGATCCGGCGAACTGGCTGATGTGGACCGTGGTCTTCTCCTTCGCGCTTGGAATCGCCGGCGCGACCCAGGACATCACTTTCGACGGCTGGCGCATTACCGTTGTCCCGAGAGAGAAATTGGCCCTCCTGACATCGGCGGCGGAGATGGGCTATCGCGTCGGCACGTTAACGGCTGGCGCCGGCGCCCTCTATATCGCCAATTTCTATGGATGGAGAGCCGCCTACCTCGTCATGGCGGCGATCATGATGATCGGTCTCATCGCCGCGCTCATTGCGCCCGAGCCGCCGTCTGATCTGCAGCCGCATCGTGAGCGCCCGAAGCTCCTTTTCACGATCACCGAGCCGATCAAGGATCTGTGGCGACGTCTTGGGCCGAGAGCTTTGGCCATTCTTGTGCTGATCGCCGGTTTCCGAATGCCCGGCTACGTTTCGAGCGCAATGGCCATGCCTTTGTTCAAGAGCTTGCATTTCTCGGATGCCGACATCGCCACGGTGACCAAGGTCTTCGGGTTCTGGATCGCGCTCGGCGGCACAATGCTTGCCGGCGTAGTGGTTCGGAGACTCGGCATGATGAAGAGCTTGTTGATCGGCACGGTCGCGGGCTCCGCTTCGCACCTTTCGCTAGCTTGGCTCGCGGCGCATGGCCATAATCTCACTGATTTTGCGCTCGCTGTCGGCGTTGACGGTTTCGCCTACGCCTTCGCCCAAGTGGTGCTGATCATCTACATGTCATCGCTGGTTTCGACGGAATTTGCGACGAGCCAATACGCCCTGCTCACATCGCTCTGCGCTCTGCCAGGCAGCCTGCTTGCCGGCGCCTCCGGCTTCATCATCAAGTCGACGAGCTTCGAGGCTTTCTTTGCGGGCACATCCGTCATGGGACTGCCGGTGGCGCTGCTCGCCTGGTGGCTGTGGCGCGAGCAGGAACGGCGTGGCGTTGACACGCTCGCCGAGACCAGTCCGGAACGCACGGCTGAAACTGACTGAGCCCGCCGGGCTCGCGGCGGATCGAGCCAATCAAGCGTTCGGTGAATGTATTGCGCCGGAAGATCGAGGCCAGGCTGATGTGTCTCTCATTCCCATAGCTATAAGATGTATCATGACGAGATCGCCATAGATGGCGTCACGATCATGGATGAGGTAACGCGGCGCCTCATCCCATGGAAATGCTGAGGATTTTCGTCATCCGTATGCTGGATTAGCACACAATTCCCCGTCAATTTTCGGACAGCCGACGCGATACTGAAACTTCCACCGCCAATAAAGTCACAATCCGCATTGATCCCAAAGCGTAAGGGTTTCGGGTTGGATGATCTGTACAGCGTCAAGGATCGATGGAAATAGGCAATATGGAATAATAAAAAACCAAAGCTCCGGGTTTGTCAGTCTGAGTCGCGTCATCATCCATCAGCCCAATAGACTCAACCGCAATCGCAGATTTGTTACTATTTGCATCAGATAGCATCATATATCCAACAAGAGCTGGTTGTTTTTCGATTCTGCAACAGCAGACTTGCGTCTGCGTTTCGATTTTGATGGATTTGTCTTTCGGCTGGCATGTTTCTCAACGATTTTTTGCGCCGTTTGCCGGTGCGCCGCACTTTTTCTTACGGCATAAATTGCCTCACGGGCTGTTTTAGCTGCAAGTGAGTGATTAATTACAGGCGAGGCATAATTCAGGTTTTCGGAACCTGGCCATAACCAGGGCTCATGAACAAAGGCATCCGGGATTGCTTCAAGTTCAGGGACAAATGTGCGGATAAAGAGGCCTTTCGGATCCTGGTCGTAGCTCTGCTTAATCGGGTTATAGATTCGAATAGTGTTGATCCCTGTCGTACCCGATTGCATCTGAACCTGTGACCAGTGAATTCCCGGCTCATAGTCAATGAATTTGCGCGCCAAACACAACCCGGTTTCACGCCATGGCAGCCATAGGTCATAGCTTGCAAATGACATTAACATGGCTCGCATGCGGAAGTTGATCCATCCATGCTGGTTGAGGGCGCGCATACAGGCATCCACGAACGGATATCCTGTTGAGCCTTTGTCCCATACCGACAGAAGTTCTGGGTCAAAGATCTCCGGGCGTAATCCATTGTATGCAGGATGCAAATTTTCAAATTCAATCCTCGGTTCATCTTCAAGCTTTTGCATGAAATGACAATGCCAGTGTTGACGACCAGAGAAAGAGATCAAGGATTGTCGCCAGGCATTGGCTTCAGGATCATTTAGCCCCTTTAGTTCATCGAGGCGCGACCATGTGGCCTGAGCGACTTCTCGCATCGAAATCGTACCCCAGGTCAGGTAAGGAGACAGCCGAGAACTGGTCTCAAAAGCGGTTACCGGACTGGACATCTGGTAGCGATAACGCAAGCCTCTGTTTGTTAGAAAACTCTCAAGAGTTCTGAGCCCCTCTTTTCTACCTCCGGTCTGTCGGTATGGACAATTATCAGGCGATAAGCCTAGATCAGCCAGTGTCGGGATTTTTAATGGCCAATCTCCCGCGACAGGCTCAACGGATGTGGGAGCGGGAATTAGGGACTCAGCCATATCCCGATCCCAGGCTTTCGACCAAAAATTACGGGATTTCAGGCGACGTATAACGCCGAATTGTCGAAACTCACGCCAGGGAATCCTCGTACTTCTTGTCCAGGAGGCCACAGCAAGATCTCGCTTATACGTCCAGCCGTTACCGGTCTCTTGATGACTCCACAACGCCGCTATGCCGTAGCTCTCATGCAGTCTCTGTAGGATCTGTACGGCGTCGCCAACTAAAATACACAGCGGCTGCCCTATTGACGACAACATCTCCTGAAGCTCAAGCAGACTCTCAGCGACAAAGCTCCATTGTCGCCCGGAGGCGTCAGGTTGCGCCCAAAATTCGGGCTCAACAATGTAAACAGGCAACGCCCGTCCCTCCTTGCACGCCATCGTCAGGGGCCTGTGATCAGAAATGCGCAGATCCCGCTTGAACCAGACGATGTTGAGCGGACTGTTCATCTTATACTCAGGGCATTTAAAATCGATGGTATGCGCTTTTTGAATGGGAAGAAACCTTTGGTGGCGTTAGGCCAAAACAGGCTATCCCATTCTCGGCGGGGCTGAACAAGAGCATATCCTTCATCTGCCAGATGTAACGCAATGCGAGCAAGGCGCGTCGCCACTGGTCCAACAGGCGCATAAGGGGTTACGATTACATTTACTCCAGCTGAACGCGCCGCCATAATAAGCGTTTCTGCATCAAGATGCTCATACAGATTGACGGGACCATCAATAAAACATGCAAGACGAGCCACTGAATTTGCTGCTGCAGAGGCAGCGAAGCGACCGGACTTTCCACCAAAAGCAAGCTTTCTGTCGACGATGATTACAGCGGCCTTAAAAGTCGAAAGATCTGGAAAAAAAGATTCCGGATGCATGTCCTCGCAAGTGATCAGGAGCAAGGCGGGCTTCCCGGCATCAACCTCTGAGACTCTTGGTATGCAGATTATATTCTCCAGAGGAGGTTCTCGTATTTCAATGGCCTCTCTGGCCAAGCCCTCAGGGGCGTAACGACCATTCGTGTAGCGACAAATATTTTCTTTGGTGGCCAGATATGTTTTTCCCGGAGTTTGTAGTCCTGCGACCCATCGCCAAGATAGCGTATTGCTTGCGGGATCGGCATCCAGCAGATTACGAAGGAAAAAATCCGCGCCGAGGGTCCAGGGCAACCGAAGCGTGAAGATCCAGATGGATGCAAACCAAATGCGGACGTGATTATGGAGATAACCGGTTGAGCAAAGTTCCTGAGACCATTGATCAAATCCCTCAATTCCTGTCTTCCCCATCTCGGCGTTTGAAATTTCACTATCCCTCACGAATATATCGCGTTGATAATCCCTTTCTTGCAGGAAGCGGGTCCAGACAGTTGGGCGCATCTCAAGCCAACCCTTCCAGTAGGTCCTCCATAGCACTTCCTGAATAAATTTCTCCGCTGACTCAAGACTGTGATGTTCAAGAACACTCTCGATAATCTCCTGCTCCGTGATGAGCCGATGCCTTGCGTAGGGGGACAGTTTTGAAACTGCGCACGGCATATTTATCTCAGTGACGGTATTTCTTTCTGAGGCGTAGAAATGGCCCGCCTTTGGGACAAATTGCTCAAGAGCTTTGAGTCCAAACTCGCGCGATGGGAAAAATACTGGTTCGATCACGCGCCGATCATTTCTTCCAGGGCTTGGATTATTCGATGATAATCCCAATCAGCCTGATCAATTACCATACGCACGCTTTTCCCCTTCACTCTGTCAATCAGATCTATGATAAAGGCTTTATCAGGCAATGTATCTTATTTTTATTTTTTGGTTGTGGGATCAAGATTTCTTCGAGATAGGCGGATAAGTCAAAACAATCGAAATTGTATATATTGATGACTTGTTTTTCTTCCGTTTATTCTATCATATTCCGTCACATGGTTCTGGAGGGTGAAATGTCGAGCGCTCCCGCCAGCGAAACGTCCAGTCATTTGCGCATTGATTTTTACATGACTGTTTCCGAGCAGGCTAATCTCGCGGACTCTCTCCCTATTGCCATGCTCCTCGCTATCGCCTGGGAACCTGGCTCTAGTTTAGATCTCAATGTGTCCCTTCGAGCATGAGGGATCATTCCCCGTCCCTTGATCGAGGCCGCCAAGCTGATAGAGCGCACCTCCCGCTCTGCAGGACCATCGCGCAAGATAACGTCACGAGTTGACTGGCAGTTATTCCGGGGCGTGAGCGACTTTGAACGCAACGCCATGCCGGAAGGATTGACCGAAGCATCTCGCGCCGCGGATCGAGGCATTTACCGCGGGGCCGGCGCGCGAGAGATTGCGGCCGCGGAACTTGCGATGCAATGGCCTATTAGATATGTCGCGGACGATGGCGAGCGGCGCATTCTGGCGTTCTGGATTTTCTGCGACCTGAGAAGCGCGTCTTTCGGCCGGCTATGTCCAAAGATTCCGGGAGCAAGGGCACGGCTTACCGGCGTCTCGACAAGGCCCTGTCGGGGATCGTGGCCGGTCTACAGGACGATGGCGTGAGGCCGGACTGATTGGCGCCGCGTCCTGATCGATGATGCACCCGTGACGGCTCGAAATCGCAGCTGACAGGCAATGCGCCTGCGGAGGGATCTGGCGTCTTCCCCGTCACGCTATCCCAACCTGCCCCTGACGGAAGATCAAGGCGCGCCGGGAGCGCGCATAATCGCCCGCATAATTTCAGCGCGGAAACCGGAAACTCGAAACTTGCGCAAAAAGGCAAACTGACTGGAATGCTTGTCTTGTGGCGTTTTTTTAGACCTACCAGTAGGACGCGAAAATCGACATAGATCGCCGGGAGCGGCAATTACAGGCCCATAGTCGAGCCGTTCTGGCGACATCGATCATCGCGACGCCGGCCATAAGACGCCACAAGATCGCCCTGGCCCTGCCTGGCCCCGCTATCGGCCGCGCTGGCCATGCGCCGGATCTAGGCGTCGTCACCGGGCCGGCATATCGCCGGGAGACCGCCGCCACCTTGACGGCAATCGACGCAAGCTCGTCGCCGCGCGCTATGCGATTGAACTGGAGCGGGAGGCAGTAGAGCGGTCAGGGACAAGAACCGATTTAACCTCGTTATCAATTGATAACGACTTTGATTTTGGGAGATCGTCTCAAAAGGCCGCCAAGAAGTTCAACGAAAGCCCTGCCACCGTCGCCCGCGCCGTCGCCGGATGGCGAGAGGGGACCCATGCTACATGACCGGGCGCGAGACCTCGACCACCTCGACCGGACACGAGACCTCGATCACCTCGACCTTCTCGACATCGGGTCGGAGACCTCGACCGTCGCCCAGCCTGACGCCGGAGACGGGACTGGAGCGGGCGCAAATCCGGGCAGCAAACAGGGCCTTGGAAATGCCCGCCGCCTAGCGACACTGGCGTGACACAGCCGAAGCGGCGCTGGACACAATCTTGCAAAATATTGATTTTATTGGCTGGGGGACCTGGATTCGAACCAAGATTAACGGAGTCAGAGTCCGCTGTTCTACCGTTGAACTATCCCCCAACGCGCGACGCGAGGTCGCAGCACAGCGTTGCGTGGATTAGAGAGAGCCGCGCGCCCTGTCAACACTGCGCCCGCGACACAGCCGTCAGGCCCCGCCAACCTTGCATCTATCTTGCGCCCTGGCCGACAATCCGGCAAAAAGATGAATTGAAACGGTTAATCGTCGCCCGTGAGCGTATCGACGCTGCCCGGAGCGGGAGAGTGTTTTGACAGGGATACATCGACCGGTCCATCAAGGGCCAGGTCGCGAAGCAGCCAAGGCCGGCCCCGGCGCGGCGGCGCAAAGCTGTGCGCCGTCCGTGGCCGTCGCGCGTCCGGAGCAAGACTCCATCGGGCAACGCCACACCTACGCCGCCCTCGATCTTGGCACCAATAATTGCCGGCTGTTGATCGCAAGGCCCGAACGCCGACCGCGTCGCCGCGATATGGATCTCATCCATGTCGTGGACGCATTCTCGCGGATCGTGCGTCTGGGCGAAGGGCTAGGACGCACCGGGCGGATTAGCGAGCCGGCGATCGAGCGCACCATCGAGGCGCTCGGGGTCTGTCGCGACAAAATGTCGGCGCGAAATGTCACCCGCGCCCGGCTCGTAGCCACTCAGGCCTGTCGCGGCGCGGAAAATGGCGACGAATTCGTCGCGCGCGTGCGCGAACACACCGGACTTGAACTGGAGATCATCGATCGCGAGACCGAGGCGGGATTTGCGGCGCGCGGGTGCGGCTCGCTCGCCGATCCGCTGGCGGAGAGCGTCCTTTTGTTTGATATTGGCGGCGGCTCCACTGAACTTGTTTGGCTAACCCGTTCGCCCGGCGCCCATCGTCCCGGCCTGCCGGCGCGCGGCCTGCATAGCTGGACCTCGCTCGAACTGGGGGTCGTCTCCCTGGCGGAGCATTTCGGCGGCAAAACCGTCGATGCGCAAACCTTCACGGCGATGAAAAACCACGCGCGAGACGCGCTGCGCCATTTTGCCCGGTCGACGGCCGAAGCCGTGCGCTGTCCGCGTTTTCATCTTCTCGGCACCTCCGGCACCGTGACGACGCTGGCCGGCGTGCATCTGGGGCTGGAGCGCTATGACCGCTGGCGCGTTGACGGCTTGTGGATGCATGATAGCGACGCCACCCGCGCCATCGCCAGGTTGCGGGCGATGGATTTTGAGCAGCGCGTCGCCAATGGTTGCATCGGTCCGCAGCGCGCCGATCTGGTGCTGGCAGGCTGCGCGATTTTCGAGGCGATCCGGGAGACATTCCCGGCCAAACGCACTCGTATTGCCGACAGGGGCCTGCGCGAAGGCATGTTGCTCGACATGATGGAGGCCGACGGGGCGCTAATCGGGCGCTGACGTCGTGGCCGCGCGGGCGCCGCCAGGGCCTCGACGAGAGCAGGCAGGTGCGGCACAGTCCAGGCTGGATGCGTTGCGGACTCTCATGCTTCCGTGCGCCCATCAATGGTATTGGAACGCAGGATGACCGACGACCTCAATGCGCCGCTGGGACACGACCCGCCCCAAAGGGCAGCGGGCGGACGACGCATGGGTCCGGGACTGGCGCTGATCATGGGCGGCGTCGCCGTCGCAACTCTTGCTGGCGCGCTATGGCGACATGCGACGGTTCGAGACAATTCGAGCATGATCGTTACGCCTATCGAGCCGGCGCCGCCGCCCCCTCCTCCGCCTCCGGTCGCTTTTACGCCTGCGCCAACTCAATCGACGCCGCCCCGGCCGGCCCCGGAAGAGATCGCCGACGCGGGAGATACCGAACTGTCCCAGGGCGTGCGCATCCGACGGGGACCGGACGCTGCTTCGACCGGCCCCCGCATTATTCGCGTCGAGCCGGAAGAGTCCGGCCTGCGGCTGCCGCCCGCCCCGGATGTGCGGGTTACCGAAAGCAGTTCCCACGGCCCGCTGCCGCGCGTCGGTCGTGACGGGCTGAGACCCATGGATGTCTACGGGCGCCCCTTCGTAACCTCCGCCGCACTGCGCCCCGATGCGCCGAAGATCGCGCTGATCGTCGGCGGCGTCGGGCTCAATCCTCAGGGGACCGCCGCAGCCCTGGCCTTGCCCGAGGCGGTGACGCTCGCCTTCCCGCCCTATGCAAGCGATCTCGCAGCCGTAGCGGCCCGCGCCCGCGCCCGTGGTCACGAAACAGTGTTACAGACCCCGATGGAGCCCTTCGATTATCCTCGCAACGATCCCGGCCCGCACACGCTGCTCATCGAAAAGTCGGGCGGCGACACGAACGACCTGCAATGGCTGATGAGCCGTTTCTCGGGCTATGCTGGCGTCATCAATTATCTCGGCGGCCGCTATATGGCGGACGACGCCGCGCTGGCCGTCACGCTCGCCGAAATCGCCAATCGCGGACTTTATTTCATTGACGATGGCGAATCCCGGCAATCCCGCGTGACGGCGATTGCGCCGGGGTTGTCCTTGCCGCACGCCGTCGTCGATGCGACCATCGACGCCCATGCGACTGCGCAGACGATCGCGTCGACGCTAACGCAACTGGAGTTGCGGGCGCGCGAAAAAGGCGCGGCGATCGGGTTCGTCAACGCTGCGCCGCAAGCGCTTGCGCAGGTCGCGCGGTTTCTCTCGGGCCTCGAGAAACATGGCGTGGCGCTCGCGCCCGTCTCGGCCGTCCTGGCCCCGGTCGTCGCCGCTGACAAATCGCCCGATATCGCGACTGGTAGAGGCAAAACATTGGAGAAAAAGCCATGAGCGCCCCTGACCCGCGTTATCGTCCCTGCGTCGGCGTCGCCCTGTTCAACCGCGCTGGCCTCGCCTTTGTCGGCCGACGACTGGAAAAAGGCGCGGTCGACCCCGTGACCGAACCCTATCGCTGGCAAATGCCCCAGGGCGGCATTGATCCAGGCGAAACGCCGCTGGCGGCGGCGCTGCGCGAACTCCATGAGGAGACTAACGTGGCGAGCGTTGAGTTGCTCTTCGAACTACCGCGCTGGCTCAGCTACGATCTTCCCCCGGAAGCCATGGAAAAATGGAAAGGCAAATACATCGGTCAGGCCCAGCGCTGGTTCGCGTTTCGATTCACTGGCGACGATAACGAGATCAATATTCACTCGCCGGGCGGCGGCAGGCACAAGCCTGAATTCGACGACTGGCGATGGGAGAAGCTGTCTCGCCTGCCCGATCTTATCGTGCCGTTCAAACGCGAGGTTTATCTCGACGTGGTCGACGCCTTCTCGCCGATGGCGGCGCAGTGATTATCCCCGACGGACGAGTCGCGCGGCGAAAAATCCATCGACGCCGGACAGACGCGGATCGGCGTCGCGCCAGAACGACGGCAGTGTGCGTAAATCGCCATCGGCGGAGATAAATTCCGCGGCAACGCCGTCGGCTGGCGTCACCGCATCGCGCCGGAATTCAGGATTGCGACGCAGAAACTGCGCGATTTGCATTTCGCCCTCCTCTGGCTCCAGCGAACAGGTGCAATAGACGATGCGCCCCCCCGGTCGCGTGAGCGTGGCGGCGCGCGCCAGCATCTTGCCCTGGAGCGCTGCGAGCGTTTCGATGTCGCCGGGTTTCTTGGTCCAGGCGACATCTGGATGACGACGGATCGTGCCGGTCGCCGAGCAAGGCGCATCAAGCAATATGGCGTCGAAGGGGGAGGACTGATGACCAGCGGCGTCGCCGACCGCGATGTCGGCGCGCAAGTTCAATCTTTCGAGATTTGCCGCGAGCAATTTCAACCGTTCCGCCGAACGATCCAGCGCCACAACTTCCGCGCCTGCCAGCGCAAGTTGCGCCGTTTTGCCGCCGGGCGCCGCGCACATGTCGAGTATGCGTTCGCCGGGCTGCGCATTGAGCAGCCGCGCCGGCAGAGCCGCAGCGGCGTCCTGCACCCACCACGCGCCCTCGGCGTAACCGGGGAGATCGATGATCGCGTCGCGACTACGCAATCGAACCGACCCTGTCGGCAACGCAACGCCATCGAGACGCGCCGCCCAGAGCTGCGGATCGGATTTGACAGTCAAATCGAGCGGCGGCTCGCGCATCTGCGCAGCGATGATCTCCCGCGCCGTCTCGGCCCCGTAGCGTTGACGCCAACGCTGGGAGAGCCAGGGCGGCGCGTCATGCTCGCCCTGCGCCGCGATAGCGAGAAATTCGTCCCGTCGTCGTAACAGATTGCGCAGAAGGCCATTTACAAGACCGGCAAACCCCGCCGATTTCGGTTCGAGACGCACCGCCCGCACCGCCAGATCGACCACGGCGTGATCGGCCGTCGACTCCAGAAATAGCAGCTGCGCCGCGGCGGAGATCAGCGTTTGCTCCAGTCGACCGGCTTGACGCGGCAAACCCTTCTCCAGCAATTCCGCCAAAACATAACGGATTACTCCCAGTCGGCGCAGCGCCACGGTGACGATCGAGCGCGTCAACGCAATATCTCGTGGATCAAGGCCTGTCAGACGCGAGGGCACGGCTTGCGCCGAAAAACATTCGTCGAGACGATGGCCGCCCTGAAGGATGTCGGCCAGAATAGCGGCGGCGGCGATCCGCGCCGGCAAACCCGGCGTACGCGCCGCCTCTGCTTCACGCGCAGCGTCGGCGGGAGCAAATCCCTGCCGGGTCATGGCGCGCAGCGGCCTAACGGCGCGGTTTTGTTTCGGCCGGGGCGGAAATGTTTTATCGTCGCCTGTCACGTTACGGCCGCCTCCATGCCACTGCCGTGCGACTTGTATCACATGCGTCGCGTCGAGGGGGCGCTCATGACATCGGAGATTATGAAAGATCATGACGAACGCTCCGCCTGAAAGCCGTGCAACGGCGCCTGATAAAAATCCGCATGACAGGCCTCCGCTGTCTGAGGCCGCGCGACGGGCGCTGGCTGAGGCAGAAGCGCGACGCGCCGCCTCAAAGGTCGAGGACGCCGCAAAGGCCGCCGAGGTTGGCGGACGCGGTGGGCTCGATCCGGCGCGCTATGGCGATTGGGAAGTCAAAGGCGTCGCTAGCGATTTTTGAAGGCGTCAAACGCCGTGTATCGTCAGAAAGACGCACATGCGCGCCCATGCCTCTGCGGCGATATCGGGACGATAGCTGTCGCGATAATCTGCAAAAAATCCGTGGGGCGCCTCGTCGAAAACAACAATGGCGGCGGGCGCGCCATTCGCAGACAATCGCGCGCGCAGCCTTTCCACAAGATCGACCGGAATGCTCGGATCGGCCCCGCCGTAAAGACCCAGTGTCGGGACGTGGAGATCGCCGGCGAGATCGATGGGCCAGCGCGGTTGCTCGTTCGTATGCGCGCCGTCCAGCCGACCATACCAGGGAACGCAAGCTTTCAAATCCCGACGATGCGCCGCAAAAAGCCAGGCGATGCGCCCGCCCCAGCAAAAGCCGGTGACGGCGGCGCGAGTTGCGTCGCCGCCATGGACCGCCGCGAAGGCGAGAGCGTCGTCGAAAACGGCCAGCGTGACGGAGTCGGGAACGCGGACGACGATGGCGCGGATGGCGTCGATATCTGGGGCGGCGGCTGGATCGCCGTAGCGAATGAGATAATCGGGCGCGATGGCGAAATAGCCGAGTCTGGCGAACCGCCGGGCCACATCGCGAATATGTTCATGCAGCCCAAAAATTTCCTGGGCGATCAATATCACGGGCCAGTTGCAGCCGTCTGAGGGTCGCGCGACATAAGCCGGCGCTCCACAGGGTAAAAGGACCATCCCGGCCGTCAGCCCCGCAGGCTCGGTTTTGATCCTCGTCGGCGCATAATCGCCGATGGCCGGCGCATAGCCGCTTTTGGGCGCTTCCTGCGACATTTCATGAGGTCTCCGGCCCCGGATTTGTTACCGATGCGCGTCAGCGGCGCAACCCACTGACATGCTGCGGCGCAAAATATGCTTCTCAGGCGACGCAAAAGCGCGTATATCGCCGCGCCGGTCTCGGAAAGCTTTCGCCAGGGGAGTGCAAGCTGTGTTGCGTCAAGTCCCCGTCTATTGCGTCGCTCCCGTTGGCCCTGCGCCAACCCGCGCCGAGCTGATTTAAGGATCACAGCATGACCGAACCTGCGGGCGTCTCCCAACCGGTTGTCATGCAACCCGGCGAAAAACTTCGTCCCGTCCCCGAGCACGGCGACGAACAGGGTCATGGACATGGCGGCCTGTTGGGGCTGGTGATCGGCTCCATCGGCGTCGTTTACGGCGATATCGGCACGAGCCCGCTCTACGCCTTGCGCGAGTCGCTTGCGCATGAAGTCGAGGCTGACGCGCTGACGGAAGAATCCGTCATCGGCTCGATCTCTCTCCTGATCTTCGCGCTCATTTTCACCGTCACGATTAAATATATTTTCTTCGTGATGCGCGCCGACAACCGCGGAGAAGGCGGCATTCTCTCGCTGATGGCGCTGGCTCAGACCGCCATGGGACGACAGACCAAAATCGCCTTCATACTCGGCGTTGGCGGCGCAGCGCTGTTCTCCGGCGAAGCGATCATTACCCCTGCGATCTCGGTGATGTCGGCGATCGAAGGATTGCAGCTTGTCACGGATCGTTTCACCGAATTCGTGATGCCGATCACGATTTTCATTCTGGTCACGTTGTTCTGGGTGCAAAGCCACGGCACGGCGCGGGTGGCGGCCTTTTTCGGCCCGATCATGATCGTCTTTTTCCTGTCGATTGGACTGCTCGGCGCCTCCCACATCGCAGACGCTCCACAGGTCCTGACGGCGTTCAACCCCCGTCACGGAATCGTCTTCCTCGCCACGCATGGCTGGCTGGGTTTTGTGGTTCTTGGCTCGGTGTTTCTGGCGGTGACCGGCGTCGAGGCGCTCTACGCCGACATGGGGCATTTTGGACGGTTGCCGATCCAGATTGCGTGGGTTAGCTTTGTACTCCCGGCGTTGCTGCTGAATTATCTCGGACAGGGCGCGCTCGTGCTTTCGCGTCCGGAAGCGGTCGGCAATCCGTTTTTCATGATGGCGCCGGACTGGGCGCTATTGCCGCTCGTGTTGCTTTCGGCCATGGCGACGACCATCGCGGCGCAGGCGGTTATCACCGGCGCGTTTTCGCTTGTGAGACAGGCAATCCAGCTTGGACTGCTGCCGCGTCTAGAAATCACCCACACCTCTGCAATGCAGGAAGGCCAGATTTATATCGGCCGCATTAATCGTCTGATGCTGCTCGGAGTTTTGTTGCTGGTCATCGCATTCAAAAACTCCTCGGCGCTGGCCTCCGCCTATGGCATCGCCGTGACGGGAACAATGGTTCTGTCGACCTCGTTGTTGTTCATCGTCGCCTGGCGCCGTTGGGGCTGGCCCCTGCCGTTAGCCGTTGTGTTCGCGGCGTCATTCCTGATCGTCGAATTTGCCTTCCTTGCGGCCAATCTGATGAAAGTGGTCGACGGTGGCTGGGTGCCGCTGGTGCTCGGCGGCTGCGTGATGATCGTGATGTGGACATGGGTGCGCGGCACACGGCTGCTGGCGGAGAAAACCCATCGCGACTCGCTGCCCCTGATGGAGCTGATCAACATGCTGCACAAGTCGAAACCGACTCGTGTGCCCGGCACGGCGATCTTCCTGACCAGCGATCCCAATGTCGCGCCGACAGCCCTGATGCACAATCTCAAACATAACAAGGTTGTTCATGAGCGGGTGCTGGTGATCTGTGTGAAAACCGAAAATCGTCCGCGCGTCGCCCCCGAACGGCGTTTCGAGATCGAGAAACTCTCCGACGATTTCTACCGTGCGACCCTGCATTACGGCTTTATGGAGAGTCCGCGCGTGCCGGCGACGCTGGCGTTGATGCGTAAGGCCGGCCTGAAATACGACATCATGACCACGAGCTTCTTCCTTGGCCGCCGCACAATCAAGGAAAGTCCGTCATCCGAGATGCCGGTCTGGCAGGACAAGCTCTATGTTGCGCTGACCAAGCAGGCGGCGAATGCGACGGACTTCTTCGCCATTCCCTCCGACCGGGTCGTCGAACTGGGCGCCCAGGTGACGATCTAGCTTACAGGCCAGCTAACACCGCGTTGAGGCTCCTCGAAGCGTTCTGCGCCCGGCCCCGATTTCCCGATGGGGGTGGACGCGGGACGGACGAGAGACTAAGCCATCGCTCCACACAGGCGGCGCGACCGCCTAACCGGAAAGACCGCAAAGCCTTATGACCACTCGCATCGACGCCCGCTTCAACGCTCTCAGGGCGCAGGGACGCGCCGCGCTCGTCACCTTCGTGATGGCCGGCGATCCGGACGCCGAGACCTCGCTCGCCTTGCTAAAGGCCTTGCCGGCGGCGGGCGCTGATGTGATCGAGGTCGGGATGCCGTTCACCGATCCGATGGCCGACGGCCCCGCCATTCAGGCGGCCGGCCTGCGGGCGCTGAAGGCGGGCATGACGCTGCGCAAGACGATTGGCATGGTGAAGGCGTTTCGCGAGACCGACTCAGATACCCCGATCGTGCTGATGGGCTATTATAATCCGATCTATGTATATGGCGTCGACGCCTTCCTGCGGGACGCGAAAGCCGCGGGGGTCGATGGGCTGATCGTTGTCGACCTGCCGCCGGAAGAGGATCGGGAGCTGTGCCTGCCGGCGCGCGACGCCGGACTGAACTTCATTCGTCTTGCAACTCCGACGACCGACGATCGACGTCTGCCGAGAGTGCTCGAAAACACCAGCGGTTTCGTCTATTATGTCTCGTTGACGGGCATCACCGGGGCGGCGCTGGCCGATTACGCCGGGGTTAGCGACGCCGTTAAACGGCTCAAGCGCCACACGGATCTGCCCATCGCCGTTGGATTCGGCGTCAAAAACGCCGAGAGCGCAGCCCAGATCGCCGCCACGGCTGATGGCGTGGTGGTGGGGTCGGCGCTGGTGGAAGCGCTCAAAACCTCGCTCGATGCGCAGGGACGGGCGACCCCCGAGAGCGTCGCAGCGGTGACAACGCTGGTGTCGAGCATCGCCAGCGGCGTGCGCGGCGCGCGCAAGGACGCCGGCAAAAGCGGCGGACTCCTTTGCTGGTTGACGGGGCTATTTGGATGAACTGGTATTCGAACGTCGTCCCGCCGAAGATCAAGGCCATCCTGAAACGGGAGGCGCCTGAGAACCTGTGGGTCAAATGCCCTGAGAGCGGTCAGCTCGTTTTTCACAAGGACATCGCGGCAAATCTCTATGTCGTGCCAGGCTCCGGTTACCACATGCGCTGCCCCGTTGCGACGCGGCTGGCCAGCCTGTTCGATAATGGCGAATGCGAGCTGTTACCGACGCCGGAGACGCCGCTCGATCCGCTGAAATTCCGTGACATCAAGCGTTATGTCGACAAGCTGAAAGAATATCGAACCAAGACCGGTATGAGCGACGCTGTCGTATTGGCCTATGGCAAGCTCGCCGACGCGCCTGTGACGGTCGCGGTGCAGGATTTCGATTTTCTTGGCGGTTCGCTGGGCATGGCGGCCGGCGAGGCGATCGTCGCCGCCGCCGATCATGCGCTCGCCAAACGCACGCCCTTCATTATCTTCACTGCCTCAGGCGGCGCGCGCATGCAGGAAGGCATGTTTTCGCTCATGCAGATGCCGCGAACCACCATCGCCATCCAGCGCCTGCGCGACGCCCGCCTGCCCTACATCGTGGTTTTGACCAATCCGACGACCGGCGGCGTCACCGCCTCCTACGCCATGCTGGGCGATGTGCAGATCGCCGAACCGGGCGCAATCATCGGCTTCGCCGGCGCCCGGGTTATCGAACAGACCATTCGGGAAAAATTGCCGGAGGGCTTCCAGCGCGCCGAATACTTGCGCGATCACGGCATGGTCGACATGGTCGTCCCGCGACAGGAAATGCGGGACACTCTTGCGCGTCTCTGCGGACTTCTCACCAAGGCGCCGCCGCGCGCCGCCGCCTGACGAAGGCGCGTCGCATGGAGCATCGTCATGGATCAGCATGACGCGATCCTGTCGCGATTGCTCGACTTGCACACCACGTCTATCGATCTGTCGCTCGACCGTATCGAAAGACTGCTTGAGGCCTTGGACCGGCCGCACGAGCGTCTGCCGAAAGTCATCCATGTCGCGGGCACCAACGGCAAAGGTTCGACCATCGCCTTTTTGCGGGCGATGCTCGAAGCGGCGGATCAGCGGGTCCATGTCTACACCTCGCCCCACCTTCTGCGCTTCAACGAGCGGATAAGGCTGGGCGCCGCGGGCGGCGGCAAACTGGTCGACGACGCCCGATTGACTGCGGCTCTGGAACGCTGCGAGCGCATCAACGCCGGTCGTCCCGTGACCTTTTTCGAGATCACCACGGCGGCGGCCCTGCTGCTCTTCGCCGAAACGCCGGCGGACTGGCTGCTGCTCGAAACCGGACTCGGAGGCCGCTACGATGCGACCAACGTCGTCGCAAATCCCATGGCGACGGTCATCACGTCGATCTCGCGCGATCACACCGAATTTCTGGGCGACACCATTGGACAGATTGCTTTCGAGAAGGCGGGCATTTTCAAACGCGCCGCTCCGGCGATCATTGGCTACCAAACCGACGACGCATTGAAGGTTCTGGAGGAACAGGCCCGTCGTTGCGCCGCCAGATCAATCATTGCCGGCCAGGACTTTCACCTCGGCGTCGAAAATGGCCGGCTGGTCTTCGAAGACGAAAGCGGCTTGCTGGATTTGCCTCTGCCGCGCCTCGCGGGACGCCACCAGCACGAGAACGCCGCTCTGGCCATCGCCGCCCTGCGCGTCGTGGCGCCGCAAACGCCAACCGCCGCTATTGAGGCCGGATTGACAGACGCGCATTGGCCGGCACGGTTGCAACGGCTGGATCGGGGAAAAATTCTAGCTCTCGCGCCGCCCGGCTCCGAAGTCTGGCTGGACGGGGGTCATAACGAAGACGGCGGCCG
This sequence comes from Methylocystis sp., assembly GCA_044233645.1. Taxonomy (GTDB): domain Bacteria; phylum Pseudomonadota; class Alphaproteobacteria; order Rhizobiales; family Beijerinckiaceae; genus Methylocystis. Next base: position 6,689 of record JBIIJP010000019.1, on the reverse strand, counting down.
CGTGCTCGCCGAAGCCATGGCGGAATTTCATGACCGTGCGCCGCGACCGCTCGCGCTGATCTGCGGAGCCCAGGTGACGAAGGACATTGGCGCGCTGCTCAGTCATTTCGCCGGCCTTGCCCACACAGTGGTGGCGACCTCGTTTAAAGGCGAACACAAATGTTGGCCGCCCGAAGAGGTCGCGGCGATGGCGAAAGCCGAGGGGTTCCCCTACTGCGCCGCAGCGGCCAGCGTTGAGGACGCGCTCAAGCTTCTGTCGGAAATCCGCTTTGACCACCCGCCCCGGATTCTGATCGCGGGCTCGCTGTTCCTCGCTGCGCATGTGCTGGCGGCGAACGGCTCGCAGATTGACTAAAACCTCATCGCGAGCCGTTGAAAAAATCCTGCGCGACCTTTACCGGAAGACCGGTAGGGGCCTGTGCGCCCCGCGCCGGTCTCCGGTATCACGATTGCGGTGAGGAGCGCCATTTATGACCTTGATGCTGGCCAGCGTCACCTCGCGCGCGGAAGCAGAAATCGCCCTCGCGCAGGGCGCCGACATCATCGATTGTAAAGAGCCGGCGCGCGGCGCGCTCGGCGCCCTGCCGCTTGATATGGTGGCCGACATCGTCGCCACAACTGGCGGACGACGGCCTGTCAGCGCGGTCGTCGAGCTGCCGCACGACATTTCTCACGCGAGGCGCGCCTTCGAAGAGGCCATCGAGACAGGCGTCGATCACGTCAAATTCGCTCTACCGGCGACGCCGGACGCCGCCGAAATCATCGCAACCCTTGCGCCGCTTGCGACCAGAGTGCGACTGGTCGCCGTGATGTTCGCCGACCTGGGTCCGGACTTCGATCATTTGCCGGAGCTGGCGCGGGCTGGCTTTCACGGCGTGATGCTCGATACGGCGCATAAAAGCAAAGGACGCCTTATCGACTCCATGAACGTTGCGGCGCTGACTGACTTCGTGAAACAGTGTCGCGCTTTGGGGCTGGTCGTCGGTCTCGCCGGCGCGCTGGAAGCGCCGGACGTGCCCCGATTACTGGTTACGGGCGCCGATGTGCTGGGTTTTCGCGGAGCCCTCTGCGCAAAAGGCGATCGGCGCAGCGCGATAAGCCTCACCGCGACGGCGCTCATTCGCGATCTGATCCCGCAACAACGCGACGCGGAGCCGATCAGCTACGCCGACGGCGTATTGCTGGGTTATGGTTTTATCGAACCGCCCGCAGCAAGCGACATCGATTATGTATTCCTGCACGATTACGTTGTGCCGACGGAAATCGGCGCCTATGCGAGCGAGCATGGACGGTCGCAACGGGTGCGTTTCAACGTTGATGCGGAAGTCTCGCGCGTCACCGTTCTGGACGATATGCGCTCGGTGTTCTCCTATGACGTCATCGTCGACGCCATCAAGGTAATTCTGGGCGGCGGCCATATCGTGCTTGTCGAAACCATCGCCGAAAGACTGGCCGAGAGCCTGCTTTTGCATGAGCGCGTACGGGCCGTGACCATACAGGTCGAGAAGCTCGATATCATTTCAGCCGTTGTTGGCGTGAAAATCCGGCGTGAACGCGCGCATGAACAAACGCGACGCGCTCATGTCGTCGCGTTCGGGGCCGCAGATGCGCTCAAAGAGCCGCACTGACTCCCCTTTGCTTGTGGCCAAGTTGGGCGGCAGTCTTCATGCCGCGCCGGATCTATCGCGCTGGATCTCTGCCCTGAAACAATGGCCTTACAGGCTGACGCTGGTATGCGGCGGCGGACCGTTCGCCGACGCGGTGCGCGGCGCACAACCGAAAATGGGCTTTACCGACGCAACCGGCCACGCCATGGCGGTTCTGGCGATGGAGCAATATGCGCTGGCGCTGGCGCAACTTTACAACCTCGACCTGGCGTCGACCCGCAGAGAAATCGATGGACTGCACGCAGCAGGGCGGCTCGCGCTCTGGCGTCCCTCAGTCATGGTCGCGGCGGCGCCCGATATCGACCCCGATTGGCGGGTCACCTCGGATAGTCTCGCCGCCTGGCTGGCGCGGGACATGCATGCCTCTCTGCTTCTTCTGATCAAGAGCGTCGATGTCGGGCACGATTTGACCGTCGACGATCTGGCTGCCAGAGAGGTTGTCGATCGTGCGTTCCCCGCCTATGTCGGGGAAAGGTCGCTTTTCGTCGCCGGCCCGAGCGCGGTGAAACACGCAGCGCAACAACTGGGTGAAGCGACGCCGCCGGGTGTCGCCATCGGCCCGCGAAAGAAGATCGCCTGATGAGAAAAAATCAGATCGTCACGCCGCGCTGGGGTTGGGCGCTGACAGGCTCGGGACATTTCTTCACCGAATGTCTCGAAATGATCCGAACCCTCGATCACGTCGATCTCTTCGTCAGCAAAGCGGCGGCGGAAGTCGTGCGGATGTACAAGCATGACCTCGATCTCCCCGACACCGTAAGGGTTTTCAAAGATACAACGGCGAGCGCCGCCCCGGTCGGTGGATTTTATTATAATGTCTACCACACGCTGGTAATGGCGCCAGCAACCTCTAACACTGTCGCCAAATGCGTGTTCGGCATTTCCGATAATCTCGCGACAAATGTCTTTGCGCAAGCGGGCAAGTGTCGTGTGCCAAGTATTGTTTTCGCCTGCGATACGGCACCTGAACTTGAGACGCGCGCGCCCAAGGGCATGGTGATGGTCTATCCGCGCCGGATTGATCTCGAAAATACGGAGCGGCTGAAATCTTTCGAGGCGACGCAGGTCGTGGAGAGTCTCGCCGCGCTTCAGGAAGCCGTGGCGCGACGCCATGGCGAAGTTACGCCGCATCAATCCTGAAGGGCGATTCATGAGCGCCAGCGGCGAACGCCTGCTGTTTCTGACCGGCCACCTCGCCTTGCCGCGACTGGAGCGCATGATCGCAAGTTTTGGCGAGTCGGCTTCGCAATGGCGCGTGCAAAATATCGGCGTCAAAGTCGCGGCGCTGATGACGCAGGAAATCATCGAACGACGACTGCCGCGCCCGCTTCACGCCGACCGTGTGATCCTGCCCGGCCGCTGTCGCGCCGATCTCGATCGTCTGACGGATTTTTTTGGCGCCCCGTTCGAACGCGGACCTGAGGAAATCGCCGATCTGCCAGCCTATCTCGGTCGCGCTGGCGGCGCGCCAGATCTGTCGCGTTACGACATGCGGATCTTCGCCGAAATCGTCGACGCCACTAAAATGACAGTTGAGGAAATTGTTGAAAAAGCGCGCCGCTTGCGCGCCGACGGCGCCGATGTCATCGATCTCGGCTGCCTGCCGGATACGCCCTTCGATCACATGGAGGCGACCATCGCGGCGCTGAAGGCGGACGGTCTGAAGGTTAGCGTCGACTCGGCGAATATTGAAGAACTGTCACGCGCCGCCAAAGCCGGCGTCGATCATCTGCTCAGCCTTGACGAAGAGACTCTGGCGATCCTGCCGGATGGCTCGCCGGTGATCCCGGTTCTGGTGCCGCGTCCGCATGGCGATCTCGACTCCCTGCAACGCGCGGCGAGACGTGCGCGCGAACGCGGCGTTACGGCGATCCTTGATCCTATTCTCGATCCGATCCATTTCGGTTTCGCTGTCTCTATCTCGCGTTATGTGGAATTGCGCGCGCGCGAACCTGACGCCGAAATCATGATGGGCACCGGCAACCTCACCGAGCTGACTGACGCCGACACCGCCGGGATAACGGCGGCGATGCTGGGCATATGTTCGGAGCTGAATATTCGTCACCTGCTTACTGTGCAGGTAAGTCCGCATACGCGTCGCACATTGCAGGAGCATGACGCCGCGCGCCGACTGATGTATGCGGCGCGCGCCGACCGAGCTTTGCCAAAAGGCTATAGCGACGCGCTGCTGCAAGTTCACGACAAACGACCATGGTCGACAACGCCAGGCGAGATCGTCGAACTGGCGCGCGAGCTACGTGACACGAATTTTCGAATCGATGTCGCCGCCGATGGCGTGCACATATTTGCAAAGAGATTCCATGAACTGGCGCAGGACGCCATGTCGCTCTACCGGTATCTCGGGGTCGAACACGATGGCGGACACGCCTTCTATCTTGGGGTCGAACTGATGAAGGCGGAACTCGCCTTCAAACTCGGCAAACGTTACCGTCAGGACGAGCCACTTGATTTCGGCGTTGCGATGGATACGCCTGAGGAAGACAAAACCCGTTTCAGGGAAATAGGCCATACCCTGCGCAAAATCGGGGAAGGACGCGCCGACGATGCCTCTGATACATGAATGCGTCGTGACGACGCTGACTGCCGATGGCAAGCCGCATATCGCGCCGCTGGGTCTTATTGAGGAAGACGATTTCTGGATCGTCGCGCCCTTCCGTCCCTCCGCGACTCTGACCAATCTAAGGATGACGAAACAAATCACGGCGAGCTTCACCGACGATGCGCGTGTCTTCGCCAAACTTGTCACCGGAGACCGCGGATTCCCGCTCACGGATATCTCAGGCTGGCCGGTCCCGCGTCTCTCCGGCGCGCTGGCGCATGCGGAACTGGAAGTTATGCGGTTCGAGGATGACGCGTTGCGGCCCCGCTTTTTTTGCAAGGTGGCTCGCGCTGTGACGCATCGTCCCTTTCTCGGCATGAACCGAGCCCGCGCAGCCGTTTTGGAAGCGGCGATTCTGTCGACGCGTCTCGATCGTCTGCCGCGCGAGAAAATCGATGGTGAACTTGCCTATCTCAAAATCGCAATCGACAAAACCGCAGGCGACGCCGAGCGGGAAGCCTGGGACATGGTGATGGCGAAAATCGCCGGGCATTTCCGATCGACGGACGATAACGGGCGACCCGGAGTTGAGTCATGAACGACAGGGAATACGATATCTACGCCGAACCAGCGGATGTGGACAATGATACGCTCGCCAACCTGGGACCGCTTCGCGCGCTCGCCGGCGTCTGGCGAGGCGAGAAAGGCGTCGACATCAATCCGAAAGAATATGGACCGGAAACGCGTGGCTTTATCGATCACATCGACTTGCAACCGATCGATCCGCAAACCAACGGCCCGCAGCTTTTCTATGGTCTGCGCTATCACCAGCACGTCATAACGCCCGACGAGGCGGGAACTTATCACGATCAGACCGGCTATTGGCTCTGGGAGCCCGCGACGGATACAATCATCCAGACGCTCTCGATACCGCGCGGGCAAATCGCCATGGCCGTCGGGAAGGCCACGAAAGACGCGACCCGTTTCGAGCTCGTCGCGAAGCGGGGCGAAACGACCTTCGGCATCTGCTCGAATCCGTTTTTGGAGGAAGCGTTCAAAACCCTCGCCTATCGCATCGCCGTGACGGTTCACCCGGATGGGACATGGTCCTACGCCGAGGAAACGACGCTGCTGATCAAGGGCGCAGACAAGCCGTTCGCCCATCGCGACACCAGCACTCTCGTGAAAATCAGCGCGCCAACGCCCAACCCCCTGGCCCGCGCCCAAAACGCCCCGCGATAAATCATTTCATCAGTGCGAGCGCCACGGCGGGCGCGCAATCGGCGACGGCGAGGCGTAACTCTTCTGGAGCCGGAACGAAATCGGCAAAATCGCGACACACGCGTCCCTGCGCCTGCGCCAGACGCGCAACGAGTCCGCGTCCGACGCCGGCGCCGACAAAAATCGCATCGGGCGTAAAGCCTTCGCGCGAGGCGAGCAGCGCAATCTGATCCTCGATCATCCGCAGTTGCGCGTGCGCCAGATAATCGGCAAAGGCGCGCCATTGCCGATCGGTCAGATCGGCGGCGTCGAAACCCGCCAGACGCGCCAGACGCGCCAGCGCGGCTTTCTGTGTCTTCGGACGACCATCGGCCGTAGGCGCAAGATCCGCGCGGCTGTCGCCTTCCGCCAAATCGCCGAGCACGCGCCGCACATCGGCCATGCTGGCGAAAGCTTCATTGACCAGGGGCGTCCAGCGGCCGTTCATCGGCGCCTGCCGCACATAGGCTTGCGGCGCGCCACGCGAAAAGCCGGCATAGACGAGCTCGCCTTGCGCTAAACGTTCGGCGTCGGTCGCGCCTTGCGCGACGATTCTGTGGTCGCGAATCGGAATGAGATCGGTGGTCGTCGAGCCGATATCGATGAACAGCGCATTGCGACAGGAGCGGGCCGTCCACTCGGCGCTCGTGCGCCAATTGGCGGAAGCGATCAGGTAGTTATATTTCGCCACATCGGCTCGCCCCACGAGCCCCTGTTCGCCGGCATAAAAAAAAATATCCGGTCCGAGCTCGTGCGCCATGATCGCCGAAATGCTTGCGACGCCGCATGCGCGATCCTCGAAGGCGTCCGACAATTCTGCGGTCATCGTCACATGATGACGCATGGCGGGGCCAAGCTCGGCGCTGGTTGCACGCACAGCTTCTTCGAGAGAGGAGAGGCCTGCGTGCGTGTCGCAGGCGCGCTGCACTACGGCGACGAGTCGCCCCTCGCGCGCGCGCGCTGCTTTCACATGCGCGCCGCCAATATCCCAGCCAATCACATCCTGCATCGTCGTTACCGGCAATAAAAAGGGGAGCCTTTTGGCTCCCCTTTTCTATACCAGAACCGTTTCGCGCGCTTAGTTGGCGGCGAAGGGGTGCTTGGCTTCGTTGCGCTTGGCGACGACTTCGGCGGCCTTCGGCTCGCCGGCCACGGCGCGGGCGATGGCTTCCTTCGTCGCGGTGTAGTTGTATTCCTGGATC